>NZ_AVPJ01000001.1 GCF_000768705.1 Knoellia sinensis KCTC 19936
CTTACCCGCGGCCATACTTGGGAGTCAAATCCGTGCTGCTCCTTGGAGCCAACCGGATCTGATCACTCTTGGATCTTCGCGGGGCACCCACTCTAGCAACCTTGCGGCGCCCTTCCAAGCCGGCGTTTCCGCTGTCTTGTGCTGTGGGGTTCAACCCTGGGACCGGCCTACTTCGTGTGGGGCTTTTGGCCTCACCCGGTGGTGTCCGTTCCTCCCTGTCGGGCTGACATCGAGAACATTAGAGGACGTTCTCGCCAGACACCAAATCGGGTGCCCGCCCGCCACTGACACGACCCCGCGGCATACCGAAATTGGTTGTGCCACAACGGATCTAGGCCCTGCGGCCGGCCGCCATCGACTTGCGGCCGCGCCTCAGCAGCGCAACGGACCCGTGAAGGAAGTGCTCGTCGGCCAGCGTGAACTCCGGATCGGTGACCTTCTCACCATTGATGGAGGCCCCGCCGTCACCGATGGCACGGCGGGCTGCGTTGCGCGAGTCCACGAGGCCGACCGCGACGAGGGCATCGGTCATCGTCATTCCGGGCGACACCTCTCCCCCCGGCAGCTCTGCGGTCGCGTCCCGCAGCGTGCCCGCGTCGAGCGCGGTGAGATCACCCTTGCCGAACAGGGCCTCCGAAGCGGCCTGTACCGACGCAGTCGCCTCAGCCCCGTGCACGAGGGTCGTGACATCGGCCGCGAGCGTCCGTTGCGATGCGCGCCGGAAGGGCTCCTCGGCGACCTGGCGCTCCAGTTCGGTGATCTCGTCCCGTGTGCGGTCGGTGAAGATGCGCAACAACTTGATCACCGAGGCGTCCTCGACGTTGAGCCAGTACTGGTAGAAGGCGTACGGGCTCGTCATGTCTGCCGAGAGCCAGACAGCGTTGCCCTCGCTCTTGCCGAACTTGTTGCCGGCCGAGTCGGTGACCAGCGGCGTGGTGAGTAGGTGGACGGACTCCCCCTCCACCTTGTGGATCAGGTCAGAGCCCGCGGTGAGGTTGCCCCATTGGTCCTGCCCACCGGTCTGCAAGGTGCAGCCGTGCGCACGGTAGAGCTCGAGGAAGTCGAGCCCCTGGAGAATCTGGTAGCTGAACTCCGTGTAGGAGATGCCTTCGTCGGAATTGAGCCGAGCGGCCACAGCGTCCTTCTTGACCATCTGGTTCACGCGGAAGTGCTTGCCGATGTCGCGCAGGAAGTCGAGCGCCGTCATGGGCGCGGTCCAGTCGAGGTTGTTGACCATGATCGCGGCGTTGTCGCCCTCGAAGTCGAGGAACGGCTGCACTTGGTCCTGGATGCGCCCCACCCATTCGGCGGTCTGTTCCTTGGACTTCAGGACGCGTTCTGCGCTCGGGCGTGGGTCGCCGATGAGGCCGGTGGACCCGCCGACGAGGCAGATCACCTTGTGCCCGGCACGCTGCAGGTGACGGAGCACGATCAGCTGGACCAGGTTGCCGAAGTGCAGCGAGGGAGCCGTCGGGTCGAATCCGCAGTAGGCCGTGATCGGCGCGCTCGTCAGGGACTCGCGCAGGGCGTCTTCGTCGGTCGTCTGGGCCACTAGGCCGCGCCACTGCAGTTCGGCAAGGATGTCGTTCACAGGCGAAAGCCTGCCACGGAGAACTCGTTGGACGGTCCAGCACCTCGCCGTGTGGGATGGGACCCGTGAGCGACCGCATCCACGACGACGAAGCCGACACATCCGTGACCATCGTTCGCGCCCTCCTCGACGAGCAATGCCCGCAGTGGGCCGATCTCGAGCTGCACCAGCTCCTCACCTCGGGCACCGACAACGCGATGTGGCGAATCAGTCCGCCCTCCGGCCCCGACCACATCGTTCGCCTGCCGCGGACCGAGGGCGCGGCGGCAAGCCTGGTGAAGGAGCTCACCGTGCTGCCCGCACTCGCCGACAGGTTGCCCGTGCGAGTGCCGACGATCGCGTATGCCGGTCAGCCCAGTCCCGTCTTCTCGCACCCTTGGGCGGTCGTCGAATGGTTAGACGGTGGAGATGCCTGGCAGGCACGGTCCTCACTTCTCGACCCGGACACCGACGCGCTCGCCGCAGACCTCGCAGAGACCGTCCGAGCCATTGGGGCGATCACGGACATCGACGTGCCGAACCGGGTTCCCGGAACCCGCGGCGGCCCCCTGCTGCCTCTCCTGGTTGATCTCGAGCAGTGGCTCACAGACGAGCAGTGGGATGCCGCGAGGTTGCTGGACGTCGAGGCCGTGCGCAACTCGGCCGCCGAGTCGGCCGAGGCCGCCACGGCAGAGATCGTCGCCGATCGCTTCGTGCACGGTGACCTCATCCCGGGAAACATCCTCGTCTCGGACCGCCGGCTGCAGGCGATCATCGATTGGGGAGGCGCGGGCATCGGCGACGCCGCGCTCGACCTCGTCCCCGCTTGGTCCATCCTCGACCGCAGAGGGCGGGGCGTTTTCCGTGCCGCCACTGGAGCGACGGAGACCGCGTGGCTTCGAGCCCGAGCCTTCGCCCTGCAGCAGGCCGTCGGCGGGGTCCTCTACTACGTTCCCCGTGGGCATCAGCTCGGGGAGGTCATGCGACGCACCCTGGCCCGCATCCTCAGTGACCGGTGACTGGCAGACTGCGGCACATGGGTGAGCACACGGCATACAGGGATTTCATCGCGGGCCTGCCGAAGGCGGAGCTGCACGTGCACCACGTCGGGTCGGCACGCCCCGAGACCGTTGCTCGACTCGCGGAGCGTCACCCGGACTCCGGTGTGCCACAGGGCATTGAGGCTCTCCGTGACTTCTATACCTTCTCCGACTTCGCCCACTTCATCGACGTCTACCTCGCCGTCGTGGCTCTCCTTCGCACACCTGAGGACATCCACCTCCTCACGTACGAGGTGGCCGAAGGCCTTGCGGGGCAACAGGTTCGCTATGCCGAACTCACGATGACGCCCTTCACGAGCGTCCGCATGGGGATCCCGATCGAGGCCTACACGGAGGCCATCGAGGACGCGCGACGTGCCGCGGAGCGCGACCTCGGGATCGTCCTGCGTTGGATCTACGACATCCCGGGCGAGGCCGGTCTCGACTCGGCGGACGCCACCCTTGGCTATGCGGTCGACCACGGCCCGGAGTCGCTCATCGGATTCGGTCTCGGCGGCCCCGAGGTCCCCCGCCCACAGTTCAAGGCGCACTTCGACCGCGCCCGGGCGTCCGGGCTGCGGTCACTCCCCCACGCCGGCGAGTCGACCGACGCCCAGTCCGTCTGGGACGCCCTCGACGTGCTGGGTGCCGAGAGGATCGGGCACGGCATCCGCTCCATCGACGACCCGCGCCTCATCGAGCGTCTGGTCGCCGAGCGCATCCCACTCGAAGTGTGCCCCACCTCGAACATCGCGACCCGCTGCGTCGAGCGCCTCGAGGACCACCCGATCCGGGCGCTCCGCGACGCCGGCGTCGTCGTCACCGTCAACAGCGATGACCCGCCCATGTTCGGGACCACGCTGAACCGCGAGTACGAGATCGCCGCGGACCTCCTCGAGCTCGACGAGCAGGGCCTTCGCGACCTCGCCACGACCGCCCTGGACGTGAGTTATGCACCAGAGGACGTCAAGGCACGAGTGCGTGCAGAGATCAGCGGCTACGCCGCCGGATGACGCCCGGTCGGTAGGCACTGACCGTCGGCTCGCCGTCGGTCCAGAACCGCCAGGGGTATGCCGTCCCGTCGCCTCCCGGACCGCTCACCCCGACCCGTGGTCCGGAGCGGATCGTGTGGTCCGGTCTCGGCTCCCCTGTCGCGACCGTGAGGTCGATGCTGGGGACAGGTCCCAGCGGAGGATGGCAGAAGTCGCGACCCGTGTGGGAGCCGTCGAGTGCGAGGGTCGTCGCGAGTCGAGCCGGTCCACGACACCAATCGCGCTCCCGAATACCGGGCCGGCGTGCCGCGGCCACATCGTGACCGTCGACGACCTCGCCGGCCCGCACAAGGACCGCTTCGGCCGTGCCCAGCTCCCCGGTCACCAGGCAGAGCATCCAGTGCATGCCATAGGTGAAGTAGACATAGGTGACCCCGGGGGGCCCGAACATCGGTGCGGTCCGCGGGGTCTCCCCACGGAAGGCGTGGGAGCCGGGATCAACGCCGTGGCCGGCATACGCCTCGGTCTCGGTGACCCGGATCGTGACGCCGCCATGCGTGAGGTGCGCACCCAGGAGGTCGCGCGACACGTCGAGAACGGGACGCGCGAAGAACTCCCGCGGCAGAGTGGTCACCGGACCGTCGGCTGGGAGCCCGCCCATGCTCGCGCGTCGTTGCTCGCTGCCACGACACGCTCCAGCTGCTCGGCCACTCGGGTCGGCGCCGTGCCGCCCTTCGCGTCCCGGGAAGCCAGCGATCCCTCGACCGTCAACACCTCACGCACATCCGGTGTGAGGTGCTCAGAGATGCCGGCCAGGTCGTCGTCGCTGAGGTCCCAGAGCTCAATGCCCCGGGACTCACAGACGCGCACGCACTCACCCGCGACCTCGTGTGCAATTCGGAAGGGCACCCCTTGGCGCACCAGCCACTCGGCGATGTCAGTCGCGAGCGAAAAGCCCTGCGGTGCAAGTGACTCAAGGCGTTCAGTGTTGAAGGCCATCGTGTCGACCATGCCGCTGAAGGCCGGGAGCAGAACCTCGAGCGTGTCGATGGAGTCGAACACCGGCTCCTTGTCCTCCTGGAGGTCGCGGTTGTAGGCGAGCGGCAAGCCCTTGAGGGTGGTCAGGAGGCCACCGAGGTTGCCGACGAGTCGACCAGCCTTGCCGCGGGCGAGCTCGGCAACGTCGGGGTTCTTCTTCTGCGGCATGATGCTCGACCCGGTGGAGAAGGAGTCGTCGAGCGTGATGAAGCCGAACTCCTTGGTCGCCCAGAGGATGACCTCCTCGGCGATCCGTGACAGGTCCACGGAGATCATCGCCGTGACGAACGCGAACTCGGCGACGACATCTCGGGAGGCCGTGCCGTCGATCGAGTTCTCCACCGCGCCGTCGAACCCGAGGTCCGCGGCCACCGCCTCAGGATCGAGGCCGAGCGAGCTCCCAGCGAGGGCCCCCGAGCCGTAGGGGCTCAGTGCTGCCCTTCGGTCCCAATCGCGCAGACGCTCGACGTCCCGGAGGAGTGGCCATCCGTGTGCCAGGAGGTGGTGCGCCAACAGGACCGGTTGGGCGTGCTGGAGGTGGGTGCGACCGGGCATGGCGACCGACGGGTGCCGCTGCGCCTGGGCCACGAGCGCGTCGACGACGTCGAGGACGAGGCCCGCGACCGTCCGGGCGTGCTCACGGAGATACATCCGGCCGAGCGTGGCGATCTGGTCGTTGCGTGAACGCCCGGCACGCAGGCGTCCGCCCACGTCCGGTCCGGCACGCTCAATGAGTCCACGCTCGAGCGCAGTGTGGACGTCCTCGTCGCCCGGGGCGGGTAGGAAGTCTCCGGACTCGACGTCGGCGGCCAACTGGTCCAGAGAGGCCAGCATCGTCGACAGGTCCTCATCGCTGAGCAGCCCGGCCGTGCGGAGGACTCGCGCGTGCGCACGGGAGCCCGCGATGTCGTGCAGGGCCAGCCGCCAGTCGAAATGCGTCGACCGGGACAGCTCGGCCAAGGCGTCGGCCGGGCCACCGGTGAAGCGCCCTCCCCACAGGCTCAGCTTGCTCTCAGGCGTCCCGTTGACGTCCGTCTCGCTCACGCGTTCTCCTTGCGGGTGTAGTCCATCAGGCGTGTGGCGACCGTGCGACTCGCGGTCGCCCCGGTGGTGATGACCATGATCGTGTCATCGCCGGCGATCGTCCCCACGACCCCCGGAACTGTCGTGTGGTCGATGGCCGACGCGAGGTAGTTGGCCGCCCCCGGAGGGGTCCGGAGGACGACCAGATTCGCCGAGACCTCCGCCGAGACGAGCAGCTCGTGGCAGCGCTGCGCCAAGCGGTTGGTCGTCTCCTGCCCGTCCAGGGCCGCGCGCACGGTGCGGTCACCGCCTTCACCGGGAACGGCATACACGAGGTTCTTGCCGACGCGGACCTTCTCGGCACCAATGTCCACGAGGTCCCGCGACAGCGTCGCCTGGGTGACCTCGATGCCGTCACCACCGAGGATCTCGAGCAGCTCGGTCTGCGACTTCACCGACTGGGTCTGCAGGATCTCGACGATCCGCTGCTGACGCCCAGTCCGGCTGGAGGAGACCGTCATCGTTGCTCACCGCCCGACTTCTCGATGAGCCAGGACAGGACCGCCTTCTGCGCGTGCAGGCGGTTCTCGGACTCGTCCCAGACCACGGACTGAGGCCCATCGATCACCTCTGCGTCCACTTCGAAACCGCGATAGGCCGGCAGGCAGTGCAGGAAGATCGCGTCCTGCTTGGCCCGAGCCATGAGCTCCGCGCTCACGGCGTAGCGCGCGAACGGGCTCTCGGACCCTTGGCGGGAATCCTTCTCCTTCTCGAAGCCCATGGACACCCACGTGTCGGTCGCGACCACATCAGCACCGGCGACGGCCTCGTGGGGATCCTCGAGAATCGTGACCGATCCCCCCGTCCCGGACGCGATCTCGACGGCTCGCGCGAGGACGGCCGGGTTGGGCTGATAGGAAGCCGGCGTACCGATCCGCACGTGGAGACCGGACATGGCCATCCCGAGCAGGTAGCTGTGGCTCATGTTGTTGGCACCGTCGCCGACGTAGGCGAAGGTCAGCCCCGCCAAGGTCCCCTTGTGCTCCCTGATCGTCAGGAGGTCCGCCAGGATCTGGCACGGGTGGAATTCGTCGGTGAGGGCGTTGATGACCGGGACGCTCGAATGTGCCGCCATCTCCTCGATGCGTTCCTGCCCATAGGTGCGCCAGACAATGGCCTTGGCCTCCCGCGTCAGCACCCTGGCGACGTCCGCGATCGTCTCGCGCACCCCCACTTGGGCGAGCTTGCCGTCGATGACGAGTGGGAAGCCGCCCAAGTGTGCGATCGCGCCCGCGAAGGACACCTGCGTCCGCAAGGTCTGCTTGTCGAACAGCACCGCGACGACCTCCGGGCCCTCGAGGGACCGGTCGCTGAATGGGCTCGCCTTGATCTGCGCAGCGCGCTCCAGAATCTCGGCCTGCTCCTGCGGCGAGACGTCGTCGTCGCGCAGGAGGTGCCTGACAGTTGCGGTCATGGGGTGGACTCCTTGGCAGACGCGATGAGTGAGGGCAACGCCGCGACGAAGAGGTCAAGTTCGTCGCGCGTGATCGTGAGTGGAGGGATGAGACGAATCGCGTTGGACGCCACCGGGTTGACGAGGAAGCCAGCCTCGCGGGCTCCTGTGGCGATCGCCGGTGAGAGGTCCGACCGGAGGACGATCGCCCTGAGGAGTCCGCGACCACGCACTCCCTCGACCTCGGGGTGGTCGAGGGCGGTCACCGCCCTGGCGAGGTGGTCTCCCACCTCAGTCACGTGAGCCAACAGGCCGTGGCCCGCGATCGTGTCCAGAACGCTCAGTCCGGCTGCGGCCACCAGCGGGTTCCCGCCGAACGTCGAGCCGTGCTGGCCCGCCGTGAGCAGTCCGCTCACCTCCGGGCCGAACGTCACGAGGGCACCGATCGGCAGCCCGCCTCCCAGGCCTTTGGCAAGGGTGACTGCGTCGGGAACGATGCCGCTCTCCTGGTAGCCGAACCAGTCCCCCGTGCGCCCAATCCCGGTCTGGACCTCGTCGATGACGAGCAGCGCACCTGCCGCCGTGGTGATCTCGCGTGCGGCACGCAGGTATGCCGGGTCCGCGACGATCGCTCCTGCCTCACCCTGGACGGGTTCGAGGACCACGGCAGCGGTCGCCTCCGTGACCGCAGCACGGAGGGCTTCGACGTCGTTGTAGGGAACGTGCGAGACATCGGGGATGAGGGGCGCGAACGGCTCGCGGTAGGCGGCCTTGTGGGTCAGCGCCAGCGCACCAGTGGTGCGTCCGTGGAAGGCTCCCTCGGCGGCGATGATCCCGGTCCGACCCGTCCGCCTCGACAGCTTGATGGCCGCCTCGATGGCCTCAGCCCCGGAGTTTCCGAAGAAGACGCCCGACCCGGTGGGGGCATCCGCAATCTTCAGGATGCGTTCGGCGAGCTCGATCTGGGCGCGCGACGTGTAGAAGTTCGAGATGTGCGCCATCTCGGAGACCTGCTTGGACACGGCCGCGACGAGCGCCGGGTGGTTGTGTCCCAGGGCGTTCACGGCCACCCCGCCGACAAGGTCGAGATATCGCTTCCCGTCCGTGTCCCAGACCCAGGCGCCGTCACCGCGGTCGAGCACGAGTTGCGGCGTGCCGAACACGGTGATCAGTGAGTGCGTGTAGCGATCAAGCAGCCCCTGCTGCGAATCGGTGCTTGCGGTTGGCGTCATGCGGGGTCCCTGCGAAGTCTCGGAGGAGGGAAGCGGAGCGGGTCCCACGCTCTGCGTGGGCGAACTTGGTGGGGTGCTCATGCGTCCTCCTCGATGAGCGTGCCGATGCCCTCGGAGGTGAAAACCTCAATGAGCAGGGAGTGCGGTTCACGACCGTCGATGACGTGGGCCTGTGGGACACCGTTCTCGACCGCGCGAATACACGCCTCGAGTTTGGGGATCATGCCCGAGTCGACGGTCTGGAGAAGCTCCTTCGCGCGGCTCAGGGGCAAGGTCGAGAGGAGCGAGGAACGGTCCGGCCACGCGGCATACACGCCTTCGACGTCCGTGAGGACGACAAGCTTGCGCGCGCCGAGTGCCGCCGCGAGTGCCGCCGCTGCAGTGTCTGCATTGACGTTGAGCACCTGGCCTTCGTGGTCGAGGTCTGGTGCGACGGTCGACACGACGGGGATACGGCCGGCGTCCAGCAGGTCCAGGACGGCTTGCGTGTTCACAGAGACGACGTCGCCCACCAGACCGAGATCCTCCTCGACACCGTCAATGACGACCCCACGGCGGCGGGCTCCGAAGAGCGCGCCGTCCTCCCCCGACAGGCCGACGGCGAGCGGGCCGTGCTGGTTGAGCATGCCCACGAGCTCACGTCCGACCTGCCCCGTGAGCACCATCCGGACGACGTCCATGACCTCGGGAGTGGTGACACGGAGCCCGGCCTTGAACTCGCTCTCGAGGCCGAGCCGGTCGAGCATCGCCCTGATCTGCGGGCCGCCGCCGTGAACCACGACGGGACGTAGCCCGGCATATCGGAGGAAGGCCACATCCTGCGCAAACGCGAGTTTCAGATCGTCGTCGACCATGGCGTTGCCGCCGTACTTCACGACGACGAGGGCACCACGGAAGCGCTCGAGCCACGGGAGCGCCTCGACGAGGGTGCTCGCCTTCGCCTTCGTCTGTGCGTCGATCACGGTGTCCTCACGTGCTGTAGGCGGAGTTCTCATGGACGTAGTCGTGGGTGAGGTCGTTGGTCCACACGGTGGCGGTGGCGTCACCGGCATGAAGGTCGATGACGACGTGGACCTCACGGGGCTCGAGGTCGACGAGCGCCCTGTCCTCCCCGATGGTCGCGCCACGACAGACCTGAACGCCGTTGATCGCCACGTCGAGGGACGACGGCTCGAAGGTGGCCTCCGTCGTGCCGACTGCCGCCAGCACCCGGCCCCAGTTGGGATCCCTGCCGAAGATGGCCGCCTTGAAGAGGTTGCTCCTCGTCACGGAGCGTGCGACCGCAACCGCGTCCGCTTCGGTTGCGGCCGACCGCACCTCGACCGCGATGTCGTGGCTGGCGCCCTCGGCGTCGGCGACGAGCTGGCGTGCCAGGGAGGCGCAGACCTCGTGGACCGCGGCAGTCAGCTCATCGGGGCTCACCGCAATGCCCGAGGCGCCCGAGGCCATGACGACGACCGTGTCGTTGGTCGACATGCAGCCGTCCGAGTCCACGCGGTCGAACGTCGACGCGGTGGACACACGCAGTGCCGCGTCGAGCGCCTCAGGGCTGACGACGGCGTCGGTCGTGATGACGCAGAGCATCGTCGCGAGCCCCGGAGCCAGCATCCCGGCGCCCTTGGCCATGCCGCCCACGACCCAGCCGTCGCGCGCTGCAACGGCCTCCTTGGGGACCGAGTCCGTCGTCATGATCGCCCGTGCGGCGTCGGAACCTCCCGCACGCCCCAGCCCGGCCGCCGTGAGATCGATGCCACGTTCGATCCGGTCCATCGGGAGGAACTCACCGATCAGCCCGGTCGAACAGACGATGACGTCCGTGGCGCTGCACCGCAGCGCGTCGGCCACGAGCTCTGCGGTCCGGTGGGTGTCCTGGAAGCCCTGAACCCCGGTGCAGGCGTTGGCACCACCGGAGTTGAGGAACACTGCATCGGCCCGGCGATCCCGGACGACCTGTCGTGACCACGTCACGGGCGCAGCCTCGACACGATTGCTCGTGAAGACCGCGGCAGCGTGCCGGTCGGGTCCGTCATTCACGACGAGTGCCACGTCGCTGGATCCGGACGCCTTGAGGCCGGCAGTGGCTCCCGATGCGCGGAATCCCCGTGCTGCGGTGACGCTCACTCTCCACTCCGTCCCGAGAGGGTGGTGGAGGTGACGATGAGTCCGGCCTTGCGCCAGACTTCCATCGCGGTCGTGATCTCCGCCGCGGGTACGAGCACCCAGTCCGTGTCGAACGTCGACATCGCCAGCACACTGATGCCTGCCGGCACCAGTGGGGTGAGGATCTCGGCCATGACGCCGACCGCCTCGAAGGCGAGTGGACCGGCGACCTCGACGCCGAGGAAGGGGCCTTCGGTGGTGACCCCGACGGGGACCACGTCCTCGAGGCAGACGATCGACGTCTCGTCGGCAGAGCGAGTCAACGACGCGAACGGGCCACGGGACCACTCCCAGGACGGCTCCTCGCCGGAATCCAGCCGTGCGATCACAAGGGGCTCGGGGTGTGTCATGAGGTGCAACGGCACGGCGCTCATGGCGCCACCCCCGATCCGAGAAGGCCGGTGGACTCGGGCAGTCCGACGGCGAGGTTGAGGCACTGGACGGCGGCGCCTGCCGTGCCCTTGGCCAGGTTGTCGATGGCGGCAATCGCAATGACGCGACCGGCACGCTCGTCGAGCGTCACCTGGACCTCCACGTGGTTGCTGCCGGTCACATGGGCGGTGGACGGCCACGCCCCGGGCTCGAGCAGGTGGACGAAGAGTTCATCGGCGTATGCCGCCCGCCAGGCTTCGCGGACCATGTCGGCGGTGGTGCCCGCGGCAACCCGTGCGGTGCAGGTGGCGAGGATCCCCCGCGGCATGGGTGCCAAGGTAGGTGTGAACGACACGGTGGCGGTCGAACCGGCCGCTGCAGAGAGGTTCTGCTCGATCTCGGGGGTGTGTCGATGCCCTCCCCCGACCCCATACGGCGACATGGAGCCCATGACCTCGGCACCCAGCAGGTGGGGCTTGAGGGACTTCCCCGCGCCGGAGGTCCCCGACGCGGCCACGACCACGACGTCCTCCGCTTCGACGACACCGGACGCCAGGCCGGGGGCCATGGCGAGGGTCACGGCCGTCGGGTAGCAGCCGGGTACGGCGATCCGGGACGTGCCGCCGAGGGCCTCACGGCCACGGCCCCCGCCGGACAGCGGGAGCTCGGGAAGTCCGTAGGCCCACGAGCCGGCATACGGGGTGTCGTAGAAGGTCGTCCAGGCCGCCTCGCTCCGCAGCCGGAAGTCAGCCCCACAGTCGATGACGACCACCTCGTCGCCGAGCGCCTCCGCGACCGCCGCCGAGTGACCGTGCGGCAGGGCGAGGACGACGACGTCATGGCCACCAAGCACGTCGGGAGTGGTCTCCTCGAGCACGCGGCCACCGAGTGAGAAGAGGTGCGGGTGAACCGAACTCAGTCGAGAACCGGCGTTGCCACCGGCCGTGACTGCGCCGATCTCGACCTCGGGGTGTCGCTGGAGCCACCGGAGGACCTCTCCTCCCGCGTACCCACTCGCACCGGCAACAGCGACTTTCAGCATGTGCATAGTCTTGCATGGGACAGCAACTCTATGCAAAGACGATCACGCGAGCGGGTCGTCCGCACCCCAGGGGACGAGACCGATCGTGCGGTCATGCTCGCCCACGCCACCGGCGCCCTGTTGGCGCGCCATGAGTGACTCTGCAGAATCGGACCCTGCCCTCACCATGCGTCCGCTCCACGCGTCGAGGTCACCTGAGGCCAGTGCGAGGACGAGAGCCGTGACGTCCCCGGGATCGGTCCACTCCGTTCTTCCGCGGTGGGCAAGCATCGACTGGGTCATGTCCGTCCGCACGACGCCAGGCGCCAGGTCGAACGCGAAGACGCCCCTTCCCTTCCCTGCCAGGTGGGTCGAACCGGTGATGCGTGCGAGGGCCGTCTTGCTCACGTTGTAGGCCGAGGCGACGGCTCCTGGCCGAACCCCCGCCCCGCTGTTGAGGTTGATGACGCGACCGTTGCCGGCCGAGAGCATGTGCGGCAGCACCGTGCGCGTCAGGAGGTAGGGCCCGAGGACGTTCACCTCCACCGTGGCCCACCATTCGTCCGGATCGGACTCCTGCAGTGGGACCTCGGAGTCGATGACACCTGCGTTGTTGACCAGCAGGTCGATCCGCCCGTGGCGCGCCACGACATCTGCCACCCATCCCTCAACGGCCGCACGATCCGTGACCGGGGCCGTGGAGCGCGACCCGCGCTCCACGGCATATCCCGCGCCCTGCAGGGCATCGGCGACGAAGGCGCCGATGCCGCGCGACGCCCCGGTGACAATCGCGACCGGCTGAGTCATCGCTGCACAGCCCCGGTCCGTGAGGCGGCTGCCTTGACCGCCGAATCCCGGAGAGCAGACACCTCGTCGGTGGTGAGGGTCCGGTCCTCCGCACGGAAGGTCAGCCGATAGGCGAGGGACTTCTTGCCCGGCTCGAGTTGGTCGCCCCGATAGACATCGAAAAGGTTCACGGACTCCAGGGTCTCGCCAGCACCCTCCCGCAGTGCTTCCTCGACGGCGGCGGCCGTCACGCCCTCGTCCACGACGAGGGCGACATCGCTCTGCGCCATGGGGAAGGCGGTGAGCGTGCTCGCCTGCACCGTGACCTCAGCAGCGCGAGTGAGCACATCGAGGTCGAGCTCGGCTCCGACGGTCCGAGGGGGCAGGCCCAGCGCGGCGACGACCTTAGGGTGCAACTCGCCCACATGCCCCACGACCGACCCGTCGGCCAGCTCGACGCGGGCACATCGACCGGGGTGGTACGGCGCGACGGTGTCCGCCACGACGTGAAGAGTGACGGCCAACGACTCGCCGACGACGCGCGCGAGGTCGATGGCATCGGTGACGTCCGCCGGCCGACCCTCACCCCACCACCCGTGGCGGTCGCGATCGCCGGCGAGGAGCCAACCCACGTGCCTCGGCTGCGGCGGCACTGCTGCTCGAATCGCCGCGAGCGTCTCCTCCGTGGGAAGCACACCCACGTCCTCTGTGGGGGCATTCCTCTGCGGTCCGTCAAGGTCGACGACGAGTCCGAACTCGAAGAGCGCGACATCGCGGGCGCCTCGAGCGACATTGCGGCGCAGGCCATCGACCATGGTCGCGAGGAGGCGTGTGCGCATGAGCGGCTGCTCGTCCGAGAGCGGGTTGGCCAGACGGACCGAACGCGCGACTTCGGCGTCCACGTCGAGCCCCAGGGCTGCATACCGGTCGGCACCCACGAACGGGGCACTCCAGATCTCGGAGAGCCCCTGTGTTGCAAGGACGTTGGCGACCGTACGCCGGACCCGCTGCGCATGGGTCAGCCCCGCGCCACCGGGCGGGGTCGGCAGGATCGACGGGATGCCGTCGTAGCCGTTGATGCGCGCGACTTCCTCGACGAGGTCCTCGGCGGTCGTGAGGTCCGGACGCCAGGTCGGTGGGGTCACGGACAGGAGGTCACCGTTGCGAGTGACGTCACACCCGACGGATTCGAGAACGTCGACGACCTGGCCGTCGGAGTACTCAACACCGACGATCCGGGTGGGGAAGCCCACCGACATGGTGATGGCTGCCGGCGGGGTGGGAGAACCCACGTCCGTGACTTCGGGGTCGACGGTGCCTCCGCCATGTTCGACCAGCAGGTCGACGGCGAGTTGCGCGGCCGCTGCCGCGAGGGCCGGGTCGACCCCGCGCTCGAAGCGTCGCGAGGCCTCCGACGGAAGCTTGTGGCGGCGGGCCGTGCGCGCGATGGTCACGGCCTCGAAGTGGGCCGCCTCGATGAGGACATCACGCGTCCCGGCACCGACCTCGGTCTCCGCGCCACCCATGACGCCTGCGATCGCGACGGGGCGTTCGCCCCCACGGTCGGTGATGAGGAGGTCTCCGGTATCGAGCGCCCGGTCCTGGTCGTCCAAGGTCTTGAGCCGCTCCCCGTCCCGGGCCCGCCGCACGACGATGGGCGCCTCCAGCGTGTCGAGGTCGAACGCGTGCAGGGGTTGGCCCAGGCCGAGCATGACGTAGTTGGTCACGTCGACGGGTAGTGAGATGGGGCGCATCCCTGCTTCAGTGAGACGCGTCGCCATCCAGCGCGGAGTCGGCGCGCTGACATCGATGCCGCGCACGACGCGGGCCACGTAGCGGTCGCACCCGACGCGATCGCGGATGGGTGAGTCGTCGCGCAGTTCGACCGCGATTCCCTCGTCGGTGGGTTCCGGAGCCTTGGCCGCGAGCGCGATCGCCGGGTCGATGAAGGTGGCGCGGGTCGCGTGCGAGTACTCACGCGCGATGCCACGGATGGCGAAGCAGTAGCCCCGATCCGGGGTGACATTGACCTCGACGGTCTCGCGGTCGAGACCGAGGAGCGGGATGGCGTCCATCCCGGGCCTGAGGCTGGAGATCAGGGCGTCGTCGTCGGCGAACTTGCGCGTGAGTACGAGGATGCCGTCGTGGTCGTCGCCGATGCCGAGCTCGCGCTCGGAGCAGATCATCCCCGCCGACACGTGGCCGTAGGTCTTGCGCGCACTGACCTCGAGCGGGCCGTGCGGCGTGCTGATCACGCCCCCCGGCAGGATGACGACGACGAGATCGCCGGGCTCGAAGTTGTGGGCGCCGCACACGATGCCCTGGGGCTCCCCGGTGCCGTTGCTCTCGCCCACGTCGACGGTGCACCAGTTGATGGTCTTGCCGTTCTTCTGCGGCTCCGGCTCCTTCGTGAGGACCCTGCCCACGACGAGCGGACCCGTCACACCTCCGGTGTGCAGCCCCTCTTCCTCCAGGCCCACGCGGACGAGGTCAGCGGCGATCTGCTCGCCCGTCGCATCGGTGGGGACGGCGACGTATTCGCGCAGCCAATCGACTGGAATCAGCATCAGATCTCCATTCCGGCAGAGTGGGTCAGGTGCGCCAGCGGCGCGTGAACTGGGAGCGCGCGCATCAGATCTCCAATCCGAACTGCGCGTCGAAGCGCACGTCGCCTTCGATCATGTCCCGCATGTCGCTCACGCCGGTCCGGAACATCAGCGCGCGATCGATGCCCATGCCAAAGGCGAAGCCGGTGAAGCGGTCAGGGTCGACACCGCAGGCCGTGAGGACGTTGCGGTTCACCATCCCGCAGCCGCCCCATTCGATCCATCCGGTGCCCTTGCACGTGCGGCAGTCGGGATCCTCCCCACGACACACGAAGCACCGCAGGTCGATCTCGGCGCTCGGCTCCGTGAACGGGAAGAAGGAGGGCCGCAGTCGCGTGCTGATCCCGTCGCCGAAGAGCTCCGTGGCGAGGCGGTCGAGCGTTCCCTTGAGGTGCGCCATCGTGATGCCCTCGTCGACTGCGAGCCCCTCGACCTGGTGGAACGCCGGCATGTGGGTTGCGTCGAGCTCATCAGTGCGGAAGACCCGCCCGATCGCTGCGATGTAGACGGGGACTCCGCGATCCAGCAGGGTCCGTGCCTGAACGGGCGACGTGTGGGTGCGCAGGACAAGTCCACCGTCGGGAGGGTCGACGTAGAACGTGTCCTGCATCTGGCGAGCCGGGTGGTCGGCATCGAAGTTGAGAGCGTCGAAGTTGAACCACTCCGCCTCGATCTCCGGCCCCTCGGCAATCTCCCAGCCCAGGCCGACGAAGAGGTCGGCGATTCGCTGCGACATGAGCTCGATGGGGTGCCGCCGCCCCAGAGGCCGACGCCCGGTGGGGAGGGTGACGTCAACGGCCTCCTCGGTGAGGATGCGTTCGTCACGCTCGGCCTCGAGTTCCCCCTGCCGAGCGACGAACGCCTGGTTGACGCGCCCCCGCGCCTGACCAACACGTTTGCCCGCCTCGGCCTTGGCGCTGGGTGGCAAAGCGCCGATCTCGCGGTTCGCCAAAGCGAGAGCGGACCGGTCGCCGGAGTGCGCCGAGCGCAGCGCCTTGAGCTCGTCCAGGGACACAGCCCGTGCGACGGCGTCGAGCGCGGCGGTCACCGCATCATCGATGACCTGGGGGTCGAGAGCAGCGACCTCGACCGGGTCGAAGTTCGTGTTGGGTCCTGACATGGCTTCCACTTCTCGTCGCGGGCGCGTCCGAGCGCACCCTGCAGGCTGGACTTCGAAAGGCGCCCTCGTCCAACGCTCACCTGCGTTGGGGTGCAGCCGCGCGCCGCTCAGGCGTGCCGCGCCACCGCACCGGAGGGCACGGTAAATCGGCGCACGGCACGGGGAGTGCGAGGGGCCGAGGCGGGAGTCATGGTCCAGAGCCTATCGCGCTCGCGGGCGACGACACCTCCGGGTTTGGAGCGCGCCGGCGCCTCCGGGTCTGGAGGGCGACGGCGCCGAGCACGGCGATCACGAGTCCGACAGCCGCCGGAGCCACGAAGCCGCCACCTGCGCCCACCTCGTCGATGGCCAATCCCGCAAACGGGGCACCCATGGCACCTCCCAACGTCAACGACGAGCCGTGCCAGCCCATGGCCTCACCTCGAGCGGACGCAGGAACGATCCGCGAGGCCTGGTCGACGCTGGCCGTGATCGTGGGAGCGCAGAACATGCCGGCGACGAATCCGAGGGCACCCAAAGACAGCGGACCAGCGGCCAGCGCCATGGGGAAGGTCACGAGAGCCAGCGCGCCCAACAGCCAGAACGTCGAGATCGACCGGCTCAACCCGCCGTAGACGAGGGCCCCGATGAGAGACCCCAGGCCCCATGAGGCGAGGACGAGTCCGATCGCCGTGGGCTCCCCCACCTCGCGCATGCGCGCGACGATGCCGAGGTCGGTGCCGGCGAGTACGAAGGTGGCCGCAGCCGCGGCAAGGCACACGGCCACAAAGGGCAGGCCGAACCACGCCGAACGCTGCGTCTGCGTCCGGGCGCCATCGTCCTCGGCGTCCCCGCGCAAGGGCAGGTCCACGAACCACAGGACGAGGCCTCCCACCACCCCGAGCATCTGAATCGCGAAGAGTACCCACCTCGTGTCCCAGAGCGATGCCGCCCAGATCGAGGTCGCGGGACCGACGATGAAAGCGAGTTCGACGGCGACGGAGTCGAGCGAGATCGCGGTCCGGCGCTCTTGGGAGGGCACCGCGGCGATGACGGCCTGGCGGACGATCGAGAAGCTCGGAATGACGAAGAGACCTGCGACGCCGGCGAGGACCAGCAGAGGCACGTAGTCCACCCACGGCGCGACCGACCAGCAGAGGAGCGCGACGAGCGTGGAAGGAAGGACGACGCGTCGCAGCCCGACCCGGTCGAGCAGCCGGCCGCGCCACGGCCCGCTCACGGCGATGGCCACGGTGGCGACCGACGCGAGAAGGCCGGCCGCGGCATACGACCGCTCGAGGGTCGTCACCACGTGAACCGTCAGCAGGACGCCCGCCGAGAACACGGGGATCCGCACCAGGGAGCCGAGGATCAGGGCGGCGCGAAGATCGCGGCTCGCGAGGACGGCACGATAGGGGGCGATCGACACGACCGGCACGGAATCGCCCCTTTCCTCGTTGTTCTCTCGGGTGGCTCCCCGGGAGCCTCACCAGCCCGTCGACGCCCCCCAAGACGATTCGTCAGGCCGAGTGCGACGTTGCGGCTAGACGGGTTCACCCGGGAAGAAGGCCCGGACGACCGCGCCTCCCTCGATGGCGTCATCGACGTCGACCTGCCCGCCGTGAGCCTCCACGACACCTCGCACGATGTAGAGCCCGAGCCCCGTACCGGAACCACTCGGACCATGCCAGAAACGGCTGAACACCGCGCGACGCTGCTCCGCCGGGATCCCCTCGCCGTCGTCGCGAATGCTGATCGTCACTCCCTGGCCGGTCGAGCCGTCCGTTGGTTCGGCCGAAAGGGCCACCCGACCACGCCCGTGCCGCAGCGCGTTCTCCACGAGGTTGGCCACGACCTGGTCCAGACGGTCCGGGTCGGCGTAGACCTCTTCGGCCCCGGGCGCGACATCGACACTGAACTCGACGTCTTCGTGCCCGGCAGCCACGGCTCGCTCGACGTGGCGGTTGAAGACCACCCTGGTCGACACCGGCACCTCATGGATGCGCAACCTGCCCGTGTCGATGCGTGAGACGTCGAGGAGGTCGGTGATGAGTCGGGTCAGGCGATCGGCATCGGCATCGATCGCCTCGAGCATGGTGAGTCGCTGCTCCTCGGAGAACTGGTCCCACCGTCGCAGCAGGGTCGAGGAGAACCCCTTCACACCCGTCAACGGAGAACGCAGTTCATGGGCGATGGTCGAGATCAGGGCCGCATGGTCCTGCTCCGCGCGTCGCCGCGCCTCGGCGTCACGCAGGGCGAGAAGGATCGCGCCGAGTGGACCGGCACGACCGGCCCGCAGATAGCGGGCGGTCACCAGCAGTTCGGAACCGTCCGGCAGCTGCAGCAGCTTTTCGCGGTGACCGGTACGGATACGGAGTCCACCCCACGGATCCGTGAGCGCCCACCACGACTCACCGTTGCGGGTCTCGAGGGGCAGAACGACCCGGATGTCGCGGCCCAGGAGTTCGTCCGCGGGCATGTCGAGAATCTGCTCGGCGCGCCGATTCACCGACGTCACCAGCCCGTCGACGTCAGCGGCCACCAGACCATCGGGGAGCATCTGCGCCGCCGAGGACGCCGCAGAGCGCGGAACGGTGAGCACACCATCCTTGATCGACGACTCATCCATGCCGACATCCCACCACGTTCAGGCTCTCCGCGTGGCACCTGCGGACGCTGCGAGGCAGACCGTGGCGGCCATGGCGAGGTTCAACGACTCCACCCGGTCGTGGATCGGCACGCGCACGACGTCGCTGCACCTGTCCCTGATCTCGGCCGGCAGGCCCCAGGCCTCATTGCCCATGACCCAAGCGTGCGGCCGCGACACGTCCACGTCCGGCAGCAGCGTCGAGCCGACTCCGTCGGCCGCAAACGTCCGTATGCCGTGCTCCTCCAGTGCCGTGAGGGTCGCCTCGACCTCGAGTCCGGTGACGACGGGCAGGTGGAAGATCGATCCGACCGTGGACCGCACCACCTTGGGTGCGAGGACGTCGACGGAACCGTCGGTCACGAGCACCGCGTCGGCCCCGAACGCGTCGGCACCCCGGATGACTGTGCCTGCGTTGCCCGGGTCACGCACCGCGCTCAGCAGCACGAGCAGCCTCGGTCCGGACGCAAGGACGTCCTCAAGGGTGTGGGGCTGCGTCGAGACGACGGCGAGCAGACCTTGGGGCGACTCGGTGTCGGCCATCGCGGCGAGGACCGCATCGTCGGTCTCGTGGACGTGGATCCCTGCCTCGGCAGCCTGGGCCACGAGGTCGTGATGACGGTCCGCGGCAGCGGAGGTGACGTAGATGTCGTCGACGCGCTCTGCGGCATACCGGATCGCCTCGCGCACGCCTTGGGGCCCGTCGACGAGGAAGCGACCGGTCCGTTCACGCACTGAGCGCCGGGAGAGCGATCGCACTGACTTGACCCGATCGGATCGGACGTTGGTCAGCACGGCTCTCCCGGCGCTCGAAGGTGCGAGGGTGCCCGCAGGATCAGGCGGACGCCTTCTCGGCCTGGGCCGGAACGTTGGCCTTGGCGATCTCGACGAGGGCGGCGAAGGCTGCCTCGTCGTTGACCGCGAGCTCGGCCAGCATGCGACGGTCGACCTCGATCTCGGCGGCCTTGAGGCCCTGGATGAGGCGGTTGTAGGTCATGCCGTTGGCGCGGGCCGCAGCGTTGATGCGCTGGATCCACAGGCGACGGAAGTCACCCTTGCGGGCGCGACGGTCGCGGTAGCTGTAGCCGAGGGAGTGGGTGACCTGCTCCTTGGCCTTGCGGTAGAGACGGGACCGCTGACCGCGGTAGCCGCTCGCGCGCTCGAGGACGACCCGGCGCTTCTTCTGGGCGTTGACCGCCCGCTTCACGCGTGCCACGTGAGTACTCCTTGCTGTTCTTGGACGTTCGGGTGACTCGGCTCAGATGCCGAGAAGCTTCTTGACCTTCTTGACGTCGGCCTTGGAAACCAGAAGGTCCTTGCTGAGGGCGCGTGCCTTCTGCGGGGTCTTCTCGTGGAACTTGTGGACGTGACCGGCCTGCTCGCGCATGACCTTGCCGGAACCGGTGACGCGGAAGCGCTTCTTGGTGCCGCTGTGGGTCTTGTTCTTCGGCATGGCTGCCGATCTCCTTCGCTGTCGGTGCTGCGGTGATGCTGTGTGTGGTGCTGGAAATCTGTGGGCGACGCCTCAGGAGGCGTCGGCGTCAGCCTTGGTCGGCTCGGTGGCGGGCTCCTCGGCCGTCGCGGCCTCAGGTGCCGGTGCCTCGGCGGCCGCCGCGGCTGCGCTGTCGTCCTTCTTGCGTCGCTGCTCGGCGCGCGCCTCGGACTTCTTCTTGGTCGGCGCGAGCACCATGATCATGTTGCGCCCGTCCTGCTTTGGGGCGGATTCGACGGTGCCCAACTCGATGACGTCCTCGGCCAGCTTCTGCAGGAGGCGGAAGCCCAGTTCCGGTCGCGACTGCTCGCGGCCGCGGAACATGATCGTCACCTTGACCTTGTCGCCGCCGCCCAGGAACCGGACGACGTGGCCCTTCTTGGTGGCGTAGTCGTGCGGGTCGATCTTGGGACGGAGCTTGATCTCCTTGATGACCGTGTTGACCTGGTTCTTGCGTGCTTCTCGGGCCTTCATGGCGGCTTCGTACTTGTATTTGCCGAAGTCCATGAGCTTGGCGACCGGCGGCTTGGCCATGGGGGCCACCTCGACCAGGTCGAGGTCTGCCTCCGCGGCGAGGCGCAGGGCATCCTCGACGCGGACGATGCCGACCTGCTCGCCGTTGGGGCCAACCAACCGCACCTCCGGAACCCGGATGCGGTCGTTGATACGAGGCTCGCTGATGTCGTACTCCTTGTGGTCTGAAACAACGGACACTGTCCGGACATGAGGAAAGGCTCCTCGCGCAGCGCCCGAGAAGCCTCACATCCGTCCACGAAAGCACCACAACAGACGTGAATCTGTCGTGGACCATGTGGAGAAACCCGGCGACCCTGAGGTCATCGCGGGTGGAAGCGAACTTCACTTGCGCACTGGCCCAGCACCTGGAGGGTGATGGACACAGCCGGTCCGCCGACAAGGTTAGCAGCGCTCGGCGTTCCAACCAATTCGACGTATGCCGTCCGCTCCCCCTGCGTTGGCGGGTCGCCCCTTGCGTCGTCCGGAACGCGCTAGCCGCCCTTCGGCTGCGCGCCACCTTCCAGAGTCCCTCACCTCGCCTTGTCGGGCGCGCAGTCCTTCGGTCGGACGCACGTCCCACACGACGCCACGGGGCTGCGGCTCGGGAGCGCTCAGGTGATGCGGAAGGCGAGTCCGTCGATGCGGGCGCGCAACTCACCGTCGGTGGCGAGCCGCTCCCCCACCCTTGTGGCGACGGCTTGGACCTCGCTGGCGTCGAGGCCGGGGGCGAGTTCGAGGGCCACACCGAGGATGCCCTGACCGGCAGGTGCGCCCTCTTCGATGCGATGACCTCTGACGGCGTCTTCGTCGGCGACGGCGCGCGACACTCCCTGGGCCACGAAGGGGTCGTCGTGGGGTGGCAGCCAGTCGCGCTCCTGGGCGAGGGCCCACACCATGGATGGGCGCAGAGCGGTCGCGGTGGGGCCTGCGACGTCGATGACGATGACGTCGCATCGCTCGCTGACCGCGGCCTGTGCGGCGCGGGCGGAGGTCACGGGGACGGGGCGGGCCTCAGGATCCCAGGCGGCAATGGCCGCGAGACTCGTGAAGACGGGGAGGGCGCGCTCCCCGTCCGGGGCGACGAGCGTGACTGCGGCCATGTCGGTCTTCTTGTCGACCGTGAGCCCGCCTTCGGTGCCCGTCTCGACGGGCTCCGCGACGATGGGGACGAGGAGCCTGGCCCCCTGCAACACAGTCATGAGCTGCCTGGAGTCGCCTCCAGCGATCGCCGCGGCGAGCGCGGGGTCCGCTGAGCCGTCGTCGCCGTCGAAACCGGTGAAGACGAGGTCGCGGGTCATGGGCGTCCGGCGACGTCGAGCGCATCGGGAAGGGTGAAGGCTCCCCGATACAGCGCGGAGCCGATGATCGCGCCTTCGACGCCGTCACCGACCATGGTCCGCAGGGTCTCAAGGTCGGCGAGGGTCGAGACACCACCGGATGCGATGACGGGACGGTCGGTCCGTGCACAGACGTCGCGGAGCAGGTCGACGTTCGGACCCTTGAGCATGCCGTCCTTGTTGACGTCGGTGACGACATAGCGGGCACAGCCTTCACGGTCGAGACGGTCCAAGGTCTCCCAGAGGTCGCCACCCTCCTGGGTCCAGCCGCGGGCAGCGAGAGTCGTGCCACGAACGTCGAGCCCCACCGCCACCCTGTCGCCGTGTTCGGCGATGGCGTGAGCCGTCCACTCGGGATCCTCCAGTGCAGCCGTGCCCAGATTGACTCGGCGGCATCCGGTCGCCAGAGCCCGGTCAAGGGTCTCGGCGTCGCGGATCCCACCGCTCATCTCCACCTGAATGTCGAGGGTGCCCACGATCGTGGCAAGAAGTTCGGCGTTGTCGCCCCGTCCGAAGGCTGCGTCGAGATCGACGAGGTGCAACCACTCGGCACCCTGTTCCTGCCATCGCAGGGCAGCCTGGAGGGGCTCCCCGAACTCACCACCGGTGCCGGCCACCCCCTGGACGAGCTGGACGGCGCGTCCCCCGGCGACGTCGACGGCGGGGAGGAGCTGGAGGCGGGGCGTGGTCATGACACCTTCACGTGGTCGGTTGGGCGGGGCGTTGAATCAGAGGATCAGAGGGATCGAACCCAGTTCTCCAGCAGGTGAAGCCCTGCGTCGCCCGACTTCTCGGGGTGGAACTGGGTCGCCGAGAGGGGGCCGTTCTCGACCGCCGCGACGAAACGATCACCGTGGGTCGCGTGCGTGACCTTGGGTGCGACGGCCGCGAAGTGTCCGGTGGGCTCGGCCAAGGTCCAGGAGCGAACGGCATACGAGTGCACGAAGTAGAAGCGCTCGGACTCGACGCCGGCAAACAGACTGGACCCCGTCGGGACCTCCACGTCGGTCCACCCCATGTGGGGCACGATCGGGGCGTTGAGCCGCTCGACGGTGCCGGGCCACTCGGACAGACCCTCTTCAGTCGTCGCGCTGGGTTCGGTCGAGGCCTCGAACAGCGCCTGCATGCCGACGCACACCCCGAGAACCGGGCGGCCCCCGGAGAGTCGCACGTCGATGATTCGGGGGGCCTCAGCAGCGCGCATCCCGCGGAGGCAGGCATGGAAGTTGCCCACGCCCGGCAGCAGGAGTCCATCTGCGTCGAGGGCGCGCTGTCGGTCGGCCGTGAGCTCGACGTGCGCGCCGACCCGTTCGAGCGCACGGACGGCACTGTGCACGTTGCCGCTGCCGTGGTCGAGAACGACGACGCGTCGTCCGGTCATCGCTCGGACTCCCATCGGTGGGCGGCTTCCTCCGCGACGAGAGCGTCGAAGGCGGCGATCGAGCGGGGGCTCGGGTCAATGCGTTCGTGGGTCTCGTCCGCGCCGTCGCGGAGGAGTTCCTCCCCAGGGAGGCCCAACAGATGCATGAGCCCGACGAGCACGTCGAGCGGTTGACCGGCCGCGTCGGCAAAGTGCTCGGCAACGGCCGCCGACGTCGTCCGCGAACGCGCGCCGGCGACGTCGACGATGAGGGCTGCGGGGAGTGCAGGAAGGTCAGGGGTGCGGCGCACTCCGCGACCGGGCTCCCACACCAACCAGCGCTGTTCGAGGCGCCAACCACGGGCCTGGACCGTGACCACGGCACAGCCGTCGATGACGAAGAGCCCGATCGCCGGGCGGTGGCGGGTCGGCACCCGACGAGCGGCGAGGATCTCCAACCCGACGTCGTAGGGAGCAGCTGCGAGCGCGCGGTCCTCGGCCAGGCACACGCCGGTCCAGCCGGGGAGTTGGCAGACACGCACCGCGGCGAGTCCACGCTTGACCCAGCGCGCCGACGCGGCGGCACTCCCACGGACGAGGACGAGTCCGTGTCCGAGGTCAGGGGTCCGGTCAGAAGTGGCCACGGCTCAGAGTGCACCCTTGGCGCTGGGGATGCCGTCCACACGGGGGTCCGGTTCGACGGCCGCACGCAGGGCACGCGCCACGGCCTTGAACTGGGCTTCGACGACGTGGTGCGGGTCGCGACCCCCCAGCACGCGAACGTGCAGGGCGATGCCGGCGTGATAGGCGAAGGATTCGAAGACGTGCCGCGTCAGGGACCCGATGTAGTTGCCGCCGATGACGGCGTACTCCTGACCGGTGGGCTCGCCCGTGTGCACGACATAGGGACGTCCGGCGACGTCGACGACGGCGTGCACGAGGGCCTCGTCCAGCGGGACCGTCGCGTCACCGAATCGGGAGATCCCACGCTTGTCCCCCAGGGCTTCACGGACGGCGTCGCCCAGCACGATGGCGACGTCCTCAACCGTGTGGTGGGCATCGACGTCCACATCACCCGTGGCCTTGACCCGCAGGTCGATGAGGGAGTGCTTGGCGAACGACAGGAGCATGTGGTCGTAGAAGCGAACACCCGTGCTCACCTCGCCCACCCCGGTGCCGTCGAGGTTGATCGTGAGCTCGACGCTGCTCTCGGAGGTCGAGCGGCTCACCGTCGCGGTGCGGTTGCTGGTCACGGCTGTCCTTCCAGGTGGTCGGGGCCCAGGGATGCGATGGCCTCGAGGAAGGCCGACGTCTCCTCCGGTGTCCCGGCGGTGACTCGAAGATAGTGGGCGATCCCGACGTCACGGACGAGGACCCCGTGGTCGAGCAGGGCCTGCCAGGTCCGGTGGCTGTCGCGCAGCCCTCCGAAGAGGACGAAGTTGGCGTCGCTCGCGACTGGCACCAGACCGAGACCGGGTAGCGCCTCGACGATGCGGTCGCGCTGCTCCTTGATGACGTCGACCGTCGCCAGCATGGTGTCGGCGTGCCTGAGAGCGGCTCGAGCGACCGCCTGCGCCGTGGACGACAAGTGGTAGGGCATCCGGACGAGCCGGAGCGCGTCGACCAACTCGGGGTCCGCAGCGAGGTAGCCCAGTCGGCCACCTGCGAACGCGAAGGCCTTGCTCATCGTGCGGGTGACCACGAGCCGCGGTCGACCTGCGAGCAGGGTCAGCGCGCTGGGCGTGCCCGGTCGGGCGAACTCCGTGTATGCCTCGTCAACGACGATCACTGCACGGGGCGCCGCGTCGTGCACGGCCTCCACCACGTCAAGGCCGAGCGCCGTGCCCGTCGGGTTGTTGGGCGAGCAGAGGAAGACGAGGTGGGGGTCGTGCTCCGTGACCTGGGACACCGCCGAGTCGAGCGACAGGTCGAAAGGTCCGCTGGTGTCCCCGATGCCACGCAACCCGTCAATCCAGGTCGTGCCCGTTGTCGCCGTGATGATCGGGTGCATGGAGTACGCCGGCGTGAAGCCCAGTGCGGCCCTCCTCGGCCCACCAAAGGCCTGAAGCAGGTGCAGGAGAACCTCATTGGACCCGTTGCCGGCCCAGACCTGCTCCGGACTCACCGCCGTTCCGCTGCGCGAGAGGTATGCCGCGAGGTCACCTCGCAGGTCCGTGAACTCCCGATCGGGGTACCGGTTCAAACCGGGCGCCACGGCCGCGACAGCGGCCACGATCTCGTCGACGACCGCAGCGGGCACGGCATACGAGTTCTCGTTGGTGTTGAGCGCGAACGGAACGTCGAGCTGCGGTGCGCCATAGGCCGTCTTGCCGCGTAGGTCCTCGCGCAGCAGGCTCTCGATCTCGCTCATGCCAGGTCTGGAAGGCGCGCGGTGACGGCCTCACCGTGGGCCGGGAGGTCCTCGGCGCGAGCGAGCGTCACGACGTGGGCCCCGACGTCGCGGAGGGCAGCCTCGGAGTACTCGACCACGTGGATGCCGCGGAGGAAGGACTGCACGGAGAGTCCGCTCGAGTGGGCCGCGCAGCCACCGGTGGGCAGCACGTGGTTGGACCCGGCGCAGTAGTCGCCGAGGCTCACCGGCGACCAGGTGCCCACGAAGACCGCACCCGCATTGCGCACGCGTGCGGCCACGGCCGCGGCATCGCCCGTGTGGATCTCGAGGTGCTCGGCCGCGTAGGCGTTGACGACGTCGAGGCCCACATCGATCGAGTCGACGAGGACGACCGCGGACTGCGGACCTGTGAGCGACTCGCGGACACGCTCGGAGTGCTTGGTCTCGGCGACGCGACGGATCACGGCCGCCTGGACGGCCTCAGCCAGCTCCGCACTGTCGGTGACGAGGACCGCCGCGGCCATGGGGTCGTGCTCTGCCTGGCTGATCAGGTCGGCAGCGACGTGCTCGGGGTCGGCCTGCGAGTCCGCGAGGACGGCAATCTCGGTCGGCCCTGCCTCGGCGTCGATCCCGATGAGGCCCTTGAGGAGGCGCTTCGCCGCGGCGACCCAGATGTTGCCGGGTCCCGTGACGAGGCTGACCGGCTCGAGCTCCTCGACACCCTCGAGTCCATGGGCGAAGGCCGCCACGGCCTGGGCGCCGCCCATGGCCCACACCTCCTCCACACCGAGGAGTGCACAAGCGGCGAGAATCGTGGGGTGCGGCCACCCACCGAAGTCCTTCTGTGGCGGGCTGGCGACCGCGAGGGAACCGACGCCGGCAAGGAGCGCGGGCACGACGTTCATGACGACACTGCTGGGGTAGACGGCACGGCCGCCGGGAACGTAGAGACCCACGCGATCCACGGGCACCCACCGCTCTGTCACGGTCCCGCCGGAGCTCACGGTCGTCGACGTGTCCGCACGCACCTGGTCCGCGTGAACGATCCGGGCCCGTCGAATCGACTCGTCCAGTGCCGCACGCACAGCCGGGTCGAGGTTCTCGACGGCTCGAGCGATGACCTCGCGCGGGACTCGCAGTGAGTCCGGGCGCACGCCGTCGAACTTCTCGGACGCGTCGAGCACCGCCTCGGCCCCGCGGGTGGCCACGTCGTCACAGATGGGACGCACGGCCGCCAGTGCAGCCTCGACGTCGAGTTCGGCTCGAGGCAGCGTCGCGCGGAGCTCACGGACACCGGGCGCGCGTCCTCGCAGGTCGAGAACGGGGATCATGCGGTCAGTCTAAGTAGGGTCCTCGTAGAAGACCTTTTCGGCCGCATGTCGGGCACGACGGGCCACCCGCCGGTAGCGGTTGGCGAGTTCCTGACCGGACTTGGGGCCGAGGCCGAGGATCCGCGCCATCCCGTCGGCATCTCGGACGTCGGACGGCACGGAGTCGACCGGGCGCCCTCGCGCGAGGAGGCCGGCGTTGCGCATCTCCGAGGCGAGTCGCCACGACTCGGCCAGCGCGGACGCGTCCTCGGCGTCGATGAGTCCCTCGTCCCGCGCAGCCTCGAGCGCACCGATCGTCGACGTCGTCCGGAGTGCCGGGATCTCGTGCGCATGCTCCAGTTGGATCATCTGGGCGCACCACTCGACGTCGGAGAGCCCACCGTGTCCAAGCTTGAAGTGGGCCTTGCGGTCGGCTCCGCGCGGGAGCCGTTCGGACTCCATGCGCGCCTTGAGGGTGCGGATCTCGCGCACCTGGCCCGCGTCGAGGCCGCCCTCCGGCCACCGGAGCGGGTTGATCAGTTCGACGAAGGCCGACCCGAGATCGGGGTCTCCCGCGACCGGCGCGGCGCGCAGCAGCGCCTGTGCCTCCCAGACCAGGGACCACCGCTCGTAGTAGGCACGGTAGGAGTCCAGAGACCGGGTGAGGGGGCCGTTCTTCCCCTCGGGGCGCAGACCCGCGTCGACTTCGAGCCTCGGGTCCGGAGCCGCGAGGCCCAGCAGTCGGATCAGTTCCTTGACGACCTCGAGCGCCTGCTCCTGGGCGGCCCGACCGTCGGCACCTGAGACCGGGTCGTGGACGAAGAGCACGTCGGCGTCACTTCCGAACGCCGCCTCGCCTCCTCCGAGTCGGCCCATGCCCACGACGAGGTGTCGGCTCAGCGGCGGTGCGCCAGACTCGCGCTCGACGGCCTCGAGGACGACCTCCAGGGTCACGTCGATCAGGGCCCCACTGAGGTCGGCCAACGCGGCGCCCAACTCGTCGAGGGTGATCTGACCGAGCAGCGACGCCACAGCCATGCGGAACAGCTCTGATCGCCGCACCGCACGGGCCGCCAGCACGGCCGCCTCCGACCCGTCCTTGCGACGCGCGGCCGCGCGCATCCGCGCCTGCACGTCTGCCCGTGGCCTCGGCCGCAGACCACTGGGGTCGCCAAGGAACTGGACCGACTCGGGGCCCTGCTCGAGGAGGTCGGCGGCGTACCGGCTCCGGCCGAGCGTGTGCGCGAGCCGCTCCGCGGCGCTGCCCTCGTCACGCAGGAGGCGGAGGTACCACGGAGTCGTGCCGAGCTGGTCGCTGATCCGTCGGAACGCGAGCAGTCCCGCGTCGGGATCGGCTTCATCCGCGAACCACCCGAGCATGACCGGGAGGAGCTGGCGCTGGATCGCCGCGCGTCGGCTCACCCCGCCGGTGAGAGCCTCGAGATGCCGAAGCGCACCCTTGGGGTCACGGAAGCCGAGGGCGGCGAGACGCTCACGCGCCGCCTCTGGGGTGAGTCGCACCTCGTCCGGCCCCAGACGGGCGACGGCCGACAGCAGCGGCCGGTAGAAGATGCGCTGGTGGAGCCGCCGCACCTCGCGCGCGGCCGTGCGCCATTGCGCGACGACCGAGTCCTCGGGGTCGCGCTGATGTCCGAGTGCGCGACCGAGGCACCGCAGGTCGCCCGGAGCCGTGGGCATGAGGTGCGTGCGGCGCAGTCGGTGCAGTTGGATGCGGTGCTCGAGCGTACGAAGGAGCCGGTATGCCGTGTCGAGGGTTTGCGCATCCTCTCGCCCGACATACCCGCCCTGGGAGAGTGCTGCCAAGGCGGTGAGCGTTGTGCCGGACCGCAGCGAGGCATCGGCCCGACCGTGGACGAGTTGGAGCAGTTGGACGCTGAACTCGATGTCGCGCAGCCCACCTGGACCGAGCTTGAGCTGGCGGTCGGCCTCCCCCGAAGGCACGTTGTCCTCGACGCGCCGCCGCATGGCCTGCACGTCCTCCACGAAGTTCTCGCGCGAGGCGGCCGACCAGACGAACGGCGCGACGGCCTCGACGTAGGCGCGGCCCAGCGCGCGGTCCCCCGCGATCGGGCGCGCCTTGAGCAGCGCCTGGAACTCCCAGGTCTTGGCCCAGCGCTCGTAGTAGGAGACGTGCGAGTCGAGCGTCCGCACCAACGGCCCGTTCTTGCCCTCGGGGCGCAGGGCGGGGTCCACCTGCCACAACGACCCCGCAGCCGTCGAGCTCGAACAGATGCGGATGAGGTGGGTCGCCATTTCGGTGCCGACGCGCAGTGCCGTCTCCTCATCCGCGCCCTCGGCAGGCTCGGCGACGAAGATGACGTCGACATCACTGATGTAGTTGAGCTCTCGCCCGCCGGTCTTGCCCATGCCGATGACCGCGAAGCGGCACTGGCTCGCCTCGTCGCCCACAGCGGCACGCGCGATGACGAGTGCCGCCTCCAAGGCCGCCTCGGCGAGGTCCGCGAGTGCGGCGGCTGTCTCCGACAGGCGAGCCTGCGGGTCCGGCCGTGAGACGTCGAGCGTGGCGATGCCGAGGAGCTGGCGCCTGTATTCGATCCGCAGGGCGTCTTCGGGAGTGGTGCCCTCACCCGGGCCGGAGACCGCCGCGGTGAGGAGGTCGATGCGCTCCTCGACCTCGAGCGGGAAGGCGTTGGTCACAGCACTCCAGTGCTCCGGCCGCACCACGAGGTGATCACCCAGAGCAGTCGAGGCACCGAGGACGGCGAAGAGGCGTTCGCGCGACCGACCGGGCTCACTCAGGGCCGTGACGAGCTCGTCACGGATCGACGCCCGGGCCGGCGCCCCGACGGCCTCCATGAGGCGCACGAGCGCGAGCAGTGCCTGGTCGGGATCGGCGACCCGCGACAGGGCCACGGCCAAGCCCTCGGCCTCGACCCGCTCGCGGTCCTTGATGAGCGGGGCCAGGACGGGATCGGCCAAGAGGCTCACAGTGCGGCGAGGGTCGGCAAAGCCGAGCCGGGTCAGATCGCCCGGAACGGACGGCATACGGGCGCTCATGCTGCGCCCCTCACAGGCGAGGGAGGTACCGCTCGAGCTCGAACGCGGTCACCTGACCGCGGTAGTCGGCCCACTCGGCACGCTTGTTGCGCAGGAAGAAGTCGAAGGTGTGCTCACCCAGGGTCTCGGCAACGAGCTCGCTCTCCTCCATGACCTCGATGGCGTCCATGAGCGACGCGGGCAACGGACGGATGCCCATCGCCTTGCGCTCGGCATCGGTCAGGCCCCAGACGTCGTCCTCGGTCTCCGGTGCGAGTTCATAGCCCTCCTCGATGCCCTTGAGCCCGGCCGCGAGAAGGACCGAGAAGGCGAGGTAGGGATTGCACGCACTGTCGATCGAGCGGACCTCGACGCGGCTGCTCTGGCCCTTGTTGGGCTTGTACATGGGCACGCGCACCATCGCGGAACGGTTGTTGTGCCCCCACGTGAGGTGGGCCGGCGCCTCTCCCCCGCCCCAGAGTCGCTTGTAGCTGTTGACCCACTGGTTCGTGACGGCGGTGATCTCGGCACCGTGGTGGAGGAGTCCGGCGATGAACTGCCGCCCGGTCTTGCTCAGCTGGTAGGGCGCGCCGGCCTCGTAGAAGGCGTTGCTGTCTCCGTCGAACAGCGACATGTGGGTGTGCATCCCCGAGCCGGGGTGGTCCGCCAGCGGCTTTGGCATGAAGGAGGCATAGATGCCCTGCTCGAGGGCGACCTCCTTGATGACGGTCCTGAAGGTCATGATGTTGTCGGCGGTCGACAGAGCGTCGGCGTAGCGCAGGTCGATCTCGTTCTGCCCCGGCGCACCCTCGTGGTGACTGAACTCGACGCTGATCCCCATGGACTCGAGCATCGTGATGGCCGCACGCCGGAAGTCCTGCGCCGACCCGTGGGGGACGTGGTCGAAGTAGCCGGCCTGGTCGATGGGCGTCGGCGTCTCCCCGGGACGGAAGCCCCGCTCGAAGAGGAAGAACTCGATCTCGGGGTGGGTGTAGAACGTGAAGCCCTGGTCCGCCGCCTTCGCGAGCGTCCGCTGGAGGACGTGGCGAGGATCGGCCATGCTCGGCGCACCGTCGGGCAGGCTGATGTCGCAGAACATCCTGGCCGTCCCCGGGTTGTCGCCGCGCCACGGCAGCACCTGGAACGTCGAGGGATCGGGCTTGGCGAGCATGTCGGCCTCGTAGACCCGGGCGAAGCCCTCGATGACCGAACCGTCGAAACCGATGCCCTCGGAAAAGGCCCCCTCGAGCTCGGCGGGCGCGATGGCCACGGACTTCAACGCACCGAGGACATCGGTGAACCAGAGCCGGACGAAGCGGATGTCCCGCTCCTCGATGGTGCGGAGCACGAACTCCTGCTGACGATCCATGGTCGGCATCCTAGGGGAGGCAGGGCAAGGGCCCCGGAGCGTCTCGCTCCGGGGCCCTTGCTCAGTGATTCGGCGTCCGCCGGTCAGGTCACTTGAAGCGAACCTGGACCAGCAACTCGTTGGCGTTGAACGCCTTGGCGACCGTGAGGGTCGTGCCCGTGCCGGCCACCTTGGTGGAGTGCCACGGGTTGTCGGCGGCCCAGTAGCGGTTCGGGTCGCTGTCGTCGAACGTCGGCATGGCCGGGCTCGACGGCACCTCCTCGGGAACACCATTGCGGTGGAAGGTCACCGCGTCGGTCTTCTCGAGTCCGAAGGTCGCATCGAAGGGCTGGCGGCGGTTGCCGAGCTGGCCGCCACCGTCGAACTTGATGGTCGCGGGGCGGGCGTCGACGGGCAGCGTCAGGCCACCACCGGGGTGCGTGCGGGTGTTGTTGTCGGTGTAGGCACCGTCGGAGTACCAGACCAGCATGCCGTTCTGGTACGGGAAGCGCTCCACCCAGTCGGGACGGGTCGAGCCCCAACCGAAGTTGTACGGGCCGGTCTTGAGACCAGCGTCGTAGCCGGAGTAGACCCGGTTCTCGGCGAGGTAGAAGTGCGAGACGCTCTTGCTGATCGTGCCGCTCATCCGGGAGAACCCGGACGCCGTCCAGCCGTTGTCACCGGACTCGACGTCGTCGGTGAGCAGGGCCGCGCCGTCAGCCGTGATGGAGAGGTCGTCAAGGAACGCACCCTTGAAGTGCAGACCACCATCAGTGGCGTAGCGGAAGCGGACCTGGACGGACTTGCCGACGTAGGGGGTGAGGTCCCACGACTTCTGGACCCAACCGGCGCTCTTGCCGTCGATCGCGCCGAGCTCGGTCCAGGTCGCGCCGCCGTCCGTGGACACCTCGGTGTAGAGGTAGTCGTAGGCGGGCTCGATGTCGTGCTCGATCCAGGTCGAGAGCGACGCGGAGGACTTGCCGGTGAGGTCGACGGTGCGGGTCAGCGTGTTCTGCAGGTTGTCGGCCGAACCGCCCCACCACTCGGAGCTGCCCGAGCGAGGAGTGTTGTAGTTCGTCGTCACCTGCTTGTCCGGCAGGTTCACGAGGATCGCCTCTGCGGCGGACTTGCTGTCACGGTCGGCCGGGCCGAGCTTGACGTCCTGGTCGGCGCCGAACTTGACGGTCTTGTGGTTGAGCCAGCCGAGCTGGAGCTTCTCCCACGGACCCATGTAGCCCGGCTCGTCGCCGATGGCGTCCTTGCCGGGGTTGAGGTAGGACCCGCCGGACATGAGGGTCCAGAAGCCGGTGCCGTTGTCGCCACCCGCGGTGTCGTAGAGGTCGGGCAGTTCGAGGTCGTGCGCGAACTCGTGCGCGAAGACGCCGAGACCACCGTTCTCGGGCTCGGTCGTGTAGTCACCGATCCACATGCCGGAGTCGCCCAGCGGGACACCACCGAGGGGGTTGCCCTCGGGGCCGGCCTTGCCGATCATGTTCGAGAAGGCGTACCAGCGGTGCGACCAGATGGCGTCCTCACCCTGCTCGCCACCGCCGACCTCTTCGCCGACACCGGCGTGGATGGCCTGGAAGTGGTCGATGTAGCCATCGGACTCGGCGAAGTTGCCGTCAGCGTCGTGGTCGTAGCGGTCGACCTTGTCGAACTGCGCGAGGTAGGTCTTGATCTCGGCGTCGGTCTTGCCGGCAGCCTTCTCGGCTGCGTACCAGGCCGCTGCCGTGTCCTTGATGTAGTTCCAGTAGCCGTCGGCCTCGTTGATCTTGGGCGATCCGTAGCGGGACTCGTTGAACGGCACCTTGACCCAGTTGGACACGTCACCCTTGGCGAGGAAGCGACCGTTGGACTGCTTGAGGAAGAAGTCCTTCATCGACTTCTCGGGCCCGAACATGAGGTCCATGAAGTGGGCGCGGTCGAAGTTCGACTTCCAGATGCTCGAGTTGTCGTCGGTCGCGCCCTTGTCCGCCCAGTCGCGGTCGGGCTCGGGGATGGTGTTGTGGAGCGGCCCGGCGTCGCCACCGGTCCGAGAGTCGACCTGCGTGCCGAACTCGGAGAGGATCGTGAAGATCGACTCCTCGCGGTTCACGGGGTAGGACACGTAGCGGTCCTTGGCCGCAGGCGTGCCCTTCTTCGCGGCCGCGTTGCCCTTGAGCTTGATGACGCGCTGGCCACCGCGGCTCTCGGTCGTCGCCTCGCCCTTGACGAGCTTCTCGACGGCCTCCTTGCGCAGGGCGCGCTGGGCGTCGCCCAGGGGGTTGGGCAGGTCATCGTGCTTCTTGGCCGAGGCCTTCTGCTCCGCCGGCGGTGCGCTGGGCTGAGCCTGCGCACCCATGGGGGCGAGACTCACCACCAGGGCGGCTCCGGCCAAACCGGCCAGTCCGGTCAGGGCGCGACTGTGTCGTCGTGTCACTGTTCCTCCGAGTGTGATCGCCCGCCAGGGGTCAGGCAGGGCCACCGCAGAAAACCATGTGCAATCGTTTTGCACAATGGTTTGTGGGGATTCTTTTACCTTGCCTTTACCTTCCGAGCGTGGGACGAGGCAGGCCACACCACGAGCCCCGCCGCCCGATCACCTCTGACAGGATCGGCGCATGAGCGATCAGCCGACCCCCGCCTCAGAGACGACCAACCCCTACGGGACAGGCGCCCAAGCCGCTCCCCAGAAGCGGATCCGTGTCCCCCACCTCCAGAAGATGAAGGAGACGGGCGAGAAGTGGGCCATGCTCACGGCCTACGACATGTACACGGCAGAGATCTTCGACGAGGCCGGGATCCCGGTCCTGCTCGTCGGCGACTCGGCCGGCAACAACGTCTACGGCTTCGAGACGACGGTCCCGGTGACCGTCGACCACCTCGTCCCCCTGTGTCGGGCGGTGACCTCGGCCGCGAAGCACGCGATGGTCGTCGCCGACCTGCCCTTCGGCTCCTACCAGGCCAGTCCACAGCAGGCGCTCGCGACCGCCACACGCTTCATGAAGGAGGGGATGGCGCACGCCGTGAAGCTCGAGGGTGGCAAGCCGATGGTGCCGGAGGTGGAACTCCTCGTGCGCGCCGGCATCCCGGTCATGGGGCACATTGGCTTCACACCGCAGAGCGAGCACGTCCTTGGGGGCTACCGCGTCCAGGGTCGCGGCGACGGCGCAGAGCGTCTTCTCGAGGATGCCTTGGCGCTCCAGGAGGCCGGCTGCTTCTCCATCGTCATGGAGATGGTCCCGGCACCCGTCGCCAAGAAGGTCACCGAGGCACTCCACATCCCGACGATCGGCATCGGCGCGGGACCGGAGTGCGACGCGCAGGTGCTTGTCTGGCAGGACATGGCCGGCCTGCGTGGCGGACGCGCGCCGCGCTTCGTCAAGAAGTACCTCGACATGCGCACCGACCTCGGCAACGCGGCCAAGGCGTACGCGTCCGAGGTTGCCGCCGGTTCCTTCCCTGCCACCGAGCACAGCTTCGAGGAGTAGGCGACCGGACCAGAACGAGAGCCGGTATGCCGGGTGCGCACCCGGCATACCGGCTTCTTCTTTCGCAACTGATTGCCCTGTCCGGCGAGGAGCACGGCGGGCGCCGGACAGGGCAATCAGTTGCGGCTAATCCTCGAGGTCCTCGTCGTCCCAGGTCGCGCCCTTGCCCTCCCAGGCCTTGTCCTCGGCGTCCCACTGCTCGGTGTTCTCAGCAGCCGAGGAGAGCGCGTTCCGGGCCTCGTCCTCGGTGGCGTAGGGGCCCATCACGTCGTCGTTGCGGCTGCGGTTCTCGTCGGTCTCGACCTGCTTGGTCTGGATGTTGTACCAGTACGCCATGCGTGTCCTCCTCGGTTCGTGGCAGCTGCAGTCTGCCTAGACTCCACCGTATGCCGATGACGTACGGAAGTGTCGCTCCCGGTGAGGTCTCCCCGAGGCGTCCCGTTCCTGCCAGCATCGAGCGACCGGAGTACGTCGACAAGGCTGCGCCCGACAAGAACCTCTCCCCCGAGGTCAAGGACGCCGAGACGATCGAACTCATGCGCGTCGCGGGTCGCCTTGCGGCACAGGCGATGGAGGCAGCTGCCGCAGTGATCGAACCCGGCGTCACCACTGACGAGATCGACCGCGTCGGCCACGAGTTCCTGCTCGACCATGGCGCCTACCCCTCGACGTTGGGCTACCGAGGCTTCCCGAAGTCGCTGTGCACGTCGGTCAACGAGGTGGTGTGCCACGGGATCCCCGACTCTCGACCGCTCGAGGACGGCGACATCGTCAACATCGACATCACGGCCTACATCGGTGGAGTCCACGGCGACACGGACGCGACCTACCTCTGCGGTGACGTCGACGAGGAGTCGCGGCAGCTCGTCGAACGCACCCGTGAGGCGATGATGCGCGGAATCAAGGCGGCGGTTCCCGGTCGACAGGTCAACATCATCGGTCGGGTCATCGAGAGCTACGCCAAGCGGTTCGGCTACGGCGTCGTGCGCGACTTCACGGGACACGGCATCGGGCGCTCGTTCCACTCCGGTCTGATCATCCCGCACTACGACGCGGCGCCGTCCTACGACACCGTCATCGCGCCCGGCATGACGTTCACGATCGAGCCGATGCTCAACCTCGGCACCGAAAAGTGGGAGATGTGGGACGACGACTGGACCGTCGTCACGACGGACCGGCGCCGGTCGGCCCAGTTCGAGCACACGATCCTCATCACCGACAGCGGCAACGAGATCCTCACCCTCCCCTGACCTCGCCATCCGACGGACGAAGGAGTCCTCCATGAGCAAGAAGAGCGCAAAGAGCGGCCTGCCCCTCGGGATCGACGTGGGCGGAAGCGGCATCAAGGGCGCACCGGTCGACCTCACGAAGGGTGAGTTCGCCGGCAAGCGCAAAAGGATCGACACCCCGGAGAAATCCACGCCTGAGGCGGTCGGCGACATCATCGACGAGATCGTCGACCACTTCGACGAGGTCCGGGGCGACTCCCCCATCGGCATCACGATCCCTGGCGTGGTCACCAAGGGGGTCGTCCGGTCGGCCGCCAACATCGACAAGTCCTGGCTCGACTTCGAGGCCGAGAAGATGCTCGAGGAGAAGCTCGGTCACGACATCGTGCTCGTCAATGACGCGGACGCCGCCGGGGTCGCAGAGTTGCACTACGGCGCGGCCAAGGGGCAGAAGGGGCTCGTCATCGTCACGACCCTCGGTACGGGCATCGGCTCCGCCCTGATCCACGACGGCCGGCTCATCCCCAACTCGGAACTCGGCCACTTGGAGATCGACGGTTTCGACGCCGAGAAGCGGGCGGCGTCGTCCATCAAGGAGAACGAGGGACTCAGCTACGCCGAGTGGGCGGAGCGACTCCAGCGCTACTACTCACACGTCGAGAGCCTGCTGTGGCCTGACCTCTTCGTTGTCGGCGGCGGGGTGTCCAAGGACCACGAGGAGTTCCTCCCCCTGCTCAAGCTGCGCACGCCGATCGTTCCGGCGGAACTCGAGAACAAGGCGGGGATCATCGGCGCCGCGCATCTGGCTCAGGAGTATCACGACTCGCTCTGAGCGGGACGTTCCGGCTGGGCGCCGTGGCCGGGTCCGGCTCAGCGCTGCCGGGCGATGACCATGGCCTTCTTGGGGATGTTCTTCTCGACGTCGAACTTCGCCTTCTTGCCGGTCGTGAGTTGCTCGGCGTAGCCCATCTTGGAGAGGCGCATGAGGACGACCGGGCAGGCTTTGCAGCGCGGTTTGTCCTTGCAGCACTTCTTCTTGGCGGAGACCTTGGGCACGCGCCGAGAGTAGGTGAGCCTTACCTATGTCGGCAAGTCCCGCCCACGGGCTGGCGCCTCAGCCGACCCGGAACTCGATCGCGCCCTGCTCCGCCAAGTCACGGATCTCGGTGTCGGCTCCGCCGAGTGCCTCGGCCTGCCCGAGGTAGAGATCGCGGCCACGCTCGCCCAGCAGTCCGTCGTGGATCGGGATGGCGATGGGAGGGTTGAGCCTGCGCAGGAAGCCGGTCATCTCGCGACTCCGCTGCCACGGAGCGTTGAGCGGGAAGGCGACGATGTCGACGTCACCCGGCTCTCCTTCCACGCTGTCGCCCGGGTGGTAGAAACTCGGCTCGCCCACCGCCTGGAGCACCACCCCGACGTTGGGGATGCGTGGGATGTCGTCGTGGATGAGGGCATGGATCTCCCCCACCGGCGTCACTCGAACCCGCCCGAGCGTCGACGTGCCTCCGTGCGCGACCGCGTCGGCGCCGAGTCCCGAAATGATCGGCAGGCTCCCGGGGTCGACGAGGACGCGCGCGTCCGGATTGTGGCGAAGGAGTTCTGGAAGCCGCTGCTGGTCGAGGTGGTCAGCGTGTTGGTGGGTCACCACGATCGCGGAGAGTTCGCGCAGGTCCTCGAACCCTGGGGTGAAGCCTCCGGGGTCGATGAGGATTCGTTGGTCGGCCATCTCCACGAGGACGCAGGCATGTCCGAGATGCGTGATGCGCATCTCCCCACGGTATGCCTCCGGGGTGGCTCTGTGGGCGGACGAGTCAGTCATAAGCCGGGTTCTGTCACGTGGCCGGTTGCCCGGGTCACGCTGACGGTCATCCATCTTGGGCCACTGTTGCCAGCGGCCTCCAGCGCCCTACCCGTGTGCTCGGGCGGGCCGCCCTCGAACGCACACTGTCTGAGCTTGCTCCGGGTGGGGTTTACCTAGCCGACTCCGTCACCGGAGCCGCTGGTGGTCTCTTACACCACCGTTTCACCCTTACCCCGTCGCCGATGAACGACGATGAGGCGGTCTGTTCTCTGTGGCACTGTCCCGCGGGTCACCCCGGGTGGCTGTTGGCCACCACCATGCCCTGTGGAGCCCGGACTTTCCTCGACGTGGTTGCCCACGCCGCGACCGTCGGACTGACTCGTCCGCTTCTACCTAGCATAGAGGTGCCCGCCGACTCCTCGACCCGACGCGACAGATGCAGCAAAGGTGGCCCCAGACAGGGATAAGGTTCGTATGCCTCCAGGTCCTGCACGTGCCAGGCCAGGTTGGGGGTCTGTTTCAAGAAGGGACCATCAATGGAGTTGCAGGACTACCTGCGGACGCTGCGGAAAAGGTGGCGCATCATCGCAGCCACCATTCTTTTCACGCTGGCGGCGGCGGCGGCGTACACAATCCTCGCTCCGCGCTCCTATGAAGCGAAGACCGAGCTCTTCGTGTCCACCTCGTCAGGAGACTCCGTCCTCGACCTCGCGCAGGGCGGCACGTTCTCGCAGCAGCGGGTGAAATCGTATGCAGACGTGCTCACGAGCCCAATCATCCTCGACCCAGTGATCCAGCAGCAGAGCCTGCAGCTGAACTCAGCGCAACTCGAGCGCAAGGTCACGACCACGGTCCCGTTGGACACGGTCCTGATCGAACTCGCGGTGCGCGACGAGGACCCAGTGAACGCCGCACGGATCGCTGAGGGGATCGCCAAGCAGTTCATCGATACGGTCGATGAGATCGAGAAGCCCGGCGCCTCCGCGGACAACCCCGTGGCAGTCACGATCCTTCGGCCGGCTGTGGCTCCCACCACACCTGTCAGCCCGTCCCCGGTTCGCAACCTTGCTTTGGCCCTCGTGCTCGGAACTCTTCTCGGATTGGGGTTGGCCCTCACGCGCGAACTGCTTGACACGCGCGTGCGCAGCGAGCGAGATCTCGAAGGAGTTTCCGATCATCCCATTCTGGGTGGCGTCCACTACGACGAGCGAGCCGCTCGGGAACCGCTCGTCGTGCAGGGCGACCCCCAGAGCCCGCGCGCGGAGGCATTCCGGGCCCTGCGCACCAACCTGCAGTTCGTCGATACCGAGCACAACCTGCAGGCCATCGTCCTCACGTCCTCTCTCCCAGGCGAGGGGAAGACGACGACGACGGCCAACCTGGGCCTCACCATGACCGAGGCTGGCTACACCGTCTGTTTGGTGGAGGCCGATCTGCGCCGACCCCGGCTCCTCGACTACATGGGCCTCGACGGCTCGGTCGGACTGACCAACGTGCTCATCGGGGAGGCCGAACTCGACGACGTCCTCCAGCCCTTCGGTGCGGGCTCGACGATGGTGCTCGGCGCAGGTCCGATTCCGCCCAACCCGAGCGAACTCCTCGGATCCAGCACGATGCGGGAGATCCTGCGTCAGCTTCGAAGTCGCTTCGACTACGTCCTCCTCGATGCACCTCCGGTCCTCCCCGTCACAGATGCCGCGGTACTTGGTCGGGTCGCAGATGGGGTCATCGTGGTGGTCGGAGCAACGGTCGTGCGCAAGGAGCAGGTGGCTCGTGCCTTGGAGAACCTCCACAGAGTCAACGCACCAGTCCTTGGCTTTGTCGCCAACCGGCTCCCGACCAAGGGCGAGGCAACGTACGCCTACTACGGGGAGGGCCAGACCTCTCTTCCACCCGAGGAGCAGGAGCCTTCCCTGCGGCGCCGAGCTCAGTCGGCTAGGGCAGGGTCCTCTCGTCGGCGCTGAGGGTCAGCCCCGCCGGCTTGGCCCAGCGCTCGCCGCAGCGACGGCATCCACCGCTCGATTTGCGCCGCCATCGCTTGGAAGACTTCGGGCCCTCGTCGATACGGATCCACGATGTCCGCCTCGTCTGCCGCCATGGGAGGGTGGAGACCACGCCGCTGGGCCGCCAGCGACGCGATCTGGCCGAGCCATTCCCCTGGTTCCGTCACGGTGGGCATCTGGTCATCGGGAATGTGGTCCACGAGATCGGCGAAATCCGCTACGGCAAAGGTGTAACGCATGGACCGCGGGTGCAAACGGGCGACCAACCCACGGTGAGCGCGCGTCGCCGTCAGCACGAGCTGGCTGTCGGCCACCATCGACGTGGTGAGTTGGCGGGCCACGAAATCAGACGACGCGACCCCGAGCCGCTCAAGAAGACTGGCCGACAATGGGTCGATGGGAGCAGCAACCAACGCACCTGTCCCCGCAGAGGCGACGGACATGCCGTTCTGTCCCCAGATCGAGTCCAAGGAGTTCTGGAGTCGTCGTTCGAGGAACGGCGACCGACAGACGTTTCCAGTGCAAACGACAAGGATCCGGGCTGAACTCACAGCTCACACCTTAGGCCGAACCGTCCAGGCCACACTGACGAATGATTGCTCCGCCGCTCGCGCCGACCGACCCTGGTCGTGGAGCTGGTTCAAGCGTGTCGGGCGATGAGCCAAGAGCTTCGCTCGACTGCGTGAGTTGCCAGTGCGAGTCAGTCACTCGTGCTGCCCCGCACCTCCAGCAGAATGATGCCGGCGATCCGGGTGTCTGTGGCACTGAGCCTGTCGACCGCCCTGCCCACGGCGTGCTTGGTTGACCGTCCCAGGGAAACGACCAGAATCGCCGTCTTCGTGCGCCCCGCCACCAATGCTGCATCCGTGACCCCGGTCAGGGTCGGGGTGTCGACGAGTACCAGGTCGAATTCTCTGCCGAGCCGAGCCATGCCCACGACCATGGACTCAGAGGCCAGAAGCTCGCTGGGATTGGGTGGCACCGACCCAGCCCCTAGGACCGAGATCCGCGATCCCGGAACGCGCTGAACTGCCTGCTCGAGCGAAATCTCGCCAATCAGGATCTCCGTCAAACCAGGGAAGGCGGAAAGTCCGTGGAATGCGTGCTGGCCGGGACTCCGTAGGTTCGCGTCAACGACGCACACCGTATTTCCGCCATCCGAGATGGTCTGGGCGAGGGCCCAAGTTGTCGCTGCACTGTCGCCCGGATGGCAGCCGGCTATCGTCAGAATCCTCGTGGCGTGAACGGCTGTGACATAGCTGAGATTCGTGCGCGCCATGCCGAAAGCATCACGGCGAGCGCCTGAGAGCCGATCAGATCCGTTGCCTCGATGTCTCGGAATCCGCGCCAACACGGGTGCGTCGATGAGGGCGGACAGGTCAGCCTCTGAAGTCAGCGTTCGACTGAGTCGACGGCGCAGCCCCGCGAAGGTGACACCAGCGAGGGCTCCGGCCAGCGCACCGGCCACAGTGTTGACGGAGATATCGGGCGACACCTGCTCCCCGGGAGAGCGGGCATGTCCCAGAACACGCGCTGAAATAGGTGTGGGAGCCTCGAACCGAGGCCGTTCGATCTCGGCTGCCACGATGGCTGTCTGGCTGGCGATCGCACTGGCAATCTCGGCAGCCAAGGCGGGTTCTTGATTTCGTACCCGAACCGTGAGTACGACGCTGCCTACGTCAGCCTCTGCACTTGATGCGCGCCGCAACACATCGGGTCCTGCGTCCAGGCCAAGCTGCTCGATCACGCGAGTTAGCACCCTGTCGTTCGTGGCGATGGCGGCGTAGGACTTCACCCGCTCCTGGGCGAACGCCTGTGCAGTCACGAGCTGGGTCCCGTTCTCAACGCCACCTGCGACGGTCGTTTGGATGAACAGATCGCTGCGCGCCTCGTAGACCTTCGGCGAAAGCAAAGACCCTGCGACAGCGAGCAGGGCTCCGAGCACCGCACCGATGGCGGCGCTACGCCAACGGCGCCGAATGCCGTCGGCCACCCCTTTTGCAAGGTCGCCGGTGCGACCACGCGGCTGCCTCATGCTTCTCCGTAGTCAAGTCGTGCCAGCGGGGCGTGGCCCTAATATTATGGGGGCACCCGACGGGTGGATCCACGTTCTCGAAGTGAAGGGCAACAAGCCGTGTGGCCTCGCCGTGCAGTGCTGCTCGCCTCCCTCACGGCGGCCGCCGGCTGCTCGGCGGAAGGAACAGACATCAGGCGAAGAGTCGACACCACACAGCTGACAGGACCTTCCCCCTCGCCGAGCGACGTTTCCTACCGTCCGGTGGCATCGACGGGATACGAGAACTTCGTCTACCGGGGGGAACGAAAGTTCTACACCGAACTGACAGGCCGCGCAGAGATCCGGAATGCGGAAGCGTTCCTGGCACGCGATGCCTTCGTGATCGGCGGGGTCGGAGCACCCGAAAGCGGGGCGGCGCCGATCGAGCGCGCAGAGTTCTCTGCAGTGGATCGTGAAATTCATGGTCGGGACGTCTGGGCAGCGTTCGCCGTGAGAGTGATCGGCCCAAACCCCAGTGACTGGTGCTTGATCAATCAGTTCCACGACGTTCCGGACAAACAGGACGCCGTGGTGCCACCACCCTTCGGCGCGGAACTTGTCCCGGGCGGACGAGGATTTCGCATCATGGCGAGGGCTGCAGGTTCGCGCCACCACACCGCCGTGGACGTGGAACGGACGGTGTATGAGATCGACGAGTTCGAACGCGATCGGTGGCACCACTTCGTTTACCATCTCGTCTTCGAGCGAGCGAAGTCCGGTGTGATCCAGATCTGGCACAACGGCGTGTCCGTCGCCGACCTCGTTGTGCCGTTCGGCTACAACAACGAGGTCGGCCCGTACTTCAAGTACGGTGCCTACCGCGCTGCGACCAGCGGGGCGACTCACACCGAGTACGTCAACGTTGAACTCCGGAACGCTTCCCTATTGCCCCGCGTCGCCAATCCAAGATCCATCACCCCGAAGGTCGCCTGGTGAAGGCCCGACTTCGGAAGGCACAGGTCCTCATCAACCTGCTCCGGCTTTGGCCACATCTCCTCGTCGCGCAACAGCACCGACGGGCTTCCGCCGTGTGGGCCGATGTTGCACGATGGTGCGAGGAGCTCACGCTCCAGATCACCGGAAACTATGCACTGGCATACCTCCTCACGGTCCACCCTGAGTTCAGAAACCTCTTCTACAGCCGCGTCGGCCCCATCGGACTGCTGCTGAACATGTGGTGTCGCCGAATGGCGACGCTGTACATCGCAACCCCGCCAGATCGGATCGGTCCAGGACTCTTCATCCAGCACGGCTTCGCGACGATCATCGCCGCCGAGTCCATAGGAGCGAACTGCTGGATCAACCAGCAAGTGACGATCGGCTATTCGTCACGGACTGACTGCCCCGTGATCCAGGACAACGTCGTGATCGCTGCGGGCGCCAAGGTCATTGGCTCGGTGACCGTCGGTCACGACGCGGTGATTGGCGCCAATGCCGTTGTCGTCAAGGACGTCGACCCCGACTGCACCGTGGTCGGCGTCCCAGCACGGGTCGTCCGCCGGGGCAGAACCCGTGAGACCGGACGATAGGCTGAGCCGCCGCAGTCCGCAGACAAGGAGCCCAATCAGGATGTGTGGAATCACAGGCGTCGCGAGGCTCGACCGCGCGCCGCTCGCACCGGGCATGGCTGATCACATGGCTGAGGCGCTCCACCACCGAGGCCCTGACGCCGCAGGGCAGTGGTCCAGCGGGTCGGTAGACCTGGCTCACCGACGGCTATCCATCATCGATTTGGATGGGTCGCAACAGCCGATGGTCGATAGGGATGGAACTGTCTTGACGTACAACGGTGAGGTCTTCAACTACCGACAGCTCGCCGCAACCTTGGGGGGAACGTGGGGCAGCCAAGGCGATACGGAGGTTCTCCATCGGCTGGTGGTCGAGAGGGGCGTAGACGGCCTACGAGAGGTCCGGGGCCAGTTCGCCTTCTGCCACTACGACCCGCGCATCGGACGCTTGCTTCTCGCTCGTGACGCTATGGGAGTCCTGCCGCTCTTCTGGTGGACGGATGGGAACACATTCGCATTCGCCTCAGAGTTGCCGGCCCTCCTACGGGCCCTGCCCCAGCCTCCACAGATAGACGACACCGCGTTGTCGCAGTATCTGGCGTACCGCGCCGTTCCGGCACCGGCAACCCTGTGGCAGGGAGTTCACAAACTGCGGCCGGGGCACTACTTGGAAGTCACCCTGAAAGGTTCCATCACAGAGCGCCCCTGGACCGCTTCGGAACCCCATGTGATAGATGACCTCACCGCCGAGGAGGCCCTTGACCGTCTGGACCAAGTTCTGGTTGAGGCAGTCGAACTGGCATTGGTGGCGGATGTCCCGGTTGGCGCCTACCTCTCTGGTGGCGTCGACTCCAGTCTCATCTGCGCGCTCGCATCCCGCGCCCGGCAAGGTATCCCCCTGCACACCTACTGCGCCACCTTCGACGGCGCGACCGTTGACGAGGGGGGTTTCGCCCGGACGGTCGCCGATTTCTTGGGCAGTGACCACGTTGAGGTGCCCGTCAGCGCGGAAGGCTTTGTCGAGGAGTGGGACAGCCTGACAAGGTTCAGGGGCGCGCCCCTCTCCGAGCCGAACGAGATCGCCGTTCACAGGCTGGCAGAACGCGCATCCTTGGATGTCAAGGTCGTGCTATCCGGGGAGGGCAGCGACGAACTGTTTGCCGGCTATCCCAAGCACCGGTTCGCGACGGCCACGAGGCGGGCGGGGATCGTGCCGGCATGGCTACGTGGGCCCGTCCTCAAGCAGATCGAGCAACGGCTTCCCTCTGACCAGCGGCGTCTTGGCGTCGCTCTCCGTGCTCTTTCCGAGGCCGACGAATCCTCCCGGCTCCGTGGATGGTTTGCGTCATTCGACCGTCAGGAACGTGAGGCCCTGATGCGCGGTCCAATCGGTGAGCCGCCTATCGCGGGGTTGCGTGCGCACTCCCCACTGCGTGCAATGCTCCGACACGACCAAGGTGCGTGGCTCGCCGACAACTTGTTGGAGAGAGGAGACCGCATGACCATGAGCGCCTCGGTCGAGTTGCGTCCCCCGTTCCTTGATCCTGAAGTTGTGCGTCTCGCAAGATCGATTCCCGACAAGGTCCTGCTGCGGGGCGGAACCTCCAAGTGGCTCGTCAAGGAAGTGGCACGCCGCTACCTTCCTCCAGCTATCGTCGACCGTCGGAAAGCGGGGTTCCCCGTGCCCCTCGAAACGTGGTTTCGGGGCGGCCTGCGCGACATGGCGCACGACCTGATACTCGGGCCCAACTCGTTCTGTTCGGCACACTTGGACCAGACGGCCGTGCGAGGAGTCCTCCACCGTCACTCAGCCGGAAAGTCGGACGAGTCCGTCCGCATATGGACCCTGTTGTCGCTCGAAGTGTGGGCTCGACAGTTCCGGGCCGTACAGACCGAGGACCGGCGATGACATCACGTCGCGGTGCATACGAATTCAGTCGGGTGGGGACAGTCGGCGCTCATCGCCTGACGATGGAGCAGACACTTGAGGCTGTTCAGGAGCTCGTGGCATCGCCTGGTGTATCCCAGCACGTCGTGATCAACGCAGCCAAAGTTGCTGAAGCCGAGCGGAATTCGGCTCTTCGCGACGCGATTCTGTCTTGTGATCTCATCAACGCGGACGGTATGTCGGTTGTCTGGGCCAGCCGGTTGCTGGGCACACCCCTGCCTGAGCGCGTCACGGGTATCGATCTCATGACCGCGCTGTTCGAGCGGGCCGAAACACAAGGGTGGCCCGTCTACCTGCTCGGGGCAGAGGACGCTGTGATTCATGAAGTCGTGGATCGCCTACGGGTGCGATATCCCGAGCTTCCGATCGCTGGCTTCCGCAACGGGTACTGGTCGCCTGACCAGGAGCCTGAGGTGGTGTCCGCCGTGGCTTTGGCCGACGCCAAGCTCCTGTTCGTAGCCATGCCTAGCCCACGAAAGGAGCTTTTCGTGGCTCGCCACCGGCAAGACCTGAACGTGGGTCTGGTTGTAGGTGTGGGCGGCTCGTTCGACGTGCTCGCAGGAGTCACCAAGCGAGCTCCCGACGTCCTGCAACGCGCCGGGCTCGAGTGGCTGTTCCGGCTGGTCCAGGAACCGCGGCGCATGTGGAAGAGATACCTCGTCGGCAACACGAAGTTCATCGGAATCGTGGCTCGCCAACGACTGAGTTCTCGACGATGAGGCCGCGGCCATCTGGTCACGGCACACATCTGTCTCCGAAGGCACGCGTATGTCGCGACTAGGCGCGCCGGGGATCACCGCATCGACTCTGGGTAATTACCTCGCCGTGGGGGGACAAGGCCTCAGGACCCTGATTCTCGCCAGGATGCTCGGCCCAGCATCCTTCGGGTTGCTCAACATCGCGAATCTGGGCGCCAACCTCACCGTATTTGCCGACGTCGGTACGGGCGTTCTGGCTGAGCAACGTGCGAGCGAGGCCCGCGGGAGGGGTGACATGGCCCGTGCGGAGCGAGAGTTGGTGGCGGGAGCAGGCGCGCGAATGGCATGCGCCCTAGCAGTGCTTCTCGCGTGCACGGTCGGTGCGATTGCCTTGGTAACGGCTGGTCAGACCACAGCAGCCGCGGTGATGGGGTTCATCGCGCTCTCGGCACCGCTCCAAGGTCTCTGGATGACGGCTCGGGGCTGGCTTCGAGTCCATGGTCGCTTTGTCCTTGCGTCGTGGTGCCAAGCGAGTCAGGTCGTCGTGTGGTTGTCAGTCGTGCCCCTCGCGGCACTCCGATGGGGCCTCCCGGGGGCATTGCTCTCGATGGCGGTGAGCTATCTCCCCCCGCTCATCGTGGCGAGTCGCGGCTGTCCCGTCCACCTTCTCGTGAGACCACGGTTCGACGCGTTCAGACGACTCGTCCGTCCAGCTTCCGCGATATGGGCCGTTCTCACAGTGAACTTCGCCTTCGTCAATATTGAACAGGTTCTGGCGTGGCAGCTCCTGGACGCCACTGCCATGGGCATCTTGGCCATTGCACTCCTCACCTCGACAGCACTCATGGCTCTTCCAGACGGTGCTGCCGCGGCGAGTCACCCCGTGACTCTGGAGTCCTTTGCGAAGGAAGGGGTCCTTCCCCCTCGGTTGCCGAGTGTCATGAGGGTCATGCACGTCGTGCAGCTCTCGCTTGGGGTGCTGGTGCCCTTCTCTTGGCTGATCATGGGCATCGTCGTCGTCGTCTTCCTCGACCAGTACGTCAGGGCGCTTCCCGCCATCGCGCTGCTGGGCGCCGCGACCTGCTTTGTGGCCATGCCCTTGGCCAGCAACGCATCGCTCCTGGCCGTCGGTCTGCACCGCCGAGTTCCGTGGCTCATGTTGAGTGCCGGCATGGTGAAGGTCGTCGCCGCTGTCATCCTCGTACGCAGAGATCCCTCCGTCACAAGCATTGCCGTCGCGGGCGTGCTGGGCAGCATGGTCTATGCTGCGGGGTACCTTCGCCTCGTGGCACGGGCATTCCGGCTCGGCGCGCGAGCGTCCGGGGCTTTCCTCGTGGAGTATCTCGCGGGACCGTTCGTCGTCCTTGCCCTTGCCGTTTTCGTCGTGATCGCCTCTCCTGGAGGACAGTACGAAGGCTACTGGCAGGTGACGGGCGTTGCGTCGGCCGTTGCCGTAGTTGCTCTGGGCGCTTACTACAGGTTCTTACGGCGGAGGCGGCGCATCTGAGGGCGGGTCGTCGTGAGGGTGGCGTAGTGCGCGCCGAGTTCACGAACATAGTGTCGAATCGACCGGGGCTCAACAGCCGCGAGGTTGATCTGACCAATCTGATCACGCAGATCAGGGTCAGCGATCAGCGAGGCCAAGGCACTCGTCAGGGTCTCGGGTGCGCCACGCTCAACGAGAACGTTCCCATCAAGTCCCGCAAGGGTTTCGGGAATCGACCCCACAGAGGTCGCGACAACCGGAAGCCCTCGAGACATGGCCTCCAGCATCGAGAGCGGCTCGGCCTCCGCCCGTGAGTTCAGGGCGAACACATCGGCCGAGTCGTATGCCGCTGCCAGATCCGCACCTCTCTTGACACCCAGCACGTCCACGATCGGGCTGGTTTCCAAAGCCCGCCGCTCCTTCGTCCCGATCTCGCCCCATGGCCCCACGAGTCGGAGCCGAACGGAGTTTCCTCGCGTGTTGAGGGTCTCGATGGCCTGAAAAAGTTCGTACTGCCCCTTGTGTGCTGAGATCTCTCCGACACACAACACAGTGGCGACCTGCCGGCGCACACGGGGCCGGGGCCGAGGTGCACCGGGAAACCCTTGAACGGGGTTGGGGAGGATGATGATCCTCTTCTCTGCCTCCGGGAAGGCGGACAGTATCTCGTCGCGTGCCCGGCCGGACATGACCAGGAGGCACTGGGATTCCCGCACAATTCTCGCGAGGGCAGGGTGCCCCAGATGCTGCGGGAGGGAACTGTGCAGGTGACTGAGAACCGGCACTCTCAGCAGCCGTGCGGTGCTCAGATACGCCGCATCGCGAACAAGTCCGTTGTCCGTCACCTGGAGATGGACGAGATCCGGCCGCCGGAGGAACAGCTCGGCGGCAAAACGAACCAGCGCGAACGCATGAACTCCCAGTCGCCCCAGCAACGACGATGAACGGCGACCCAAGGGCCACCACTGGTCGAACAGCCGTGTACGCGGCATGGCGTCAACCAACTCGGCCGTGTGCGTGGCTACTCCACCGACTGCGGAACCGGGCGGCCCAGCGACGAGGACGCGCGGGTCGCGCGTCATCGCCAGAGGCCGCGGGTGTCGATGACGGGTCGATTCCCAAGAGCCGAAGCGGGGATCGACCTGAAGGAAGTGTGGTCAACGAGGAGGACCACGACGTCGGCACGCTCGAGAGCGCTCTCGGCCGAACTGAGTTCGACGTTCTCGAGAGCGGCCAAGTCGTCAGGCAACTCCTCGACGTGCGGCTCGACGGCGAGAACCTGGAGACCCTCAACTTGAGCCAGAGACTTGACCACTTGACGGGCTGGGCTCTCACGTAGGTCATCGATGTCGGCTTTGAACGCCAAACCGAGACAGGCCACGACGGGTGCCGCCAGACCGGAGGTTGCGTCGATGACGTTCTGCACGACCGCCATCGGCCGATCGTCGTTGATCGAACGCGCGGTCTGAATCAGTTTGGACTGGTCTGGCGCCGCAGCCACGATAAACCACGGGTCCACGGCAATGCAGTGTCCGCCGACACCTGGACCAGGACTGAGAATGTTCACACGAGGGTGGCGATTGGCGTGGGAGATGACTTCCCAGACGTTCAGATCGAGCACCCCACAAACGTTCGCCAGTTCGTTGGCAAAAGCGATATTGACGTCGCGGAATGCGTTCTCAGTCAGTTTCACCATCTCAGCAGTGGTGGCATCCGTGAGGACGATCTCACCCTTGCAGAAGACTCGATAGAGTTCCGCCGCAGCCTCGGCACACGATGGAGTCAGTCCACCGACGACCCGATCATTCGCGACGATCTCGATCATGATTCGCCCAGGGAGGACCCGTTCGGGGCAGTGGGCGAGATGAACGTCAGGAGTGTCGGACTGGTGGGGGAAGGTGAGATCCGGTCGTAGTTCCGACAGCCACTCGCTGATGCGTCGAGTGGTGCCCGGTGGCGAGGTGGACTCCAAGATGACAACCTCACCCCCGCGGAGCCGCGGTGCGATGCTGTGCGTGGCAGCCTCGACGAATGACAGGTCCGGCTTGTGCCCGTCAGCGAACGGTGTGGGTACGGCAAGGAGGAACACGTCGGCTTCCGGCACCTCGGTGCTGGCCCTCAAAAAGCCCGAGGCAACGGCCCCCTCAACGGCTTGATCCAAGTCGGGTTCGACGATCGGCGCTTCGCCCCGATTGATCGCATCGACCGTTCTGGGATTCACGTCCACACCCACGACGCCGATGCGATGCGCTGCGATTGCAGCACATGTCGGGAGGCCGATGTAGCCCAAACCGATGACCGCAATCCCCTGCTCGTACACGCGTGCTCCCGTAAGGTGCCCTTGATCGACTGGCACAGTATATGGGTCCCAAACCCATGCGCAGGCCGGTTGTCGACTGGTGCCGGGACACCTTCAACATCACATCGGTCTCGTGCCGTGACACATGCACGTGAAGATCAAGGGAGCTGTCGATGCCGCGGGTCATGATCATCTACGGGACACGGCCCGAGGCCATCAAGATGGCGCCAATCGTGACCCTGATGCGTGAGTCCGATCGTTTTGAGCCGGTCGTAGCCGTCACTGGGCAACACAGGGAGATGCTCGACCAAGTCAACGGGATCTTCGGAATCTCACCCGACCACGACCTCAACCTGATGCGTGCGGGTGCGACAGTTTCGGAGCTCACTGCATCCACCCTTACTGCGACGTCGGCGCTCCTTGCGAGCGTCACTGTCGACGCAGTAGTTGTTCAGGGCGACACGACGAGTGCGTTCGCTGCCGCACTCGCCGCCTTTTACGCGAACAAGCCTGTCGTGCATCTGGAGGCGGGCCTTCGCACGGGCAATCTCAGGTCACCGTTCCCGGAGGAGAAGAACCGACGCCTTATCGCACCCCTCTCCGCGCTGAATCTGGCTCCCACTGTTTCGGCGAAGTCCAACCTCTTGGCCGAAGGCATCCCGGAGCAACACGTTGTGGTGACGGGGAATACGGTCATCGATGCGATGCGTACCGTCGCTCTTCAGGAAGTGACATACAACGACCCCCGGGTCGACGCTGCCTTTGCCTCGGATCGGCGGGTCGTGCTCGTGACAACGCACCGACGCGAATCCTGGGGGGCTCGCATGCGGGAGGCCATGTCTGCCCTCGCCGAGGTGGCCAAGCGGGCTCCCGATGTAATCGTTGTCCTACCCATGCACCGAAATCAGGTTGTGAGGGACGTTGTCACCGCCGAGTTGGGCTCGCTCGAGAACGTGATCCTCACGGAGCCCTTGTCATACAACGAGTTCGTACACGCCCTCGCCGGGTGCTACCTCGTGATTACGGACAGTGGGGGCGTCCAGGAGGAAGCTCCAAGCCTGGGCAAGCCCGTCCTCGTCATGCGCGACACGACCGAGCGGCCCGAGGCGGTCGAGGCAGGTACCGTCCGGCTGGTGGGTACCTCTGGGACCCAGATCGTCCGCGAGTCGATGGAACTTCTGGAGCAACCGGACGCTTACGCGGCCATGTCGAAAGCAGTCAACCCGTACGGAGACGGCAACGCCGCGACCCGATCACTGGCCGCGATCGGCGAACTCTTCGGCCTGAGTCACCGGCTCCCCGATTTCGCCCCGCCAGAGTGAGTGGATCGACGAACGCGCCCCTCGGCCCACGCCCGCACAGCCCTTCCGTAGACCTCGACGTGCTGGTCCGCTATTCGTGTCCAGTTGAAGGTTGTCGCCGACAGACGTCTCGCGCCGTCCTCAAACTTGGGCGTTCGATCTTGTACCAGGACCTCGGCAAGGGTGCGAGCGAGCAGGTCCGGCCGTTCCGGCGGCACCAGCAACCCGTTGTCGCCGTGGCGGACAACCTCGGACAGGCTTCCCACATCCGTGGCGACAACGGCGCGGGCGCGTCCGATCGCCATCAAACTGACCCCGCTCTGGGTCGCGTCGCGGTAGGGCTGAACGATGACCTGAGCACGATCGAACACGTTGATGACCTCGCGGCGCGACAGGTAATGGTTGATGACCTCGAAGCGAGGGTTGCGCATCACACGTTCGCGTACAGGGTCCAGGGCTGGCCCTCGTCCGGCGATGATCGCGGTGACGTTCTGCGAGGTGTCGATCGTCTCCACCGCGGCGACAAAGTCCTCCAACCCCTTGTAGGCCTCGAGCCGACCGAAAAAGAGGAGCGTTCCCATTTCCTGAGCTGCGCGTTGCGTGTCGGCTGGCAGGGCTCCGAGCACACCGTGGGCAACCGGTGAGACGCGCCCCCTGAGCCGTGGCGTGTCCTTGACCAAGTCCTTTACGAGTTGCGAGCCGTGAACGATCGCCCAGTCGCACCGGCGTCGATGCAGCCGAACATAGATCCCGTGGCGTTGCAGATGGTGAGCTCGGAAGTCAGTACCCGTGTGTGGCTTTGGATCGTGAACCGTGAGCACGAAGGGGTGACGTCGCAGACGCAGCATGGCCAGGAAGAACGCATCGCGCATGACCTCCTGTGCGTGAAGGACGTCAGGTCGGAAGTCCTCGACCAGCCGGACGAGTTCGCGGGCATTGTTCAAAACCGCGCGCGGTGAGGGCGCATGCTCGATGAAGCGGACCGATAGTCGCTCCGGAAGGTCGGCGAGGTACTCATCGCCGAGTTCGTCTCTGAAGTTCTGCTTCTCCAGCACCAAGAGCACATCGTGGTCTCGGGCGAGTTCGAGACTCAGGGCGAACGCGTACTCTGCGAAGTGCAGCGCCACGTGCGCAATGCGCATTCGTCCTCCAGGATCCGAGACGGCGCCCCCGAGGCTCTAGTCTGGGAGGCGATGTGCGTTTTGAGAGACTACTTGACCTACCCCTCGCCCCGGGTGTGACCAGCATGTCCGCCGAACCGCCGTCCCCTCATCGAGAATCGACGTCGAGCCTGACCCTCGCCGGAGATACCTGGGGCGGGTGGACGATCGTGATGCTCACGGCTAGCGCCTTCGCCTATGCAGTCATCGGCAAGGTGATCGACGGCAACATTCAAGTTCCCGACCAAGTGGGCCGCTTGCACGTCATGGCCGGCGGTGCGACCGCCACGTTGGTCAGCCTCGGGCTCATCGCTGCTGCCATCCTTTGCGCGGGCTTCGGCATCGTGCAAGGCCTTCGGATTGGGCGCTCACCATCCTTTTTCTCCGTCGCGATGCTCCTGCTCATCGTGTGGTGGTTCGTGGGGCTCGTCCTGCTCCGACCAGTCCAGCTCTCGCTCGATCAAGCGGTGCTCGCGGGTGCCGCAGTCGTCATGGTTGTTGGGGTCATCATGTCCCCACCCGTCGATCGGACGTTGGTCATTCTCAATGTCATCCGCGACGCGATGGTGGCGGGTTCTCTGGCATTCAGCCTTCTTCGCCCAGCTCAGGGGCAGCTTCCGTGCCGCGAGGACAAGTGCGGTGTGTTCGGGGGGATGTACACCGGCTTCTACTTCCACGAGAACGTCGCCGCGTCGGGCGTCCTGCTGCTCATGCCAGCATTGTTGGTGGCCCGGTCCCGGCTCTACGTTCTTGCGGCAATTGCGGGCTTGGGCACCCTCGTCCTCGCCACGGGCAGCCGCACCGGGATCCTGACGTTCGTCCTGGGGGTCTTCGTCGTCATCTACGGTCAGTGGCGAATGGAGGACGACGAGGGCGAGCTGGTCAACCCGTGGCCCCGCTGGCCGCTACCGGTCCGAGCCCTGCCGTTGCTCGCGTTCGCCGGATCGTCCTACCTCTTCCTGTCGGCGGCCGACGACGAACTGACTGGCCGCGGCGTGGTGTACTCCGGCATTCGTGACGCGATGACGGGGGCGGAGCTCATCTTCGGCGGTGGCACCGACGTCGTCGAGCGCATCTCTGGTGGCTGGGTCATGGGCGAACACGGTCAGGCTCCTCACCTCCTGGTGCATGCAGGCATCGTCGGCATGCTGGTCTTCACCTTTGCCATGGTGGCCTCGATGCTGATGAAGCACCCGACGCGCAGTCAGTTCATGGGTTTGGGCTTCCTCATCGTGGCGTCCTCGCAGTTCGTGACCGAGCCAGGCTGGGAGCTAGCGGTACGGTCGGTCGACTTCGTCAGCATCCTGATCACGACAGGTCTCATGGCAACGGGCGCTGTGGTCGCCGTTGGAAAGATCCCCAGTCGGCTGGGCAACGCCAGGGACTCGTCAGTGGCGGTGGCGAACCCACATCCTCGAGCAAGACGGGTGAGCCAGTGAGACGCATCGCAAACGCGGGCCGAGGGTGTCCAGTTTGTCCATGCGGCGCATGAATACAACACGCGTCATTCAAGAGCCTCAGGCACTGGCGAAGGTGACGCCAGCCTGAGCCCGCCTCAGGGGCTCACGTGGAATGCGAGTTTCCCGGTCGCGACTTCCGCGGACTCGAGGCGCACTTCGACCGTCGCGCCGAGCTCAGCCTCGCCCTTGGCCCTGGCCACCACCGGGACATCCAGCAGCTGGACCTCGAGACCCCGGTCGTCCCGGTCGACGACCACGGCCGAGAAGGTCTCGCCGACGCGTGGGCTCAGGACGGCGGCCTCGACTGCGTCGGCGCACATGCGCTCGGCTGCCCCGGCCACACGGTCGGACTCCTTCATGATGTCGGGAATGCTCGGCAGTGCCTCACGCACCCACCCCGGGACCTCGGCTCCGCTGCTGATGGCCTCGCAGATGACGAGTCCGAATCGGTCGACCAGACGGCGAAGCGGCGCCGTGACGTGTGCGTAGGCGTCGGCGACCGCCGCTTGCTCGACCTGCTCGGGCACTTCACCGTCAAAGGGCGTGTAGCTCGCGCCCCGGAAGAGTGCGGTCGCGTCATAGATCAGGGCGAGGTGCTTGGGGTTGGTCCGGTCCAGGCTGCGCAGGAAGTCGCCATAGCCCTGCTCGGCCGGCCACGGCGCGCCCAGGGCCTTGGCCTGCCGCCGGAACCGGGCGACGGCGTTGTGATCGGCCTCCGGCATCGTCCGAAGGATGCCGACGCCCGCGTGGAGCATCATGTCGGCGGCGGCCATTCCAGTGAGGAGTGAGATCTGGGCGTTCCACTCCTCGACCGTCCGCGGAGGACGGAACTCCAGCGTGAAGTGGCCGTCATCGCCCAGGTGGACCTCCTGCTCGGGCATCGGGAGGCTGGCCCCACCGCGGAGCTGCTCCTGACGGATCCGCTTCTCGCCGATCTCCTGCAGAAGCTTCCACCGGTCGTCCATCGCCCCGGCGTCCACCTGCTCCTGCACAGCCACGTAGTCGAAGCGCTCGACCGACGTGACCATGGCCCGGTAGACCTCGGCGCTGGTTCCCTCGCCCTCGGCATCGAGACGCATGTCCCAGACGAACGCCGGACGGACCTCGCCCGGCAGCAGGCTCGCCGCCCCCTCACTGATCTCGGTGGGATGCAGTGGGATGCGGGTATCGGGGCAGTAGATCGTCTGCCCACGGCGCCGGGCCTCGGCGTCGATCGCTCCCCCGGCCGCGACGAAGGCCGGCACATCGGCGATGGCGTAGCGGACGCGATAACCGTCTCCGTCGCGCTCCAAGTGCATGGCCTGGTCAAGGTCCATGGAGGTCGCCGGGTCGATGGTGAAGAACGGCACCGCGGTCTCGTCGCGATCCGGCAGCCCCACGGGCTTCGCAACGACGCCTTCGGCCTCGGCGATGACCTCCGGTGAGAACTCCTCGCTCACCTTGAGTTCGGCGCGAATCGCGGCGAAGCGGGCCAGGAGGGTCTCACGGACGTTCTCCGACGTCCTGTGGTCGACCGGGGCAAGACGGATCTGGGGATGAGGCATGCCAGCAAACCTACCGAAGGGGGCCGGCCGTAGGGTGACGCGCGTGCTGATCCTCCTGCCCCCCTCGGAGTCCAAGGCCAACCGCCGACGTGGCAAGGCCGCCGACCCGAGCACCTGGTCGTTCCCGGAACTGTCGGAGACCCGGGCCCTTGTAGCCAAGCATCTGCGCCGGGCCAGTGAGTCCCCCACTGCCGCAGCCGATCTCGGCGTGTCACCAGGCCTCGCCGGCGAGGTGGCCCGCAACCTCAGCCTCGACGAACTCCCAGCCACCCCCGCCTCCGAGGTCTACACAGGAGTGCTCTACGACGCCTTGGATCTGGCCTCGATGGACGCGGCTGCACGTCGGCGAGCCAACCAGTGGCTCGTGATCGTCTCCGCGCTGCACGGTGCCATCCGTCCCAAGGACCGGATCACGGCATACCGGCTGTCCATGGACGTCAACCTGGCCGGGCTCGGGCCAGTGGCCGCCGCGTGGCGGCCGGTCCTCGCCGAGGTGCTCATCGAGGCTGCCGGGCGCGAGGTTGTCGTGGACTGCCGCAGCTCGACGTATGCCGTGGCGTGGACTCCCACGGCCGACGTCGCCGACCGCTGGGTGCAGGTCCGCGTACCGGGCGCGAGCCACATGGCCAAGCACACCCGAGGGCTGGTCGCCCGGCACCTCTGCGTCAGCGGGCAGCGGGCTCGCACGCCCGAGAAGCTCGCCGCCATCGTCGGCGAAGCGTTCGACGTGGACCTCACGCCGCCCGCCCGGCCTGGTCGCCCGTGGATCCTCGACGCACTGGCCCGTCAGGCCTGAAGGGCTCCCGCCAGGGCCGCTTCGAGGTCCTCGATGAGGTCCTCGACCGACTCCAGACCGACGGAGATGCGGATCGTGCCGTCGGTGATGCCCACCGCCGCGCGAGCCTCCTGCGTCAGTCGCCGGTGCGTCGTCGTGGCCGGGTGCGTCACGAGAGACTTCGCGTCTCCGAGGTTGTTGGAGATGTCGACGAGTTGGAGGGCATTCATGACCCGGAACGCGACCTCCTTGCCGCCCTCGACCTCGAAGGTCACGACAGTCCCGCCACCACTCATCTGACGCTTCGCGAGCTCGTGCTGCGGGTGGCTCTCGAGCATCGGGAAGACCACCCTGGCAATGCCCTCGCGGGCCTCCAGGTGTCGCGCGATGGTCAGGGCGTTGTCGGCCATCTGACGAACGCGCAGGGCCATCGTCTCGAGCCCCTTGGTGAGAACCCATGCGTTGAACGGGGACATCGACGGGCCCGTGTGCCGCATCAGGTTCTTGACCGGGCCGTTGATGAAGTCGGCGGTCCCGAGCACCGCCCCGCCGAGCACCCGCCCCTGCCCGTCGATGTGCTTGGTGGCGGAGTAGACGACGATGTCCGCGCCGTGGTCGAGCGGGCGCGAGAACACCGGGGTCCCGAAGACGTTGTCGACGACGACCTTCGCACCGGCTGCATGGGCCAGTCGTGACACGGCCTCGATGTCGACGAGTTCCTGCATCGGGTTGCTCGGCGTCTCGAAGAACACGGCCGCGGCCGGCTCGGACAGCGCCGCTTCCCACTGCGCGAGGTCAGGTCCGTCGACGAACACCGCCTCGACGCCGAACCTCGGGAGAAGCTCGTCGATGATGACGAAGCAGGAGCCGAACAGCGCGCGTGACGACACGATCCGGTCGCCTTCGCCGCAGAGCGCAGCCAGGGCGACCCACACGGCCGCCATGCCCGATGCGGTGGCAAAGCAGGCCTCGGCGCCTTCGAGCAGGCGGAGCCGTTCCTCGAAGGTGCTCACGGTGGGGTTGCCATAGCGGCTGTAGATGAACTTCTCGACCTCGTCCTTGAAGGCTGCCTCAGCCTGCTCGGCGGACTCGTAGACGAAGCCCGAGGTGAGGAACATGGCCTCGCTTGTCTCGTCAAAACCGGTGCGCGACAACCCTCCTCGCACGGCGAGAGTCTCGGGGCGGAAGGAGCGACCGGCGCCCTCGCTCACGTCAGCCCTGCTTCCACGGGAGGCCGGCGACCTTCCAGCCGGCCACGTTTCGGTGTCCGGCTGCGTCGTGGGGCCCTTCGAAACCTTCGAGGACGTTGTATGCCGGTCCGAGACCCGCAGCCGTCGCGGCTTCGGCTGCAGCGATCGACCTGACGCCGGAGCGGCAGATGAAGTAGAGCGGCGTTCCCTCCCCGACGCCCGCGGCGCGTAGGTCCTGGACAAAGTGCTCGTTGATGGCTCCGTCCGGGTAGCGCTGCCACTCAATGAGAACCGGCTGGTGCTGGTCATCAACGAGCGGGATGCCCACGTAGGACCACTCGGCGCGAGTCCGGACGTCGACGAGAACGGCGTCCTGGGAGGAGGCCACCGCGGCATGCGCCTCAGTGGGGCTGACGTCACCGGCGTAGGTCATGCGGCCAGCCTAGAAGGGCGCCACCCCGCGGGAGGTGGTGGTTCAGGGACCGGACTCGCAAGCGCCGAGAGGGGACCGGACGTCGGCGGATCACCGACGTCACGGTGCTGTGAGCGTCTCCGCGGTGCCGGGACCGAAATAGATGATCGCGTGGGCCCCACTCGCTCTCAGGGCTCGCCCGACCTCGAGGCGCTCGCCGAAGGAGCACGGGATGGTCACCAGCGCCTCACCTGCCTTGAGCCCCTCCTCGTGCACGAGCAGCATGTTCTGGTCGTAGCCAAGCTGCTGGAAGAAGCGCACCAACCGCGATCGGAAACCGTGCTCCTCGCCTGTGCGGTCAAAAATCCGGACTCCCTCGTCGCCCTGCAGGACCTGAACGGCGGTCGGGTCCACGAGACCCTCGGGAAGTTCCGCGAGCACCGCTGTGATGGAGGTCGGGTCGGGCAGCAGCGCCGAGACCTCGTTCACCGGCCGGTGACGGAACACGTCGACGTTGATGTGGGGACCGGTCATGGCTGCCTCCGCTCGTCGGGCTGCATCCCCCACGCTAGTGGGGAGAACCGTGGTCCGCTTCGGTCAGAGACCGGACTCCGGTGTGCGCACCAGGATGCGTCGGCACTCCTCGTGGCGGAGCACCTCGTCCTCGGGGGCGTCCTTGATGGTGCGCAGTTCGACCGGGTTGAGCTCGAGTTGGCAGCCGCCACAGCGTCGCTGTCGCAGGGCTGCAGCACCGGTGACGCTGGTGGCACGGATCTTGTCGTAGAGCGCCACGAGGTCCGCGCCGACATCAGCCACGAGGTCGTCCCGAGGGGCCTCGATCTGGGCGGCCTCGGCATCGAGCTCGGCCAGTCGCTCGTCACGGGCAGTCTCCAGCGCCGTGAGGCGATCGGTCAGTTCGCCTCGCCCGCGCTCCAGTTCGGACACGTCGGACTGGATGGCCTCGGCGCGCTCCATGATCTCGAGCTCGACGTCCTCGAGTTCGGCCTGGCGCCGACCGAGCGACTCGAGCTCATGCTGGATGGCCGTGAGGTCCTTGGCCGTGCCCACCCCGGAGTCGAGGCGCTCCTGGTCACGGGTCGCCCGTGCGCGGACCTGCTGGACATCCGCGTCGGCCTTCGTCACCTCGCGCTGCACGTCGCCAAGTTCCGTGCGCGAGCGCACGAGCTGGTCGTCGAGGAGTCGGGCCTTGCCCTCGAGGTCGGCGATCTCGGCGTGCTGCGGGAGGTTCTTGCGCGCGTGCGCGATCTGCGACAGGCGCGTGTCGAGGGCCTGGAGGTCGAGCAGCTTGGCTTGACGCGCTGGGTCGGCTTTCACGGCATACCTCCGAGGTTCTCTGCCCCGACCGTAAACGTCCACGGGTCGGTGCGCACTGTGCTGATGTCGATGTCCACCCTAAGCGCTCGCCCGAGCTCCTCCCGCACGCTCGGCAACCACACGGCCTCGCTCGACCAGTGGCCGGCGTCGATCAGGTAGGGCGCGTCGCCGCGCGCTTCCTCGCGCGCCTCGAGCGCGGGGTGGTGGCGCAAGTCGGCGGTGACGTAGACGTCAGCACCGGAGGCACGAACTGCGGCGAACTGGTCGTCCCCCGCTCCCCCGAGCACCGCCACCGTCTGGACGGGAGCATCGGCAGGGCCCGCGACCCGCAGGCCGACAGCGGACGCCGGCAAGGCGGCATACAGGGCGGTGGCGAAGGCGCCCAGCGTCGTCGGTGAGCCGAGGCGACCCACGCGACCCAAGGGTTGGTCCTCGACCAGGGAGAGCGGCACCGTGTCCGTCAGCCCTGCGGCGGTGGCGAGTGCCTCGCACACTCCAGCAGCCGCGACGTCGGCGTTGGTGTGCGCAACGTAAAGCGCGATGTCGCCCACGATGAGTCCCGTGACGCTCGCACCCTTGGCGCTCGTCGTGGCGACGGAGTGGACGCCACGCATCAGGAGCGGGTGATGCGTGATGAGCAGGTCGGCATGCTTCCCCCGAGCCTCCTCGATCACTGCCAACGTCGGATCGACCGCGAGCAGGATCCGCTCCACCGGCTGATCCGGGTCTCCCGTGACGAGACCGACCTGATCCCACGACTGGGCACTGGTGGGCGGATAGAGACGCTCGAGGACGTCCACAACGTCCCGAAGGGTGGGGGTCACGTGGGCCCGGCCGGCCTCGAACCGACGACACCCGCGGTGTAAACGCGGTGCTCTACCAACTGAGCTACAGGCCCTGGACGTTGCCGCCCCAACCGTGGGGCAACGTGTCCGCCGGGCCATTGTGCCAGTGCGCGTGTGAGCTCCTGCGCGGCCGTGTGAGGATTCGGCCATGCGGGTACTCGTGGTCGGCGCCGGCGCAGTGGGCCAGGTGATCGGATACCACCTGCGAGCCGCCGGCGCCGAGGTGACCTTCTTCGTCCGCCCGCGCCACGTTGACGAGGTCCGTCAAGGCTTCACCCTGTTTCCCTTGCACGTCCACTGGCCCCGAGGCACGGTCGATGCCGTGGCGCTGAGCGACTTCTCGGTGGTCAGCCGCCCCGAAGACGTTCTCGCGGAGGACTTCGATCAGGTCTATCTCGCGATCCCCTCGACCGGCCTCGGGGGCGCGTGGCTCGGTGAGCTCCTGCGCGCCACGGGCGAGGCCACCGTGGTCGTCTTTCCGACCGGTCCGGAGGACGTCGCGACCGTGCGAGCCGCGGGTCTGCCGGAGAGCCGCACGGTCGAGGGAATGCTGTCCCTCGTGAGCTACACGGCCCCGATGCCCGGCGAGACCCGCTTTGCCCGGGAGGGCATGGCGTTCTGGTTTCCGCCACTGGCGCCGAGCCTGCTGTCAGGGCCGGCCGACCGGGCGCACGCCATCGCCACCACTCTCCAGCGCGGCGGCATGCCGGCCAAGCGCCTTCGTGATCTGGCTCGCGTGCGCGCCTACCCGATCGCGGTGTCGTCCGTGTGGCTGCTCGCACTGGAGTCGGTCGACTGGAGCTTCCGTGAACTCTTCACAGGGCCCGCCTGCGAGCTGGCTTCCCGAGGAGTGGTGGAGGCCACCGCAGTGCTCTCCGCGGAGGGTCTACGACCGCGCTTCCCCCTCCGGGCCATGGGTCACCCTGGCGCGTTGCGCGCCCTCGTTGTGGTGGCCACGCGGATCGTCCCGTTCCCGCTCGAGACCTACGTGCGCCAGCACTTCACCAAGGTCGGTGACCAGACCAGGGGCACGATCAGGGCCATTGCTGCGCGCGGGCGGGACGCGGGCCTGAGCGTCGAGACGCTGGAGCAGCTCGCGGACGATTCCGCCACATGATCGAAGGAGTCGGCGAAGCCATCACCGATGCCTCGCCCGCGGCCTTCATCAAAACGACCGCGACGAGTCAGGCACGGGCGAGCGCTGCGTGATAGCCGCTGAAGTCACGCCGCTCGCCGATGCCCGTCACGAGCGACCAGCGGATGACACCGTCGGGGTCGATGAGAAATGTGCCGCGTCGCGCGACTCCGGCCTGTTCGTCGAAGACGCCGTAGGCCCGGGCGACGTCACCATGGGGCCAGAAGTCGGACAGCAGCGGGAAGAAGTATCCGTCGCGGTCGGCATAGGCCCGGAGGGAAAACATCGCGTCACAGGAAATCGTGAGGACCTGGACGTCCTCAGAGACGAAACTCCCGAGGTCGTCTCGAATCTCGGTGAGCTCGCCAGTGCAGATGCCGGAGAAGGCCCACGGGTAGAACACGAGAAGGACATGACGACGGCCAAGGTGCTCGCTCAGCGAGACGTCCTGGCCGTTCTGGTCACGCAGCGTGAACGCCGGCGCCTTCTCCCCCACGGCAAGCGCACCCCGAACCACAGGGTCCACGTTCTCCGTTGCCTTGGTCATGCCTGCAGTCTGCCGCAGGGCTCTGTCAGCGCCGACCCTTGGGGGTCACGAGCTTGGTCGCCCGCCAGCTCGGGGACGCGTTGAAGGCTCCAGCCGTGTGCAGCCCAGCGGTGCCCGAGGCCTCGTCGATCTCCGCCGGATCGACCGCGCCCGCGTCCCGGTCCTTGGGGGTGAGCGCAACGACGAAACCACCCTCTTCGACGACACCGACGAGGTTGATCAGAGCATCGGTGAGGTCGCCGTCGTCGGCCCGCCACCAGAAGACGACGGCATCTGTCTCGCCCGTGTAGTCCTCGTCCTCCAGTTCCGAGCCGATGAGATCCTCGACCGCGAACCGGAAGTCGTTGTCCACGTCCTCGTCCCAGCCGAACTCCTGCACGATCTGCTCGGCGGCGAACCCGAGGCGCTCGACGGTTCCGGAGCCGTCAGACCCCGAGTCGGCGGACGGTGGGGCGGGGGTGTTCACGGTAGGGCTACCTCTCGTCGGTGATGTCTGGGGGCACTAGTTGACTAGGAATATCGTCCGCTGTGCAACCGCTTCGCGCTATTTGGCGTGCATCGCGGGCTCGGCCCGACTCGTCGCGCAGCAACTCGGTCGCCGTCCCGACCTCGAGGTGGGCGATCGTGACGTCGACAGGGCCCGGGGTTGAGACGAGGGTGACCGTGGCCATCTCGAGCCGGCGTTCGAGAGGGCCCTGGTGCAGGGTCATCGACTGGACCCGCGCGTGGGGTATCACCGAGACGCGCCGCCACCACCGTCCAGTACGCAGCATCAGCGAATGCTCCGACGCGGCGAATCCGTTGCGTCGCCAGCTGAGCCAGTCGAAGACCTTTGCACGCGACGACACGAGCGTCCAGCCGCCCTTCTCGCCCTCGCCGAGGGCTGCCCGTCGCAGGTCGGTCTCGGACACCGCGGGGTCGAGGAGGGTGAGGACGTCGAGCGCCTGCTCGAGCGTCCCTGCAGGGAGGACCGTCGTCTCGTGGCCCTCGCTGCCCGAGGGGTCCTGTGCAATGCCGGCGACATTGACCTTGCAGCGCCACCAACCGAACGGACGCCACCAAAGCGGCTGAACCATCCCGATGGCCTGGATGCGGTGCAGTGGGATCGTCGTCGTCCGCTTGTCGGTGAGTCCGTGCTGGATGCGGGCGGAGGTGCCAGTGTCGGCCAACCTGAAGTTGCCGTGCTTGAGCAACTCCTGCACCCGGTTCACCGCGACACCCAGGGCCAGTGGGCCCAGTGCCGGGAGGGCGATCGCGACGCCTGTCAGCGCCTCAAGACTCGACCCGTAGGCGGCAAGAGCGACGGTTCCGGCGACCAGGGCGACCACCCCGACGAGAATCGTGCCGCCATGCAGGATCGTGGCCACGAAGAGCCTCGAATTGGGAACCCGCAACACCTCACGACCCAGGTCGATGTCCCCGTCGTCAGCGGACGACGCCAGGCCGTCTGCGCGCGCCGGTCGGGCTTCGTCCCGCCGGCCGGCCAGGACCAGAAGCTCGCGCCGGACCTCGTCGGCCCGGCCTGCGCTGAGGAAGGCCAGCTTGAGGTTGGAGTCCCCGCCGCCAGCCGACTGGACGATGACCTGGGAGAGCCCCGTGATCTGGGCGAGCAGCGGGCGGCTGATCTCGATCGCCTGAACCCTCTCGAGCGGCACCTGACGGTGCTCCCGGAAGAGCCAGCCCTTGCGGAACTCGAGCTGGCCTCCTGTCACGCGGAACTTCGAGAACCGCCATGTGAGCCAGCCGACCAGACCGATGACGGCAAACACTCCGAGGATGACTGCGGCGGTGACAAGCGAGTGCTCGAAGAGGAAACCGATTCCATTCCGCAGCCCGTCCTCTGCGGCCTCGTCGCCGGGGTCGCTTGGTCGCTCGCCTCCACCCAGCCCACGGAACAGGTCATCGACGAACTGCGTCGCGGCATACCCGAGCATCGCGACGCCGACCACACCGCCACGGAGGACGGGCGAGAGCGGGTGGAGGTGCTGCCACTCGTGGAGCTCAAGGTCTCGACGAGCCGACGCCGGTTCCGAGTTCGACTGTGTCACAGGCCCGCTCGCTGTGCTTCCCCGTGTGCGGCGAGGCGGCCACGGAGCGCCTCGGCCTCGGCGAGGGGCAGCCCTGGAAGGGTGCCGCCACTCTGCGGTGATGCCGTGTGGAACTCGCAGGAGGCGATGCCCCGGGATCGCATGAGCGGACCCGACTGGACGTCGATGTATTGAAGGCGACCGTAGGGGATGCTCACGAGCGAGCGGAAGAGCCGGCCCTTGCGGATGACGATCTCGTCCGGGAGCTCGATCCACGAGATGGCCGAGACTTGCCGGAAGATGAGCCACGCGCCCCACGCGAGGACGACACCAGCGACGACCGCGCCGATCCAGAACCATGGAGACAGGACGATGGCGAGGACTCCGAACACCACCACGACGGGCGTCAGGAACGCGAACAGGGTGATGAGACGGACGGTGCGCAGTGCCGGGCTCACCGGCTGCCAGGGCAACTCGTCACCCCGGAGCGTCACGGCGGTGGGATCGAGCTCGGTCGTCATGGCCCCAGCCTGCCAGCCGACCCGAGTGTGACGGCGACCACTCCCCAGTGACAGGATGTGATGACGACCTCACCGGTCGGATCCGTCAGTAGAAGGGACAGCGTCGTGACGTTTCGCGAGGAAGCCGGACCGATCCTCAATGGCCTCCCCAGCAGCCTCACCGACATCGACCCCGAGGAAACCTCGGAGTGGTTGGCGTCGCTCGACGCGGTGATCGACGAGGGTGGACGCCAGCGGGCGCGCTATCTCATGCTGCGCCTGCTGGAACGGGCCCGCGAAAACCAGATCGGTGTCCCCTCCCTCACAGCGACTGACTACGTCAACACCATCGACGCCGAGCAGGAGCCGTGGTTCCCCGGCGACGAGGACGTCGAGCGGACGTACCGCCGCTGGATCCGCTGGAACGCGGCCGTCATGGTGCACCGCGCGCAGCGCCCCGGGGTTGCCGTCGGCGGCCACATCTCCACCTATGCCTCGGCGGCCACGCTCTATGAAGTCGGCTTCAACCACTTCTGGCGCGGACAGGACCATCCCGGTGGCGGGGACCAGATCTTCTTCCAGGGCCACGCCTCCCCCGGCATGTATGCCCGGAGCTTCCTCGAGGGTCACCTCACGCAAACCCAGCTCGATGGCTTCCGCCAGGAGAAGAGCCACGTGGTCGACGGCTCGATCCAGGCGCTGTCGTCCTACCCGCACCCGCGGATGATGCCGGACTACTGGCAGTTCCCGACCGTCTCCATGGGACTCGGGCCGATGAACGCCATCTACCAGGCACAGTTCAACAAGTACCTCCACGCGCGCGGCATCAAGGACACGAGCGACCAGCGCGTCTGGGCCTTCCTCGGCGACGGCGAGATGGACGAGCCGGAGTCGCGCGGACTCCTGCAGCTCGCCTCCTACGAGGAGCTCGACAACCTGACGTTCGTCGTGAACTGCAACCTCCAGCGTCTCGATGGTCCGGTGCGAGGCAACGGCAAGATCATCCAGGAGCTCGAGGCCTTCTTCCGCGGTGCGGGCTGGAACGTCGTCAAGGTCATCTGGGGGCGCGGCTGGGACCCGCTGCTCGCCGCCGACCGCGACCACGCCCTGCGCCACATCATGAACACGACCACTGACGGTGACTACCAGACGTTCCGAGCCAACGATGGCGCCTACGTCCGTGAGGAGTTCTTCGGTCGCGACCCGCGCACCCGCAAGATGGTCGAGAGCCTCACCGACGACCAGATCTGGCACGACCTGCAGCGCGGCGGACACGACTACCGCAAGGTCTTCGCGGGCTACCAGGCCGCGGTGCACCACACCGGTCAGCCGACCGTGATCCTCGCCCACACGATCAAGGGCTACTCCCTCGGCAAGGGCTTCGCCGGTCGCAATGCAACGCACCAGATGAAGAAGATGACGGTGGAGGACCTCAAGGGGTTCCGCGACGTCCTGCGCCTGCCCATCACCGATGCGCAGATCGAGGAAAACCCCTATCAGCCGCCGTACTTCCACCCGGGCGAGAACGACCCGGCCCTCGAGTACATGTTGGAGCGCCGCCGTGAGCTGGGTGGTCCGATCCCCGAGCGGCGGAGCAAGTACACCCAGATCACGCTGCCCGGAGACGACGCCTACACGCAGGTGAAGAAGGGCTCAGGCAAGCAGACGATCGCCACGACGATGGCCTTCGTGCGCCTGCTCAAGGACCTCGTGCGCGACAAGGAGTTCGGCAAGCGCATCGTGCCGATCATCCCCGACGAGGCGCGGACGTTCGGAATGGACAGCTTCTTCCCGACCCTGAAGATCTACAACCCGCACGGGCAGAACTACACCCCGGTCGACCACGACCTCATGCTGAGCTACCGCGAGTCCGAGCAGGGCCAGATCCTGCACCTCGGCATCAACGAGGCCGGCTCGGTGGCGGCGTTCACTGCGGCAGCGACGAGCTACTCGACACATGGCGAGCCGATGATCCCGATCTACATCTTCTACTCGATGTTCGGGTTCCAGAGGACGGGTGACTCGATCTGGGCCGCTGCGGACCAGATGGCACGAGGCTTCCTCATCGGAGCCACCGCCGGCCGGACGACGCTCACCGGAGAGGGAACGCAGCACGCCGACGGGCACTCCCCGCTACTCGCCTCGACCAACCCCGCCGTCGTGGCCTACGACCCGGCCTACGGCTACGAGATCGGTCACATCATGCGCGACGGTCTCCAGCGCATGTACGGCGAGAGTCCCGAGGACCTCATCTACTACCTCACCGTCTACAACGAGCCCATCCTGCAACCCGCTGAGCCCGAGGGCGTCGACCGTGACGGCATCCTGCGGGGCATGCACCTCATCGAGAAGGCGGACACGTCCGGCTGGACGCACACACCCGCGCGCGCGCAACTCCTCGCCTCCGGCGTCGGCGTGCCCTGGGCCCTCGAGGCCCAGCGACTGCTCGCGGACCACTGGGGCGTTGCGGCCGACGTCTGGTCGGTGACGTCGTGGGGCGAGTTGCGCCGCGACGGCCTCGACTGCGACGAGCAGGCCTTCCTCCACCCCGAGGAGGACGCTCGCGTTCCCTACGTGACCCAGAAGCTCAAGGATGCCGCCGGTCCGGTGCTCGCGACGTCCGACTACATGCGCGCGGTCCCGGACCAGATCGCCCAGTGGGTCCCCGGCGAGTTCCACTCGCTCGGTACGGACGGTTTCGGGTTCGCCGACACCCGTCCGGCGGCCCGGCGGTTCTTCCACGTCGACGGTCCGTCCCTGGCTGTCCGCACCCTTCAGGTCCTCGCGGCGCGCGGCGAGGTTGCTGCCGACGTCCCGGGCAAGGCCGCGGAGAAGTACGACCTGCTCGACGTGCGTGCCGGCACGAGCGGCAACGAGGGCGGCGACAGCTGACCTGACCCGGTTGTGTCCGCAACTTTGGTCGCCACTGCGACCAAAGTTGCGGACGCCAAAAACCGGGTATGCCGTCCGCTCGCCTTTGAGCGTCCGCCGCTGCGGTCAGTCGAGGAGGCCGAGGCGCCGCGCGGTAGCGACGGCTGCCGTCCGGGAATCCGCACCGAGCTTGCCGAACAGATGCCCCAGGTGGGTTTTCACGGTGGCCCGGCTGATGAAGAGTGCCTTGGCGATTTCGTCGTTGGACAGCCCCTCCGCAACGAGCACGAGGACCTCGCGCTCACGGTCGCTCAGCTGTCGTTGTCCGGCCCGCATGGTCTCGACGACCCGCTCCGTCAACTGGGCCGACAGCACGGTCTCCCCGACTGCTGCCGCCCGGATCGCCGCGACGATCTCCTCGGGGAGCGCGTCCTTGAGCAGGTAGCCCGCAGCACCGGCCTCGACAGCGCGGACGATATCGGCGTCGTGGTCGAACGTGGTGATGATGAGGACTGCGACATCGTCGTGAGCGGCTCGCACCGCCCGGGTCACGCCCACTCCGTCGAGCCCGGACCCCAGTCTCAGGTCGGTGAGCACGACGTCGGGGGACGTTGTTTCGACGAGGCCGAGGGCTTCGCGCCCGGTCGCAGCCTCGCCGACGATCTCGATGCAGGGGGACGCCGCAAGAAGGGTGCGCATGCCTGATCGCACCACGGGGTGGTCATCGACGATGAGCACCCTGATGGGCTTCTCGGGGGGAGTTGCTTCGGCCGCCGACATCATGTGGCTGAGCCGATGGGCAGATGGGCTGACAGAGCCGTGCCGTCCCCGGGTGCGGACTCGAGTTCGAGGTCACCGCCCAGTTCACGCAGTCGGGCCCTGCTCGACGGCAGCCCGTACCCCCCGAGGCTGTAGGCGCCGGCGCGTTCGGTCAGCGCGTCGGGGTCGAAGCCGCGCCCGTCATCGAGGACCTCGAGGAGCACCCGGTCCTCCAGTCCTGAGAGGGTCACGACGACACGGCCCGCCCCCGAGTGGGACCGGACGTTGGCCAACGCCCCCTGCGCCGTGCGCAGCAGCGCCACCTCTGTGGCAGTCGGGAGATGCAACGGCTCTCCCTCCACCCGCAGTTCGGTCCGGATCCCCGTCTCTGTCTCCAGTGCCTCGAGGATCCGACCGAGCGCCTGGGTCAGGCCATGGTCCGACAAGGACGTCGGCGCCAGGGCGCCGACGACACTGCGTGCCTCGACGAGGTTGGCACTCGCGGTGGACTCGATCTGGTTGAGCAGCTGGTTCAGGTCCCGCTCGCCCGCGACCACGGACCTCCCCCGGGCGAGCAGGACGATCGACGAAAACCCCTGGGCCAGCGTGTCGTGGATGTCCCGTGACAGCCGACCTCGCTCCTGGAGTACACCGGACTCACGCTGCGCCGCGGCGAGCTCGTCGTGCAGAGCCGCCATCTCGTCCTGCGCCCGGACGAGCGAGTCGACGAGACGCTGGCGCTCGATCGCGTCCCGCACGAGCTGGTGCTGTCCGCGTGACAGGGCGAAAGCGAACATGGCACCGATCGCCGGCCCGATCGCTTCGGCGACCGAGAGGTCGCCGGTCGCGAACCACGGCCGCCAGATCACGACGGCGAGGACGGCGAGGCTCAGGACTGCCGCCCATCGCACTGGAAGGAAGTGCGGGATGAGGAGCCAGAGGCTGAACGCAAGCCAGACGTTCTCGGCAGAGACGAGGACGAGTGCCAGCCAGCAGGCGACGAGACCGACGAGCCACCACCGAGCCTGCGGGCTGCCCTCACCCACGCCGGAGAACCCGGCCGACCGATCAGTGCTGCGCGCACTCCACCGCAGGCCCACGGCATACCAGGCAATGAGAATCATCGCGGCGACGACCAGCGGGACGCGCGGGGCGCCGGTGGACCAGGACCGCGTCACGCAGACGGCAGTCAGTACCCCGAAGAGAATGTGCTGGACCACGGTCAGGGTGCGCATGACGCGGTGCATGTGGCGACGCTACTTCAGCCGACGGTGACGAAGTCTGCAGCCTCGGAGTGCGTAGGCGCCATGTCCACGTCAGGTCCACGAACCGGCCACCAGATCCGATCGCCCAGCAGGGCGAAGATCCCTGGCACGAGCACCGTGCGGACGAGGAAGGTGTCGATGACGACACCGAGTCCGACGATGAGGCCCAGCTGGCCCAGGGCGACGAGCGGCAGGACACCGAGCGCGGCGAAGACCGCGGCGAGGACGATGCCGGCACTCGTGATCACGGCGCCGGTCCCGTGGACCGCTCGCACCATGCCGCGGCGAGTGCCGAGGGCTGCTGCCTCCGAGCGGGCGCGATGCACGAGGAAGATCGTGTAGTCGATGCCGAGCGCGACAAGGAAGAGGAACGACAGGAGCGGCACCTGCAGGTCGAGCGCCGACCAGTCGAGCACATGGCGCCCAATCCACGAACCGGCTCCGATCGTCGCCAGCGCGCTGACCAGGTTGACGCCCAGGAGGACCGCCGGGGCGACGAGCGAGCGGGTCAGGGCCATGAGGACGAGCGCGTTGACCAGCAGGATCATGGGCACGATGAGCAGGAGGTCGCGACGGTTGCCCTCCCTGGCATCGACGTCGGTGGCCTGCTGCCCACCCACGAGCGCCTCTGCACCCGACACGGCGTGGGCGGCGGCACGCACATCGGCCACCGTCTGCCGCGCCGTCCCCGTTCCCGGGTCGGCCGTGGTGACCACACTGATGCGCCCGAGAGACCCCCGCGTGTTCGGAGCGTCCTCGAGAGGTCGGGCATGATCCACGCCCGGGACGGACGAGACTGCCGCCGCGACGTCCTCGACTCGGTCGGCCCTGGCCACGATCATCAGGGGTTGCGCCGCACCGGCCGGGAAGTGCCGACTCAGGACCTCGAGCCCAGTGGCCGATTCGGAAGGGACTCGGAACTGCTCCGTCTGGGCGAGGCCGACCTTCGTGCCCAAGAGTCCGCCTGCGAGCAGCCCAAGAGCGAGCAGTCCCAACGTGACGACGACCCCGGGCCGGCGCATGACGGCCGTCGCAATGGAGCCCCACGTCGACGAAACGGGCTCGTCCTTGCGGGCGGCCCTCGGGATGTAGGGCCAGAAAACGCGACGACCGGTGACGGCGAGCGCCGCCGGGAGGAGGGCGAGCACGGCGACCAACGCCACCACCAGACCCGCCGCAGCGGCAATACCCAACCCCCGAGTGCCCGGGATGACCGCCGCCGCAAGGGTGGCCAACGCGAGCACCACCGTGACGTTGCTCGCAACGATGGCCGGCAGGGTTGCGCGCCAGGCACGAACGAGCGCGACTCGGTGGTCGCTCTTGTGCCACAACTCCTCGCGGTAGCGAGAGATCAGGAGCATCGCGTAGTTCGTGCCCGCCCCGAAGACCAGGACACTCACGATCCCGGTGTCGAACGAGAAGTCCAGCGCCGATCCCAGCGCTGTGGTGAGGACGGTGGCGACCTGATCGGCCACGCCGACGACGAGCACGGGTACGAGCCACAGGACCGGTGACCGATAGGTGAGGAGCAACAGGAGGGCGACGACGCCGATGGTCACGAGAAGCAGCGTGACGTTCGCTCCGTCGAAGGCCTGGGCGATGTCGGCGCCGAACGCGGGTCCCCCCGTCACGAGCACTGAGAGATCGTCGGGTGCCCGCTCCCTCACGAGATCGCGCAGGTGAGAGATCGTCTCCGCGTTCTCACCGTTGTCCGCCGATGCGGTCATCGGTATCTGGACCAGGGCTGCGCGGCCGTCCTTGGACGGCATGGCAGGGCTCGTCGGATGCCCGGGGGTCGCGGGCAACGAGGTCGCGAGAGAAGTCAGCGCTGCCATGTCGCTGGTGGTCAACGCGGCATCGTCGTCCCGCGTGGCCACGAGGAGCACGCTCTGGACGTCGGCGTCGGGGAACCCTGCGACGAGCTCCGCGACCCTGGCGGACTCCGAGGTTGTCGGAGCGGCGTCGGCCCGCGGCGGCGCTTCCGCCCCGCGAAGTCCGCCGATGACTCCGAGGCTGAGGAGGAGGCCGAGCGCGAGTGTGATCCACGCTCCACGGCGGGAGGTGAAGCGCGAGATGAAGGGCATGCCTCGACGGTAGGAATGAGGTGTCTGCCGACGCCTCCGCCGGGCATCAACCTTTCGGACGATGACGGACCGACTTTGTGCCCGAATGGGACACGCTTCGTCGGCCGTAGGCCTCCATCAGCGTGTCCCATTCGGGCACAAAGTCGAGCAGCGGGGTGTGTCAGAGCCAGCCGCGGTCGCGTGCGTGAACTGCGGCTTCGGCCCGCGTCGAAGTAGCTGTCTTGGCCATCGCCGACGACAGGTAGTTGCGCACCGTCCCCTCGGACAAGTGAACAGCCTTGGCGACAACGGCGATCGGCGCACCGCCCAGGGCGGCACGCAGGACGTCCTGCTCACGGACGGTGAGCGGGTTGGCGCCCTCGATGAGGGACTCGGCCGCGAGCGCGCCGTCGATGACGCGCTCCCCCGCGTGCACTCGTCGCACCGCGTCAGCGAGCTCGGATGCAGGCGTGTCCTTGACGACGAACCCCGCAGCGCCGGCTTCCAGGGCCCTCCGGACGAACCCCGGTCGCCCGAAGGTCGTGACGATCAGTGACCGCACTCCCATGCCCGAGGCGATCAACGACCGACACACCTCGATGCCGTCCATGCCGGGCATCTCGACGTCGAGCAGGGCGACGTCGACGTCATGTGCCCGGACCAGGTCGAGCACCTCGTCACCACGACCTGCCTCGGCAACGACGTCGAGGTCCGGTTCGAGCCCGAGCAAGGTGACGACCGCTCCGCGCACGAGCGCCTGATCGTCGGCGACGAGCACCCGGATCACAGGGACACCTCGAGCCGGACTCCGGGCGACACATCGATCACTCGCAGCTCTCCCCCGGCTGCGTCGACCCGCTCGCGAACCCCCCTGAGCCCGTTGCCCTCTCGCAGGCCGGACGGGCCTCGTCCGTCGTCCTCGACGGTGAGTGAGGACGGCCCCAGGACCACACGGCATACGGTGGCATTGCTGTGCCGCACGACGTTGGTGACGGCCTCCCGCAGCACCCAGGCGAGGACCACCCGATGGCGCGGGTCGACGATCGTGAGGTCACTCGGCATCTCCGACCGGATGCCGGCCGAGGCGAGCACCCGCTCGGCAGAGGCGATTTCGTCGCTCAGACTCGCCGAACGGATTCCGCCCACTGCAGCCCGCACCTCAGCGAGCGCCTGACGGCTCAACGCGGCGACCTCAGCAATCTCACGCCGGGCCCGTTCGGGGTCGGTCGCCACCAGGCGCTCCGCCACGTCGGCTTTGAGGCTCATGGCGGTGAGGGTGTGCCCGACGACGTCGTGGACGTCCCGCGCGACCCTGTCACGCTCGGCAGCCATGGCCAACTCGCCCGTCAGCTGCTCATAGAGGACCGTGCGCCGGTCGAGCCCGCGCACCACTCCGGTGACCACGGCGATGAGCACGACGATCCCCATGAGGAACCACTCGTCCGCCCCGCCTGCCCCCGTGGTCAGCCAGAACGTGAGGACGAGGACCGCCGCTGTCATCAGCACCCCGGCCCAGAGCGGCAGGACGAACATCGACAGGGCGACGAGATAGGGGCCAGCGCCGACGGAGAACGCACCGACGAGGGCATGGATGGCGCCACAGATGAGGAGCAGCGCGACGAGATGGGCGACTCCGTCACGACGCACCGACCGCTCCGTCGAGGGACGGCCCATCCGGACAAAGGCTCGGATATAGACCAGCCCGAAGAGGACGAAGAGTGCGACGGCGCCGACGGTGCGCGGTCGACTCTCGTCGCTGGCCACGACACCCGCTATCGGGAAGGCGAGGAAGACGAGCCACACCGCGCCCATGACCCACCCCCAGCGCCGCCACGGATCGGTGGGCTGGGAGTGGGTCGACACTGCCTCGGCGTTCACTGTCGGCCGCGACTGCGCTGCACCAGCCACGTCGCGAGCACTGCGAAGATCACCGTCCACACCACAACGTTAGTCACCGGCATCCAGAGGGGCTGGTGCGTGAGGTTGCCGGCGGTGTCGACCACGTCGCCCCCGGTCAGGGGGTAGCGCGCCAGGGAGACATAGCCGTACAGCGGGGTGAACCGGGCGAGGTCGAGGAGGAAACCACTCAGCGGGAAGAAGATGTTGCCGAGGAAGCCGAGGATGACGAGCGAACCCGATGCGGCCGAGACCGAGGACTCGGACCGGAACGCCATCCCGAAGATCAGCCCGTAGAGCGCGAACATGACCGCGCCCGCAACCAGGATCGCTGCGCTGCCCGCCCAGGCCATCAGGCTTCCCTTGGCTCCGGTGAAGGCCCCGAGGACATAGACGACGAGGATCGGCAGGATCGCGATGAGCAGGGCGACGGTCGCCTTGATCGCGACGAAGGTGCCGTCGCCCAGAGGGGTGAGTCCCAACTGCCGGCCCCACCCCTGCATGCGCTCCACTGCGGCCGTGCCGCCGACGCCGACCGTCGCGGTGACCGCACCGTAGGCGGCCATCGAGATCATGACGTAGAGGGCGACGTTGCCGTTGCCGGCCGATTGCTGGGACCAACCGGCGCTCGCGCCGAAGAGCAGGTACATGAAGGCCGGGAGCGCCACGACGAAGAACATCGTCACGAGATCGCGCGTCACGCGCTTCAGTTCAAGACGGAGGTATGCCGTCCGCTTGCCTCGCTCGGTCGGCTCTCCGAGCCCGGTCACCCGAGGCTTCCGTGCCGGGGTCTCAAGGGTGCTGCTGGGCTTCGTGGTCGCGGTGGTCATGCCACTGCTCCTTCGGTGTCTGAACGGGTGAGTGCGATGAAGGCCGACTCGAGTGAGCCGCTTGTGATCTCGAGGTCGTGGGCGCCCCATGACGTCAGGAGCTCTCGAGCCACCGCGTCCGAGTCGGAGGACTCTACGGTGAGGCGGTTCTGCTCGACGGCGACGTCATGCACGATGGCCATGACACGCAGGTGGGCGACGGCGTCAGGTAGGCGTTCCGAAGGCACCCGGGCTGACACGCGGCGGCCAAGCGCGCGGGCCCTGATCTCGTCAGTGGGGCCATCGGCGACGATCTCCCCGTCCGCGACCAGGACGATGCGGCCCGCGAACGCATCGGCCTCTTCGAGGTAGTGCGTTGCGAAGAGGACGGTCCGGCCTGCGTCGGCCTCGACCTTCATCGCGTCCCAGAAGGCGCGCCGGGACTGGACGTCCATGCCCGCGGTCGGCTCGTCGAGGATGAGTAGGTCCGGGTCGGGCAGCAGGGCGAGCGCGAACCGCAGCCGTTGCTGCTCTCCACCCGAGCACTTGGACACGCGCCGCTTCTCGATGGGGGTGAGACCCGCGCGACGCACGACGTCGTCGACAGGCGCGTGGACGGCATACGTGCTCGCGATCATCTGGACCGTCTCGCGGACGGAGAGGTCACGCAGGAGACCGCCGGTCTGGAGCACGGCCGAGACCTGCCCGGCGCGAACCGCTTCCCGAGGTGACCGTCCGAGCACACGCACATCGCCGGACGTGGGGCTGGTGAGTCCGAGGACGAGGTCGAGCGTCGTGGTCTTGCCGGCGCCGTTGGGGCCGAGGAAGGCGACGATCTCTCCGCGCCTGATGGTGAGGTCGATGCCCTTCACTGCCCGGACCGCTCCTGCACGGCTCGGGAAGGACTTGCTGAGGCCCGTCAGTTCGACGGCGGCTGAGTCGGTGGGTGTCATGCATCAAGCGTGCGGCGGCGAGGGCGGCTCCCGGCAGTGCCGGAAGCCACCAACTCACCATGACATCTGTCAGGTGCAGTCAGCCCGCGACGAGGGACCGCCTCAGCTCGTCGGCCCCTGCACCTTCAAGCTCATCGATACGGGCCGTGCGGCCGGTCATGAGAAGCAGGAGGGCTCCCGCCGACGCGCGCACGTCGAGGCCCTCGCCAACGGACCAGTCGGTGTCCGTTGCAGTGAGTCGGTAGGGGTCCAGCGAGTGGTTGCGGAAGACGACGCCCAGCCAGGTGTGGCGCGTCGCCCAGACCCGCTCGGCGGCCTCCGCGGCTGCCTCCGCGGGCATGTCGAGAGTCAGGCCCAGTGGGAGGGCGATGTCCTGACCGTGCACGAGGATGTCGATGAGGGACCCACGCTCGGTGACGAAGGCATTGTGCCGACGCAAGCCCTCCATGCCCCGGATGCGTCCGATGATCTCCGCCTCGGACAGCTCTGCGGCAAGGAGCACCGCCGAGTCGTGAATGATGCCGTTCAGGGAACCGGCTCGGAGCACCTTGGGGTGACTCGCCATGAAAGAGATGGCATCCCTGATCCGCTGTTGCTGCATCGTTGGGGTCAAGTGGGCTGCGACGTGGCGGACCGACCACCCGTCACAGAGGGACGGGTGATCCCACTGCTCGGCCGTGAGCGTCTCGAGCAGGTTGGCGGTGCGCCGCCGCTGGTCATCGATGGCGGCCCAGATCTCGTCGCTGTTCATGTGCGGACCCCTTCGTCGTAGCGCTCCTGCGGCGCGTACCAGACATCAGGTGGAGCGATTCGGCTGCGCTTGAACTCGAAGAAGTCCTGGCTCTCGGACACGAGCCGGATTCCGTCGAACAGTCGGACGGCTGCATCGCCCATCGGGACCGCATTGAGGATCGGGCCGAAGAAGGCAACGCCGTCGATGTGGACCACCGGTGTGCCGACGTCGAATCCGACCGGCAGGATCGCCGCGTCCGTGGAGGCGCGAAGCGCGTCGTCGTACGCATCCGACACCGCGACCTCCGCGAGCGCCGCCGGCAGTCCGGTCGCGACCAGCGCGTCGAGAGCGGCAGCGCGATACTCCCTGGGCGTCGGAAAGCGCCAGTGGTCGAAGATCCGGTGGCCGAACTCGCGGTGCCAGGTGGCGAATGCCTCGCGCCCGTGCTGTTGGACGACGGCCATCGCCACGCGAGAGGGCCCCACCATCCCGGCATACCGCTTCTCGAGGACACCGCCGGCGTTGAGCAGGTGCAGGCTCATGACGTGGTGACGGACGTCGATCGCGCGCAGTCTCCCTACCTCCCGCAACCAGCACGAAGCGATCCAGGTGTAGGGGCAGATCGGGTCGACGTAGAGGTCGACGACAGTCGGTGCGCCTGGAATGGTCGCGTTGCTCGCCCGCGCGGCCTCGATCCGCTGGAGTGTGCCCCTGGGCGGAGCGTGACGCTGGACCTTCTTCAGATAGGCCGTCACCGCGATCTCCCACTTCGCCAGATCCGGGGCGCCGTTGCTTGATACGAGTCTTTCCATGTCCCCAGCGAATCGGTTGAGCGGCCGCGCGCGCATCGTGCGAATTGCTCATTCCGCCTGCTCATCGGGAACGGCCGCGTTCGGTCCACGCCGCGATCTGCGCCCGGTTCACGAAGCCGAGCTTGCCCAGGATGTGCTGCACGTGGTTCTGGGCGGTGCGCTCGGAGATGACCAGTCGCGCCGCGATCTCCCGATTGCTGAGACCATCCGCGACCAATCCGGCGATCTGTCGCTCTCGAGGGCTGAGTGGATCGTCCCGCACAGCCAACTGCTCCAGCCTCCTTGCCCATGGCACCATCCCGAGCGTGCGGGCAAGTGGGAGCGCCTCCCTCGCAACGACTGCGGCCGCGACCGGATCTCCCGACCCGTCGAGCGCCTCGGCGAGCAGGCAGTCGGCCTCCACTCGAAGACCTGGCACGCCACCCTCGTGGCACAAGGCTGAGGCCCGACGCAGATCCTGCTCAGCCGCAGTCCAGTCGCCGAGTGCCCTCGCACATGCCCCGACAGCCAACTCGACCGGCCCCATGCACGCCGTCGCCCCGCCGCCAGCCACGACATATCGTCCGCGATGGCGTTCCAGACGAGCGCGGAAGTACCGGACATCGTCGGCCGCACCCACAGCCGCAGCCACTCTGGACGCGATCGCCCACACGAGGAGCACGCCCGTTCGCGGAAGATCCCACCCCTGCGGGGCACCGCAACGCTGGTAGAGCGCGGCCGCTTCTTCGGTACGGTCACAGTCGACCAGCACGAACGCGCGGATCAGCCGCGTGCCCAACGCCCAGCGTGGATCAGTGCCGAAGTCCCAGACCGCAGGGCCGAGCAGTTCGTTCGAGTGCCCGACGTGGTGACCCAGCAAAGTCCGGAACGACACCCACGCACCGTGCACCGCCGGGTGACCGAGCTGCTCCAGGATTTCGATGACCTCAGCGTGCAGCCGCTCGGCCTCCGTGAAGTCCGCCCGGGCCAACGCCAACGCGGCACGCGCGCCGAGAAGGTGCCATCGGCTCGCGCCACCGGGGATTCGTCCGACACAGCTCTCCAATCGACTCGACTCCACCTCGATGGCCGCCAGGTCGCCCAGGAACCACAGCGCGTCGATGCGCCAGAGACAGGCCCACATCTCGACGTCGGCGCGACCGGTCGACGTCCCGAGATCCGCCATCCGATCGGCGAGCCGGAGCAGTTCATCGATGTCGTCCGGACCGCTTGTCGCGAGCTGCCGTGCCGTGAGCGCCTCGATGAGGAGCGACGCATCGCCGAGCACGTCGGCACCGCGGAGGGCTTGGCCGCTCGCGGCGAGCGCCTCCGTCCAGCGGCCGCAGTAGACCGCCGCCTGTGTCTGCCGGGCCAAGAGCCGGACCCGGGTCGCGCCATCGAGCGCCGGGGCCGCCAGAGCCTCGGCGCACCATTGGTACACGTCACCGTCCCATGAGGACTCGCCCAGTGGCTCAAGGGTTGAGGCCGCATCCGCCAGCAACGCAGCGGAACCGGAGGTGCGTGCCACACCCATCGCGGCCTGCACGGCGGCGCGTGCAGTTCCGAGATCTCCGGCGGCCACGGCATGCGGAGCCAAGCTGATCTGCGTTCGAGCCCGCTCCAAGGGATCCACGGTGGCTGCGGCAGCGGCCAAGAGATGCCTGACGATCTCCCCGTGATCCTGATCGGGTTCAGATGCCAACGCCTCCGCGAACCTCCGGTGAAGGTCGGCCCGATCCGCCAGGGCCAGTTGTGTTTCGACAGCACGGCGAGCACCCTCACCCGTGAACCACCCTTCGCCGGCATCCGGTGCCAAGGCCAGCACACCCGCGCGAACCGCCCGGTCCACGGCCGCCAGACCGTCTCCCGCATCCAGCTCCAGGACCTTGGCGACCACGACGAGCCGGAAGCGGGGACCAGCCACGGCAGCGGCACCCAGGAGCCGCGCCACAACCGGATCTTCAGCCCACGTGCTGGTCACCCTCGGAGTCTGATCGCCCGGCGACCCCAAGGCAATCGGGTCGCCCTGGCTGCGGGCTCCCCGAACCTTCGCGGACCGTTCAGCGGTCGCCACCCCGGAGTCCCAGCAGTGCCATCGCGATCGCCCCAGCGAGGCCCGTCGCGAACACCGGCGTGGCGAGCGCATCCCGGTGTCCACTCCACAGGGGCGTCTCCCGCTCGATGAGGTAGCCCCCGATCATGATGGCGCCGAGGACGCCAAGGGTTCGTCGCGCGCGCGGGCTTCCGTCGCGTGCCAACTGGGCGGCGGCGACGGCCTGCGTCATCATCATGATGTTCGGTGCCGACTGACCTGTCCCGAGGACGATGGCGTTGCGAACCATGTGGTCACGAGGGAGGTTCCAGTGACCCAGCATCGGGTCGGAAGGGCGCCCCCTCCGGGCTGCGATCGCCTCACCCACGAGGCCCGCGGTCAGTTGTGCCGCAGCTGTGGCGACAAGGGCAGCGTTCCGTGCCATGCCTCCAGTGTGCTCCCGCGCGTCGTTCCGCGTCAGCCCCGTGCACACCGGAGCCGAACGGCCAGTTCGGTCGAGGATGTCGGGCTGGTCGCAGAAGACGCCACGAGTCCCCGACACCTGCGCGGACGGCATACGGTCAATTTGTGGTTATACGCCCGACTGTATAGTCTTGCATCGTGTCCAAGGTACTCACTTCCCTGCCCGTCGGCGAACGCGTCGGCATCGCCTTCTCCGGAGGTCTCGACACCTCTGTCGCCGTTGCCTGGATGCGAGAGCGAGGGGCCGTGCCGTGCACCTACACAGCGGACCTCGGCCAGTACGACGAGCCCGAGATCGACACCGTGCCTGACCGCGCCGGGCAGTACGGCGCCGAGATCGCCCGGCTCGTCGACTGCCGCAACGCACTCGTCGAGGAAGGACTGTCCGCCCTCGCGTGCGGCGCCTTCCACATCCGCAGCGGCGGCAAGACCTACTTCAACACCACGCCCCTGGGCCGCGCCGTCACCGGAACCCTTCTCGTGAGGGCGATGCAGGCCGATGACGTGTCGATCTGGGGAGACGGTTCCACCTTCAAGGGCAACGACATCGAGCGGTTCTACCGCTACGGCCTGCTCGCCAACCCCAGCCTGCGGATCTACAAGCCGTGGCTCGACCCGGCGTTCGTCGGCGAACTCGGCGGCCGCCACGAGATGAGCGAGTGGCTCACCGCCCGCGACCTTCCCTACCGGGCCAGCGCCGAGAAGGCCTACTCGACCGACGCCAACATCTGGGGCGCCACCCATGAGGCCAAGACGCTCGAGCACCTCGATGAGTCGATGGAGATCGTCGAGCCCATCATGGGCGTCAAGCACTGGGACCAGTCCATCCTCATCGAGCAGGAGGACGTGCGGATCCGCTTCGTTCAGGGGCGGCCCGTCGCGATCAACGGTGAGGACCTCGAGCCGGTGGCTCTGGTCAACGTGGCCAACACCATTGGTGGTCGGCACGGGTTGGGCATGTCCGACCAGATCGAGAACCGCATCATCGAGGCGAAGTCGCGCGGCATCTACGAGGCCCCGGGCATGGCCCTGCTCCACATTGCCTACGAGCGGCTGCTCAACGCCGTCCACAACGAGGACACGATCGCGAACTACCACGCAGAGGGTCGGCGTCTCGGTCGCCTTCTCTACGAAGGCCGCTGGCTCGACCCGCAGTCCCTCATGATGCGCGAGTCGATCCAGCGCTGGATCGCCTCGGTGGTCACCGGCGAGGTGACGCTGCGACTGCGGCGCGGCGATGACTACTCGATCGTCAACACCCAGGGTGAGAACTTCAGCTACCACCCCGACAAGCTGTCGATGGAGCGCGTGGAGAACGCGGCATTCGGTCCACTCGATAGGATCGGACAGCTCACCATGCGCAACCTCGACATCGCCGACAGTCGGTCCAAGCTCGAGCTCTACGCCGGACAGCCGGTGACCCAGGGACAGCTTCTCGTCGAGAACGGCACCCTCTTCGGGGAACTCCCCGCAGGCGGCTCAGACCGCATCACCGCCAACCCCTCGCCCGCGGGGCCCGACGACGAGTCCCTGGACCGCGCTGCCATGGAGTTCGGCACCGACTGACACCCCGCGCCGTTTGGGTGGATGCTTCGGGGATGGACGGACGAAAGTTCCTGGAGCGCATCGCGGCTGCCCTCGGCATCGCCGGGCTGTTCGTCGTGTTGCCGTTCTACATCTCGTCGGGCCTCGCAGCGCCACTGTGGGCCATCGTGCTGCTGCTGGCCTTCTGGTTGACGCTGCTCGTCCTCGCGATCCGGTGGTTCACCCTGCGACCGTGGTGGATCCTGGGCTTCCCCTTCCTCGCGGCGGCGGTCTGGTTCCTGACCATCACGCTCGGCGAACAGGTCCTCGGCTGGCAGGCCTGAGCCAGTCCGCAACGACACCGCACGTATGCCGGGTGGTTGTGTACGGCATACAAATAGACTTCCGAGGTGGCCACCTCCAAGAGCCGACCATCGGCGGCGACTCGACGACGCGTCGAGCAAGCTGCGGGCGACCTCGGTGCCGCTGCGGTGCAGCAGATGGAGACGCAACACGAGTGGTATCGCGCGCTGCCCGCCGAGGAACGATCCTGGGTCGGCCTCGTCGCGCAGGCGGGCATCCGCTCGTTCATCGAGTGGTTCACCGGACCCCAGGACCACGCACACGTCACCGCCGACGTCTTCGGAACCGCTCCCCGCGAGTTGACCAGGTCCATCAACCTGGGCCAGACCCTCGACTTGGTGCGCACCGTGGTCGATGTCGTGGAGCGGGAGTCGACCGGTCTCGCGGCGCGCGGCGACGAGGTCAAGGTCCGGGAGGCGGTCCTGCGCTACAGCCGTGAGATCGCCTTCTCGGCCGCTGAGGTCTACGCGCACGCAGCCGAAGCACGGGGAGCCTGGGACGCACGACTCGAAGCTCTCGTCGTCGACGCGGTGATTCGCGGGGAGGCTGACGACTCGATGCAGTCACGGGCCTCGGCGCTGGGTTGGGGCACGACGACGGATGTCTGCGTCATCGTCGGATCGACGCCCAGTTCAGGCCCTTCTCAGGTCGTCGAGGAGTTGCATCGTGTTGCCAAGAGGCATGGTGTCGAGGTCCTTGCCGCCATCCAGGGTCGTCGCGTCGTGTGCATTGCCGGGCAGGTCGCCGATGCGCTCGAGAGCGCGTCCGAACTTGGCCCGGTCTTCGGCGACGGCCCGATTGTCGTCGGTCCGGTCGTCCCCCACCTGTATGCCGCGGGGCGGAGTGCGCGTGCGGCGCTCAGTGGGCACATGGCGGCGCCTGCCTGGCCGACGGCGCCTCGGCCCGCGCGGAGCGACGACCTGCTCGCGGAGCGGGCCCTCCTCGGGGACCTGCCGGCACGGGCGGCTCTGGTGTCGTCGGTCTACGCCCCCCTGTCCGCGAGCGGGGGCGGGAACCTCCTCGAAACAGCGGCGGCCTACCTCGACGGTGGGCTGGGTCTTGAAGGCACCGCACGCACGCTGTTCGTCCACACGAACACCGTGCGATATCGCCTCGCCAAGATCGCGGATTCGATCGGCTACGACCTCACCGACCCTCACGATGCACAGACGGTGCGACTTGCTCTGGCCTACGGACGAGTAGCCCCTGAACCGTCGCAACGCGTTTCCCGCGCGTCCGCGGCACGTTCATCGGAGTTGTAGGAACCCTACAGATCTTGGCGCACAGAATCGTCTCGAACCGTCACGCCCGGAGGCCACCCGAAACGCGACGCTGAAGGGGTGCTCGTGATCGTCTGCCCTGGACAGGGCTCCCAGACCCCCGGATTCCTCACCCCCTGGCTCGCCATCCCCGGCGTCCGCGAACGCCTTGGCTGGCTTTCCGCGGTCGCGGGGATCGACCTGCTCAAGCACGGCACCGAGTCGGACGAGGAGACGATCAAGGACACGGCGGTCGCCCAGCCCCTCATCGTGGCTTCCGGGCTCGTGTCGCTGCTCGCCCTCTTCGAGCACCCCGCCGACGGGTTCCGCCTCGTCGGGGCGGGCGCCGGCCACTCGGTCGGTGAAATCACCGCAGCTGCGGCTGGCGGTGTCATCTCCGCCGAGCAGGCGATGGTCTTCGTTCGCGAGCGTGGGCGCGCGATGGCCGAGGCCAGCGCCGTCCGGCCGACGGGCATGAGCGCCGTCATGGGCGGGGATCCCGCGGAGGTGACTGCGGCGATCGAGAGCCACGGCCTCACCCCCGCCAACATCAATGGCGCAGGTCAGGTCGTCGCTGCCGGGACGATGGAGCAATTGGCGGCCCTCGCTGCCGAGCCGCCAGCCAAGGCGCGGGTCATCCCCCTCAAGGTCGCTGGTGCCTTCCACACCGAGCACATGGCCCCCGCGGTCGATGTGCTGTCCGGCTATGCCCGGGCCATGTCGACGCACGACGCGCGCGTCCCCCTCGTGTCCAATCGTGATGGCGCTGTGGTCCACAGCGGGCGTGAGGTCCTCGGCCGGCTCGTGAGCCAGGTGAGCAACCCGGTCCGCTGGGACCTCACGATGGAGACGTTCAAGGAGCTCGGCGTCACCGGGATCATCGAGATCCCACCAGCGGGCACCCTCGCCGGTCTGGCGAAGCGTGCCCTCAAGGGCGTCGAGATCCTTGCGCTCAAGACCCCGGACGACCTCGAGCAGGCGCATCGGATGGTCAAGGAGCACGGCGTGGCGTCCGGGGTGGCACAGGACCCCACATGGCGACTCGTCATCAGCCCGGCCAAGGGCATGGTCTCCTTCGCCGCAAGTGAGGTGGGCGCAGCAGTGTCCGCGGGCACCGTCGTGGCGACCGTAGGCACGCTGCGTGACACCTACGAGGTCGTGGCCCCGCACGGTGGCCGCGTCGTGGAGTGGCTCGTCGAGGATGGCGACCCGGTCTCCCCCGGTCAGCCCGTGCTCCGTCTGCACCCCCAGGAGGCCTGACATGTCTGGACTCATCACGCCGGCGTCCGGCGCGGCCCACACACGCATCTCCGGCGTGGGCGCCTACCGACCTCGCCGTGTCGTCCCCAACTCCGAGATCGTCGAGGCCATCGACTCCTCCGACGAGTGGATCCAGGAGCGCTCCGGCATCAAGACCCGCTACCGCGCTGAGGACGGCGAGAGCGTCATCGAGATGTCGGCCGAGGCTTCCCGTGGCGCGCTGGAGATGGCTGGCCTCGAGCCGTCCGACGTCGATGCCGTCCTCGTCGCGACCGTGACGCACCCATACCAAACTCCCGCAGCGGCACCGGCGCTCGCGCAGGTGCTCGGCATGAGCAGTCCGGCCGCCTTCGACATCTCTGCCGCCTGCGCCGGCTACTGCCACGGCATCTCGCTCGCCAGCGACATGGTCAGGGGCGGCAGCGCGCAGAACGTCCTCGTGGTGGGCGTCGAGCGACTCTCCGACTTCACGAGCCCGACCGACCGTGGCACGGCGTTCATCTTCGGCGACGGGGCAGGAGCAGCCATCGTCTCCGCCTCCGACACCCCGGGTATCGGCCCCACCGTGTGGGGCTCCGAGGGCGACAAGTGGGACGTCATCGCGCAGAACGACAGCTGGGTCGAGGTGCGCGACCAGGACCTCGGCTGGCCGACGATCGGCATGCAGGGCCAGAGCGTGTTCCGCTGGGCCGTATGGGGCATGGCCCCCGTGGCCCAGAAGGCCCTCGACGCGGCCGGAGTCACCGCCGACCAACTCGATGCCTTCATCCCGCACCAGGCCAACGTTCGCATCATCGACGCGATGTGCAAGCAGCTCAAGATGCCCGAGCACGTCGTCGTCGCCCGCGACATCGTCGAGACCGCCAATACCTCTGCTGCCTCGGTCCCCCTCGCCACGGAGCGCCTGCTCCGCGAAGGCCTCGTGCCGCGAGGCGGACTGGCGCTCCAGATCGGCTTCGGCGCCGGTCTGGTGTATGCCGCGCAGGTCGTCGAACTGCCCTAGAGACTCCCGCGGTCCGCGGGTCATCCGGACCACTGCACCAACGCACCACCAGCACACCCGCACCACCAGAGCGTCCGCATCCGGCGGATGCGCATCACGAAGGAGACAGGACATGGCTCAGAGCGAGCAGGAGATCCTCGCGGGTCTCGCAGAGATCGTCAACGAGGAGACCGGACTCGAGCCCGAGGCCGTGCAGAGCGACAAGGCGTTCACCGACGACCTCGACATCGACTCGCTGTCGATGATGACGATCGTCGTCAACGCCGAGGAGAAGTTCGGCGTGCGCATCCCCGACGACGAGGTCAAGAACCTCCGCACCGTCGGAGACGCCGTCTCGTTCATCAAGTCCAACCAGAGCTGATCCGTCGGCGCCGCCCCACGACCTGGGGCGGCGCCGGGACCATCCATTCCTAGGAGTCATCGAACATGAGCACCGAACGTCGCGTCGTCGTCACCGGTCTCGGCGCCACCACCCCCCTCGGCGGCACCATCACCGCGACATGGGACGCCCTTCTCGCCGGCACCCCCGGTGCGCGTCCGCTGACTCAGGACTGGGTCGCGGAGCACGACCTCCCCGTGACCTTCGCCGCCTCGATCCACACCTCCCCCGAGGAGGTGCTCACCAAGGTCGAGTGCCGGCGCATGGACCTCAGCGCGCAGTACGCCATGGTCGCCTCGCGTGAGGCGTGGGCCGACGCGGGCGCCCCCGAGGTCGACCCCGAGCGCTTCATGGTCGCCATCGGATCCGGGATGGGCGGCGTCACCACCCTGCTTGACCAGTGGGACAACCTGAGGGAGAAGGGCGTCCGCCGTGTCTTCCCACTGACCGTCCCGATGATCATGCCCAACAGCAGCAGTGGCAACGTCTCGCTGCACCTCGGTGCGCGTGCAGGGGCACACACCGCGGTGTCCGCGTGCGCCTCCGGCGCCGAGTCGATGGGCCTGGCCGTCGACCAGATCCTCGCGGGCCGGGCAGACATCGTCATCGCCGGCGGCACCGAGGCCGCCATCCACCCGCTGCCCTTCGCCGGGTTCGCGCAGATGCAGGCCCTCTCGACGCGCAACGACGACCCGGGGCGCGCCTCCCGGCCCTACGACACCGAACGCGACGGCTTCATCATGGGCGAGGGTGCGGCGGTGATCGTCCTGGAGTCCGAAGAGCACGCCAAGGCCCGCGGCGCCAAGATCTATGCCGAGCTCGCGCCTGCCGGCATGTCCTCGGACGCGCACCACATCACGGCCCCCGAGCCGGAGGGCGCGGGCGCCTCACGCGCCATGCGCGAGGCAGTCCAGCGGGCCGGGCTCACCCCGGCCGACATCGTCCACATCAACGCGCACGCGACGTCGACGCCCGTGGGCGACGTTGCCGAGGCCAACGCCATCCGCCGCGCCTTCGGTGATGCCACCGACGGCATGTGCGTGAGCGGCACCAAGTCCATGACCGGTCACCTTCTCGGTGCTGCCGGTGCACTCGAGGCACTCTTCACGATCCTCTCGGTCCATCACCGCATCGCGCCGGCGACGATCAATATCGAGAACCTCGACCCCGAGATCCACCTCGACGTCGTGCGTGACGAGCACCGCAAGCTCCCCGAGGGCGACATCGCCGCGCTGAACAACTCCTTCGGCTTCGGTGGCCACAACGTCGCCCTCGCCGTGAAGAGCATCTGATGGCGCACCAGCCCAACGAGGCTTCGGCCACGGCGTCAGCCGCGACGAAGCCCAAGCCGGACCGCGCCACCGACCCGCGCAACCCGCGGCTCCGCCTTCAGGCCTTCTTCGACGAGGATTCCGTCGAGTTCATCACCCCTGAGGACGATTCCGGGATGCTCGCGGCCGTCGGCACGTGCCAAGGCACTCGTGTTGTCGCCTTCTGCTCGGACGCGACGATCATGGGCGGGGCGATGGGCGTCGCCGGCTGCAAGGTCATCGTGGCGGCCTACGAGCGGGCGCTCGCGGACGGCATACCCGTCGTGGGCATTTGGCACTCAGGGGGCGCTCGTCTCCCTGAGGGTGTCGTGAGCCTCCACGCCGTCGGCGAGGTGTTCGCGATCATGACCCGCGCGTCGGGCAAGGTCCCTCAGATCTCGGTCGTCATCGGGGCTGCCGCCGGTGGGGCGGCCTACGGTCCGGCGCTCACCGACATCGTCGTGCTCGCCCCCGAGGGCCGCATCTTCGTCACCGGTCCCGATGTCGTCCGCTCGGTGACTGGTGAGGCCGTCGACGCCCTTCGACTGGGAGGACCCGAGCCCCACGGGCGCCGCAGCGGCGTCGTCCACGTCGTCACGGAGTCGACCGAACAGGCCTACGAGCGCGGCCGACAGCTCTGCTCACTGCTCGCCGACCAGGGCACGCTCGACGTCGGGAGCATCGAGGACTTCGACCTCGAGGAGACCTTCCCGGAGTCCGAGAAGCGCGCCTATGACGTCCACCCGGTCGTCGACAACGTCCTGGACAAGGGCGCGGATTCCATTGAGCTGCACCCGCGTTGGGCTCCCAACATCGTGACGCAACTCGGCCGCTTCGGTGGTCGCACGGTGGGCGTGATCGCCAACAACCCGATGCGTCTCGGCGGTTGCCTCGACTCCCCATCCGCCGAGAAGGCCGCGCGGTTCGTCCGCATGTGCGACGCGTTCGGTGTGCCGCTCATCGTCCTCGTCGACGTTCCCGGCTACCTGCCCGGCGTCGGCCAGGAGTGGGATGGCGTCGTGCGCCGCGGGGCCAAGTTGCTCCACGCCTTCGCCGAGGCGACCGTGCCCCGAGTCACGCTGGTCACCCGCAAGACCTACGGCGGCGCCTACATCGCGATGAACTCGCGTTCCCTCGGTGCGACCCGTGTGTTCGCCTGGCCCACGGCTCACGTCGCCGTCATGGGTTCCGTGGCCGCCATCCGGATCCTCCACCGACGTCGCCTGGCGGAGGTCGACGACCACGAGCGCCCGACGGTCGAGCAACAACTGGCCGACGAGCACGACCGTCTGTCCGGTGGTCTGCCGCGGGCGGTCGAGATCGGTGTCGTCGACGAGATCGTCGAGCCGTCGGTCACACGGTCCGCCCTCGCCAGGGCGATCGCCGAGGCACCCCAACGGCGAGGCGAGCACGGCAACATCCCCCTGTAGCCCCCTACTTCCCCGCCGGAAGTGGGTTGCTCGGACTTCGCCCACCTTCGTTTGCCATGCGAAGTCCGAGGTTCCGCGCCGGACAGCGCGAGGCCCGCTCCCCCTGTACGGGAGCGGGCCTCGCGACGTCTGAAGGTGCCTGCTGTCAGGCGGTCGGGTGTATCAGCCGACCTTGTGCAGCCAGCGGACGGGCGCACCGTCGCCGGCATAGCGGAAGGGCTCGAGCTCGGCGTCCCACTCGGTGCCGAGCACTTCCTCGAGCATCTCCTCGATGGCGTCGGTCGAACCCTGGGCCAGCATGAGGATCTCCTTGAGGCGCTCCTCGTTCACGACGGCATCACCACTCGCGGAGGTCGTCGCGTGGTGGATCCCGAGGCTGGGGGTGTGCGACCAGCGAGACCCGTCGCACCCCGCGCTGGGGTCCTCCGTGACCTCGTAGCGGAGACCCTGCCAGCCGCGCAGCGTCGAGGCCAGGTGGGCGCCCGTGCCCTGCTCGCCGATCCACGACCACTCCCCGCGCATGTGTCCGGGCGCGGCGGGCTGAGCGGTCCAGTCGATGACAACCCTGGATCCCGTGGCCTTCTCGAGGGCCCAGGCGATGTGAGGGCACAGCGCTGCTGGGGCTGAGTGGATGAACACCACTCCCCGGGTCGACACACGTCGCGTCGCGACAGACATCCTGGCCTCCTTCACGTGCAAGGGACGTCTTCCCCAACGCCGTCGCACGTTCGTTCTTGGAGGGCACAGATCTGTATGCCGGCCAGCTCACTGTGAGGGCACCTTGCGTGCCGCTGTTTGTCGCCTCACGAGCGAACTCGTGACACGTGAGGCTCATCATGCCGCATGAGCACCACGAACATCACGCGCGACACGAACCAACTTCCACCCCGCCGGGGAAGCTCACCAAGCCTCGGCTGCACAGTCGAGGTAGTAGGAAACGCCGAAGCAGCACCACTGACTTCGGCGTGTCTTACTACCTCGACTCAGCGCCGGCGATGCGGAAACTCGAACCGTGGTGGGGCGACTCGGGCTTGAACCGAGGACCGACGGATTATGAGTCCGCTGCTCTGACCGACTGAGCTACCGCCCCTGAAAGCGGAGCCGAGCCTACCTGCGGAGGGTGAGCACACGGCATACGCCATGGAACGTGGCGACACCAGACATTGCGAATCGGTGTCGCATCGACGCGTATAAGCGTGACGGGCACCACGTAGCGGTAGGTTTCCGAGCATGACTGAGCCTCTGGTCGTCCTCAAGGACGTCAACAAGCACTTCGGCGACCTCCACGTCCTCAAGGACATCAACATGGAGATCGGCAAGGGAGAGGTGGTCGTCGTCATCGGCCCCTCCGGCTCCGGCAAGTCGACCCTCTGCCGCGCGATCAACCGCCTCGAGACGATCGAGTCGGGCACGATCACCATCGACGGAAAGACCCTCCCGGAGGAGGGCAAGGCGCTGGCCCACCTGCGCGCGGACGTCGGCATGGTCTTCCAGTCCTTCAACCTCTTCGCGCACAAGACGATCCTCGACAACGTCACGCTCGGCCCGATCAAGGTCCGCAAGCAGAAGAAGGGCGAGGCCGAGAAGCGCGCCATGGAGTTGCTCGAGCGGGTCGGCGTCGCGCACCAGGCACAGAAGTTCCCGGCACAGCTCTCCGGTGGCCAGCAGCAGCGCGTCGCGATCGCACGGTCGTTGGCCATGGATCCCAAGGTCATGCTCTTCGACGAGCCCACGTCGGCCCTCGACCCCGAGATGATCAACGAGGTTCTCGACGTCATGGTGAGCCTCGCCAAGGAGGGCATGACGATGGTCGTCGTGACCCACGAGATGGGCTTCGCCCGCAAGGCCGCCAACCGCGTCGTCTTCATGGACGACGGACAGATCGTCGAACAGAACACGCCCGAGGAGTTCTTCACCAATGCCCAGAGCGACCGGGCCAAGGACTTCCTCGGCAAGATCCTCACCCACTGACCCAGCCCAACCCAGGAGGAAAAAATGAAGGTTCGTCAGTTCAGCGCGATCATCGCCGCGTCGGTGCTCACGCTCGGTCTCGCCGCGTGCGGCGACAGCGCCGACGACGGAGGTGCTGACGCCGGCAGCGGCAGCACGGGCGGCGGCGGCAAGGCCGTCAAGATCGGCATCAAGTTCGACCAGCCAGGGCTCGGCCTCAAGGAGGGTGAGAACTACACCGGCCTCGACGTCGACGTCGCCAAGTACGTCGCGAAGGAGCTGGGTAGCGAGGAGGGCGACATCACCTGGGTGCAGGCGCCGTCCGCTCAGCGCGAGACCCTCATCTCGACCGGTCAGGTCGACATGATCTTCGCGACCTACTCGATCACGGACAAGCGCAAGGAGACCGTCTCCTTCGCCGGCCCGTACTTCATCGCCGGTCAGGACCTCCTCGTCCGCGCCGACGACACCTCGATCACCGGCTCGGAAGCCCTCAACGGCAAGAAGCTGTGCTCGGTCACGGGATCCACGTCCGCCCAGAAGGTCAAGGACGTCGTGCCCGGAGTTCAGCTCCAGGAGTTCGGCACCTACTCCGAGTGCGTCGCCGCGCTCACCTCTGGCGGCATCGACGCGCTGACGACGGACAACACGATCCTCGCCGGCTACGCCGCGCAGGACCAGTACAAGGGCAAGCTCAAGGTCGTCGGCAAGACCTTCTCCGAAGAGCGCTACGGCATCGGCATCAAGAAGGGTGACACCGCCCTCTGCGAGCAGATCAACACCGCTCTGAAGAAGATGGTCGACACCGGCGAGTGGCAGAAGGCCGTGGACGCGAACCTCGGCCCGGCCGGCTTCAAGGTCGACACCACGAAGAACCCGCCGACCGCGGACGCCTGCTCCTGATCCACACCGAGACGCTTGAAGGTATGCCGTCCGCTCACCGGGGCGGGCGGCATACCTTCGTGCGAATCACGTTCCCCCGCAACGGAAAGGTCTCTGCATGCAAGAGATCCTGAGTGACTATGACGTGCTGGCTGCGTTCTGGGGCACCATCAAACTGTCGATCCTCGGAACGATCGGTGCCTTGATCCTCGGGACGATCGTCGCCGTCCTGCGCCTGTCACCGGTGCGTGTCTTCCAATGGATCGGGACGTGGTACGTCAACACGTTCCGCAACATCCCGCTCACCCTCCTCATGGTGTTCAGCATCCTCGGGTTGACGTTCATCCTGGGGCTGCAGCTCAACTCCGAGGACATCAGCAGCAACGTCTTCCGGTGGGCAGCCACGATGCTGGCCGTCTACCACGGCGCCTTCATCTGCGAGGCGCTCCGATCGGGCGTCAACACGGTTCCGGTGGGACAGGCCGAGGCGGCCCGTGCGATTGGCCTGACCTTCGGCCAGAGCATGCGCCATGTCCTCCTTCCACAGGCGTTCCGGGGCTCGATCGCGCCGATCGGGTCCACGATCATCGCCCTCATCAAGAACAGCACCGTGGCAGCCGTCATCGGTGCCGGGGAGGCAGCAAACCTGATGTCTGTCGTCATCGAGAACGAGGGCAGCCGCTTCAGCGTGTTCCTCGTCTTCGCCATCGGCTTCGTCATCCTGACCCTGCCGCTGGGTCTGTTCTTCACGAGCCTGTCGCGTCGCTTGGCGGTGAAGCGATGAGCGCCTCCGTCCTCTTCGACGCCCCGGGCCCCAAGGCCCGTCGCCGGCACGCGATCCTCGCCGCGGTCGGAGTCGTGGTGGCTCTCGCCGTGCTCTACGTCGTCGTGCGCAAGATGCAGACCGCGAACCAGTTGCAGGGCTTCATGTGGGAGCCCTTCCTCACCGACCGCTCGGTGTGGCGCGACTACCTGCTCCCCGGCCTCTGGGGCACCATCAAGGCGGCCCTGATCTCGATCACTTTGGCCGGCATCTTCGGGCTGATCTTCGGTGTCGGACGGCTCTCGACGATCGCCCCGATCCGGTGGATCAGCAGCGTCGTGGTGGAGTTCTTCCGCGCCGTCCCGGTGCTGATCATGATGATCTTCGCCTTCGGTGTCTACACCCGCAACGGTGTCTTCGCCAGCGACATCAACCCACTCGCCGCGGTCGTCACAGGCCTCACCCTGTACAACGGCGCGGTCATCGCCGAACTCGTCCGATCCGGCGTCCACTCGCTGCCCAAGGGTCAGGGTGAGGCGGGGCTGTCCGTCGGGCTCACCTCGGGACAGGTGCTCCGTTCGATCCAGTTGCCGCAGGCGCTCACTGCGATGCTCCCGGCGTTGATCGGCCAGTTCGTCACGGTGCTGAAGGACTCCGCGCTGGGAACTGCCATCACCTACACAGAGCTCCTGACGTGGTCCAAGACGTTAGGGTCGGCCTTCAGCAACACCGTCCCCGCCTACATCGTCGCGGCCATCCTGTTCATCACGATGAACTACCTGCTGTCCCGGTTGGCGGTCACGGTCGAGAAGCGGCTGAACCGCCGGGGCAAGACGGCTGGCGGTGCGCACCTGGACGCGGTGCCCCTGCCCGGCGCCCCTCCGGTCATGGAAGCTGCTGCTGAACCGAGCACCACCGGTCGGTGACCACTGCCCCGCTCAACGCGCAGGCATGACGAAGGGCCCGGATCCATGCGGATCCGGGCCCTTCGTGATTGGCTCCCCCGGTTGGACTCGAACCAACAACCTGCCGATTAACAGTCGGCTGCTCTGCCAATTGAGCTACAGGGGAAAGGCGCTGACGTTGGTGCTGTGTCAGCGCGCTGCGCAACGATAGCAAAGGGTGGGGCCAGTCACGAAAACGGCCCCATCCGGCCACCTCCTGACTGGGCCATGACGGGGAAGTCGGGACAGGACGCGGCAATATTCGCGTCATCCGACGACTTCCGTGGCATCGCCCGCATCGGCCTCTTCAGATGAGTCCGACCTGCTCGCGCAGCCGGTCGAGCGCGGCTCGCGTCTCCTCTGCCACGCCGGGGTCGGACGAGCGCACACCACGCCCCAGGATCGTCTGACCCAGCAGCGCCTGAGTGGCCAGGTCCTTGCGCACCACGACCCGCGCCTTGCGCTTGTCGCCAAGGTCGACCTCGTCCGACAGCACCACGGTGGCCTGGACGCGCTCGCGCAACACCTGCGGGAACGTCGACGGCAGTTCGATCTCCCACACTGACGCGGGGGCCTTGTCGACCCAGTTCACGGTGAGGCGCCTCGTCTCGTCGTTCCAGGAGCCGGTGTCGACCATGTGCCACGGTCGGTCGAGGTCCACGGAACCGGACCGGACGGCATACACATGAGTTTTGGTGGCGACGACGTATGCCGTGGAGCGCACGTCCCGCGCGATGCTCAGCACGTCGCGGGCTCGCTCGCCAAGGACCGACGCCACTTCCGTGGGAACTTCGGGTCCGCGCCGTCCCAGTCGGCCGAGCTTCACGACGTCAACCGATCGCGGAGACGGGCGCGGCTCATCTCGAGCTCGATGAGTCGGCGGGAACGTTCACGGATGGCCTCCGGGTCGGGGTCGGGTGAGTTCTGCAGGCGGCGAATCGCCGCCGTCTCGTCAGCGATCTGGCGGCTCAACCCGGCGTCGTGGACGCCGATGACGAGCGAGTCGAGGTAGCGCTGCGGCGGCAGTCCGGTGGTCGGGTCGACCTTGGTCGGGAGCGGTGCAACGGACAGTTCGGCGAGGAGACCACGCACGGCGAGCGGACCGGCCTCGGCCACGGCCGCGGCCCACCCTGCGGTGGACAGTTCCGCGGCGCGGGGCGCCACCGAGCGCACCCCGTCGAAGATCGCGGCGTGTGCCGGCGCGGTGAATGCCACCGGCGGCAGCGCGTCGATCGTGGCCGTCGAGAACCGGGTGGGGTACTGCAACAACGCCTGCAACAGCTGCCTCTCGGTGTTGACCACGGGGTCGCGCAGGTTGGGCACCGGCATGGCCGCGGCACCCTCTTGGACGCTCGGCTCCGGGACGTCGTCGGTCGAGGCCGGGGTCCGGTCACCGGGCCGCGCCGGCGCGCCCGCAGCGGCCTCTCGGGCGCTGATCCGACCAGCACGCTGAGCCTCATTCAGAACCTGCTCGACCTCGACGCCGAGCATGCCGGCGACGGTGCGCATGTATTCGGGGCGCAGTGACGAGTCCCGGATCGAGTTGATGATCGGTGCGACCGCGCGCATGGCCTGGACGCGCCCCTCGGCGGTCTCGAGGTCGAAGCGTTTGATCGTCGTGCGCACCGCGAACTCGAACATCGGGACCGCGTCCTCGACCAGCGCCTTGACCGCCTCGTCGCCGCGCGCGAGCCGCAGGTCGCACGGATCCATTCCGTCCGGCGCGACGGCCACGAACGACTGCGAGGCCCACCGCTGGTCCTCGCCGAAGGCCTTCATCGCCGCCTTCTGTCCAGCCGCATCACCGTCGAAGGTGAAGATGACGCGCGCCGGCGCACCGTCGGTCTCGTCGCGCATGATGCGCCGAAGGATCTTGATGTGGTCGACACCGAACGCCGTGCCGCAGGTGGCCACTGCCCCGGTGACGCCTGACAACTGAGCAGCCATGACGTCGGTGTAGCCCTCGACGACGACCGCCTGCCGCTCCCCCGCGATCGCCTTCTTGGCGAGATCCAGCCCGTAGAGAACCTGCGACTTCTTGTAGATCGGGGTCTCTGACGTGTTGAGGTACTTCGCCGCGATCCGATCGTCGTCGAGGATCCGCCGCGCGCCGAACCCGACGGTGTCGCCAGTGACGTCGCGAATCGGCCAGACGAGTCGCCCGCGGAACCGGTCGTAGAGTCCACGGCTCCCCCGCCCAGACAGACCCGCCGTGACCATCTCGTCCTCGGTGAAACCCTTCTCCCGCAGGTGGCGGGTCAGGTCCTCGCCGCCCCTGGGAGCAAAACCGATCCCGAACTGCTCGGCAATCGCCCGGTTGAAGCCGCGGTCCCGCAAATAGTCGCGTCCCGGACGGGCGTCACCACGGTCCACGAGAACGGTGGCATAGAACTCCTCGGCGACCCGATGGGCTTCGATGAGCCGCGAGCGCCGACCCAGTCCGCCCTCGGAGCGCGGCCCGCCGCCCTCTTCGTAGCGGAGCTCCATGCCGATCTTGGCGGCGAGCCGCTCGACGGACTCGGAGAAGGTGAGGTGCTCGACCTTCTGGACGAACGAGATGACGTCGCCGCCCTCGCCGCAACCGAAGCAGTGGTAGGCACCCACCGCCGGGCGCACCGTGAACGACGGTGTCTTCTCGTCGTGGAACGGGCACAGCCCCTTGAGCGACCCGACACCGGCGGGACGCAGCGTCACGTGGTCGCGTACAACGTCCTCGATCGAGGAGCGCTCCTTGACGGTCTGGATGTCATCAGCATTGATCCGACCCGCCACGTGCGCTCCTCTCGTCCTGGTTCGGTCCCGTGTCGTAAGAGTTCAGTATGCCGTCCGGTCGCCGTGGCGGTCGCTGCCCGTCCCCAGCCCACTCCCGTCCGGTGTCGAAAACGCCCCTCGCCGTTCGGCACACAGGGTGTCAGGCCACCACTGGCCGCCAAGAACCGGAAGGATCAGCACCATGCGCACTCTCATCGTCTCCGAATTCATCAGCCTCGACGGCGTCATGGAATCACCAGACTGGACGTTCGAGGTCGTCGAGATGGACGAAGCGGCCTACGAGATCAAGGGCCGCGAGCAGGAGGAGGCGGGGTGCCTCCTCCTCGGCCGGCAGAGTTATGACGAGTTCGCCCCCGTCTGGCCCACGATGGACGAGTTCGCCGAGTACAACGCCATGCCCAAGTACGTCGTGTCGTCGACCCTCGAGGACCCGGAGTGGAACAACACGTCCGTCCTCCGCAGTCTCGACGAGGTGGCCGCACTCAAGGAGTCGGACGAGCCCGGCACGATCCTCGTCCACGCCAGCGCGACCCTCGCCCAGGGCCTTGCTGCAGCCGGCCTCGTCGACCGCTACCACCTGCTCGTCTACCCGGTCGTCCTCGGGAGCGGCAAGCGCCTCTTCCCCACCGACAACGAGGGCGCCCGGCAGAAGCTCAGGCTCACCGAGCACGCGACTTACGGCAACGGGGTTCAGCTCAACGTGCTCGACGTCGTGCGCTGAGCCGGGCTCGTCCCCGTCGGGTCAGCACCATTGCCGATGGAGCTCGTGGGCGCGCACGTCCGTGAGCGAGGCGACCTGGTCGACGGCAACGCGCAATGCCGCCGCATCGTCGTCGGCCGCATCGTGGTCGGCCTTGAGCTCGGCGTCGAGCCGGGTCGGGTCCTGACGGTAGGCCCCGACGAGGTCGGCGACCACCTGACGCTCGCCCGCCATGAGCTCCACCCGTTCGGCCGCGTTCATGACGAAGTGCGCTGCCGTGGCCTTGAGCACGGCGCACTCGGCCCTGGTGTCGTCCGGAACGACGAGATCGGCCTGGTGACGGACGAGGTTGCCGGCGCCGTGCCGCTCGCGCGTCGCTGACTCGACGGCTTGGACGAATCGGCCGATGAGTCGTGACGTCATGTCCTTGAGATGGGCGAGGTCGCTGCGCGTGCCTTGGTATGCCGTCGGCACGGTGCCCGTGCCCACGATCCGTTCCAGCGCGGCACCGAGGGCGTCGCGACTCAGGTCCGGCGCGTAGCTCACCGTCGCGACGTCGAGCACGGCGTCCACGTCGGAGTGGTCACGCAGCAGTCGCGGGTCCAGCCGACCCGACGCGATGGCGTCCTCCACGTCGTGAACCGAATAGGCAACGTCGTCGGACCAGTCCATCACCTCGGCCTCGAAGGCGCGCCGCTGCTTCGGAGCCCCCGCACGGAACCACTCGAAGACGGGGAGGTCGTCGGCATACACTCCGAACTTGGGTGTGGGCGAGGGAGAATCCCCCCGCGCCCACGGGTACTTGGTCGTGGCGTCCAGCGTGGCCCGGGTGAGGTTCAGCCCAGCCGGCCTCCCGTCGGAGTGGAAGCGCTTGGGCTCGAGGCGGGTGAGGATGCGCAGGGTCTGCGCGTTGCCCTCGAAGCCACCGATCCCGGCCGCGATCTCGTTGAGTGCGGTCTCACCGTTGTGACCGAAGGGCGGGTGCCCAAGGTCGTGTGCGAGGCATGCCGTGTCGACGACGTCGGCGTCGCAGCCGAGCGCGGCTCCGAACTCGCGCCCGATCTGGGCCACCTCGAGGCTGTGGGTGAGCCGGTTGCGGATGAAGTCGTCGCTGCCCGGCTGGAGCACTTGCGTCTTGGCCGAGAGTCGCCGCAGGGACGCCGAATGCACCAGCCTGGCTCGGTCCCGGGCGAAGTCGTCGCGGTCGGCCCGTTTGTGCGCCGGGTCCTCGGCAACCCAGCGGTCGCGGTCACGCGCGGTGTAGCTCACGTGCTCGACACTAGGGGGTCGAGCCGTTGGCCTTAAGGTGACACCACCACAGGACTCGACGGACAGGGGTGGCGGTGCGCGGACGAACGCTGCGGCTCGCGGGGATCGCGATGACGCTCACGCTCGCACTGAGCGCGTGCACCGGGGACAACGCCGATGACTCCGGCACGTCTGGGGACGCTTCCCCCAAGAGGACTCAGCCGTCCGACATCACGGGTCCGATCAAGGCTGCGGCCCAGTCCGCTGGCTCGGTCGTGGTGAACCGCACCGAGGTCAGCGGCTCCGATGATGGCGGTGAGCCAACGCATGAGGAGATCGAGACGTCGTTCGCCGAACCTGTGTCGGCCCGGGTCCTCCACGTCGGCGACGAGATCTGGACTCTCGACGTCGTTGACGGAGTGGGCTACCTCAAGGACCAGAGCGAGCGGAAGTCCAACAACCGCTGGGAGAAGCTCGACGCGGCCGCGACGGCTGATCGACTCGAGCACGGCACCCTTGCAGGCCTTCTCGGGGTCCTGGACGGGGCCACGGCCCTGCCGGAGACGGCTACGGCGAGCGTCCGTGGGGTCGACGCCACCTGCCACACTTTCCCTTTGAGCGGCGGTGCGGACGCCACGGCGCGAGTCTGCGTCGACAACCAGCAACGGCCCGTCGAGCTGGTCGAGACGAACGGCGACCAGACCAACACGTCTGTTTTCACGAACTGGGGCGTCGCGATCGACGCCATCGCCCCACCCGCCCACCTCGTCGACTAGCTGGAGGCGGCCGCGGCAGCAGCGGCCCGAGCCACCCACTTGGGCTCGTCGCCGTAGCGCTGTGGCGGGATGAGCCGCCCCTGGGCGCAGTCGTCGATGAGCTGAGCGAGGCGCTTCTCGCGCGTGTCCTCACGCTTGGCGGTGACGACCCAGTTCTCTGCCATCTTGCGGTAGGAGGGTGTCGCCACCTGCCAGAACGCGGCGGCCGCGGGGTCTGCAAGCAACCGCGTCCGCTGCTCGTCACTCAGTGCCTGACCCGCCTCGTAGGCGTAGATCCCGCTGCGTTCGGGCTTGCGCTTCTCGAAGGCGGCGATCCCGGCGGGACGCATCCGCCCCTCTGCCGAGAGCCGCTCGACGTGGGCGATGTTGATGGCGCTCCAGATACTCGATGACTTGCGCGGCGTCCAGCGCTGGCGTCGCGCATCCTCGTCGATGCGCTGCGACACGCTGTCGATCCACCCGAAGCAGAGCGCCACAGGCACTGCCTGCTCCCACGTGAGGCCGGGGTCATCGACGTGCTTCTTGAACAACCCCATCCACAACTCGGTCGCTGTCTCGTGGTTCGCCTCGAGCCACATCTCGAATTCGGCCTCGTCGCGGAAGAAGAGCGCTGGCCGCTCGACGGAACCACCCGGCATACCGATCTGCACCATGTCAGGAGTCTGTCAGCCGCCTGAGACAGAGAGCTCCGCGTGTGCGATCTGCTCGCGCTGCGCATCGTCGAGCTTTCGCGACTTCAACCAGTTCTCGGGCAGGGCCACCACGCGCGGCGAGCCCGCGCGTCCCCGCTGCCCCTCGGCCGGGTCACCGGGCCACGGCGCGTCGAGGTCCATCGTGCCGATGAGGTCGTCGAGCGCCTGGAGGCTGTCGACGAGGGCGAGCTGGTTGCGCACCTGCGAGCCGGCCGGGAACCCCTTGAGGTACCACGCGATGTGCTTGCGAATGTCGCGGCAGCCGCGCAATTCGTCCCCGTCGTAGAACTCGACGAGGTAGGTCGCGTGGCGACGCAGCGTCTCGGTGACCTCGCGCAGGCTCGGTTGCACCCGGGCAGTCGTGCCGGCAAAGGCTGCAGCCAGGTCTGTGAAGAGCCACGGCCGACCCAGGCACCCACGACCCACCACGACCCCGTCGCATCCGGTCTCGGCGACCATGCGGAGGGCGTCCTCGGCGGACCAGATGTCACCGTTGCCGAGGACGGGGACCGTCGTGACAGCCTCCTTGAGACGCGCGATGGCCGACCAGTCGGCCTGACCTGAGTAGGCCTGCGCAGCCGTCCTGCCATGCAGCGCCACCGCGGCCGCTCCCTCTCCCTCGGCGATGCGTCCGGCATCGAGGTAGGTGATGTGGTCGGCGTCGATGCCGATCCGCATCTTCACGGTCACGGGCACGTTGTAGGGACTGGCCTCGCGCACGACGTTGCTGATGATCCCGCGGAACAGCTCGGTCTTCCAGGGCAGAGCCGCTCCCCCGCCCTTGCGGGTCACCTTGGGGACGGGACAACCGAAGTTGAGGTCGATGTGGTCGGCCCGGTCCTCGGTGACGAGCATCCGCGCGGCGGCCCCTGCGGTCGCGGGGTCGACGGAGTACAGCTGCACCGACCGCGGGTGCTCCTCCGGGCCGTGGCTGATGAGGCGCAGGGTCTCGGGGCTGCGCTCGACCAGCGCGCGACTCGTGACCATCTCGTTGACGTAGAGGCTCGTGGCGCCGCTCGCTCCACCCAGATCCGACCCCGCAGAACCGGATTCGCGGCACAGCCTGCGGAAGGCGCGGTTCGTGATCCCGGCCATGGGGGCAAGGACGACGGGTGACTCGATGGTGTGGCGCCCGATCTGCAGCGGGGGCAGAACGGGCTGGCTGGCTTCGAGAGTGGCACTCATGACCGCACGATTGTCCCACTGGTTGACTGATGTGCATGTCCACGCTCATCACGCCGGCCGAACTCGTGGCCGCAGCCGAGGCCGGAACCGTCCGCGTGCTCGACGTCCAGTACTCCCTCGCAGGAGACGGACCTGCCCTGTATGCCGTGGCGCACCTTCCCGGCGCACCTCACCTGGATCTGGACGCGGTTCTGGCCGGACCGCCCGGTGAGGGTGGTCGACACCCGCTGCCGTGTCCCGAGGTGCTCGAGGCCGGGTTGCGGGCCGTCGGTGTGCGGGCTGGCGAGACCGTCGTGGTCTACGACCAGCAGACCTCGCTTGCGGCCGCGCGGGCGTGGTGGGTTCTCCGCTGGGCAGGGCTCAAAGACATCCGAGTGCTGGACGGCGGTCTGGCTGCGTGGCAGGCCGCCGGCTTGCCCGTCACGACGGAGGTCCCGTCACCCGATCCGGGGGACGTGAACGTGACCCCCGGGTCGGTGCCCGTGCTGGAAGCCGACGGCGCTGCACGGGTGGCGAGTGACGGCATACTTCTCGATTCGCGTGTGGGTGAACGCTTCCGGGGCGAGACCGAGCCGATCGACGCCGTCGCCGGGCACATCCCTGGCGCACGCAACGCGCCCATGGCGGATCAGCTGCAGGCAGACGGCCGCTTCCGACCGGCGGCAGAGTTGCGCGACTTCTTCGCCGGTCTCGGTGCCGATGGAAGCACGGAGGTCGGAACAACGTGCGGGTCGGGCGTCACGGCGGCGCACACCGCCTTGGCGTTGCACTTGGCGGGCGTCGACGCGGTCCCCTACATCGGCTCGTGGAGTCACTGGATCACCGACCCCGCGCGGCCGGTCGAGACCGGCTCAGGGCGCGATCGCGACTGAAGCCGCAGCACTCCCGGGCACCGGGTCATCCTGAAGGCTGGGAAGCGTCGCCACCCTGTGGATCACACCGGTCACGGTGTCCCAGACGAGCAGGGCCGTGCCGTGCCAGCGGACCAGCACATGGTCGCGATAGACCCAACCCAGGACGTCGCAGCACCCCACCGCGAGACCCTCGCTGTTGGGCGCGAGGAGCAGGCGGGCCGTGGAGGGGCGCTCGGGATCGACGGTGAACACCCCTTGGAACAAGCGCTCCGGGTAGCGGCGATTCGCCTTCAGCGCCGTCGACTGCCCGAGGAAGCCACCCGTCGCGACGCGCGAGGAAGGACTGGTGAACGTCGTGCCCCACACCTTGGCGAGGACGTCCAGCCCTGGGAGCGTCCCGGTGTTCGCACCATCAGGTCCGAAGGACAGGATCCGCATGGACTCGCTTCCCCGCACCTGCACCTCGTGAGGCCCTGGATGGGCGCCTTGCGCCAGCCGGTTCACCGCACCCGTCTCGGGTGAGACCCGCCACACTTGGGTCCGTGACCACACGATGATCGACGATCCGACCCATCCGCCGCCCTCGAGATAACGGTCCTTGACCGGCATGGTCCGGACGACCCCGCTGAACGCATCAAGCACGTGAACCTTTCCCGGTTGGATGAACATGACCCGCCGCCGGTCATCCGCGATGGCCGTGACCTCCAGGGGGTCCGAGGTGCGGCCGGCCTCGTCGAGGTTCGGGACCAGCTGAAGGGTGTCCACGGCGACGAACGGGTCGCTGAGTGTGGGGCGCACGAGCACTGGATGCAGCGTTCCGGCCGTGTGCCGCAGAAGCACGGCACGCACAGGGGCACTGCTGTTCCCCAGCTCGCCGATGGTCGTGATTCGTGTGTCCGGGCCGAAGCCCAACACCTCGGGAAGTGCGAGCTGGCTTCGAGCCAGGTCGTCGATCCGCGGCAACGCCGCCACCTGCTCCGGATGGGGGCCCACCTGGGCCAACGCCCCGTCCAGGGTGAACTCGCGAGAGTCCCATCCCGGCAGCAAGGACTGCATGCTCGAAGGCGCGGGCAGTGGGAGGGACACCCGATCCGTGCTCTCCGTGTCGATCAGGGTCAGTGCCGCAATCGCGAGCGCCGCACTCGCCGCCACAGCCACTGTGGTGCGTCGCCCACGCGTACGACGGTGCGCTGCCCGGCGAATGGCTCGGTCGACGAAGTCCTTCTCGTCCACCTCAGCCGCGGTATCCTGCAGGGCGTCCGGACTGACCGGCTTCTCATGGTGCCGCACTGTCGGGATGGACACCCCGAGGATCTCGGCAGTCTCGGCCTCGGTGCGTTCTTCGTAGCGTCGCAGGATGGCGACGGCACGGTCCTTGTGGCCGAGCGCCTGCAGTTCGGCCAGGACGCGACTTGCGTCGCCGCTCGCCTGACGGGGTTCACTGGCACGTGGACCGGTGAGGCGTGCTCCGGGCCGATAAAGGGACCGCCGAACCTCGATGTCGGGCTTCTCGTCCCGGATCCGGTCCCAGTGCAGCGCGAGGTCGGCGAACGCTCTCTCGACGGCGTCGTCCCCGCGCCTCTCGTCACCGCACAGCAGGTAGGCCGCGCGCCTCAGATCATGCTGGCGCGCACGGACGAAGTCGGCGAACTCGTCGACGTCGGCTGCGTCAGACCTCCAGGCCACAGGTCCACTCTTCCAACGTGAAGGTGAGATCGGAAGAGAAGCGAGCAGAACGGCATACGAAGGAGACACAGCGAAACCCCCCGACAACTGTCGAGGGGTTTCGTGATGAGAGTCGAACTCTCAGAAGGGAGTGAGGATCAGAGACCCTTGACCTTCTCGGCCTGCGGGCCCTTGGGGCCCTGCGTGACGTCGAACTCCACCTTCTGGCCTTCGGTGAGCTCGCGGTAGCCGCTGCTCTCGATGGCCGAGTAGTGAACGAAGACGTCGGCGCCGCCGCCGTCCTGCTCGATGAAGCCGAAGCCCTTTTCGCTGTTGAACCACTTCACGGTGCCGGTTGCCACTGGTGTTGCCTATCTGTGTGTTGCGAGGGCTCCCGTATGGAGTCCTCAGGTGCCGCCTTCAGAGGCAACGAGGACAACGGTAGCAGCGGAGCACGGTCGACACCCCATCGTGAGCCGGAGATGTCGATCGGTGTGTCGCTCAGGAGGAAGCGCGGCGGAGCAGCTCGGCGAAGTCGGTGACCTCGTCGAAGCGGTCGGTGAAGCCGGCCTCGCGCTCCTCGCCCTCTGCCGGCAGGAAGCCGGAGCGCCCCGCGGCCGCGCCCGCCACCGATCCGAGCACCGCGGAGACGAGTTCCGCGGCGGCGCGGTCGATGCGCCGGTCGAGACCCGGCGTGCCGAAGTCGTCCGTGGCCGCCAGGACACCCGTCGGCACGACCGAGGCGTGCAGGTAGGAGAAGAGCGGACGCATCGCGTGGTCGATCATGAGCGAGTGCCGGGCCGATCCCGCCGTCGCCGCGACGAGGACGGGCTTGCCCTCGAGCGCGTTCACGTCGAGATTGTCGAAGAACGACTTGAACAGTCCGCTGTAGGACCCGGTGAACACCGGCGTCACGGCGATGAGGGCATCGGCCGAGATGACCTTCTCGACGACCGCGGTCAGTTCCCCGCTGGGGAAGCGAGTGAGCATCTGGTCGGCGATGAGCTTGGCCAGGGGCCGCAGCTCGATGACCTCGACCGTCGCCGCCTCGCCATGCGCGGTGACGTGCCGGTCCACGGCCTCGGTGAGGCGGTCGGTGAGCAGGCGCGTCGAGCTGGGCTCGGACAGGCCGGCGGTGACGGCGACGATGCGACGGGTCATGTCAGACCTCCACAGGGGTTCCGTCGAGCGCGACGAGGCGCTCGGCGTGGCGGGGTGCCGTGGCCGGCACGTGGGCGGGACGACGGGCGTCCGCGATCTTGCGCAGCTCGGGGACGACCTCGCCGCCGAGGATCTCGAGTTGCTCGAGGACGGTCTTGAGCGGCAGGCCGGCGTGGTCCATGAGGAACAACTGGCGCTGGTAGTCGCCGACGTGGTCGGCCATGGTCGCGTAGCGATCGATGATCTGCTGCGGCGAACCGACAGTCAGCGGCGTCTCGCGGGTGAACTCCTCCAGCGACGGGCCGTGGCCGTAGACCGGGGCGTTGTCGAAGTACGGCCGGAACTCGCGCACCGCGTCCTGGCTGTTCTTGCGCATGAACACCTGGCCGCCAAGTCCGACGATGGCCTGGTCGTGCTTGCCGTGACCGTGGTGCTGGTAGCGGCGGCGGTAGAGGTTGACCATCTGCTTGGTGTGCGACAGCGGCCAGAAGATGTTGTTGTGGAAGAAGCCGTCACCGTAGAAGGCTGCCTGTTCCGCGATCTCGGGGCTGCGGATCGAACCGTGCCAGACGAACGGTGGGATGCCGTCGAGCGGGCGCGGCGTCGAGGTGAAGCCCTGGAGTGGCGTGCGGAACTTGCCCTCCCAGGTCACGTTTTCCTCGGTCCAGAGGCGGCGGAGCAGGGCGTAGTTCTCGACGGCGAGGTTGAGGCCCTCGCGGATGTCCTTGCCGAACCAGGGGTAGACGGGGCCCGTGTTGCCGCGGCCCATCATGAGGTCCATGCGGCCGTCGGACAGGTGCTGCAGGTAGGCATAGTCCTGCGCGATCCGCACCGGGTCGTTCGTCGTGATCAGCGTGGTCGACGTCGAGAGGACGATCCGCTCGGTCTGGGCGGCGATGTTCGCGAGGAGGACCGGCGGGTTGGCCGGCGCGGCGAACGGCGGGTTGTGGTGCTCACCGGTCGCGAAGACGTCGAGGCCCACCTCCTCCGCCTTCTTGGCGATGGCGACGGTGGCCTTGATGCGCTCGTTCTCGCTGGGCGTGATGCCCGTGGTCGGGTCCGTGGTGACGTCCCCAACGGTGAAGATGCCGAACTCCATCTCAGTCGCTCCTTGTGAGGTAGTTGAATGTTCATCTACTTGAACAGGGTAGCGCCGCCGTCCATTCCCACAGGCGACTTTGTGCCCGATTGGGACATGACGAGCGCAGCGAGACGTGTCCCAATCGGGCACAAAGTCGCTGCGAGTCCCGGCTACTGCAGGGCAGCGCGGGCTGCATCAAGGCGCTTCTGTGCGGCGATGACGGCCTTGCGTGCCACCCGGGCGGCATCCTCAGCCGCCTCGAGGTCGGCCTGCGCCCCCGCCATCTGCGCTTCGGCTTCGTCCACCTCGGCCTCGGCTTTGCGCCGCTCCCTGGCCGCAGCTTTCACAGCCCTGGCTGCGACCACCGCCGCCTTGAGCTCCTCCTCGGTCAGCTCGTCATCGTCGAGGTCCTCGCCGGCCTGGGGTTCCGGCTCGACTTCGGGCTTCCCACCCTTGAGGACCGACATGATCGAGCCGGAGCTCGTGACTCCCACGGCTCCGGAGAGGTCCACCTCGCCGAACCCGCTGTAGCTGAGCGCGCGTGTCAACTGTCCAGACGCGAGCGCCTCCGCAGCACTCTCGTCGGCGAGTGCCGCGATCGCGGTCGCCCGCACTTCGTCGCGACCACTCGCGCTCAACGCGCCACCCGCCGTCGTGGCCACCTCCGCGACGCGTTCGACGTATGCCGTGAGGGCCGCGTCCCGCTCCCCTCTCACCGAGGTGAGGACACTGGCGTCCAGGCGAGCCTGGGCGGCCCGCATCCGCGCCCCGAGGCCGACGAGGTCGGCGACCACTCCCCCGTCGTCGCGCGACGTGAGGTTCATGGCCCACGCGGTCACGGTGGGCTTGCGCAGCGCCAGGATCTCCTTGGCCGCGGCGGCGCCACCGGCCGACTTCGCTGAGGCGGCCAACGCCTTCCGGGAGGTCACGAACTCGGCCAGCGGGACGGCATACAGGCTGGCAGCCGCGTCGGCGACGGTGCGGTCGCCAGCCACGTCGCCGTCTGGATCGCTGGCCATGCTCAGAGCCTAGTGGTCGCGCGCGTCGGTCAATCGTGCGTGCGCAGGTGCCAGCCCCAGATGAGGCACCCGAGACTGATGAACACCAGACTGGTCACCGCGAGGGTCGTCACGGAGCCGGTGACGAGGGGGGTGAGGAGGGTCGCGACGACGGCATTGGTCGCCAGGGGCATGACCCCCGCGACGGACGCCGCCGCACCCCGCATGTGCGGGAAGCGGTCCAGCAGGGCCACTTGGATCGTGGGGAAGGCGACCCCTGTCCCGATGGCGATGAGGCTCGGGCCGACGACGGCCCACGGGAGATTCGGCCCGAACACCACGGCAAGCGCGACATTCGCCACGGCTGCCGCGAGCGACACGAAGAACGCGACGGTGATGAGCCGACGGGCGCTCACGCGGCCTGCGGCGCGACCGCTGATCCACGAACCGAGGATCACACCGCCGATCATCGGGACGAAGAACTGCCAGAAGTCCTGCTCACCCTTGCCGAGGAGCTCGACGACGAAGATGGCCGCCCCGCCGATGTAGATGAACTGGCCGGCGAAGACGAGGGTGATCGCCCAGCCCATCCGTTCGAAGGTGGCATCCCGCGCGACGTGGGCCAGGTCGCGGAGCATCGGGCCGAGCCGGAGAGGTCGCCGGCGCTCGGGTGGGTGGGTCTCGGGGATCACGGTGAGCACGACGACGGCGAGAACGACGGCGAACAGGCCGATGAACCAGAAGATCGTCGGCCACCGCCCAAACTCCAGGAGGAGTCCACCGACGACCGGGGCGATCGCCGGCGCCAACCCGAAGATCATCATGACGCGACTCATGGCACGCTGCGCCTCGACGCCGTCGAAGAGGTCGCGGATGATCGTGCGCCCGATGATCGTCGAGCCACCGGCGGAGAGCCCCTGGAGGACGCGGAAGCCGAGCAGCACCGGCAGGCTCGGTGACAGGGCGCACCCGATGCTCGCCAGCGCATAGATGCCGAGTGCCCCGATGACGACCGGCCGCCTGCCCACGGCATCCGAGAGCGGTCCGTGGAAGGGCGTCATCACTGCGAAGGCGAGCATGTAGGCACTGACGACGAGTTGCATGTCGTCGATGCCCACGCCGAACTCGCCGCGCATCTGCGCGAAGGCGGGGAACGGCGTGTCGATCGAGAACGGCCCGAGCATCGCCATGCCAGCGAGGACCAGCGTGACGAGCCACCCGGCACGCCGGCGCGAGACTCCGTCCGGATGGCCCGAACCCGCGGCAGACCCCGCGCCGGGATCTGAGGCTGGGACGGAGCCGCGTGGCATTCGGTGCGTCAGCAGCCGATGAGGCGCTGCGCGAGGTAGCCCTCCACCTGGTCGAGGGAGACCCGCTCCTGTGCCATCGTGTCGCGCTCGCGGATCGTCACGGCCTGGTCCTCGAGGGTGTCGAAGTCGACGGTGATGCAGAAGGGTGTGCCGATCTCGTCCTGGCGGCGGTAGCGCTTGCCGATGGCGCCGGCGTCGTCGAAGTCGACGTTCCAGTTCTTGCGCAGGGTCGCAGCGAGGTCACGGGCCTTGGGCGAGAGGTCGGCATTGCGCGACAACGGGAGCACTGCGGCCTTGACGGGCGCGAGGCGACGGTCAAGTCGGAGCACGACGCGCTTGTCGACACCACCCTTGGTGTTGGGGGCCTCGTCCTCGGCGTAGGCGTCGACGAGGAAGGTCATGAGGCTGCGCGACAGACCGGCCGCGGGCTCGATGACGTAGGGCGTGTAGCGCTCTCCGGTCGTCTGGTCGAAGAAGACGAGGTCGGTGCCCGAGTGCTGGCTGTGGGTGCCGAGGTCGAAGTCGGTGCGGTTGGCGATGCCCTCGAGCTCGCCCCACTCGGACCCGGCGAAGTTGAAGCGGTACTCGATGTCGACGGTGCGCGTCGAGTAGTGGCTGAGCTTGTCGGCCGGGTGCTCGAAGTGGCGCAGGTTGTCGGGGTTGATGCCGAGGTCGACGTACCAGCGGGTGCGCTCGTCGATCCAGTACTGGTGCCACTCGGCATCGTCGCCGGGCTTGACGAAGAACTCCATCTCCATCTGCTCGAACTCGCGCGTGCGGAAGATGAAGTTGCCCGGCGTGATCTCGTTGCGGAAGCTCTTGCCGGTCTGGGCGATGCCGAACGGCGGCTTTTTGCGCGACGTCTGCATGACGTTGAGGAAGTTGACGAAGATGCCCTGCGCCGTCTCCGGGCGGAGGTAGTGCAGGCCGGACTCGTCCTCGATGACGCCGAGGTGGGTCTTGAGCATCATGTTGAATTCGCGGGCCTCGGTCCACTCACCGCGGGTGCCGCAATTGGGGCAGGCAATCTCGCTCAGCGGGATCGAGTCGGGGTCAACCTCTTTGCCCTTCTTGGCTTCCTTGTCGGCAAGCGCTTCCTGCATGTGGTCCACACGGAAGCGCTTGTGACAGCTGAGGCACTCGGTCAGCGGGTCGGTGAACGTGCCGACGTGGCCGGACGCGACCCACGTCTCGCGCGGCAGGATGATCGAGGAGTCGAGGCCGACGACGTCGTCGCGGCCGGTGACCATGGACTTCCACCACTGGCGGCGGATGTTCTCCTTGAGCTCGACACCGAGGGGCCCGTAGTCCCAGGCCGAGCGCGTACCGCCGTAGATGTCCCCACTCGGGAAGACGAAACCCCGGCGCTTGCAGAGGTTGACGACGGTATCGACGGTAGAGGTCTCCTTGGCCATGCGCGCAAGGTTACTGTCCGCGGAGCGTCGCCCCGAATCGGTTCCGCGCCACTGCCGCTGCCTTGCGTCCGGGGACGCGGTCGCCCGAGCGACCAAGCCTGCGGACGCCGTTGTATGCCGCCCGCTCACGTAGGCTCTCCGCTCGTGTCACCCCTTCGCGAATCCTTCGAGCGCGCGAGCGCGCCTGTTCTCCAGAAGTTGGCCGGGCTCCCCCGGGCCATCCCGTTCCTTCTGGTCCTCGGACTCTTGCTCGCCGGGGTCCTCATCCCGGGGTGGGGCTGGATCCTCGTCGCGCTCGTGACGCTGTTCCTGTTGTGGCTGCTCTTCCTCGGCTGGCCCCGGCTCACACCGCCCGAGCGGGTGATGCGTGTCGCCGTCGTCGCAATCGCCGCGGCCATCACCGTCACCCAGGCCTTCCCCCGCTGAGCCTCCGACCTTGTGCCCCGTTGGGACGGCGAGCGCCAGCGAGTTGTCCCAACGGGGCACAAGGTCGGATCAGGATTGACAATCATTCTCATCTGGAATGAGAATGATTGTCATGAAGCGCTCCCTCGTCACTCTCTGGGCTGTGGCCGGCCTCGCACTCGGAGCGTGCGGCGCCTCGGCCGACTCGGCGGGCGACGGGAAGGGCGTTGAGGTCGCCGCCGCCTTCTACCCCTTGGCGTATGCCGTCGAGCGGGTTGGCGGCGACCGCGTCGACGTGACCAACCTGTCCAAACCGGGCACGGAGCCTCACGACGTCGAGCTGACCCCCAAGGCCGTCGCCACCCTGAGCGGATCGGACCTCGTGGTCTTTGAGAAGGGCTTCCAGCCCGCCGTCGACGAGGCCATCGGGCGGGCCGACGACGCACGGATCCTGGACGTGGCGAGCACGGTGGACCTGACCGTCGTGGCTGCCGATGACGGGCATGACCATGGCGGCGAGCACACGGAGGAGCACGCTGACGAGGCGGCCGTCGACCCGCACTTCTGGCTGGACCCGACTCGGTATGCCAAGGCCGTGGAGGCGATCGCAGCGGAACTGGCGGCGGTCGACCCGGCCGGTGCGACGGCATACGCAAGGAACGCCGAGACGTTCGTCGCCGAGTTGACAGCTCTCGACGCGGAGTTCGCGGCGGGCCTCAAGCACTGCGCCAATCGCGATCTCGTCACGGGGCACGTGGCCTTTGCCTATCTGGCAGACCGCTACGACCTTCATCAGTCCGGGATCGCCGGCCTGTCCCCCGACGCCGAACCGAGCGCGGGCGCGATGAAGGAGATCGTCGAGCACATCCGCGAGCACGAGGTCACGACGATCTACGCCGGGGCGCTCGTCAGCAAGGACCTCACCGAGACGATCGCGAAGGAGACCGGCACAACCGTGGCCGTCCTCGACCCCCTCGAGGGACTCACGGAGTCGTCCGCTGGCAACGACTACCTCGAGGTGATGAGGTCCAACCTCGCCACTCTGAAGAAGGGACAGGTGTGCCGATGACGAGCACCCCGCTCATCGAGCTCCGGTCGGCGTCCTTCGGCTACGCCGACCGCAAGGTTGTCGACGGCGTCACCCTGTCCCAGGGACCGGGCGAAGTCATCGCCCTCCTCGGCCCCAACGGGTCCGGCAAGTCGACGCTGGTCAAGGGCCTTCTCGGGCTGTCCGATCACCTCGGCGGTGACGTGAAGTTGTTTGGGACGGCGTTGGCGAAGTTCCGCGACAAACCGCGCATCGGCTATGTGCCGCAACGACATTCGCTCTCGACCTCCGTGCGCGTCACGGTCCGCGAGATCGTCGAGACCGGACGGCTTCCCCTGCGGCCATGGTGGCGTCCCAGCGGCGCCGCCGATGCGGCCGTCGTCGACAAGGCGCTCGACGCCGTCGGACTCCGGGATCGCGAACGTGAGGACGTCGCAGCGCTCTCCGGGGGCCAGCAGCGACGAGTTCTGATCGCCCGCGCCCTCGCTGCACAGCCGGACGTTCTCGTCATGGACGAGCCCACGGCGGGCGTCGACGTCGCCAACCAGCGCATCCTCGCGGACGTCCTGGCCCGACTCGCCGAGCGCGGAACGTCGATGCTCATCGTCACGCACGAACTCGCGGCCCTGAGCGACGTCGTCACCCGCATCGTGTGCATGAACGCCGGGCACGTCGACTTCGATGGTTCGCCCACGGCATACGCCGCTGGTCACCGTCGCCACGAGTTGGGTGACGGGCACCATCATTCTCCGTCCGCGGACGAGCGCGAGCCCGGACTCGCTGCAATCGTCACCGACGCCCTGCCCTCTCGGGAGGTGCGCCGTGGGTGACCTGCTCTCCCTCGACTTCATGCGCCAAGCGCTCATCGCGGCGGTGCTCGTCGGGCTGGCCGCTCCCCTCGTGGGCGCGTTCCTCGTCCAACGCCGCATGTCACTCATCGGCGACGGCATCGGCCACGTTGCTTTGGCGGGTGTGGCGGTGGGGATCCTCACGGGTTCGATGCCGGTCCTCACGGCATTGGTCGCCGCCGTCGCCGCTGCCGTCGGAGTCGAATTGATCCGGGCAGCCGGGCGGACGAGCGGTGACATCGCACTCGCCGTGATGTTCTATGGCGGCATCGCACTCGGCGTCGTCCTCATGTCGAAGTCGACAGCTTCCTCGGGCAACCTCACCGGCTACCTGTTCGGTGCGATCCTCACGACCACGAGCAGCGACATCGTCGTCTTCGCCGGTCTCGCCGTCGTCGTGGTCGGCGTGACCTGGGTGCTGCGTCACCGGTTCTTCGCGGTGGCCAACGACGAGGAGTATGCGCGAGCGGTCGGGCTGCCGGTGATGGCCTACAACATCGCCCTGTCCGTGCTCACCGCCGTCACGGTCGTGGTCTCGATGCGCGTCGTCGGATTGCTCCTCATCACCGCACTCATGATCGTCCCCAACGCCACCGCCCAACTCGTGTCGCGCAGCTTCCGGAGCAGCCTGGTCTGGGCCTCCCTCATCGGCGTGCTGTCCGCGGTCGGTGGCGTCGTCGGCTCGTTCTATGCCGAGACCCCGTCGGGCGGGACCATCGTGCTCCTCGCCATCGCGACCTTCCTGGTCGTGAGTGTCGTCAGCGGACTCGTGACGCGGGCCCGGCGTGCGGCCCACGAGCGCGCCGAACGCCACGACCACGAGCATGGACCTCAGTGCGGCCACCAAGCGATTCCCCATGATGGCCACATCGACTACCTGCACGACGGCCATCGTCACGCTGCCCACAAGGATCACTACGACGAGCACGACGAGCACCCACACGAGCGCCCTCACGATGACCACGCGCAGCCCGAGGAGGTCTCGCGATGAGTTCTTCCACGACGGATTCCGGCCCCACCAGGCGTCCGACCCGCCAACGGGCCGCGCTTGCCGAGGTCATGGCTGCAACGTCCGAGTTCCTGTCAGCCCAGGACCTGCACGCCAAACTGCAGTCACGTGGCGACTCGGTGGGACTCGCGACCGTCTATCGGAACCTGCAAGCCATGGCTTCCGATGGTGACGTCGACGTGCTGCGCACCGATGACGGCGAAGCGGTCTATCGCTCCTGCGGCACGGCCGAGCACCACCACCACCTCGTGTGTCGGGAGTGCGGGCGCACCGTCGAGGTGGACGGTCCGGCGGTCGAGAAGTGGGCCGCCGAAGTCGCACGGGCCAACGGCTTCACCGACGTCACGCACACCATCGAGATCTTCGGCACCTGCACCTCCCACTGACCCCACACGTCGACTTTGTGCCCCAATGGGACACGTGACGGCGGCCTTCGGCCGATGGAACGTGTCCCATTGGGGCACAAAGTCGCCTTGGGCGAGACGGGCAGCGGGGGATCAGCCGCTGGCGGGGGCGGCCTTGTCGACGGCGCCGCCGTAGCGACGCTCGCGGTCCGCATACATCTCGATCGCCTGCCACAGGTCGCGCCGGTCGAAGTCGGGCCAGAGCGTGTCGAGGAAGACCATCTCGGCATAGGCGCTCTGCCACAGCAAGAAGTTGCTCGTGCGCTGCTCCCCCGACGACCTCACGAAGAGGTCGACATCCGGCATGTCCGGCTCCGGCAGGTAGCGCGCGAGAGTCCGATCGTCGACGTTCTTGGCCTTGATGCGGCCCCGCGCGACGTCCTCGGCCATCGCTCGAGCGGCGTCCCCGAGTTCGGCACGCCCGCCGTAGTTAACGCAGAAATACAGCGTCAGCCCCGTGTTGTGCTGGGTCAGCTCTTGGGCGATCTCGAGTTCCTTGATGACCGAGCTCCACAGCCGCGGACGGCGACCGACCCAGCGCATCCGCACGCCCCACTCATGGAGCTGGTCGCGTCGGCGCCGGATGACGTCGCGGTTGAAGCCCATGAGGAAGCGCACCTCGTCCGGCGACCGCTTCCAGTTCTCGGTCGAGAAGGCATAGGCGGACAGGTGCGTGACTCCGGCCTCGATGGCCCCGGCGACGACGTCGAGCAACGCCGCCTCACCGGCCTCATGACCCTTGGTCCGCGGCAGCCCGCGCTGGTTGGCCCACCGACCGTTGCCGTCCATGACGATCGCAACATGTCCGGGGACCTGTGCGGGTGCCAGGGCTGGCGGCTGGGCTCCACTGGGGTGCGGGAAGGGGCGGCTCGTCACCGCTCCACCATACGGAGCGAGCGCACACCGCGTTCGAGGTGCCACTGGAGGAACGCCGTCGTCAGACCGCTCCCCTCACGCCGGTGCCGGACGTCCGATGCGTCGGCGATCACCCAGTCCCCGGCCAGCAGTGCCGCAAGGAGGCGAAGCGTCTCCGGAGCGGGGGCACTTGAGCCGGGCGGACGGCATACGGAACACACTGCGCCACCCGAGACGACGTGGAAGGCACGGTGTGGGCCCTCGGCGCCACACTTCGCGCAGTCGTGGAAGCTCGGCGCCCAGCCAGCGATCGCGAGCGCGCGCAGCAGGTAGGCGTCGAGGACGAGGTTGGGGTCGTGCTCCTTGCCGGCGAGCGAGCGCAACGCGCCCGTCACGAGGAGGTATTGCTGCAGCGCCGGCTCACGCTCCTCGGTGAGCCGATCGCACGTCTCGAGAACGGCGTTGGCGGCGGTCCACGCGTCGTAGTCGCGCGCACACACATCACCCCACGACTCGATCGTCTCGGCCTGGGTCACCGTGTCGAGGTTGCGCCCCTCGTAGCACTGGAGGTCGACGAGCATCCCGGGCTCGAGTCGCGCCCCGAAGCGTGACTTGGTGCGGCGCACGCCCTTGCCGACGGTGCGGACCTTGCCCATGCTTCGCGTGAGCACGGTGATGATGCGGTCTGCCTCGCCCAGTTTGTGGGTGCGCAGCACGATCCCCTGGTCACGGTAGAGCGGCACCCCCCGATTGTCCCCCGCCCCTCTGACATTCCCGGTATGCCGTGCCGCTGGGTTGCGATCCCTTGTCGCCGTGGCTGCCGGGGAGGACGATTGAGTCGTGGGCGTGGAGGAGCGCTGGCAGCGACTCGCCCGGTGGGCTGGTGCCCTCGGGCTGCTGGGAATCGCCCTGCTCTACGCGCCGATCATCGCCATCTCGACCTTGGGCGAGCCGCCCCTGCACGCGTCGGAGGCCGAGATCGCCGAGTTCTACCGCAACACCTCGACCACGTCCTGGTACGAGGCTGCCGAAATCACCTCTGTCATCGGCACCCTCGTGCTGACGTGGGCTCTCGTCGGCGTTGCGATGGTCCTCGGACGGGCGGAGGGCGCACCGTTCTGGCGCGCCGCCATGGCGGTGCTCGCCGCCGGGATCCTCTCCGCCAACAGCGTCGGAAACGTGGGATGGGCAGTGGTGGGGAGGCACGGGCCAGAGCTCGACATCGACGTCGCCCACTACGCGTTCGACTCCGGCAACATCGCCTTCGCCAACCTGTGGCTCGCACTGGCGAGCTTCGCCGTGGCCTGCGGCTGGGTCACCCTCGAGACGGGCGTGTTCCCCCACTGGACCGGATGGTTGGCGATGGCCGCGGCAGTGGGGTTCGTCGTCGCGCGGTTCTTCTGGACCAGCGAGGTGTGGCTCATCCCGTACGCGGCGTTCTGGGTCTGGATGATCGCGCTATTCGTTCGACTGGTGCGCGGGCGCGTGCCATCCCCGGGGCCAGCCCCCACCGCGACGGAGGAGCATGCCTTGCCGTAGCCCGCACGCTTGGTGAGCGGACGGCATACGCCGCCGTTGATTCGCTAGAACACACGTTCGATTTGCGATAGCGTAGCCGCATGGCCGCAGCGCTGCAGCACTCACTCTTCGACACGGGCGACGCGATCGAACTCGGGCCGCTCTCCCCGACTCGGACCGTGCTTGGCCGCGGCGCCTGGGTCGACTACCAACCGAGTTGGCTCACCGGGGCCGACCTGCTCTTCGACGAGCTGCATTCGGACGTGCCGTGGAAGGCGGAGCGGCGTGAGATGTACGAACGGATGGTCGACGTCCCCCGCTTGCTGAAGTTCTACGAGCAGGGCGAACCGCTCCCCCACGACGTCCTCACCGAAGCGCGAGAGGCGTTGTCCGAGAGGTATGCCGGTGAGCTGGGCGAGCCATTCGTCACCGCTGGCATGTGCCTCTATCGCGATGGGCGCGACTCCGTGGCGTGGCACGGCGACCGCATCGGCCGGGCGAAGGATCAGGACACGATGGTCGCGATCCTGTCGGTCGGGTCAGCACGCTCGCTCATGCTGAGGCCGCGCGGAGGGGGGTCCTCCCTCGGGTTCTCTCTCGGGCACGGCGACCTCGTGGTCATGGGTGGTTCGTGCCAGCGGACGTGGGACCACGCCATTCCGAAGACGACCAAGCCGGTGGGGCCTCGCATCTCGATCCAGTTCCGGCCTCGCGGGGTTCGCTGAACCTGACCGCTGGACAAGGGCACCACCCCCGCTGGGAGGATCGGGCTGTGCCCCAGTCGACGAACGGTGACGTCAACGTCAGGATGTTGACCGACATCGATGAGATGCGCGAGGCCGACGCGCTGCTGCGCGAGGTGTGGGGTGCGGGCCCGGGCGACGACCCACCATTCACCGTTGACACGATGCGCGCACTGTCCCACACCGGTGGCTATGTCGCGGCTGCGTTCCTCGACGGCGTGATGGTCGGTGTTGCTGGTGGCTTCCACGCCTTCACCGGGCCTCTGCACTCTCACGTCGCTGGCGTGCGAGCGGGTATGCAGGGCAAGGGGATCGGTTTGGCCATGAAGGAGCACCAGCGGCAATGGGCCCGCGATCACGGCATCGCTTCCGTGTCGTGGACCTATGACCCACTCATCCGCCGCAATGCGTGGTTCAACCTCGGTCGCCTGGGTGCGCGAGCGGTCGAGTATCTCCCCGAGTTCTACGGCGTCATCAGGGACAGCATCAACGCGGGCGACCTCACCGACCGGATGTACGTCGATTGGCCGGTCGAAGAGGTCGAGCCCCACGATCTCCCGCCACTCGAATCATTCGAACCCGTCGTGGACATCGACGGAGATCGCCCGGTCGTGACCACCGCCGCGCCCCGGGAATGGTCGAGCCTCGTCCGGTGCGCGGTTCCCGCGGACATCGAGGCCCTGCGGCGCGTCGATCCGGAGGCTGCAAGGGCGTGGAGGCTGGCGTTGCGCGCGGGATTGCACGGCGGCATGACCCATGGCTTCACGGTCACCGGGTTCGACCGCTCCGGTTGGTACCTCCTGGAGCGTCGGGAGTCGTCGCCATCACGAGAGGGCCGAGACCGATGAGGATTCACAGCGTCGAACTGCGGGAAGTGGCCCTCCCTCTCGTCACTCCCTTCAGGACGTCGGTCGGCAGCCAGGACGACCGCAACGCGTTGCTCGTTAAGGTGACCACCACCGATGGTGGCGTCGGCTGGGGCGAGTGCGTCGCCGAGGACGACCCGTACTACTTCCCCGAGTACCTCTCAGGTGAGCGCGAGGTGATCCAGCGCTGGCTGGCGCCGACGCTCGCCGCCGTGACCGACCTGCGCGCCGCCCAGGTTCCCGGACTGCTGCGACCCGTGCGCGCCCACACGATGGCCAAGTCCGCGATCGAGATGGCGGTTCTCGATGCGGAGTTGAGGGTGCTCGGGGTGTCGCTGGCGCAGCACCTCGGAGCCGTGAACTCCTCCGTTCCGGTCGGGGTGTCCGTCGGGATCACCGACACGCTCGATGCCCTGGTCGAAGCAGTCGCCGGCTATCTGGAGGAGGGGTACGGCCGGGTCAAGCTCAAGATCGAGCCCGGCTGGGATCTGGAACCGGTCCGTCTCGTCCGCGAGAGCTTCGGCGACGACCTCGCCCTCCAGGTCGATGCCAACACTGCCTACGGTCCGAGCGACATCCCCCACCTGCGACGCCTCGACGAGTTCGGCCTCGTCCTCATCGAGCAGCCCTTCGCGCCCGACGATCTCGACAGCCACCGTCGCCTGGCCGCGCGGCTTGACACGCCGGTCTGCCTCGACGAGTCCATCCGTTCAGCCCGCGACGCGGCGACAGCGTTGCGCATGGAGGCCTGTTCGATCATCAACATCAAGCCCGGCCGGGTCGGTGGCTACCTCGAGTCCCGTCGCATCCACGACCTCTGCACGTCCACCGGCGTTCCGGTGTGGTGCGGAGGGATGCTCGAGACCGGGCTGGGACGCGCCGCAAATCTGGCACTGGCCGCCCTGCCCGGCTTCACGCTCCCCGGTGACATCTCCGCCACCGCCCGCTACTACGCGCGCGACATCACGGCGCCGTTCGTGCTCGACAACGGGCGACTCCGCGTGCCGGATGGGCCGGGCATCGGCATCGAGCCAGACCCTGCTTCGCTCGAGGCCGCGACGACGTCAGTCGAGGTCCTGACCTACTGACCCGGTTCAGCCGTCGCCGTCGCGCTCGGCACGGTTGACCGCGGAGAGGACCGCGCGCAGTGACGCCTTGACGATCGACTCGTGCAGTCCGACACCCCACAGGACCCGCTCACCCACGGCGCACTCCACATAGGCGGCCGCTCTGGCGTCGCCACCCGACGACAGCGCGTGCTCGTGGTAGTCGAGGACCCGCACGTCGACGTCGATCGAGGCGAGCGCGTCGATGAAGGCGGCGATGGGGCCGTTGCCCCGGCCGAAGAGTTCGACTGGCTGTCCGTGGTCGAGCACCGTCGCCTCGATGACGTCGATGCCATCCTCGGAACCGCTGATCGTCGACTTCACCGGTGTGAACCGGCCCCAACGCTCCGCGGGCTCGTCAGCGTGGAGGTACTCGTCCGAGAACATCTGCCAGATCTCGCCGGCGCTGAGCTCGCCACCCTCGGCGTCCGTCGTCTGCTGCACGACGCCGCTGAACTCCACCTGGAGCCGGCGTGGCAGGTCGAGTCCGTGCTCGGCCTTGAGGAGGTAGGAGACCCCGCCCTTGCCGGACTGGCTGTTGACGCGCACGACCGCCTCGTAGGAACGCCCGATGTCGTGCGGGTCGATCGGCAGGTAGGGCACGCCCCAGTCGAGGTCGTTGATGCCCTTGCCCGCCACCTTGCCGCGGCGCTCCATGTCCTCGAAGCCCTTCTTGATGGCGTCCTGGTGGGAGCCCGAGAAGGCCGTGTAGACGAGGTCGCCGCCCCACGGGTGCCGCTCGTGCACGGGCAGCTGGTTGCAGTACTCCACCGTGCGCCGGATCTCGGCCATGTCGGAGAAGTCGATCTGCGGGTCGATCCCTTGGCTGTAGAGGTTCATGCCGAGAGTGACGAGGCAGACGTTGCCGGTCCGCTCGCCGTTTCCGAAGAGGCAGCCCTCGATGCGGTCGGCGCCGGCGAGGTAGCCGAGCTCCGCAGCAGCCACGCCCTCACCGCGGTCATTGTGCGGATGCAGGCTCACGACAACGGATTCGCGACGGTCGAGGTTGCGGATCATCCACTCGATGGAGTCCGCGTAGACGTTGGGCGTCGCCATTTCGACGGTCGCCGGCAGGTTGATGATCATCTTGTGGTCCGGGGTCGGGTCGATGACCTCGATGACCGCGTTGCACACCCGCACCGCGAACTCGAGCTCTGTGCCGGTGTAGGACTCCGGTGAGTACTCGTAGTAGACCGTCGTCTCCGGAACCGTCTCCTCGAGCTTGCGACAGAGCCGCGCACCCTGCAGCGCGATGTCGATGATGCCCTCCTGCGGCAGGTCGAAGACGACCCGTCGCTGGAGCACCGACGTGGAGTTGTAGAAGTGGACGATCGCCTGCTTGCTGCCTCGGATGGCGTCGAAGGTCCGCTCGATGAGGTGGTCGCGACACTGGGTGAGGACCTGGATCGTCACGTCGTCGGGGATGTGTCCGCCGTCGATCAGTTCGCGGCAGAAGTCGAAGTCGGTCTGACTCGCGCTCGGGAAGCCGACCTCGATCTCCTTGTATCCCATGCGGACGAGGAGCTTGAACATCCGCATCTTGCGCTCGGAATCCATCGGGTCGATGAGCGCCTGGTTGCCGTCGCGCAGGTCGACCGCGCACCACCGAGGTGCCTTGCTCATGACTTGGTCGGGCCAGGTGCGGTCGGGAAGCGTGACGTCGATCTGCTTCTGGAAGGGGACGTACTTCGTGGCCGGCATCCCGGACGTCTGCTGGGGGTGGATCATCTCTCGCCTCTCGTCGTGCGCATCAAGTGTGTCAGCCGGTGCACAGCGGACTCCGCGACGAGGGGCGGCCGATCAGTCAGGCCCCGTCGCGGCAGCGAAGGAGGAGGCGTGAGAAACGCACGAGATCGAGTATGCCGTCCGCCCACCTCCGCGTCAGCCCCGGTCCGCACTCTGGTCACCCCAGCCCTTGCAACCCCCACGCAACCTCAGCGTCCAGGGTCGCGAGAGCAACCGTCGGCGCTGACGTTGCGAGGTCGTCCGCCGGTAGGTTGCCTGACATGATGATCCGCCCGGACACGTTGGCCGCGATCAAGGCCGGTGAGGTCGACCTGGCCTTCCGTCGCTGGGACCGCCCGAGGGTCCTCGTCGGCACGAAACTCCGCACCAGGGTCGGGCTCATCGAGGTGACGAGCGTGGATCGAGTGGCCGCCACTCGCATCACCGCCACCGAGGCACGGCGCGCGGGAGCGCCCGATCTCGCACAGCTGCGGAAGATGCTTGAGGGCAAGTCCGACCGCCCGGTGTGGCGTGTCGGCCTGCGCCACGCAGGCGCCGATCCTCGCGAAGCGCTGCGTGCCTCAGCACCCGATGCCGACGAGGTGGCCACGATCCGCGCGAGGCTCGACCGGCTCGATGCGGCATCGGCAATCGGCCCCTGGACGCGGGCCACCCTGGCGATCATCGACCGGTCCCCGACCGTGCGGGCTCCCGACCTGGCCGCGGAACTCGGGCGTGACACACCGACCTTCAAGCGGGACGTGCGCAAGCTCAAGGAGATCGGGCTCACCGAGTCGCTCGACATCGGCTACCGCCTCTCACCCCGCGGCATTGCCATCGTCGATGCGGAGTCCGATGCGCCCCGCACGGACCGCGAACCGGCTCCGGAGGGCACGCCACTCCCCCGCATCGGCGCGCCCGCGACCCGAGCACTTCGGGCCGAGGGCATCTGGACCCTCGAGCAGGTCCGCGAGCTGTCCGAGGAGCACCTCGCGCGGCTGCACGGCGTGGGGCCCGTGGCCGTGACCCTGCTCAAGGCAACCCTCGCCGACCGTGGCTGGACCCTCGCTGACTGACGTCACGGCCGCGCGTTCAGCCGCGGCAGCGGACCGACAGGCAGGTGACGCAGCCCTCGAGCTTCTCGAACTCGCTGATGTCCACGGTGACGACCTCGTGCCCTCGACTGCGCATCAACTCGGCCGTTCGCGGAGCGCTTGCAGCCATGAGCAGCAGGTTGTCGTCGAGCAGGACGACATGGGCTCCGCCCTCTTCGGGCATCCCCTCGTAGTGCGGGAACGCGCCCGGCCAGTCCACGACGGGATCCCAGCCGATCACGGTGCCGTTCGGTAGCGCGGTGACGGCGGACTTCAGGTGCAGCGCCCGCTCGACCGTCACGGCCTGGGTGCGCATGCCCACGGACTCCAAGTGCCCTGCGAGTTGCTGGATCCCTGCACCGTTGGTGCGCCCACCCAGACCGACGTATGCCGTGTCGCCGACTTTGAGGACGTCTCCCCCGTCGAGGGTGCCAGGGTCTTCGATCCGCACGACGCGATAGCCGAGGTCGCGCACGACACCCTCGACTGCCGCCACTTCCGGTTTGCGTTCCGCCGCACCGGGATTCGTCAGGATGGCAAGGTCCCCCGACACCACCACGGCGTCCTCGATGAAGACGGCATCCGGGCACTCATCGGCCGCCGGCACCTCGACGGTCTCCCACCCAGCGGTGCGGAGGGTGGCCGTGTAGTCCTCCCACTGCTGCACGGCCAGACCCAGGTCGATCTCGGACTTCTCGAGGTGGGTGACGAGCCCATCGGCAAGCCGAGGACCGGGGCGACGGATGAGGGCAGTGCGGCGGGTCACCCGACAACCCTAGGGTCCACCCATCGAAGAGGACGCGCGTCCAGCAAAGTCAGGCGACAGCACGGCATACGGTCCGGCACTCTGAGCGCATGGCACTTCCCGACGGATTCACGGTTCGCCCCCACGTCCCGGCCGATGCACAGGCTGTGTGCGACGTTGTCGCCGCGACCGAGCTGGTCGACGCTGGAGAGGCAGCCATCGAGCTCGAGGACATCCAGGGCGACTGGGCCCGGGCGAGCTTCGACCTTGCCACCGAGAGCATCGGCGTCTGGGACGGCGACCGCCTCGTCGCATTCGGCGAGGTGTTCAAGGGGCGCCGGGCCGAGGGTGGCGTGCATCCGGAGTTTCGCGGGCGCGGCATCGGCACATGGCTGGCCGACTGGGTCGAGGAGTTGGCCCGCAGCCAGGGGTCGCGCCTGGTGGGCCAGACCGTGCCCGGCGGCAGCCACCCCGAGGAGTTCTTCAGGGCGCGCGGCTACCGCGAGGGGTGGACTTCGTGGGTCCTGCAACTCCCCCAGGAAGCGACCATCGCACCGCAGCCACTTCCAGCCGGCTACTCTCTCCGTGAGTTCGCCGGTGGCGGTGATGGACGCATCGCCTTCCAGCTGATCGAGGATGCGTTCGGCGAGTGGCCGGATCGCGATCCGTCCAGCTACGACGACTGGGCACCGCGAGGGCCGCTGCGACCCGGCTTCGAGTCGTGGCAAATCCGCTTCGTCACGGACGACAGTGGCACCGATGTGGGTGTGGCCTACACGATCCTCGCGGATCGCACGGGCTACGTCGACGCCATCGCCGTGCGACGCGACCAACGCGGGCTGGGGCTGGCGAGGAGCCTGCTCTCCGACGCCTTCCAGCGAGCCCGTGAGCACGGGGCGACGATCAGCGAGTTGTCGACCGACTCACGCACCGGCGCTCTGGGCCTCTACGAGCATGTCGGCATGAACGTGACCCAGACCTGGCGCCACTGGATGACCGACCTCTGAGCCTCAGCGACGCTTGAGGAGCTCCTCCGCGACCTGCACGGCGTTGAGGGCCGCGCCCTTGCGGAGGTTGTCGCCGACGACGAAGAGCACGAGTCCCTTGCCGTCGGGCGCGGCCTGGTCAGCGCGGACCCGGCCGACGAACACCTCGTCACGACCTGCTGCCTCGAGCGGGTTGGGCACGTCGGTGACCACGACACCAGGCGCCTTGCCGAGCAGCTCGAGCGCACGCTCGGGCGAGATGTCGTCAGCGAACTCGGCATGGATCGCGAGCGAATGGCCGGTGAACACCGGAACCCGCACACACGTGCCGGAGACGCGAAGGTCGGGGACGTGCAGGATCTTGCGGGACTCGTTGCGGAGCTTCTGCTCCTCATCGGTCTCGAGGGAGCCGTCGTCGACGATCGAGCCAGCGAGAGGGATGACGTTGAAGCCGACGGGCACGGCATACACGTTCGGGTCGGGAACGGCGACCGCGCGGCCGTCGAGCGCGAGAGCTGCAGGTGAGCCGGCGGCATACGCCCCACGCAGTTGCCCGTCCAGCTCCTCGACGCCCTTGCCGCCGGAACCCGAAACGGCTTGGTACGAGGCGACATTGAGTCGGACGAGCCCCGCGACGTCGTGAAGCGGCTTGAGCACCGGCATCGCGGCCATCGTCGTGCAATTGGGGTTGGCGACGATGCCCTTGGGGATCGAGTCGAGGTCGTCGGGGTTCACCTCGGCCACGACGAGCGGGACCTCGGGGTCCTTGCGCCAGGCCGAGGAGTTGTCGATGACCGTCGCCCCTGCCTCCGCGACGCGTGGCGCCCAGACCTTCGACGCCGAACCGCCGTTGGAGAAGAGCGCGATGTCGAGCCCGGAGAAGTCCGCGGTCTCGGTGTCCTCAACCGTCACGTCGGCACCCTTCCAGGGCAGCGTCGTGCCGGCAGACCGCGCGGAAGCGAAATAGCGGATCTCGTCGACCGGGAAGCCGCGCTCCTCGAGAAGGGCGCGCATCACGCCGCCGACCTGACCAGTTGCTCCGAAAACACCAACTCGCATGGGGCAAGTTTAGAGGCGGCGCGGAGAGCGCCGCCCCGACGACCACTCCGTGGGCTTCATGGGCGCGACCACGCCGGTACTTGGTCACGTCGGTACTTGGTCACGCCTGTCGGGAAACCGACGGGAAAAGATCACGAAACGGTTACGGTTGAATTGTTACCTACCAGTTGGTAACCATCCGAGCCAGAGTGAGGGGGCGACTCTGCTCGCATCGAGCGGCCTCAACGAGGAGGCCGCCCCATCAGGAGGAACCACCACACATGAAGCGAATTCTCACGGTCATGCTTGGCCTTCTCGCGGCACTGGGTCTCACCCTGGGCCTCACCACGACGGCCACCGCTGCCCCCAAGGCCAAGTACACGAGTTCAACCCAGTCCGGTCTGCTCCAGCTCGGGACGACCCTCGGCCTCTTCACCATCACCGGTTTCGGCGGCACTGAGTACGACGCGGCCACGGGCACGATCACCGCGCCTGTCACCAACAACGTCGAGGCGTCGCAGAAGGTCATCCAGCACGGCGGGATCACCCTCGCGAAGGCCGATGGCAGCTCCCTGACCATCGAGGCCATCAAGTACGACATCAAGGCCGGCCTCGTGTCCGGCGTCATCAACGACGAGCGGGTCAACCTCTACGTGGCGGAGCAGACGTCCGACACGACTGCCACGCTGACCGTCCACCCCGAGGGTGGCGCCATCCTGCGACAGTTCGTCAACCTGTTCGGCATCCCGGCGGACGGCTCCGTGTTCGGAACCTCGAGCCTGAGCTGACTGACGTCACTCCCTGGATGACGAGAGGGGCCGCACCAGCCTTGCTGGTGCGGCCCCTTCTTCGCTCAAGGAAGAGCGGGTCAGACCTTCACGTCCATCTGCGCCTCAGCAGTGGTGGCCTCGGCGTCAGTGTCACCCGCGTCCGCCGCTTCGACCGAGGTCGTTGACAAACCGGGGACGGTGACGAACTCGCCGACGCCCTCACCGGGCGCGGCCTCCTCGTAGGTCAGAGTGAAGTCGTCGCCGTGATCGGTCACGCCGGCCACGACGGCCTGCTCGACGGCGGCCACGGCATACGCGCGGCGGACGACGAGCGGGTCAGCCGAAAGGTCCTTCACGAGCGAGACGGCCAGTCCGACCATGACGAGCACGAACGGCAACGCCGCGATGATCGTGATGTTCTGCAAGCCGGACAGCGCGTCAGAGCCACCGACGACGAGCATGACCGCGGCGACCGCGCCGGTGGCCACACCCCAGAAGATCACCGTCGGGCGACTCGGCGCCAAGGTGCCGCGCTCCGAGAGCGTGCCCATGACGATGGACGCGGCATCCGCACCGGACACGAAGAAGATCGCGACGAGCAGCATGACGACGACCGAGGTGATCGTCGAGAGTGGCATCGTCTCGAGCATCCCGAACAACGTCGCCTCGGGCGACGCAGCGCCGGCCAGGTCGGTGCCGCTGCGCTGGGTGAAGATCCCGGCGCCGCCGAAGATCGCGAACCACACGAGCGACACCAGGCTCGGCACGAGCAGGACTCCAGTGACGAACTGGCGGATCGTGCGGCCGCGTGAGATGCGGGCGATGAACATGCCGACGAACGGCGTCCACGACACCCACCAGGCCCAGTAGAAGATCGTCCAGCCCGACAGCCACGTCTGCATCGCGTCGCCACCGGCGGCGTCGGTCCGAGCCGACATCATGGCCAGGTCCTGGAAGTACGACCCCACAGCGGTCGGAACGAGGTTCAGGATGAAGACCGTCGGGCCGACGATGAACACGAACACCGCGAGCGTCAGCGCCAGCACCATGTTGGTGTTGGACAGCCACTGGATGCCCTTGGAGACGCCGGAGACGGCCGACAGGATGAAGCACAGGGTGAGGACCGTGATGATCGCGACGAGGACGGCGTTGCCGGCCTGACCGATGCCCGCCACGATCTCGAGACCGGAGCCGATCTGCAGGGCGCCCAGGCCGAGCGAAGCCGCGGAGCCGAAGAGCGTGGCGAAGATGGCAAGGATGTCGATGACCCGTCCCGCCGGACCGGCGGCCCTGCGCTCACCAATCAGGGGCGCGAACGCCGAGCTGATGAGCAGGGAACGACCGCGGCGGAAGACGCCATAGGCGACAGCAAGGCCGACGACCGCGTAGATCGCCCACGGGTGCAACGTCCAGTGGAAGAGGGTGGTCGCCATGGCGGTCTGCACGGCCTGCGGGTTGCCGACCTCACCGGTGCCCGGTGGCGGGGTGACGAAGTGCGCCACCGGCTCCGAGACGCCGTAGAACATCAGGCCGATGCCCATCCCGGCCGAGAACATCATGGCGATCCAGGAGACCGTCCTGAACTCGGGTTCCTCGTCGTCGCGTCCGAGGGGGATGCGACCGAACTTCCCGGCTGCGAGCCAGATGACGAACACGACGAAGCCCGAGGCCACGAGCGAGAAGAGCCAGCCCATGTTGTGGACGACCCAGGCGAGTCCGGCGGATGACGCCGACCCCAACGTCTCGGTGCTGAGGAAGCCCCAGAGGACGAAGCCGATGGCGATCACGGCAGTGACGCCAAAGACGATCGTGTCGAGCTTCTGGGGCTCGTCGGCGGGGTGCTCCTCCACGCGGTGGTCGAGGGCGGGGTGGGGAGTTTCGTCGAGCAGCGGACCGTCGAGGATCTCGCGCTCCCCCGTTGCGTCTGCCGGCGCGGTTGGTCCGGTCTTGGTGAGTTTCGTGTCCACGGGTGATTCGACGCCGAAGCGCCGCTCCTTCGTTGTTCTCGTCAGTTGCGTGTGCGGCTCGCATGCCGTCGATCTCAGGGTTCCAGCCGCTCCACCATGCCGAATGACGCGCGCGATCACAACTTGGACGTATGCCGTCCGCCCGCCTTCGCGAGTCCGCTCCGGTGCGCAGCGCGCACCGACCAGGGATCAGAAACCCAGTCGTTGCAACTGTTTTGGGTCCCGCTGCCAGTCCTTGGCGATCTTCACGTGGAGGTCGAGATGGACCCGCTGACCGAGAAGCTTCTCAATCCCTGCACGTGCCGTGGACCCCACCTCACGGAGACGCGAGCCACCGCGCCCGATGATGATCGCCTTCTGCGACGACCGCTCCACGAAGACGTTGACACGCACGTCCATGAGGGGCTTGCCCTCCGGACGGTCCGGACGCGGGAGCATCTCCTCGACCACGACAGCGATCGAGTGCGGGAGCTCGTCGCGCACACCCTCCAGAGCCGCCTCGCGGACGAGCTCGGCGATCATGACGACCTCGGGTTCGTCGGTGAGCACGTCATCGGGATAGAGCGGTCCCGGCGACGCCGGAAGGTACTTCGCGAGGACGGCCGCGACCGTGTCGACCTGATCGCCCTTGGTGGCCGAGCACGGGACGATCTCGGCCCAGTCGCCGAGTTGGTCGATGGCGATGAGGTGCTCGGCCAACCGTTTGCGATCGACCTTGTCGGACTTGGTGGCGAGCGCGATGATCGGCGTGCGCTTGGCCTGCCTGAGCTCGACGAGTTCGCGCGCGATGAACTGGTCTCCCGGTCCGATCCGCTGGTCCGACGGGAGACAGAAGCCGACGACATCGACGTCGAGAAGGGTCTCGCGGACGAGGTCGTTGAGACGCTCCCCGAGCAGGGTCCGCGGCTTGTGCAGCCCGGGGGTGTCGACGAGGATCAGCTGGCTGGTCGGCGACGTGACGATGCCCCGGATGGTGTGCCGGGTCGTCTGCGGCTTGCTCGACGTGATCGCGACCTTGTCACCCACGAGCGCGTTGGTGAGGGTCGACTTGCCGGCGTTCGGGCGACCGATGAGACAGGCGAACCCAGCGGCATACGGCTTCTCGGTGGCACCGGAATCGGCGGTGACGGACTCACTCATGGGCACTCCCGGTCTCGGCTGGCTCCATCATCTCGTGCTCGGACGTCACGATGCGCTCCACGATGACCGTGGCGATGCGGTGGCGACGACCGGCCATGCGCTCCGCGGTGAGTCGGAGGCCGGCGACGTCGCATGTCGATCCCAGGATGGGCACGCGTCCGATGGTCTTGCCGATGAGTCCGCCGACGGTGTCGACCTCGTCCTCCTCGATCGTCACCCCGAGGTGATCCGCGAGGTCATCGATGTCCATCGTGGCGTCGACGCGCCAGCGCCCGTCCGGGAGTTCCTCGAGGTCGGGGGTCTCTCGGTCGTACTCGTCCGCGATCTCACCCACGATCTCCTCGATGATGTCCTCGATGGTCACCAGGCCGGCCGTGCCACCCCACTCGTCCACGACGAGAGCGAAGTGGGTCTGGTCGCGTTGCATCTCACGCAGCAGGGCGTCGACCGGCTTGGACTCGGGGATGAACGGCATCGGTCGCATGAGCGCGGCGACCGGCATGGTGGCGCTCGCCGGATCAGACGTGACGCGCCTGACGACGTCCTTGAAGTAGAGGAGCCCGAGCACGTCGTCGGAGTCCTCACCCGTGACCGGGATTCGTGAATAGCCGCTGCGGAGAAAGAGATTCATCGCCTGTCGTGCAACACGGTCACTGTCGATCGTCACCATGTCTGTGCGTGGAACCATGACCTCTCTGGCCAGGGTGTCGCCGAGCTCGAAGACCGAGTGGATCATCTGGCGCTCGCCCGCCTCGATCAGCGACGACTCACCGGCGAGGTCGACCAGGTCGCGCAGTTCGGACTCGCTCTCGAAGGGTCCGTCGCGGTAGCCGCGCCCGGGGGTCACTGCGTTGGCGAGGACGACGAGGAGCCGTGACAGGGGTCCGAGCAACCGGCGCAGCCAGATCGCGACCGGCGCCGCCACGAGTGCCACTCCGGCGGCGTGCTGCCCACCGAGGGTGCGAGGTGACACGCCGACGAGGGCAAAGGAGACGACGGCCAGAATCGCGATGGCGATCAGGAGGGGCTTCCACGTCCCGTCGACGGCGCGGTAGACCGCCGTGGTCACGAGCACTGCGGTGGTCATCTCGGCGATGACACGGACGAACGAGACGACCGAGAGGTATGCCGCGCTGTCACCCACGACCTTGACCAAGGCCCCCGATCCGGGGCGACCGTCGTCGAGGAGTTCCTGGGCGCGAACCCGCGAGACCCGTTGCAGGGCTGCCTCGGCCGCCGACAGGGCGAACGACATCACGAGACCGAGGATGCTGAAGACGACGAGCCTGGTCATGGGGTCACCGCCCTGCTACCCGACGTCGAGGCGTCGGGACTGGCTGGGTCAGGCACCGTGCCGACCCCTCGTCGCGAGGAAGGTCAGCAGGAGCTGGCGTTGCAGCTCGAACATCTCCTTCTCCTCGTCGGGCTCGGCGTGGTCGTAGCCCAGGAGGTGGAGGATGCCGTGGGTCGTGAGCAGCAGGAGCTCCTCTTCGGTGGCGTGGCCTGCGGCCGCGGCTTGCTTCTCGGCGACGCTCGGGCACAGAACGATGTCCCCAAGGACCCCCTCTTCGGGGTCGTCGTCGTCACTGCCCGGACGGAGCTCATCCATGGGGAAGCTCATGACATCGGTCGGCCCCGGCAGGTCCATCCACTGGATGTGCAAGGTCTCCATCGCGTCCTCGTCGACGAGGCGCAGGCACAGGTCGGCCTGGGGGTGGACCTTCATCTCGCCCATGACGTAGCGAGCGCAGGCCACGAGTTCGAGCTCGTCGAGGTGGAACTCGGTTTCGTTGAGGACGTCGATGCTCACGCGTCGCCGCCCTGGTCACCCGTCGGGTTCGTGGCTGGTTCGGACGGTGAGGTCGCCTCGCCCGAGGACGCCGCGTCGGGCGAACTCCTCTTGGGCGAGCGCCGTGGCCGGGCCGCCCCCTTGGGCTGATGGCGCGCGTCCCATCGCCCGTAGGCGTCGACGATCTGGCCGACCAGCCGGTGCCGGACCACATCCTGGGCGGTGAGTTCGGTGAAGTGAATGTCCTCCACGCTGGTCAGGATGTCGCGGACGACGCGGAGGCCGCTCTGCGTGCCGCCGGGCAGGTCCACCTGGGTGACGTCGCCCGTCACAACCATCTTGGAGCCGAACCCAAGCCTGGTGAGGAACATCTTCATCTGCTCGGGCGTGGTGTTCTGGGCCTCGTCGAGGATCACGAAGGAGTCGTTGATCGAACGACCGCGCATGAACGCGAGCGGGGCCACCTCGATGGTCCCTGCCGCCATGAGCCGCGGGATCGAGTCGGGGTCGACCATGTCATGCAGGGCGTCATAGAGGGGTCGCAGGTAGGGGTCGATCTTGTCGTTGAGGGTGCCCGGGAGGAAGCCCAGACGTTCACCCGCCTCCACCGCGGGGCGGGTGAGGATGATCCGGTTGACCTGCTTCGACTGGAGGGCCGCGACGGCTTTGGCCATGGCGAGATAGGTCTTGCCCGTTCCCGCAGGACCGATCCCGAACGTGATCGTGTGGTCGTCGATCGCGTCGACGTAGCGCTTCTGACCCAGCGTCTTCGGTCGAATGGTGCGGCCCCGCGACGACACGATGTTCATCGTGAGGACGTCAGCGGGACGCTCTGCTGTCTGTGCGCGCAGCATCGCGATGGACCGCTCGACCGCATCACGGTTGAGCGCCTGACCACCGTCGATGACGGCGAGCAGCTCGTCGATGACGCGCTCGACAAGCGCGACCTCCGCGCTGGTGCCGGAGAGGTGGAACTCGTTGCCGCGCACGTGGATCGAGGTCAGCGGGAACTGGCGCTCCATGGTGCGGAGCAACTCGTCGCGTGGACCCAGGAGGGACACCATCGGCACGTCGGCCGGGATCGTGACGGTGTGGACCGGGAGGTGAGTCGACGGGTCGCCGGACGTGGAGGTGTGTGATGCGTCTGTCATGTCACCCATGAGTCTACGGTTCGGCTCAGCCGGGAGGCCATTGCATTCGCCGGCCACCCAGCACGTGCAGATGAGCGTGGAACACGGCCTGCCCACCCTCGACGCCGGTGTTGAAGACCAGCCGGTACCCCGCGTCAAGGCCCTCGGACGCCGCGACGTCCCTCGCGAGGCCGACGACATCCGCCAGCTCGAGCGGGTTCTCGGCGAGTTCGCCGGCATTCTCGACGTGCCGCTTGGGAACCACGAGGACGTGCTTCGGCGCTTGCGGCTCGATGTCGCGGAACGCGAGGCTGTGCGGGGTCTCGGCAACCACGTCGGGTTCGATCTCGCGCGAGACGAAGCGACAGAACAGGCATTCGGGAGAAGTCTGCGCAGGGGCCATGCCCCGACAGTAAACCGATCTCGCCCCTCAGGCGTCTCAGGGACGTGACAATGACTCTCGTGGGGTCACGACGTGACGCAAGAGCGCGCGCCGCCGCCGATGACGGCGTGTCGAGCCTGTATGCCGTGCACTGGACCCCCATGGTCCGGCTGGCCTGGCTCTTCGTCCACGACGATCTCCTCGCGGAGGAGATCGCCCAGGACGCCTTCATCTCGCTCCATCGGAAGTGGCACGAGGTCCAGGAAGGCCGCGGTGCGGCATACCTGCGGCAGTGTGTCGTCAACGGAGCGCGCTCCGCGCTCCGGCACCACAAGGTGGAGCAGCGATATCTCGAGTCACTGCCACACGGCACACGTCACCTGAGGGTCGCGAGCGCCGAGGACGAGGCGATCTCGGCGACCGGAGCCGCCGACCTGTTCCACCGCCTTCAGAAGTTGCCCACGCGTCAGCGCGAGGTGCTGGTGCTGCGCTACTACCTCGATCTCAGTGAGGCCCAGATCGCCGATAGCCTCGGCATCGCGCCCGGCTCGGTCAAGGCCCATGCCCATCGTGGTCTCGCCGCCCTGCGCACCCAGATGGAGGACCGGACATGACCACCCAGTTCGACCAGTCGTCGACCGAGCGAGAGCTTCGCGAGGCCTTGGCCCAGCGCGCGGCCGAGGTCCATCCTTCAGCCCGGCTCGACGAGATTCTGCGGGCGGCTGCGGAGCCGGAGGCCGTGAACGTGCGTCGGCGCTGGCTCGCGGGAATCGGTATCGCCGCCGCGGCTGCCACAGTGGCCGGTGCGGTCTGGGCATCACGCCCGGACTCGGAGCCGACTCTGCCTGCCAACACCCCGTCGGCCACGCCCACCAGCTCCGCGCCCGCACCCTCCGCGTCGCCCAGCATCTCCCCGAGCGCGTCCCCGACCGCGTCGCCCAGTGCCTCTCAACCGGGGACCACTGCGCCAACTCCATCGACGTCCCCGCCGGCCGTGCCTCCAGCCCCCAACCAACCCACGTCGAGCAGTGCCCTCGCGATCTACCGAGTGGGCACCAACGGGGGGTCGGCGAACCGTCCCGGCCTGGTGCGTGAGTTCAAGGCATCGGGCGGATCCGCGACCGAATCGACCCGGGTGTCCACCGCTGTTGAGGAGTCGCTGCGGCGAACCGATCTCTGGCGCGGAGTCACGATCGAGGACGTCACCGTCACGAGCGGCCGCATCACCCTCGAGTTGTCGGGTCCGGGGTCGTCCGCCGCATCAGCCAACGCGGCCCGATTGGGCGTGTCCGCACTCGTGTGGACCGCGCAGGCGGTCGTCGGTCGGGGTGACGTCCCGGTCCAGATCACCGCTGCGGGCGGAGGCCGACTGCTCGGTCATGTGGCCACGACGTCGACCTTCACGCGCGCCTCGACTCCCCCAGAAGCTCTCTGCGACATCTGGATCGACGCCCCCTCCCCGGGTGCCTCACTCCGCGGCTCCAACGTCGTGGTCGTGCGTGGACAGGCCGTGGCCTGGGAGGCCAACGTCGAGTGGGAGCTGCGATCGGGAGATTCGACCGTGCGTGAGGGCTTCACAACAGCCTCTGTCGGCGCGCCCAGTCGTGGCACGTTCAGCATCGATCTGGGCCGACTCGACGCGGGGAGCTACGCGATCCGCGCCTTCACCACGTCTCCCGAGGACGGTGCTCGAGTGCTTGCCGAGCGGGTCGTCACGTTCACGGTGCGGTGAGGGCGTCGTCAGCGCCAGCGGGCTGAGGCACTGAGGACGGCCAGCGCGGCAGGTCCTGCACTCGACGAGCGGAGGACCGTGTCGCCGAGGCGGACGATCCGAGCGCCGGCGCTGGCGAACGCCTCGAGCTCCTGGGGCGCGATGCCGCCCTCGGGACCCACGACGAGGAGCACGTCGCCCTCGTCGGGCAAGGTCTCGGCGGCCAAGGGCAACTGGGCGTCCTCATGGAGCACGTATGCCGTGACGCCCGCGGCGATGCGCGCCGCAAGTTCGGTCGTGGTCACCACGGGAGCCAGGATCGGTCGACGGGGGCGTCGAGACTGCTTCGTGGCCGCGATGAGAACGGCATCCCACTTGCGCCATGCCTTGTCCCCGCGATCGCCGCGCCACTGGACGATGCTGCGGCTGGCCTGCCACGGCACGACCTCGTCGACGCCGAGCTCGGTGGCCGCCTCGATCGCCTGGTCGTCCCGATCTCCCTTCGCCAGGGCCTGGACGAGCACGAGTCGCGGAGACGGGACAGGCACGTCCTCGACGATCTCGACGCGGAGGGTCAGCCGGTCGCGCTCGACGGACTCGACCTCACCCGTGACGAGACGCCCGGCTCCGTCGGCCAGACGGAGGTGCTCCCCCGGCTGGGTGCGCTTCACCGTGGCAGCGTGGCGGCCCTCGCTCCCGTCGAGCACGACGACATCACCGACGCGAGTCCCGTCGAGGGTTCCGCCGGCCACGAGGTAGAGGTGGAGACTCACGCCACCGCTCCTGCGACCGAGCAGTGACATGTGGCGGGGCGCGCGCTTGCGACGAAGGAGCAACTGAGCGTGCCGTGCCACATGTCACGGAGCGGCGCGCACGTCATGGGGCTCAACGCGCCTTGAACGCGTCGCGCAGCTTGCCGAAGAGGGAACCCTCCGTGGGGTTCGCAACCTGCCCGGTCGGCTTCTCCTCGTCGCGGAGCGCGGCGAGCTGGCGCAGCAGGTCCTCCTGCTCGGAGGTCAGCTTGGTCGGCGTCGCCACCATGGCGTGGACGATGATGTCGCCTCGGCCGGACCCGCGCAGGTGGGTCACCCCGAGCCCGCGGAGCAAGATCTGTTCCCCGGACTGGATGCCGCGTCGCACGTCGAGCTCGCTCACCCCGTCGAAGGTCTCGAACGGCACCGTCGCACCCAGGGCCGCCGCAGTCATGGGGACCTCGAGCGTCGCGTGCAGGTCGTCTCCCTGGCGCTGGAACCGCTGGTCGCGGCGCACCGCCACCTCGACGTAGAGGTCACCGGCCGGGCCGTTGCCCGGGCCCACCTCACCCTCGCCCGCCAGCTGGATGCGCGTACCGGTGTCGACGCCCGCGGGGACGCGGATCGTCAACGTGCGCCGGCTCCGGACCCGACCGTCGCCGGAGCACTCGTAGCAAGGGGCCTCGATGACCTGACCCGTCGCCTGGCAGTTGACGCACGGCCTGGAGGTCATGACCTGGCCGAGGAAGCTCCGCTGGACCTGCTGGATGTGCCCGGACCCCTGGCACACGTCACACGTTCGCGTGCCGGTCCCGGGCTGGGTGCCAGCCCCGTGGCAGGTCGAGCAGCCCACCGCCGTGTCCACGGTGAGTTCCTTCTCGGCGCCGAACACGGCGTCGGCGAGGTCGAGGTCGAGGCGAACCAGAGCGTCCTGGCCCCGCGCCTGACGCGACCGAGGTCCACCACCCTGCGCCTGCCCCGCGCCCGCGCCGAAGAACGCGTCCATGACGTCGCTGAACGAGAAGCCTTGGCCGAAGCCCGAAGCACCTGCTCCGGCGTAGGGGTCGGCGCCCATGTCGTAGTTGCGCTTCTTCTCCGCGTCGGAGAGCACGTCGTAGGCCTGCGAGACCTTCTTGAACTGCTCCTCGGCCTCGGGGCCGGGATTGACGTCTGGGTGGAGTTTGCGTGCGGCTCGGCGGTAGGCCTTCTTGATCTCGTCGGCAGTCGCGTCACGGGCCACGCCGAGGTCGGCGTAGTAGTCGTTCACTTCGGTGGACGTCCTTCGCATTGGTGCAGTGGGTACTTGGTGCAGTGGGTCTGTGCTGTGGTGTCTGTGCTGTGGTGCCTGTGCAGTGGGTGTCGGTGGACGGTCGAACGGGGTCAGTCAGCCAGGATCCGACTGACGTAGGTCGCGACGGCGCGCACGGCAGCCATCGTCGTGGGGTAGTCCATGCGGGTCGGGCCGACGACGCCCAGGCCGGCGACGAGGTCGGACCCCGCGCCATAGCCAGAGGTGACGAGCGACGTCGACTGCAACCCGGCATACGGGTTCTCGGCCCCGATCCGGACCGCAACGGCGTCGCCCTGATCGGTCACCGTTCCGAGGAGCTTGAGCAGGACGACGTGCTCCTCCAGCGCCTCCAGGACGGGTCCGATCGACGTCGGGAAGTCCTCGCCGGCACGGACGAGGTTGGAGGTTCCGGCCATGACGACCCGCTCCTCGCGCTGCTCGACCAGCACCTCGGTGAGCTCGGCCGCGATCGCCGCGAGGAGTCCGCGCGCGCCGGGGTCGACCTGGATCGGGAGTTCACCGAGCCCCCCGGCGGCATCCGCCAACGTCTTCCCCACCGTGGCGCGGTTGACGTCGGCCCGGAGGGACGCAAGCATCCGCTCGGCCGTCGGATCGGTGAGGTCCGTGCCCGTCTCGAGGACCCGCTGCTCGACGCGCCCCGTCGTCGTGATGAGGACGACGAGCAGACGGGTTGCGCCGATGGGCACGAGCTCGATGTGCCGGACCGAGGACCGGGTGAGCGATGGGTACTGCACCACGGCGACCTGACGAGTCAGCGATGCGAGGAGCCGGACCGTCCGGTCGACGACGTCATCGAGATCGATGGCGCCGTCGAGCAACGTGCTGATGGCGCGCTTCTCGGCACCGCTCAAGGGCTTGACCGTGGTCAGCCGGTCGACGAAGAGCCGGTAGCCCGCGTCGGTCGGGATGCGACCCGCGCTCGTGTGCGGCGCCGCGATCAGACCTTCCTCCTCGAGGGCGGCCATGTCGTTGCGCACGGTGGCGGCCGAGACCCCGAGCTGGTGACGCTCGAGCAGGGCCTTGGACCCCACCGGCTCGGACGTCTCGACGTAGTCCTGGACGATGGCCCGCAACACCGCGAGCCGACGATCCTCACTCATCCGCGACACCTCCCTTCGCGCTGGCACTCATGCTTGGTGAGTGCCAATTCTACGTCTACCCTCACGCAGGTGACGGATCGCTACGGACAGGACGTGCTCTCCGGCGACTGGAAGGCGCCTCGCGGCGGCCGCTCCACTCCCCTCGCCGCCGAACTCGGGCTCGTCGTCGAGGACGTCGAAACCGGCTGGGTCGGTGCGGTGGTCCGCGTCGAGAAGGCGGGCGGCATCCAGGTCGTCCACCTGGAGGATCGTCGGGGACGCACCAAGGCCTTCCCGCTCGGGCCCGGCTTCCACGTCGACGGTCGCCCGGTGACGCTGACCAAGCCGACGGCCGCTGCCGATGCCAAACTGACAGCGGCCCGAACCGCCGCGTCCCGGACGGCCAGCGGATCCCGCGCAGTCGCGCACGCCCCAGCCAGGGTGGCCAGCGCGTCACGGATCTTCGTCGAAGGCACGCACGACGCGGAGCTCGTCGAGAAGGTCTGGGGTCACGACCTCCGTGTCGAAGGCGTCGTCGTCGAGCCCCTCGACGGCGTCGATGACCTGGAGGCCGCGATTCGCGACTTCGCGCCCGGACCGGGCAAGCGCATGGGAGTGCTGGTCGACCACCTCGTGCCCGGGACGAAGGAGACGCGCGTCGTCGAGGCCGCCTCCCGGCTGCAGCCGTTCGCTCCGCACGTCCTCATCGTCGGGCACCCCTACGTCGACGTGTGGCAATCCGTGCGGCCGGAGCGGTTGGGCATGCAGCAGTGGCCGGTCATCCCCCGCGGCACCTCGTGGAAGCACGGCATCTGCGCGCACCTTGGCTGGCCCCACGACGACCAGGCCGACATCGCCCGCGCCTGGAAGCAGATTCTCGGGACGGTGCGGAACTACGCCGACCTCGAGCCGTCGTTGCTGGGTCGGGTCGAGGAGCTCATCGACTTCGTCACCGCCCCGGCGGCCTGAGCCTGCGTCCGCAGGAATGGTCGCCTGGGTGACCAATCCTGCGGACACAAGCACGGTGGGTATGCCGTGTGCGCGCCTTCCGCGGCAGGGTCACCCCTGATCCCACCCTGATCACACCCCGAACGGGGGATGAAACGTGCTCTCGATGGGTTTCACTGGGAGACAGCACCCCGTCCCCTGAAGGAGGACACCATGACCACCACCCCGCAGCCGGAGTTCGAAGGACAGAACCCGCAGGCGCCTCAGGCCCAGCCTCAGCAGGGGCAGACTCCCCCGCCGCCTCCGTACCAGCCGCCCGCCGCCGGGCAGCCATATTCGGGGCAGTCCTACCAAGGCCAGACCTCCCCGGGGCAGCCGACGGCCTACGGGCAGCAGGTTCTCGACCCGGCGCAACAGCGTCAGTGGGGCATGTTCGCCCACCTCATCCCGCTCATCGCGATGGTGCTCAGTGCCGGCCTGCTCGGTTTCGTCGGGTCGCTCATCATCTACGTGATGTACAAGGAGCGCGGAGACTTCGTGCGGCAGCACGCTGCCAACTCGCTCAACATCCAGATCGTCACCGGGATCGTCCTGCTCATCTCGTTCCCGCTCATGCTCGTGCTCGTCGGCTTCGTGACGTACTTCCTGGCGCTGGCCTTCGCCTTCGTGCTCCACATCATCGGAGCCCTGCGCGCCAACGAGGGTCAGCAGTGGACGCCGCCCATGACCCCCGCCTTCGTCAAGTAGGCCTGCACGACGCTCCCCGCTTCGACTTTGTGCCCCATTGGGCCCGTTCATCGGACGGCGCACCGCCGCCGGAAGCGGCCCCATGGGGCACAAAGTCGATCTGCGCTCAGACGCCGCCCTTGAGGAGCAGCCCTCCGTCGACGACGAGGAGTTGGCCGGTCATCCACGCAGCGTCGTCCGAGAGCAGGAAGGCCACGACGCCGGCGATGTCCTCGGGCACGCCGAGCCGCCCGAGCGGATAGCCGGCGGCAACCTCCTCCTCACGCCCCTCGTAGAGCGCCGTCGCGAACCGGGTCTTGACGACCGCAGGCGCGACGGCATTGACGCGCACCGACGGCCCCAGTTCGATGGCGAGTTCCTCGGTGAGGTGGGTGAGCATGGCCTTGCTGGCGCCATAGAAGCCGATACCTGGGGCGGGCCGCACACCGGCCACGGACGACACGTTCACGATCGCGCCACCGCGTTGCTCGAGGCCACCCGCGACGGCCTTCTGGATCCACGACAACGCAGCGATGCAGTTGACCTCGACGATCTTGCGGGCGGCGTCGAGGTCGAGATCGACCAGACGCCCGTAGGCCGGGTTGATCCCCGTGTTGTTGACGAGCAGGTCGACCGGCCCGAACCTCTCGGCCACCGTTGCGAGCACCTCGTCCTGGTGGGCCGGGTCGTCCGCACGACCGGCAACGGCCATCGCCACGTCCGGCCCTCCCAGCGACTCCACCGCCGTGTCGAGCGCCTCCTGCTTGCGCGCCGTGATGCACACCCGTGCGCCCTCGGCGACGAGCCGCTCGGCGATCCCGAGACCGATTCCTCGGCTGGCTCCCGTGACGATGGCGGTGCGGCCCTCAAGTCGGTGTGAGCGTGTCGAAGTCATGTGGGCCAACCTAGAGCGCCGCACGGAAGTCACCCAACGGCCCCTCGACCGACGGGTCCCGACCCTAGACTCGATGCATGCTCCTGACCGTGGAGCGGGTGGCTCACCTCCGTCACGTCGCCCTGTTCTCCGCCACGCCGGATCACGTTCTCGCGGGGGTCGCGACAGCCGTCGACGAGGTTGAGTTCGCCGCTGGCGACACCCTGATGCGTGCGGGAGACATCGAGGACTGGCTGTTCGTCGTCGTCAGCGGACGGGTGGACGTCGTGCGCCCTGACCGTCGGGTCTCCCTCGGGCCCGGCGCCGTCGTCGGCGAGCTGGCCGTCCTCGACCCCCAACCACGTTCGGCCACCGTCACTGCAACGACACCAGTGACCGCGTTCCGTCTGAGCAAGCCGGCCTTTGACGAAGCCGTCCGGACCCGGCCCGAAGTCGCACTCGGCGTGATCACCGAGTTGGTCCGTCGGCTGCGGGAGACTCACGAGGCACGACCCGATCGATGAAATCCCGGCTGGCACTGCTGACGGGACAGACCATCGCACTCGGCGTGATGGTGGCATTCCTCGTGGTGCCGGCCAGCGCGCTGTTCCTGGCTCGCTACGGCGCGGACGCCCTTCCCTTCACCTACCTGGCCGTGGCAGTGACCGGAGTAGTCGTCACCATCCTGATCCGCAGGGCACAGAACCATTTCAGTCTCGCCAGACTGGCAGTCCTGGTGCTGACGACCTACATCGCGATCGTTGCCGTGGCGTGGGCACTCCTCGAATTCGCCGACGCTGTATGGGTGACGTTTCCCCTGATCGTCGTCTTCCCACTCATCATCCCGTTGGGACTCATGCTCGTCGGCGCCCAATCCGGCCGTCTCCTCGACGTGCGCCAGATCAAGGCCCACTTGCCGCGAGTCATGGGAGGGTTCGCACTCGGCTTCGCGATCGGCGGGGTGGGCGCAGCAGCCTTGGTGGGGCCCTTGGGCGGACCCGTTCCACTCCTGGGGGTGGATGCCCTCACGGGAGTCGTCCTGCTGGGCCTGACCCTCGAGACAGCCCGCCGCTTCCCGGGCGAGTTGCGAGCCACGCCAGACCCGCTGCCGCCGGATGTCTTGAGCCGGCCAGCACTCCGAACTCTCCTCGGGAACCGCTTGGTCCTCGTCGTGTTCGGCTATCAGGTGTTGGCCGCAGCCACCATGCAGTTGCTCGACTTCCTCGTCTGGGAACGGGCGGCCGTGCGCTACCCGGACCCCACCGACCTGACGCGGTTCCAGGGTCTCTACGGCGCCGTCATCAACGTCACGGCGATCCTCTTCGTGGTGCTCCTGGCCGGTCGCCTGCTCACGCGCTTCGGCGTGGGCCTCGGGCTGGCGCTGAACCCGGGAGCCGTCGTCGTGCTCGCAGCCGTGGGCACTGCCCTCGGCTTCGCTGCCGGCAGCGTCACGACGGCGTTCTTCGTCCTGATCTGCGTCCAGCAGGTCATCAGCATTTCGCTCACCGACGGGATGACCCGCAGCTCCATCAACGCGACCTACCAAGCCCTGCCGATGGCTGAACGACTCCGCGCACAGACCGGTGTCGAGTCGGCCGGCGTCCCCGTGGCCCTCGGTCTCGTCGGTGGCTTCCTCCTCCTGCACCGCGCCTGGGGTCTCGACATCCTCGTCGTGGAGGGGGTGACGCTCGTGGTGGCTCTGGCGTGGCTGGCGCTCGCGCAACGTGCCCATCGGGAGTACCGCGCCGGGCTGCGTCAGCAGCTCGCCCGCCCGCCGTGGGTACCAGCCTCGCTCCGGATCCGCGACGAGGCGCAGCAGGCTGCGGTGAACCGGCTCCTCGCAAGCAGCGACCCACTCGATGTCCAGGTGGCAGTGACAGCGCTCAACGACACACGTCACGACTGGGGTTGGGACCTCGCACCAGAACGCTCCGATCCCGCGCTGGACGTCCGCCGCGCCCTGGTCGCCGAGGCGGAGCACGTGGCGCTGGCTCTCGACGTTCTGGAGGGCCTGGACGGCGCACCCGGCACGCAACCGCTGCGCAGCGCGCTGCGCGACACCGTGACGGAGTCGGCTCGACAGGCCACCGACGTGCTCGCCCTCGCTCACGGTCGAGACGAGGTGTTGCGCGCGGTCTCGGCGATGAGTTCGCCCGCTGAGCGAGAGCGTGGGCTGGCTCTGGAGATGCTCGAGGTCACCTGCGGCCACAGAACTGCCGGACTGGCTCTCGCCCTGGTGGATCCGATGCTGGATGACACGGCTCGGCGACGAGCCCTGGCAGCCCAAGCCCCTCGCGCGCACCGTTCCACGGCCGAGCACCTCCGAGATCTGGTCACTGACCCGAAAGGCACCTGGAACCAACCCTGGCTCAGGGCCTGCGGCCTGTACGCCGCTCCGGGAGTCCTCGGGGCCAAGGCTCACGAGTTGGCGATCCCCTTCGTCAATGACCCCGATCCCGTCGTCGCCGAGACGGCGCGGTGGGTCCTGCGGCCCGAATGACGCTCAGGTCTCGACGCCGAGCAGCCGGCGGACGACCGTGTCGGCAAGGAGTCGGCCGCGCAGGGTGAGAACGACCCGACGGTCGCGGACGGCTGCAGGCCCCTCGATGAGTTCGTGGGCAACCAGTCCGGCGACAGCGCGCCGGCCGACGTCGTCGAGTTCGTCGATCGACAGGCCATCGCGAACGCGCACCTGCAAGAGCACCTTCTCGTCCCGCAGTTGCTCGGTCGTCAACGTCTCCCGACCTGCAGCAGGAGAGAGCCGCTCGGCCAGCCGGCCGGCATACGCCCTCGGGTGCTTGACGTTCCACCACCGCACGCCGCCCACGTGGCTGTGCGCTCCCGGACCCACTCCCCACCAGTCGCCACCGGTCCAGTAGCCGTCGTTGTGCCTGCACCGGCCGGCAGGCGTCCGCGTCCAGTTGCTCACTTCGTACCACCCGAACCCCGCCGCGGAGAGCGCCTCCTCCGCCAGTTCGTACTTCGTCGCCTCATCGTCGTCATCGGGGCGCTCGACCTCACCGCGTCGCACCTGGGAAGCCAGCTTCGTTCCCTCCTCGACCACGAGCGCGTAGGCCGAAATGTGCTCCGGCTCAAGGGAGATCGCGGCATCGAGACTGGTCTGCCAATCGTCCACGGACTCCCCCGGTGTCCCATAGATGAGGTCGACACTCGTCACGAGGCCGGCTGCCTGCGCCGCCATGACCGCACGACCGACTCCCTCCGGGTCGTGCGTCCGGTCCAACGTTGCCAGGACGTGTGGGACAGCGGACTGCATGCCGAGCGAGATGCGCGTGAATCCCCCGTCCGCGAGTTCCTTCAGGGAGTCCGGCGTCACCGAGTCCGGGTTCGCTTCGGTGGTCACCTCGACGTCATCGGCCAGGCCAAACCGATCTCGTATGCCGTCCACGGCCTTCACGAGATCGGCTGCGGCGAGCATCGTCGGAGTGCCGCCGCCCACGAAGATCGTGTCGACCTCCGGTGCGGCATCGCCGAGCACCGACTGCGCGAGGTCGAGCTCGGCCATGGTGGTGTCGACGAACGTCGACGTGCTCGCGCCCGGCCCGAGCTCGGTCAACGTATAGGTGTTGAAGTCGCAGTAGCCGCACCGCACGCGGCAGAACGGCACGTGCAGGTAGACGCCGAAGGGACGCTCCCCCAACCCTGCGAGCGCGGACTCCGGGAGCTCACCCGAGTCCGGGGCCGGGTCTCCATCGGGCAGTCGGGGCATGCAGCAAATCCTCGCACCCGCCCTCGGCGCAGAGTGGGCCGGCTTGTTCCGGCTTGTCGGAGTCATCAGACCGGCTGGCGCAGCAGGGCCTGCGGCGTGTCCAGCGTGACACGCCGCAACGGTCCAGAAATTCCGAGAAAGATCGGCGACAGGGGTTGCGCGCCCGGCCCCGCCCGACTACAAATATCCATACGCACTCACTTCGGTGAGAGCGTCGAAACAAGAACTTCGGTTCATGTTTCGTCGAGGGCCTCGGAAACTCATACTTTCCGAGGCCCTCACCTTTTGCCCCGATGTTGACCTTCCCCAGAGGTGCGCCCTCGATAGGTTGGCGGGCGTGCGCATCCTCTCTGACGCCGACGTCCGCGCCAACCTCCCACCACTGGTCGAGGTCGTCGACCTGGTGGCCGACGCGCTCACCGCCCTCGCCGAGGGACGCGCCGACGTGCCGCCGAAACCGACCGTTCGCACCTCCCCCGGCATGTTCGCCAACGCGATGCCTGCCGCCTACCCGGAGCGAAACCTGTTGGGCTGCAAGTGGATCAGCATCGTCCCCGACAATCCAGTGCGTGGCCTGCCGACCGCGAGTGGCGTCATGGTGGTCAATGACGGAGCGACCGGTGTCCCCCGCACGCTGCTCCCCGCCCACGAACTCACGGCCGTGCGCACGGCCGCCGTGACCGGCGCGTGCATCCGGGCGCTTGCGGGCCCTGATGCGACGATCGCCTACCTCGGCGCCGGGCTCCAGGCCGGCTCGCACGTCCGGATCCTCGAGGCGCTCGGCCACACGGAAGTCACAGTGTGGGCGCGCCGCCGCGAGGCGATCGACGCCTTGGTGGCGGAGGCGGCGAAGGCCGCACCCGGCATACGAATCATCGCCTCTCCCTCCCGAGAGGCGGCCGTACGGAACGCGGACGTGGTCATCTCCGGACTCACGATCGGCCTCACCGACATGGCGATCCCGGTGACGTGGCCGCGCGAAGACGCACTGCTCCTGCCCATCGACTACGGCAGCTCGATCGGTTCGGACCTCGCCGACACCGCAGTTCTTGCTGCTGACGACCCCCACCAGTTCGCCGCGGTTCGCGCCGTGAGGGGCAAGCTCGACGGATACCCGGTGCCGACGGCCTGGACGGGCCACCTCCTGCACGGCCCACGCCCTTCCGGAAGGCTTGTCGTGCAGAACCTCGGCACGGGGATCACGGATCTTGTCGTGGCAAGCGCCGTCGCCGATCGCGCCGAGGCGTCAACGACTGGTCAGGTCCTCGACATCTAGGCCACCTACGATGGCGAGGTGAGCGATCACCCAAGTGCCCCAGAGTCCCGACCCGAGCGGTGGATCGACCTCGAGGGTGTCGTCAACATGCGCGACTCTGGAGGGCTTCCGACGCGGGACGGCGGCGCCATTCAGCCGCACCGCCTGCTCCGCTCGGACAACCTCCAGGACCTGAGCCCGGCAGACGTTCGGCAGGTCGTCGACGTGCTCGGAGTGAGCGACATCGTCGACCTGCGCAGCGACACCGAGGTCAACACCGAAGGTCCGGGACCACTGTGGCAGATCGAGTCCCTGACGCACCACCACCACTCCCTCTTTGGGGACGGGCGTTCCGTCACGGCGCAGCAGGCACTCGCGATGCCCGCCCACTCGACGCGTCCCGTCCGCGATGCGCAGTTCTGGTCCGATCACTACCTCGGCTACCTCGCGGCGCGACCTGACTCCATCTCGGCCGCCCTCGATGTCGTCGCTCGCAGCAGCGGAGCCACAGTGGTTCACTGCGCAGCAGGCAAGGACCGAACCGGCACGGTCGTGGCGTTGGCGCTCGACGCCGCAGGAGTGCACCACGATGTCATCGTCGAGGACTACGCGCTCACCGGCCAACGCATCGAGCAGATCATCGCCCGGCTCATGCCACGCGATCTCTATGGCAATGCTCTCCGGCACCAGAGCCTTGACGACCAGCGCCCCCGCCCCGAGACGATGCGCACGATCCTCGAGACCGTGCGGAGCGAGTTCGGCGGGGCCGAGGGATGGTTGCGCGAGCAGGGCTGGAGCGATGCAGACGTCGAGCGCCTGCGGGCGAGGCTCACGACGTGACCGACGTCCGACCAGTCCGACCCGTTCTCAGTGCTCCCGACCCGGACACGCGTCCCCGCAACCGCCGCCGTGCCATGAGGGTGTTGCTCGTCGACACCGAGGACCGACTCCTGCTCTTCCGTGACAGCGACCCGGGCATCACCCCGGTCCCGACGTTCTGGATCACGCCCGGCGGCGGGGTCGACCCCGGCGAAACCGACCTCGAGGCCGCCGTGCGCGAGATCGAAGAGGAGACGGGGCTCGTCATCGACGCGGAGGCGCTCGTCGGCCCTCTTGCCGAGCGCGTTGTGGTGCACGGCTACAGCGATGTCGTGACGACCCAGGATGAACTCTTCTGGTTCGTCCGCTGCGACCCGTTCGAGGTGTCCATCGACGGCCACACCGAGGTCGAGCAGGCGACGATGACGGCGCACCAATGGTGGACGCGGGCCGATCTCGAATCATCCGCGGAGGACATCTGGCCACGGGACCTTCTGGCGATCTGGGATCAGGTCGCCGCCGGCGACAGCGTCGGTGCCGCGCCTCTCCCCCTGGGCGACGTCGACGAGTCGACGGTGGCTCCGTCCTGATCAGCAGCGTGGATCAGGCTGCGTCAACCGGTTCCAGGACGAAGACCGGGATGAGGCGCTCCGTCTTGCGCTGATACGTCGCATAGGTCGGGAAGGCCGCCACGCAGCGGGGCCACCAGACCTCACGCTCGGCACCGTCCAGTTCACGCGCCATCGCCACCCAGGTGCGCTCACCGTCCTGGACCTCGAGCACCGGGTTCTTGCGGAGGTTGGCGTACCACTGGGGGTGCTCGGGCGATCCACCCTTGCTGGCCACCGCGGCATACACCCCGTCGTGCTCGACTCGCATCAGCGGAACCTTGCGGACGGTGCCGGTCACACCGTTCATCGTGAGGAGCACCACCGGTCGCCCCATGATGGTGACGGACTCGGTGGTGCCCGTCGCTTCGATGGTCTCGACCTGCTTGCGCACCCAGTTGGTGGGGCTCGGGACGTAGGTGCCGGTGAGGGTCATGCCCTCCACAACACCGGCCTCGGGCGAAGTATTCGCTACTTCTTCTTGTCGCTCACGTAGATCGTGATGGTGCCCTCGACGACCACGGTCCCGTCCTCGCGGATCGCCTTGACCCGGACTGGGACATCACCGGTCTGTTCCCAGTCGGCCGGGTCGGTGTCGGCGGTGCAGAGCAGATCGGTCGTGGACTTGGCCAGGTAGGCCACCTCCATGCCCTTGGGGATCCAGCGACGGTCCTTGGGCACCGTCGCCTCGGCGAGCAGGCCCATGGCCGCCTCAAGTCCGTTGCAGACCGCGATCGCGTGCACCGTGCCGATGTGGTTCTGCACCGCGCGGCGCTTCTTGATCGTCAGCGCGGCATGGTGCGGGCGCACCTCGCGGACCTGGGGACGCACCGTCCAGAAGTACGTCGCCTTCTGCGCGTAGATGAACGAGAAGATCTGCTTCCCGAGGGGCAGAGCGGTGACCTTGCGATACAGGGCGAACGTGTCCGACATACCAGCAATGTTACTTCCCGGTATGCCGGGCGCTCGCCACTCGTGGCCACCCTCACCTGCGCCTACTTCTTCTTTGGCTCCGCGGCGTCGTTGGAGAGGGCTGCGATGAAGGCCTCCGGCGGAACCTCGACGGTGCCGATGTTCTTCATCCGCTTCTTGCCAGCCTTCTGCTTCTCGAGCAGCTTGCGCTTGCGGCTGATGTCACCGCCGTAGCACTTGGCGAGAACGTCCTTGCGGATGGCGCGGATGTTCTCGCGCGCGATCACTCGGGCGCCGATGGCGGCCTGGATCGGCACCTCGAACTGCTGCCTCGGGATGAGCTCCTTGAGCTTGCCCGCCATCATGTTGCCGTAGGCGTAGGCCTTGTCCTTGTGGACGATCGAGCTGAAGGCGTCGACGTTCTCGCCCTGGAGCAGGATGTCGACCTTCACGAGGTCGGCCGCCTGGTCGCCGGACTCCTGGTAGTCAAGCGAGGCATAGCCACGCGTCCGCGACTTCAGCTGGTCGAAGAAGTCGAACACGATCTCGGCCAGTGGGAGTGTGTAGCGCATCTCGACGCGCTCCTCGGAGAGATAGTCCATCCCGAGCAGCTGGCCACGTTTGCTCTGGCAGAGCTCCATGATCGCGCCGATGAACTCGCTCGGGGCGAGGATGGTCGCCTTGACGACGGGTTCGCGGACCTCGGCGATCTTGCCGTAGGGGAACTCGCTCGGGTTGGTCACCTCCACCTCGGAGCCGTCGTCCATCGTGACGTCATAGACGACGTTGGGCTGGGTCGAGATGAGGTCGAGGTCGAACTCGCGCTCGAGACGCTCGCGGACGATCTCGAGGTGGAGCAGGCCGAGGAAGCCGCAGCGGAAGCCGAAGCCGAGCGCCGCCGACGTCTCGGGCTCGTAGACGAGCGCCGCGTCGTTGAGCTTGAGCTTGTCCAGCGCGTCGCGCAGGGCGGGGTAGTCGGAGCCGTCGATCGGGTAGAGCCCCGAGAACACCATCGGCTTCGGGTCGCGGTAGCCGCCCAAGGCGCCTGAGGCAGGCTTGGCGGAGTTCGTGACCGTGTCACCGACTCGCGACTGACGCACGTCCTTGACACCCGTGATGAGGTAGCCGACCTCGCCGACGCCCAGACCCTTGCCCGGCAGCGGCTCCGGTGAGATGACACCGATCTCGAGGAGCTCGTGGGTGGCCTTGGTCGACATCATCGCGATCTTCTCGCGCGGGTTGAGGTTGCCGTCGACGACCCGGACATAGGTCACGACGCCTCGGTAGGTGTCGTAGACGGAGTCGAAGATCATCGCGCGCGCCGGCGCGTTGGGGTCACCCACCGGGGCCGGGATCTGGCGCACGATCTCGTCGAGGAGCGGCTCGACGCCGACGCCGGTCTTGCCACTCACCCGGAAGCAGTCCTCGGGTTCGCAGCCGATGAGTCCCGCCAGCTCCTCGGCGTACTTCTCCGGCTGCGCCGCAGGGAGGTCGATCTTGTTGAGGACCGGAATGATCGTGAGGTCGTTCTCCATGGCGAGGTAGAGGTTCGCCAGCGTCTGCGCCTCGATCCCCTGCGCCGCGTCCACCAGGAGGACTGCACCCTCGCAGGCGGCCAGCGAGCGCGACACCTCGTAGGTGAAGTCGACGTGCCCGGGGGTGTCGATCATGTTGAGGATGAAGCTGCCCGACTGACCCGAGGCGTCCACCGAGTCCCACGGCATGCGGACGGCCTGGCTCTTGATGGTGATGCCGCGCTCGCGCTCGATGTCCATGCGATCGAGGTACTGCGCGCGCATGGCGCGCTCGTCGACGACTCCGGTGATCTGGAGCATGCGGTCAGCGAGCGTGGACTTGCCGTGGTCGATGTGGGCGATGATGCAGAAATTGCGGATCGCCTCCGGCGGCGTGGCGTGCGGCTGCAGCGCGGTGCGGGCGCGGGGAGACACAGTCGTGGGGTCCTCAAGGAAGGCGGAAACGAGTCGGAACAGTCTCCCACGCCGAATCAACCCCGATGTACAGCGCCAAAGCAGGCTACCGCTCGGTAGGCTACTGGTCGGTACGGTCAGTCGGCCGTGCATCCGCCTCATGTGGAGGAATCACGACAATGACGTCACGCAGCACCATGCTCCGTCGCACTGCCCTGACCACCGCCGTGACCGGCGCGGCCGCCGCTCTCGTCATCGCGGGCGCCCCGGCCGCGAGCGCGGCCCCGATCGGCGTCGGTTGGGATGTCAACGTCACGACCACCGTCAAGAAGCTCAACCAGGAGATCGCCTTCCCGCAGACCCGCTTCCCGGCGCAGGTCGACATCTTCGGCGACGGTTCCATCTCCGGCAACCTCGCTCTGCCCGACGCGACGAGCACCCTGAAGCTCGGCAGCCTCCCGCTGGCCAAGGTCACCCTGGGCGTCGTGCCCACCAAGCCGGTTTCCGGGAAGCTCACGGGTCTCGACGTGGTGGCGAACCAGGAGTTCAACATCCACATCAAGAAGATCCAGCCCCTCGGCCTGCCGATCAACCTCGTCGGCAGCAACTGCAAGACGGCCACCCCCGTCCAGAGCCAGCTGACCGGCACCCTGACCGGCCTGTTCGATCCCTACACGCTCAAGGGCGAGTACACCATTCCCAAGTTCAAGAACTGCGGCCTCAGCACCCCCCTCATCAACCTCCTCATCCCGGGTGAGGGCAACACGATGACGGCGAACTTCTCGGGCTTCCAGATCGGCGGCTGACCCAGCCACGCCGAAAAGACGAGAGGGGTATGCCGTGGTGCGACACGGCATACCCCTCTCGTTTTCGTCGTCGGTAGGTTGAAGCGCATGGCGACCTACCCCGGAGACTTCGACGGACCGCTGAACCCGACGTATGCCCCTGAACCCGACGGCGAACCCGACCCCGGGGAGGTCGTGTGGGCGCACGTCCCCTACGAGGACGACGCGACCCAGGGCAAGGACAGGCCGGTCCTCATCGTGGGTCGTGACGGCGGGTGGCTCCTCGGGTTGTACCTCACGGGCCAGGACCACGACCGGGACCACGAGCAGGAGCGTCGCGCCGGGCGAATCTGGGTCGACGTCGGACCCGGGGGCTGGGACAGCAAGGGACGACCGTCCGAGGTGCGGGTCAACCGCGTCGTGCGGATCGACCCTGCGACCGTCCGCCGTGAGGGCGCCGTTCTCGAGCGGGCGCGCTGGGACGAGGTCATGGCTGCGCGAGGTGAGCGGACGGCATACCCGAGTGGTCCGTCGACGCTCGGACGCTTGGTCAACCGACTGCGCGGACGTTAAAGACTTCGCAAAGAACCTCTCCTCCGGTTGCGAGTGCCACCGGGCGCCCCTTGGCTGGTCGTGCACCGACCCATTGCAGCCCCGACCAAGGAGAGCTCATGAGCAGGTTGTCTCGTCGCATCGCCGCCGGCCTCGTCACCGCCGGTGCCCTGTCCCTCGTCCCCGCCGTCGGACCGGCTGCGGCCGATCGTTCCGTGCCGCTGCGCACCGCCGCCGTGACCCAGACGCCCGGAATGGACGTCTCGTCCCACCAGGGCAACGTCAATTGGTCCTACTGGTGGGGGCAGGGCATGAAGTTCGCCTACGTGAAGGCGACGGAGGGCACGACCTACAAGAACCCCTACTTCGCACAGCAGTACAACGGGTCCTACAAGGTGGGGATGATCCGAGGGGCGTACCACTTCGCGCGCCCCGACCGCTCCAGCGGCACGGCTCAGGCCGACTTCTTCGCGAGCACCGGTGGCGGGTGGTCGCGTGACAGCAAGACCCTGCCCGGGGTGCTCGATATCGAGTACAACCCCTATGGCGCGACCTGCTACGGCCTCTCCCAGACGGGGATGCGGAACTGGATCGCCGCCTTCACATCGCGCTACAAGGCGCGCACGGGCAGGGACGCCGTCATCTACACGACCACGGACTGGTGGACCCGGTGCACCGGCAACACGAGCCAGTTCTCGAAGACGAATCCGTTGTGGATCGCGCGCTACAGCAGTTCCGTGGGCACGTTGCCGTCGGGTTGGTCCTACTACACGTTCTGGCAGTACACCGACACACCGCTCGACAAGAACCGTTTCAACGGCGACATGTCCCGTCTCCGGGCCCTCGCGCTGGGCTGAGCCGCCCGGCAGCGTCCGGGCACGCACGAGGGCCCGTCACCGTGATGGTGACGGGCCCTCGTGCGTGTCGGTCGCGGACGACCGGGTCAGCGGCGACTCAGAGGCTGGAAGCCTTCTTGGCCAGCGCCGACTTCTTGTTGGCCGCGTTGTTCTTGTGCAGAACGCCCTTGCTGACGGCCTTGTCGAGCTTCTTGGACGCCACCTTGAGCGCGTCCTTGGCCTCGTCGACCTTGCCGGCCTCCGCGAGCTCGCGGAACTTGCGGACCGCGGTGCGGACGTCGGACTTGACGGCCTTGTTGCGCTCGGTCGCGACCTTGTTGGTCTTGATGCGCTTGAGCTGGGACTTGATGTTTGCCACGAAGAGAAACTTTCTGAAGAGGTCGGTAATTGCCGTGAGAGGGCGGCAGGAACAACTCGGGACCGGGAGTGGGGACACCCTTGCGTGAGTTGCTCCTGGGTGAAGCAACGTGCGCGCACGACCTGAGCGCGCACGCAAGGGGCAAATTTACCAGTGAGTGGTCTGGGGAGGCAAAACGACACAATGCCCTCGCGTATGCCGTGTGCTCCCCCGCCGCTCAACCGTCGCCGGCCGCCTTCTCGCGGGTGATCGTGAGGACTGCGCGCTCCACAGCGTAGACGGGGTCGCGACCACCGCCCTTGACCTCGAAGTCGGCCGCGGCTACGGCTCGAAGGGATCTTGCGAGGGACTCTGCGGTCCAGCCCTGGAGCGAGCGCCGGGCCTTGTCGACCTGCCACGGGGCCATCCCGAGGTCTCGGGCCAGGTCGGCTGATCGTCCGCGGCCGGCCGAGCCGACCTTGATCAGTTGACGGATCTGTTGCGCGAGAACGGCGACGATCGGGACGGGGTCGACACCGACGGCGATCGCGTGGCGCAGGAGACGGAGTGCCTCGCCGGCATTGCCGGCGACGGCTGCGTCGGCGACCCGGAAGCCCGTGGCCTCGACCTTGCCACCGTGATAGGTCAGGACGACCTGCTCGTCGATGGTGCCGGTGGTGTCGGCGATGAGCTGCTGGCAGGCGGAGGCGAGCTCGCGCAGGTCCTTGCCGATGGCGTCGACGAGTGCCTGGACGGCCTGTGGGGTCGCTCGGCGCTTGTTGCGGCGGAACTCGTTCATCGCGAAGTCGGCCTTGTCCCGGTCCGTCTTGATCGCGGGCGCGTCGATGACCCGGGCCTTGGACTTCTTGAGCGTGTCGAGGACCTTCTTGCCGCGGTTGCCACCCTTGTGGGTGACGACGAGTGTCACGTCGTCCGGCGGGGCCGCGAGGTGGGCCAGGAGGTCCTGCTGCAGTTCGTCGGTCGCCTCGTCGAGGTCATGGACGACGACGGCCTTGTCGCCGCCGAAGAGCGAAGGGCTGGCGTGGACCATGAGTTCGCCCGGCTCGTAGGTGCTGGCGTAGAGCCGGATGACTTCGACGTCGGGGCTGTGCTCCTTGATGGCCTGGACGGTCTCGGCCAGTCCCCGCTCGGCGAGGACCTGCTCCGGCCCGGCGATGAGGACCAACGGCGGGACGCGGCGCTGCACCTCGACGAGATCACTCACGGCGCTCACTCTGCCACGCGGCTCCGACACCCTCGGACGGGTTTCGTCGACGGCGCCACCAGACGATCCCCGTGACCGCAGCCAGGGCGAGACCGATTTCCTTCCACCACCACGTCCACCACGCCGTGGACGTCCCAAAAAGCGTGTCGGCGGGGCGAGCGCTGAGAGCGTCGGACGCCCACACTGTGGCAAGGACGCTGTGCGGGTCCTCGAAGACAACCGCTTGGCCACGACCAGTGGACGCTCCCTCAGGAGGCCACCAGTTCCCGCCGGAGGTGCCGGTCTGGGGAAGCAGCGGTTCAGAACCCCGCCACTGCACCGTGGTGAAGGCCTGAGGTGCCTCGATCCACTCCTGCTGAGGTGTAGGGATTCCCAGGAGGTCGACAGGTGACAGATCGGGCAGACGCACACCTCCCAAGAGACCGGTTTCGCCATTCATCTCGTCCAGGGAGATCCACAGAGTGCCGTCGTTGCGAACGGTGCCCCACCATTGGCCGCGCGTGGTGGTGTCGCTGGCCATCGTCGTGAAGTCGACCGCGCTCCCGACAGCAGTTGTCGTTCCGCTTCGTGAGTCCCACATCACGATGCTCGCGGTTCGCTCCGAGGAGGTGGCTTCTGTCGCCAACCCATCGGCAAACGTTCGACCGATCAGCCGGTTGTCGTCGAGCCATCCGGCGGGCTGACGCATCGTCGGGACGACCCACGTCGCGCCGCCATGGAGATCCCACACGACGGGGCCGTCGTGAGTGGGCAAGGCGAGATAGCGATTGGAAGGGGAGAACCACCCTGGATGCTGCATGGCGAGCTCGTGTTCTCGAGTTGTCTTGAACCCGCCGTCAGGACCGGTCCGCTCGGGCGCCCCCACACTGAGAAACCACTCGGCGGCTGATTCGAGGTCGCGAACGACGACGCGATCCCACTCGCCGTCGTAGTACGCGAGTCGACGTCCATCGGCCGACAACACCGGATACAGGTCCTGATTCGCACTGGCGGCTCCAGGAAGGTGATAGCGGCGCCCGGTCGGGGACACCACCTGCCACGTCGAGCCCTCGCCCTTGGTCATCGCCACAACGGCAGCCATCGGCCCGGGGCGTGAGGGCAGATCCCTGACGATCCATTGGTGGCCAATGCGCTGCGGATACGACGAGACTCCCCCGGAGTTGCCGTCACCGGCTGGTAGGAGCTGGTCAGGGACCGCCTCTGAGGTTCCGAGAACGAGGGAGGCCACGACCGCAAGGACGGCCAACGTCACCACGCCCGTGGCTGTCGCTCGCGCCAACTGACGCCGCTTCCCACGGCGCCAGGCCGTCTCGGCGAGGCCTTCCGTCGCGGGATCCATGCCCTCGGGTGCGAGTTCGGCGGTATCTCGCATCAGTCGAGTCAGGGTGTCCATCACCGCTCCTTCAAGGCTGGCGCGAGATCCGCCATGAGCTGAGGGTTGAGTTCGCGAAGTCGCCCGAGCGCGTGGCGCGCTTGGGACTTCACGGTGCTGACGGAGCAGCCGAGCACTGCGGCGGCCTGCACCTCGGTGCGGTCCTCGAGATAGCGCAGCACGAGGACGGATCGCTGGCGCGGCGTGAGTCGAGCCAGCGCCTCGATCAGCGCGAGACGCAGGTCGTGGTCTGCGACCGCCGTGCGACCCTCAGGAGCCTCCGAGACCAGCCGCTCGGGCCGGCGCTGCTGGCGACGCCAGTTGTCGATGTGGATTCGGTGCAGGACCGTCCGCGCATAGGCCATCGGGTCCGAGTCGTGGCGCCGGATCGACGACCACTTGCTCGCCATCCGCACGTGTGTCTCCTGCACGAGGTCCTGGGCGGCGTGGTGGTCGCCGCTCAGCAGCCAGGCAACGCGCAGCAGAGGCGTCGTGCTCGCACGCACGAACGCCACGAATTCGGCATCAGGCCGGGCCCAGCTCATGACCACCTCCGAACCCAATCACGACGAGAGGGCCTCCCACGGGTGGACCCCAAACTCCCCGAGGGCCCAGGCCTCCCTTACGTCAGCGCGAACGGCTCCTAGAACGACCATCGGCGCTGACGTTGCGCAAACTTGCACTCGGAACGTCAGCGTGAACGGCTGCTAGAAGGACCGTTGACGCTGACGTTGCGAGGGCACCGGGTCAAGTCAGTCGAAGCTGAGGGTGGCGCCCGCGCCGGCTTCGAGGCCAAGCCCCTCGAGCCGAGCCGCGATGACCTCGGTCGGGAGTTCGAGGGACTCGCTGAGCTCCTCGACGCTGAGGCCGAGCTCGACACCGTCGCGGAGTTCCTCGTCCTCCTGATCGGTCCACGCGTGGCCCTGCGTCACGGCCGTGCGCGCCGATGGCCCTGGTGGCGGTGCAGTCGCAACGGGACGGGTGTCGGTCGCATCGACCTCACCCTTGACCTCAGCGTCACCCATCGACGTGCCCTGGACGGCGCCGGTCAGCCCACGCAGCGCCGGATCCGCCACCTCGAGCGGTGGCGGGGCCGTCTCGTCGAGGCGCTTGAGGGCGCTCAGGACGAGGGTGCGATCCGACGTGGGCCAGAAGGGAGGCAGCGAACGCTGGAGGAACCCGGCATACCGGGCACTCATCATGCGGGAGTCGAGGAAGGCGACGACCCCGCGATCGTCCCCGCGACGGATGAGCCGGCCGGCGCCCTGCGCGAGCCGCAGGGCGGCGTGCGTCGCGGACACGGCCATGAAGCCGTTGCCGCCCATGCGGGCTATGGCCTGCGAGCGCGCGGAGGCGAGTGGGTCGTCCGGTCGCGGGAACGGGATGCGGTCGATGATGACGAGCTGGCAGCTCGAACCGGGGACGTCGACGCCCTGCCAGAGGCTCAGGGTGCCGAAGAGACAGGTGCGGGGATCGCGAGCGAACTGCCGAACGAGTGTCGCGATCTGATCCTCGCCCTGGCAGAGGATCGAGAGCTCACCGTCCAGATCCTTCATCCGCTCGCGCATCTCGTCGGTCGCCGCCCGTGCCGCGCGCATCGACGAGAACAGCCCGAGGGTGCGACCACCCGCTGCGCGGACGAGTGCCTCGATCTCGTCCATGGACTCGGGCGAGGCGCCGTCACGACCGGGAGGTGGCAAGTGCTTGGCGACGTAGGCGATCCCCTGCTGCGGGTAGTCGAACGGGCTGCCCACGTCGAGACCGGTCCACTTCGGGGCGCCCTCGCCGCGCAGGCCGATCGTGCCCGCGACCGCGTCGAACGTTCCGCCGAGCTCGAGCGTCGCGGAAGTGAGGATGACTGTGCGGTCCTCGAAGACCTTGTCGCGCACGAGCATCGCCACGCTCATCGGCGCGACCCGCAGGACGCTCCCCCGCCGCGGGTCCTTGCTGACCCAGACGACGTCGAGTTCGCGCTCCTCGAGGATGCGCGCGGCGTTCTCGTTGATTTCGTCGACGGCGGCTCGCGCCACCTGGCGCGCACCGTCGACCTCGGTTCCAGGCGGCGGCTTGAGCTCGGTCTGGACCTGACGGCTCGTGTCCCGCAGGCGTGCGAGGGCGAGGCCCAGATTGTCGGGAATGCCGGTGAGTCGCCCTTCCGGGATCTCCTCGAGTACCGATTCGAGGAAGGTGGCGGCGTCGTCGATCGTTTCGCTCGAATCGGCCTGTCGCCCAGCGCGTTTGGACGCCGCACGGGCCATGCCGGGCGTGACCTCGTCGGTGATCGTCGCGGTGACGCGGTCGACCAGTTCGTGCGCCTCGTCGACGATGAGAACGTCGTGCTCGGGGAGCATTTGACGACCCTCGAAGGCGTCGATCGCCATGAAGGAATGGTTCGTGACGATCACGTCCACCGACTTGGCGGCTTCGCGAGAGCGCTCGACGAAGCACTCCGTGACCATCGGGCACTTGCTGCCGAAGCACTCATCCGCGCTGACGGACACCTGCCGCCACGCCCGCTCGGAGACGCCGGGCACGAGTTCGTCGCGGTCGCCGGACTCCGTCTCGTCGGCCCACTCCCGAAGCCGGACGACCTCCTTGCCCAGCCATCCGGCCTGCTGATCGACGTCGCCGACGCTCATGAGTGAGTCGGCGTCGTCGTCGGGGAAGCCGCCTGCGAGCTTGTTGACGCACACGTAGTTGCGACGGCCCTTGACGAGGGCATAGGTCGGGCGACGGCCGAGCAGGGGCGCGAGCGAGTCGGCGACCCTGGGCATGTCGCGGTCGACGATCTGGGCTTGGAGGGCCAGCGTCGCCGTGGCGACAACGGCCGGCTTCCCGACGTCCATGGCGTGCTGGACGGCAGGCACAAGGTAGGCGAGGGACTTGCCGGTGCCGGTGCCGGCTTGGACGAGGAGGTGCTCACCCGAGTCAACGGCGTGGGCGACGGCCTTGGCCATGCTCACCTGGCCGGGGCGCTCACTCCCCTTGACACCACTGACCGCGGCGGCGAGGAGGTCGTCGAGGGTCGGCACCGAGCCAGCCTATGCCGAGGGACGGACACGCTTGACCCGCCATCCACAGCCCCGTCCCGAACTCACCGAATTCCTCCGTTCGGGACGTTGAATCCTGGATGTCCCGAACCGAGGAATTCGGTGAGTTTGAGACGGCGGATAGTCAGGCAGTCAGACGGCGCCGGGCTTCTGCATGAGGCCACCGTCGGCCATGATCGTCGTCGCCGTGATGTAGGTGCCTGCGTCACTCGCGACGAAGCACACGATCTTGCCCATTTCCTCGGGCGAGCCGATGTAGCCCAGCGGAATGGCATCCTCGAGGGCCTTGGTCTCCTCCGGGGTGTCGTCGGCGTTGATCGGCGTGTTGATCGCGCCGGGCCCCACGCCGACCATGCGGATCCGGTCCGGACCGAGTTCGACGCCCGCCGTGCGGGTGAGCATGCGCATGCCGCCCTTGGAGATGCAGTAGCTGAGATCGCTGGGCATCGGCCAGTCCTCGTGAGTCGACGTGATGTTGACGATGACTCCGCCGTCGCCCTGCTTGCGCATCTGCTCTGCCGCAAGCTTGGAGCCGAAGACGGCGCCCTTGAGGTTGATGTTCATGAGGAGGTCGTATTTCTCCTCGGTGAGGGTCGCGAGGGTCTCGCCGAACTCCACGCCGGCGTTGTTGACCATGACGTCCAGGCGACCGAACTCCTTGACCGCGGTGTCGACGAGTTTCTGCAGGTCGGCGACCTTGGAGACGTCCGCTTCGCAGCCGACCGCCTCTCCCCCGGCCTTCTCGATGTCCTTGATGATCGCCTCGGTCGCCTCGGGCTCCGAGACGTAGTCGATGACGACCTTGGCACCCTGGGCCGCGGCTTCGCGGACGATTCCCTCGCCGATGCCGGAGTTGCCACCGGTCACGATGACGACCTTGCCCTCGAGGGGACGGTCTCCGCCCGAAGACTGTGCCTTTGTGGACTCGGACTTCTTGGTGGTCGGGCTCATGAGTCGATCTCCTTGCGCAGTTCTTCTGGTGTGGTGCAAATGAGGTGGGCGACGAGCCCGGTCCAGCCGCACTGGTGGGAAGCGCCCAGTCCGGTGCCGTCGTCACCGTTGAAGTGCTCGCTGAAGGTGGGATGGCCGTCCCACAATGGTCCTGGGGGGTGTTCTCGAGGTGTGCCCGGTCGTCGGCCGCCCTCACCGGGGAGGAACAGGGAGATGAGCCGGCCGCGGACGCCGATGGCGGCCTCTTCGAGAGGCAGGCACCGACCCGATCCGGTCGGGAACTCGACCTCGATGTCGCCGTCGGCCCCCTCGGCAATCACGAGGAGCGCGTCCAGGATGAGCACGTTCGTGGGGAACCAGATCGGACCGCGCCAGTTCGAGTTGCCACCGAACATGCCATTCAGCGACTCGCCGGGCGTGTACTGCATGTGCATCGAGGTGCCGCCCACTTCGATCTCGACCCCATCCCGGTAGGCCGCAGACAACGAGCGGATCCCGTGTGGCGCGAGGAACTCCCCCTCGTCGAAGAGTCGTCGCAGGATCGCCTCAAGTCGCTCACGGACGACGGGAGTGAGGCTGTTGTGCACCACGTCGCCATCCTGGCTGTGCAGCAGCGAGTCGGTGAGGTCCGGACGTTCCTTCTGGAGCCACTGCAGGCGTGAGGTGAAGTCGCCGAGCTCCTCGAACGCCCACGCCGGGACATTAGCGACGGCAATGAGCGGCAGCAAACCGACGAGCGAGCGCACGCGAACGGGGGACCCGTTGCCGTTCTCGTCGACCAGGACGTCGTAGAAGAACTCGTCCGTCTCGTCCCACAACGAGACACCCTCGGTCCCGAACGTCTCCATCGCCTCGGCGATCGAGAAGAAGTGCTCGAGGAACGTCGTGGCGAGCCCATCCCAGTTGCGGTCGACCCGGCTCAGTTCGAGTGCCATCTGCAGCATCTGCAGGCAGCTGAACGCCATCCAGCTCGTCGCGTCGGACTGCTCGAGCCGCCACCCTTGCGGCACGTCCCGGGAACGGTCGAAGACGCTGATGTTGTCCATCCCGAGGAAGCCGCCCTCGAAGAGGTTGGACCCGTCGGAGTCCTTGCGGTTGAGCCACCACGAGAAGTTGAAGAGCAACTTGGTGAAGATCCGGATGAGGAACCCGTGATCCCGCGAGCCGTCAAGGACATAGACCTGCCAGGCCGCCCACGCGTGGACGGGCGGGTTGACGTCGCCGAACTGCCATTCGTATGCCGGCAGCTGCCCGTTGGGATGTTGGCTCCACTCCCGGCACATGAGCATGAGCTGGTTCTTGGCGAACTGGGGGTCCATGTGCGCGATCGCGACGGTGTGGAAGGCGGTGTCCCAGGCGGCGAACCAGGGGTACTCCCACTCGTCCGGCATCGAGATGACGTCGGCGAGCGACATGTGGGTCCAGGAGGTGTTGCGCGCGTGGGGTTCGCGGGCCCGGCGTGCGTCGGGGGGTGGTGGGCCTGCGGGGTCACCCTCGAGCCATTCGCGCACGTTGTAGCGGTAGAGCTGCTTGCACCAGTTGAGCCCGGCGAAGGCCCGGCGGGCGACGAGCCGCTCCTCCTCGCCGATGTACTCGGGGATGACCGCCCCATAGAACTCGTCGGCTTCGCCGCGACGCGCCGCCAACACCTCGTCGAAGCCGGCGCCGAAGGCCTCCTCGAGTCGCACGTCGTCGGCCGCGGCGTCGACCCACGCGTCGTCGTGGAGGCGCAGCCGCACCCGCACCGTCTCGCCTGGGGCGACCGCGTCGAAGTGGTAGCGCAGCCCAACCTTCGTTCCGCGGGCGTCGGTCGCGAGCAGGCTGGGGTCTCCGTGGACGATCGCGCGCTCGACGGCGTTCTTCGGATGCGGGCTGAGGCTCTCGCCCTCGCCGAACACTTCGGCCACGTTGGTCTCGTTGTCACAGAACAGGACTTCGGGCCCGCCCTCGGCGACGAGCTCGACGACGCCGATGTGGGCGTGCGTGGCCCGAAGGTGCACGAGCCCCTCCGGTGAGCCTGGGACGAGTTCGATCACCGGCTTGCGGTCGTCTCGCCCCCACGCCCACGTGTTGCGGAACCAGAACTGCGGCACGAGGTCGAGCGGTGCCGCCTCGGGGCCGTGGTTCGTCGCCTCGAACGTGACGAGCACATCACCTGGCGCACCCTTGGCGTGCGTCGTCACGACGTCGAAGAAGCGATCCTCATCGAGGACCCCGGTGTCGGCGAGCTGAAACTCGGGCACGTCGTAACCGCGAGCGGCATTCTCACTGCGCAACACGGCATACGGGAATGCCTTGTGGGGGTAGCGGTAGAGGTACTGCGCCCAACTGTGCGTCGGCGTGGCATCGAGGTGCCACCAGTACTCCTTGGCGTCCTCGCCGTGGTTGCCCTGCTCGTTGGTGAGACCGAACAGACGCTCCTTGAGCCGGTCGTCCTGTCCGTTCCACATCGCGATGGCGAGGTTGAGGAAGCCGTAGCGGTCGCACAGACCAGCGATGCCGTCCTCACCCCAGCGATAGGCACGAGCATGAGCGTGGTCGAACGGGAAGAAGTCCCACGCGTTGCCATCGGCGGAGTAGTCCTCGCGCACCGTCCCCCACTGACGCCCCGAGACGAACGGCCCCCAGGCACGCCAGACATCGCCGTCGTGGGGTGAGTTCTCGAGTCGTTGGTGCTCCGCGGTGCTGGGGCGCTGTTCGGGCTCGACAGACGTCATGCCCCCACCTTGGCACGTTGGTGCCGAGGTGGGGGCGGCGACTCAGACAGTTGTCAGGGTGGCCTTGTCGGTCGGCGCGTCGCTCGGTGCGACCACTGCGGGACGGTCGTACGCGGCATATGCGTCGTCACTCATCCGGATGATTCGGACGCCGAGGTAGGTCAGGACACCGGCCACCACGGACCACAACGGGATCGTCACCGGCCCGTAGGGCGCCACGAAACTGCCCACCCAGGCGAGGGTGAAGACCACCGGCAGCCACCCCCGGACAAAGCCGGCGCGCCACAGGACGACCATGAGGAGGGCCGTGGCGATCAGGGCAAGGAACGGTCCCGGGATCATGAATCCGAAGATGACGTTGGGCTGGTCGAGCATCTCGTTGGTGAGCCGCTCCGCCTCCTCCGGCGCGTGACGCGCCCCGAAGTACCAGGCAATGGGGTCGGTGAGGAGCAGCGCCGACAGGTTGATCCACCCGATGGCTGCCAACCCCGCGGTGAGGTGGCCGAGGAGCACCAAGCGCTGGCGGGTGAAGTGCGCCAGCCCGATCACGGCGAACACCATGAGGAGGTAGCTCCAGTGATAGAGGCCCGACTGGAGTTGTGCCAGTCCGGGGTTGTCCTGGAAGCTGACGGCCTCGCGGTCGTCCCCCCAGGTGCCCGGGTCGACGAACAGGGCGACGATCAGGAGGATCGCGGCGAGGCAGAGGCTCGTGCCGGTCGTCAGGCGCCGGATCTGGTGGGAGTTGGTGCGCATCTCTGGTTCCTTTCGGGGTTGCTGGGCACAGAGATCGTCGTGCCGCCCGCGTCCCGAGCGACAGGGGTGGGTGTCCCGTCACACCGGGCAATCGCCCGCTGGCCCGTCGCGGTCGTGACGTGGCTCTGGGCGTCGGGGTGCGAGGATGCTCGCGATGACTTCTCACCCTTTGGCCGAACGTGCCCTCACCTCCGTGACCACGGACGCCGACACCTTGTATGCCGTGTTCTCCGGTTGGGCGGAGGAGTCCGGGATCGCTCTCTATCCCCACCAGGACGAGGCGGTCATCGAGGTCGTGTCGGGACGTCACGTCGTGCTGGCGACCCCGACGGGCTCGGGCAAGTCACTGGTAGGAGTGGCCGCGCACTTCGCCGCTCTGGCGGGTGACAGGGTCAGCTTCTACACCGCGCCGATCAAGGCGCTCGTCAACGAGAAGTTCTTCGCGCTGTGTGAGGTGTTCGGCGCCGAGAACGTCGGACTGCTGACGGGCGACGCGTCGGTGAACGCGGATGCACCGATCATCGCGTGCACGGCCGAGGTGTTGGCGAACATCGCTCTGCGAGAGGGCTCCTCGGCAGATGTCGGGCTCGTGGTGATGGACGAGTTCCACTACTACGCCGACGGTCAGCGTGGCTGGGCCTGGCAGGTGCCACTGCTCGAGTTGCCGCAGGCGCAGTTCCTGTTGATGTCGGCGACCTTGGGCGACATGTCCCAGATCTCCGAGGACCTCACGCGGCGGACCGGTCGAGACGTGGCGTTCGTCACGACGGCCGAGCGACCGGTGCCGCTGTCGTTCACGTGGTCCCTGACACCTCTGGCGGAGATGGTCGAGGAGATCGTCACGACCCACCAGGCACCCGTCTACGTCGTCCACCCCACGCAGCAACTGGCTGCGGAGCACGCAGCGTCACTCACCAACCTCAAGCTGCTCACGACCGAGGAGAAGGCTGCGATCGCAGAACGGCTGGCGCCCGTGCGCTTCGCAGCGGGCTTCGGCAAGACGCTGTCGGGGTTGCTGCGCAAGGGCATCGGTGTCCACCACGCCGGGCTGCTCCCCCGCTACCGCCGCATCGTCGAGCAGCTGGCGCAGGCCGGTCTGCTCAAGGTCATCGCCGGAACCGACACGTTGGGCGTCGGGATCAACGTGCCGATCCGCACGGTGCTCTTCACCGGCCTCGCGAAGTTCGACGGTCAGCGCGACCGGATCTTCCGATCCCGTGAGTTCCACCAGATCGCCGGTCGCGCCGGGCGCGCGGGCTTCGACACCAGCGGGTCGGTCGTCGTCCAGGCGCCCCCGCATGTCATCGAGAACGAACGCAACCTCGCGAAGGCCGGCGACGACCCGAAGAAGCTGCGCAAGGTCCAGCGCCGCAAGGCCCCGGAGGGGTCGATCGTCTGGACGGAGCAAACCTTCGACAAGCTCGTCGCGAGCGAGCCCGAGCCCCTCACATCGAAGATGCGCATCGACAACGCCATGATCCTCAACGTCATGGCTCGACCTGGGGACCCCGTGGGCGCCGTGAGCGCCTTGGTCCGGGACAACCACGAATCCCTCGTCGGTCAGGCGAAACTGGCGCGTCGCGCCATCCGCCTCGGCCGCTCGCTGCTCGACTCGGGCGTGGTGGTGCGGCTGCCTGAGCCCGGCCCCGACGGGCGCACGGTCGACCTCACTGTGGATCTGCCCGCGGACTTCGCCCTCAACCAGCCGCTGGCGCACTTCGCACTGGCGGCGCTCGACCTGCTCGACCCCGACTCGCCCACGCGGGCGCTGGATGTGGTCTCCGTCGTCGAGGCGGTCCTCGACTCGCCGCGCCCAGTGCTGCGCGCCCAACAGTGGGCAGCCCGCGGCGAACGCATCAACGAACTCAAGGCCGAGGGCGTCGACTATGACGAACGCACGGCCATCGTCGAGGAAATCACGTGGCCGCGCCCGCTCCTCGAACTCTTGGAGCCGGCTTACGAGACCTATCGGCAGACGCACCCCTGGCTTCCCGACGAGGCGCTCGACCCCAAGAGCATCGTGCGCGAGATGTGGGAGCAGGCGATGAGCTTCGGCGACTTCATCCGCCGCTACGGCCTCTCACGGTCCGAGGGTGTGGTGCTCCGCTACCTCTCCGATGCCTATCGGACGCTGCGTCAGACCGTCCCGGAGCAGCACCGCGACGAGGAACTCGACACTCTCATCGAGTGGCTCGGCGAGACGATCCGCCAGACCGACTCCTCGCTCATCGACGAGTGGGCGGCCTTGACCGATCCGGAGGCAGTGCGCAACGCTGCGGCTGCCCATGGTGAAGCGCCCGCACCGCCGCGCCCGATCACGGCCAACGAGAAGGCATTTCGGGCGATGGTGCGTCAGGCAATGTGGCGCCGCGTTGAGCTGGCGTCGTTGGACGAGATCGAGCGACTGGCCCAGCTCGAGCGCGACTCGGTCGCCGTCCCGGAGGACGGGCGTGGGGTCGTCATGGATCTGGACGCCTGGGACGTGGCACTTGGTGCCTATTGGGACGAGCACGGCACGATCGGCACCGACGCCGACGCCCGCGGTCCGCAGCTACTCCAAGTCGAGCCGGCGCGGGACCTGGTGCCGGGTCTCGACGACGACACCGAGCACCGCATCTGGCGGGTGCGTCAGGTGCTCGCGGACCCCGCCGAAGATCGCGACTGGGTCATCGAAGCCGTCGTCGACCTCGACGCCAGCGACCACGCCGGCGAACTCGTCCTCGTGACCACCGCCCTCCGCCGCCTGTGATTCGGTACGTACCCAACCGTCCAATTGGGTGAGCTCGGTACAGACGCCCCCGAACCCAACCGTCCAATTGGGTGAGCTCGGTACAGACACCCCCGAACCCAACCGTCCAATTGGGTGAGCTCGATACAGACACCCCCGAACCCAACCGTCCAATTGGGTGAGCTCGGTACATCTGAGGTCTGTCAGTTGCGGGGGTCGGGTTTGAGGTCTGCGTCGTCGAGGCGGCGGGTCATCGTGATGTCGTCGCGGTCGTCGCCGGGTGCGACCCGGATCGCGCCCATGACGCGACCCGCTTCCCTGTAGCCGCAGGCCTCATAGAAGGCGGACGTCCCCATGCCGCTGCGCACACCCAGAGTGAGGATCTCGATTCTCGAGGCGCGAGCCATCCGGTGGACGCCGGCCATGAGCAGGCGGCCGAGGTTGCGACCACGCGCCTCCGGGTCGGTCATGACGCGGTAGACGGTGGCAACGTGGGGCATGAGCGGCGTTCCCACAGGCACGATGAAGGCCAGACCGAGCACTCGGTCGTCGGCGGCTGCCCGCAGGAGGATCGCCGTCGTTGAGCCCGCGCACATCGCATCCTCGTGTGCTGACAGTGCTGCGTCGACTCTCTCGAGGGACGCGCCGGGGAGGAACCCCACCGCTCCCCCGGCATCGTTCGTCCTCATCCACAGGTCGAGCACCTGCGCGCGCGTGGCGCGATCGAAGGCCGTCGTCCCTTCGACCCGCGGAGCCTCGAAGCGGAGCGCCGGAGGGCTCTCGACAGGGTCACCCTTGAGTTGACGAATTCCGCACCGCTCAAGCCCGCTCGCCTCCGCCGTGGCGATCGATGCGGGGTTGTTCTGCCCGATGAGCGCCCACACCGGCAGATGCGGCACGTACTCGACGGCGAACGCGGTGCAGAATCGCGACAGCTCGCGCCCCAAGCCTCGCCCTTGGTCGTCGAACGCCAGGCGGTAGTAGAGGTTGAGATAGTCGGCGTCGCCGCGAGTTTCACGGAGACCACCCACTCCGACCATTGGGCCGGAATCCTGCTCTCGCGCCACCCAGAAGCCGAACCCGTGCTCCTGCCAGTGCCACATAGCGGCTTCGAATGCCACGCCTGCCTCGTCATCCGACGCGGCCATCGCCCATGGCGCGTGCCCATAGGTGCGCGGATCCCGGTGCAGCCGCACCCACTCGTCGCGGTCGGCCTCCGTCGGTGGCCGAAGGATCAGGCGAGGGGTCTCGACGACGGTCGGCAACGGCATACGTCGATCTTATTGCAAACGGTTCGCAACAAGCGCTCAGGCTTGGTATGCCGCGAGCTCGGCTGCGAGGTCGGCGTTCACCTTCGCGGTGACGCGCGTCCCGTCATGGACGTGCTCGCTCGCGAGGATCTCGCCCTCCTCGTGCAGTCGGCTGACGAGGTCACCCCGGTCGTAGGGCAGGAGGACGTCGACGCTGATGTCGGGTTGCGGCAGTTCGTCGGCGATGAGCTGAACCAGGGCGTCCATGCCCTCACCCGTGCGCGCCGAGAGGGCGATCGCGTGCTTCTCCTGCCGCAGGATCCGGTCGACGACCTCGGGGTCGGCGATGTCGGCCTTGTTGACGACGATGACTTCCTTGACGTCAGTCGCGTCGACGTCGGCGAGGACCGCGCGCACGGCCGAGATCTGGCCCTCGGGGTCAGGGTGTGACCCGTCGACGACGTGAAGCAGCAGGTCGGACTCGGCCACCTCCTCGAGGGTGGAGCGGAAGGCCTCGACGAGCTGGTGCGGCAGCGCGCGCACGAAGCCGACCGTGTCGGTGAAGGTGAACTCGCGACCGTCGGGGGTCTCGCCGCGACGGACCGTCGGGTCGAGCGTGGCGAACAGCTGGTTCTGCACCAGCACGCCCGCGCCGGTGAGCCGGTTGAGGATCGAGGACTTGCCCGCATTGGTGTAGCCGGCAATGGCGACGCTGGGGATGCCGTTGGCGCGGCGCGACCCCCGCTTGGTGTCGCGGTGGGTCTTCATGCCGGCGATGTCGCGCTTGAGCTTGGCGATGCGGGAGTTGATGCGGCGCCGGTCGAGCTCGATCTTGGTCTCACCGGGACCACGTGAGCCCATGCCCTGACCGCCGGCGGCCTGACCACCGGCCTGACGCGACATCGACTCACCCCAACCGCGAAGGCGCGGGAGGAGGTACTGGAGCTGGGCGAGCTCGACCTGGGCCTTGCCCTCACGGGACTTCGCGTGCTGGGCGAAGATGTCGAGGATCAGCGCCGTGCGGTCGATGACCTTGACCTTGACGACGTCCTCCAACGCGCGGCGTTGCGAGGGAGCGAGCTCGCTGTCCGCGATGACGGTGTCAGCGCCCTCGGAGATGACGATGTCGCGCAGCTCCTCAGCCTTGCCCTTGCCGAGATAGGTTGCGGTGTCCGGCTTCTGGCGTCGCTGGATGACTCCCTCGAGGACCTCGGCGCCCGCAGTCTCGGCGAGAGCCGCCAGTTCGCGGAGGGAGTTCTCGGCGTCGACGAGGCTGCCGTCGGACCAGACGCTGGCAAGCACGACTCGCTCGAGGCGCAGCTGGCGGTACTCGACCTCGGTGACGTCCTCGAGCTCGGTCGAGAGCCCAGCGACGCGGCGGAGCGCGGCGCGCTCCTCGCGTTCGAGTTGGTCGCCGTCGTAGAGGGCAGAGGGGCGTGTGTCGTCGCCTTCGCCCTCGGCCACGAAGCCGTCGTCGTCGTAGGCGTCGTCGGAGAGTGCGTCGGCCTGGTCGGAGAAGATGTTGTGTCGTTCAGTCATGTTCCATCTAGGGTCTCACCTATGACCGACTCGGGGCGAACGGATTCCCGCGAGCACTACTTCACCGCCCGCCCGGCCACTCCCGACGAACGCCGTCCGCTCGACGTGACCCTTGCGGGGCGACGCGTCACGGTCGAAGTCGCGCCGGGAATCTTCAGCCCCGGCGGGCTGGACAAGGGCACCGCGGTGCTGTTCGACGAGGTCCCGGACCCGCCGCCCTCTGGTCGCTTCCTCGACCTCGGCTGCGGCTGGGGCCCCATCGCCCTGACACTTGGCCTGTTGTCCGAGCACGCAGACGTTCTCGGCGTGGACGTCAACGAGCGCAGCGTGGATCTCACGAACCGCAACGCGGCCGCTCTGGGACTGAGCCACGTGCGTGCAGTGACGCCGGACATGGTCGGCGACGACACGGCATACGACCTCATCTGGTCCAATCCGCCGATCCGGATCGGCAAGGCCGCACTGCATGACCTGCTCCGCACGTGGCTTCCGCGCCTCGCGCCTGGTGGCGAGGCCTACCTCGTGGTCCAGAAGAACCTCGGCTCCGACAGCCTGCAGCGCTGGATCGAGGCAGACCTCGGTATGCCGTGTGCTCGCCTTGCGTCGAGCAAGGGCTTCCGCGTGCTCAGGGTTGACCAGCCCGCCTGACACGGGCCTCATCGCGGGTTCACGACCGCTGCCGAGCCGCCCCCTCGGCGGACCGGCTCGGCAGCGGCGGTCCACAAGGTCGGCGAGAGGCTACGGATCGCCGTGCCATTGCCGATGACCGGACGGTGGCGCAGCACGTGACCCTTGACGCGCAATTCGTCACCGATGGACGTGGCGAAGATCGGCGTCTCGGCGTCCTCGGTGCCGTTACGTGACGAGATGCGAGGTGCGGCGACGGCGTCGCCGACGCTGAGTCCGCGGTCGACGACTCCGGCCACGATCTGGGCGACCGTCGTGATGATCGTCGCGCCGCCGGGGCTGCCGGCCGTGAGGTAGGGCTTGCCGTCCTGGAGGACGATCGTCGGGCTCATCGAGCTGCGTGGCCGCTTCCCGGGGCCGGGGAGGTTCGGGTCCGGCACCCCCGGCGTCAACGGCGCGAAGTTGAAGTCGGTGAGCTCGTTGTTGAGGAGGAAGCCCCAGCCCGGAACGACGATGCCCGAGCCGCCGAACTGCTCGATTGTCAGGGTGTAGGTGACGACGTCACCCCACTTGTCGGTGACCGTGAGCGAGGTCGTCGACTGCCCGTCGCGAGGCAGGGCCGACGTGCCCGCGGGCTGGCACGAGTCGTCGTAGGCGCCGTCCGGTGAGCCGAACGGCACGGGCCGGGCCTGGGCGGTGTCGGGGTCGAACAGGCACGAGCGCTCGTCGGCGAACTGCTGCGAGGTGAGCTCGGCAGTGGGAACCCCCGGGACGTCGCCGACGTAGCGGTTGCGGTCCGCGAACGCCATGGCGGACGCCTCGCTGAACCAGTGGAGGTACTCGGCCTCCGAGAGTTCGCCGATCGTCCTGCCCGTGCGCTCCTCGAAGGACTCGAGCAGGTTGAGGATCTCGGAGACGGCGATGCCACCGCTGCTCGGAGTGCCCATGCCGTAGACGTCGACGCCGTTGTGCTCGGTGTGCGTCGGCGCCTTGTGGTTGACCTTGTATGCCGCGAGGTCAGCTGCCGTCAGCTGTCCCCGGGGAACGGTGACGCCGGTCGCGGTCGTGGGGTTCTGGACTTCCTTGACAACCGCCTGCCCCATGCGCCCGGTGTGCAGCGAGGCGATGCCGTGGGTACGCAACTCCCGGTAGGCCTTGGCGAGGTCCGGGTTGCGCTGGACGCCACCCACGGGAATCGGCGCACCCCCGGGCAGGTAGATCTCGGCGGTTGCCGGGAACATTGAGAACCGCTCGGCATTGTCGAGCGTGTCCTGGTGGAAGACCTCGTCGACGACGAAGCCCTTGCGGGCGATGTCCTCGGCGGGCTTGAGGACCTTGTTGAGGCTCATCCTCCCGTGCCGCTCGAGAGCGGCCGCCCACGTCGCAGGGGTTCCCGGGACACCGACGGACAGCCCGGAGTTCACGACCGTGTCGAAGTCCATGGCCGAGCCGTCGGGGTTGCGGAAGACGCGCTCATGGAACGTGGCAGGGGCGGTCTCACGACCATCGATGGTCGTGACCTCCCCGGTCTCGGCGTCATAGTGCACGAAGAATCCGCCACCACCAATACCCGACGAATAGGGCTCAACCGCCCCGATGGCCGCAGCCGCGGCGACAGCAGCGTCGGCCGCAGTGCCACCCTTCTCGAGGATGTCGATCCCGACCTGCGTGCCGATCGGGTCGACGGTGGCCACCGCTCCGCCACCGCCCGTCATGACCGGCACCTTGGGGATGTCGTGCCCGACCGGTGGTGGGCCCGTCCTTGGCGTCGATGTGGCGGAGGTCGTGCTCGTGGCGACTGCCGTGGCGGGGATCGTGAGCGCCGCGACAGCACCACCAGCGGTGACGAGGGCAAGGAGTGCTGTGGGAGTTCTCATGCACTCGACGCTAGAAGTGACCCGTCGGTACCGCATCCGGAGCAGCGACGCATCGCAGTGCCCGACTCCCGCCTCGCCGCCCTTGCGCACGGCCGTGCGCCCCGGTCGGTCGGACGCACGCCCAACCGTGCGCCCCGGTCAGGGATGGCTTCAGGCCAGGGCGGAGAGGTCGATCGTGCCGTCGGCGACGAGAGCCGCGGGTCCGGCGAGCTCGACTTCATGATTCGGGAGGCCACGCACGCGCAGGCGCCCGCCCGGGACGTCGACGGTCCAGTCCTCCTTGGGTTCGGGGTTCCCTGCCCAGAAGCTCGTGGCCAGCGCGGCCGCGCACACGCCCGTGCCGCAGGACTGGGTCTCGCCGACACCTCGCTCGTGCACCCGCATCGCGATGTGCCCGGGTCCCATGACACGCACGAACTCGACGTTGGTGCCCTGGGGTGGCAGGGGTCGGACCTCAGGGACGTGGAAGAGATCGAGCGTCGCCAGGTCGACCGACTCGGGCAGGGCCACGACTGTGTGGGGGTTGCCCATGTCGACGGACAGCGCCGACCACGGGTCCTCGGACAGCGGACGATCGCGCAGGAGCACGAGAGAGTCGAAGCCCTCAGCCACGGCCTTGGCCTCGTCGACGAACCGCCACTGGCCCATGTTGGTCGCGACGACGTCGCCCTCGAAGCGAATGCCCTTGATGCCTGCTCGCGTGGCGATCTCGAACTCGTCCGAGGTCTCCAGACCCTCACGACGCAGGTATGACGCGAAGACACGAGTCCCGTTGCCGCACATCTCCGCGGTCGACCCGTCCGCATTGCGGTAGTCCATGAACCACCGCGCGCGGCCCGCCTGTGAGCGCACCGCCTCCTCGGTGGCCGATTCGGTGGGAACGACGCGGATGACCCCGTCGCCTCCGATACCTGCATGTCGGTCCGCGAGCCGTCGGGTGAGGTCGGCGTCGAGGTTCAGGCGTGCGTCAAGGTCGGGCACGAGAACGAAGTCGTTCTCGGTCCCGTGTCCCTTGGTGAAGCGCAGGGCGCGGGGCGTGGTCAGCACCTGGGTGGAACGCTCGTCCGCCGTCATGTCATCCATTCTCGGTGATCGCCTTCTCGACGTGGGCCACGGCGTCGTCAAGCGCACCGTCGGGCAGCGGGTCGAACCACGTGATGCGGGGGTCGGGGCGGAACCATGACTCCTGCCGGCGGGCGTAGCGACGGGTGAGCTGGGCCGTCTCGGCCCGTGCCGCTTCCGCGCTCATGGTGCCGTCGATCTCGGCCAGCGCCTGCGCGTAGCCCAGAGCCCGAGACGCCGTGCGACCGCTCCGAATCCCCTGTGGCACAAGGCTTCTCACCTCGTCGACGAGCCCGTCACTCCACATCTGGTCGACGCGCGCGTCGATGCGCTGGTCCAGCACGTCACGGGGCGGCAGCAGTCCGACCATCACCGTCGGAAGGAGGTGTCGCCTCTCGGGCATCGTCGCACTGAACGGCCGACCGGTGATCTCGATGACCTCGAGCGCGCGCACGAGCCGCCGCACGTTGCGCGGTCCGATCGACTGCGCCGCAGCAGGGTCGCGCTCGACCAGGGCGGCATGGGTCGCTGCTGCCCCCCGCTCCCCCGCCTCTGCCTCGAGGCGCGCCCGCACATCGGGATCGGTCGGCGGGATCTCAAGGTGGTCGAGCGCTGCCCGGACATACAACCCCGACCCGCCAGCCACGACGGGGTGCAGCCCCCGGCGACGGATGTCCTCGATGTCGTCCCGCGCCTCACGTTGGTAGCGCGCGATCGTCGCCTCTTCGGTGACATCGAGGACGTCAATCTGGTGGTGCGGCACACCGCGACGCTCCGCTTGTGGGAGTTTGGCCGTGCCGATGTCCATGCCGCGATAGAGCTGCATCGCGTCAGAACTGACGACCTCTCCCCCGAGCGTCTCGGCAACGCGCAGGGCGAGTTCGGACTTGCCGCTGGCAGTCGGGCCGACGACAGCGATGACGAGCGGGCCGCGACCCGAGGCGTCAGCGGGCAAGCTCATCCTCGGACGCACCTGCGTGCCCACCCTCGGCAATCACGTCGTCCTCGTAGTCATCGTCGACGTCATCGTGACCGAACGGGTCACGGTCCTGACCCGGCATCCAAGTGAGACCCGGCTTGCCCCACTCGTTGGCCTTGACCGCCTTCTTGGCTTTGCGCACCCACTTGCCCTGCAGACGGTCGACATAGAGGAAGCCGTTGAGGTGGTCGTACTCGTGCTGGAACATGCGCGCGAACCAGCCCGTCGCGGCATACGAGATCTCATTGCCGTCGAGGTCGAGACCGGTGAGCGTCGCCGCCTCCCCGCGGCGCAGGGGGAACGACTCACCGGGCACCGACAGGCACCCCTCGGATTCGTCGTGCGGGTCCGGGTCGCCGACGGGGGCCTTGCTCGCCGAGACGAAGGGGTTGATGACGACCCCTCGCGACGGGATGCCGTCACGGTTGTCCATCTGCCAGGTGAAGATCCGCAAGCCCACGCCGACCTGGGGAGCCGCCAGGCCGACACCACGGGCCGCGTCCATCGTCTCGAACATGTCAGCCACGAGTTCACGAATGCCGTCGTCGATGACCTCGACGGGCTCGGCGCGGCGGTGGAGCACCGGCTCGCCGGTGATGGTGATGGGGCGGATCGTCATGGCGACGATTCTCGCAGACCATCCCAAATGACCAGGACCCCAAGTCCACCGCGCGAGGGCAATGAGGCAGAGTGGGGAATGTCCGTATCCCCCAGAGATGAGGAGCGACCATGAGCATGTTCGACAAGGCAAAGGACCTGGCCGGCGAGCACGGCGACAAGGCGAAGGATCTCGCTGCCGAGCACGGCGACAAGGTCGAGGAGTTCAGCGACCAGGGCCTCGACAGGGCTGGCGACTTTGCAGCCGACCGTGGCCTCGACGCCGACAAGATCGATCAGGGCAGAGACTTCCTGGACGACAAGATCGGCGACGGCGGAGACGCACCGGAACAGTCCTGAGACCACGAAGGGCCCCGACCACCATTTGCGTGGTCGGGGCCCTTTCGCGTCTCTGCCCGCGTATGCCGTCAGATCCCGCAGGCGGGGGCGCTCACCGCCGCCGTGGTCGGCTTGCCGATGGAGGGCATTCCGAGGCTGACGGACGGCTTGCCGGGGACCGGGGCATCCTGCAGTGACTCCCAGGCGTCACCACCGGAGGTCCGCCGAACGGCGTAGGTGCCGCCATGAAGTGCACTGTCCGCGACGAGGTGGTGCGGGGCGCCGTAGGTCACGTCGACGGTCACCATGTCGCCCGGTCGCGGTCGCTCGCCACCATCGGGGATGGAGAAGTGGACCAGCCGGTTGTCGCGTGCACGACCACTCATGCGCGCGGTCTCCGCGTCCTTGCGACCCTCGAAGGGCGCCACGAGCACCTCGACGGTGCGGCCCTCGATGGCACGGTTCTCCGCCCAGGACACCTCGTCCTGCAGGGCGACGAGACGCTCGAAGCGCTCCTGGACGACGGCCTTGGAAATCTGGTCGGGCATGGTCGCGGCAGGCGTGCCGGGCCGGATCGAGTACTGGAAGGTGAAGGCACTCGAGAACCGGGACTCCTCGACCACGCGAAGGGTCTCGGCGAAGTCCTCCTCGGTCTCCCCCGGGAACCCCACGATGAGGTCGGTCGTGATCGCAGCGTCCGGGATCTGCTCGCGAACCCGTTCGATGATGCCGAGGAACTTGGCGCTGCGGTAGGAGCGCCGCATCTCCTTGAGGACGCGGTCCGACCCCGACTGGAGCGGCATGTGCAGACTCGGCATGACGTTCGGCGTCTCGGCCATGGCCGCGATGACGTCGTCGGTGAAGGCGGCCGGGTGTGGGCTGGTGAAGCGCACGCGCTCCAGACCATCGATCTCACCGCACGCGCGAAGCAGCTTGCCGAACGCGAGACGGTCGCCGAACTCCACGCCGTAGGTGTTGACGTTCTGGCCGAGCAGGGTGATCTCGACGACGCCCTGGGCGACGAGCGCCTCGATCTCGGCGAGGATCTCGCCCGGCCGGCGGTCGGTCTCCTTGCCGCGCAGGCTGGGCACGATGCAGAACGTGCACGTGTTGTTGCAGCCGACCGAGATCGACACCCACGCGGCGTACGCCGAGTCGCGGCGCGTGGGGAGCGTCGAGGGGAAGGTCTCGAGCGACTCGAGGATCTCGACCTCGGCCCGCTTGTTGTGACGGGCCCTGTCCAGGAGCGCTGGGAGGCTGCCGATGTTGTGGGTTCCGAAGACGACGTCCACCCAGGGCGCCTTCTGGACGATCGTCGCCCGGTCCTTCTGAGCCATGCAACCGCCGACGGCGATCTGCATGTCGGGGTTGCGGGTCTTGGCGGGGCGCAGTTGGCCGAGGTTCCCGTAGAGCTTGTTGTCTGCGTTCTCCCGAACCGCACACGTGTTGAACACGACCACGTCAGCCGTCTCTGGGCGCGCGTCGCTCGGGACGCTCGCGAGGTCGACGTATCCCGCCGTCTCGAGGAGGCCGGCGAGCCGCTCGGAGTCGTGGACGTTCATCTGGCATCCGTGCGTGCGCACGTCATAGGTCTTCAGATCACTCATGGCACCGACAAGGGTACGTCCTGAGCGTGATCCGACCTTCTCGTCGCGTCCGGACCCGGGCGACCCCATCGCGCCCACGGCGGACGTAACTTGACAGAACAACCAAACGTCGTCATCGTTGTAGTTGAAGCAACAACTACTCACTCACCTCTCGTCAAGGAGACACCGATGGGCCTCTTCAACCGCTCCGCCAAGAAGGTCGCCGTCGCGGCCCCCGCCGCCCCTGTCGCCACCACCGCCCCGAGCTCCGCCTCGGACATCTCGGGCGAGTACGTGCTGGACCCGAGCCACTCGCGCCTCGGCTTCTCCGCCCGCCACGCCATGGTCACGAAGGTGCGCGGCAACTTCGACGAGTTCGAGGGCACGGCCCGGGTCGACGCCACCACGCCGGCCAACTCCAAGGTCGAGGTCACGATCCAGGCCGCGTCCGTCACCACGGGCAACGAGCAGCGCGACGGTCACCTCAAGACGCCGGACTTCTTCGACATCGAGAACCACCCCACCATCACCTTCGTCTCGACGAACGTTGCTCGCGCGGGCTCCGAATGGGCCGTCACCGGTGATCTCACCATCAACGGTGTCACCAAGCCCGTCACGATCGACTTCGAGGAGACGGGCTCCGCCAAGGACCCCTACGGCAACACGCGCATCGGGTTCGAGGGCTCCACGACCATCGACCGCACCGACTGGGGCCTCAACTTCAACGCCGCACTGGAGACCGGTGGCGTCCTCGTGAGCGAGAAGGTCAAGCTCGAGTTCGACATCTCGGCGATCGCCCAGGTCCCGGCCGTTGCCTGACCCCACCTGCCAGCAGCACCCCGAAGGGCGTGGACCACGTGGTCCACGCCCTTCCGCCTGTCCGGACAGTCACGGGTCGCCGGGCGAACCGTGATGGGTAGCGGCCCCAGCCAGGTCAGGTCGCGAGACCCCACAAGGCCGCGACGTGGCGTGCATCGGTCCCGCAGCAACCGCCCACGACGTCAAGGTTCGGGAGCTGCCGCGCAAGACGCTCATGTTCGGAGACGAGATCGGGGAGGTCTCCCTCATCGAGCACCTCGGCCGCATCGAGTTCGGCGTGGGACTGCCGGGAGGCATTGACCCTGAGCCCGGTGACGCGAGTCGTCCAGGAGTCGTCACTCAATGCTTCGGCAATGTGGTGGGGATGCGCGCAGTTGACGAGGAACCCATCCGGTGCGGCCTGACCCCACAATGCGTCCACCGCGACTCCGAGCGGGGTGCCATCCGGCAGCGTCCCGTCGGTCTCGACCGTGAATGACACACCGACGTCGACGCCCTGGGCCCGGGCGGCCAACACCACGCCCACCGCTTCCGCCACCGTCGTCAAGGTATAGGCCGTGACGCGATCTGCCCCACCCTCGGCGAAGGCCCCGATCTGGCTCGAGTGGTAGTCGGCGAACTCCTCGGCGGTGCCCCGCTCCGAGGCGAGATAGCCGTCCCCGCGAGGACCGATACTTCCGGACACCAGAACGCGCCCCGACGGGGCGAGCATCTCCGCGACCCCGGCGAGGTAGACAATGCTGTCGAGGTTGATCCGTCGCACGTCGGCCGGACTGCCGCCCAGTGACACGACCCAGTCCGGGTTGGCGCGCCACGTGGGCGTCTCGAGGAGGAGGTTGGCGCCGGCCAACTCCGAGACCCGCGCGTATCCGGCGTAGTAGTCCGTCAGGAGGGCTCGTCCATCGACGCTGTCCAGCAGCGGATATGCGGCGAAGCCGGGCAGGTCGACCCCGTGGTGGAAGATCAGGTCGGTCTCGAGACCGCCGTCGGTGACCCACCTTGGCCCGGCGTCGCTTGCACCCTCGGGTCGCTGCTGCGCCCGCACATCGCTCATCGTCGCCAACTCCTCTCGCGACACACGCCCACACAACCCGCCCCGGGACGCCTCCAGCGTGCCCCGGCCCGCTGTCGCGCTGCCAGACCTCAGCGTGGTCAGTCGCGCTGGTGCTCTGGGGTGGCATCGAGGGCCTCGCGGATGACCCGCATGGACACCTCCGAGGGATAGCCCTTGCGTGCGAGGAGCCCTGCGAGCCGTCGCATCTGCACCGTCCGATCAAGCCCGTGCAGTCGCCGCAGACGCTTCTCGACGAGGTCGCGGGCACGCTCCTCCTCGCCAGCCGGGTCGACGTCGTCGAGCACCGACTCGGCCACCTCGTCGCTGACACCCTTCTGGCGCAGGTTCTGAGCGAGCGCTCGACGCGCCAGCCCACGGCCCGCCTGCTGCGAACGGACGAGCATGCCGGCGTAGGCCGCGTCGTCGACGAGGCCGACCTCTTCCATGCGGTCCAACACGCCGGCCGCGACGTCGGGGGCGCAGCCACGCTTGGCGAGGGCCTGTTCGAGTTGGGCGCGGGACTTGGGGGAGTTCGTCAATTGCCGCAGAACGATCTGCCGAGCGACGTCGTGGGCGTCCGGCTCGACTCCCACCGTCGCTGGGTCGGGCTGAGGCGGCTGAGGGACCGAGGGTGGGGTCTCACGCCGCGTCCCCGCCGCCCACTCGGGCGGCGGGGACGCAACGTCCGCGAACGGCATACGACGTGGTCCTTGACTCAGAAGTCGACCGGGACCTCGGGCACGGCATCGGCCGGCTGATCCACCCGAGGCCCGACGCCGAGCTTCTCCTTGACCTTCTTCTCGATCTCGTCGGCGAGGTCGGGGTTGTCCTTGAGGAAGTTGCGGGCGTTCTCCTTGCCCTGGCCGAGCTGGTCGCCCTCATAGGTGTACCAAGCGCCGGCCTTGCGGACGAAGCCGTGCTCCACGCCCATGTCGATGAGACCGCCCTCGCGGGAGATGCCCTGGCCATAGAGGATGTCGAACTCGGCCTGCTTGAACGGCGGGGAGACCTTGTTCTTGACGACCTTGACGCGGGTGCGGTTGCCGACCGGGTCAGTGCCGTCCTTGAGCGTCTCGATGCGACGCACGTCGAGGCGCACGGAGGCATAGAACTTCAGCGCCTTGCCACCCGTCGTGGTCTCGGGGCTTCCGAACATCACACCGATCTTCTCGCGGAGCTGGTTGATGAAGATCGCCGTCGTGCCGGTGTTGTTGAGGGCACCGGTGATCTTGCGCAGCGCCTGGCTCATGAGCCGAGCCTGGAGGCCGACGTGGCTGTCACCCATCTCGCCCTCGATCTCGGCGCGAGGCACGAGGGCGGCGACGGAGTCGATGACGATGATGTCGAGGGCGCCGGACCGGATGAGCATGTCGGCGATCTCGAGCGCCTGCTCACCGGTGTCGGGCTGGGACACGAGCAGGTTGTCGGTGTCGACGCCGAGCTTCGCTGCGTACTCCGGGTCGAGCGCGTGCTCCGCGTCGATGAAGGCCGCGATGCCGCCGGCGCGCTGGGCGTTGGCCACCGCGTGCAGGGCGACGGTCGTCTTGCCCGAGCTCTCCGGACCGTAGACCTCGACGACCCGGCCGCGCGGCAGGCCGCCAATCCCGAGGGCGACATCGAGCGCGATGGACCCGGTGGGGATGACCTCGATGGGTGGACGCACGTCGTCGCCCAGGCGCATGACCGCACCCTTGCCGTGCTGCTTCTCGATCTGTCCGAGGACCACTCCCAGGGACTTCTCGCGGTCGTTCGTGACGGCTGCTGCAGCCATGTCGCACCTGCTCTTCCTGTGTCGTTCGATGTGCGCGTCCGCCGGCGACCTCTGCTCGCGGTCGGTCCTGTCGCGATCTCGGGTCAGACGCTAGGTCGTCGCACCGACAGCCGTCTGCAGCTGCCGTGGAGGCTGTGGACAAGTGCTGCGGGTCCGGCGACCTGTGGACAACAGTAGACGAACACGTGTTCGACATCGGGAGGTGCATTGCGACACGCCGCGCGACCCTCCGAAATGACCTCAGGGACGGCAGTTCCTGTCAGCACACAGGAGCCTCCACGACGGCTCGCTCACGGCACCACCCAGGGCGAATGGCAGACTCCTGCGCCGTGACGATCATTGCGGCAGCGGACGGTTCGGCCCTCGGCAACCCCGGGCCCGCGGGATGGGCGTGGTACGCCGACGACAGCCACTGGGCCGCGGGCGGGTGGCCGCACGGCACGAACAACCAGGGCGAACTCACCGCCGTCCTCGACCTGCTGGAGCAGACCGCCGACGTCGACGACGACCTCGTCATCTATTGCGACAGCACCTACGTCATCAAGTCGATCACCCAGTGGATGCCCGGGTGGAAACGCAAGGGGTGGAAGAAGGGCGACGGCAAGCCCGTCATGAACCTCGAGATCATGCAGGCGCTCGACCGTGCCATGGCCGGGCGCCGGGTGCGATTCGAGTGGGTCAAGGGCCACTCGGGACACGAGCTCAACGAGGAGGCGGACCGGCTCGCCAACGGCGCCGCCACGGCATACCAGAAGGGCATGGCACCCGATCCTGGGCCCGGGTGGGCGGGGCGCGAGACCGCTCCCCCGACGCGACCCTCACCGAGCGTGCCCACCGCCGCCGAACCGGCGGAGCCGGACCTCTTCTCGGAGGTCGCCGATGACGCGCCCTCCCTCACCGACGAGGAACAGGTCATCGCCCTGGAGCGCTCCCTGCTCACCGATGAGGTTCGTGGCGACTCCGCCGCCGTGGCCGCCCTGCTCCACCCCCAGTGGTCCGAGGTCGGCCGGTCCGGGCGGCTGTGGACGCGCGACGAGATGCTCGACGAGATCGGCCCCTTGGGCGTGGAGCACTCGCTCGACGTCCTTGCCTGTATGCCGGCCGGTCCCGACACGATGCTGCTCACCTGGCGCTCGGTGGCCGACTCGGGTCCGACCCTGCGATCGTCGGTGTGGGTGCGTGCGAACGGCCACTGGCAGCAGCTCTTCCACCAGGGCACCCCGGAGGCCTGAGACTCCGAGGGCTTCCCGCCGCGAGGCTCAGGTGCGGGACAGGAGGTCCGCGACGATCTCGGCAGCCGGGGCGGACCGCACGGACCGATGGCCGGTTCCGGCCCAGAGGTGCACGAGGTCGGGCTGACCGGTCGCCTTGCCATGAGCGCGCAACGGCAGCGTGAGGTGGTGCACCTGCGGGTAGGCCGCCGGGGCCACCTCGCTGAAGACCTCGGTCCATGACGTGACGAGGGCACGCGCGCTGCGACCCGTGAAGGCACGGGTCACGACGGTGTCGACGCGGTGCGTCAGCTCGTGTCGATGAATGTCGGCCGTGCCGGCCTCCGGGGTGCCGAGGAACGCCGTCCCGCAGGCCACCGCATGGGCTCCTGCACCGAGGAGCGCGACCACGTGGGCCGAGTCAGCCACTCCCCCGGCGGCGACGACGGGCAGGTCGGTGAGCTGTCGGATGTTCTGCAGGAGCAGACGGGTCGGCGCCTGGTGGTGGCCGGTGTCGACCGGACCGCCACGATGCCCCCCGGCCTCCCAACCCTGCGCGATCACTCCGTCCACGCCGAGCTCGTCAGCCCAAGCAGTCTCGCTCGCATCGTTGAGGGTGACCCAGACCTCGATCCCTGCGGCGCGAAGCCGGTCGACGACGTCGGCGGGTGGCCACGCGAATGCGAAGGACACCACCGCTGGTGGCTCCGCGAGGATCACCTCGATCTTGGCGTCGAACGAGTCGTCGTCATGAACGGGCTCTGCCAGTGGCACTCCGGCCTTGTCCGCCAGCGGCTGGAGGCGGGTGGCGTATTCGAGGACGAGGGCCGCGCTCCCCGGCTCGTAGAGCGATGGCGCAAACAGGTTGACCCCGAACGGTGCACCACCGACCGCCGCCCGCAGGAGGACGATGTCGTCGCGCAACCGATCGGGCGCGAGGTAGGCGCCGGCGAGGAAGGCGAAACCGCCCGCGTTCGTCACCGCCGCCGCCAGTTCCACGGTGCTGGGCCCGCCGGCCATCGGCGCGAGGACGAGAGGTCGGTCGAGAACGGTCACGGGTCAGCCGTGCCGCGAGGTGACGTCCCGACCGAGGCGCCGCTCCTGCGGAACGTCCATGTCCTCGCACAGGGCAAGCCAGACGATGCGCGGATGCACGCCCTCGTCGAGCGCCTGCATGACCGTGCGTCCGCCGAGCACACCGAGGACGTGGTCGCGCGCCAGGGTGGGCGCGTAGGTCTCTCCGAACTCGTCGTTCATCAGCATCCAGAAGTGGCTGATCCGCATGCCCGCGAGTCTTGCACACGGCCGTGTGACGGCCGCGTGGCCGACCGAACGTGCCACGACGCGGGCCGGTTCGCCTCCCCCGCACTGCAATCGCAGACATTCCTTTGTAGGGTCAACCCATGCCGCCAGAGTTGGAGCACGATCCGCGCCGGGAGGTTGTCCTCGATGCGACGACTCTCAAGGCCCTGACGCACCCCCTGCGTCCGCGCATTCTCAGTGCTCTTCGCCTTCACGGGCCCGCCACTGCATCGAGGCTGGCGGCACACCTCGGCGTCAACACCGGAGCCACGAGCTATCACGTCCGGCAGCTCGCCGAGGCCGGGTTCGTCGTCGAGGCCACCGAGCTCGGCAACGCCCGCGACCGGTGGTGGAGGGCCGCGCACGCACGGACGATCTTCGACACGCAAGGGGCCGACCAGGAGACGTCCGCGGCCTACCTCTCGGCCGTGGCCGCCGGCTACGCCGAGAACGCGCAGCGTGCCATTGCCGAGATTGCGACGCTGCCACCCGAGTGGGAGGACGCGGGCACCTTCAGCAACTTCACCCTCCGTCTCACTCCGGACGAGACGACGGAACTCATGGACGCGATCACCACCTTGATTCGCAGCCATCGTTCACATCAGGGTTCGATCGACGCTCCGCCAGAGGCACGGCCCGTGTCCGTCAACCTCGAGGTCTTCCTGGCTCCCGGGATGTCCGGGGAGTGACCGGGTCTCACGTGCGCCAAAGTCGGCGCAGTCTCTACGGCATGCTCGTGGCCTCGAGCGTGTCCATCGCGGGCACCCGTGTCTCGACGATCGCCATCCCGTGGTTCGTCTACACCCAGACGAGGTCACCCGCGCTCACCGGTCTCGTCCTCACGGCCGAGATGGCGCCCTACGTCGTGTCCAAGGCTCTCGGAGGGCCTCTGGTCGACCGGCGTGGGCCGCGCACGATCAGCATTCTGGGCGACATCATCAGTGGCGCCTTCCTGGCCCTGATCCCGATTCTGTATGCCGTGGGTCAGCTCGATCTTCCGGACAGGGTTCCGCTGCTGCTCGCCCTCGTCGCCCTCGCCGGCGCCTTCCGTGGCCCCGGGGATGGCGCGCGCAACGCGATGATCCCGGCAGTGGCCGACGCATCGGGCGTCAGCGTCGAGCGCATCACCGGACTCGACGCCACGATCGACCGCGCCAGCGGGCTCCTCGGGGCCGGGGTCGGAGGCTTCCTCGTCGCGGGCTTCGGTGGAGCGCAGACCGTCGCGGTGACCGCCGCCGCGTCCCTCGTGAGCGCGCTCGTGGTCGCCCTCTTCGTCCCGCGCGCCCCCATGGGCGACACCGAGGAAGCGGGCAGCTACCTCGTCCGCCTCCGAGCCGGAGCCTCGTTCCTGCGCAAGGACCGACTGCTGCGAGCAGTCCTCCTCATGATCGCCGGGACCAACCTCCTCGAGGCCGCCTACATCTCGGTGATGCTCCCGGTCTGGGTCAGTGCCAACGGCTACGGTCCCGAGATCATCGGCCTCCTGGGCCTCCTCTACGGCGGATCGGCGGTGCTCTCCAGTGCCGCTGCGACGACAGCGGCAGGGCAGTTCAGCCGCCGCACGGCCTATCTCCTCGGCTTCACCCTGGCCGGTGCCCCGCGCTACCTCGCGCTGGCATTCGGCGCTCCCCTCTGGGTCATCATCGTGTGCAACGTCGTCGCGGGTCTCGGCGCCGGCTTCATCAACCCCACGATCAGCGCCATCTTCTTCGAGCGGGTCCCGCGCCACCTCGTCGGTCGCGTCGGATCGCTTGCCGATGCGGTCGCCTGGACGGGCCTGCCCCTCGGCGGGATCGTGGGCGGCGCCGCCGTCACCGCGGTCGGGGTGTCGCCAGCGCTGGGTGCGGCGGGGGCGGCATACCTCGTCTCGACCGCGCTGCCGGGGATGCGACCGGAGTGGCACGAGATGGACCGTGCGCGTCCGTCTGCGAAACCTGCGCAGGGCGCTGATACCTGACCCTATCCACTGTCGGCGCGGGGTGAGAGGCTGGCCCCCTGATGACGGCAAACGTGCTCGAGCGCTTCTCTCCGGCCACCGCGACGTGGTTCCGGGACTCCTTCAGTGCGCCCACGGCCGCGCAGTCGGGCGCTTGGGAGGCCATCAGTTCCGGTCATCACTCACTGGTCGTCGCACCCACGGGCTCGGGCAAGACCCTGTCGGCCTTCCTCTGGGCGCTCGACCGTCTCGGGACCGACCCCCTCCCGGAGGAGAAGCTCCGTCGCTGCCGCGTCCTCTACGTCTCGCCCATGAAGGCTCTTGCGGTCGATGTCGAGCGCAACCTGCGCAGCCCCTTGGTCGGCATCGGTCACGCCGCCGCCCGACTGGGGCTCAAGCAGCGCGACATCACCGTGTCGGTGCGCAGCGGCGACACCCCGGCGGGCGAGCGCCGCGCCTTTGCGCGGACCCCGAGCGACATCCTCATCACGACACCCGAGTCGTTGTTCCTCATCCTCACGTCACAGGCCCGCGAGGCACTGCGCGGGGTCGAGACGGTCATCCTCGACGAGGTCCATGCCGTGGCCGGCACCAAGCGTGGTGCGCACCTCGCACTGTCCCTCGAGCGGCTCGACGCCCTTCTCGATCGGCCGGCACAGCGCATCGGCCTGTCCGCGACGGTCGAGCCGGTCGACGAGGTGGCGAGATACCTCGCGGGTGGGCGTCCGGTCGAGATCGTGAGGCCACCGTCGACCAAGGAGTGGGAGCTCGACGTCGTCGTCCCCATCGCCGACATGTCGTCCCTCGGGGAAGTCATCGAGGATGACCTCAGTGGGCCCGCGTCGGGAGCCGAGCGCAGGGCGTCGATCTGGCCGCACGTCGAGGAGCGCATCGTCGATCTCGTGGCGGCACACCGCTCAACGCTCGTCTTCGCCAACTCTCGACGGTTGGCCGAGCGGCTCACGGCCCGACTCAACGAGATCTGGGAGGAGCGGCTCGCCGCTGCCGCCGAGTCGCCCGACGCCGACGGTGACATGGGCACGGAGGTGAGCGGACGGCATACGGGCTCTTCCGCGTCCCTCCGAACTCCGGCCCAGGTCATGGCGCAATCGGGGAGCTCGATGGGGGCTGCGCCGGTCCTCGCGCGCGCCCACCACGGGTCGGTGAGCAAGGAGCACCGCCAGCTCATCGAGGAGGACCTCAAGGCCGGTCGGCTACCGGCCGTCGTCGCCACGAGCAGTCTTGAGCTCGGCATCGACATGGGCGCGGTGGACCTCGTCGTGCAGGTCGAGTCCCCTCCGTCGGTGGCGTCCGGGCTGCAGCGGGTCGGGCGGGCAGGGCACCAGGTCGGTGCCGTGTCCCAAGGTGTCCTCTTCCCGAAGTTCCGCGGGGACCTCGTGCAGACCGCCGTCGTCGTGGAGCGGATGCGCGCGGGCGCCATCGAGTCGCTGCGCGTTCCCGCGAATCCGGTCGACGTGCTCGCGCAACAAGTGGTCGCCATGACCGCGGTGGACGACTGGACCGTGGACGAACTCGAGCAGGTCGTCCGCCGCGCGGCGCCCTTCGCCTCACTCCCCCGATCGATCCTCGACTCCGTCCTCGACATGCTGTCCGGGCGCTACCCCAGCGACGAGTTCGCCGAGCTTCGCCCACGCATCGTCTGGGACCGGGTGACCGGTGTGCTGTCCGGACGGCCGGGCGCCCAGCGGCTCGCGGTGACGTCCGGCGGGACGATCCCCGACCGCGGTCTCTATGCCGTGTTCCTCGCCACGGGCGAGGGCACGGGACGCCGGGTCGGCGAACTCGACGAGGAGATGGTCTACGAGTCGCGCGTCGGCGACGTCTTCACCCTGGGCACCTCCACCTGGCGGATCGAGGACATCACCCACGACCGGGTGTTGGTGACACCCGCCCCGGGCGTACCCGGGCGCCTGCCCTTCTGGAAGGGCGACCAGTTGGGCCGCCCCGCGGAGCTCGGCAAGGCCGTAGGCGCCTTCGTGCGTGAAGTCGCTGCGGCAACGCCAGAGCAGGCCCGCTCCAGAGTCGCCTCGGCCGGACTCGACGCGTGGGCCACCGACAACCTCGTGGCCTACCTCGACGAGCAACGCGCCGCCACCGGTCACGTTCCCGACGACCGCACGATCGTCGTCGAGCGCTTCCGCGACGAGATCGGCGACTGGCGCGTGGCGGTTCACAGCCCGTTCGGCGGTCAGGTCCACGCACCGTGGGCGCTCTGCGTCTCGGCCCGGATGCGCGAGCGCTTCGGCGTCGACGTGCAGGCAATGCACGGGGACGACGGCATCGTCTTCCGCCTGCCGGACCTCGAACTCGACGACGAGCAGCTCGGCGGTCGCGGTGCAGCCACTGAGCTGCTCGACCTGGTGCGCCTCGACCCCGACGACGTGCACGACCTCGTGACCGGCGAGATCGGTGGCTCCGCGCTCTTCGCAGCACGCTTCCGCGAGTGTGCGTCGCGAGCACTGCTCCTCCCCCGCCGCCGGCCGGATCGCCGACAACCGCTCTGGCAGCAACGCCAGCGCGCGGCGCAGCTCCTTGAGGTGGCGAGTCAGTACGCCTCGTTCCCCATCGTCCTGGAGACCGTGCGCGAGTGCGTTCAGGACGTGTTCGACGTCCCGGGACTGACCGCACTCATGTCGTCGATCGCCTCTCGCGAGGTGACCCTCGTGGATGTCGAGTCGGCGCAGCCCTCGCCGTTCGCCCGCTCGCTCATGTTCGGCTACGTCGCGCAGTTCCTCTACGAAGGCGACTCGCCACTGGCGGAGAAGCGGGCTGCAGCGCTCTCCCTCGATCCGACCCTCCTCGCCGAGTTGCTGGGCCGGGGTGAGGGCCTGTCCCTGCGGGACCTCCTCGACCCCGAAGCCGTCACCCGCACCGAAGCCGAGCTGCAGCGGCTCGCGGAGGATCGTCGGTGTCGCGATGCGGAGGACGTGGCCGATCTGCTTCGCACCCTGGGTCCGCTGTCACTCACCGAAGTCACCCGCCGCACCCGCGCCGGGTCGACCGCCCGCGACATCGGATCCTGGCTCGTGGACCTCGAAGGGGCGCGGCGGATCATTCGGGTTCGGATCGCCGGTGAAGAGCGGTGGGCCGCGATCGAGGATGCCTCCCGACTGCGCGACGCACTCGGGGTTTCGCTGCCCGTCGGGGTTCCTCAGGCCTTCCTCGAGTCCGTCCCCGACCCGCTCGGCGACCTCGTCGCGCGCTACGCCCGCACCCACGGCCCCTTCAGCGCGTCGGCCGTTGCTCACTGGTGGGGCGTGGGGCCGGCGGTCGCCGTCGATGCCCTCCGACGCCTCGTCTCCGCCGGCCGGGTCGTCGAGGGTGAGTTACTGCCCACCGAGAGCGGCGGTGGTGCGCACGGGCTCGACTACTGCGACGCGGAGGTCCTGCGCACGCTGCGGCGGCGATCCCTCGCCGCCCTGAGGGCCGAAGTGGAGCCGGTCGCCGCGGTCGAGCTCGCTCGTTTCCTCCCCCAGTGGCAGTCCGTCGGCGGCGGACTTCGTGGGCGGGAAGGCCTCATCCGAGCCGTCGAGCAACTCGCCGGGGCCGTGCTGCCCGCCAGTGCGCTCGAGAGCTTGGTGCTTCCCGTGCGAGTGGCCGGCTACACACCGGCGCTCCTCGACGAGCTCATGAGCGTCGGCGAAGTCGTCTGGCGGGGCCACGGGTCGCTGCCCGGCGACGACGGCTGGGTCTCGTTGCACCTTGCCGACACCGCACACCTCACGATGGCCCCACCCGAGGACGGTGAGCTCGGCGATCGGGCGGAAGCGGTTCTCGAGGTCCTCTCCCGTGGTGGCGCCTACTTCTTCCGCGCCCTCGCCGACGCCGTCGAGGCAACGGACGCCGAGGTGGTCGACGACCTGTGGGCGCTCGTGTGGTCGGGCCATGTCGCAGGCGACACCTTCGCGCCTGTTCGCGCGTTGCTCGCCGGTGGTCGGACCGCGCACAAGCGCGCGACGTCCGGCCCTCGATCGACAAGGTATGCCGGCCGCTCCGGTTCGCTGGGCACCCTGGGTGGGCGTCGCGGCGCCTCTCGTCCTCTCACCGTCACCCGGTCCGCACCCGCAGTCGTGGCGGGCCGATGGTCCGTGCTGCCCGAGGTCGAGACGGACACGACCGTGCGAACCTTGGCGACGGCGGAGATCCTCCAGGACCGCTACGGCGTGCTCACCCGGGGCAGCGTGGTCGCCGAAGATGTGCCTGGTGGATTCGCGGCGGTTTATCGCGTGCTCGCGGCGGCTGAAGAGTCGGGGCGCGTGCGTCGCGGCTACTTCGTGGAGTCGCTGGGGGCAGCCCAGTTCGCCACCACGGGTGCCATCGACCGCCTGAGGGCGGGCGCCCGAACGCTCGGTGCCCCCAGCGACCCCTCCGGCCAGCGGGCGCTGGTCCTGGCTGCGACCGACCCGGCCAACGCCTATGGCGCAGCCCTGCCGTGGCCCGTCCGACCCGTGCCCGATGGCAGCGACGAAACCACCGGAGCAACCCGGTCCGGACACCAGCCCGGACGCAAGGCCGGCGCGCTGGTGATTCTCGTCGACGGTGACCTCGTCATCTACGTCGAGCGAGGCGGCAAGACACTGCTCTCGTGGACCGACGACCCGGTGCATCTCCAAGCCGCGGCCGACGCCTTGGCACTCGCGGTGCGTGAAGGTGCCCTGGGCCGGCTCACCGTCGAGAAGGCCGATGGTGGCGCGCTCCTGGGCTCCGGCCATCCACTCGTCGATGCTCTGGCGCAGGCGGGGTTCCACGCCACTCCCCGGGGCCTTCGACTCCGAAGGTGAGCGGCCGTGCCTGAAGGTGACACCATCTGGCGGACTGCGCATCGACTGCACCAGGCTCTCGTCGGTGCCGAGATCGCGGTGAGCGACTTCCGCTTCCCCGATCTCGCCACCCTTGATGTGTGTGGCTCCGTCACGACCGAAGTGGTCAGTGTCGGCAAGCACCTGCTCCACCGTCTCGACTCCGGCATCACGATCCATTCCCACCTCAAGATGGAGGGCCAGTGGCGGATCGAACGCCCCGGCGATGCGGCCCCGTGGATGCGGCGGGGCGACCTGCGGGCGGCAGTCGGAACGGAGCAGTGGGTCGCACTCGGCCTCAGGCTCGGAGCGCTCGCTGCCCTGCCAACGTCGCGAGAGCTCGAGGTCGTTGGTCACCTCGGACCCGACGTCCTGGGGCCGGGATGGGATCCACACGTGGCGTGCCAGCGGATCGCGTCCGCAGGAACGGTCATCGGTGCTGCGCTGCTCGATCAACGACTGCTGGCTGGAGTGGGCACCATCTGGGCGTCCGAGTCCCTCTTCATCGAGCGACTGGGACCGTGGTCATCCGCACAGGACCTCGGCCAGGAGGAACTCGCCGCGCTCGTCGACCGGATCCACCACCTCATGGATCGGGCCCGGCGGGGCGGCGTCCAGTCGAGCACCGGGTCGCGACGGCGCGGTGAGGAACTCCTCGTGCACGGACGCTCGGGGCGGCCGTGCCGACGGTGTGGCACCACGATCCGCGTCGCACCGACGGGTCCGGCTGGGCGACAACGCACCCTGTTCTATTGCCCGACCTGCCAAGGTGGGCTGGCGCCTGACGACGCCGGTGAGCCGCAGCGCCCGCTCGGATCGGCACGCGGGCGCGGCTCAACCGAGCGGCGCCGATGACGACCTACTCGGGCGAGTTCGCCGCTCGGCGGAGGATGCCCTCGACGACCTCGGACTTGGCGTCGGCGTAGTCCTGGACGAACCGCCAACGGCGCGCGGCGAGCTCGCGCTTCACCGCGGCATACCGGTCCCGGTCTTCGGGGTGGGTCCGGAGCCAGTCACGGAAGCCGAGCAGTCGGGCGATCTCCGCAGCGCCGACATCGGGCGCCAGCACGTGCAGGTTGATGTCGTGGTCCGATCCGCGGGCGACTCGCTGGTAGAGGACGCGGTGCTCCAGCCACTCGGGCTCGCGAACCTGGAGCCAGTAGCCGAGCGGCTCGAGCGCCGGCACATAGACGTGCTCGTCCGCCGCGTCGGGCACCTGAATCAGGATGTCGATGACCGGCTTGGCCGCCAGACCGGGGACCGAGGTCGACCCGACGTGGTCGACGGCGAGGGCCGATGCGCCCACTGCGGCACGGATCTCTGCCGCGTCCGATGCGTAGCGCGCAGCCCACTGCGGATCGGGGTCGCAGATGACGACCGGCACGGAGAACGGCTCCGGAGGCTCCCCCACGATGGGCGCAGCCACAGAGGGTCGGGTCAGGCAGCGGAGGCGGACACGACAGCCGAGCGACCACCGACAGGCAAGGACACCGGGGCCGTGAGCGATTCGATGTGCGCCACTCGGCGGCTCACGTCGTCAAGAACCACGGACATGGGGACGTCCAACGCGTCACAGATCGACCCGAGGAGCTCGGACGAGGCCTCCTTGACGCCACGCTCGATCTCGCTGAGGTAGCCCAAGGAAACAGCGGCGGCGGCGGCCACGTCGCGCAGGGTGCGGCCCTGCTGCTGGCGCCGCTCACGCAGCACCTCGCCCAACTCGTGTCGGAGCAGGATCATGGTCGCGCCTCCCTTCGTCGGTCTTCGGTGGTTCGGGTCTCCACGCTACATCGCGAAGGTCCACTCACGTCGAAGTGTTCCTCGACAGGACCTATTCCCGCTGGTGGTTCGGCGTGGCGCTCACGGGGAGCCGGGCGTGTCGCTCGACCCCATCCCGCCGAGCAGTTCCGCTGCCAGATCGAGCACCGCCCGCACCGTCTCGGTCCGGATCGACTCCCGGTCGCCGGTGAGGGTGAGGCGGCGGGTCTCCACGCCTCCGGTCCACGGCCCGGCGGCTGCGACGAAGACGACGCCGGCGGGCACGCCGTCCGAGGGGCCGGGTCCGGCGACCCCGGTCGTCGCCAGACCCACGTCGGCACCCAGCAGGCGGCAGGCTCCCACGGCCATCTGCGCGGCCACCTCCCCGTCGACCGGGCCGGTGGCGGCGAGCCGGTCGGGGTCGACACCCAGGAGGTCCGCTTTGATCTCTGTCGCATAGGACACGACGCCCCCGCGAACGGTCGACGACGATCCTGCAACGGACGTCAACGCACCGCTGACGAGTCCGCCCGTGAGCGACTCCGCCGTGGCGACCGTCAGGCCTCGCGCGATGAGCGATGCCACGACCTCCGCAGGATCGGTCACGGCTTCGGGTGTTCCTCTCGCGCGGCCCGTGCCGCCCGCTTGGCGTCCGCTCGCGGGCTCGTCTGGCGGAGACGGAAGGCGTCGATCGCGTAGTCGACCCCCGTCACGACGGTGACGACCAGCGCGGCGACGAGAGTCACCCAGGCGATCGCGTCGAGCACGCCGGTGCCCGGCAACGAGAAGCGGGGAATGACGAAGAACCCGAGCGCCAGCGCCTGGAGCAGCGTCTTGAGCTTGCCCCCGCGCCCGGCAGCCATGATCCCGTGCCGGATGACCCAGAAGCGCATCACGGTGATGCCCCACTCGCGCACGAGGATCACGATCGTGATCCACCACGGGATGTCACCCAGCAGCGACAGTCCAACCAGGGCCATCGTCACGAGGGCCTTGTCGGCGATCGGGTCGGCGACCTTGCCGAAGTTCGTGATCAGTCCGCGGCTGCGGGCGATGTCGCCGTCGATGCGATCGGTGAACATCGCGACCGCGAACACCGCGAACGCCCACCAACGAAAGCCGGCGTCGTCACCGTCGCCCCACAGGAGGAGCCACCCGAACACGGGAACGAGAAGCAGACGCAGCACCGTGAGGCCGTTGGCGATGTTCCACGCACTGGGCGCCTCGCGGGCCGCCGACGGCGGCCCCTGCGTCATACCGCCTCCGCCACGAGGTCGATGCCTTCGGTCCCCACGACCGTGGCGACGACGACCTCTCCGACGGCGGCCGTGACGCCGCTGACACGAGTCGTCCCATCCACGTCAGGACCCTGGTGCTCGGCCCTGCCCACGACGGCCAGGTCGCCGTCGGCCCCGTCCTCGACCTCCTCGATGAGGACGCTCACGATCTCGCCGACCCGATCCTCCGCCCGTTGGGCAGTCAGTTCTTCGACGAGGTCGGTGATCCGAGCGACCCGTTCGGCGATCGCCTCCGGGGCGACCTTGTCGGGCAGGAGCTCACCCTCGGTGCCGTCCTCGTCCGAGTAGCCGAACACGCCCACCACGTCGAGTCGTGCCTCAGTGAGGAAGTGGGCGAGCTCGTCGACCTCGGCCTCGGTCTCCCCCGGGAAGCCGACGATGACGTTGCTCCGGATCCCAGCGAGCGGCGAGCGGCGTCGGACGTCCTCGATGAGTCCGAGGAACGGCTCGGTCCCGCCGAACCGACGCATCCGCCGCAGGAGCGGTGCCGACGCGTGCTGGAAGGACAGGTCGAACCACGGCATGACCTCGGGGATGGCCACCATCGTGTCGAGGAGGCCCGGGCGCACTTCCGCCGGCTGGAGGTAGGAGACGCGGACTCGGTCGATGCCGTCGATGTCGGCGAGCTCCGGCAGCAGGGCATCCATCAGGGCAAGGTCGCCCAGGTCCTTGCCATAGGACGTCGAGTTCTCGCTGACGAGGAAGAGTTCGCGCACCCCCTGGGTGGCGAGCCAACGCGCCTCTTCGACGACGTCCGTGGGACGCCGCGAGACGAAGGATCCGCGGAACATGGGGATGGCGCAGAACGCACAGCGCCGGTCGCAGCCGCTCGCGATCTTCAGAGGTGCCCAAGGGCCAGTGTCGAGGCGGGCGCGCGGCGCCGAGTGGCCGGGGAGCGCGATGTCGGCGGAAGCGTCCTGCCTGGTCGCCGGCGAGAGCGGAAGCAGTTTGCGGCGATCACTGGGCACGTGGCTCGCGACCGTGCCGCCGTCGAGGATCGTGCGGAGGTGGGACGACATGTCCGCGTAGGAGTCGAAGCCGAGGACGGCGTCCGCCTCCGGGAGCTCGTCGGCGAGTGACTGGCCGTAGCGCTCGGCGAGGCACCCGACGGCAACGACCTTCTGGGTCCGGCCCGTCTCCTTGAGGGAGGAAGCCTCAAGGAGGCTGTCGATGGAGTCCTTCTTGGCCTGCTCGACGAAACCGCACGTGTTCACGACCGCGACGTCCGCCTCGGCCGCGTCCTCGACGAGGGTCCAGCCTCCCGCGGCCAGTCGACCGGCGAGTTCCTCGGAATCCACGTCGTTGCGGGTGCAGCCCAAGGTGACGACGGCCACCGAGCGTGAGGTCGTCTCGGGTGCAGGCATGCGCCCACTCTAGTTGCGACCGGGCCATGCTCCCCCATCCGCGCCGGTCGGCACCCGACGCCGGGCCGGCAGATACGTTGGGGTGATGACGTCCACGCCGCAACGCATCTCCGCCCTCCTCGACACCCACCCGGTCTGGGACGGGCACAACGACCTCCCGTGGGCTGCGCGCGAGCAGGTGGACTACGACCTGGATCGCCTTGATGTCGCGGCGCCCCTGACCACGACGCACACCGACATCCCGCGACTGCGTCGTGGCGGCGTCGGGGCGCAGTTCTGGTCCGTCTACGTCGACGCGAAATGGGCCGGTGAACGCGCCGTCACCGCGACGCTCGAGCAGGTCGACTTCGTGCGCACCATGACGAGCCGGTATGCCGGTGAGCTGGCTCTCGCGTTCACCGTGGCCGATGTGCGCGCGGCTCAGGCGGACGGACGCATCGCGTCACTCATGGGTGCCGAGGGCGGACACAGCATCGACTCCTCACTCGGGGCTCTCCGCATGCTGCATGAGCTCGGCCTGCGCTACATGACGCTCACCCACAACGACAACGTGCCATGGGCCGACTCCGCCACCGACGAGCCGGCCCTGGGCGGCCTCTCCCCCTTCGGCCGTGAGGTCGTGCGCGAGATGAACCGCATCGGGATGGCAGTCGACCTCTCGCACGTCTCCGCCGACACGATGCGTCACGCGCTCGAGACGACGGAGGCGCCAGTGATGTTCTCGCACTCATCCGCGCGCACCGTCTGCGACCACCCTCGCAACGTGCCCGACGACGTGCTCGCCCAGTTGCCGGCCAACGGTGGTCTCTGCATGGTGACGTTCGTCCCCAAGTTCGTCTCCCAGGCGGTGCGCGAGTGGGACCTCGAGGCGGCCGATGCCGCGGCAGCCGAAGGGATCCACTGGGCCGACTACACGGCATACGAGCCGTTCATCGAGCGTCACCGACAGGTGCACCCTCAACCGGAGGCCACGATCGACGACGTCGTGGCGCACCTCGAGCACGTCCGCGAGGTGGCCGGCGTGGACCACATCGGTCTGGGTGGCGACTACGACGGAGTGAGCCAGCTCCCGACGGGCCTGGAGGACGTCTCGACCTATCCGCGCCTGCTCGAGGCACTCGCGGAAGGCGGCTGGTCCGACGCGGACCTCGGCAAGCTCACATGGAGCAATACCCTGCGCGTCCTGGACGGCGTCGAGGCAGTCAGCCGTGACCTGATCGCCACGCGCCGGCCGAGCACCGCACGGATCGAGGATCTCGACGGCGAGTGACCGCTCAGCCCCTGTTGCGCATGACCGTGAGCGCGACGAGTCGGGAGATGACCATCGCGACATACATGACGCCAGCGAGTTGCTCGATGATGGCGACGGCCCGAGCCTGCGGACCCACGGGCAAGACGTCGGAGAGTCCAACACTCGTGAGGTTTGCGCCGGAGAGGTAGAGCAACTCCAGGAACGTCCGCTTGTTCCCCTCGCCGTGGCCCACGAACGACCCGGGCCACAGTTCCTGGACTGCGAGGAAGAGGTAGGCGAAGGCGAACAGCAGGACGGTGAAGGCCGCGCCCACCGCGAAGAGCTCGTCCTTGGTCACCCAGGCGTCTTCGAACATGTACGAGACCAAGCCGTAGGCCGTGTAGAAGTAGAAGATCGACAACGCAGCGTGGGCGAGCGCCACGATGAGGATGTTGTCGTCCGAGATCGTGGACCAGACCTCGAGAACCCCCGCTGGCAGGCCGATGCCGATCGACAGCCGGGTGAGTGCCGGAGTGCTGCGGACCGTGTAGACGGCGACGATGAGCGCGCACAGGCTGAGGACCGTGAGTGCCACTCGCCCGTACTTGAGGAACTGGAGCCACGGCAGCAGGACGATGACGAGAAGTTGGACGGCGAGCAGGATTGCCGACGGCTGCTTGCGCAGAACTGCGGCCCACCGCTGACCGCGGGTGGGCGGTTCGCGCAGGTCATCCCAGAGCTTTGTCTCCATGCGCGCCACTCTAAGTCCGACCGGGGATTCGGGACCCGACCTAGGATGACCGCATGCATCACGTCGCCTGGGTCGTTGCCCCCGTGGCCCTCGCCGCCGTCCTCGCCTTCAGCGGCGCCACGAAAGTGGGCAAGGGGGGTTCGCTGCGCTCGATCATCGCCAACCTGAACCTGCCGGCGTGGCTCCTCCCGGCACCGCTCGCGCGCTCCATTCCCTACATCGAGTTCGCCCTGGCGCTCGGCCTGCTGACGCCGTGGCAGCCGGTCTTCGGCGCCGCAGCCGTCGGAACCCTCGTCCTCGTGATCGCCTATTGGCTCCTCATCGCCCGCGGCCTGACGATCTCCCCCCGGCCCGAGTGTGGCTGCTTCGGGGAAGTCGGCGACCAGCGGATCACTGGGCGCACCCTCGCGCGCAACACCCTCCTCGTCGCCGCCGCAGCTGCTGCCGTCGCGTTGGCCGCGTCCGGTGGCAGCGTGTGGTCGCTCCTTCGAGAGGCCGGCCGTTCGGACTGGCTGTGGCTGGCTCTGGCCGTGGCGGCTTCGGCCCTGACGGCGCTGGTCGTCGGCCGCGGCCGCTCCCCCGAGACCGTGGCCGTGGCCGGCCACGCTCCAGTGGCCACACCCGCAGCGGCTGGTGCCGCCCACGAGGACGACGTTGACGAGGACGACTACATCCGCACCTCCACGCCCGACCTGCTGCTGACCCGTCCGGGAGTCGAGCCGGACTCCGGCCCGATCACGCTCCACGAACTCTCGGCGAAGCGGGCGCAACTGCTCGTCTTCGTCAACTGCTACTGCGCCTCGACGACGACCGCGGTCGAGAACGTGCGGGAGTGGCAGAGGGCGATGCCCATGATCGACGTGCACCTGGTCTTCTCCGTGCCGATCGTCGGGACCTTCGTCGACACCGTTCCGCCCGGCACGCTCCTCGATCACGCCGGTGTGACCTGGCGCGGGATGGGGCTGACCAGCCTCTCACCGAGCGCCGTCCTCCTGGGGGCCGACGGCTACCTCGCGGGCGGTCCGGTGGAGGGGGCCGACGACGTGGCGGCCTTCGTCGAGGAGATCGCCGAGGCCCTGCGGGAGGACCCCGCCACCGAGGTCCTCCCCGAAGAGGTCAGGGTGTCGGAGGATCAGCTCACCGGCGACCGGTGAGCTCCCAGGCGTCCTCGCTGTCGTCCTCGTCGTCGTCCCACGGCTCCGCTTGGGGACGTCGCGCCAGGTCGTCCGCGACCGCGTCAGGGCCGTAGCGATCGGTCGGCACCTGCTGCGTCGGGACCGATGACGGCCCTGCGGCCGGCTCCGGCTGGGCGGGCGCGCCGTCGTCCTCAACGGCCTCGTGATCGACCGCCTCGTTGTCGAAGGCCGTCTCGGCGTCGGGGACGTCCTCGCCACGCATGAGCGCCAAGGTCGTCGGCAGGTCGTCGGGCCGGACGAGCACGTCGCGCGCCTTGGATCCCTCGGACGGGCCCACGACGCCCCGTGACTCGAGCAGGTCCATGAGGCGCCCGGCCTTGGCGAAGCCGACGCGCAGCTTGCGCTGCAGCATCGACGTCGACCCGAACTGAGTGGTCACGACCAGCTCGGTCGCCTGCAACAGCAGGTCGAGGTCGTCGCCGATGTCGTCGTCGATCTGCTTCTTGGCGGCCGCGACGGTGACGTCCTCGCGGTAGGTCGGCTTGAGCTGGCCGGTGACGTGGCCGACAATCTCCTGGATCTCGGACTCGGTGACCCACGCGCCCTGGACGCGCATCGGCTTGCTCGCACCCATGGGCAGGAACAGACCATCGCCCTGCCCCAGGAGCTTCTCGGCGCCGGGTTGGTCGAGGACGACGCGGCTGTCGGCGAGTGAGGACGTCGCGAACGCCATGCGGCTCGGCACGTTGGCCTTGATGAGGCCCGTGACGACGTCGACCGACGGGCGCTGCGTCGCGAGAACGAGGTGAATGCCGGCCGCCCGAGCGAGCTGGGTAATGCGGACGATCGACTCCTCGACGTCACGCGGGGCCACCATCATGAGGTCGGCCAACTCGTCGACGACGACGAGGAGGTAGGGATAGGGCTGGATGACCCGCTCCGAACCGGGCAGCGGCTGGACCTTCCCGGACTTCACGGCCTTGTTGAAGTCGTCGACGTGCTTGTAGCCGTAGGCAGCGAGGTCGTCGTAGCGCGCGTCCATCTCGCGCACGACCCACTGGAGGGCCTCCGCGGCCTTCTTGGGGTTGGTGATGATCGGGGTGATGAGGTGCGGAATGCCCTCGTATGCCGTGAGCTCGACCCTCTTGGGGTCGACGAGAACCATGCGGACCTCGTCGGGCGTCGACCGCATCAGGACGGACGTGATCATGGAGTTCACGAAGCTCGACTTGCCCGAGCCGGTGGCACCCGCGACGAGGAGGTGCGGCATCTTCGCAAGGTTGGCGATGACATAGCCGCCCTCGACGTCCTTGCCGACACCCATGACCATCGGGTGGTGGTTGTCGCGTGCCGCCCGGCTGCGCAGGACGTCACCGAGGCAGACCATCTCCTTGTCCGGGTTCGGGATCTCGATACCGATCGCGGACTTGCCCGGAATGGGACTGAGGATGCGCACGTCGGCGGACGCAACGGCATACGCAATGTTCTTGGACAGCGCGGTGACGCGCTCGACCTTGATGCCCGGGCCGAGTTCGACGACATAGCGGGTGACGGTCGGACCGCGGGTGAAGCCGGTGACCTGGGCGTCGATCCCGAACTCGTCGAGGACGGTGGTGAGGGCCTCGACGACACGGTCGTTGGCCTCCGAACGCTCCTTGTGCGGAGCACCCTGCTTGAGGGCGGAGTTGTCGGGAAGGGTGTAGGTGACGTCTCCAGCAAGCGAGAGTTGCTCGACCCGCTGCGGCAACGGTGTGGTCGGCGGCGCCTCGAGCTTGACCGGCTCGGCTGCCTTCGCGGCCGGAGCGAGCACGCCGGGGGCGGTGGGGCGCTTCTCCCCCGGGCGGGGCCCGCCCTCTTCGACCGGTGCGGGAGTCGGTGTGGGTGTGGGTGCGGGGCGACGGCCCTTCTTGGCGCGCCCTGCGTCCTCGTAGTCGACGATCGCGGCCTGCTCGAAGGCCTCGTCCCCGTCCATCGGGTCGCCCGACAGATCCCGCTTGCGCCGCGGCTTGCGGGCCGTCGGCTCGTCCGCGTCGTCCTCGCCGTATGCCGGGTGGCCCAGGATCGCTGCCTTGACATGGTCGAAGCGCTCAGGGATCTCGTGGACCGGCGTGCCCGTGAGCACGAGGAAGCCGAAGAGGCCCAGGAGGATGAGCAGCGGGATCGTGCCGTAGATCGACACGGCGGCCTCGAGCGGGCTCGAGGCGAGGAAGCCGATGATGCCGCCGGCAGCGCGCATGCCGTTGGCACCGGCCGGCGGCTCCGGAATGCCAGCGGAGACGTGGGCGATCCCGCACGCTGCGAAGGCGAGCAGAACAGTGCCGATGGCCATGCGGTTCGTCGCGGGGTGCTCGCGCGGAGTGCGGCACAGGTGGATCCCGAACAGAAGCAGGACGATCGGGACGGCGTAGGCGAGACGTCCGAAGGTTCCGGCGACGACCGCGTGGGTCACCTCACCCACAGCACCCGTGAATCCCCACCACTCACGGGCGGCGACGACAACCGAGAGAACGATGAGGAGGAAGCCGGCCCCGTCGCGGCGATGCTCGGGCTCGAGGTCGTGGCCAGCGTTCGACACCTTGCGGACCGTGCCTCCGGTGACGTGGGCCAGCCCCATCCAGGCGCCGCGAACGGCGGAGATGGGCATGGGGCTGCCGCCCTTCGCGGGCGCCTTCTTGCGGTTGGTGGGGCGTGCTGGCGCGCGGCGGTTCGCCGGCCGGGACGTGCCCGTGCGTGAGCGCGTGGTGGTGGTCGAGCGAGACGCCATGCTCCGCACCCTAGGCCAAAGTCACCCCAGACTCACGCGTCACACGCACAACACGGGGTACCCGACTTATTGCCCCGCACTGCACGGATGTGTGGCCGAAGGCCCTAACTCCGTGCAGTGCGGGGCAATAAGTCGGGGGGTCAGTCGGGGTCTCGGGGGTCGGTTCGACCGTCGTTGTCCCTGTTGCGGACTCCGATCTTGCTGCCCAGCCAGACCAACGGGTCGAACTTGCGGTCGACGACCCGCTCCTTCATCGGGATGATCGCGTTGTCCGTGATCCGAATGCCCTCCGGACACACCTCGGTGCAGCACTTGGTGATGTTGCACATGCCGAGACCGGCCGCGTCCTGCGCCAGGGCCCGCCGATCGTGGGTGTCGAGCGGATGCATGTCCAGCTCGGCGTAGCGCAGGAAGAAGCGTGGCCCTGCGAAGGCCGGCTTGTTGTCCTCGTGGTCGCGCACCACGTGGCAGGTGTCCTGGCACAGGAAGCACTCGATGCACTTGCGGAACTCCTGGCCGCGCTCCACATCGACCTGCATCATCCGCCGCTTGCCGTCGGCGTCCCGCGGCTGCGGCTGGAACGACGGCAGCTCGCGCGCCTTCTCGTAGTTGAAGGAGACGTCGGTGACGAGGTCACGGATCACCGGGAAGGCCCGCATCGGCGTGACCGTGATCGTCTCGGTCTGGTCGAAGTCCGAGAGCCGGGTCATGCACAGCAGTCGCGGTCTGCCGTTGATCTCGGCACTGCACGAGCCACACTTGCCGGCCTTGCAGTTCCACCGGACGGCGAGGTCGCCGGATTGGGTGGCCTGGAGGCGGTGGATCGCATCGAGCACGACCTCCCCCTCGGACACCTCCACGGTGTAGTCCTGCAGGTCTCCCCCGGACTGGTCGCCGCGCCAGATGCGCATCTTCAGGTCGTAGCCCATGCGGTCACTCCTCGAAGTAGGACTTGAGGTCGTCGGGCATCACCGGCAGCGGTTGGTGGGTGAGGTCGACCCCCGTGCCGGCGGCATTGAGCCGGAGCACGAGGTTCTTCGCTCCCCACTCCGGGTCGGGCCCGGGGAAGTCGTCACGCGTGTGCCCGCCGCGTGACTCCTGCCGCTCGAGGGCGGCCTTGGCGATGCACTCGGAGACCAGCAACATGTTGCGCAGGTCCAGGGCGAGGTGCCAGCCCGGGTTGTACTGCCGGTGCCCCTCGACGGCCATCGCCTTCGCCCGCTCCTTGAGCGCCTCGATCGAACTCAGGGACTCTTCCAGCTCGGACGACGTCCGAATGATGCCGACGAGGTCGTTCATCGCCTGCTGCAGGTCGTGCTGGATGGTGTAGGGATTCTCGCCGCCTTCGCCGCTTCCCGTGAATGCCGCGACTGCGCGGCGCTCGCCGGCCTGAACGGCATGCTCGTCGGCCTTGGGCAGGACGTCGAGGCCCGAGACGTAGGCCGCGGCGGCGGCGCCGGCGCGGCTGCCGAACACCAGAAGGTCGGAGAGGCTGTTGCCGCCCAAGCGGTTCGACCCGTGCATGCCGCCGGAGCACTCGCCCACGGCGTACAGGCCGGTGATGGACGTGGCCTCGGTGTCGGGGTCGACCTCGACACCACCCATCACGTAGTGGCAGGTCGGACCGATCTCCATCGGCTCGGCAGTGATGTCGACGTCGGCCAGCTCCTTGAACTGGTGATACATCGAGGGCAGCCGCTTGCGGATGAAGTCGGCGTCACGCCGAGAGGCGATGTCGAGGTAGATGCCGCCGTGCGGGGTTCCGCGGCCCGCCTTGATCTCGGAGTTGATCGCCCGCGCGACCTCGTCACGGGGCAGCAGTTCGGGAGGTCGCCGGTTGTTCTTCTTGTCGTCGTACCACCGGTCCGCCTCCTCCTCGGAGTCAGCGGTCTCGGCCTTGAAGAACTCCGGGATGTAGTCGAACATGAACCGCTTGCCCTCGGAGTTCTTGAGGATGCCGCCGTCGCCGCGCACGGACTCGGTGACCAGGAGCCCCTTCACGGACGGCGGCCAGACCATTCCGGTCGGGTGGAACTGCACGAACTCCATGTTGATCAGCGAGGCGCCGGCGCGCAGGGCGAGCGCGTGTCCGTCGCCGGTGTACTCCCACGAGTTGGACGTCACCTTGTAGGCCTTGCCGATGCCGCCGGTCGCCAAGATGACGCTCGGCGCCTCGAAGACCACGAACCGGCCGGTCTCGCGCCAGTATCCGAAGGCACCCGCGATCGGCCCCTCCTCATCGGTGCCGGCCGCCTTGAGGAGATCGGTGATCGTGCACTCCATGAAGACGTCGATACCCAACGCCACAGCGCGCTGCTGCAGGGTGCGGATCATCTCGAGACCGGTGCGGTCGCCGACGTGGGCGAGCCGGGCGTACTTGTGGCCACCGAAGTCACGCTGGCTGATCAGGCCGTCCTCGGTCCGGTCGAACAGTGCGCCCCAGTCCTCCAGCTCCTGGACTCGCTCAGGCGCCTCTTGGGCGTGGAGCTGCGCCATCCGCCAGTTGTTGAGCATCTTTCCGCCGCGCATCGTGTCGCGGAAATGGACCTCCCAGTTGTCCTCTGGCCATCTGTTGCCCATCGCTGCGGCGATGCCGCCCTCCGCCATGACCGTGTGGGCCTTGCCCAGCAGCGACTTGCAGACGATCGCGGTGTGGGCACCGGCCTCGTGCGCGGCGATGGCGGCGCGCAGGCCGGCGCCGCCCGCCCCGACGATCACGACGTCGTAGTGGTGTCGCTCCAACCTGCTCTCGGCTTCGGAGGACATCTCGTTGCCGGTCATGGGGTGTCGGGCCATCAGAAGAACCTCACGTCCTCGATCACGCCCATCGCGAGCAACCAGATGTAGAGGTCCACGAGCGCCACGGAGAACAGCGAGATCCACGCGTAGCGCGCGTGGTTCGCGTTCAGTCCGGACACCCACGTCCAGAGCCGGTAGCGCACCGGGTGCTTGGAGAAGTGGCGCAGCCGACCGCCGACCGCATGGCGGCAGGAGTGGCACGACAGCGTGTAGAGCCAGATGTAGACGACGTTGACCAGCATCAGCACGGTGCCCAGGCCCATGTGGCCCCACTCGTGCTCGGCGTTGCGGAACGCCAGGACGACGTCGAAGGTCAGGACGCAGGCGATCACCAGCGCCGCGTACCAGAACCACCGGTGCAGGTTCTGCAGGATCAGCGGGAAGCGCGTCTCACCGGAGTAGGCGGAGTGCGGCTCGGCCACCGCACACGCGGGTGGCGAAAGCCAGAACGCCCGGTAGTAGGCCTTGCGGTAGTAGTAGCAGGTCATCCGGAAGCCCAGCGGGAAGATCAGGATGATCAGGGCCGCACTCAGCGGCCATGCCTTGAAGGGCTGGCCGAAGTCCGACGCACCCTCGACGCAATCGCCGAGACACGGCGAATAGAACGGCGAGAGGTAGGGCGAGGCGTAGTAGTCGCGCCCCATGAACGCGCGGACCGTCGCGTAGATGACGAAGGCCCCGAACACCACGAAGGTCACGAGCGGCGAGAGCCACCACCGGTCCTCGCGCAGGGTGCGGGCCTCGATCTCGGCCCGCGTCGCTCCACGTACTCCGGTCCGCTCCTCGGTCGCCACCGACACACCTCCATGGTCGTGTGGGTTCACCTTGGCAGAAAATCGGCGCAAAGGAGGGGCCACGCGCACCACGTCGTGAAACCGACTCCTTGCCCCTCTGGGACGGCGGAAGACGCGCTGGGCGCGAATGACGCTGTCCCAGAAGGGCAAGGAGTCGGGGCGGTCAGGCCTCGATGACGACGGGGATGATCATCGGCCGGCGGCGGATCTTGCGGCCGACCCAGCCTCCGACGGTGCGCCGCATGACCTGCTCGAGCTGATAGGTGTCACTGACGCCCTGGGACGTCGCGTCGTCGAGAGCCTGGGTGAGCTTCGGCATGACGTCGTCGAAGATCACGTCGTCCTCGACGAAACCACGCGCGGTGATCTCGGGGCCGGCGACGATCTTGCCGGAGGACGAGTCCATGACGACGATGACGGAGATGAAGCCCTCGTCGCGCAGGATCTGCCGATCCTTGAGCAGCGCCTCGTCGGCCTCACCCACCGAGGAACCGTCGACGTAGACGTAGCCGCACGGCACCGCCCCGGCGACCCGCACCTTGCCGTCGACGAGGTCCACGACCACGCCGTCCTCGACGACGACGACGCCCTTGGGATGCACGCCGGTCGCGAGCGCGAGGTCGGCGTTGGCCCGCAGGTGCCGCCACTCGCCGTGCACCGGCATGACGTTGCGGGGCTTGACGATGTTGTAGCAGTAGAGGAGCTCGCCGGCGCTGGCGTGACCGGAGACGTGCACCTTGGCGTTGCCCTTGTGGACGACGTCGGCGCCGAGTCGCATGAGCCCGTTGATGACCCGGTAGACGGCGTTCTCGTTGCCGGGGATGAGCGAGGAGGCCATGAGGACGGTGTCGCCCTCCCCCACCTCGATCTGGTGGTCGCGGTTCGCCATCCGGGACAACGCGGCCATCGGCTCACCCTGCGAGCCGGTGCAGATGAGGGTCACCTTGTGATCGGGCAGGTCGCCGAGCTTCTTGAAGTCGACGAGGATGTTGTCGGGCACGTGGAGGTAGCCGAGATCGGCTGCGATCCCCATGTTGCGGACCATGGATCGACCGACCATGGCGACCTTGCGGCCGGACTTCTCGGCGGCGTCGAGCACCTGCTGCACCCGGTGCACGTGCGACGAGAAGCAGGCGACGATGATGCGCCGCTTCGCGTGCCGGAAGACCCGGTCGATCGCCGGCGCGATGTCCTTCTCGGGTGTGGTGAACCCCGGGACCTCGGCGTTGGTGGAGTCGGTGAGGAAGAGGTCGACGCCCTCCTCGCCTAGCCGTGCGAATGCACGCAGGTCGGTGAGCCGGCCGTCGAGGGGCAGCTGGTCCATCTTGAAGTCACCGGTGTGGAGCAGCGTGCCGCCCGAGGTCCGCACGAACACCGCGAGGGCGTCGGGGATCGAGTGGTTCACGGCGACGAACTCGCAGTCGAAGACCCCGAGCGTCTCGCGGGCGCCCTCCCTGACCGTGAGGGTGTAGGGCTTGATGCGGTGTTCCTTGAGCTTGGCCTCGATGAGCGCCAGGGTCAGCTGGGAGCCGACGAGCGGGATGTCCGGCTTCAGCTTGAGGAGATAGGGCACTGCGCCGATGTGGTCCTCGTGTCCATGCGTGAGGACGATCGCCTGGATGTCGTCGAGCCGATCCTGGATGGAGGAGAAGTCCGGGAGGATCAGGTCGATTCCGGGATGGTGGTCGTCGGGGAAGAGGACGCCACAGTCGATGACGAGCAGTTGGCCCTTGTGCTCGATGACCGCCATGTTGCGGCCGACCTCGCCGAGGCCGCCGAGGGCCACGACGCGGACTCCACCGTCCTTGAGGGGCGCCGGCAGGGAGAGCTCAGGATGCGGGTGGCTCACGCGAGACCCGACCCGGCCAAGCCCTTGCGCATGATGTCCAGGTGCTCTGGCGGGGACTCGACGAGTGGCAATCGGACGAACGCCGACTCGATCACCCCCAGTTCGACGAGGGCCGCCTTGACCATGATTGCGCCCTGGGACGTCGACATGAGGGCGTCGGTGACGGGGATGAGTCGCTGGTGGATCTCGCGAGCCGCCGCCAGATCGCCGGAGTCGACGGCCGCGACCATCGCGGCATACTCCTTGCCAGCGACGTGACCGACGACGGAGACGCAGCCGACAGCCCCCTGTGCGAGGTGCGCGAACGTGAGCACGTCGTCACCGCTGAACCACAGCAGGTCCGTCGCGGCCATGGCGTGCGTCGCCGCCCACAGGTCACCCTTCGCGTCCTTGACGGCGATGATCCGCGGGTGGTCAGCCACGGCAATGAGCGTCTCGGTCGAGATCGCCTGCCCGGTGCGGTGCGGCACGTCGTAGACCATGATCGGCAACTCGGTCGAGTCGGCGATGGCGCGGAAGTGCGCGACGAGCCCCGGTTGGGTCGGCTTGTTGTAGTAAGGCGCCACGACGAGCAGGGCGTCCGCTCCCGCCTCGGCGGCACGGGCGGCCATGTGGATCGAGTGTGCGGTGTCGTTGGATCCGACTCCGGCCGTGATGGCCGCGCGGTCCCCCGCAGCCTCCTTCGCCAAGCGCACGGCCTCGATGCTCTCGTCGTCGGTGAGCGTCGCCGACTCCCCCGTCGTGCCGTTGACGACGATCCCGTCGTGGCCGTTGGCGATGAGGTGCTCGACGACGGATCGCAGTCCCGCCTCGTCGATCGATCCGTCCGGGCGCATCGGGGTGATCATGGCCGTGATGACCCGGCCGAAGGGGTTCGTCGTCATGGCCCTCAGGGTAGTCGCTGCCATCCGCGGGGAGTCGTCGCGTCGTCAGTGGTCGCCGTTACCCTCGGTCCATGCGCCAGTACCTCGACCTCCTCGACCGGATCCTCGACGAGGGGGTCGACAAGTCCGACCGCACGGGCACCGGCACCCGCTCTGTGTTCGGCCACCAGATGCGCTTCGACCTGTCCGAGGGCTTCCCTGTCGTGACGACCAAGAAGCTGCACCTGAAGTCGATCATCGGCGAGCTCCTCTGGTTCCTGCGCGGTGACACCAACGTCCGCTGGCTCCAGGAGCGCGGCATCTCCATCTGGGACGAGTGGGCCGACGAGGACGGCAACCTCGGACCGGTCTACGGCCACCAGTGGCGGTCGTGGCCGACCCCGGACGGGCAGCACGTCGACCAGATCGCCAAGGTCATCGAGTCCATCCGTAGCAACCCCGACAGCCGCCGACACATCGTCAGCGCGTGGAACGTCGCGGATGTCGACGACATGGCTCTCCCCCCGTGCCACGCGCTCTTCCAGTTCTATGTCGCCGACGGCAAGCTCTCCTGCCAGCTCTACCAACGATCCGCCGATGTCTTCCTCGGCGTCCCGTTCAACATCGCCTCCTACGCCCTGCTCACCATGATGGTCGCCCAACTCACCGATCTCGAGCCCGGCGAGTTCGTCCACACGCTCGGCGACGCGCACCTCTACTCCAACCACCTCGAGCAGGCGCGGCTGCAACTCACTCGCGAGCCGCGCCCGCTGCCGACGATGCACATTGCCGACAAGGGCGCCATCGACGACTTCGACCTCGACGACTTCGAGCTCGTCGGCTACGACCCACATCCGGCCATCAAGGCGCCCATCGCCGTCTGACGCACCTCCCGTCCCGAACCCACCCAATTGGACGGTTCGGGACAACCCCGGCCGTATGCCGTCCACCCACGTGGGGCGACCTTGTGCCCGATTGGGACGGCGAGCGCCAGCGAGTTGTCCCAATCGGGCACAAGGTCGCGACGAGAGCGGACGGCATACCGGCCGCTGTGACGGCTCGACACCCCTAGGGTGAGCGGCATGACCCAGGTGACTCTCATCGCCGCCGTCGGGCGCAACGGCGTCATCGGCGCCGACAACGACATGCCGTGGCATCTCCCCGAGGACTTCGCCTTCTTCAAGCGCACGACCATGGGGCACGCGATGGTCATGGGCCGCAAGACGTTCGATTCCATCGGTCGCGTGCTGCCCGGGCGCCGGACGATCGTCATCACCCGGCAGCCCGACTGGCACCACCCGGACGTCGAGACCGTGCACTCCCTCGATGACGCACTGGGACTGGCCGGGCCGGCCGACGAGGTGTTCGTTGTCGGTGGCGGCGAAATCTATGACCAGGCCATGCCCTTCGCCCAGCGGCTGCTCATCACCGAGGTCGACCAGGAGCCTGCGGGCGACGTGCACTTCCCCGAGATCGACCCGGCGCAGTGGCGGGAGACCGCGCGCGAGGAGCGCGACGGCTTCGCCTGGGTGACCTACGAGCGCTGAGGAGTCAGCGCTTCAACGGGTCCACCGGGCCGGTCGACGTGAACCGTTCGCGGTGGATGTGGTCGGGCGCGACACCCTCTCCACCGAGCCACGCCTCGGCGTCGGCGATGAGGCCCTCGGGCCCACAGAGCCACCAGTCGTCCACGGCTGCCGGACCGCCGACGTCGTCCAGCACGCCACGGATGAGAATCGGATCGATCCTGCCGTGCCGGGTCCCCTCGACGACCTCGCGGCTCAGGACGTGCTCGACCCGGAGCCGACCACCGGAAGCCGCTTCCAAGGCTGCGAGTTCGCTCCCGAGGACGGTCGATGCCCGGGTGCGGTTGGCGACGATGAGGTCGACCGTGGAGTCCTCGTGCTGTTCCAGCGCGGCCGCAGTGATCGCGAGGACCGGCGTGATCCCGGAGCCGCCGACGATCCCGACGTGGTGGCGCGGCCCGTCGGCTTCGTCGAGGACGAAGTTGCCGAGCGGCGGCAGCACCCCCATGACCTCCCCCACCTCGACCTCCCGAGCGAGCCACGGCGACATCCGACCGCCTTGGACGGCTGCGGCGGCCACGCGAATGACGCCCTCGCGCTGGGCCCGACTCGGAGGCACCCAGATCGAGTACGACTGCCGCACGTCCTCACCGCCCACGAGTGCCCGCAGCGTGACGTACTGACCGGCTCGGTAGTCGAGGAACGCCGGCATGTCCCTCACGTCGAAACCGATCGACACCGCATGTTCCGCGACGGGATCGACCTCGGCGACGGCGAGCGGTCGGAAGACGGGGTGCGGCTTGGCCGGACGTCGGAGCAGGGACACGCCGTCCATCCTCACAAATGCCGCCCGGTTAGGCTCGACGGCGTGGCGATTCACTCACGGACAACTGATCGGGTCACTGTCCTCACCATCGACCGGACGGAGCGGCGCAATGCCCTCAACCACGATGCCCTCGAGGAACTCGACGCCGCGCTGGCCACGGCGGTCACGACATCGCGGGCCATCGTCCTCACGGGCGCGGGCGGGCACTTCTGTGCCGGCGCCGACCTGACCGAACTCGAGGACGTGACCTTCACCGACCACCTCGCCGAGGTTCTCACCCGCTTGTCGACGGCGCCGATCACTACGGTGGCGGCCATCTCCGGCTCCTGCATGGGCCTCGGGATGCAGCTCGCGGTCGGCTGCGACCTGCGGGTCGTGGCCGACGACGCGCGCTTCGCGGTGCCTGTCGCCAAGCTGGGCCTCATGGTCAACCACTGGACGCTCGAGCGGGTGACGCGCTTCTGGGGCGAGGGCGCCGCCCGCCACATGGTGCTCACCGGGGCGGTGCTCACCGCCGACGACGCCTGGCGCCTCGGCTTCTCGCAGCAGCGCGGGGGCCTTGATGCCGCGATCGCCCTGGCACGTCAAGCCGTCGACCTCGCTCCCCTGACCCAAGCCGGGTCCAAGCTCGGGTTCGACGCCCACGGCGGCAACCACGCCGAGGTTGCCCGCTACGAAGCGGCGTTCGCCACCGCGTGGGCGAGCGACGACCTCACCGAGGGTCGCAGAGCCTTCCGTGAGCGCCGCACCCCGGAGTTCCAGGGCCGATGAGCCACGACCACCCGCACTCCCACGAACCCGGCCCCGTCGCTGACGCCAGCGTGCGCATCGCCAAGCCGACCGACGCACCTGCCGTCGGCGTCGTCCAGTCCGCCGTGTGGACGCAGGCGTATGCCGGCCGCGTCCCTGACGAGGTCGTCGCCCTCTTCGAGGCTCCCGCCTTCGCGAAGGCGTGGCGCGAGTCCCTCGAGAACCCGCCGGCCGGAGTGCACCGGCTGCTGGTCGCCCGAGCTGGCGAGCAGGTCGTCGGGTTTGCGGCGATCGGCCCTAGCCAGGACCCCGATGCGGGGGCGACCCGTGGCGAGGTCACGGCGATCGGGGTGCACCCGGGCGCTCGCCGTCAGGGCCACGGGTCGCGTCTGCTCAACGCGTGCGTCGACACCCTTCGCGGTGCTGGCGCCGACGACGTCGCGATCTGGGTCCTTGCCGACGACGAGGACACCCGCGCCTTCCTCAACGCGTCCGGACTCGGCCCGGATGGTGCCTTCCGGGACCGGGTCGTCTCCCCCGACGGCGACACCCTCCGGGAGGTCCGGCTCGTCGCCTCGCTCGCGACGGACGAGGTGGAGTGAGCACCACGGCGCCCGACGCGGAAGGTGAGGGCCCGCGGGAAGGTGCGCACCCGGCATACACGGGCATGGAGCCGAGCACACGCAAAGCCGTTCTGCGACAGTCGCTTTCGGTCGGAATCGCCACCGGGGCATACGGCATCAGCTTCGGCGCCCTGGGAGTCGCGTCCGGGCTGAGCATCCTCCAGACGGTCGCTCTGTCCGCCCTGCTCTTCAGCGGCGGGTCGCAGTTCGCCCTCGTCGGCATCCTCGGCGCAGGGGGAACCGGCTCTGCCGCCGTGGCGACGTCGACCCTCCTCGGGGTCCGCAACGGCCTCTATGGGCTGCAGACCTCACGGATCCTCCACGTGCGCGGTCTGAGGCGGCTGCTCGCGGCTCAGGTGACCATCGACGAGTCGACGGCGGTGGCCGTGGGACAGGAACACCGCGCCGAGGGGCGCCTCGGCTTCTGGGTCACAGGAATCGCCGTCTACGTCTTCTGGAACCTCATGACCCTGATCGGCGCGTTGGCTGGCAACGCCCTGGGCGACCCACAGCGCTGGGGTCTCGACGCCGCTGCGGCGGCAGCCTTCACGGCCCTCCTGTGGCCGCGTCTGCGGAGCCGGGACGCCGCCGCGACCATGGTGCTGGCGGTGGCGATCGCGCTCCTGACCTCGCCGCTGCTCCCGGTGGGGGTGCCGGTCATCCTCACCGTGCTCGCGGCCGTCGTCATCGGGCTCAGCGGCGGAGGCCGGCACGAGCCGCCCACGGAGGATCCGGAACTGGACGACGACGAATTCCGCGAAGGGGTGCCCTCATGAGTTCGTGGACGCTCGTGCTGGTCGCGTCAGGACTGGCCTACGTGACGAAGCTCGCCGGCTACCTCGTCCCGGAGTCCTGGGTCGAAGGTCCCCGGCGGAGTCGAGTGCTCACGCTTCTGCCAGTCGCGCTGCTGGCCGGGCTCGTCGCAATTCAGACGTTCGGTGGGGATGGTGGTTCGCTGCACGTCGATGCGCGTCTGGCGGCGGTGGCAGCGGCGATCCTGCTGCTGCTCCTGCGCGCGAACTTCCTCGTCGTCGTCATCGGCGCTGCCGCCGTGGCTGCCGGGCTGCGCGCACTCGGTTGGGGCTAGGGCGCGCTCAGATCCCGAGGTAGTGCTCGAGGCCGACCGTAAGACCAGGGTGCTCCTTGACCTTGCGGACCGCCGCGATGACGCCGGGCATGAACGACACCCGGTCGAAGGAGTCGTGCCGGATCGTGAGCATCTCGCCGGTTGCCCCGAAGAGGACTTCCTGGTGCGCCACGAGTCCTCGGAGGCGCACCGAATGCACCGGTATGCCGTGTGCTCGCGCTCCACGCGCACCGTCCGGATCGCTGGTGGTGGCGTCGGGAACGGTGCCGAGGCCGGCCTTCTCGCGTGCGGCGCCCATGAGCTCGGCCGTGCGGGCGGCGGTGCCAGAGGGGGCGTCGACCTTGTCGGGGTGGTGCAGTTCGATGACCTCGGCCGACTCGTAGAACGCTGCCGCCTTCTCGGCGAAGGCCATCATCAGGACGGCACCGATGGCGAAGTTGGGTGCGATGAGGACGCCGACGTCGGGGTGCTGGTCGAGTCGCCTGCGGAGGTCGGCCAGCTTGCCTTCGCTCCAACCCGTCGTACCGACGACGACGTGCACGCCCTGGTCGACGCAGTGGGCGACGTTGGCAGCCGAGGCGTCGGGGACGGAGAACTCGACCACGACATCGGCGCCCGCGAGGTCGCCCAGCTCGTCGCCCATGTCGAACCGACCCACGAGTTCGAGGCCGTCGGCGGCTTCCACTGCACGACACGCTTCCGAGCCCATGCGACCGGATGCGCCGATGACCGAGACCTTGGTGACACTCACGCCTGAACTCTAGTTGGCGCCGACGAGGGGTCCGTGTGCCGGCTCCGAGCTAGCGTCGACTCGCCATGAGTTGCGGCGCCACCATGGCCACGATCGACACGGGTGCCGTTGTGAAGAACGCCAACGGGGCGCCGAGCCATGGAACGCCACCGAAGGCGGCCACCACGATTGCGACGGCAAGCGCGAGCACCGGCAGCACCCGAGCCGCCCAGATGCGAAGGGGCGCCTCTGGTCCCCCGGATCGCACCGACGACCACAGGGCGAGCGCGACGAGCGCCGCCGCGGCGGACGTCACGGCACCGAAGACGAGCGCGCGGTCCGTGTTCGACGACGACGCATCGCCCGCGAGCCGCCCCATCGCGAGGAGGAACACGACGAAGACCAGCTCCAGCCCGACCACGCCTGCGATGAGGAGGCTCAGACTGCGCGCCAGCGGCGGGCGTCCGCTCTGGTGATCGCTCATGCGAACGTCGGCCATTTGCTTCCGGGGAAGGCCGACATGTCGGTGAGAGCGCCGTTGAGGTTCCCCTTCTGAACCAGGCACGTGCCCGTCAGGACGCCTGTTCCCACGAGCACTGACACGAAGAAGCCGGCGATCGCGAGCTTGACACCGAGTGGGATGCCGACGACCGCGCCCGGGCCGGTCGCCACCGAGGCTGCAGCGACCAGGACGCCGGCAATGGCCGCCATGATCGCGGTGACGATCGACCCCCACCAGACGATGATCGCCAACGCGACGTTGTCCAGAGCGCCAGCGATCTTCTCGGCGATCGGCCCCACCGCCTTGAAGGCAGTGACCTGGTCCTTCGCCCGGGCCACGTAGATGTCCGAGGCGGTGCCCTTCCAGTACGCGTCGACGTCAGTCGTGTCCTGCGTCACGGTTCCGCCCCACGGTGTCACCACCTGGCCGACGTCCTTGCGCCAGTCGTCCGCCGCGCCATACATCAGCCACGGAGCACCAAAGACGTTCCAGTGGTCGGCGAACCAGTTGGTGAACTTGTTCCACAGCGGCACGACGACGCTGTTCCAGAGGTCGACAGCCTTGTCGGCCGCCCAGCCGAAGAAGCGACCGATCTTGCGGACCACAGAATTGAACTTCTCGAGGCAGTCGTCCATCTTCCTCTGGAACTCGTCGTACTTGTCGCGAATCTTCTGCATCAGTTCTTCGGCAGTCATGGCCTCGCCCCTCAGGTATTCGTCGGTGACCAGGTGGCACCGAGCCGCGCCAGGGCGGCGTCGTCGTCATTGCGGTACTGGCGCTCGATCCCCTTGAGCGTGTCGTCGATCAACCTCATCGCTGTGGCCCCTTCGCCGAGCAGGGTTGCCACACGGTCGCGGACCTGGTCGTAGGTCGTGATGAAGCCGGTGAGCTCCGCCACGACGGATGCCGCGTTCTGTGTCACATTGATGGCATTCGCGTTCCTCTGGGCCGTCGTCATGTCGGTCTCTGCCGAACCCCAGGACTTGGCGGCGTCCAGAAGCGACTCACGTTCAACTTGATAGCTCATCTCGTTCCCCCTTCGTCGTGTCGTTGATGCTCATCGCTGAAGCCCGAACCGGCGGCTCAGGGTGTAGGGGTCCCCCAGACGACGCATCCTGTGCTGCGTCTCTCGCGCAGCGTCGCTCACTGCTCCGAATCCCGTCATCATCTGCTGCTGCGCGTCACGGAGCGTCTCACCGACCAGCCTGCCAACATTCGCCGGATGAGCCCCCGCGAGCCATCGCGGGTCGAGATCGAGTCGCGATACGTCGCCGCCGGAATCGATCTCGACGTGAACCTCACCGTGCCTGCTGCGTGAGGACGCCGAGTGGATCGAGGCCGCATCGAGCGAGGACTCCAGCGCCGCGAGGGCCTGTTCGGCCCCGCCAAAGATCTCGGCCATGATCCGCTCGGCCTCCTCCGGGCTCACCGACCCCGTGAGACCAAAGACCTCGCCACTGTCCTGCGGCATGGGCATGGGGCGCGGCGGAGGGAGTCTGTCGGGGTCCGCAGCCTCGACGTTCGTGATGAATTCATCCACGACACTGGCCTGGGCGCGAACCAAGGCAGCCCGGATCGCATCTCCGAGCGCCTCTCCCTCGACCCTGTCGCGCCAGTTGTGCGCGACCCGCACATCCCGGACGTCGCCATCAGGACCGATGCGCACGGACACGACGTCGAGCTCGTCGCTGCCCTCGCGCTCGATGCGCGGCGGGGTTGCCGCCTCCAGCGCCTGGATCTCGCGGTCGTTCTGCTCGCGGAGCTCATGGAGCTCATCACGGAAATCCTCAGTCACGGTGTTCCCCTCGCGTCGACACTCCCCAACCGATGTCGTGAGTCTCATGACTCCTTGGCGAGGTCGCAATGGGGAGCACTCCCCTTCGGGCGTGACGTGAGGAGGGCGGCTGCGCTCGTTCATCTTCTGTTCACTTTTGGGGTATCTTTAGGTGAACAGCAGGTGAACGACCATCGTTGGGGGTTCTCCGAAGTCGCCGTCCGTCAACCGCAGGTCCACACGAGGAGACACCGATGAAGAAGGTCGCCACGACCGTCACGGGTCCGGCCTGCCTGACGATGCGTTGGGTGCCGGTGACCAAGGATGGTCGCACCCGCATGGAGATGCGCTGGAGCGCCCCGGCGACGGTTCGCCGCGTTCCCAAGGTTTCCTGACCGGACACAGATGTCAGTAGGCCCTCGCCGAGTCCCGGCGGGGGCCTACTGCTGCGGCCATCCACCTCTATTCCACGGCTCGCGCGGGCTCGCGGCGGCGCCTGTGGACAGCCTCAGTTGTGGCCGGAGCGTCACTGGCAGACTGGCATGCCGGGGGAACCAGGGAGGGGCCCCTGACACTCGGAGGGGAAACACATGAAGAGACTTCTGGCGATCCTGCTTGCCCTGATGGGCCTGCTGTGTGCGGCCGTCGGCATCGCAGGGACCGTCCTCATCGGGACTGACGACGTCGTCAACTCCCCCACCACGACGCTGAAACTCGGCGGCGCCAAGGCCGTCGTCTCCACGCCCGGACTGCTGGCGCTCAAGGACGCCACCCTGCAGGTCAGCGCGACCCACGATGGCGGTCCGGTCTTCGTCGGGCGCGCCCACCCCATCGACGCCACCAGCTATCTCGACGGGGTCTCGACGTACGCCGTCACCAGCGTGGGCACGTCGGGCATGAGCGGCAAGGTCGTCGACGGAGACAGCAAGGTGATTCCCGCCGACCCGACCAAGCAGACATTCTGGAAGGACATGGCGAGCGGCCCCGGCACACAGCGTCTGTCGCTCGATCTGGACGGGTCCGCCACCGCCTACGTCATCGTGCCCATGGGAAGGTCGGGTGCCGTGAGCGTGACGAGCGGTCTGGTCATTCCGTATGGCTTCATGCTCTCGATCGCCGCGATCGTTCTCGGAGCCCTGGGAATCGTGGGGGCGTGGCTGCTCCAGCGTCGCGGCTCTGGCCCGGAGACGCCACAGCAGAACAGCGACGAGCCCCCGGTGGCCTCGTCGGCGGAGGCCGACAGTTCCGACAGTGCGGTCGATGCCGAGGAGCGGGCGTTGGAGCCCACGCGCGCCATGACGCGTCGCGCAACTGCGCTGGCACTGACGGCTCTCCTTCCGGTCCTCGCGGGCTGCGGGATGGTGCCGAGCAAGGTCGAGCCCTGGCGTAGCGACTCGATCACCAAACCTGCGATGACCCATGACGAGGCCGTCGCGGCCATGAAGGACTACGACGTCCGCAACAACACAGCGATCAAGGCATCGGCAACGAGCTACGACCCCGTCGCCTGGGCCAAGGCCGACACCGGGATCGTGTTCGCGCAGGATCGGATCGCGACAACCATTCAGAAGTTGCACAAGGACAAGGATTCGACGCCTCTCACGCACACCGTCAAGGGCCTGTATGCGCCGACGTTCGCGACCTATCCCATGTACTCCATCGTCAACGTCGACCGCGCCGCCGACGGTAAGACGAGCCACAGCATCGCTGCGTTCACGAGACAGAGCGCCGTCTCGCCGTGGCTGATGGCGGCCAATGCCAGCTACACGCACGCAGATCTTCCCAAGCCGCTTGCGGCAGGCGTCGCAAGCCACCTCACGGATCCCGAGAAGGAGAAGCTGGTCGCGCGGATCGGCGATCTGACCAAGCAGCTCAATGCCGGGAAGGGATCCCTCGTCACGGGCGAACTGTCCACCATCGTGGAGGACTTCATGGGCTTCGGTGGGAAGCCCGCTGCCTTCCGGCTCTGGTCGAGTGAGGCGGACCAGTTCGGCCCACGCGGGTCAATCCAGGCCGTGAAGGTCGCTGGCGATGCAACCCTGGCCGTGGTCAGCCTCCAGGCCGACACCGTCCACGACGCCGGCAAGGGCAACGTGTGGAAGGCGTCGGCACTCGACAACGACTACCTCAGGGCAACGGGTCAAACCACCAAGGCGCAAATGCTCCGCGTTCGGAACGGCGTCACCGTGGTTCTGCTGGTCGATCGAAAGGGTGGGGTCAAGCCGCTCGCGGTGTCCGCCGATGGCGTGCCGCTGTGACCGAGCGGGTGGCTCAGCGACCGCCGCTCCAGATCCGAGCCAGGGTTTGGAGGTCGGCCGCGACATCCTCGCGGTAGGCGTTGTAGTGGGCGTCGAACGGTGTGCGGAGGTGATAGGCCCACACCGTTCGCGCCTGCACGCTGACGATCTTCCCGCTGGCTCGGGAGAAGAAGTCTCGGTGATCAACCATGCGCAGCCGTTCGTCCCACCTGACGCGGTGGATCGACTCCGTGCGCGCCAGGTAGACCTGCGGCGTCTTGGGGACGACGGGGAGCCCGCCCAGCACTGTGCCGAAGGGGACCAGCGGCGGCTGTGCGCCGTGAAACAGCGGGTCGGCACTGCGTGAGACTGCGCGCAGCCTGGGCAGGTCGACCAGGGTGAGTGCGACGAGGTCGACCGACGGGTTGTCGTCCAGATAGTTCATGGCCGCCACCAGGTCACTCGCGGCGGTGAAGACGATGTCGTCGTCCGTGACGAAGACGAATTCCGTCTTCACGGTGTCGAGGGCGGCATTGCGCCCGACCGCGACGCCACTGTTGAACGGCATGCCGAGGATCTCGATGTCCGGGCCCAAGGCCGTCACTGGCGTCCGCGAGTCGTCGGCGACCACGATCCGACCGCCGAACACGGTGCGCATGCTCTTGAGTCCCCGCCGCAACACAGACGGCCTCTCGAAGGTCTTGACGATCATCGTCACTCGGGCGGCGAGCTCATCACGCTCCTGAGTGGACGGCAGCCCGAACCGCACGCGATCCGTCAGCCGAAGAGCAGTGAGCTCGGTCCGTTCGATGCCGCGATAAGCACCACGCATCGGGGCTCCCAGACGCCCCCGCATGACGCGCTTGATCTGCTGAGTGTCCAACGAACGCCCCTTCGCGAAAACGACGCAGCCCATGATCCACCGAAAAGGCGACGGGACGGCATACCAAGGAAAGGTATGCCGTCCCGTCATCCATTCACAGGACCGTCAGGTCAGTCGCCGGAAGCGTCTCCCGCGTCCGAACGCTGACCGCGACCACGGCCACCGCGACGGCGGCTGCGCTGGCGACGCTCGCCGCGCTCCTCGCCACCCTCAGCGGTCTCGGCACCCTCGGCGGACTCGGTGGAGTCGTCGCCGTCGGCGTCGACGTCACCGTTGTCGGCCTGGGCGGGCGCCTCGTCTGCAGGAGCGGCGTCGCCGCCCTCACCCTCGGCGAGGACCGCGGCGAGCGAGAGCTTGCCGCGCGGGTCGATCTCCTTGAGCTCGACCTGGACCTTCTGGCCGACTGCGAGGACGTCCTCGACGGCGTCGATCCGCTTGCCACCGACGAGCTTGCGCACCTCGGAGATGTGCAGCAGGCCGTCCTTGCCCGGGAGGAGCGAGATGAACGCGCCGAAGGTCGTCGTCTTGACGACGGTCCCCAGGAAGCGCTCGCCGATCTCCGGCATCTGCGGGTTCGCGATGGCGTTGATCGCCGCACGGGCGGCCTCGGCCGAGGGGCCGTCGGTCGCACCGATGTAGACGGTGCCGTCGTCCTCGATCGAGATGTCGGCGCCGGTCTCCTCCTGGATCTGGTTGATCATCTTGCCCTTCGGGCCGATGACCTCACCGATCTTGTCAACGGGGACCTTGACCGCGATGACGCGAGGAGCGAACGGGCTCATCTCGTCGGGAGCGTCGATGGCCTCGTTCATGACGTCGAGGATGTGGAGGCGGGCCTCACGGGCCTGGGTGAGCGCGCCACCGAGCACGTCGGCGGGAATGCCGTCGAGCTTGGTGTCGAGCTGGATGGCCGTGACGAACTCGCGCGTGCCGGCAACCTTGAAGTCCATGTCGCCGAACGCGTCCTCGGCGCCGAGGATGTCGGTGAGTGCGGCGTACTGCGTCTCGCCGTCGACCTCAGCCGTGACAAGACCCATCGCGATGCCCGCGACCGGCGCGCGCAGCGGCACACCGGCGTTGAGGAGCGACAGGGTCGAGGCGCAGACCGAACCCATGGAGGTCGAGCCGTTGGAGCCGAGAGCCTCGGAAACCTGGCGGATCGCGTAGGGGAACTCCTCGCGGGTCGGGAGGACCGGCATGAGGGCGCGCTCCGCGAGCGCTCCGTGGCCGATCTCGCGGCGCTTCGGCGAACCGACACGACCCGTCTCACCGGTGGAGAACGGCGGGAAGTTGTAGTTGTGCATGTAGCGCTTGCGCGTCACCGGCGACAACGTGTCGAGCTGCTGCTCCATGCGGAGCATGTTGAGCGTCGTGACACCCATGATCTGGGTCTCGCCACGCTCGAAGATCGCCGAGCCGTGGACACGCGGCAGGACCTCGACCTCGGCGCTGAGCGCGCGGATGTCGGCGAGGCCACGGCCGTCGATGCGCACCTTGTCCTTGATGATTCGCCCACGGATGAGCTTCTTCTGGACGGCGCGGTAGGCGGCCGACACCTCCTTCTCACGACCGGCGAACTCGCCGGCGGTGCCAGAACCCGACTCCGGGTTGAAGTCGCCCACGAGCGCGAGGTGGAGTTCGGACTTGATCTCGTCGAGGCGGTCCTCGCGCTCCTGCTTGCCCGCGATCTGCAGGGCGGCGTCGGCGTCGGCGGTGACCTTGGCCTCGACAGCGGCGTAGACGTCGTCCTGGTAGTCCAGGAAGATGGGGAACTCCTCGACCGGCTTGGCAGCCTTGGCGGCGAGCTCGGCCTGAGCCTCGCAGAGGACCTTGATGAAGCCCTTCGCGGCCTCGAGGCCCTGTGCGACGACATCCTCGGTCGGAGCCTGCTTGCCCTCGTCCTTGACGAGGTTCCAGGTGCTGTCGGTGGCCTCGGCCTCGACCATCATGATGGCGACGTCGTCGCCCGCGACACGGCCGGCCACGACCATGTCGAAGGTCGAGCGCTCGATGTCGGAGAACTGCGGGAAGGCGACCCACTGGCCGTCGATGAGCGACAGACGCGTTGCACCGATCGGGCCGGAGAACGGCAGACCGGAGATCTGCGTGGAGGCCGACGCGGCGTTGATCGCGAGGACGTCGTACTGGGCGTCAGGGTTGAGCGCCAGGACGGAGATGACGACCTGGACCTCGTTGCGCAGACCCTTCTTGAAGGTCGGGCGCAGCGGACGGTCGATGAGGCGGCAGGTGAGGATCGCCTCGGTGGAGGGGCGGCCCTCACGACGGAAGAACGAACCGGGGATCTTGCCCGCGGCATACATGCGCTCTTCGACGTCGACCGTCAGGGGGAAGAAGTCGAAACCCTCGCGAGGGGACTTCCCGGCAGTGGTGGTGGAGAGGAGCATCGTGTCCTCGTCCAGGTATGCGGCGACTGCGCCGCCGGCCTGCTTGGCCAGGCGCCCGGTCTCGAACCGGACAGTGCGGGTGCCGAACTTGCCGTTGTCAATGGTGGCTTCGGCGAACGTGATCTCAGGACCCTCCATGGGTCCTCCTTTTCTTGAGTTCCAACGAACCGCGTGCATCGTCGTTGTGCACGGGCGTGCTTCTGTTTGTGCAGTCTCTATGAAGTTGTGGTCCTACACATCCGAAAGAGCGGCCCTCCATGATGGAGAGCCGCTCCGACGGAAACTCGGGTGTCAGCGACGCAGGCCGAGGCGCTTGATCAGCGAGCGGTAGCGCTCGATGTCGATGCTCTCGAGGTAGCGGAGCAGGCGACGGCGGCGGCCGACGAGCAGCAGCAGGCCACGACGGCTGTGGTGGTCGTGCTTGTGCTCACGGGAGTGCTCGGTGAGGTCGAGGATGCGCTGCGTGAGGAGCGCGATCTGGACCTCCGGGGAGCCCGTGTCGCCCTCGGTCGTGGCGTACTCGGACATGATCTTCTTCTTGACGTCTGCGTCCAAAGGCATGGGCGACTGACTCCTTCTGATGTGGTTGCGCGGCGCTTCCGGGCTGGTTCACCGGGGCTCTCTGAGTCCGCGGCCGGTTTTCACGGCGGGTCAAGGCTACCAGCGGCCAGACTGCCGCCCTAATCGCTGAGAACTGCGGGTATGCCGGCCAGCACCGGCACGATCACGGCGAGGGCTTCGTCGATCTCCAGTGCGCAGGCGCGCGCCGCGGCGCGTCCCCGCTTGTACGGGTCAGCCACGTCGCGCTGCATGCCGTCCGACACAGCCTGTGAGTACACCTGATCGAGCAGGGCCAGTCCGCGCTCCGGCGCTTCCAGAGCGGCGATCGAGTCCGCCAGTTGGTGCAGCCCAAAGACTTTGATTGCGTGCTCCGGAAAGGAGCTCGTGATCCGCAGGCGATGGACATACTCATGAGTGATCACAAGATCGGTCTCGGTCAGGACGGAATTCGTCACGGACCGGCTGACGTGACCATTGGGCTCTCCCCCGCGCTCGCGCAGCTGGTGCCCCATCTCCGGGTCCATTCCGCGACCGGGATAGCCCGGGATACCGGCGCTCGCAACCTGGAGGCCGGAGTTCTCCGCCAGTTGCGCGGCGCGTCGCTCGGCGTAGGGCGAGCGGCTGATGTTCGCCGTGCACACGAAGAGGACACGCAACGGTGCCTCCACGTCGTCCTGTCGCCGCCTCACCCTGACAGGCTAAATCCCTGACCAAACGTCCGGATGCAGAAGTGTCGAACTGCCCCGCTAGCACTGAACCGGTGTGCGCTCGCCAAGGCGAGTGCACACCGGTTCAGTGTCGAGCGGAAATCAAGGCCTGACGCACGTGCCCAGAGGCTCGTTGAGCTCTTCGCATTCCTGAGGTGCCGTGACGATCACGAAGTTCGGGTTTCCTGCGGACGGAAGCAGGGCCTGGGCAGGCGTAGCTCCGAAGTAGAGCCGCAGGTTGATCGAGCTGTTGCCGCTCGTGAAGTGGACGGTGTCGCTGCACCCACCGACCGGAACCGCGATCGTGAGGCCAGGCGACAGTTCAGGATTGGCCCCCGTGTTCGCACGAACGCTGACGTAGAGCACGCCATCCGAATCCGGGCAGGTGGTTCCGTTATTGCAGATGCTGACGAAGTAGTCCTTGTCGTTCTGGCCGGAACCGGTGCAGCGGCAACTGTTCTGGCTGAACGTCAGTGTAGGGATGCACACGCTGGCCGACGCCGCAGGAGCCACGGCCACGGCCGCGACCGCAGGCACGGCCCAAGCTGCCCCCTTGGCAATGGATCGCCGACCAATCGTTGGCGAAGCGCTCTGTCCGGTCATTTCTAGAACCCCTGTCTGAACCAATGGGCATGCACTATCGGGCACAACCCTAGCGGGGCCGTACCGACGCCCCCGACGGTTCGGGTGATTGATCATAACGTTTTGGTAACGGACTCATACCCTTGACGTGGCACTGAATGGAAGCGATCCATCAAACTGGGCGATGTTCCAGGAGCCCGTCGGCAACCAGCGACTCCAGGTAGTCCCGGATCAGAGGTTCGATCGAACCGACGCTCTCCCCCGTTGCCGACGCCACTGCAGACGCGACGTCTGTGACCCCCTCGGCAGCCAGGAGCCAAAGGATCGCCCCCATGCCGCTCAGGACCAGTGGTACGCCGTCTGGGAGCGACAGGAGGTACACCGTCTCAGCGGCTCCGGCTTGCGATCCGATCCCGTGGTCGGAATCGGCCTCGATGACGTCGTATGCAACGGAATCCGGCACCCGGAACATCACGCCCGCCGTCCGCGGTCGAGCCCCAGGTCCCGTGCCAGGGCGCGCGTTCCACGACCGATCTGCCCTCCGAACGCCCGGACCATGTCCCACGTCGTGGGTGGCCTGCCAAGCGCCACCGCGAGGCGTTGGCGTTTCGGCAGGAGCAGCCTCAACCCGGTTCTCATGGCGGACTTTCTGCTGGGGGCTGCCCGCACCCGCGCCCGCCAGAGCCGCGCTTGCGACGCTTCCCCCTCCGACAGAGCGAGCCACAGATCGTGTGACCGGGCTGACTTCACTGTGTCCAGCCGACCGGTCCCGGCGGCGAGTGCAACGCGCGCGTCCACGTCCCTTGCCAAGTCATCGATGGCGAGTTGGTCCGCTGGGGACAGCTCCAGCCATGCCTCTCGAACCTCGGCGAGGTGGGCGGTGGAGCGTCCACGTGCGGCATGAAGGATCAGAATCATCCGCTGCGCAGGTATCGACGGGACGCAGACGTCGCGTCCGGCCAGGACGACAGTTCGGCGGGAGGCCCACAATCTCTCGAACGCCTTCTCGGGATCACCCTCTACGCCTGGGAAGTAGCGGTGGAGGTCGGCATTCGCCAAGCCCTGGCGGGCCAGCGTGGCTGCGTGCTCGAAAGGCGAGCCGTCCTCGAACTCGTACAACACTGTCCAGCCGTGCATCGCCAAGGCCCTTTCGAGACGTTGCACATGGCTCGGACGGACCAAGACGTCGGCGTCCACACTCCCGCGGTTGCCGTAGCCGCGCCCACGCATCGCTTCCGCTTCCAGCTCAACTGCTGGCCCCTTGATGTGGAGCACCTCTGCCCCCACCTCTTCAGCGACGAACTGCACGACCGCATGCGCGAAAGCCACTGCTGTTCGAACCGGCATCGTGGCGTCACGCATGGCCACTAGGCTACGAGTTCGCGGTGCGTGCGATGGCGCAGACGCAGGGAACACGTGATGGATGAGCGAATTGGGGAAGCGCGTGAAGGTTGTGATCACCGGCGGAGCCGGATTCATCGGCGCCAATCTGGGTCGGGAACTCCTCTCCCGGCCCGAGGTCGACGAGGTGGTCGCCCTCGATGACCTCTCCACAGGGTCGCGCGCGAACCTCGGTGGCACCGACATCCGGCTGATCGAAGGAACGATCCTCGACCCAGCGGCACTCGACGAGGCCTGCTCGGGTGCGAGTTCGATCGTCCACCTCGGTGCCCTCCCATCGGTTCCCCGATCGGTCATCGATCCCATCGCTTCGCATCACGCCAACGCCACGGGCACGCTTGAGGTCCTCCAGGCTGCCCGTCGCGCCGGCGATCTGCATGTCGTGTCGGCCTCGTCATCGTCGGTCTATGGCGCCAACCGTGAACTGCCCAAGCGAGAGAGCATGCGCACCGCGCCCATTTCTCCGTATGCCGTGAGCAAGCAGGCCACCGAGGCCTACACCTTGTCGTTCGGTCACACCTACGGCCTGCCGACCCTCGCCTTCCGCTTCTTCAACGTCTACGGCCCGCTGCAAGCGGCTGGCCATGCGTATGCCGCGGTGTTGCCTGCATTCATCGACGCAGCCCTTCGTGGGGTCCCGTTGACGATCCACGGCGACGGCGAGCAGACGCGTGACTTCACGTATGTCGGCACGGTGTCCCGGGTGATCGCTGATGCGGTCGTCGGTCGTGTCTCTGATCTTGAAGCGGTCAACCTCGCCTTCGGCAGCCGCACGTCCCTCAACGCCGTCGTCGACGAGTTGGCCGACACCTTGGGTGGACGCCCGGCTGTCGAACACGTCGAACCGCGCGCTGGTGACGTCCGCGACTCGCAGGCCGACAACTCACGGCTTCGTTCACATTTCCCGGACGTCTCCCCCGTGCCACTTCGTGAGGGGCTTGAGGCCACTGTGGAGTGGTTCCGCAGCCTCCCTGAGTACGCCAACTGACCCAGATTCCGTCGTGCGACCGTTTCGGAACGTCCTCGGGTGGCCGGAACTGGCGGGGATGGGCCTGCTGGGGGCGTGGGCGGTCTGGTCGCTCAGTTCGATGTTGCGCTCCGATTGGGGTCTGTCGCCAGGGCTGCCATATCTCCTTGCCCCCGTCGCGCTGATCGTTGGGGTGGGCTTTGGTTCTTGGTGCCGCGCGCACGCACCCTCCATGGGGTTCATCGTCGCCCTGGGCAGTGTCACCATCATCCTTCTGCTCGGCGTGCTCCTGACCGGCGGTCCCGCCAAGCAGCCCCTCGAATATGCGAACGCGAACGCTGCCCTGGCGGTGCAGGTTGTGGCGCTGTGCGGCCTCGCGCTGGCGACCCAGCCCCGTAGTCGCCACCCGGCCGTGAGTGCGGTCCTCGCACTCGGTGTGCTCACGGTCGTGCTCAACCGATCCGTGGCCGGCACATCACTCGTGCTGCCGCTCACGCTCGTCATCGGCCTGGTTGTCTGGCTGCGACCTGAGCGGCGGCTGTGGACGGCCATCGCCGTCGCCACGAGTGCTGTCGCGGCGACGGTCTCGGCGGCGGTCGTCGTCCAGGCCGCTGAAGCGCCCCACTTCCCGGGCTGGGCCGATCGAGCGTTCGACTCCGCGAGGGAGCGACTCTGGCAGGACGCCGCCGCCCTGTGGCGTGAGAGCCCCTTCTTGGGCTCGGGTCCCGGTTCGTTCGCGAAAACAAGCGCCTTGACGGCTGATCCTGACACGATGTCGGCCCACTCAGCGGTCCTGCAGGTCGGAGCCGAGACAGGTTGGGTCGGAGTGGGATTCATGGTGCTCGTTGCGCTGGGTGGTCTCGTGTGGGCAGCGCGCGGTCATGCTCCCGAAGCGATCATCGCTGTGGCGGCATGGACCGCACTCTTGGTGCACAGCCAAGTCGACCACCTTCTTGACTTCGGCTCCGTCGTCGTCGCCGCCGGCATCGTGATCGGCTGGGCAGGAGCCAGCCGAAGCCCGCGCCTTGCGGCCTCGTCAGAACAGTTCGACGTCACCCAAAGTGAGAGCCCATTCACCAGGTGAGGGCGGCGACGCCGCCAGTGGTCTGGTCGTGAGCAGTGGTCCTTGCTTGGGCAGCGGCACTAGGCCCGCCGACCGGCTCGTACGCAGTCCGATGGCGTAGTCGGCCCCCGTTTCCGTGAGCACGCGGCGTACCAGCCGAACCCCGGTTCGGGAATTGGGAACGAACTGCTCAAGGATCGCAGCCTCGACGGCATCGCCTCGACGACGGAGCCGGAAGACGACGCCTCCACCGCCCGGGTCACCGGCAGACGCGAGCAGGATCCGATAGTGCAGCGGGCCAAACGATGTTCGCCACGCGAGATAGGCCGGCGTCCGATCGGTTCTCACTCCAGAAGTCGGTGAATGGCGCAGGATCTCGTCTGCGAACTCCGGTTGGGCCAACGCCAGAGTCGCGTCCTCACCCACCTGGGTCGACTCTGACCAAAGGCTCGCTGGCACCTTCGAGGTCGCCATGGCGACCAATGACTTGGGACCACGCGGCATCACACCCACGGGAAGTCGCCTCGCGAGCGTCCACCCCATCTTGAGGTAGCCCGGTCGACTCTGATCGTTCGGCGTGTTGAAGACGATGCCATCTCCGGCCAGGGTCAGCTCAGCCACGCCCTTCAGGGTGAGGGTCCTGAAGATGCCCAAACCCCGATACTCCGGGTCAGTCGCGGTGTCCACGGCCCTCACGGCGCGGATCCTTCGCCCGTCCCCGTCGACGAAGGTCCACCGGAGGAAGGTACGGAGGCCGACAACCCTTCCCTCGTGAAGCGCCACCCATGACGGCGAAGCACCAAAGGGATTCTCACGATGCTTCCACCTGAAGAACGCCTCGTTGGGATCCTCTTGGCGCCATCCGAGCGATGCCCGGCACAAGGCGAGAATGGCTGGCTCGTCCTCGGGACGGGCCGAGCGAACTTCGAGATCCTCGGGAGCAACGTCGTCGCGCTGTGGTGTCACTGCTCTGCTCCTTCGAGCCAGGACTGAAGCATGAGAATCGTCCAGAGTGCGTAGTCGTTGTTCCGACTGCCCGAGTTGTGATCGGCCAACGCTTTGACGATCGGCTCCGGCCTCAGCAGTCCCTGTTGTCGCAGACGGTCCGGCGAGAGCAGATCGTGCGACCAGTCGTGCAGCGGCCCTCGTAGCCATTCGGCAACCGGCGGATCAAACCCAACCTTGGGCCGGTCCCACAGGTGCCGAGGCACGTACTGGGCGAGCACCTCGCGCACGAGCCACTTGCCCTGACCCTTCCGAACCTTCGCACGTTCGGGCATTCGCCAGGTCAACTCGACGAAGCGGTGGTCGAGGAAGGGGACACGCACCTCAAGAGCCACAGCCATGCTCGCCCGATCGACCTTGACCAGCATGTCATCAGGCAGGGTGCGCAGTTGGTCTTCAAGCATCATCCGGGCCAAGGGCGACGCCCCGCTGCCCAAGGGGACTGAGTCCGCTCCCCCGCCAGGTGCGGCCAACATCACCGACGCCGGATCCCACTGGGTCGCGAGCGAGCGGTACGCCGCCATCGGACTGCTGGCGGCGAGCAGGCCGGCCAGTTTGTGAGCCTTCGTCCCGACCGCGGGCAGTCTGCCTGGCAGACGCCGCCCCCAACGGTCCCAGGTTTCAGGTCCGCCGGCCGTGATGACACGGGCGGCGCCGTCCCGCAGGGGGCGTGGCGCGGCAAGGAGCCACGAAACTGGTCCATCAGCCACGCGATACCGGTTGTATCCGCCCAAGATCTCGTCTGCCCCATCGCCGCTCAGGCAGACCGTGACGTGCTGCCGTGCGGCAGCACAGAGGAGGGCGGTGGGAACACCTGACGGGTCGGCGAAGGGCTCGTCGTACAACGATGCTGCGCGTGACGCCAGATCGAGCGGGTCGATCTGGGCCAGTTCCAGCGTGGTGTGGTCCGTCCCGAGGTGGCGCGCCACTGCGGCAGCAGCCGTCGACTCGTCGGCCTCGCCACCCACTGCGACCGTGTATGTGCGCACCGGCTGAGAGGACACAGCCTGCGCCAGGGCAACGACGGTCGACGAGTCCACCCCTCCGGACAAGAACGCACCGACGGGGACATCGGCCGACAGTCGTCGGCGCACCGATTGGCGCAATGCCGAATCTGTGACCTGGAGAAGCTCGCGGTCCGTGAGATCCAACGGATCGGCGAGGCCTTGCGATGCCACCTCGGCGAGCGACCAGTAGGGAACAGGCTTCTGCGGGACTCCCGTGGCTGAGACCCGAACCACCGAGCCGGGTGGCACCTTCTCGAACCCCGGAAGAATTGAGTGCGGACCTGGGACAAACCCGTAGCGCAGATATTCGGCCAACGCAGCGGGATCCGGAGTCGTGCTCACATTCGGCAGCCGACGGATGGCCCCCAATTCCGAGGCAAACGCGAAGGCTCCCGCGACGCGTCCGTAGTACAGAGGCTTCTCCCCTACCCGATCTCTGGCGAGAATGAGCACCTGCTCCAGCCGATCCCATACACCGAGCGCAAACATTCCGTCGACGGCACTGAACGCCTGCTCAGGGCCACGTCGAGCGATCAACTCGAGTAGCACCTCGGTGTCCGAGTGACCACGGAAGGACACGCCTTCGGCCTCGAGGGAACGCCGGTGCTCCACGTGGTCGTAGATCTCACCGTTGAGGACAAGCACCCAACGACCATCAGCCGAGATCATGGGCTGATGTCCCGCCGGGGAAAGGTCAACGATCGACAACCGCCGATGGCCAAGCGCAACACCTCGGTCGGCATCGAGCCACTGACCCGAGTCGTCCGGCCCACGGTGGGACACGGCTACCGACATACGGTGGAGAAGGCTGTCGAGATCGCGGTCTGCAGCCAGTAGCCCGACCACACCGCACATATCTGCTGGTTCCCCTCAGGTCCGGCGATCAGGCCCCTCTGCAGGAGCCACTCGAAGTATACGGAACTGGATCCGGCAGAATCGCAGGATGATCGACTCTGGGGGCACTCAACCAGCACCGATCAAGGTTCTGTGGCTGATCAAGGGACTGGGCCCGGGGGGCGCCGAACAACTCCTCGTCTCAACGGCACGGGTCGCGGACCACCGTCGCTTCGCCTACCAAGTGGCCTACATGAGGCGGGACAAGGACCACCTCGTCTCCCGACTCGCTGACGCCGGAGTCTCGGTCAGGCTGTTGAGCAGCGGGCGGTTGGGACGCCTGCTGTGGCCTGTTCGGCTGCGGCACCTCATGCGCAGCCACGACGTGGTCCACGCCCACTCACCGCTGATGGCAGGCGTGGCGCGGCTGGTGGCCAAAACCATCCCATCGGGGAGTCGTCCAGTCACCGTGTCGACGGAGCACAACGTGTGGGGCAACTTCTCGCCACCGACGCGCCTTCTCAATGCGACGACCGCCGTTTTGGACAGCCAAAGGTGGGCCGTCTCTGAGGAGGTGCGCCGCTCCATGTGGCGTCCCCTTCGGAAGAAGACCGACGCCTTGGTTCACGGAATCGTGCAGTCGGATGCCCTTCTCGAAGAAGGAGTGCGAGCACGTATCCGCCGCAGCCTTGGGATCCCCGAAGGCGCAATCGTGGGCATCACGGTCGCCAATCTCCGGAAGGAGAAGGACTATCCGAACCTGCTCCAGGGCGCTCGGATCGCCCTGCAAAGTCGGGATGACCTCATCATCCTCGCGGTCGGGCAGGGACCGCTGGCTGACGAGATCAGCTCACTCCATGCTCGGTTGGGACTTGGCGACAAGGTGCGGTTGCTGGGTTATCGGACGGACGTGCCGGAACTGTTGGCGGCTTCAGACATTTTCGTGCTTGCCTCGGCCTTCGAAGGCCTCCCCGTGTCGATCATGGAGGCCATGCATGCAGGACTGCCGGTCGTGGCAACTGCTGTCGGAGGGGTGCCGGAGGCCGTCACCGAGGGAAGGACAGGGCTTCTCGTCGAGGCTCGAGATGCGTCGTCGCTGGCACAGGCCGTCGTGGCGCTGGCAAGCGACGCTGCGCTACGCGCCCGTATGTCGGTTGCCGCTCGGGAGGACAGCAAGGTCTTCGATATTCGCACCGCAGTCACCGAACAGGAGCGTCGCTACGCCGAGTTGGCCGTTGGCCCCTGAACCGGGCATGGCCGCAAGGGGGTCCTCTCGGCGATCAGCCGCGAACCCCGAGCGATTTCGCCAGCCTCACGATCCGTGCGTAGGTCCTTTCGGGTCCGAGCTGCCCCGCCAACTTGGCCGCGAAGAAGGCGGCCGGATCACTCTGGCGCACAGGCACTCTCAGGAGACGCATTCGATCTGTGGTGGGCAGGTTGCGCCCGAGTTCCCCGGAAGACGCACTACGGAAACGCTCGCGTAGCGGCCCCTCCATGCCTGGAACCCGGACGCCCCACGGATACGTGAAGTGTCGCGGCGTGACTCCAAGATTCTGCTTGATCGCTTCTGTGCAGGCATCCAGTTCATCCGGCCCCAAGTTCCCGGGCGGGACATGGTTGTGCGTGTGATTACCGATCGTGCACAGCCCCGAGTCGACGAGCTCGCGCAGCTGCACCCACGACATCCCTCTGCCCGCTGATCCCTTGGCCGTTGACCCCTCCCAGACCATGGGTCTGGATACGAAACTCGAAGCCAGATAGACCGTGAACGGGACCGCTCGCTCCCTGAGGAGTGGCCACGCGTTCTCGTACACGTCCTCGAACCCGTCGTCGAAGGTCAGAACGACGCTCGGGCGCAGGTCACCAGCGTCAAGACGGTCCAGGGCGGTGTCGAGACTCACGACGTCATGCCTCACCAACTCGTCGACCTGCTGGGCAAAGGCCGGCACCGGCAGATCCAGCTCATCGGCCGTTCCACCACCAACACGGTGGTAGATGAGCAGGGTGGCCCCCTGCGCGGCACTCTCCAGTTGCAGACGAGCCAGACCCTGCTTGAGTCGGCCACGAGACCCCAAGCGGCTGCCTTGAACGTCGTCAGGCACGGAGTGAGTGTCGTCGGAAACCTCCAAAATGATCCACCTCCTCCCGAGCATCGACCTCTGTCCCTTCCGGTTGATCATCCTCACGACCCATGGGCAGCGCGAGGAGGACGAGGAAGAAGGGCAGCAGCAGAACTCGTTGCCTGGCAAGAATCCCGAAGTTTGCGAATCCAGCGAAGGCCACGACAAACGCGAGCGCGTACACGACTGCAAACATGACGTAGGGGTTGCGACGCATGATTCCGGGCAACCGCTTCAGTCGGGGCCAGGAGCGCACCGCCAGCACCAGAAGGAACACCCCCTCAAGGCTTTGGACGAGCATCTGCCCATTCCCTGCCTCCCACGGGAAGGGACGGAACAGGACGGTGATCGCAGCCATCGGCACCCCGAGTGGGGAGCTGAGTGAGACCGGGGTGAATTCGGAACCCCCTTGGGTTGTTCTGCCACCGGCCATATCGAGCGCCGCTGACACGCTCTCCCAGTTGATGTCATCGGTCCCCAAGAGTTCGGCAGACTGCGTGGCCAGAATCGACGCAGCGCCCACCATGACCCCGAGGCCCGCAATCTTGCTGAGGATGCCGGTCACCTCTTTGGAAGCAGGACGGAAGAGTTGTGCGGTCAGCAACGCAGCGAAGAGGAGTACCGCAATGTGTGGCCTGATGATCCCCGTGCCGAAGGCGCCGATCGCGAGGAGCGCCAAGGCGCCACGCTGACCTGCAAAGAACTTCGCAGCGCCCAGTGCGGTCACACCAACGAACAGCAGGATCCACGATTCCTTGCCGATGGAGGAAGGCCAGTAGAGGAAGGAAGGGAGCAGGAAGACGAGGAGGGCGTATCGCCTGTGGTCGCCTCCCGGGAGTGCCACTCGAAAGGCGCGGTACAGCAGGTACACCCCCCAGAAGGCGAAGGACGCGAAGACGAAGAAGCCGGCCAAGGTCGTCGGACCGATGACGGTATAGACGGCGGTGGTGATCAGTTCCATGTACTGCGTGCCCCGGGCGTTGCTCAGATCCCAGGTGACAACCCCCTGTCGCCAGGTCCGGTACTGAAAAGCAGCGGCGAGGTTGTAGCGCTCCGCATCCGTGGCTCCGTCGTACACGACATAGGCCACGTAGTACCGCACGAGTGTCCCGACCATCTTGGCAGCGAAGGCCCCTGCCATGACCGCGCCAAGCCATCGCCCGGGCTCTCGAGAGGCAACTCGCCAGATGAGGATCGCGTTGACCCAGATCACCGCCGGGACGACGACCATCGCTCCCCACACGTTGTAGGACTGGAGGCCAATGGCCCATGCCCAAAGGACCGCAAATCCTGCACCAACAAGAGCGGCCAGAGCGACGGCGACTGCCCACAGCCGCCCCGAGGTCCAGACCACGGGAACTAGTGCGATGAGTGGCGCGAACGCCTACTCGGCGCAGCGTCCTGGGGATCGTCCACCCGAGGTGGCAAGGACCAGCGATCGACCTCCGGAGCGCTCGCGTGCTGAGGTACGGCAACGGAGGGGGCGCTGGGCTGCTGCCGTGGATCGAGCTCCATCTTGGGCGAAGGACTGTCACGCTGTGGACGGGCCGTGTCGCCATATCCGTACGAGTGGCCGTAGCCGTCTGCTCGTCGACCGCGGGCCCCCACGAGCACGACGCCGCTGATGGGCACCTGGAATCGGCCCAGCAACTCGGCGACGCGGCGCGCCGCGACGTCGGTCAGACGTCCGCTTCGAACGACCAGGACGACGGTGTCAACGATCGGAAGGATGTCGAAGACGTCGCTGGCCGCCAAGAGAGGCGCCGAGTCGATGATGACGACATCGGCCAGCTCACGCACCTCCGCAAGCAGATGCCCCATGCGACTTGCGAGCGAGGCGGGGTGTGTCAACCGCGTCCCTGCAGTGATGATGCGAACCGCCGGCACGTTTGTTGGGCGAATCAGCGCCTCCAGCGGGGTGTCCTCGTTGTCGCTGATGTAGTCCGAGATCCCAGCACCCTGCGGGACATCGAAGAGTGTGTGCGTGTTCGGCGACCGAAGATCTGCGTCCAGCACGAGAACTCGCTGACCAGTCTCGGCGAAACTCGCGGCGAGGTTGGCGACCGTGGTCGTCTTGCCCTCGGCAGCATTCCCGGACGTCACCAGGATGAGCCGCGCACCCTCCACAACCGGCCGGGGTTCAGGCCGCGCTGCGCGACGACCCATGTACTCGCCAGGAGCCTGCCGGCTCACCGTGTGCATGAGGGCTGTACGAGCAGCGCGATACGCATCCGAGTAGGGGGACAAGGGGTCGACTGCGACGGTGATCGTCCGTTCGCCCTTCTGCGAGCGCTTCAGGCGCGGCACCTCAGCGATGATCGGCAGGCGCAGACCGGCGTGCACCTCATCACGGGTGCGCAGCCGCGAATCCACGCGCTGCAGGACCAAGGCCAAGGCGAACCCAAGAAGCAAACCCACCAATGCCGCGAGGGCAGCGCGCAACGGCCGCGACGGAGGCACCACGAAACCTCCGCCGATCTCATCCGGAATCGGAGTCGCCTCTTGCAGGATCGTGACCACTGCACGCCCCACGCCAGGGCGGGGTTTCGCAAAGAACGCGACGGTTTGCTTGGCGAAGGCATTCGCGGTCTCTGCGGCTTTGGCGCCATCGCGATCAGAAGCGGCGATCGTCAGCGCGGCACCGGAAGGATCCGACGTGATGGTCACCTGGGATGCCAGAATCGCGGGATCGCCCTCAAACTCAAGAGCCTTGGCAGCCGCAGTCGGGATCGCACCAGTCTTGGCGTACAGCACTACTCGATCCACGGATACCTGTTCGTCCGCCGTCGCAGCGCTGACGAGCACAGTCGCCGTTGCGGTGTACGAGGGTGCGTCCTTCACTGAGGATGCGTTGGCAGGCGTGAGGAACCACGTCACCAAGCCAGCCACCGCGGCACAGATGACGATGACTATCCAACGCTGTCGGATGATCCGGATGTAGTCCTGCAGTGTCACTCTCGTCTACTCCCTGCCGGCGGTTCGCAGCGCCCCCACGTCAGCATGCACATCGCTTCCGATCGCGCGGACAATCACGTCCGACTCTAACTGGCCGCGGCTGAGAACGGGACTGGTTCTCTGGATCGCCCGCGCGCAGATGCCCATGGATGACAGGATGCTCTGTCGTGACTGCTCCACCGGGGGATCGCCAAGACGGTTCGCTGCGAATCGCGCATTTGACGACCATCGACATGAGTCTGGCCCTGCTCCTCGCGACCGAACTGGAAGTCGATGTCCAAGCGGGCCATCAAGTGTTCGGACTGAGCGCGCCCGGCCCCTACGTCCCACGGGTGTCGGCTCTGGGGGTCACTCACGTGCCACTCCCCCACCTGAGCAGATCGTGGGGCCTCGGTCGAGATGCCCAAGCGTTCCGCGAGCTCGTGCGCACGCTGCGAAGCCTGGAGCTCGACGTCCTTCACACTCACAATCCCAAGACAGGGGTCATGGGCCGCATCGCCGGTCGACTGGCCGGCATCCCAGTCGTGGTCAACACGTGCCACGGACTCTGGGCCCGTCCCGAAGACTCATTGAAGAAGCGAACCTTCGTCTACGGGCTTGAGGGTTTGGCCTGCCGGTTCTCCGACTTTGAACTGTTCCAGAACGCTGACGATCAACACACCCTGCGTCGGGCGCTTCGCCGGGACAGGAGTCTGGTGGTCGGGAACGGGGTTGACCTCACGCGCTTTCAGCCGGACCCGGTCGGACGGGCACGCGTTCGCTCCGAACTCGGTGTCGGCGAACACGAGCTCCTGGTGGGGGGCGTCGGCCGACGCGTCCAGGAGAAAGGAATCTTCGAGTTCGTGGAGATGGCGTCCAATCTCGCCGGAAGGGCGAAGTTCGTCTGGGTCGGGCCCAACGACGGAGAGCAAACACCCACGGACGCCCCAGTCGTGTTTCCTGGTGAACGTGCGGATATGCCGGCGGTGTATTCAGCGTTCGATGTGTTCGTCCTGCCCAGCTACCGCGAAGGCTTTTCGCGGGCGGGCATGGAGGCTGCCGCGTGCGGGCTTCCCATGGTTCTCTCGGACATCCGTGGCTGTCGCGAGGTCGGGACCCACGGTGAACATCTACTCCTCGTGCGGCCAGCGGATCCCGACGCGCTGACCGAGGCGGTGCGCACACTCCTCGAGGACCAGCCGCTCAGAGAGCGGTTGGGTACTTCCGCTAGGACCCGTGCATTGCAGCATTTCGATCAGCGCGAGGTCGCCGCGACCTCGCTGCGCATTTACGAGACGGTCGCGGAGGAGAAGGGAATGACGTGGACGAGCGCCTGACTGTGGTTCACCTCGTGCCGCAGGACTCGTGGCGTGGCGCTCAGGTCTACGCGGGGCGGCTGCGAGACGAACTCGCCGATGACCCTGAACAGCGCCACTTCGCGGTGGCACTGTTTGATGCGCCCGTGGCGGGACTTCGCCCAGACCGGGTTCTCACCGGACGTCCCACCATCCGCCGAAGGTTGGGCCTAGACCCGCTCGCAGTGCTGCGACTCCGGAAGCTACTTGCAGACGAAGGTGCCGATGTCGTCGTCGCCCACGGGGGAGAGCCCCTCAAGTACGCCGTCGCTGCCCGCACGGCAGCCCCCGTGATCTATTATAAGGTCGGTCTGTCGACCGCCGAGCTTTCACGTCGATCGCGGCTCGCCTTCTACAGATTCCTGACGCGACGGGTCACCCTGGGGGTGGCGGTTTCGTCCGCCGTCCACGACCAGCTCCGAGATGTCCTCGGGATGCCGTCCGCGCACCTGCGCATCATTCCGAACGCTCGCGATCCCGAGGTCTACTACCCAGCGGCCACCCCGCCTGGTGGCATACCTCGGCTGATCTGGATCGGCCAGCTCGAGGAAGGCAAGCAACCTGGCCTATTCCTCGACGTTATCGACAGCCTGCAGTCCGCCGGCCTGAAGTTCTCAGCTGACATGATCGGCGACGGCTCCATGCGGCGAGAGATTGAAGGCCGGGCCCGGCACGTGGGTGTCGAACTCCTTGGTGTGAGAGACGACGTCCCGTCTCGCTTGCGTGAGGCGTCGATGTTGGTGACGACAAGCGCGCCTGACACTGAAGGCATGCCCGGAGTATTGATCGAAGCTGGCCTGTCCGGCCTCCCGGTCGTGAGCACTGCGGCTGCGGGCGCGAATGACGTCGTTGCGGCCGGTGAGACAGGCTTCGTCATAGAAAGCGCTGAGGTGAGTGACTTGGCCCAAACGATCACCAAACTCCTGCGGGATCCGGAGCTTCGTCGCACGATGGGTGCACGAGCCCGCGGACGCTGCGTGGCGGGCTTCTCGATCCAAGCTGGAGCCGCACAGTGGCGAGAAACCGTCGAGGGCGGCGCGTTGACGAATAGAAGGGGTGGGCGAGGTTGACATCCCTCTGGACGAGCGTTCCCGGCGCTGTGCGTTCGGCCCTCGCGCGGGTCCCTCAAACGGGACTCGCGATGCGGACGGCATACGCCGCGACAAGTTCGAAACTGCGAATCTTGGGCTTCCACGGAGTCGAGGACTTGGAGCGATTCGGTGTCCTCATCGACGCGATCTGCGACCGTTACCAGCCAGTCGGCGAGAGCGAGGTTGCGGCCGCTCTCATCGACGGTGTTCCCCTGCCCGCACACGCGGTCTGGATCACCTTCGATGACGGGCTGGCGAGCACCTTCGAGGCCGGGCCGTTGTTGGCGGCCCGCCACGTTTCTGCGACGGCGTTCGTGTGCCCCAGGGTCTTGGACGACGGCGGGTGGCTCTGGTTTCAGGCGGCGCAGGCTGCCCTCGACCGAGACGAGTTGATTGATGTCGACGGGACGCCTCTCACCTTGCAGCAGCTCAAGGGCATGGACGACGTTTCCCGGCGGCGTGTGCACGATCGGATTGCGGAGTCTCTGGAGGCCCAGGGGGTGGAATCACCCACACCCGTCACGACAGTGACCCTGGGCGAATGGCTCGACATGGGCCACACCATCGGCAACCACACGTGGGATCACCCTTGCCTCGACAAGTGCTCGCCCAGCTCCCAGGTCGATCAAATGCGGCGTGCACACCGAGCCCTCGCCGAGCGCGGCTTTCGCCCTCGCTTCTTCGCCTATCCCAACGGGAACTGGACTCCTGAGGCTGCGGCCGAGGCGGAGGCTCTCGGATACGTCGGGTCACTCCTTTTCGATCACCGGCTTTCGTCTGTTAGTGGCGACCCTCATCGCATCTCTCGCCTTCGTATCGACAGCGACGCAACGCTCGACCGCACTTTGAGCATCCTGTCCGGGGCGCACTCCGCCGCCTTCCAGGTCGTGGCGCGGTGAGCAAGATTGGACCCACGGGTAGGTCGGATGGTGCTGCCCCCGGCCCCAATGAGCTCGCCTTTGAGTCTGAGGACCGAGTCGCAACCTATGCGGAACTTGATGGCCTGACCGCGGCGGAAAAGACCTTGGTCGAGAGATGGATCCCGCAGGGCTCGACCGTCCTGGACCTCGGTGTGGGAACCGGTCGAACTGTCGACGCCCTTCGCTCTCGCGCCAGCTCGTACGTCGGGCTCGACTACTCACAGGCCATGGTGCGCGCTGCCAAGGCTCGGTTTCCCCTCGCAGATATCGTCGAGGGCGACGCGGCCGATCTGACGATGTTTGCGACCCATAGTTTCGATTCCGTCATGTTCTCGTACAACGGTCTTGACTATCTCGAGCCGCTGGAGCGGCGCGTCCAAGCCCTATCTGAGGTGCGGAGAGTCCTGCGACCTGGTGGCACGTTCATCATGTCGACGCATAATCCCCGCGCGCTGATTCGCCGAGGACCAGACGAGGGATCGCGACTTAGGCAGGTAGCGGTCGCCGGGGCCATGACAATGAATGCTGTTCGCGCTCGCGGGCTGGCCCCGGCAACGCTCTCAGGAGCGGGATATCACTCCGACCACGTGCAGGGCCTCCGGACGTATTTCGCAACGCCAAAACGGCTCGTGCAAGAACTCCGTGATGCCGGGTTCCTCCTGCTCGATATCGCTGGCTCGGAGCACCCGGAAGATCTGAGAACGTGGCGCACCCCATGGACCTATGTTGTCGCCACTCCACGCCCTACTGATCTCGTGACCAGCATCGAACCCTTCCCGGAGGATGAATCATCACTCGCCGTTTCTTGGGATGATCTCGTACGACAGGTGGGTTGCAGTCCCTTCCAAGCCCGAGCATGGGTCAAGGCTTGGCAAGCAACCCTTGCACCGTCGCAACCCATCCAGACTGTCGTCGCAAAGCAAGGTGCCGTGGTGGTAGGGGTCATGCCGGTCGCTCAGTTGACTCGTCCCCTGCACCGGAGAGCGCCGCTCCCCCTGACGTACGTAGGATTTGCGGGCAGTGGCCTGGGTGCCGCCGATCACCTGGGCCCGCTAGCCACTGACCCAAGTGTCGCTGCCGCACTGGTCGAGCGAACAGTCGCCGAGTTCGGCGCCAGCCCGCTCCTGTTGGAAAGCGTTGCACCTGCCTTGGAGCACGTGGTTGCTGCAAACCTTGGCGGTCGTGTGGTGGCGCAGACGCCCTGCCCGGTCAACGTGCGGGAACCTAGTGCGAGCTTCAAGGACGCGTGGTCTGCAAAAACTCGCAAGAACGCGCGTCGCCGAGCGCGACTCTTGTCCAAGGAAGGGATCACCGCACACTGGACAGCCCCAGGCCCGGGCTTTGCGGGAGCGCTTCAAGATCTTCGGGACCTCCACGGGGAGCGATGGGCCGCACGTGGAGAACCGGGACTTTTCGCGGCCGACCGGGCTGATCTTCTTGTCACATATGCTGACTTGTCTCGCCCCGAGGAGGGCCCATGGATCCTCACGCTACGACGTGAGAACAAGCCCGTGGCGGCACTCCTGGGTATTCGTTTTCTCGACTCGTTCAGTGTTTACAAGACGGGTTGGTCCCCAGAGGGAGCACAACTCGGACTGGGAATGGCACTCGGGCAGGAGGCCATGCAATGGGCCGAGCAACAGGGGCTCCATCGCTTCGACTACCTTCGTGGGCCGGGGTCCCACAAATCCGAACTCGGCTGCCTTCCTCAAACGGACGTGAGCTTCTTGCGAGAATCGACCGTGTCGGGGCAATTGATCCGTCTTCGGGAAGAGGAACAGCACCCTGTGCGTAGCGTTGCCCGCTGGATCATCAAAGGGGTGCGTCCGTCGTGAGGGTCATGTACGTCACGCCTGGACTCGGCGGGAGCGGGGGCGCCGAGCGTTCCCTTGCGGCGTTGGCACCGCATTGGAAAGGACAGGTAGACCTCCATATTGTGACGCTGAGCGAGCGGTCAGGCCTCGAACCAGCACTCCGCGAGTCGGGGGCCGAGGTAACTCAACTGGCCGAACGAAGTCTGCTGGGCCGCATTCGTCGACTGCACAAGCTCATCCGTGAGACCGAACCGGACCTGGTGCACTCAGTCCTTTTCGACGCAGACTTAGTTGCACGGATCGCGGCACGGTTAGGCGGCGTTCCATGTAGTACAAGCCTAGTCAACGTCAACTACGGGCGGGAACACCTGCAGGCGCCGGGTCGCAAGGCGTGGAAGGTTCGCGGAGCGCAAGCACTTGATGCCGTCACGGCTCGATCCGTGGTGCGATTCCATGCGCTAACCCACGAAGTTGCCTCGGTCATGGGCAAACGATTGTGGTTGGACCCAGGAAGGGTCGAAGTCATTCCGCGAGGGAGGGACCGAAGCGACGTGGGCAGCTTCTCCGCGAGCCGGCGCAACCGCGTCCGCAACGTGCTGGGCGTGGGCGACCGTCCTCTAGTGGTGGCTGCTGCCCGGCACGAGTGGCAGAAGGGGCTAGATCTGCTTCTGAGAGCCTGGCCCGGGATCTCGGCGGCACACCCAGATGCCGTGCTCCTCATCGGGGGTCGAGAGGGCCAGACGACTGAGCACTTGCACACCTTGGCAACCCAGGTAGGCCTTGACCCTGCCACCGTGTTCTTGGGCAGTCGCAACGACATTCCCGACCTCATGTGCGCAGCCGATGCCTTCTGTGTTCCTTCACGCTGGGAGGGTCTAGGGTCGATCCTCATTGAGGCGATGGCGCTGGGAGCCCCTGTCGTGGCCTCCGACCTCCCCCCCTTTCGAGAACTGGATCCGCGGGGTGGATGGATAACGTACTTCGAGCGCGACAACACAAAGGACCTTGCCAGGCAGATCGCAGTCACCTTGGCCCGGACGAACGGTCAGCAACGTCGGGCCACTGCGAGCGACAGTTTCGAATCGACCTACCGGGCGGATCTGATTGCCGCGCGCATGGTCGAATTCTTTGAGGCGGCTTTGGAAGTATGAGGAGTGGAGTCAAGTGAAGGGCAAAAAGACCTCGGCCGAAGGATGGGCCATACTACGGGCCATTCTACGGCGGCACATCGCCGCCCTGATCGCGCTGAGCGTCGTCTCCCTGATCGGGGCTGTCTTCGAGGCACTCTTCCTCGTCGCATTGACCGGGCTGGGTATGGCACTGGTTTCCGGTGCGACAACGGTCGGTCCAATGTGGGGACAATCGCTCTCGCTAGGTAGCGCACTCGCGGCTGCCGCGGCATTCCTCTTGGGGAGAACGGCCATGGTCGTGATCGGCGCATGGAGCACCGCTCGGCTCAACGCGGCCGTGACACGGGAGGAGCGTGCCCGTCTCGCCCACTCCTATCTTGCAACCGGTTGGGCTATTCAACATAATGAGCCCGCGGGTCGGCTTCAAGAATTGCTCACGACGTTCATCAACCGCGTCACTCTGGCGGTCAATGCACTGAATCAGGCCGTGGTGGCCGCCGTCAGTTTGACCGCCTTTCTCGTCGCCGGCTTGCTCGTCGATGCCATCGCAACCGCGGCTGCTCTCGGGGCATTGGCCCTCATTGCCCTAGGTCTGATCCCCCTGCGGCGGCGGATCAGATCAGGGGCAGTAGCTTCTGCGAAGAGCAATCTCAACTTTGCCGGGTCCATTTCGGAGTTGGGCGCACTGGCAATGGAGATGCATACTTTCGGCGTTCGTAAACGCTTCGTCGAGCGCATCGATCGAGACAGCGATGTCACCGTGGAGACTCAGCGCCGAGTTAACTTCCTCACCTACGCCTTGGCGCCAATATACGTTTCAATCGCGTACTCGGCACTGCTCGTCGGGGTCGGCGCATTTGCCCTCGTGGGAAGTGGAGAGTTGGCTGTAATTGGCGCCGTTCTGCTTTTGATGCTGCGCGCCCTCGCGTACGGTCAGCAACTCACTGCATCGATGGGAGCGCTTGCATCCCACCTTCCATTCCTCGACTCAATCACCTCCACGACCTCCTTCTACGAAAACCACGCAGACCTCTCAGGAACCGAGCAACCACAGCACGCAACGCCGCTCGAAGTCGTCAATCTCTCGTACGAGTACGCGCCGGGGAAGAACGCCCTTCAGGGTGCGACGTTCCGCGTTGAACGCGGAGAAGCGGTCGGGATTGTGGGACCCTCTGGCGCAGGCAAGTCGACGCTTGCTCAATTACTGCTTGGTGTACGCCGCCCCACCCACGGTGAGCTGCTCGTGAGTGGGACTCCACTCAACGACATAGACCACGCATGGTGGGCAAAGCGCGTTACGTTTGTGCCTCAAGATGCGCGACTTCTGACTGGCAGTGCGGCCGAGAACATCCGGTTCTTTCGCGACCACATTGACGACGCCGCCGTGAGGGACGCAGCCGCGAAGGCGCACATACTGGACGACCTAGAGAAACTGCCGCAGGGCCTTGATAGTCATCTCGGCGAGCGGGGTGGTCGGCTCTCAGGTGGACAACGACAACGACTTGCCATTGCGCGCGCCTTGGCCGGCCGACCAGAGATCCTCATCCTGGATGAGCCGACATCTTCGTTGGATGCCGTCAGTGAGCGACTCATTCGTCAGACGCTGTCCGAGCTGAAGGGCGAGACGACAATCCTGATCATCGCTCATCGCCTCTCAACGTTAAAATTCTGCGACAGGATCATGGTGGTCGAGCGAGGAAAGATCACCTCTCTTGGCGCTCCGCAAACCGTCCAGAAGGAAAGTCCATTCTTCCGCCGTTCCATCGACTCTTTGGACACGGACCTGCCGCTTGGATTTGAGTCGATTGCTGTTTCGTCACAAGAAGAAGGCACGGCAATTGATTCCTGACTTTTCCGTCATTATGCCCACGTACAACCGGCAGGTGCTCCTCCAGCAGTCCATCGAGTCGGTCATAGCGCAGAGCCATCAAAACTGGGAGCTCATCGTGATCGACGATGCAAGCCCCGTACCGCCGGTTATCGCTGACGACCCACGAATCCGCCTCATCCGCGGCGAATCCAACAGCGGTTTCGCTGCGTGCGCCAACATGGGGCTCGGCCTTGCGCGGGGCCGTTACGTCACATTCCTGGCCGACGATGACATGTGGACTCGCGACCGCTTGAGAAACGCCCTGGCCGCGCATAGTGAGGCCGACGTTGTCTGGTGCGCCACGATCGAACTCGGTGCCAGGGCCGTCTCGCCCACCAAACCTCCGTCAACTAGGCCGATCACACTGAATTCAGTCAACCGCGAACTCCCTGAAACCATGGGCGCAGTATCCCTCCCCCGAGAAATATGCCCCCTGCTGGACCCAGAATTCCGCGCATGCGAAGACATCGATTGGGGCATCCGGTTGCGGCGGGAGCACCCCAACGAGGTACACCTCTCGAGTTCGGACTTTTTGTGGCGTAAGCACAATGGCCCCCGGCATCTAAACGGCACCGAGGTCCGCATTCAAGCATCTGAGGTGCTTCTTAGGCGGCACCCCGAATTCTACGCCCAGAATCCAGCAATCCACGCGTTCCGCTGGTACCGCATCGCGCTCATGCAAACCTCAATGGGCAAGCATCGAGTCGCAATACGATCCGCACTCACGTCCTTCCGGGTCAAGCCAAGCAAAGGCGCCATCGCCCTCATTTTTCGATTGGCACTCGCTCAGGCCCGATGGCCATTCCTGCGTTGAACCTTCGGCTGGCCGCACTTCGCTTCGCAACAAGCCCACTCATCTGCCAGGTCCAGGTTCCGAAAGCAACCCTTGAGCCGCTTCGGCGTGAGCCGGTGGAATCGCAAGATAGTTCGCCTGTCGCATCTCGAAGTCAAATGTCTGGAAGTTGACAGGCACAAACCGCGCCCGCCCATTACCGGCGACAGGCATTGAGAAGCCGCGACCGACCAGGTGGCTCGCCACCTGGGTAGCAGACGTCCCAGCACGACGCAGCAGATGTGGAGTCAGCTCGATGAGGATAACGGGGGGCGAGTCCAACCTCAGGATCTCCGACATGCCCTCGAGCGCCGCCATCTCGAACCCCTCAACATCTACCTTGATCAACCGTGGAGTACAGGGCAGGTCACGAGGAACCACGGGGACGACCTCGACCTCCTCGGTCGCTGCACTGCCTGCGGCACCCAACACGAGAGTGTTGCTCACATCGCCACTCGAGGTTATTGGGGCCAAGCCACGCGCAGCACCGACCGCGACCTGACGAACATCGATGATCGACCCCAAGCGGTTGATCTCGACGTTCTCACGGAGCCGATGAGCCGTCATCGCCACAGGCTCATAACTGATGACACGTCCAGATGGCCCCACAACGGACGCCGCCAACAATGAGTACGTACCGATGTTTGCACCGCAGTCTACGAAACAATCACCGGGCTTCAGGAAACCGCTGACGAAACCCATCTCGGCGGGGTCGAAGTAGTCCGTGAAATAGATGACGTTCGATGCAGAGTTGCTTCGCGGGTAAGCCAGGAGAAGCAGGTCCCCGTAGACCTTCAGGGTCCGCGGCAACGAACTCCGCCGTGAAGCCAGTTGCCACTCGACGCTTCGACGCACCGCGGAAATGCGTGCGCCCCGGTTGGCTGGATGCGAGATGATTTGACGCAGGACTGAGGCAGCGCGCAATGGCGGCAGTCCCCTTACGCGCCGACGCACCTTGAGTGGCCATGGAGGATCGGAGGTCACCGGGTAATTCTCTCGCAAAGCTGCCCGGCCCGGGGCCAGTCTCGCCTATTCGTTTCTTGCCAACCGAAGCAGCTGTTGGCGTCGGGAGCGAGGCTCCCATCGGCAGCCTGAGACCGTGAGTCTTAGCCTTAATTCTGATTGAAGGAGTGAAACTCCCCCGGAGGTACAGTGCGCCCCATCCGATTCAGGAGAGCGTCACGAAGACCCGCCGCAGTTGCGACAGGGCTCGACCAATGCTGCCGCCGGACGTCGGACACCGTAAACTTGACAAAGCGGAGCGTGGTGCCAATCAGGAACCGCACGTCACGAGTTTCTATTGCCCACCGGAATTGATTTCGCACCAAGTAGTAGCGGCGCCACGGATTCTTTGGACCTGTGGCCGACGAACCGAGATGCCCACGCTCAATCGGTTCGTGCTCGAGGACAGCAACCTTGAATCCCGCGCGGCGAATTCGCCATGACAGATCGATATCCTCGAACATCATGAACCAACGCCGGTCGGGCGATCCTGCCAGCAGCGCGGCCGGATCGAGGAGCAGCGCCCCGTCGACGAGGGAGAATTCCACCTCCCTCGCTCCAGCAACGATTTCATCACACTCAGCCTGGGCCATCGCAGCGCTCAAATGTTTGATGTTTCCGTATCGGAGTAGACCCCCCTGCAGGCCAATTAGTCCAAGGCTCGCCCCAGACCGATCGACAACATCGAGAAGAGAGGCCAAGGCCAAGGGCAACGGAGCACTATCGTCATCCAGGAGCCAGAACATGTCATGCCCAGACCGGCGGGCAGTGGCGATCCCGAGAGCAAGTCCCGAGGCGTATCCGCCGTTATCTGGGGCCCGTAGATAGACGACATCGGATCTGACCTCGAAACGTTGCCGGGTCTCATCCGTGCTGGCGTTATCCACCACGTACACCGCGTCGGGTGGTCTCGTCTGCGCCAGCAAAGCCCCTACTCCGTGCTCCAGCACGTCCGCGCGGTTGAACGTGACGACAATTGCGGCCACAGATGAGCGTCCCACGTTGGCTCCTGATTGTTTGGTAGGCGAATGCAGCGGACAGGCTCACGCGTGGGCCACCATGTGGCCTGAAGAAGCTTGGGCAGCTCGTGGGACGACCTCGGTAAACTGTCTGGCAACGGCGGATGTCTTGATGGAGAATCGAGAACTGGTCGTTTGCTTCAGCGATCAAGGTCAACGCCCACCGCATTGCCTTCCGGACGTAGATCCAACATCGGACAGCGCCTGGGTGAGTGTGATTGAGAATCACACCCCGATGGCGACCTGGATCATCGCGCCACAAACGTGTCTTCGCCCTTCACTGCACGTAGGGAGAATGCCGTCGTGGCACGGTGAAAGATCGCTGAACAATCAGGAACAAATCGATCATGCAACTCAATTACAATGGAATCTACGCGCTCGATCCAGGCTGACGGATTGCGAAACACTTCACTCTCACCGCCTTCGATATCCACCTTAAGAATGGATATTCTGTCAATGTCAAATTCCCGAATCAGATCGCTAAGAGTAATCGCCGACACGACTTTCCCATCGATGGCCTGGTCTTCAGCAGCAGACCGAACGCGCATGGCCCAAGCGCCCGAGCCCGGGTCTACGAGGTCAACTACGCCAGTAGTCGACCAGAGTGCGGCCCGAACGCGAATAATTCGCTGGCCATAGCGCTGCGTGTTTCTCTCTAAGATCTCAAAGTTGCCATCGTCGGGTTCGATGGCAATGATCCTCGCATCTGGGAATCTCTCTGCAAAGTAGACGCTGGCCAACCCCGTGTTCGCGCCAGCATCGACAATCCAGTCCACGGTTCGGTGCGTTGCAAACGGAAATTCGTATCCACGATCACAAAGGACGTGGCAAAGCGTTCGCAGGTCCGTATTTCCACGCCGAATGAGTACTGCCGGGTAGTTGCCGAATGTTACAGATTTCAAACCCCTTGCGCCGGGCCTGTCGAGCCAGCCGTACCAACTCCCCCGCACACTTCCGAAATGGCGGCGGTAGCGGCGCGCGCGCCGCCTCATCTCTCTGATTCCAGGGACCACTTTGAAGATGGGGGGGCGTGAGCTAGCCATTGTGCGCCTTCCCGCTACCACGGGGGCCCCTGCCGACAGCTGCCGCGGGCCTCAGCGCGTAGGGGCCCCGTCCTCCACGGACATAGTCGGGCTCCGGAAACGTCGCACACCCCCGGCAGCCGACCTGCGCGATCGTCGCTTCGCTTGCTCCGCCGCCCCCCGATGAGTAAGGACAAAGCATGCCGTTCACAACCGGAGGTCGGAGTCGGACTTGTCGAGGACGTACTTGAGGTCGTAGAGGACGTGCCCCTCGGGGTCCCCGAACGCGCGGATGCGTTCAGCACCCATCTCGACGAACTCCCGGTGCGCCACCGCAACGACGACCGCGGCATACGAGCCCAGCTCCGGCGACTCGACCAGGTCGATCCCATAGTGCAGACGCGCCTCATCCGCCCGCGCCCACGGGTCGTGAACGTCGACGGCGATCTCGTACTCCGCCAACTCCCGCAGGATGTCGACCACGTGCGAGTTGCGCAGGTCCGGGGTGTTCTCCTTGAACGTCAGCCCCAGCACCAGCACCCGCGCCCCGCGCACACCGATGCCCTCCTTCGTCATGCGCTTCACCAACTGCGACGCGACATAGGAACCCATCGAGTCGTTGAGCCGGCGCCCCGCCAAGATGATCTCGGGGTGGTAACCCACAGCCTGCGCCTTGTGCGTCAGGTAGTAGGGATCGACACCAATGCAGTGCCCACCGACCAGCCCTGGCCGGAACCCGAGGAAGTTCCACTTCGACCCGGCCGCCCTGAGCACCTCCTCCGTGTCGATGTCCAGACGATTGAAGAGGATCGCCAGCTCGTTGATCAGAGCGATGTTCACATCGCGCTGAGTGTTCTCGATGACCTTGGCGGCCTCGGCGACCCGGATCGACGACGCGCGGTGCGTCCCCGCGGTGATGACCGACGAATAGAGCGCATCCACGAAGTCAGCAGCCGCAGGCGTCGACCCGGACGTGACCTTCACGATCGTCGGGAGTCGGTGCTCTTTGTCGCCAGGGTTGATCCGCTCGGGGCTGTAGCCGACGAAGAAGTCCTCATTGAAGCGCAGCCCCGACAACTCCTCGAGGACCGGAACGCACTGCTCCTCGGTCGCTCCCGGATAGACCGTCGACTCATAGACGACGACATCGCCGCGCGACAGCACGCGAGCGATCGTCTCGGTCGCCGACAGGACCGGCGTGAGGTCCGGCTGCTTGGCCGCATCGATCGGCGTCGGCGTCGTGACGATGTAGACGTTGCAGTCGGCGATGTCGTCAGCGTCCTCGGTGAAGGACAGTCGCGACGCCGAGGCCAGTTCCTCCGTGCTCACTTCGAGCGTGAGGTCCGAACCCGTCGACAGCTCCTTGACGCGCGTGCCGTTGATATCGAAGCCGACGACGCCACAGACCTTGGCGAACTCCACGGCGAGCGGCAGGCCGACATACCCCAACCCGATCACGGCGAGCCGCACACCACCCGGAACCGCCGGGAACAGTGTCACGCCGGTTCCGTCCAGCGTCACGAGGCCGCCCTCTCGCCAGCGTCCGCCCGCGCCGGCGCTTCGATTCCGAAGGAAGCCAGGTCGAGTTCCACTCGCTCGCCAGCCCTCAGGTCGGCCGGCTCGAGCTGCGGCACCGACACCTGGGTGATCAACTCGTGGCCCGTCTCGCGTCCCCGCTCGGACTCACTGAGCAACACCTCGTGCAACTTCTCGCCCTCCCGAAGTCCGCTGTAGACCACTTCAATCGACTTGCCCGACTCCGCGATGAGGCGCTGCGCCACGTCCACGATCCGAACCGGCTCCCCCATGTCGAGAACGAGCACGTCACCGGGGTGGCCGATCACGGCCGCCTGGAGCACCAACTCGCAGGCCTCCGGAATCGTCATGAAATAGCGCGTGACGTCGGGGTCCGTCACGGTCACCGGCCCACCCCGCTCGATCTGAGCCCGGAACGTGTCGAGCACAGAGCCACGCGAGCCGAGAACGTTGCCGAAGCGGACCGAGAGGTACGTGAGTCCGGTGTCGGCGGCATACCAAGCAGTGAGTCGCTCGGCGAGCCGCTTCGTCTGGCCGAGGACGGACGTCGCGTCGGCCGCCTTGTCGGTCGAGATGTTGACGAAGTGCTGCACCCCGGCCCTCGCTGCGCACTCGAGCACGTTGAGCGACCCCAGAACGTTCGTCTTCCACCCCTCCTCGGGGAAGCGCTCGAGCATCGGCAGGTGCTTGAGCGCCGCAGCGTGGAAGACGACCTCGGGAGCAAGCCGCTGGAAGACCGCACAGACGGCGTCCTTGTCGCGGATGTCGCACAGCACCGTGTCGTCGGTGTCGAGCAGCCCGTCGCCGTCGAGCGACAGCTTCGTCGCGTGGAGCGCCGACTCGTCACGGTCGAGCAGGATCAGCTTCGCCGGCCCCAGACGGCGCACCTGCCGAGCCAACTCCGAGCCGATCGACCCGCCCGCGCCGGTGACGAGGACGACCTTGCCCGCGACGTGGTCTGCGATGTCGGACAGGTCGGTCTCGATCGGGCGTCGGCCCAGGAGGTCAGCGACGTTGAAGGCGCGGAGCTTGTCGAGCTCGACACGCCCGGAGATCATCTCGCGCACCGGCGGGACGACGACGAGCTCGAGACCGGCCTCGGTGCACCGGTCAGCCACATCCTGGATGAGTTGCGGATCGGCCTGGGTGATGGCGAGCACGACGACCTCGGCTCCGGACTCCTGCGCGACCCGAACGAGGTCTCTCCCCCGTCCGAGCACGCGGTAGCCCCGCACGCGCAGATAACGCAAGCTCGGGTCGTCGTCGATGAAGCCGACGATCGAGTAGGGCGCGTCATCCGCCGAGTCGATCAGGGCCGCAAGCTGGTCGCCGGCGTCCCCCGCGCCATAGACGAGCGCGGGCGCCCCCGCGCCCAGACTCCCCCGACGACGGTCGCGCGCCGTCCGGAAGACCCAGCGCCCGGCCGCCATGAACAGGATGGCGAGCATGGGCATGACAAAGGCGAGCCCACGTGAGAACACGGGCGCGGTGAGGAAGCCGACGACACCCAGCACGATGCTGATGCCCAGGACGATCTGGGCCAGCGCGCTCACTTCCGCAAAGCTGCCGACCTTGGATCGCCCGAGGTAGAGGTGCGTGTAGAGCCCGGCGATGACCTGCAGCACCATCGCCGCAGCCACATAGCTGAGCGAGATGGCCCACATCCGCTCGGACAGCGTGAACTCGTGACGGACGAGGGTGAACCCGACCAGCGCCAGCAACCAGCTGACGGCATCCCACCCGATCATGAGCGATCGTCTGGCAACGATCTGCGACCTCGACATCCAGCACCCCTGAGAACACCGCGAACTCGTCGAAAACCGACGATGGCCAACACCCTATGGGGCCGTCGCGTGCGCTATGGGCGTTTTCAACAAGTCCACCCTCCCGGACCATGGCACCGACAGCAGGGCCACACGCGCATGGCCCGAATGGGTCAGGCCTCGTAGTGAGCCATTCGGCCCGCCACCACAGTCATCCCGACGTGCATCGAGCGGAGATGCTCGGCAGCCTCCGCACCCGCTTCACCCCCCGCGAACGGAGACTCGTCCAGCAGCACGAGGTCCGCCACGGACCCCTGCCCCACAGTCCCCGCGCCATCGACGCTCGCCGCGAGCGCCTGGGCGACGGTGAGATGCTCCCTCGCGTTCCACTCCTCGCGCTCGTCGCCCGTGCGATGCACGGCAGCAGCCATCGCCTCCCACGGATCGAGCGGCGCCACCGGCGCATCCGACCCCATGGCCAGCACGACCCCCGCATCGATCATCGACCGCAGCGGGAAGCACCGGTCCTCGCGGTCCGGCCAGCACTGGTGCGTCACGTCCCGATCGTCCAGGAGGTGGGCCGGCTGAACGCTCGCCACGACGCCAAGGCGCCCCATGCGATCCACATCGGACATCGTCATCAACTGGGCATGCTCGATCGATCCGCGAGCTCCGGAGTGCGAGAACGCATCCAACGCGATACCCACAGCCGCGTCCCCAATCGCGTGGACGGCGACGTCGAGGCCGTTCCCCGTCGCCAATCGCAACAGCTCCTCGAGTTCCTCCGGGCTGTTGTTCGCCCGCCCCCGCGGGAACTCCAGCACGTCGTCACCCACGTAGGGCTCGTGGCAATAGGCCGTGCGTGTGTTGAGCGACCCGTCGCTGATGATCTTGAGAGGCCCCATGGTGATGAGCCCGGCCTCGTCGAGGACCTGGCCACTGCGGCGGCCGGCGGCGATCGCGTCGGCCAGCCCCGCGGCATACGTCGCCGTGCGGACCCGGACAACGGCGAGACCGGAGTCGGACCGCTCGACCCATTCGGTCGCGTTGTCGGCCCACTCCATCTCGCGGATGCCGACGACGCCGCGCCGCACGGCGGCGTCCAAGACCTTTGCGTATGCCGTCCGCTTGCCTTCCACGGTCGTCGTGAGTTCGTCGAGGCGCGCGAAGACGGGGAACCAGTCGTTCTCCTCGACGACGGTGTCTCGCGGAGGGACGTCGAGGAGCCGGAGCGCGGCCGAGTTGAGCCAGCCGTGGTGGGCGTCGCCACTGATGAGGACGACGGGCATGTCGCCGCTCACGGCGTCGAGTTCGGCGACCGTCGGTTGCCGGTCCCAGGCCGCGCTGCGGTGACCGAAGCCCTGCAGGACCGTGTCGGGGGCGCCATCGCGGCGGGCACCGACTTCGGCGGCGACCAGGCGGGTGACCTCGTCGGGGCTCCCGGCGTGTGACAGGTCCAACCGGGTCGCCGTCGCCGCCCACTGGCCCAAGTGCACGTGCTGGTCCCAGAGGCCGGGCATGACCCACCGGCCGTGCGCCTCGAGCACTTCGTCGCTCCCGTCGAGCGGCAGGGTCGGCGCGATGTCGGCAACGCGGTCGCCGACGATCCGCACATCGACCGGACCGTCTGGGATGGGGCTGTTCCGGATCGGCACGACACGCGCCTGACGGATGACCAACGAACTCACCCCGTGATCCTAAGGAGTGCAGGGCCGTGATCCGACCGGACGATGGTGGCGAGGGCGGAGCGGGAGGCAGACTCATCGCCATGGCACGGTCCCGCCCAGAGGACTTCGCCCCGCTGTGGCGTCAGGCCGCGGAGGCGGCGATGGCGTTCCGGCGTGACATCCCGACACGCTCCGCTGCCCCGAAGGTGGACTACGCCGCGGCGCTCGCCGACTTCCGCGCGCCCGTCCCGGAGTCCGGCAGCGACGCCACCGAGGTCCTGGACGACCTCATCCGCCTCGCCGACCCGGGCCTGATGACGGCAACCGGGCCACGGTTCTTCGGCTGGGTCATCGGCGGCTCGCACCCGGCCGGGGTCGCGGCCGACTGGCTCACGAGCGCGTGGGGGCAGAACGCCGGGAACCACGAGGCCTCCCCCGCCGCGTCCGCCGCCGAGACCGTCTCGGCCGGCTGGCTGCTCGACCTCCTGGACCTGCCCCGAGCGTCGTCCGTCGGATTCGTCACCGGAGCGACCATGGCGAACTTCACGGCGCTCGCGGCGGCACGCAGCGAAGTCCTCGCACGTGTCGGCTGGGACGTGGAGCGAGCCGGGCTCTTCGGGGCGCCAGAGATCACGGTCGCCATCGGGGCCGAGGCCCATACGACGGTGTATGCCGCGTTGCAGCTCCTCGGGCTGGGCCGGGATCGGGTGATCCGCCTTCCTGTCGACGACCAGGGGCGCATCGCCACGGACGACGCTCTCGACATCATCGACGCGCTGAGCGGCCCGGCGATCGTCATCCTTCAGGCGGGGCAGATCAACACGGGCTCGTTCGACGACTTCGCCGAACTCGTCCCCGCAGCACGGTCACGGGGCGCGTGGGTGCACGTGGACGGGGCCTTCGGCCTGTGGGCCCGCGTGTCCGAGCGGACGACCGCGCTCACGCACGGGGTCGAGGGCGCCGACTCGTGGGCCGTCGACGGCCACAAGTGGCTGCAGACGCCTTATGACTGCGGATTCGCCATCGTCAGGGACCCCAAGGCGCACCAGCGATCGATGACGATCTCCGCGAGCTACCTGCCCACCTCCGCGGAGGGCGACCGCGACCCCACCCACTACGTTCCCGAGTTGTCACGCAGGGCGCGCGGTTTCGCGACGTGGGCGTTGATCCGGACACTGGGCAGGGATGGGATCCGCGAGACCGTCGAGTGCCACTGCGCATGCGCACAACTCATGGCGGCGCACCTCCAGCTCGAACCGGGTATCGAGGTGCTGAACGACGTCGTCCTCAATCAAGTGGTCGTGCGCTTCGGGTCCGACCTGTCTGACGCAGAAGGGGACGCCGTCACCCTCGCCACCATCGCGCAGATCCGTGCGGATGGGGTGTGCTTCACCGGAGGTGCCCAATGGCTCGGCAGAGAGGTCATGCGCCTGTCGATCACGGGCTTCGAGACCGACGAAGACGAAGCGGCGCGCAGCGCGGAGGCGATCGTCACGGCATACAGGGACGTCGTCCGGGACCACACGTCGGCCGCATCTTGATTATGTGACCATCTGGTCACATAATGTCTGGATGGATGCCGAGCAGCTCGTCTTCAGGGCGCTCGCCGACCCGACTCGGCGAGCGATCCTCGACGCGCTCTTCGTCCGCGACGGGCAGACCGTCGGGGAACTCGTCGCCCTCTTCCCCGAGGTCACTCGGTTCGCCGTGATGAAGCACCTCACGGTCCTCGAGGAGGCCGACCTCGTCGCGACCGAGAAGGTCGGTCGCGAGAAGCACCACCACCTCAATCCCGTCCCCATCGCGCAACTGGCGGACCGCTGGGTCAGCAAGTACGCACAACCCTTCACGCGCGCGATGCTCGACCTCCAGAGCGCCGCCGAACGTCGCCCCAAGACCTCGCACCAGGAGCAGCCATGACCGCAGAGCACGTCTATCAGATCTACATCCGGGCCGAGATCGAGGACGTCTGGCACGCCCTCACCGACCCCGACTCGACGCGGCAGTACTTCCACGCGACCCACTGGACGACTCCGCCCGTTGCGGGTGAGGCGTTCCAGACGCACCTTCCGGACGGCACCGTTGCCGTGGACGGGATGGTCGAGGAGGTCGACCCACCGCACCGGCTCGTCCACACCTGGCGCGCCGTCTATGACGAGGAGCTCGGGGCCGAGCCGGCGAGCCGCGTGTCGTGGATCCTCACCCGCGCCGGCGAGGGCCTGACTCACCTCCGCCTGGTCCACGACCGCCTCGAGAGCAGTCCGCTCACCGAGGAGAACGTGCGCGACGGCTGGGTCTGGATCCTCGACTCGCTCAAGTCCCTCCTCGAGACCGGTTCACCACTGCCGCGCGCCACCCTCATGTCCGAGGACGAGCCCGCGTCGACCTGACAAGGACCCGACGTCGAGCCGAGGCGCCCCGCGGTCATTTCCCTGCCGGTTCACGGGTTGGCCCACCTGAACCCCCCGGAGGGCCGGATCGACTCATTGCCCGTCGTGTGCGGCCTCCCTAGGCTCGAAGGGGCCGACCGAGCGACCGTCGTCCGGTCCGCCCGTGGAGCAGACATGATCGGCGAACGCACTCCCGTCACCTGTCTCGGCGTCTCGGACCTCCAACGAGCCCGAGACTTCTACGAAGGCACCCTGGGGTTCTCCCCCGGGACGGACATGCTCGACCAGGGCATCACCTATCAGTCAGGCTCAGGCACCTTCTTCGTCTACCAGTCGGAGTTCGCGGGGACCAACAAGGCGACGGCGATGATGTTCGAGGTTCCGGGCGATGCCTTCGACGCCGAGATCTCGGCTCTGCGCGACAAGGGCGTGGAGTTCCAAACCTGGGAAGCCGAGGGCACGGACTGGACTGATGGCGTCGCGAGCATGGCTGACGGCGCGTTCAAGTCCGTGTGGTTCGCCGACCCGGACGGCAACATCATCAACGTGGGCTCACAGCTGCCCTCCTGAGCAGCGCGGCCGAAAAGCCGGTAGCCGCCCGCTCGAGGTGAGCGGACGGCATACCGAATGCGTTGCGGCCGAAGGCCGTTCGTTGGATCAGAGGTTGATCATGTGGCCGACGATGCCGTGGACCGACTCCTTGACGGCCTCGGACAGCGTCGGGTGCGCGAAGACGTTGCGAGCCACCTCGTCGGCGGTGAGGTCCCACTTCTGCGCGAGGTTGAGCACCGGCAGCAGTTCGGTGACGTCGGGCCCGATCATGTGGGCGCCGAGGATCTCGTTGTGCTTCGCGTCCGCGACGACCTTGACGAAGCCGACCGCGTCACCGAGGCCCATGGCCTTGCCGTTCGCGCTGAACGGGAACGTCGCCGTCTTGACGTCGTAGCCCTTCTCCTTGGCCTGAGCCTCCGAGTAGCCGAACGAGCCGATCTGCGGGTGGCAGTAGGTCGCCCGCGGGATGAAGTCGTATTCGACCGGCATGGTCTCGGCTCCGGCCATGGTCTCCGCGGCGACGATGCCCTGTGCCTCGGCCACGTGGGCGAGCATGAGCTTGCCGGTGCAGTCGCCGATGGCGTAGACGTTCTCGACGTTGGTGCGGCAGTAGTCGTCGATCTCGATGGCTCCCTTGTCGGTGAGCTTCACGCCGGCCGCCTCAAGGCCGTAGCCCTCGGTGCGGGGGGCGAAGCCGATCGCCGAGAGGAACTTGTCTGCCTCGAGCACCTGGGCATCACCGCCAGCGGCCGGGGACACCGTCACCTTGACGCCCGAACCTGTGTCCTCGACGCCGTCGACCTTGGTCGACAGCATGACCTTGACCCCGAGCTTCTTGTAGTGCTTGAGGAGCTCCTTGGAGACGTCGGCGTCCTCGGTCGGGACCATGCGGTCGAGGAACTCGACGATCGTCACGTCGACGCCGAAGTTCTTCATGACGTAGGCGAACTCGACGCCGATCGCGCCCGAGCCGGCGATGACGACGGAGCCGGGGAGCTGGTCGGTGAGGATCTGCTCCTCGTAGGTGACGACGTTCTCCGACACCTGCATCCCGGGCAGCATCCGCGTCACAGCACCCGCCGCGATGATGAGCTTGTCGAAGCTGACCGTGCGCTTCTCACCGGAGTTGAGCGCGACGTCCATCGAGGTCGGGCCGGTGAGAGTGCCCCAGCCGTCGATCTCCTCGATCTTGTTCTTCTTCATGAGGAAGTGGACGCCCTTGACGATGCCGCTCGAGACCTGGCGCGACCGCGCGTGGGTCGGGCCGTAGGACATCGTCGCGTCACCCTCGATGCCGTACTTCTTCTTGTCGTGCTGGAGCACATGCGCGAGCTCGGCGTTCTTGATGAGCGCCTTGGAGGGGATGCATCCGACGTTGAGGCAGACACCGCCCCAGTACTTGGATTCCACGACGGCCACCTTGAGCCCGAGCTGCGAGGCGCGGATCGCCGCGACGTAGCCACCGGGTCCGGCACCGAGAACGACAAGATCGAAGTCAGCCATGCGGCAAAGCCTAGAGGTATGCCGTCCGCTCTCGTCGCGCTCCCCCGACGACGGGAACTTCACACACGCGGCAGAAGCTGCCCTGGGCTCCGTGAAGTTCCCGGGCTTGGCGGAGTGTCAGCGGGGCAGGAGACGGAGGGCTTCGTGAAGCGAGCGGGAGATCGGTGCCGCCGTCTCGCTGCCGTGGCCGCCCTGACTGACCGCGACGGACACGGCATACCGGGGCTTGTTCGTCGGCGCGTAGGACAGGAACCACGAGGTGTCGGACTTCCCGAAGACTTCGGAGGTGCCGGTCTTGCCGGACACCGGCCAATCAGCCGCCATTCCTCGGAACGTGGGTGCCGCCGTCCCGCTCACCACGACGGCCCGCAGCGCGGCGTGGAGGTAGGTCGCCACGGCCGGAGGCAGGTTCGTCCGGTGCTCGGGACCCGCCGGAATCGCCTGTGCCGCACCGGAGACCGGATCCACCGACCGCACGCCGACGCGTGGCGCCCGCACCACACCTCCGTTGGCGATCGCGGAATACGCCACCCCCATCTGGAGCGGGGTCGTCGCGACGTCTCCCTGCCCGATGGAGAAATTGACGGCGTCGCCGGCGCGAAAGTTCGCGCCATCGACACAGTTCTCCTTCGCGAGCGAGACGAGGTATGCCGCCCGCCCCGGATCCGTCTTGGCGACCTCGGGATACCCGGACTTCGCCCGCTCACAGGTCTCGTCCTTGGTCCGTTCCCAGGTGTCGCGCTTCCAGGCACGGTCAGGAATGCGCCCTGCGCTCTCACCGGGGAGGTCGATGCCGGTGCGAGCACCGAGCCCGAAGTCCCGCACCGTCGTCAGGAACGGATCCTTGGCATCGCTCCCACGAAGCCCACCCAGGGCCAGCCACGACCGGTAGGCCGCGTCGTAGAAGACGGTGTCGCAGGAGACCTCGAGGGCTTTGTGGAACGTGATCGGTCCGTAGGCTCGCGACTCGAAGTTGCGGAACGTCCGGTTGCCGATGCGATAGCTCCCAGCGCACTCGTAGGTCCGGTTGAGAGGATTCCCGGCCGCCACGGCCGCCGGAACGCTCAGCGCCTTGAGCGTGGAGGCCGGCGCCAGCGCCGTCCCGGTGGCCCGGGACACCAAGGGTGTGCCGGCGGTCGGTGAGGTCAGGGCGGCGTACTCCTTCGCCGAGATACCTCCCGTCCACACGTTGGGGTCGTACGTCGGCGCACTCGCGAGCGCCACCACCTCGCCGTTCGCGACGTCGAGGACGACTGCAGAGCCCGAGTCCGCCGGCAGACCCCGTGCGCGCGCCGACGCGATCTCCCGGGTCAGCGCCTTCTCTGCTGCCGCCTGGACACCAGCATCGATGCTCGTGACGAGGTCACGACCGGGGACGGGGTCCGTGCGAGAGACGACGCCGGTGACGAGGCCGCGAGGATCGACCGACACCACCGTGCGGCCCGGGGTTCCGCGCAGCACTGCGTCGTACTGCTGCTCGAGGCCCGCTCTGCCGACGAGGTCGTCGGCAGTGATCGTGCCGTTCGACGCCGCGACCTCCTTGTCCGACGCGCGCCCCAGATAGCCGAGAAGGTGGGCGCCATTGACGCCCAGCGGGGCGGGATAGCTGCGCATCGGAACGGACTCCACCGCGACCCCGGGAAACCGGTCCGGTTGCTCGACCAGACTGAGTGCACGCTCCGGATCCACGCCGCTCGCGACGGGGATCGGCACCTGGGGCGAGCCGGACCAGCATGCTGGAGCCGGCGGCGCATCCTCCTCACCGCAGAGGTGCGTGCGCGCCACCAGCTCGTCGACGGGCCGCTGGACCGTCGCCGCCACCCGAGCGAGCAACCCTTTCGCGCCGTCGTCGCTTTCGGCAACGATCCGACGCTCCAGCGTCACGACTGTGACAGAGGTGTTGTCCGCCAACGGTTTCCCGTTCCGATCGAGGATCCGACCGCGCACAGCAGGGACGACGATCTCGCGGGTGTTCAACGTCGCCGCGGCGGTGATGTAGTCCGCGTGGTTCGTGAGCTGGACCTGCCCCAGACGGGCGAACAGGGCGACGAAGAGCAGTCCCACGCAGGCCGCGACCGCGAGGAAGCGCCCCAGGTGTGCGGACCCGTCCCTCGGCCGCACCCCTGGGCCGATCATGCGAACCGCCGACGTTCTGACCACTGCTCGGCCCAGTCGACGAGGGGCACGATCACCAGCGCCGCCGTGGCCGTCGCAGCCACGCGCCCCAGTGACGACGCAGCGTCGACAGGCACCCCCTGTGCCAGAGCCAGAAGGGCCCGCCCTGCCTCGAGGCCACAGCAGGCCACGGCGATCACCGTGACGATCCACACCAACGGCGCCTTCCCGGGACGGGCGGCGAGGCCGACGAGAAGTCCGCACACGGCATACAGGACGGCTTGAGTCCCGAGCACGGCGGAACCCGGCGGGAGGAGGTCGAGCAACCAGCCGCCGAGCAGACCCGTGGTGAACCCGGCGCGGGGTCCGGACGCGAGCGCCGCCGACGCCACGATGACGAGGACCAGGTCGGGCAGTGGTGCGAGGTGACGTGCCGCCAGGGTGACACCCAGGACCCCACCGACGAGCAGCAGGACGCCGCGGAGGACCACACCTGCCGGCGTCACGACGCTCCTCCGGTGACCGAGGGACGCGGGGTCGACCGGGGTGCGGTGAGGAGGACCCCGACCACCGAGAGCGTCCCGACGTCGACGGCCGGTTTCACCGTGCCGGTCGGAGCGAGCCGACCGCGCTGGGGCTCCACGGCGCTGACCGTTCCCACGAGCACGCCCGCAACGAAGGGTCGGCCATCCACGCTGCCGAGCGTGCGAACCTCGTCACCGACGCGAAGAGTCCCGGACTGCACGAGTGTCAGGCCGAGTTCACCCGGCTGGCGCCCGGTAGCACTCGCTGCGCCACCGACCGTGGCCAAGGCCCCGGCCGACCCCACGCGGACCCCCACCGTCACCTCGGGCCCGCCCAGGACGAGGACGTCACTCGTCCACGGCCCCACGGAGGCCACTCGCCCCACGAGCCCCTCCCCCGACACAACGGTCCGATCCGCGCTCACGCCGTCGCGACTCCCGACGTCGATCGTCAGCCGCACGAGGCCCTGTGGGCCCGGCGCAGCCACCGCCACGACGCGGGCGGGGACGACGGTTGCGCCGACGGTCGAGGGCGAGCCGAGAAGTTCGGCCAGGGCTGCCGCGTCCTGGGTCGACAGCCGCGCCTCGCGCAGATCGCTGGCAAGACGATCCCGGTCCTGGCGGAGAGCGCCTTCTGCCTCGGGGCCGGACGGGGCGAGGGCACGTTCGAGCGGGCCCAGCACCGTCGCCCCGCCCCGACGGAGCAGCCCCGGACCAGGTCCGCCCACGATGTCGACGACGACGAGCAGCAGCGTGGCGAGCGCCGCAAGGACCACGAGACGACGCCGACGCCGGTCGGGTGCATCGCCCCTCGTCACCGTCTCACCCCGAAGTCTCACACCACTGCCTCACGGCCGGCGGTTGTCGACGAGGACGCGATGCAGCGTCTCGAACTCCTCGACGCACCTGCCCGCGCCGCGCGCGACGGCCCGCAGCGGATCGTCCGCGACGCTCACGGGAACGCCGAGTTCGTGGTGCATCCGCTCGGCCAGGCCGCGCAGCAAGGCGCCTCCCCCGGTGAGGGTGACGCCGCGGTCGAGAATGTCACCGGCGAGCTCAGGTGGACACACGTCGAGGACAGCGCGAGCCAGCTCCACCATCTGGAGGACCGGCGTCTCGATGGCACGGCGCACTTCGACCGACGAGACCGACACCGTCTTGGGGAGACCCGTCACCAGGTCGCGTCCCCGGACCCGCTCGCTCAGCTCCTCGCGCAAGGGGAAGGCCGAGCCCACCGCAACCTTGATCTGCTCTGCGCTGCGCTCCCCCAGCAGCAGGGAGTACTCGGACTTCACGTGCGCGATGATCGCCTCATCGATCTCGTCGCCACCGACGCGGATCGAGCGCGACGTCACGATCCCGCCGAGGCTGATCACGGCGACGTTGGTCGTGCCGCCTCCGAGGTCGACGACCATCGAGGCGTTGGTCTCCTCGATCGGCAGGCCCGCTCCGATCGCGGCGGCCATGGGCTCCTCGATGACGTGCACCCGTCGGGCTCCGGCGCGCAGAGTCGAGTCCTCCAGCGCACGGCGCTCGACGCTCGTGATGTCACTTGGCACGCACACGACCATGCGTGGCCGGAAGAGGCGCGACGGCGACACCTGGTCGACGAACCAGCGCAGCATCCGCTCGGTCACGTCGGCATCGGAGATGACCCCGTCCCGCAGAGGGCGGACCGCCGTGACCGAGTCCGGCGTGCGTCCGAGCATCTCCTTGGCGCGATGTCCGGCGGCGAGCAGCTGGGCCGTGCCAGCCCGAACGGCGACGACGGATGGCTCATCGAGCACCACGCCTCGGCCGCGCTCGTAGATCACCGTGTTGGCCGTCCCGAGGTCGATCGCGAGGTCCCGCGCTCGCACCCACCGGTCCAGTCCAGCCACGTTCGCGATGCTACGCGCGGACCCGTGCCGCGCCTGTGCCCAACACGCAGCTCGCGCCCCTTGCGTCCGGGATTCTGGTCGCCCTGACGACCACACGTGCGGACACAAGCACAGACATGGGTATGCCGTCCGCGCACGGCGCGCGGACGGCATACCGTCATGCTTTTCTCACCGAAGCGAGGGCGTCACTTCTCCTTGCGGTTGCAGGGGTTGCCGACGTCCACAGCCTGGCCGCGGTCGACGACGATGCTGCGGGAGCCGAGGACCTTGCCCTGCTTGTTGGTGCAGGTGAGGTTCCAGGTCTCCTTGACGCCGGTGACGATGGCCGGGGACGGCGCCTCGAACGACATGGTGCCCGTCCAGTCGGCCGCCGAGCCGCCGCCGTAGTTCACGGCCTCGACCCGGTAGCCACCGGGCACGGGGTCGAGAGCGGCCGCGATCTCCGGGTTGGCCAGGGTCGCCGCAGAGGCGACCTGGTTGCCCGCCGAGTCGTAGATGTAGAAGTCCCAGTCGACGTTCGGGTCCGGGTTGGGCCCCTCCCAGCCGAAGGTGAAGACGACCTTGCCGTTGTCGTACTTCGGCAGGCCCTCGATGGTGACGTCGGTGAACTCCGAGCCACCCCCGGATGCCGGGACTCCGGCCGGGTTCGCGATCGGCGAACTCGGCTGCTGCGGCGCGACGGCGTCGCGTCCGTAGCGTCCGGCCACGATCGGGCGGGTCGACGGGTTGACCGCCCACGAGAACTTGCCGCCCTTGCCCTCGAGCGAGGACGTGAGGACGTCCGTGTAGGTGAGGGGGTCACCCACGGTGCCGTTCGGCTGGATGACCGGCGAGGTGCGCCCCTCGTAGGTCTTGCGGATCGTGAGCTTGGTGTTGGCCGGTGCGGTGCCCTTGATGGTCGAGTGCATCGACGGGTCCATCGTGGCCGCGGCGATCCGGTAGTAGGCCTCGCGGTTGCCACCCTTGCCCGCACCTGCAGCCGGAGCCAGTCCGGCGTACTCGGCAACGACTCCGGTCTCGTACGGCGGGTGGAAGCCCTCAGTGCCGATCTCGAACGTGAAGCCGTAGCCACCGGTGTTCCAGTAGCTCCAGTCCTCGGTCCCACCGGAGGTGTCGTAGAGGCCGAACGACGGGATGTTGGCGTAGTCGTTGTGCGCGGCCATGTCGGCGCCGAGCTGGCGGTACTGGACCTCGTCCGGGGTGAAGCCCGTGGCCGCGATGGCCGGCGGACGGAGGACGAGGTTGCTGTAGGTGTGGTTGCTGATGAGCGTGGTGACCTGACGACCGCTCACGAGCTTGCGGATGTTGTCGATCTCGGGCTCGCTGCCGGGGCCGTCGCCGCGGTAGGTGTCGCTGCTCCAGTTCGTCGACGCGCCGGGACCACCCCAGAAGCCGGGGTAGTTGCGGTTCGGGTCGGTGCCGCGGAGGCGGCCCGCCAGGTTGTCGTCACACGTGCCGGTCGTGAACCGGGCCGGCGTGTTGGCGCTGATCGAGCAGTTCTTGCGCTTCATCTCGTAGTCGAAGGTGGAGAAGTCACCGATCGGCGAGGCACCACGCGAGATCTCGAACCCGTCGACATTGACCACCGGCACGACGATCGTGCGCATGTTCTTGAGCAGTCCGGCGTTGCGCGAGTCGCCACTCTCGAGGAGGTCGTAGGCGAACTCCATCGCGTGCTCCGAGGACGGCCACTCACGCGCGTGGTGGGCACCCATGAGGAGGAAGACCGGCTTGCCGTCGTCGACCTTGGCCGCGTCGTTCGTGATCTCGATGCCATGGACCGGCTTGCCCAGGACCGAGGGGTTCTCGAGGGTGAGCGGCTTGACCTGGTTCGGGTACTTGTCGGCGAGCTCGGCCATCTCGGCGTTGAACTCGGCGAGCGTCCGGTAGGACGTCCGACCACTGGGCAGCTCGGACTCGGCAACGCTTGCGGCGTAGGCCTTGTCCATGGCGTTGTTCGCGCGGTCAGCTGCCCGCAGGTCCGCGACCTTCACGGTCCACTTGTGCCCCGCGGCACGCAGTTTGTCCGCGTCCTGACGGCCGTGCAGAACGACGTCGACACCGGTCTCGTCGGCATGCTCGGTGGTGTCGAGACCCAACTCGTTGACGGCGGACCGTTCAGCCTGGGTCTTGGCGTGGACGGTGACGATCTGGACCTTGTCGTCCGTGGTGTTGGGCTGGGGTGCCGCGGTGGCGACTCCGACGCCCGCCAGTCCTGCGATGGCCAGCGAGGTCGCTGCCACCACCGCCGGTCCGACTCGAGTGATCCTCATGCTCGCTCCTTTGGTGACATGGGATGTGACCCGGTTGCGGGTCACGGTGCCCAAACCTAGGGCGCTACCGGTGGGTCGCAGCGGGGAACGATCGGGTCATTTGTGTTTCCGGCCACAGACGCAGGTATGCCGGCCGTTCTGGTGAGCGGCCGGCATACCGGAAGTCGTTGTTGTGCGGGGTGGGTCAGAGGTTCGGGAACCAGATGCCGATCTCGCGCGCGGACGACTCCGGGGAGTCGGAGCCGTGGACGATGTTCTTCTGGACCTTCTCGCCCCAGTCACGGCCGAGGTCGCCGCGGATGCTGCCGGGGGCGGCTTCCGTCGGGTTGGTTGCGCCGGCGAGGGCGCGGAAACCGGGGATGCAGCCCTGCCCCTCGATGACCGCGGCGGTCACCGGCCCCGAGGACATGAACTCGAGCAGGGGCTCATAGAAGGGCTTGCCCTCGTGCTCGGCGTAGTGCGCGGCGAGCATCTCGCGGGTCGGGGTGGTGACGGCGAGGGCGACCAGGGTGTAGCCCTTGGCCTCGACGCGGCGCAGCACCTCCCCCGAGAGACCGCGGGCATAGCCGTCCGGCTTGACGATGACGAGGGAGCGTTCGATGGTCACGGCCGACAGCCTAACGAGCGGTGTCGGCGTCAGACTCGCGGGCCGCCATCATGGCGTCGACCTGTTGGCCCTTGACGAGGAACAGCACCCAGAGACCGGTGAAGATGAGGCCGACCGCGAACATCGCGGGCACGATGACGGCACTGGCGAAGGTGAGCACCTGGACGAGCCACCCGAGCGGGAGTCCCAGGGGGCCTCGCAGGAGGCCAGCCGCGATGACGGCAAGGACGGCGAGGCCGCTGCCGAGCCAGAGCAGCGTCTGGGCGTTGTCCGCACCGTCGGCGAGAGCAGTGGCGCGGGCGACGAGCGCGCCGAAGAAGATCACCAGTGCCTGGCCGCCGAGAACCACGGCGAGCATCCGCCAGGTGAACTTGCCAAGTCGGCCCGTGACGGGGAGACGCGACGGACTCATCCGCGCTTCCACTCCCGCACGTCGATGGCCGCCTTCGCGGCTTCGAGGGGCGCCTTGGTCGCCTGGCGGTAGAGCTTGATGGCGGTGACCTTCTTGTCGTGGGCGAGCGCGTGGTCGATCGACTGCTGCACGTCGAGCGGCAGGTCCTCGACCGGTCGGAAGCTGACCTTGTCGCCGCGGGTGCTCTCGCGCAGCTTGGTGAGCAGCCAGAACACCGTCGCCGCGATGGCGATGATGAGGAGCAGCTTCGTGAACGGATGCATGGGTCGAGGGTATGCGCCATGCGCCTGTTGCATGGACGGGTGTCCCTGTCCGTGAACCCCCTGCGGCGCGTGCCCTTCACCGTCGCACGTCTGGTTGCGTCTGCGGATTCGGTGGTTCTAGCGACGACATTGGCAGACGCAACGGGTATGCCGCTCGCTTGCGTCTGCGGAATCGGTGGCTCTAGCGACCACATTGGCAGACGCAACGGGTGCCGCGGTCAGGCGTACGGGGTCAGGGCACATCAACGCGGGGACGATGACCCTCCGGCCAGAGCTGATCCGACACCGGAAAGCCGTTCCTCCACCCCACGTTGTGGGTCATCACCACTTGGGTGAAGTCGTTGCCCCGAATGACGTTGCGTCGCCCGCCGCGTTCAGGATTCCCGGAATGGCCGAACCAGACGCACCCGTTCATGCGACCCGAGAAGGTGCAGTTGATGAGGTCCGCCGCGTGAGCGAAGTGACCCTCCCACCGGCAGTTGACGAACGTACAGTCCTCGAAACGCGCGTTCATCATGGAGAAGCCGCCAAGGCCCTTGAACCTGACTCGTTCGAACGTGCATCCACGATAGATGGATGGCCCGTTGCCGAAGGAGCCTTGAGCCGCGAAACCGTGCTCGGTGAGGATCGGACGCACACGTTGCCGAAACCGACAATCGCTGAACTCGGACCAAGCTGAGGAGAGGCTCACGTCGTTGAGCCAGATCTCGGAGTTCCTCACGTCGGCTCGGAAGAATTTCAGGCTCCGAAGCCCAGTGTCAGCATCTGGCGGGTAGGCCTCGACCTCACCGTTCAACTCTCCCGTGAGCCACTCGTCGCGCCCGATTCCCCAATCGGCGGGGACCGATTCCGGCGGCTGCTCACCTCGCCACCAGTCCGGCTCGCCAGTCATGCGGCGCAGTTCGTCATGTACGGAGCCTCAGCTGTCGGTGACGCCGAGGAGCATGCGGACCTCGGCTGCGGTGATCACCGAGCCGGTCGCGAGGACTCCCCCACCCACGCCACCCTCGTCCGCGATCCCGGCGGCACGGTCGAGTGCATCGGGCAGGTCCTCGACGAGGGTCACGCGATGCTCCCCGAAGACGCCCTTGGCGATCTCCGCGAGGTCCTGGGGCCGCATCGCCCGGGGTGAGGTCGTGCGGGTGACGATGACCTCGTCGAGCACGGGTTCGAGGATCTCGAGCATCTCGGTCGCGTCCTTGTCCTTGAGGATCGCAATGACGCCGACGAGTTTGGTGAAGGTGAACGCCTGGTTGAGCCCGTCCCGGAGCGCGATCGCACCCGCCGGGTTGTGCGCGGCATCGACGAGCACCGTGGGGCTGCGTCGCACGACCTCGAGTCGGCCCGGCGAGGTCGCGGCAGCCAGGCCGGCCTTGAGGACCTCGAGGTCGAGCGGCTGCTCGCCTCCCCCGACGAATGCCTCCACAGCCGCAATCGCGAGCGTGGCGTTCTGCGCCATGTGCGCTCCGTGGAAGGGCAGGAAGAGGTCCTCATAGGTCGCGGCCAGCCCGCGCACGCTCAGGGCCTGTCCGCCGACAGCGACGTCGCCACCCTCGATGCCGAACTGGTCGCCCTCGACGGCGATCTGGGCTCCGACCTCGGCGGCGCGGTCGCGCAGGATGGCGGCCACGGCGGGGTCCTGCTGGAGAGCGGAGATGGTGATGCCATCCGCCTTGATGATCCCGGACTTCTCCAGGGCAATGTCGGTCTCGGTGTCACCGAGGAAGTGCTGGTGGTCGATGGCGATCGGCGTGATGACCGAGACGACGCCGTCGGCGACGTTGGTCGCATCCCAACTACCGCCCATGCCGACCTCGACGATCGCGACGTCGACGGGCGCGTCCGCAAAGGCGGCGAAGGCCACGGCCACGAGCACCTCGAAGTAGGTCATGCGCGGACCGCCCTCGGCCGCCGACTTGGCGTCGACCATCTCGATCAGCGGGCTCACGTCGTCGTACGCCGCAAGAAACTTCTCCGCCTCGATGTTGCGACCGCCGATGGCGATGCGCTCGAGCATGGTGTGCAGGTGCGGGGACGTGAATCGTCCTGTCTTGAGCCCCATCTCACGCAGCACGGACTCGATCACGCGCGCCGTTGTCGTCTTGCCGTTCGTTCCGGTGAGGTGGATGACCGGATAGTGGCGCTGGGGGTCATCGGCGAGTTCCATGACCGCCTGGATGCGTTCGAGCGACGGCTCGAGGTCGTGCTCCGGTGCGCGAGCGAGGATCTCCTCCTCGACCTCCCGCAGCCGCTTCATGATCTCGAGGTTGCGTGCAGCCTCGCGCTGGGACGAGTCGGGAGCCGGTGCCATGCCGCCCATTCTCTCAGGGGCACGACACCGGCTGGACCGTCAGTCGAACGAGACGCCCTCGAAGTCCTCCGGCGTGAATTCGCGCGGCTCGACGAGCACCATCCAGTTGCCTGAGTTGTCGCGCATGAGCGCCTCGACGCCGTAGGGCCGGTCCTCCGGTTCCTGGAGGAACTCGACGCCCTTGGACTTGAGGTCGTCGACCGTCTTGCGGCAGTCGTCGACGTGCAGACCAACGCCGGGGAGGCCGCCTTCGAGCTGCGCGCGCTGCATCGCCGCGATGAGGTCATCGGAGAGTGGCTTGCTCGGGGTCGTGAGGTGGAGCGAGAGTTCGGGCTGGGACGGGTGGGTCACGGTGACCCAGCGGAAGTCCTCGCCGAGGACGATGTCGTCGCCGGCCGCGAAGCCGAGGACGTCGGTGTAGAAGGCGAGGGACTCATCGAGGTCCTTCACCCAGACGGACACGAGACTGACGTTGGTGATCATGGACTCGACGTTACGAGTCACCCACCGCTCGGCGCTTCTCCCGAATTGCGGCGTATGCCGTCCGCTCCCGTCCCGGGCTCATCTCGCCTCGCCGTGAGGTCCCGTCTTTCGACCAAACCGGTCATGAAGACCCAGCAGCCAGGGATCCGAGGAGCCCCGCGGACGGCATACCGAGCTTGAAAGGCGCTGGGAGTCTCGCCGACGATTTCGCGGAAGCGGGCACTGAACGAGCCGAGACTGGAGTAGCCCACCGCGTGGCAGACCTCGGTGACGGTGAGGTTCGTCGTGCGCAGAAGGTCCTGGGCGCGCTCGACCCGCCGCTCCCCCAGGTAGGCGAGGGGCGTCAGCCCGTAGACCTTCGCGAACGACCTCAGGAAGTGGAACTTGCTGAGCCGCGCGATGCCAGCGAGTTCGTCGAGATCAAGCTCCTCGGCGAAGTGGCGATCGATGTGGTCGCGCGCCCGGCGCAGGTGCACGAGGACGTCACCGGGGACGCGTCGGGTGGGCTCGGGCACAGACTCAGCCTAGGTCTGGTCGGGCTTCCAGCCAGGCGGGCCGAAGAGGTGCCCCGCTCGTGCCCGCCACGTCGTGGCGTTCCGGACGTCGCGGATGGCCGCGAGGAACTCGCCGTATTGCAACCGGAACGGGTTGTGCGTCGTGACCGGCACCGTGAGGCCGTAGATCGGGATGTCCTGCTCCTCGGCGTAGGTTCCGAAGAGCCGGTCCCAGATGATGAGGATGCCGCCGTAGTTGCGGTCGAGGTACTGCTTCTGGCTCGCGTGGTGGACACGGTGATGGCTCGGGGTGTTGAAGACGAACTCGAACGGCGCCCAGAGCTTGGGGATCGTCTCGGTGTGCACCCAGAACTGGTAGATGAGGTTGAGCGAGAACGCGAAGAAGATCATCCACGGCGGGACACCAAGGAGCGGGAGCGGCGTCCAGAAGAGCAGCTCGCCCCACGGGTTCCACTTCTGCCGCAGCGCGACGGAGTAGTTGAAGTAGACCGACGAGTGGTGGGCCTGGTGGGCCGCCCAGAGGATGCGGATGCGGTGGCTGGCGCGGTGGTAGGCGTACCAGAGCAGATCCACGGCCAGGAGCGTGAAGACCCACGTCCACGGGTTGCTCGCGTCGAGATGCCACGGGGCGATGGACCACAGCGCGAAGTAGAGGAACAGCGCCGCGAACCGCGCGCCGAGGTTGATGACAACCGAGCCGACACCGCTCGCGAGGTTCGAGGCGGTGTCGGGCTTCGAGTAGCCCTTGGCCGGAGCCTCGTCGTCGAGGTACTTGATCGCGAGCAACTCGAGCCCGATGAAGAGCGCGAAGAACGGCAGCGCGAACACAACAGGGTCGTGCGTCGGGTCGCTCATGATCGCCCACGGTGAATCCATGACGCGGATATTACCGACGGGTCAATTCACTCGCCGTAACCCACGCCACACCGCGCCAGTGTCCGACTTCGTGCCCCAATGGGACCCGTCAGCGGCGGCCTTCGGCCGGAGCGGCGCGTCACATTGGGGCACAAAGTCGGAGTTTGGTCAGGTGAGCTTCTTGACGGCGATGCGGACCTTCTCGCCGTCGCTGAGGTCGGCCTCGGAGACGCCGTCACCCAGCGCCAGCGCGTCGAGCTGAGGCGCCGAACCGAACTGCGTCGCCAGCGTCTCCTCAACGATGAGCGCCTGGTGGGCGACCGTCGCCTCCCAGACCGCCTGCGAGCCGGTCACCGTCAACGAGATGCGGTCCGACACGTCGAGGCCGGCGTCGCGACGTGCCTGCTGAACCGCACGGATGACGTCGCGGGCCAGACCCTCCGCAGCAAGTTCGGGCGTGACCTCGGTGTCGAGCACGACGAACCCGCCACCGGGCAGGACCGCCGTGGCGCGAGATCCGACGCCCTCTTCCCCGCCCTCGACAACCGTCTCGAGTGCGTACTCGCCCTCGACGAGTTCGAGCCCACCGCTGACCACGGTGCCATCCTCGGCCACGGACCAGTCACCGAACTTCGAGCCCTTGATGGCCGTCTGCACCTCGCGACCGAGTCGTGGACCGGCGACCCGGGCGTTGACCGTGAGCTTCTGGGTGACACCGAAGTCGCTGTCCCCCACCGCATCCAGGTCGAGCAGGGAGACCTGACGGACGTTGACCTCGTCGGCAATGATGCTCGCGAAGTCCTTGAGGGCGGCAGCATCCGGCACAGCGACAGTGAGGTCGCGCAGCGGCAGGCGCACCCGCAGCTTCTCGGACTTGCGCAGCGACGACGCCACCGAGCAGATGGCACGTGCCTGGTCCATGCGGGCGACCAGCTCGTCGTCCGCCGGCAACTCGTCCACGGACGGCCAGTCGGTGAGGTGCACCGAGCGCTCGCCCGTCAGGCCGCGCCAGATCTCCTCGGACACAAGGGGCAGCAGCGGAGCGGTGACCCGTGCCAGCACCTCGAGCGTCGTGTACAGCGTGTCGAACGCCGCGCGAGTGTCGCTGGAGTCTCCAGAACCGGTGTCCCAGAAGCGTTCCCGCGACCGGCGGATGTACCAGTTCGTCAGCACGTCCACGAACCCGCGCACCGAGTCACATGCTCCGGCCACGTCGAGACTGTCCAACTGCTCCGTCGTCGTCGCGACGAGCTGGCGCAACTTCGCCAACAGGTAGCGATCGAGAGGCGCGGTCGAAGCGGTCGACGACGACGCGGCATACCCCTGTCCGTCCGCGCCGAAGGCGTTGGCGTAGAGGGAGAAGAAGTACCAGCTGTTCCACAACGGGATCTGGACCTGGCGCACGCCCTCGCGGATGGCCTCCTCGGTGACGATGAGGTTGCCGCCGCGCAGGATCGGCGACGACATGAGGAACCACCGCATCGCGTCGGCGCCGTCACGGTCGAAGACCTCCCGCACGTCCGGGTAGTTGCGAAGCGACTTCGACATCTTCTGGCCGTCGTTGCCCAGGACGATGCCGTGGCAGATCACCGACGTGTACGCCGGCCGGTCGAAGAGCGCGGTCGCCAGCACGTGGAGGGTGTAGAACCAGCCACGCGTCTGCCCGATGTATTCGACGATGAAGTCGCCCGGGAAGTGGTGCTCGAACCACTCGGCGTTCTCGAACGGGTAGTGCACCTGCGCGAACGACATGGAGCCCGAGTCGAACCACACGTCCATGACGTCCTCGACGCGCCGCATCGTCGACTTCCCGGTGGGGTCATCGGGGTTGGGCCGCGTCAGCTCATCGATGAACGGGCGGTGCAGGTCCGGCTCACCATCAGCGTTCAGCGGCAGGCGGCCGAAGTCCCGCTCGAGCTCCTCGAACGACCCATAGACGTCGATCCGCGGGTGGGCCGGGTCATCGGACTGCCACACGGGGACAGGACTGCCCCAGAAGCGGTTTCGCGTGATCGACCAGTCACGGGCGTTCTCGAGCCAGCGTCCCCACTGACCGTGCTTGACGTGGTCGGGCACCCACTCGATCTGCTCGTTGAGCTCGACCATGCGGTCCTTGAACTTCGTCACCTCGACGAACCACGACGACACGCCCTTGTAGATGAGGGGCTCGCGGCAGCGCCAGCAGTGCGGGTAGGAGTGGTCGTAGGTCTCGCGGCGCAGCAGCACCGTTCCCGGCGTCACGGCGCCCGCGTCACCCGATCCGCGCGTGGCGGCCTTGAGGTGGTCGATGATCGGCGCGTTGGCGTCGAAGACGAGCATGCCTTCGTACTCGCCCACCGGGAAGGTGAAGGCGCCGTCGGCACCGACCGGCATGACTGGCTCGATGTTCTCGCGGTCGGTGACCTCCTTGTCGACCTCACCGAACGCGCCGGCGGTGTGCACGACACCGGTTCCATCAGTGGTCGTCACGGCGTCGTCGGCCGCGACGATGCGGAACGCGTTCGCGTGCCCCGCGAAGTAGGAGAACGGCGGGGCATAGGTCCGCCCCACGAGGTCGGCGCCCTTGTAGCGGCCCAGGACCGTCGGGTCCTCGCCCAGTTCGCGCGCGTAGTGCGAGAGGCGCGCTTCGGCCAAGAGATAGCGAGCCGTCGTGTCGGTGTCGGGCACGGCCGCCTCGACGACGACGTAGTCGATGTCAGAGCCGACCATTGCCGCGAGGTTGCTCGGCAGGGTCCACGGCGTCGTCGTCCACACGAGCAGGTGCGCGCCGTCGAGCACAGCGTCCGAGCCCGTGTCGTCGAGCAGATAGCCCACCGTGACGGACGGGTCCTGACGCATCTTGTAGACGTCGTCGTCCATCTTGAGCTCGTGGTTCGACAGGGGCGTCTGGTCGTTCCAGCAGTAGGGCAGGACACGGAAGCCTTCGTAGACGAGCCCCTTGTCGTAGAGCGACTTGAACGCCCAGATGACCGACTCCATGTAGGGCGCGTTGAGCGTCTTGTAGTCGTTGTCGAAGTCGACCCAGCGCGCCTGGCGGGTGACGTAGTCGCGCCACTCGTCGGTGTACTTGAGCACGGACGTGCGGCAGGCGGCGTTGAACTTCTCGATGCCGAGCTCGACGATCTCGTCCTTGGTCTTGATGCCGAGCTGGCTCATCGCTTCGAGCTCGGCGGGCAGGCCGTGGGTGTCCCAGCCGAATCGGCGCTCGACCCGGCGTCCGCGCATCGTCTGGTAGCGCGGCACGAGGTCCTTGACGTAGCCGGTGAGCAGGTGGCCGTAGTGCGGCAGGCCATTGGCGAAGGGCGGCCCGTCATAGAAGACGAACTCGTTGTCACCGTTCTCGCCGGCTTCACGGTTCTCGATCGACGCCCGGAAGGTGTCGTCGGCCTCCCAGAAGGCGAGGATTCGCTCCTCGATCTCCGGGAAGCGCGGGCTCGAGGGCACACCGAAAGCTGCGCCGGGCTGGCTGGTGGAGACCTTGGGGTAGGTCATGTCGAGTGGCTCCTGCGGTCGTCGCTACGTCATGTCGACGAGGACGAAAGGCCTTCCGGCGTATGCCGGCCGGTCACCTCCGCGGTGCCACCTCGCTTGCCGCAGCCGCGCGCTCAACCCGAGCCCACGGCATACGACCGCTCTTGTCAAAGATCGTGACGTGACCCGGACGTCCGGTTCTAGTGAGCGGGCGGACCCGCCGTTCTTCCGGAGGCTCGCCGCTGATGACGGCTCAGGCGCCTGTGAGCCCAGTCTAACGGCAGTTGGGCGGGGGTCTGGAGCGCGTTAGACTCTGCCCGTCGCCGACCCCTCGGTGACACCCAACCGCGTCCGCGGGGGAAAGCCGGTCGGAGTCCGGCGCTGACCCGCAACCGTAGGCCACCCGAGAGGCTGGCGAGCCGGACCACCACGCTGACGCGAATGGCTCCAGATCACCCGTCGAGGTCGCGGGACGGAGCCCGGACAGCCTCAGGGCCGCGTTCGGGCGAACGTCACGAACCGCCGAGGAAGGCTCGTCCCCCATGCTCCGCTCCCCCCTCCGAGTGCGCGTCGTCGCACCGCTCGCGCTCGCCGCGTTGACCCTGGGTATGCCGTCCGCCGCCCTCGCCGAGACCGTGCCGGCTCCCAGCCCGACCGCGTCCGCTTCGGCCCCCGCCTCGGCTTCACCTTCGCCGACCGAGACCGCGGCTCCCAACACGCCGAGCACGACCGCGACAGCGACGCCCACGCCCGAGGTGAGCACGCCGGCCACGAAGCCTGCCGCACCCACCACGACCCCAGCCGCTCCTGCCGCCCCGGCGCCCGAGGGCAAGGCGGTGCCGTTCGGTGCCGACCGGAGCAGCGCCCGCATCGCCGGCACTCCGTCTGACCAGGCCGGATACGCGGGCGGCTTCATGGTCCGCACGCTCGCGGAGCAGGGCAACCACTACACCTACCCGGGCAGCGACTTCTTCGACGGTGGGAACACCATCGACGCGATCCTCGGCCTCGACGGGGCCAAGGTGGGTCAGGACGGGGCCGACGCGGCCTTCGCCCACCTCGAGGACAACCTGGGCTCCTACATCGGCACGGACTTCAGCTCCCTCTATGCCGGGCCGACCGCCAAGGCCCTGCTCGCCGTCGTCGCCCACGGCGGGGACCCCACCGCCTTCGGCGGCGTGGACCTCGTCGACGAGCTCGTGAACAACTCGCTCGGTGCGGTCGAGCCGGGCCGCTTCTCCGACCTGCCTGTCGACTGCGGCTTCGACACGTGTGACTACTCCAACACCATCGGTCAGTCCCTCGCGATCATCGCCGTGGGTCGCGCGACGGGCGAGGTCCCGGGCGAGGCGGTCGACCTCCTGCTCGACCAGCAGTGCGCTGACGGCGGATTCCGGGGCACGATCAACCCGGCTGGCGACGCCTGCGCCTCCGACCTCGACGCCACCGCATTCGCCGTGCAGGCGCTCGTCGGTCTCGGTGCCGACGAGGCAGTCGACGGGCTCGACTACCTCGCGTCGAAGCAGCAGTCCTCGGGCGGCTTCATCAACGGTGACGGTGTCGTGAACACGAACTCGACCGCGGTGGCCGCCCAGGCCTTCGCAGCCGCGGGCTGGACCGAGGAGCTCGGTGCCGCACAGGGCTTCCTCGCCGAGCTGCAGCTCGACTGCACCTTCACTGCCGGGCTCCGCGGCGGCATCGCCTTCTCGGCAGCCGACCGGGCCACCCTGCTGAAGACCCCGGGCGACCAGGAGGCCATCGACAAGATGCTCCGCGCGACGCCGCAGTCGACCCTCGCCCTCGCCGGCGGATCTCTCCTCGACGTCACCGTGGAGGGCACCAAGGCGTCGGCCCCATCCGTCCCGTGCTCGACCAGCCCCTCCCCTACGGGAACCTCGGCGCCGACCCCAACCGAGACGACCCCGGGCACCGGCACCGGCTCGGGAACGGCCACGCCGTCCGCGACCGCACCGACCGGCTCGAACCCGTCGACGACCGCGCCGGCCACCGCTGGACCGGGCCTCGCCTACACCGGTGGCTCGCCGGTCGCCCCGCTCACCCTCGCAGTGCTCCTTCTCCTCGCCGGCGCTGCGACGATCCTCGCCTCGCGCCGTCGGGGTGCTCGTCAGTGACACTGCGCCACCACCTTCGGAGGCTCCTCGTCATCGCGGGGAGCACGACCGTCGCGGCCTTCGGCCTCATCGGGGCGGCCGCCCCGGCGCAGGCTGCGGCCTGCTCGGGGACGAGCGGCGTCACCGTGGTCATCCAGTCCTCATCCGGCACGTCCACGCGCTGTGCCAGCGGCGACCCGTCGACGGCGATGGCTGCCTTGCAGTCCGTCGCCAACGTCACTCAGGTGCAGACGCAACCCGGGTTCATCTGCCAGATCAACGGCTACCCCAACACCTCCTGCGTGCGGACCCCTCCAGCCGACGCGTACTGGGCCTTCTTCCACGCTCCTGCGGGAGGCTCGTGGACGTACTCCCAGAGCGGTGCCGGGAGCCACAACCCGAGGCCCGGTGGCTCGGTCGGCTTCCGTTTCGGTTCAGGGGCCGCGCCATCGGTGAAGCCGGCAGCTCCTGCACCAGCCGCGCCGAAGCCCAAGCCACCGACCGCCGCGCCCAAGCCGCCGACGGCAGCGCCCAAGCCCGCCAGCACGCCCCGGCGCACGACCGCAGCACCCAAGAGCACCTCGGGTGGCACATCCGCAGGCACGTCTGCCACGACGTCGAAGCCCGCGTCCAGCGCCTCCCGTGCGGGCAAGGCCGCCGCCAGTTCGCGTCCGTCCTCGAGCGCCCCCGCGTCCGCGACACCCATCGCGAGCCCGACCGCCTCAACAAGCGCGACCACGTCATCGACGCCCACGAACTCGGCCACGACCAACGTCCAGGCCGCTCCGCAGCAGGACGCGGACACGGGCACGACCGGCACGAGCCGCCTCGTCGGCGGCGGAGCCCTCCTGGCCGGCCTCGCCGCGGCCATCGCAGCCGTGGCGGTCCGTCGGCGCAGCCTCTCCTGAGTCCCACGAGATGCTGACCTCATGAGTCCGGCCCTGCCCCGCGCGGTTCATCCCGTCGCGTGGTGGGGCTGGGCCATCGGGCTCGCGGTCGCTGTGAGCGCCGTGACCAACCCCCTGCTCCTCCTCACCGCGCTCGGAGTCGCCGCACTCGTGGTGACGTCACGGCGGGGAAGCTCACCGTGGGCCAAATCCTTCCGCCTCTACCTGTGGCTCGGCGCGTTCATCGTGGCCGTGCGCGCCCTGCTCCACGTCCTCGTGGGCCTCAAGTTCGGTGAGACCGTCCTCCTGCCCCTGCCGGAAGTGACCCTTCCGTCTTGGGCCGCGGGCATCAACATCCTCGGTGACCTTCGGCTCGAAGGCCTTCTCGGGGCCGTGACCGACGGCCTCCGGCTCGCTGTGATGATCGCGTGCATCGGGGCCGCGAACGCTCTCGCCAACCCCAAGCGCCTGCTGCGAAGCCTGCCCGGAGCCCTCAGCGAGATCGGCTCCGCCGTGGTCGTGACGATCACCGTCGCGCCGCAGCTCGCCGACAGTGTGCAGCGAGTCATGCGGGCGCGGGCCTTGCGCGGCGACACGTCCCGCGGCATCCGAGCCCTTCCCCGCATCGCGCTCCCCGTCCTCGAGGACACGCTGGACCGCTCGCTTCTCCTCGCGTCGGCGATGGATTCCAGGGGCTACGGCCGCCGGCGTGAAGTGACCGGCAGCCAGCGGCTGCTCACCGCGATCTGCACCTTCGGCGGACTGGTCGCCAGCGCCGTCGGCATCTACGGGATTCTCGATGCGACCACTCCGGGATGGTTGGGCATACCTGCGCTGGCACTCGGAATTGCCCTGTCCCTCACCGGAATCTGGCTCGGCGGTCATGCCAACGCCCGCTCGACCTATCGGCCTGACCCGTGGCGCTGGCCGGAATGGTTGACCGTGGGGTCAGGGCTCGCCGCTGCTGTTGGCGTGCATCTCGTCGCCCGCACCGATGCCGCCTCCTTGGGTATGCCGTTGTCCCCTCTCGCCGTGCCCGCCCTTCCCCTGCTTGCTGTGGCCGGGTTGCTCGTGGCCGCGCTCCCAGCGTTCCTCACCCCACCGCCCCCCTCAGCCTCAGCGACACGCAGTTCACACCTTCGACTTCGTGCCCCACTGGGACAGGCGCCTCGGGCCGAAGGCCCTCCCTCGCTGTCCCAGTGGGGCACGAAGTCGAAGAGGGAGACGTGATGATCGAGTTCGACCGCGTGAGCGTGACGTTCGACGGCGCCATGGAGCCAGCCCTGCGTGACGTCTCCCTGAGCATCGACGAGGGCGAGCTGGCTCTCGTCATCGGGCGCACCGGGTCCGGCAAGTCGACACTTCTCGGAGCCATGACCGGGCAGGTCCCCCACTTCACCGGCGGCACCCTCGCCGGCCACGTCCGGATCGACAGGCGCGACACCCGGGACCACCGGCCGCGTGATCTCGCCGACCTCATCGGCGTCGTCGGGCAGGACCCTCTCGCGGGCTTCGTCACCGACACCGTCGAGGAGGAACTCGTCTACGGCATGGAGCAACTCGGCCTCGACTCGTCGACGATGCGCAAGCGCGTCGAGGAGACACTCGACGTCCTCGGCATCGCCGACCTGCGCGGCGCAGCCCTGCGCGAACTCTCCGGCGGTCAACAGCAGCGCGTCGCGATCGGTTCCGTCCTCACGGCCCACCCCAGGGTCATCGTGCTCGACGAGCCGACGTCGGCCCTCGACCCGACCGGCGCCGAAGACGTGCTCGCGACGATCACCCGTCTCGTACACGACCTGGCCGTGACCGTCGTCGTCGCCGAGCACCGCATCGAGCGCGTCCTCCAGTACGCCGACTCCATCATTCATGTGGGAGCCAACGGTGTTGTGTCACAGGGCGATCCGGCGACGATGATGGTGACCGCCGAGGTCGCACCGCCCGTGGTCGAGCTCGGGCGGTGGGCCGGATGGTCGCCGCTCCCCCTGTCCGTCCGGGACGCCCGGCGTCGCGCCAAGGAGTGGCGTTCCCTCGACGCCCAACCGCTCCGTCTCCCCGGGGACCCCACTGGTGTCGTCGCACTCGAGGCGCAGGACGTCATCGTCGCCCACGACTCCGTGGTGGCTGTCGCAGGGGTGGATCTGACACTGCGGGCCGGTGAGATCACGGCGCTCATGGGCCGCAACGGCGCCGGCAAGTCCTCGCTCCTGTGGGCCATTCAGGGCAGCGGATCCATGAGATCCGGCTCCGTGCGGGTCCCGGCTTCCGGTGCGGCACCGGACATCGACGTGCGCAGCCTCGACGCCGCACAGCGCCGCCGCCACGTCGGACTCGTCCCCCAGTCGGCCGCAGACCTCCTCTATCTCGACACGGTGGGTGCCGAGTGCGCCCAAGCCGATCGCGAGAGCGATCGCCAATCCGGCACCTGCCGCAGCCTTCTCGACAACTTGGCACCCGGCATACCGGACGATCGTCACCCACGGGACCTCTCCGAAGGGCAACGGCTGGCTGTCGTCCTGGCCGTTCAGTTGACCGCGGACCCACCCGTACTCCTCCTCGATGAGCCGACCCGGGGTCTCGACTACGCCGGCAAGGCGGCCCTCCGTCAGGCGCTGCGTGACCTCAGCGCGCGCGGACGCAGCGTCGTCGTCTCGACGCACGACGTCGAGTTCGTCGCGGGAACCGCGGACCGGGTCATCGTGATGGCTGCCGGCGAGGTCGTCGCCGATGGCACCGCGGCCGACGTCGTCGTCTCCAGCCCCGCGTTCGCCCCCCAGGTCTCCAAGATCACCGCACCCCAGCCGTGGCTCACCGTCGACGACGTCCGGTATGCCGTCGGAGAACCCTCGTGACCGCGCTCGCCACTCCGCCGCGACCGGCGACGCGGAGCGGGTCCCCACGTGCCATCCGGCTGAAGCCGCGATCCATCGCCGCCATCGCCGCCGTGAGTCTTGCCGGCGTCGTGGCCTTTGGCTGGCCACTCCTCGTCGACCCCGGCACGACGTTCTCCCACTCGACCGACGCGCCACTCCTCTTCTCGCTGCTCATGCCACTGCTGCTCGCCGTCGTGCTGGCCGAGATCTCGGAGGGTGGCCTCGACGTGAAGGCGATCGCCATGCTCGGAGTGCTCTCGGCCATCGGCGCCGCGCTGAGGCCCGTGGGAGCGGGCACTGCCGGACTCGAGACGGTCTTCTTCCTGCTCATTCTGGGGGGCCGAGTCTTCGGTGCAGGCTTCGGTTTCGTGCTCGGCGCCACCACGCTGTTCGCATCCGCTCTCATCACCGGTGGCGTCGGCCCATGGCTCCCGTTCCAGATGCTCGGTGCCGCGTGGGTGGGATTGGGAGCAGGGCTGCTGCCGCCCCTGCGCGGCAAGGCCGAGATCGCTCTGCTCGCGGCCTATGGCGCCGTGGCCGGGTTGCTCTACGGTGTGTGCCTCAACCTCATGTTCTGGCCCTTCACCACCGGACTCGACGGCGAACTGTCCTTCGTGGCTGGCGCGCCACTCACCGACAACCTGCAGCGCTTCCTCGTCTACTCTCTCGCGACCTCGCTCGGCTGGGACATCGGGCGCGCGATCACCAACATCGCCCTCGTGTCGCTCACCGGAACCGTGGTGCTGCGCACCCTGCGACGGGCCGCACGCAAGGCGGCGTTCGAGGCTCCGGTCGAGTTCACTCCGGCCGCCCACGGCACGACGCGACCTGCCGGTTCGGACATGCGCGGCTGACGACCTGACCGCTTTGGCACAATCGCGACCATGGGCACCCTCGAGACCGACAGCACTCCCGCCTGGTTGAGCCGCGAGGAGCTCGAGAGCGCCCGTGAACGCCTGCCCATCCTCTACGTCGACGCCGTGCCGGTTCGTGTCGATGAGCGCGGCGCCGTCTCAGCGGTGGGTCTGCTCCTACGAGCCAACGCCGACGGCGAGATCCAGCGCGAGCTCGTCTCCGGCCGCGTGCTCTACCACGAGCGGGTCCGCGACGCCCTGCTCCGCCACCTCGAGAAGGACCTCGGCCCGATGGCGCTCCCGCAGGTCCCGACGTCGCCCGTGCCGTTCACCGTGGCCGAGTACTTCCCCACCCCGGGTGTCACGCCGTTCCACGACCCGCGTCAGCACGCCGTGTCCTTGGCCTTCGTCGTCCCCGTGACGGGCGACTGCGCGCCGCAGCAGGATGCACTCGACCTTGCGTGGTTGACACCCGATGAGGCTCTGGCACCTGGCGTGTTGGCCGAGATGGACCGCGGTCACGGCGTCCTTCTCCGGCAGGCACTCGCACACCTCGGTCACCCCGTCTGACGATCGGGTCGCTTTCGCGAACACAATGCTTGTTCGCCGCAGACCCATCCGCACTCCGCGCGCAAAGCGCACTCCGTGCTCCCGCCAGGCCCAGCCAGCGGCGAACAAGCATTGTCTTCGCTCGGCGTTCGGGAGCAGACCGAAGTCTCGCCGGCTCACGCGCGCCAGCAGTCAGCCCCCAAGGCCAGCGCGAGACTAGCCAGGTCAGGACTTGCGGCTCTTGTTGAACTTGTCGACGGTGCGGGTCATGTCGTGGTGGTCGTGCGCCGCAGCCTCTTCGGGAGTGGGAGCTGTGCCACCGAGTCGAGCAGGCTGGTAGATCAGGTCGTCGCCCGTCAGGGGCGGGTACGCGGCCTGCTGCGCGTCGAGCTGGGCCTGCATCACTGCTTGCAGTTCGGCGGTGGCCTCGGCGCGGTTCGCGTCCGGGGCGACATGGATGGGCTCGCCCACGGTGATGAAGACGGGGATCTTGCTCCGCCCCATGTGCTTCGGGACGTTCTTGCTCCAGACGCGCTGCGAGCCCCACAGGGTCGTCGGCAGGATGGGCACGCCCGCCTCCTGGGCCATGCGCACCGCCCCCGGCTTGAACTCCTTGAGCTCAAACGAGCGTGACATCGTGGCTTCGGGGAAGACGCCGACGATCTCGCCGTCCTTGAGAGCCTGGACGGCGCGGTTGAACGACGCGCGACCATCCTTGCGGTCAACGGGAATGTGCTTCATCCCTCGCATCAGGGGCCCCGCCACCCGGTGCGAGAAGATCGACTGCTTGGCCATGAAGCGGACAAGACGCTTGTGCTTGAGAGCTGCAAGGCCGGCATACGTGAAATCGAAGTAGCCGGTGTGGTTGATGGCCATGACCGCGCCGCCGGTGCGAGGGACGTTGTCCTCACCCTCGATGCGGAATTTCAGCCCCTGAGCGGCGAAAACGCCTCGGGCGAACGTGACGACAGGGGTGTACACGGGTTCCATGGGGCCAGCCTACGGCTCCGTAGGTTGCGGAGCCTACGGAGCCGTAGGTTGCGAAACGTGCCCTTCTTCACAGCGGACAACCGTCAGGTGATGACGGCTCTGCCATCTGCCCGTCACGAGTGCGTCGCGGGCAGCCAACCCAGCTGGACGACCTGGTTGCCCTGGTCACGCGTGACGAGCCGGCCACGACCGGGCGACTGCAGCGATCCCTTGACGTTGCCGACGAGCGCGCCCTCGTCGGGCGGGGTGCTCAGCATGATGCCCGGGCTCGCGAGGTCGCGCAGGGCCTGAAGGACCGGCTCGTAGCTCGCACGTGAGGCACCACCCGCGCGACGGGTCACGACGAGGTGGAGGCCCACGTCGGCGGCTTGCGCCAGGAGCGGAATCAGAGGGCGTAGGGGCGAGCCTGCCGACGTGACGACGAGGTCGTAGTCGTCCACGAGGATGAACGCCTCGGAGCCAGACCACCACGACCGCGCCCGCAACTGCTCGGGGGTGACGTCGGGTCCCGGCAGTCGGGTCCGGAGGAAGGCGGTCAGGCCCTCGATCTCGGCGGTCACTTGCTCTTCGGTCGTCATGTATTCGGCGACGTGGCCGTCGGGCAGCTCGCCGAGCAGGGCTCGGCGGTAGTCGACGACGAACAACTTGGCCTCGTCCGGCGTGTACAGTCGCGCGATCTCGCTCGCGTATCCGCGCAACATCGCCGACTTGCCCGAACCACTGTCGCCGAACAGATAGAGGTGGGACTCCTCCGCCACGTTGACGCCGACGGGTTCGAGGTTGCTCTCGTTGATTCCGAGGAGCACCCGCTTGTCGCCGGCGCCGGCCTGCGCCCGAATCGTCTCCAGCGTGATCCGTTCCGGCAGCAGTCGGAGCTTTGGCCCCTTCGGCCCGGGCCAGGCAGCCGACACCCTCGCGATCATGTCCTCGACACCTTCCCCGAGGTCCTCGACGCTGCCCGAGTTGTCGATGCGCGGGATGCCCGCGAGGAAGTGATGTTTGGTCGTCGTGATGCCGCGCCCGGGCCGACCCTTGGGCACGTTCGCCGCGACCTTGCGGTCGATCTCCGAGTCACCGGGGTCGCCCAGACCGAGCTCGACGCGGGTGCCCAGGACGTCTCGGATCTGCATGCGGAAGTCCATCCAGCGCGACGTCGTGATGACGACGTGGATCCCGAAGGTGAGGCCACGGCCGGCGATGCCACTGATCGTCTGCTCGAGTTCGTCGAACTCCGCCCTGATCGTCGGCCAACCGTCGACGACGAGGAAGACGTCCCCGTAGCCGTCGTCGACCCGACCCTCGGCTCGGCGGCGGCGGTAGGTCTCGATCGAGTCGATGCCGTTGGCCCGGAAGTAGGCCTCGCGCTTGTCGATGATGCCGGTGATCTCGGCGACCGTGCGGCGCACGACGTCGGGCTCGTTGCGGTTCGCGACACCGGCGACGTGCTCCAGCGCGGCGAACGGGGTGAAGGTGCCGCCGCCGAAGTCGAGAACGTAGATCTGGGTTTCGAGTGGAGTGGTGGTGAGCGCGAGGGAACTCACCAGGGTGCGGGCGAACGTGCTGCGTCCGGTCCGGGGTCCGCCGACGACGGCCACGTGACCAGCGGCACCACCCAGGTTCAGCACGAACAGCTCGCGGCGCTGCTCGAGCGGGCGGTCGACGATACCCATGGGGAAGACGTAGGACCCCTGAGCACGCCAGCGCTGGCTCACCAGACCCAATGCGGGGTCGGGTGCGAGGTCGCCAAGGAGTTGGTCCATCGAGTTGGGGACGTCGAGTGGCGGCAACCAGACCTGATGCGCCGGGCGGCCATGGCCCTTCATCTTCGCGACGGCGATGTCGAACACGGCCCGGGTCTCCTCGGGCTCGTTGAGGGGCTGCGGGACTTCCTCGTGACGGGGCGCCGCGGTCACGGCCTTCGTGGAGGTGAACGGCAGCACCTGCATGGAGGATCCGCTCCCGCCGGTGGCCGCACGCCGACGCCTCCCCTTGGGCGGACCGGAGACGTAGGCCGCCTTGAACTTGAGCAGGGTGGTCTGGTCGGGCTTGAGGTAGCCCAGACCCGGGACGGGAGGCAGCTCGTAGGCGTCCGGCACACCGATGACGGTGCGGGACTCGCCGGCCGAGAAGGTGCGCAGACCGATCCGGTAGGACAGGTGGCTCTCGAGCCCGCGGAGGCGTCCCTCCTCGAGCCGCTGCGAGGAGAGGAGCAGGTGCATCGAGAGCGACCGACCGAGTCGACCGATGGCGACGAACAGGTCGGCGAACTCGGGCTTGGCCTGCAGGAGCTCGGAGAACTCGTCGGCGACGATGAGCAGCGCGGGCAGGGGCTCGAGGTCGGCGCCCGCGGCGCGCGCCTTTTCGTAGTCGGTGACGTTGGAGAAGTTGCCGGCCGAACGGAGGAGCTCCTGCCGCCGCGTCATCTCACCCTGGAGAGCATCCTGCATGCGCTCGACGAGGGTGAGCTCCTGACCGAGGTTGGTGATGACCGCCGACACGTGAGGCATGTCGGCCATCCCGGCGAAGGTCGCACCACCCTTGAAGTCGACGAGGACGAAGTTCAGTTGCTCCGACGAGTGGGTCATCGCGAGCGCGAGGACGAGCGTGCGCAGCAGCTCGGACTTGCCGGAGCCGGTGGCTCCGATCACGAGCCCGTGCGGACCCATGCCCTGCTGGGCCGACTCCTTGATGTCGAGTGCGACGACCTGCCCGCTGCCGCCCACCCCGATCGGCACTCGAAGACGGTCGCGCTGGAGCCGCGGCCGCCAGGCGGTCGTGGGATCGAAGTCGCGGACGTCGCCCAGGCCGAGCAGGTCGACGAGCTCGGTGCTCGTCGTCAGTGCGTCGCGCACCTCGACCTCACCGCTGACGAACATCGGGGCCAGGCGTCGCGCTGCAGCCTCGGCCTGCGTGACGCTCATCTGGTCGGCGAGCCCCTTGGCGCCGCCACGACTCAGGCTGAGGATCTCGAACGGGACCTGACCGGACGGCATACCCTGCCGTGCGGCATCCACCGCGAGGCGCAAGGTGGACGCGGAGTCGAGTTCTCCCCACTGGTCCGGCAGGTCCAGAACTGTGACGCCGAGAACCCCGTCGTCCGTGACGAGCGGGTTGTTCCGGGGGACGCGCACGTCGTCGACGATCACGAGCACATGGGGTGCAGGCGCCTGACTGGTCGGACCGAAACGCGGCCGATCGGTGATGTCATCGGGCAGGAGTTCGAGGAGTTCGTCGATGGACTCGGCCACGAGCCGCCTCGGCCCGATGGCGTCGCGTTCACGTGGGCTGAGGGCATGGGGCAACCACTTGAGCCAGTCCCACTCCTCTCGCGAGCCATGGCTGGTCAGCGCCGCGACGATGAGCGACTCCGGCGAGTGCATGACCGCGGCGTTGACGACGAGAGATCGGGCCAAGGCGCGCGCGGGCCCGGCCTCACCGGTGATCTGAACCCTCGACCAGGCCGTCAGCGAGACCGAAGCCGGCAGTCCGTGTTGCACGCGGTGCGTCGTCAGCAGTCGGTGCAGCCCGGATGCCGCGACGGGGTCCAGCTGAGCCAGCGGCGGCGTCTCTGCTGGCTCGAGGGTCAGGCACAGCGGCTGCGACGTGGTGCCCATGCGCACATGGAGGAAGTCGTCGTCCTTGGGCAGCCGCTCCCAGACACGGCTCCGCTCCTCTGCGAGGAGGGCGAGGGAGGTCGGGGCGGGGTAGTTCCACAGCCCGGCCTCACGCTGCTTGGCCGCGGCGTCGCGCACGGTGCCGCGGACCTCGGCAAGGTAGGCAAGGTACTCACGACGGTTGGAGACAACCTCGGCCGTGTGCTGCTGACGTTGGCGCAAACCACTCGAGAAGACGAAGCCGAGGGACGCCAGGAGGAACATGCCGGCTCCGATGTAGCCCCTCGCGCCCTGACCGGAGATCGCGACGAAGCCCATGGATCCCACACTGCCGAGCATCGGCACCGCCTGCATGAGGACGTTGCTGAGGCCTTCGGCGGGCTTGATCTCCGGGGGTGGCTGCAGGACGATGCGGCCCGTCGGGACCGACGGAGCCTCCTGTCGGGTCCCTCCGACTGTTGCGGTCACGCTTCCCCTCCCGAGTTCTTGTACCGGGCCAACTTAACCCGTGGAGCCAGACCGCTCGGAGGGCACCGCACCCGGAATCGGCACCGCCGCCTATCCTTCGATGAGCCGAGACAGCGGAGGAGGAGGGGCCGGTATGCCGGGTACGGACGTGAGCACGGGGCTTCAGATCAGCCTCACGGCGGGCGGACGTCGCTATGACCTCGTCGTTCCCCTCGGTGCGCAGGTCACCGAGGTGCTGTCGGTCCTCGGGATCGCCTCCCGTGCCAACCCGCACGCAGTCGCCACCCCCAGCGGTCGAGTGCTGGGCCCCCACGACACCTTCGACGACTCAGTGCCCACCGGCTCGGTCCTCAGCGTCGTCCCCGTCACGACGCACTCGATCACACGCGACATCCTCAATCTTGATCGCGGCCGCAGCGCTGGCGGGGCCCGCGCCAGCGCCCCCGGGGGGTCCGGTGGACGTCACCGGGACGAGGTCGAATCCCCGGTCCGCGCGCACGTGGACGAATCGACACGCCGACGCGGCGACGGCGTGGCTCCGGGTGCGACCGGCGCAACGGAGGCCTCCGACGTCACGGCGCCCCGATCCAGCCTCAGCGTCCAGGCCGAAGCCCCCCGGACACGTTCAGGCAGTCCCCGTCCGCCGGCGTCCGCACCAGCGCCCTCGGCAGCCTCACAACTGATCTGGCTCGCGGCCGCATTCGGCGCCATCATCGCGCTCGTCGCGGCATGGAATCTCGCCCACGACGGCGCCCACACGTCGTCGCCCTCCACGTCGTGGGGCGTCTCCACCACGTGGATGCCGGCTGTCGCTGCGGCACTGCTCGCCGCGGGTGCCGTCGGTCTCGCGGCCCTCAGCAACCAGAGGTCCCACCAGTTCGCCGCAGCCGCCACCGCGCCCGCACTCGGGCTTGCGGCAGGCTTGACCCTCCCCCTCCCGGACTCGCCGGGACGCACCTCCGTGGCGGTCGTGGCAGGGTGCGCGGTGGCCCTCCTCGCGCTGGCCATCACACGCTCGCGCGTCGCCGCCGACTCCCCCGGCGACCGGACCGTCATGTCGGCGATCGGCGGCCTTGGGCTGCTCGTGGGGCTCGGGACGATCCTCAATTGGCCGGGCTCCTCCATCGCTGCGTTGGTCACTGGGCTGGGGCCGCTCCTCATTCGCCTGCTGCCAACGACGAGCCTCACGGTCGATCCCACTCAGCTGGTCGACACCGAGCGCCTCTCGACGACGATCTGGTCCGTCCGCGAGCGCAGTGCGGGGCGGCGAACTCGGATCAGGTCCAGCGACATGCGGTCACGATTCGACGCAGCCCGCGAGATCGTCGCGATTGGCACGGCCTACCTTTCGCTGGCCACCGCGGTGGGCGGATGGCTGCTGGTCACTGCGGGCGCGGATGATCCGGTGAGGCGCTGGGGCACAGTGGCGGTCCTCGTCGTCGCGGCCCTCGCCTGTGGCTACCAGTCGCGCTCTGTGCGTGACCGGCTCCCCCGCTACAGCATGTTGGCAGCCTGCGCGTCCCTCTTGCTTGCCGCTGCCTTCGCCCTGCTCGCGACCGGGTGGGCGGGCGCAACACCAGTCGTCTTCCTGGTCGGAACAGGCATCGCCTGGGTCAGTGTGGTGAGCGCCGCCGCCATCGTGCGGGGCTACCGGTCCACCCGCATGTCGCGGTTTGCCGACACCATCGAAGGTCTGACGGTGGCTCTGTCCCTCCCCCTCGGGATCGTTGCGGCGGGTGGGGTCGAAGCGATCCGGCGGATCACCTCGGGGTGAGGTCATCCGCCGGATGAGGCACTGACGCTGTCAGGATCGCTCGCTGACGCGCTCGCTCGCTGGACGCGGGGTCACTCCCACACCGAGGGGCTCGACTCCTCGGTGCCGTCAAACCAGGCCTCTTCGTCCTCGTGCGTCAGCCGGTCGACGTCCTGGGTCTGTGCCTTGTCGTCGGACCGGCGAGCGCCTGCGCTGCCGACGGCGCCCACCGCGGTCCCGCCGCGACCTCCGCCTCCACGAGGGCCCGGTGTGCTCGTGGACCGGCCGGGGCCACCGACCGCGCCCGCCGTGGTCCCGCCGCGACCGCCACCGGCCCGAGCACCAGACTTGCTCGTGGACGTGTTCGCGCTGGCACCCTTGCCCGCCATGCCGCCACCCGCGGCAACGACACCGCTGCCGGTTCCGGTGAACTTCGGGACGCCGTAGCGACCCGATGCAGTCGCGCCCTTGACCGCGCTCGCACGCCCGGGGGCACCGCCCCGCGCAGAGGCGCCAGACCCGCCACCGGGGATGAGCTGCGGACCGCCGGGACGCCCGATGCCGGCTGCTCCGGACCGACCGGACGCGCCGCGAGCCCCAGCCCCGTTGCCGCGTGCCGAACCGGCTACGCCTGCCGTCCCGCCGGAAGAGAACATGCCACCTCCGCCGCGACGTCCGAGCAATCCGCCCAGACCAGCCGCGCCGCCGACGCCGCCGGCAGCGACGCCGCCGGCACCCAGCCCACCAGCACCGCCCCCTGAGGGGCCGCCCTGTGAGCCGATGGGACCTGCGCCGGGCGCCAGACCAGTCGATCCCGTGACCTCGCCGTCCGAACTGATGACGATGTCGTCGTCATTGCCCCCGGTCTCGTCGTCACCATTGTCGATCACCGTGGGGTCCGGACCCTCCGTCTCAACCACGACGGGATCGTCATCCGTGCCACCCGTGCCATCGCTGTCGTCGTCGCCCGCGTCGAAGATCACCACGCCCGTGTTGGTCGTCTGGAAGAGCCCGGCCGCCGAGTGCGTCGCGGTGTTGGTGTTGCCCGGGCCCCTGCCCGCAGGCGCCTGAGCCTGGTACGGGGATTCCGCATCGCCCGACACATCGATCGGCATCTCGCCTGTCGCCCTCTGGGTAGCGACTCCCAGCTTGTCGAGGATCCGCTTGGCCGCCCGGTTCCGCTGCTCCCAGAGCGCATCCTCGGCGGCGGCCGCAGCCTCCGGGTCCCGAACGCTGTACTTGTCGCGGTTCTCCTGGGTCGGGAGGTGTGGCGTCGGGAGACGCATGTGGTCGTCCGGGTCGACGTAGGTCGAAATGCTCGAGACGTCGCTGTACCACGCGGCCTTGGCGTCGGACACGGCTTGGTAGACCCCGCCGAGGCTCCGGTCCACGTCGCCGATCTCCGCTGCACGATCGTCGAGGGTCGATCCGAGCTTGTCGAGGCTCGCCAAGGCTGCCGTAGCCGCCGGTCCAGACCAGCCCTTGCTGCCGTCCGTCGGTGCCTCGAGTTCGCTACGTACGGCCCGGACATCCTTGGCGAGGTCCCGGAGTTGCTTCTTGGCGTCCTGCCAGTCCGTCTGAGTCAGGCTGATGGACCCCGTGTCGACCGCGAACACCTTGAAGAGTTCACGCTCGTAGTTCTTGGCCTTGGGGTTGAGAATCGGCCCGCCCCCGCCGCCGTCATGGAGCATGACCATGGCTGGCCTCCTTCGTCGTGACGGCGGAGTGGTCTGCCGCAGTCGTGGGTTCAGATGTGTGGTGAGGTCTCTGGGGTCGCGTCACCCCATGGCGACGGCGCAGGAAGAAGAGTCCGGCCACGAGCGCGAGAACGACGACTGCGCCCACGGCCAGCCACGGTAGGAGAGAGGACTCCGACCCTCCCGCCTCATCGGTGTCGTCCGCGGCCTCGCCGGCGGGATTGGGGCTGGCGTCCACGGACGATCCGCTGGTGGAGGGAGCCGGGGATGCCGACTCGGTGACCGCCTTGCCCGTGGCGGTGGCGATCTGCTCGGCGGTCGGGTCGCCGTCACCCTCCGTGTCGACCATGGGGTTGACGTCCGGCAGCGAGGACACATCGAGCTTCACCGCATCCGCGGGATCGAAGATGCCGAAGCCGTACGACTCGGTCTTGCCCGTGGCCTTCGGCAGGTTGGTTCCGATTCTCCGGAACCAGGTGAGATATTTGCCGTCCTTCTCGCGCATGCCGATGGAGTCCTTGGCCGCCTGGAGGACCTGATTCCCGGTTGCGGTCGGGTGCGCGGACCACATGGCTGCCAGACCGCCCGCCGTGATGGCGGTCGCCTGCGAACTGCCGTCCATGATGATGTCGCTGCGCCACCCTCCGGGCGTCCACAAGCCGGTCGTCACCTTGCTCCCGGGCGCGGCGAAGTCAACCTCCGAACTCTTCCGCACTGCTGAGGTGTCGAGGTTGCCCTTGGCATCGACGTGGGTCACCGTGACGACCCCGTTGCCCAGGCCGGGCCAGAACACTTGCCGTTTCTCGTTGTTCGTGGACGCCACCACGATCGCGCCGGCGCGATACGCGTCGAGGAGCGCAGGGATCAACGCCTCGTCGAAGTCGACGCTCACGCTCATGCTGATGACCTTCGCGCCGTCCTTGACCGCCTGCTGGAGGGCTCGCGCTGTGGCTTTCCCGCCGACATCCACGTCTTCGTACTCGAGGCCGCACCCCGACTTCCCCGGCCGGTACGAGCTTTCGAACATGATCGCGTAATGGCGGATGCGCGCGTCCGGCGCGATGCCCGCGATGCCGCGCCCACCCGGCGCAGTCCCCCTGCCGCTGCCAGCGATGAGAGCGGCCATGCTCGTGGCGTGACTCGAATCGGTGGACCCCTTGTCGGAATCGTGGACCGACCCGTCACGTGCCACACACTCGGTTGTTGACGACACCACCTTGCCGCGTAGTTCGGGGACGCTGGAGTCGATGGGCCCGTCGATGACGGCCACGGTGATGCCCTTGCCGGTCCCGCTGCGATGCAACTCATCGACACCCATCGCGGCTCGCCACCACTGGCCCTCGTCGAGGGAGGCGGCGGATGCCGACGGGATGGCTGCGATGCTGGACAGCACGAGCGCGCACAGACCGACCGTCGCGGCCGCCGTGGCAAGAAGGCGTGAGGTGCTGGGCGTCATGGCAGCGTGAACGGCGACACCGACGGCCCAGCCCCGGCGTCTGGGACGGTCGTGGAGCCGGCGTCGCCCGGCAGCGTCTCAGCTGTGACCGGCACCGCGCCCTCCGACTCAGTGTCCGGGTTGGCTGCAGGGTCGCCGGTGGGCACCCCCGCATCGACATCGCCGCCCTGCGCCGGGGTGGTCTCTGCCGTGTCGGCCACCTGCGCGGCCTGCTGGGCCGATGCAGTGGACGCGGCTTCAGTGTGGTTGCGCGTGCTGTCGAGCGGCCCCTGCTCCCACCGTTGCCACAAGGCGAGGAAGTCGGCACCGGCCTGGTCGTCGTTGTCCCGCATCTGCTGCGCAGAGTTCCTGATCCCGGTGGCGACCGCCTCGAGATCGGTCTTGGCGCCACGCATCGTCTCGAGGTAGATCCGCCGGATCTCGGTGAACACCGTGCCGTAGCTCGCGAGCGCCGGGATCTCCCCGAACGAATCCTTGTCCGCGAGCGCGTCACGGATCTTCGCAATGCCCTCGGTGGAGTCGGTGGCCCACCTGGTCTGCCTGGTATTGGCCAAGGTGTTCATGTAGTCGGTCGGGTACTCGACGTGTTCGCCGGACAAGGCTTCCTCCCCTGGAATGTTCTTGGGTCCTGCTCCCCGTGGCCGCTCTCGAACAGCGCGGTCACGCAGTCCGTGCCGACACCCCGATGAGGGGTGTCGGCACGGGTCAGCTGTTCATGACTCGGACGGTCAGCCCCAGCTCTGCTTGTTCTTGAGCTCACCCGCGAGGTAGGCCTCCTTGGACTGCTGCACAGCAGTCTTGATGTCAAGGAGGAGCTGGTTGAGGTCCTCGACCTCACCGTTCCACTTGCGCTTGACGTCCTCGAAAGCGTGCTTGGTCCCGGCCTCCCACTCACCCATGTGGGGCTTCATGTCGTTCTCCATGTCGGTGACCTTGCTCTTGAGGTCGTTGACACCCTTGACCATGGACTCGATCAGAGCGTCGAGGCCCGCACCGGCAACCTTGATGTTCTGGCCACTCATCACTTACCACCCAACTGCGACGTGTACTTGCTGAGGAGGTCGGACGCACCCTGGTCATCCGCGGTGTACTGCTTGTCGTTGGCGATGAGGTTCTCGCGGAAGTTGTCGAGGATGTCGACAAGGTCCTTCGCCTGGATGGTCCACGCGGACTGAACGTTCTGGAAGGCCCCTGCACCTGCACCCTCCCAGTGCGCCTTCACCTCTTCCATCTGTCCCTGCAGCGTGTTGAGCCGGTTCTTGAGGTCGGTCCTCGTCTGGTCGACGATGCCGGCGCTCTTGGCGATCGCACCAGCGCCAACGCTGTGTGTCGTGTTGCCCATGTCACTTCCCTTCTCTCGATGGCCCAGGGCCACGGTGGTCCTACCGACCACTCCTGGTGGTTGGACCCCGGTAGTGCTCTCCCCCGAAGTCCTGACGGTGAAGACCATACGTGGGACCCACGTGCGAGGCGATGGGGAGAACTCCCCGTCTATGCTCGAGTGCGATCTCGGCTGCGGCGGAGTGAACCAACACATGCACCACCCGGGGAGGAACACACTCGTGAGTCAGAGCACGACGACGTCACTGGTCAGGCTGTCCGTGACATCAGGGACGCGTCGGGCAGACCTCGGCATCCCCGGCTCCATCCCCGTCGCCGAGGTCATCCCCGACCTGGCCCGTGAGCTGGGCGTCCTCGACGCGCACTCCGCCAGCATGGGCTACCGCCTCGTCCGCGCCGACGGCCAGGTTGTCGAAGGCGACAGGAGCCTCGCGGCGCAGGGGATCGAGGACGGCTCCGTCCTGGCCCTCGAGTCCAACAGGGCCCATGACGAGAAGGTCTACGACGACGTCGTCGAGGCCGTCGCCGATCTGGTCGAGACCCAGTTCACCCCCTGGACCGCCGCCAACAGCGCGGGGACGGCGGTCGGGGCGGCCGTGGTCCTGTTCCTCGCCGCGGCTTATGCCCTGTTCACCGCGCGTGACAGCGGCATCCTGATTGCCGCCCTGGCCGGCGTGTCCGCCCTGCTGCTCGTCGGGGCCGCCGCCGTCCTCGCTCATGTGCGCACCCAGCCTGCTGCCGCTGTGGCGCTTGCACTCACTGCGGTGGCGTATGCCGGCGTCGCCGGCTACGCCGCTCTCCCCGGTGCGCCCCTGTGGGGCGAGGGCCTCCTCTACGCCGGAGCGGGTGTGGCCGTCGCCGGCGTCCTCGGCGCCGTGGCGGTGACTCGCCACAGGCTGCTCGTCGGTGCGACCGCTGCGGTCGGCCTGGCCATGGCGGCGCTGGGCGGCCTGAGCCATCTCGTCGGATGGGGCCTGACACCGATCGCCGCGGTGACCTTCGTCATCGCCGCAGTGGTCGGCAACGTGATCCCGTGGATCGGAATCTCGACGAGTCGGCTCACAACCCATCCGCCCAAGTCCGACCTCGAGATCTTCAGCGACGCCCCCATGGTCGAGCGCGAGGACGTCCACCGTCAGGTGGCGGCCGGACATGAACTCATGGTCGCCCTCGGTGTGGGCAGTGCAGCCGTGATGCTCCTGTGCACCCCCCAGCTGGTCGCATCCGGTGCGTCCGGTGCACTGCTGACGTTCGTGGGGTTCGTTGCGACACTGCTGCGCACCCGCCACAGCCGGACTCGCTCAACGGTCCTCATCGCCATGATCACCGGGGTCAGCGGTGTCGCAGTCGCGGCAGTGACCGCGGCGCACACGCACCCGGACTGGCGTCCCGTCCTCGCTCTCGGCCTCGCCGCTGCCGCAGCGCTCGTGGTCGGGTTGGCCCTGATCGTCCCTCGCACGCGCGTCCAACTAGGCCGGGTCGCCGATGCGATCGAGGGCGTGTCCCTCGTCGCCCTCGCTCCCCTGGCGGCCCTTGCCGTCGGACTCCTCTGAGGCTCTCGCGTGGCAACCAAGAAGGATCTCGTCGAGGCCCAGGCCTTCAGCAAGCGCCGCCTGACGACAGCGTTCGTCAGTGGTGCACCGGGCGGGCGAGAGGTCGAGCCGCATCGCCCCATGAAGGCCGTCATCGGTGGCGTCGCGCTCACCGTCATTCTCGTCATCGGCAGCCTGGCCTTCGGGTGGCTCAAGGGCTCGCTTCCGACCGACTGGGGCAACAACAAACTCGTCATCGCCAAGACGAGCGGAGCCCGCTACGTCTCCATCAAGGACACGCTGCACCCGGTCCTCAACACGACGAGCGCCCGCCTCCTCATCCCCGCCAATACGTTCGAGGTCATCACGGTGGCCGACGACAAACTGGCCAAACAGAAGCGCGGCAGCACCGTGGGCATCCCCGGAGCTCCTGATTCGCTCACGCCTCCGGAGGACCTGACCAACACCGGATGGGTGTCCTGTCTGGGTGCGGAGAACGGAGTGACCACTGGAGTGGGCGCCTCGGTCAAGAGCACGCCGGCCGGCGTCGGCGCGTCCCTGGTGCGGACGGCCGGACAGACGTTCGTGATCGCGGGAGGCAGGCGCTTCCCTGTGTCCGCCGCCAACCTCTCGAGCATTGCCCTGGCCCTGCAGCTCGAGGGGCAGACGCCGCGACCTGCACCCGCGCTGTGGACCAACCTGTTTGCGCTGGGACCCGAACTCGTCCCCCTCCGGGTGGCCGACTTCGGCAAGCCAGCGCCCGGTCTCCCTCCGGGCGCGTCGGTCGGGTCGGTGCTGGCCGTCGCGACCACGGGACAGGCTCCCCGTCGTTATCTCGTGAACCCGGTTGGGGACCTCGAGCCCCTCCCCGACTTCGCCTACGCCCTCTATCGCTTGGGATCCGGCAGCAGTACGGGCTCGGAGGCTGAACTTGCGGTGACGCCGGCCCAAGTGGCGCAGCTCCGGATCCAACCGCAGCGCATTGCCCCGACGGCCTGGCCGACGCTCGTTCCCACCCCCCTCGCGGACCCGCCGTGCGCGACACTCACCGCTGCACGGGGCGCCCAGCCCGAGGTCACCCTCTCGACGTCGTCGAGCCTGCGTGCGCAGTCGGGCTCCACCCACGCCTCGGTCGATCTCGGTACCGGATCGTTGGTGCGCGCGGTCGGTGCCGGGTCACTCACCGCCGGGCCCGTGCTGGCGATCGACCAGACCGGCACCTCCTACGCGATCGACGGTTCGACACCTGACCTGTTGCAGCGCCTCGGCTACCAGCCCACGGACGTCGCCCCCGTGCCACAGGCGTGGGCCGAGTTGTTCCGCACAGGACCTGAACTCAGCGTCCGGGCCGCACAGACCACCGTGGTCGCCGGATCGTGACCGTGCGTCGCATCGGGGTGGCCGTGACGTTGAGCGCCATGGGGGTGCTGGCGAGCACTCTCGCGCCCACCACCGCACCCATGGCCCACGCCGGCACGCGCGAGTGCGCCGAAGGTCGGAGCCAGTTCGTCCCCGACTCCCCGCCGGCCCTCGGACGCCTGGCTGCACCGCAGGCGTGGCGGCTGTCCACCGGCAAGGGTGTCGTCGTCGCAGTGGTGGACTCGGGCGTCTCGGCCAACAACGTCCACTTCCCCGCGGGCTCGGTCCTGCCGGGCAAGAGTTTTGTCGGTGGGTCCGCGACGACGGATGAAAACGGTCACGGCACAGCCCTCGCAGGCGTCATCGCCGCCCGCGACATCGGCGAGAAGTCCGGCGTCGTCGGAGTCGCCAGAGATGCCGTGATCCTGCCGGTCAAGATCAGCGGCGGCGAGGGTGGTGACGAGGAGCAGCAGCGGTCGGCCAACCTTGCCGGCGGCATCGCCTATGCCGTGTCCGCGGGCGCCGACGTCATCAACCTGTCGCTGTCCACGACGGGTGATCGGCGCGACGTTCGTGCGGCGATCGCTTCCGCTGTCAAGGCGGGGATCATCGTGGTGGCCTCCGGGGGCAACCGTGAGCAGGCCTCCGAGGCCTCGGACGGCATGCGCTATCCCGCGGGCTACCCCGGCGTGATCGGCGTGGCTGCGACGGACAACCGAGACGTCGTCACCGAGAACTCCATCCGTGGACCTCAGGTCGACCTCTCGGCACCCGGCGACAACGTCATCACGACCTTTCGCAGCTGGGGCGACTGTGTCTATTCGCAGCAGCAACAGTCGAGCAGTTATGCCACTGCGTACGTCAGTGGCGCCGCCGCTCTCCTGCGCCAGCGGTTCCCCAGCGCGTCTGCCGCAGACATCTCCTACCGCCTCACCGCCACGGCCTCGCGGGGTTCGCGTACCGCGCGTGACGACACGTCCGGTTGGGGTGTCGTGCAGCCCTACGAGGCCATGACTGCCGCTCTCGACAGCAGCGTCTCCGGCCCCGTGCCCCCCGGCGGCGTCCAGAGACCCAGTCCGGAGGCACAGGCCTCTGCCGTCGACCTCACTCCGGCGCAGGATCCGCGCGCTCCCGACCGGGCCGCGGTCCAATGGCTGCTGCTCGGATCCGGCGCCGCCGTTCTCGGGCTCGCCATGGCCCGAATGCTTCGTCGCCCCTCGCGTTCCTGACGCCAATCCACCGCACCGGGCGGACCGCGGGCACGTGGGCGGGCGGACGGCATACGGGACGGATGGAACCCGGTTGGGAGCACTGGTGACGTTCTGGGAGAATCACGCCCATGTCTGTTGACCACACGCTTGTCCGCGCTGCCACGATTCCGGAGCGTCCCTCGCTGGACGGACTCGAGGACAAGTGGGGGCAGGTATGGGCCGAGCAGCAGACGTTCGCCTTCGACCGCGACGCGGCACTTGCCGGTGACCGCTCGCAGGTCTTCTCGATCGACACTCCCCCGCCGACCGCGTCGGGCAGCCTGCACATGGGCCACGTCTTCTCCTACACGCACACCGACTGCATGGCGCGCTACAAGCGCATGGTCGGCTTCAACGTCTTCTACCCGATCGGCTGGGACGACAACGGGCTGCCGACCGAGAAGCGCGTGCAGAACTACTACGGTGTGCGCGGCGACGCGTCGCTCCCCCATGACCCCGACTTCGAGCCGCCGTTCCGTGGGGACGCCAAGAGCCTCAAGGCCGGCGACGCCATGCCGATCTCGCGCCAGAACTTCATCGACCTGTGCGACGAGCTGACCGTCCAGGACGAGAAGGCCTTCGAGTCGCTCTTCCGCCGCCTCGGCCAGTCCTTCGACTGGAACATCTCCTACCGCACGATCGACGACCACTCCCGCGCCACGGCGCAGCAGGCGTTCCTCCGCAACCTTGCCCGTGGCGAGGCCTACCAGGCGGAGGCTCCGGGGCTGTGGGACGTGACCTTCCAGACGGCCGTCGCCCAGGCGGAGCTGGAGGCCCGTGACTACCCGGGTGCGTTCCACCGTGTCGCCTTCCACATCCAGAACACAGGCGGCGGTACGGAGCCTCTGTACATCGAGACGACCCGGCCAGAGCTCATCCCGTCGGTGGTCGCGCTCATCGCCCACCCGGACGACGAGAGGTATGCCGGCCTGTTCGGTTCCACGGTCCGCTCCCCCTTGTTCGGGGTCGAGGTGCCCGTGGTGGCGCACCCCCTGGCGGAGATGGACAAGGGTTCCGGCATCCTCATGTGCTGCACGTTCGGTGACCTCACCGACGTCATCTGGTGGCGCGAGCTCCAGCTGCCCACGCGTTCGGTCATCACGCGGCAGGGTCGCATCCAGGCCGAAACGCCGGAGTGGATCGCCGGCGGACTGGGCGAGGGGCTCTTCGCCGAGCTGTCCGGCAAGACGGTCCACTCCGCCCGAGAGGCCGTCGTGGCCGCGCTCCGTGAGTCGGGTGACCTCGATGGCGAGCCGAAGGCGACCCAGCGCAAGGCGAACTTCTACGAGCGCGGCGAGAAGCCCCTCGAGATCGTCACCTCGCGCCAGTGGTACATCCGCAACGGCGGTCGCGATCACGAGCACAACGGCACAGACCTCAATTCCGCCCTGATCTCCCGCGGCGACCAGATCGCGTTCCACCCCGACTTCATGCGCGCGCGCTACAAGAACTGGGTGGCCGGCCTCAACGGTGACTGGCTCATCTCCCGGCAGCGCTTCTTCGGTGTGCCGATCCCCGTCTGGTACCCGCTCGACTCCGACGGCGAACCCGACTACGACAACCCGATCGTGCCGAGTGAGGCGTCCCTGCCCGTGGACCCCGCCGCGCAGGCGCCCGAAGGATTCGAGGAGTCGCAACGCGGTCAGGCCGGCGGGTTCATCGGCGACCCCGACATCTTCGACACCTGGGCGACGTCCTCGCTCTCGCCGCAGATCGCAGCCGGTTGGCGTCACGTCGGCGACGACGGCTCCGTCACCACGGACCCCATCTTCGACAAGGTCTTCCCGATGGACGTGCGCCCCCAGGGGCACGACATCATCCGCACGTGGCTCTTCGCGACGGTGGTCCGCGCCCACTTCGAACACGGCACCGTCCCGTGGACCAACGCCGCCATCAGCGGCTGGATCCTGGACCCGGACCGCAAGAAGATGAGCAAGTCCAAGGGCAATGTCGTCACGCCCGAGGACGTCCTCAAGGAGCACTCGGCCGACGCCGTGCGCTACTGGGCAGCATCGGGCCGCCTCGGCACCGACGCCGCCTACGACGTGGGCCAGATGAAGGTGGGCCGCCGCCTCGCCATCAAGGTTCTCAACGCCTCGAAGTTCGCGTTGACGTTCGGCGAGGTCGAGGGCGATCTCACGGCCCAGATCACCAACCCCCTCGACCGTGCGCTCCTTGCCGGCCTGCGCGACGTCGTCGAAAGGGCCACCGCCGGCTTCGAGTCCTGGGACTACACCCGCTCCCTCGAGGTCACCGAGACGTTCTTCTGGACCTTCTGCGACGACTACCTCGAGCTCGTCAAGGACCGCGCCTACGGCTCGCACGGTGAGGCCGAGGCGGCCTCGGCGCGGGCGACCCTGCGGATTGCCCTCGACGTCGTGCTGCGCCTCCTCGCACCGTTCCTCCCCTACGTCACCGAAGAGGTGTGGTCGTGGTGGCACGAGGGGTCGGTCCACCTCACGACCTGGCCGACGGTCGAGGAGGTCGCCGTGGGTGGCGACGCCGCCGACCCCGCCATGCTCGGCGCGGTGGGCGCTGCCCTGGCCACGGTGCGCAAGAGCAAGTCCGAAGCCAAGCTGTCGATGCGCGCCGAGGTCGCCCGCATCACGCTCACCGGACCCGAGACACTGCTCGACCACGTGCGCGCCGGCGAGGGTGACCTGCGCGCAGCCGGCAAGATCACCGGCGACCTCCGGCTCGAGGCCGGGGAGACCTGGGGTGCCACCGACGTCGAGCTCATCCCCGTGGAGAAGCCCAAGCCGCAGTCCGAGGCGTGACCTCGCTCAGGCCCGTCACCAGCCCCGGTCCGGACGCGACCCCCAGGACGGGGCTGGGACTGGGCGTGGCTGCGAAGGGTGCGCTGACGGCATACGCCGCCGTGGTTCTCGTCCACCTCGTGGCGCAATGGCGCGACGCGGACGGCGTGGCCAACGCCACCCAGTGGCTGGCTGTGCCGTGCCTCGTGGTGGCCCTCGTCGCTCAGACGCGGTTGGGATCACGCCTGGCACGCCTCACGGCCGCGGGGCTCGTCTGGTCATGGGTGGGTGACACGCTTCCCGACTTCGTTCCCGAGGCCGTGTCGTTCATCGTGCTCATGGGCGCGTTCCTGGTCGCGCATGTGTTCTTCATCGCAGGCTTCTGGCCGTGGCGTCGAGAATCGTTGCTGCACAGCCGAATCGCATGGGTCTACGGTGCCGCAGCGGTCGTCCTCGTCGTGGCGTGCGCGCCCGAGGCCGGGCCTCTGGCCGTCGGCGTCGCCGTCTATGCCGCAGCCCTGGCGGTGATGGCGCTCCTGGCTGCCGGCATCGACCGTCTCGCTGGCATCGGCGGTGTCCTGTTCGTCGTCTCCGACGCGCTGATCGCCATCCGTACGTTCGTGCCCTGGGTGCAGGTGCCGGAGAACGGGTTCCTGGTCATGGCGACCTACCTGGCTGCCCTCCTGCTCATGATCCTGGGAGTCCTGCGCCGCCTCGCGTCACGCGCTTGAGGTGGCTCGGACCCCTCCGAGGGATCGCTTCGACGAGAACTCCCGGACTCGCCGATGGCCGGTCGGCTGGACGACGAACCACGGGACGTTCCAGCCGCTCAGACCCAACCGGTGCTCGATGACGGTGTCTCGGCGGAGGTGTGTGACGCGGCCCGATCCCGGGTCATAGACGTCGAGCACGCGGTCGCCATCCCCGGGCAGGACCAGCACGACGTGGCGAGGAAGTCGGGCGCTCCCGACGTAGAGCAGACCCGGCTCCCCTTCCGAGACCACATCGACCAAGTGCTCGAACGCGCCCCGCAGGCTCTCTCGCGACAACTGCCGCACGACGGAGACGTCGTAGAGCGTGCCCTCGGCCGAGGCGCCGTACTCGAGCTCCCGCTTCGCCCCCCACGGAGGCGTGCCCAGGGCACGTGGCCACGGCGTGTTGAGCCGATGGTGGCCGGCGAAGATGCCATTGGTGCGCCGCATGACAACCCGCTCGTAGGCCGCGAACCTCTCGGCCTGAGTGGCTCCTCCGGGAGAGCCCGGCAGGTGGGGCGTGCCGGTGCGCACCCAACTGGCGAACACCGGGTCCACGAGCATGCGCGCGACCGTCAGGCAGGCCGATCCGCACGTCACCGGTGACTGCTGCACCGGGCCCGTGTCACCAGCGCGAAGTCGGTATGCCGTGCCCACAGCGCCAACCTTCCACACCCGGGGCCGGTGGCATAGGGTCACGTTCCATGAAGCGTGGCGAGTGGGGGTGGGCCACAGGGTGCGCCCTCACCCTGTTGCTCGCAGCATGGGTCTCGGGTTCCGGACCGATCTCCGCGTTCACCACACCGACCCTGAGCGAGCCCACGGAGGACGAGTTCGGGGAGTTGGTCGAAGGCGACACCGGAGACAACCGCATGGGCGGTGTGGATGCCGGGCGAACCGCTGAGGCCAGCGACGCCGTGGTCGCGTTCGTCGCCTGGACCCTCCGCGTCCTTCTCGTGGTGATCGTGGTCGTCGTGGCTGCCCTGCTCATGGCCGCGATCCTGCGACGCCTGCGTCGCGACCCGGTGACCCCGAAGGAGGAGGTCGAGGCACCGGTCCTGCCCGATGTCCTGCTGGCCGGCCTGCGTGAGAGCGAAGCGCAGCTCGACCGTGGCACCTCAGAGGAGGCCGTCATCAACGCATGGCTGACCCTCGAACGCACAGCCCTGGAGGTCGGCATCCCTGATGACGCCTCGCGAACCCCGAGCGAACTCGTGGCTGCGGTGCTCGGCGAGTACGACGTCGACAGACCGTCCATCGACCGTCTTGCGAGCCTGTACCGAGAGGCACGGTTCTCGGTCCACCCCATCGGGGAAGGACACCGGGAGGCGGCGCGCGAGTCCCTGAAGCGCGTCCGCCAGGAGTTGACGCGTCCGCTCATGGCGATGGGTGGGAGCAGGCCAGAATGATGCGCCGAATCATGGTGGCGCTGAGGGGTCGAGAGACCCTCGTTGCGATCGCAGCAGCCGCAGTGCTCGGGGTGTTGCTCACCCTTGCACCGGCTCTGGATCGCGTGCTGCTGCTCATCGCGTCCGTGGGAGCCCTGCTGTCGCTGGCCGCGCTCGGCACCTGGCTCGTGCGGGACCACCACGAGGTGGAGTGGACGACGAGCGCCGGCTCACCGGCTCGCGTCCGCGGCAGCGACCGTAGGGTCACCGTGCTGGCCCGGACCATCGACGGCGCCCTCTCCGGAGACGAAGCCGGGCGGCAGACCGTCCGGTCCGCCGTGCGGTCCGTGGCGGAATCCCGCCTCCACCAGCGAGGGCTCCCTCTCGACGTCTCCGACGTCACGGCCGCAGCCGCGCTGGGACCCGACCTCACGGCATACCTGAACTCTCCGACGGCACCACAGGTCAACGAGAGACAACTCGCATCGTTCATCACCACCCTCGAGGAGATCTGAGTGACCGCAATGCCCACCCCCAGGCTCACCCTGAGCGAGGTCAGCGACCTTTCGACGCGCATCCTCACCGCAGTCGAGGGAGCGGTCGTCGGGAAGCGCCCGAGCCTCGAGCTGGTCCTCGCCGGCATCCTGTCCGGTGGGCACGTGCTCATGGAGGACTTCCCCGGCCTCGGCAAGACCCTCGCCGCACGGTCCTTCGCGCAGGCACTGGGCATCGACTTCGCCCGCGCACAGTTCACCCCGGACCTGCTGCCGAGCGACCTCACCGGCGCCTTCATCTATGACCAGCGCAGCCACGAGTTCGTGTTCCGTCGGGGACCCCTCTTCACCCAACTGCTCCTCGCCGACGAGATCAACCGCACACCACCCAAGACCCAGGCCGCGCTGCTCGAGGCCATGCAGGAGGGTCAGATCACCGTCGAGGGTGAGACCTTCGCCCTCGAGCAGCCGTTCCACGTTCTCGCGACGGCGAACCCGGTCGAGTACGAAGGCACCTACCCCCTGCCCGAGGCCCAGCTCGACCGGTTCCTTCTCCGTGTGTCCTTCGGCTACCCGGCCGCAGCGGAGGAGTGGGAAGTGCTGCGACGCCGTGTTGAGCGGCAGCAGGAAGCCCAGACGGTGCCTGCCGTCACGGACGCAAGTGGCCTCGTGGCGATGCAGGAGGCAGTCGAGACGGTGACGGTCGATGAGAGCGTTGGTCGCTACTGCGTCCGCCTCGCCGCCGCGACACGGTCGCACGAGAGTCTCGTCATGGGCGCATCTCCTCGCGGTTCCCTCGCGCTCATGCTCGTGAGCCGTGCGTATGCCGTGATTCAGGGCCGCGACTACGTCACCCCCGAAGACGTGAAGGCCGTTGCACACGCGGCGCTGGACCACCGGGTCACCGTGCGGCCAGAGCTCTGGATCAACGACGTCACCGCCGCGAGCGTCGTCACCGGGATCCTGTCCTCCGTGCCCACGCCGCTGCCGGCAGAGGGCGAGAGGCGGACCGGATTCGAGGGCCCGTGAGCGGCGAGCGCGAGGCACCCCACGACGACTCCGCCGACGGCGCGACCCTGTCGTCCGAGCCGCCGGCGGGCAGCGAGCTGTTCGGTGAGTGGCGCCCCACACCGGCCCACGCCCGCGTCGTCGTGGTGGGCCTGCTCCTGGTCAGCGCGGGGGTGCTCATGCGGCGCCCGGACGCGGTTGCGCTGGCCTCCCCGCTGGTCATCGTCGCCATGTGGTCCCACCTCCGACGGCCGACGACAGCACCGCTCGCCCGGGCGTGGCTGCGTCACACGGTGCTGCGAGAGGGGCAGACCACCGCGTGGACCGCGACGGTCGAGCCGGGTCCCGGAGTCGAGGAGGTCGGTCTGGCTGTCACCGAGACGGAGTTCATGCACTTCACCCCGACGAGTCAGGCTGTGGCAGCGGGAGACGTCCTCCAGGGACCGCGGCAACTCGACGTGTTCTGCCAGACCACGCGCTGGGGGCTGCGCGCCCTCGGGCCCGCGACGTTTGCCGTGAGTGGTGCCTTCGGTGCCCACGTGTGGGCGCCCGCGCCCGTGCATGCCCCACTCGTTCCGACTGTCCCCCTGCCAGAGGCCTTCTCGACCCGCTCCCCCACGCCGGACCCCGACGGACTCGTCGGTCGAAGTCGCTCGCGTCGTCACGGCGACGGCAGCGAACTGGCGGACGTGCGGGGTTTCCGGTTCGGTGACCGGCTACGCCGCATCCACTGGCCGGTCTCGGTGCGCACCGGAGAACTCCACGTCACCACGACCCTCTCGGACGAGGACAGCGAGATCCTGCTGCTCGTCGATGCCATGCAGGACCTGGGCCGGAGCACGGGCTACGACGGGGAGGGCAGCAGCCTCGACAACGGCGTGCGCGCAGCCGCTGCAGTGGCCGAGCACTATCTGCGCGCGGGAGACCGCGTCGGGCTGCAGGTTCTGGGCGCCCACCTGAGCCCACGGTTGTCGCCCGGGCTGGGGAGCAACCAACTGCGGCGCCTCCTCGACGTCCTGGCGCGGGTGCGGGTTGCCGACGGCGGCGTGGTCGACGAGAAGCGGCTGCGGGGTCAACTCCGGCATCCGATCTCGGCGGGAACGCTCGTCGTCTTCCTCACCCCCGCCGTGAACGTGCAGGTGCTCGCTCACGCGGCTCAGCTGGCGCGACGTGGCACATCCGTCATCGTCGTCGACACCTTGCCGCGGAGCATGGCGACCGGCGACCTCTCCGACGAGCAGCTGGGCGGTCTCGTCCCCGATCAGGCGGTCACGGCGGGCGCCCGGTTGGCGTGGCGCCTCCGGCTCCTCGAGCGACAACGCGAGATGGCTCGAACCCTTCTCAGCGGCGTCCCGATCGTGACCTGGATCGGCCCCGGAACCCTCGACCTCGTCCTGCGCGACCTGTCCCGCAAGCGCCGATCACCGCGGATGGTAACCCGATGACCTCACGTTCCCAGCACGTGCTCCAGGGCGTGCTCGCGCTGACGTCCCTGGGACTCGCCGCCCTCACCCTCCTGACCGCATCGTCCGGGTCGTTTGTCCTCGCCCTCGTCGTCGTGGCCGTGACCCCGTTCGTGGCGCTCGAGCCGGGATCACGCCTCACGGCGTTGCTTCTCGGACTGCATGGAGCGCACTGGCTCACGAGCCACACGGTGCCCGACACGGCCCGTGAGTGGGCTCTCGTCTTCGTCACCGCCGCCGGGATGCTGGTGATCCACCTCGCCGCCTCGTTGGCCTGCACCCTCCCCAAGGCTGCACCGATCCCGCGGGCGAGCGTGCGCCGGTGGCTCGCGCGGGCGGTCACCGTCCTCGCTCTGTCTCTCCCCGTGTGGGCGCTGCTGGTGGCGCAGTCCGCAGCGCTGCCCGACGGCGATGCGGTCGCCACCTACGGCGCCATCGCGGCCCTCGGCATCCTCGCATTCGCGCTCTGGTTGGCTCAGCAGTCCCACAAGGGTCAGTCGGCGATGGCACCCAAGGCGTCGGCTCTCGTGAGTTCCACGGGGATCTCGTCGAGCACGGACAGCAAGGAACGCTCCTCGTAGCGGAAGTGGCTCTCCCAGATGCCTTTGCGCGGCCCTCAACTCGGCCGACCACGCCAGCGTCCGTTCGGCGTCGGTGTCAGGAGATGAGGGGCTAGGCCGTGCGCTTCCGCCGCTTGGGGCCGGACTCGCGCCGGACGATCGTCGGCAGGACGTTCTTGCGGACGACCTCGTCGGTGACGACGACCTTGGTGATCTCGTCGTCGCTGGGCACGTCGAACATGACGGGCAGGAGGACTTCTTCCATGATGGCGCGCAGGCCACGAGCACCCGTGCCCCGGGCCAGAGCCTGCTCGGCAACAGCCTCGATCGCCTCGTCCGTGAACTCGAGTTCGACGCCGTCGATGCGGAACATCTTTTCGTACTGCTTCACGAGAGCGTTGCGCGGCTCGGTCAGGATCTGCACGAGGGCAGCCGTGTCGAGGGGCGAGACCGTGGTGATGACCGGAAGGCGTCCGATGAACTCGGGGATCAGTCCGAACTTCATCAGGTCCTCGGGCATGACCTCGTGGATCGACTCGGCCAGATCCTTCGGCGTGTGCAGCTCGGAGCCGAAGCCCAACCCCTTCTTGCCGTTGCGCGACTCGATGAGCTTCTCGAGGCCGGCGAACGCGCCGCCGACGATGAAGAGCACATTGGTCGTGTCGATCTGGATGAACTCCTGGTGCGGGTGCTTGCGCCCACCCTGGGGCGGCACGCTGGCCGTCGTGCCCTCGAGGATCTTGAGGAGTGCCTGCTGCACGCCCTCACCCGACACGTCACGCGTGATCGACGGGTTCTCACTCTTGCGAGCGATCTTGTCGACCTCGTCGATGTAGATGATCCCGGTCTCGGCCTTCTTGACGTCGTAGTCGGCGGCCTGGATGAGCTTCAGAAGGATGTTCTCGACATCCTCGCCGACGTAGCCGGCCTCGGTCAGAGCGGTCGCGTCGGCGATGGCGAACGGGACGTTGAGCATCTTGGCGAGGGTCTGCGCGAGGTAGGTCTTGCCGCAGCCGGTCGGCCCGATGAGGAGGATGTTGGACTTGGCGATGTCGACGTGGTCGGCGTCCTTCTTGCCGATGACGTCGCCGGCCTGGATGCGCTTGTAGTGGTTGTAGACCGCCACGGCGAGCGACCGCTTCGCGACGTCCTGGCCAATCACGTACTGCTCAAGGAAGTCGAAGATCTCGCGCGGCTTCGGGAGCTCATCGAGACCGCCGAGGTCGGAGGACTCCGCGAGCTCCTCCTCGATGATCTCGTTGCAGAGCTCGATGCACTCGTCACAGATGTAGACCGCCGGTCCGGCGATCAACTTCTTGACCTGCTTCTGGGACTTGCCACAGAACGAGCACTTCAGCAGGTCGCTGGTCTCTCCGACTCGTGCCACTTGGCTGGGGTCCCTTCATCCAGACGGCTGGTGTGCCGCGCCCGACTCACTGGCCGAGTCGTAGGGCGACACGTCCGACGCTACCTTCCAGCACCGTCGACGCAACCCATTGAACGCCTCCCACGGCTCGCGAGTCGCGCTTGTCCGCTCAGGGCAGAACGTCCCCGTGCTCGCTGCGACCCCCTCTGCGAAGGAGCACGACGCCCGCTCCGACGAGCGCCACGGCCGCGACCGCCAGGACGATCGGTCCCCACGGCGTGCCCTCGTCCGCGGGGGGCTGTCGGTCCGTCGCCTCGCCGGGAGACGTGGACCCCGGCGCGCTCGTCGCGGGAGCCGGGCCCGATCCCGCGGGGATGACTGGACGACCTGGACCCGCGACGGCCTCGACCTCGGTGACGTAGTCCGCGCGCGCCTCTTGGGTGCCGGCGCACAGACCCGTGGATGCCCCGTCGGGCTCGTCCTTGACGAAGAACACCATCGGGCGCCCCACCTCCTCGTCGATCCCGCAGGAGGCCTCACCGCGCGGGGACCACACGACCTCCCGGCGCGCCGTGTCGCCCTGAATGCGCAGGCTGACGTCCACGGTGAAGGGCACAGACTTGAGGACTCCGCCGCCCCGCTCCGTCTTGCCGACAGCAGCGATGGTGCCGACGAAGATCCGATCTGCTTGGGCGACATGCGTGTTCATGTCCATGCTCGCGCAGGAGCACGCCATCGCAGGCGGAGCGGGCGCCACGAGGAACCCAGCCGTGACGAGGAGAGCGAACACGAGAAGTCGTCGCATGCCCCTTCGACGTCGGAGCAGCCGCCGGGGTTCCCCGGGGCCGGAAAACGGCGCATGCCGTCCGCTCACGAGGTGAGCGGACGGCATACACCGGTGTCGTTCAGACGTGGGGATCAGTCCTCGAGGGCGGCCTTGCGGGACGCGAGAACCTCGTCGATCAGGCCGTACTCCTTCGCGGCGTCCGCCGACAGGATCTTGTCGCGCTCGATGTCCTTGCGGACGAGTTCGACGTCGCGCCCCGAGTGCAGGGCGATGGTGTCCTCGAGCCACTCACGCATGCGGAGCACCTCGTTGGCGTGGATCTCGAGGTCGGAGGCCATACCGCCCGTGCCCTCGATCGCCGGCTGGTGGATGAGGACGCGGGAGTTGGGCAGGGCGTATCGCTTGCCCGGGGCTCCCGCGCCGAGCAGCACCGCAGCAGCCGAGGCCGCCTGACCGATGACGAACGTCTGCACGTCGGGACGGATGTATTGCATCGTGTCGTAGATCGCGGTCATCGCGGTGAACGAACCACCGGGACTGTTGATGTACATGAGGATGTCGCGGTCCGGGTCCTGCGACTCGAGCACGATGAGCTGCGCCATGACGTCATCGGCGGAGGCGTCGTCGACCTGCACCCCGAGGAAGATGATGCGGTCCTCGAAGAGCTTGGTGTAGGGGTCGGTCCGCTTCATGCCGTACGAGGTGCGCTCCTCGAACTGCGGCAGGATGTAGCGGCTCGACGGGCCGGGGACGGCGAGCCCGCTCGGGCGGGTCGGGTAGTTCACGTTCATGTCTCTCTCTCGTCTCCCTGGTCGCCTGGTCAGTCGGTGACCGGGTTGTCGGACGCCTTGCCGGCCTGGTCCGCACGCGAGAAGACGTGGTCCACGAAGCCGTAGTCCTTCGCCTCCTCCGCCGTGAACCAGCGGTCGCGGTCGGAGTCGGCCTCGATCTGCTCCGGCGTCTGCCCCGTGTGCTGGGCAATGAGGTCGGCCATCTGCTTCTTGATGTGGAGCAGCTGCTCGGCCTGGATCTTGATGTCGGATGCCGTGCCCCCGATGCCGCCGGACGGCTGGTGCATCATGACGCGGGCGTGCGGCGTGGCGTAGCGCTTACCGGGAGTGCCCGCGGAGAGCAGGAACTGGCCCATCGAGGCGGCCATGCCCATGGCAACCGTCGCGACGTCGTTGGGCACCCACTGCATGGTGTCGAAGATCGCCATGCCGGCGGTCACCGATCCACCGGGGCTGTTGATGTAGAGCCAGATGTCCTTGTCGGAGTCCTCCGCGGCGAGCAGGAGCATCTGCGCACAGATCGCGTTGGCGTTCTCGTCACGCACCTCGGAGCCGAGGAAGATGATCCGCTCCTTGAGGAGGCGGTTGTAGATGCTGTCGTCGAGGCCGAGCTTGTCGCCCGGACCGGCTGCGACGATCTCGTTGCTGCTCACGCTGGTCGCTCCTGCCGTGATGGGTGGTCTTGCCTTTCGCTGACCCTAACGCGCGGCTCCTCCCGCGCACTCCCGGTCCCGGCCCGTGTTCGCCCTGAGCACAAAAGCGCAGGGGTATGCCGGTCAGCTCGCGCCGCGCGCTGGTTCCGCCTGCGCGGTGGTCGGGTCCGTCCGAGCCGGCTCCCGCACCGACTCGAGGATGACCTGGACGAGCAGGGCCATGGTGCCCACGGCGAGCAGGCTGCGCAGGACGCCGACGTGGTCGCCCAGGAAGCCGAGGGCCGGCGGCCCGGCAATGAACGCGAGGTAGCCGATGGTGGCGACGACCGACATCCTCGCTCCGGCCCGCTGGGGGTCGTCGGCGCTGGCGCTCATGCCCACGGGGAAGCCGAGCGAGACGCCGACGCCCCAGATCGCGGCGCCGATGAAGGCCATCCACGGGGTCCCGAAGATGACGAGCACCGACCCGACGACGGCCAGCGCGAAGGTGGCACGCAGGACAGGGACGCGACCGTAGGTGTCGAGCCACCGGGTGCCGAGCAGCCGCCCGAGGGTCATGAAGCTGAGGAAGGTGGCGAAGCCGAGCACACCCGCCCAGGCAGGGAGCTCGTGGCCCTCGACGAAAGCCACCGCGAGCCAGTCGTTGGCAGTCCCCTCGGTGAACGCGGCGACCAGCACGACGAGGCCGATGCGGAGGGTGCGTGGCTCGAGCCACGCCGACCTCGCCGGGCTGCGGTCAGTCGTTGGCAGCCCGCCTGTTGCGGCGCGCTCGTTGACCGGTTCCTTCGCGTCACTGAACTCCAGCTCGCGCGGAAGGAAGCTGCGCAGGGCCCAGAAGCCGAGAGCCGTGACGGTCAGGGCCGAGAGGAGAAGGTGTGGGAGAAGTGGGATGCCCGCCCACGACATGCCGGACCCGACCAGCGCGGACGCGACTGTGCCGCCACTGAACGCAGCATGGAACTGGGGCATGACCGTCTGTCCGAGCATCCGCTCGACCACCGCACCCTCGAGGTTCATGGTGACGTCCCAGACCCCGATGCCCGTACCCACGAGGAACAGGCCCGCCGCCACGACAGCGGAGGACTGCGCGAGGTCGACGCCCAACCCGACGGTGGCAAAACCCAGCAAGCTCAGGAGCATCCCCACCCGGATCGTGGGGACGACCCCGAACTTCGCCGCGATGCGACCCGTCGACGGCAGCGCGACGAGGGAGCCCGCCGACATCGCCAGGAGCACCATCCCGAGCTGGCCTGCGGACAGCCCCAGCGTTGCCTTGACGTCGGCGATCCGCGATGCCCAACTCGCGAACGCCACTCCGGAGGCAGTGAACACCACGAACACGGCGGTTCGGGCGCGAGCGACATGTTCGCGGGGCAGGGTGGCGTTGCTCACGGTGATGCGGTTCCTTCTCGGCTTCCCGCCGCCTTACCGGGCAGTAAGTGCTGTGTGTACCTCACTTACGGCCCGGTAGGGGCGGGGTTCAAGCGCGCGGTGGTTGGCGGATCGAATCGATTCGATAGTCTGATCCTCATGCCCCCCTCTCGTCAAACCCGCACGGCCCCCTCGCCCACGGTCCCCCCTCGCACGGGTCAGGCGCGCAAGGTGACCCTGCGTGATGTCGCCGACCGGGCCGCGGTGTCGATCAGCACCGCGTCACTGGTGTTCAGCGGGAAGGGGCCCGTCGCACCAGAGACTGCGGCTCGGGTCCGCGACGCGGCCGGTGAACTGGGATACGCCGGCCCTGATCCCCTCGCGGCCTCCCTGCGTCAGGGCAAGGCCCGCAGCGTCGCCGTCATCGTCGAGGACCGACTCATCCACGCCTTCCGCGACCCGTTCGCCCTCGCCGTCCTCGACGGAGTCGCCCAGGAACTCGACGCCATGGGCACGAGCATGCTCCTCGTCGCGGACCACGGTGACGGCCGACGGGGCGCCCTCGAATCGCACGCCGTCGACGCCGCGATCTTCCCTCTCTGTGGCCGCTCCGACAGCCCACTCACCGACCACCTGGTCGCGCGAGGCCTGCCGATCGTCGGCACCGGCGCCCCGTCACACGACTCGGTCGTCCACGTCGTCGTCGATGAGCGTGGCGCCTCTGCCCAGGCGACTCGCCACCTCGTCGACCTCGGCCACACGCGGCTCGCACACGTGGCGATGCCCCTCACGGCGGAGGCGCAGAACTCGGGCACCACACGCCGGGTGGAGATCAGCGCACTCGACTCAGCGGCCTACGCCGACGCACGGGAGCGGGCACACGGCTTCCTCGAGGTCGCCGCCTCGGGGAGCCCGCTCGTCGAGGCTCACCGCGCCGACGTCACCGAGGGAGAGAAGGCCGGGCTGCTGCTCCTCGACGCGCCGCCGGAGCAGCGCCCCACAGGGATCGTTGCCCAGTCGGATCTGCTGGCAGCAGGGGTGATTCGCGCTGCTGAGGCGCTCGGGCTGCGCGTTCCAGAGGACCTGTCGGTCACCGGCTTCGACGCGGTCGACCTTCCCTGGCTCGACCGCGAGCTCACCACGATCGTCCAACCGGGAGAGGCCAAAGGAAGGCTGCTCGGCGACCTCACGAGACGCATCCTCTCCGGCGAGCAACCCGGAGATGCTGCCTTCCCCGTGACCCTCCGTGTCGGTGACACGACGGCTCCCCCACCCACCGGCTGAACAGAGAAGCACGTATGCCGTGTGCTCACCGATCGGTGAGCACACGGCATACGTGCGTTGTCGTCTGGCGAAGGTCAGGCCTTGGCCGACTCCTCGGCCGGGGCCTCGTCGGTCTCGACCTCGTCGGCGAGGGCTTCGAGGTCAGCCTCGCCCTCGAGCTCGGGGTCGACCGTCTCGGCCTGGGGCACGAGCTCGTTGAGGTCGATCGCGTTGCCAGCGGTGTCGGTCACGGCAGCCTTCTCGAGGACTGCGGCGAGCGCCTTGCGGCGGGCGACTTCCTGAACCATGGCCGGGACCTGACCCTGCTGGTCGATCGCCTGCGCGAACTGGTTCGGGTCCATGCCGTACTGCTGCGCACTCATGATGAGGTACTCGATGAGCTCGGGCTGCTCGACGTTGATCTCGAGCTTCTCGGCGAGGGCGTCGAGGAGGAACTGGCCCTTGAGCGCCTTGCGGGTGCTCTCGTCGACCTCGGCGCGGTGCTCGTCGTCCTCAAGGCGACCCTCACCCTCGAGGTGGCTGTGGACCTCGGCCTCGACGATGCCGTCCGGCACGGCGACCTCGGTGACCTCGAGGAGGTGCTCGAGAACCTTGTCGCGGGCCTGGACACCCTGCTCGAACTTCTTGGCCTGCTCGGCCTGCTTGGCGACGTCGTCACGGAGCTCGTCCAGGGTGTCGAACTGCGAGGCGAGCTGGGCGAAGTCGTCGTCGAGCTCGGGGAGCTCACGAACCTTGACGGACTGGACGGTGACGGTGCACTCGGCGTCCTCACCCTCCTTGTCGCCACCGGCGAGGGGTGCGGTGAAGGTGACGGTGTCGCCGGCCTTGGCGCCGGTGACGGCGTCGTCGAGGCCCTCGAGCATGTTGCCGGAGCCGACCTCGTAGGTCACGCCCTCGACGCTGTCGATCTCTTCACCGTCGATGACGGCGGAGAGGTCGATCGAGAGGACGTCGCCGTTCTCGACCGCACGCTCGACGGCTGACAGGGTGCCGAAGCGCTGGCGCAGGGTGGTGAGGCGCTCCTCGATGTCCTCGTCGGTCGCCTTGACCTCGTCGACCTCGACCGCGATGCCCTCGAGCTCCGGGAGCTCGATCTCGGGACGCACGTCAGTCTCGACGGTGAACTCGAAGTCCTGACCGTCCTCAAGGGGCACGGCGGTGACATCGACCTCGGGCTGACCGATCGCCTTGATGCCCTCGGCGTCGACCGCCTCGGAGAAGAAGCGCGGGAGGGCCTCGTTGACGGCCTCCTGGACGACGGCGCCACGGCCGACGCGCTGGTCGATGATGCGTGCGGGGACCTTGCCCTTGCGGAACCCGGGGATCTGGATCTGGGAGCCGATCGTCTGGTACGCCTTGTCGAGGTCGGGCTTCAGCTCGTCGAAGGGCACCTCCACGATGAGCTTGACCCGGGTCGGGCTGAGGGTCTCGACGGCACTCTTCACTTCAGGCACTCCACAGGTGTGTTGGGATCACGGGTTGATGCGGGGCGCACCCCGCGCGATGAGATCAGGATCGGCCTGCCGGCCCGCACGGATGGGCGGACTCGCGCGCGGTGAGCGCACGGGCATACCGAAAGACTTCACACTCGCGCCCATGCTAACGGCAGACGGCACGGCGCACGAATCCCGTGCTCCCCGCTCACCCACGAGACGGGGCCGCGCGGAGTACGGTCTCGCGAGCGGCCCGACCGGGCGCACATCCTCGAGGAGAACCACACACATGTCACGACGTGTCATCCGTCCCGTGCTGGGAGTCATCGCACTCGCAGCGTCCACCTTCGCCGTCTCCGCGCCCGCGACCGTGAGCGCGGCGTCCGCACCCTCCCCTGCCGTCGCCGAATGCGACCCAGCAACCGGCGCCACCTCCGCGGCGCGGGTGCGCGACGACGCCAAGAACGTCAAGGAGCCTGCGCTCTACAACAAGAGCGAGGCCAACGCCTACGGCGTGCTCCCCGACGCGCCCCTGCTGGCCGCCGGCTCGGTCACGGTCCCGACGATCTTCCACGTCGTCTCCAAGGACACGCTCGACGCCGCGGGCAAGACCCGGCTCGAGACGATGATCGCCGACCAGGTCGACGTCCTCAACGACGCCTTCTCGGGGACCACCGCTCCTGATGCGTCCGACACCCCGTTCCGGTTCGACCACACCAAGACGACGTGGACGGCCAACCCTGTCTGGAACACCGTCACCCCCGGCAAGGTCGAGCGCGACATGAAGAAGGCATTGCACGAGGGCGACTCCACGACGCTCAACGTCTACGTCGCCGACACGGCGACGGCCTGCTCGGCTGGGCCTACTTCCCCAAGGGCGTCAACAACAACGGCCGCGACTACATCGACGGCGTCGTCATGCTCGACGAGTCGATGCCGGGCGGCACCGCGGGCAAGTACTCGCTCGGCGACACCCTGACCCACGAGGTCGGCCACTGGCTCATGCTCGAGCACACGTTCGCCCACGGCTGCTCGGCCGCCGGTGACTTCGTGGCGGACACCCCTCGCGAGGCGCAGCCCCAGTTCAACTGCCCCACGGGCGCAGACACCTGCACCGCACCTGGCCTGGACCCGATCCACAACTTCATGGACTACACGCAGGACTCGTGCATGAACATGTTCACCCGCGGTCAGGCCGAGCGCATGAGCGACGCCTGGCTCGCGTTCCGCGCCTGACACGGCGTCGACCACACAGAAAAGGTATGCCGCCCGCGCTGGTGCGTGGGCGGCATACCTTCTCGTGGAGCGGGTGACGAGAATCGAACTCGCGTAATCAGTTTGGAAGACTGAGGCTCTACCATTGAGCTACACCCGCATGCTCGTCGTAGACGGTGTGGTCCGTCCGGCTCGGAGCAGGGGTTAGCCTAGTGGCCGCCCTCGCGGGATCCGAAATCGGGCGGCACATGACGTGTCGCGCGAGTTCGATTGCCACGGCGGGGACGGGGTATGGCGCAGCTTGGTAGCGCGTCCGCTTTGGGAGCGGAAGGTCGCCAGTTCGAATCTGGCTACCCCGACAGGAAAATGGCTGGCACAGCGCGAAGCGCTCTGCCAGCCATTTCCAGTCGGGGAGCCGGATGACGGGAGTCGGAATCAGGGCGTGAGGAACGAACGCGCTGGTTCCGCGGCTCTGGCTACCCCGACGAACGAGGGCCCGCACCGTCTGATCTCAGTCGCGAGTCAGGGCGAACTCGGCGACAGTGCGACCGGCGGCGAGTCCCTTCGCCTCGAAGCCGTCCCGGGGACGCCAGTCCGGCCGCTCCCCCTCGACGAGGGTCCACCCGCCATGGTGACTGACCTGCTCACGCACGTGGCCGGCATACACGGCATGGTCGGTGGCGATGCGCAGCACGCCACCGGGCTCGAGCCGGTCGGCGAGCAACGACAGGGTGTGCTGCTGGACGAACCGGCGCTTGCCGTGCTTGGCCTTGGGCCACGGATCGGGGAAGAAGAGGTGAATCGCCGCGAGCGAACCTCGCGGGATGCGATCGGTGAGGAGCGGCAACGCGTCACCGCGCTCGACCCACAGGTTGGTCAGGGACAGGGGTTCGGCGGCGGCGAGCATGCGCGCCACCCCGGGGACGTGCACCTCGGCCGCAATCAGGTCGTGGTCCGGAAGGGTGGCGGCATAGGCCACCGCCGCAGCACCGTGCCCCGAGCCGATCTCGAGCACTACCGGTGCCGTCCGCCCGAACCATGCCTCCCGATCCAGGGGCCCGTCGGCCGGGATCGCATGACCGGGCAGGAGTCGCTCCATGCGCTCGGCCGTGAGGGGGGAGGTCCGCCATCTGGGCGTGAAGGTGCGCACGCCGTCGCGTGGCTCGTGGTGAAGGGTCGGACGCAACGAGGACATGATCTCGAGGTTAACCCCGAGCCAGTGTGAGCAAGGTCGCGTCCGGGGTGAAGTGACGGACACTTCACAGGTCGTGCTGCTACCGTCCCCCGATGGGTGTGGTACCTACCTGCCGTTTGCCATGCCCCCGAACGCCTCGCCTCCCGCATCACGACCGCGCGAGGCGCCGCTTGTTCCCAGTGGCCATCCACCATTGGGACGAAGGTCGAACAGCCTGAAATGAGGAGCCGGTGACTGAGCCCGTGAAGGTCGAGGACGCTCGATCAACACCCGAGGTCCCGTGGTACGCGATCGAGGAATGGTCCCTGCGCCGCAAGCTCGCGCTCGCGCTCGCCATCCCTGTCCTCCTCGCCGCCACGTTCGGTGGACTCCGCGTCGTCCGCGCGACCGGCGATGCCATCGAGTTCTCCAACCTCGAGTCCCGGGTGTCGGTCGTCCAGCCCGCGGTTCGGCTGATCGACAGCGCCTCGGCCGTGGCGGTCGCCAGCCGCAGCACCGATGAGGAGGCCGTGGAGCGGGCCCGGCAGGGCTTCGACTCCGCAACGACCGAGCTTAGGTCCGCGATGCGCGAATCCGAGCTCACCGACGAGCAGATCACGAGCCTCGACCAAGCTCTCGCTGCCGGTCAGCCGTTGCGCGACTCACCTCCCACCGCCCCGGCGGCCACGGTCTCGGACCAGTTCGCCGAGGCGGCACGTCACATCACCGTCGTCCTCAACGACCTCACGAGCGAGACCTCCGATGCCCGGCTCACCACCATCCGCGACATCATCGCCGGTCAGGTGGCTCTGACCGAGCAGCGCGTCCTGACGATCGGTGCGACGCCCGAGTCCCCCGTGGACCCGATCACGCTCGGCAACGCCATCGGCGAGGAGGCGACCGCCATCGCGGCCCTCGAGAGCAGCCTCGGCGCCGACGACACCTTCGTCAGCACCCTGGCCGGGGGCAACGAACTCCGCCTCAGCTCGGCACCGGCCGTGGCCGCCGGAACCTCCGCCCTCCCCCGTGCCCAGGACGCCGTGAGCGTCTACACCACGCTCGCCAACCGGATCAACGACCAGGTCGTCGGAACGATGGCGGGCAAGGCGAGCGACTCCCGCGGGACAGCCATCCGCGACGCACTGCTCACGTTGGCCCTGCTCGCCGCCGCCGTCGTGCTGGCCCTGGCCGTGGCTCGCATGCTCCTCGAACCCATCAAGCAGGTGCGACTCGGAGCACTCGAGGTCGCGGAGGAGCGGCTCCCGACCGCGCTGCGTCAGATCCGTGAGGGTCAGGAACCCACGCCCGCGCAGCCACTGCCGGTGCATACCCGCGAGGAGGTCGGCCAGCTCGCCCGCGCCGTCGACGTTCTGCACGCCGAGGCCCTCACCCTCGCCACCGAGCAGGCCCGCCTGCGCGCCCAGGTGAGCGCCATGTTCGAGACGCTCTCGCGACGCAGCACCTCGCTCATCAACCAGCAGCTCGGCCTGATCGAGCGCCTGGAGAGCGACGAGCAGGATCCGCGCCGCCTCGAGAGCCTCTTCCGCCTCGACCACCTCGCCGCGCGGATCCGCCGCAACGGCGAGAGCCTCCTCGTGCTCGCTGGAGCAGCACCGCGCGGCGTCGCAGGTCAGGACCTCGCCCTGGGCGATGTCCTGCGCGCGGCGATCTCCCAGGTGCAGGACTACCAGCGCGTCCAGCTCACCGTGAACGACCTCATCATCCAGGCGAGCGCTGCACCCAACCTCGTGCACCTCTTCGCCGAGCTCATCGACAACGCGCTCGCGTACTCACCGCCGGACAGCACCGTCACCGTGAGCAGCGTCCGCGGAGTCGACGGAGGCACGCTCATCGAGATCGTCGACTCCGGTCTCGGCATGGAGCAGGACGCCATGGACGACGCCAACCTCTCGCTCGCCACCGGAGGTGAGGTCACCCCCGAGACGGCCCGCCGAATGGGTCTCTACGTGGTGGGCCAACTCGCGCTCCGCCACGAGATCACCGTGCGGATTCGCGCCAACCAGGAGTCCAGCGGCACTGTCGTCTCGGTGTTCCTCCCGGCCACCCTCTTGGCCACGGGTCGACCCACCGGGCCAGTGGGTCCCTCGCGCGACCGCTCGGTCGCGCCCGCCGACGCTCCCGTCGCCTCCCTCGAGGAGGGTGCGACCTCACCCACTCCTCAGGTTGGCCCGGGCCGCCCACGCGTCACCACCCTCACTGCGGTTCCCAACCTGCCGAGCGACGACGACGAGTCGACGCGCAGCCTGACCGCACTGAAGTCGAACGCAACCCCGACGGCCCTCCCCAGCGTGAGCTCGCTGCCGGTGCGCCGGGTTCCCGACACCCGGCCTCCTGCCGAAGGTGACGCGGCGACCCCAGGGGATGCGCGTCCCACTCCGACCGGACTCCCACGACGGCAGCCGGGCGTCAGCGTCGCCGGGTCGCCGCTCGCCGGGCCTGCCCGCCCTTCGTGGGCCAACTCCCCCTCGGCGGAGCCGAGCACGGGTCCCATCGCCCGGACGCCCATTCCGCCCCGACCGAAGCTCGATGCGGACGGACAGCCCACCCCGCCCGCCGCGCCGACGACGGCCCCGGAATCGGCCGCACCGGAGTCGACCACCCCTGCCACGACCATTCCAGAGGCGACCGCCACGCAGACGCCGTCCTGGCAGCCCGACGCCGTCGAGGCTGACCCCGTGACGTCGGCCCAGGTGTCAGAGGACTTCGACTTCGTGGCCTCCCTCCAACCGGCCCCGGTCTCGGACTCCCCCATCTTCCGCAAGATGCAGTCGAGCTGGCTGTCCGAGAACGAGGAGGGCGGCGATCTGCCCTGGTCCTCCGACGACATCGACCGTGGCTGGGAAGCGGCCGAGCGAGCCCAGACAGGCACCTCCGCCGGCACCTCCAGCGCCGGCCTCCCGATGCGGCGGCCAGGGTCCACGCTGGTCCCGGGTCAGGCGGGTTCGGGATCTTCCGGGACCGTCGTGCGCGACCCGGAGGCGATCCGTGCAAGGCTCAACCGGCACCGCGCCGGCGTCCAGCGTGGACGCCGCAGCACCACCGACACGACCGAATCCCGAGCCACCCCCAGCGGCTCGGTCCTGCTTGATGAGGAGACCGACCGATCATGAGTGACTCCACCTACGGAGCCGTGGGGCGCAATCTCGACTGGGTGGTGTCGCGGTTCGTCGACGACGTCGCCGGGGCGACACACGCCATCCTGGTGTCCGCCGACGGCCTGCTGGTTGCGGGGTCGGCCCGGCTGCCGTCCGACCGAGCGGAGCAGATGGCCGCCGTGTCCTCCGGACTCGCGAGCCTTGCGACCGGCGCTGCTTCGCTCTTCGACGGCGGCACCGTCCTCCAGACCGTCATCGAGATGGAGAACGGTTTCCTTCTGCTCATGAGCGTCGGCGACGGTTCCAACCTCGCCGTCCTCACCGCCGGCAACGCCGACATCGGCCAGATCGGCTACGAGATGGCCCTCCTCGTCCAGCGTGTCGGGCCGATGATCCAGGCCGAGGCCCGGGTCCACAGGCCCTACTGAAAGATCTGAACGATGGCCCCGCACCACCACGACGAGGACGAACTCGTGCCGACTGCCGGCATCGTGCGTCCCTATGCTCTGACCTCCGGGCGCACACGTTCGTCGGTCGACCTCCCCGTGGAGGCGATCATCGAGCAGACCGACAGTGGTCGAGAGCGCGACTGGAACGGTCAGTCCCAGCTCGGAACGATCGTGGCGGCCTGCGCCAGCCGCACTTCCGTCGCCGAGATCTCGGCGGCAGCAAAACTCCCCCTCGGCGTCGTGCGTGTCCTCCTCGGTGATCTCGTCGAGCAGGGACATGTCAGGATCGCCGCCACGACCCTCACCGACGCCTCCAGCCGTGACGTGCGTCAGGACCTCATCGAAAGGACCCTCCGTGGACTTCGGGCCATCTAGCCCGCCTTCGGGCGCCGCGTCGACCAAGATCGTCGTCGCGGGCGGATTCGGCGTCGGCAAGACCACCCTCGTGGGCGCCGTGTCCGAGATCGTGCCCCTGCGCACCGAGGCGCTCGTGACCAACGAGTCTGCCGGAGTCGACAACCTGTCCAACACACCGATGAAGTCGACGACGACGGTGGCCATGGACTTCGGCCGCATCACGCTGGCCGACGACCTCGTCCTCTACCTCTTCGGCACCCCTGGTCAGAAGCGCTTCTGGTTCATGTGGGACGACATCATCAAGGGCGCCATCGGTGCGGTCATCATCGTGGACACGCAGCGCCTCGACGAGGCCTTTGCGGCGGTCGACTACTTCGAGGCCAAGCAGCTGCCGTTCATCGTCGCCATCAACGAGTTCGACGGCGCACAGCGCTTCCCCGCCGAGGACGTGCGCGAGGCCTTGGCCCTTCCCGTGGACACTCCGGTCATCGCCATCGATGCCCGTGACCGCAACTCTGCGAAGGCCGCCCTGATCCGGGTCACCGAGTACGCCCTGGAGCGGGTCACCAGCCAGAGCACTTCGGCCGCGAGGTACTGAGCCTCCACCGACGCGCGCGTCCACGACCCACGACACACCCGTATGCCGTCCGCTCACCCGAGCGGGCGGCATACGTCGTAGCGCGGCTTCCGTCAGCGGCGCGTGATGACGAAGACGGCTCGGTCGTCGGCCTCGCCCGAGCGGGCTGACGAGACGACGGCGTCGGTGATCGAGTCGCCGTGGCGAATCATCGCGCCGGACGCCGCTCCGAGCATCCGGTCCGTGCCCTCGGTCAGGTCATGACCGCGGGACTCGATGATGCCGTCCGAATAGATCATCAGCGCATCGCCCATGGTGAGCGTCCCGCGCGTCCGGGCGAAGGTCACCCCCTGCATGATGCCGAGGACAGGACCACGCCCGCCCTCCAGGATCTCCCACGTGCCCGTGCCGACGGAGTAGCGGACGGGCGCGGGGTGCCCGGCGTTGCCGACCGAGAATTCGCCCGTGTCGAGATTGACGTCGACGTGGACGGCCGTGGCGAATCCTTCTTCCCAGCCCTGCCGCACGAGATAGCTGTTGGCGGCGTTCAAGAAGGCGCTGGGCGGAAGGGAACCGAGCAGGGCACCGAGGGCGCCGGAGAGCAGCAGTGAGCGCGTCCCCGCCTCGCGGCCCTTGCCGCTGACGTCGACGAGGGCCACCTCGAGATGCCGTCCGTTGTGGGTCAGGTCCGCGACCATGAAGTCGCCGGAGAATCCTTCTCCGTGCGCTGAGTAGACCGCCGACTCGGCGGTCCACCCCTGGGGCAGGCCGGGGAGCTGGGCCGATCGCGCGATGCGGTCACGCAGCTCCACGAAGAGGTTCTCGCCGTGGAAGCCGGTCGATCCCACCCGCACCCGCGACGACGACACGATCACCATCATGGCCATGAGGGCGAACATCGAGGAGACCATCAGGGTGCGCACCATGGCGGTCCCACCCAGCTGCGGCACCGTCGCCAGCACCCCGATGCCAATGAGGATGTAGAGCCCCACCAGATGGCGGTCCGACAGATAGAGGCCACTGAGCAGGACGAGCGGCGCGAGGGACACCAACGGGATGCGGGTCGGCCAGACCATGACTGCGAGCACGAAGAGCAGGGCGACGAACGCCAGGATCACGAAGACGACGCGGTCGCGACGTGGACCGACCGCGATGGCCGGATGGCCGAGGCGTCGCGTGAGCGCCGGGGTCCTGCGGGTGAGGACGCTGACGTCCGTAGCCACTGGCACTTCTCCTGTCGTGGGCTGCGTGCGGTCACATTAACCCACGGGTAGCCACCCGCGAAAGGCCCGAAATGGCCCCCCTCAGGGCAGGTCGGGGAGGGTGGCGCTCTCTTCGTAGCCGCTGACCATGTCGATCCGGCGCTGGTGGCGCTCCTCGCCCGAGAAGGACGTGCCGAGGAAGGTGCGGACCATGGAGCGCGCCTCGTCGACCGTGTTCATGCGGCCGCCGATCGAGATGACCTGGGCGTTGTTGTGCTCACGCGCGAGCTGCGCCAGTTCGTCGTTGTAGCAGAGGGCTGCGCGCACGCCCGCCACCTTGTTGGCCGCCATCTGCTCGCCGTTGCCGGAGCCGCCGAGAACGATGCCTCGCGACTCCGGGTCGGCGGCGACGGCCTCGGCCGCGCGCAGCACGAACACCGGGTAGTCATCGAGGGGGTCGAGGTCGAACGGGCCGTGGTTGGTCACCTCGTGCCCCTCGGCCTCAAGGAAGGCGATGAGGTCCTGCTGGAGGTCGTATGCCGCGTGGTCGCCGCCGATGTGAACGCGCATGTCTCGTGGTGCTCCTGTGTCGAACGTCTGTGGTCGGGTGGGTGGAGGGGGGCGCGTCAGTCGAACTGCGGACCAACCGTGCGGCTGCGCTTGATCTCGTAGAAGCCGGGGACACCGGCGACGAGCACGCTGCCGTCCCACAGGTTGAGCGCTGCCTCGCCCTTGGGAGCGGGGGTCACGACGGGGCCGAAGAAGGCGGCCCCGGCAATGTCGATGGTCGGCGTGCCGACGTCGTCGCCCACCTTGTCGATCACGGCCTGCGTGCCGGCACGCAGGGCCTCCTGGACCTCGTCGGAGCGGATCTCCTCGAGCGACACGGGCTCGACGCCGACCTCCGCGAAGGCTTCCTCGAGGATCGTGTCGAGGTCCTGACGGCCCTGCGGGTGCAAGCGGGTGCCGATGGCGTCGTAGAGCGGCTTGACGACCTTGTCGCCGTACTTGGCCCGCGCTGCAACGACGGCACCGCTGAGGTTCTGCCGTTCGGTGAGCATCTCGCGGTACCCGGCGGGGATGTCACGCGTCTCGTTGAGGTAGTACAGGCTCATCACGGCCCAGGTGACGTCGAGGTCCCGGTGGGGTTCGACCTCGTCGCCGAGCCATCGCGAGGTCATCCAGGCCCAGGGGCAGGTCGGGTCGAAGTGGAAGGTCACGGGTGTGGCGGCGGACATGCGCGCCATCCTGCCACCACGGTCCGTGGGCTGGTATGGGTAGGGCCAGCGCCGCCCCGGGAGCGTGGGAGGATTGCAGACAAATCTGTTGAATCCCTGACACAAGGAGACCCCTGTGCCCGGCAAGAACCTCACCCGCGTCGAGGCCGAGGAGCGCGCATCGCTCGTCAAGGCCGAGGCGTACTCGGTCGAACTCGACCTCACGACGTCCGACACGACGTTCGCGACGACGAGCACGATCACCTTCACGGCGACCGAGGGGGCGGCGACCTTCGTCGACTTCCTCGGTGAGTCCGTCGAGAAGGTGACGCTCAACGGTGAGGTGGTCGAGACGGCATACGACGGCTCTCGCATTGCGATCAGTGGCCTGGCGGAGCGGAACGAGCTGCGCATCGAGGCCACGGGCACCTACATGAACACCGGTGAGGGCCTGCACCGCTTCGTCGACCCCGTCGACAAGGAGGTCTACCTCTACAGCCAGTTCGAGGTGCCGGACAGCCGCCGCATGTACCCCGTGTTCGAGCAGCCCGACCTCAAGGCGCGCTTCTCGTTCACCGTGACGGCACCGAGCCACTGGCAGGTGCTCTCGAACTCCCCCACCCCGGAGCCGAAGCCGACCGAGCGCGACGGTGTCTCCACGTGGTCCTTCACGCCGACCGAGCCGATCTCGAGCTACATCACCGCGCTCGTCGCCGGGCCCTACGACGTGGTCCGCGACAGCCTGACGAGCCGCCGCGGAGAGGTGCCACTGGGCATCTTCTGCCGCAAGTCGCTCACGCAGTTCCTCGACGCCGACAACCTCTTCGACCTCACCAAGAAGGGCTTCGCGTTCTTCGAGGAGGAGTTCGACGAGGAGTACCCCTTCGAGAAGTACGACCAGATCTTCACGCCCGAATACAACATGGGCGCCATGGAGAACGCCGGCTGCGTGACGTTCAACGAGATGTACGTCTTCCGGTCCAAGGTCACCGACGCCATCGTCGAGCGCCGCGCGCTCACGGTGCTGCACGAGCTCGCGCACATGTGGTTCGGCAACCTCGTCACGATGAAGTGGTGGAACGACCTCTGGCTCAACGAGTCGTTCGCCGAGTGGGCGTCGACGACCGCGCAGGCCGAGGCGACCCAATGGACCGAGGCGTGGACGACCTTCGGCACGCACGAGAAGGACTGGGCCTACCGCCAGGACCAGCTCTCCTCCACGCACCCGATCGTCGCCCCGATCCGCGACCTCGAGGACGTCGAGGTCAACTTCGACGGCATCACCTACGCCAAGGGCGCATCCGTCCTCAAGCAACTCGTCGCCTATGTGGGGCGTGAGCCGTTCCGCGACGGACTGCGCGCCTACTTCGCCAAGCACAAGTGGAGCAACACCACGCTCGACGACCTGCTGGCCGAGCTCGAGACCACGTCGGGTCGCGACCTGCACACGTGGAGCAAGGCGTGGCTCGAAACCGCTGGCGTCAACACCCTGCGGCCGGTCGTCGAGGTCGATGACCGCGGCCTGATCACGAGCGCCGTCATCGAGCAGACCTTCGCCGAGGGCTTCGAGACGATCCGTCCGCACCGCTTGGCGATCGGCCTGTATGCCGTCCAGTCCGGTTCCGAGGGCGCTTCTCGCCTCGTGCGCACCGACCGTCTCGAGCTCGACCTCACGGGTGAGCGCACCGAGGTCCCGGACCTCATCGGCCGCGAGCAGCCCGACCTGCTGCTGGTCAACGACGACGACCTCACCTACGCCAAGCTGCGACTCGACGAGCGCTCCCTCGCCACGGCTCTGGAGCACGTGCGCGGATTCGAGAGCTCGCTGCCGAAGTCGCTCGTCCTCGCCTCCGCATGGGACATGACGCGCGACGCCGAGATGAGCGCCCGGACCTTCGCCGACCTCGTCCTGGAGGTCCTCCCGGGAGAGACCGACTCGACACTGCTGCGCACGCTCTTCGCCCAGCTCTCGACCGCCGTCAACCTCTACACGGCTCCCGAGACGCGCGACGCCACTCGTCGTGCGACGCTCGCACGCCTGTGGGAGCTCGCGAAGGACGCCGCGCCCGGCAGTGACGCCCAGCTCCAGCTCGTGACCGCGGCAGCCGGCTTCACCACGAGCGGTGACGACACGGCATACCTGCGTGGTCTTCTCGCGGGCACCGAGAGCCTCGAGGGTCTCGCCCTCGACACCGACATGCGCTGGACCCTCCTCACCGGTCTGGCCGGCGCCAACGACCTCAAGGACGGCGAGATCGAGGCCGAGCTCGAGCGCGACGCGACGGCCACGGGTCAGGAGCGCGCGGCCCGAGCACGGGCCTCGGTGCCCACGGCTGCTGCCAAGGAAGCAGCGTGGAAGGCCGCCGTCACCGACTCCGGCCTCTCGAACTCGATGGTCGACGCCTACGGCCTCGGCTTCGGTCGCCTCGGCGACGTCGCTGCCCTCGAGCCGTTCGTCGCTCGCTACCACGAGGCGCTCGACACGGTGCAGGACAAGGGATCCATGGCGCTGATCGCGGCGATCGTGCACGGCTTCTACCCGCGCGGGCTGGCGTCGGCCGAACTGCGCGACGCCACGCAGGCCTGGCTCGACTCCCACCCCGAGGCCCCGGACGCGCTCCGCCGCCTCGTCGCCGAGAACCGCGACCCGATCACCCGGGCCCTCGCGGCACAGGAGCGTGACGCCCGGGCATGATTTCTGCCGACCTCCGCTCCGCAGTGCTGACCGCCGAGAAGCTCCAGGACTGGCTGCTCACCGACGGGCTGCGCATCCTCTTCACGATCGTCCTTGCCGTCGTCGTGACGTGGATGCTGCACCGGCTCATCAACCGCGTCGTGCGGACCATGACGACCAAGTCGGACGAGCGCGCCGATCCCAAGGAGGACAGGTCCCGCGCCGGTCGCCTCCTCGCCGAGGCGACCGCGAACGCTCGTGCGCGCCACAAGCAGCGGACGGCGACCCTGGGGTCGCTCCTGCGGAGCATCGTGTCGTTCGTCGTGGGCCTCATCGCCGTGCTCACCGTCATGTCGACGGTGGGCATCGATCTGGCACCCATCCTCGCCACTGCGGGTGTCGGTGGGGTCGCACTCGGGTTCGGGGCGCAGAGTCTGGTCAAGGACTTCCTCTCCGGGATCTTCATGATCCTCGAGGACCAGTACGGCGTCGGAGACGTCATCGACACGGGCGAGGCGATCGGGACCGTCGAGGAGGTCACGTTGCGCGTCACACGGCTGCGCGACGCCGACGGCGTCACCTGGTACATCCGCAACGGCGAGATCGTCCGGATCGGCAACCTGAGCCAGCACCGGGCGACCGCGATCGTGGACGTGCCCGTCGCCTACGACGAGGACGTTGCGCGTGTGTCATCGGTCATCCGAGAGGCGGCCGAGGCGATGGCCGGCGACGAGGTCTGGGATGGCCGCCTCCTCGACACCCCGACGGTCGCCGGCGTCGAGTCCCTCACCGGTTCCACGCTGACGATCCGGGTGCTCGCCGAGACGTCCCCCGGTGAGAAGGTGGAGGTGCAGCGCGAGCTGCGTCAGCGGATCAAGACGGCGCTCGATGCGGCCGGGGTCAAGGCGCCGCCGGTCAACCCGTTCGGTGCGTTCGGGTCGGGCAGTCCAGGAGGGAAGGCATGAGCTTCTACGACGAGGTCGGGGGCGCCGAGACGTTCGAGCGTCTCGTGCACGAGTTCTACGTCGGCGTCGCGGCCGACCCGGAACTGCGCGCCCTGTATCCCGAGGAAGACCTCGGCCCGGCCGAGCGGCGCCTCCGGATGTTCCTCGAGCAGTACTTCGGCGGACCGAATACCTACAGCCAGGAACGCGGCCACCCTCGGCTGCGGATGCGACACGCCCCCTTCCCCGTCACCCTCGACATGCGCGACCGGTGGATGCGGCACATGCTCGCGGCCATGGACACCCTCGACCTCCAAGAGGCCCACGCCGAGGCGATGCGGGACTACTTCATGCGTGCTGCGCACATGCTCGTCAACAGCGATGAGGACGCGCGCCCCACGATCTGAGCCGTCGTGGGGCCGGTGGGTCGCCGGGTCAGCCTCTCCCACGGTAGGACTGAGGCATGAGCGACGACACCGATCTGGTCGAGCACGCCCACTCGCTGCTGCACCGCATCGCCTACGTCACCCTCGGGACCGTCGACGCCGACGGACGCCCGTGGACGACGCCGGTCTACTTCGCCGCGGATGGCCTCACGGACTTCTACTGGACGTCGAGCCGAGGGTCACTCCACTCGGAGAACCTCGAGTCGCGTTCAAGGATCAGCCTCGTCGTGTTCGATTCGACCGTTCCGGCGTACCACGGACGGGCCGTGTATGCCGTGGGGTCGGCTGCGATCGTCGACGAGCCGTCGGACCTCGAGCACGGGTTGACGGTCTACCCCGGTCCAGAGTCGCGCGGCGGCTCGGCGCTCACCGTCGAGGACGTCACCGGCGACTCGCCGTGGCGGCTCTATCGGGCGCGGGCGTCCCAGGTCTGGGTGCTCTGCCCGCGAGAGCCGCGCCAGCCCTGCTCTCTCCACGGCCGGGGCGACGACCACCGCGAACTCGTCCACCCGACGTGACCTTCGACTTTGTGCCCCGTTGGGACGGCGAGCGCCAGCGAGTTGTCCCAACGGGGCACAAAGTCGAAGCCGTTTTTGTCCCAACGGGGCACAAAGTCGAGACGTGAGGGGTGGGATGGTCGTGGGCGGACGGCATACGGAAGCATGGGGAAGGTGACCCAGCACGCACCTGAAGGCCGGACCCCGACGACGCTCCACGCTGCCGACCCGAACGACTCCCCGTGGTGGCACGACGCCGTGATCTACCAGATCTATCCGCGTTCGTGGGCGGACTCCGACGGTGACGGCATCGGCGACCTCAAGGGAATCACCGACCGGCTGCCCTACCTGCGAGACCTCGGGGTGGATGCTGTCTGGCTCTCACCCTTCTATGTGTCACCGATGCACGACGCGGGCTACGACGTCGCGAACTACCGCGACATCGACCCCCTGTTCGGCTCCCTGGCCGACGCCGACGCGCTCATCGCCCGGGCGCACGACCTGGGACTCAAGATCATCGTGGACCTGGTGCCCAACCACTCGTCGAGTGAGCACGAGTGGTTCCGGGCCGCGCTCAAGGCCGGCCCGGGAAGCCCCGAACGCGCCCGCTACGTCTTCCGGGAGGGCAAGGGCGAGCAGGGCGAGAAGCCGCCGAACAACTGGCCCTCGGTCTTCGGCGGAAACGGGTGGACGCGTGTCACCGAGGAGGACGGCAACCCCGGTGAGTGGTACCTCCACATCTTCGACACGACGCAGCCCGACTACGACTGGACCAACCCCGAGGTCGGGGACGAGTTCGCGTCGATCCTCCAGTTCTGGTGCGACCGGGGTGTCGACGGCTTCCGGGTCGACGTGGCCCACGGCCTCATCAAGGAGGAGGGCCTCCCGGACTGGGACGGGCCGCTCCTGATGCTCGACGCGACCGATCACAACCCGAACGCTGCCCTCCCTCCGGACGTCGAGGCACAGGACGTGACGGCACGGGTCCACGAGGCGGGTCCCGGCGGCCGGCCTCCGATGTGGGACCAGGAGGGGGTCCACGAGATCTATCGCCGCTGGCGTTCCCTCCTCGACGAACAGCCTTCTCCTGCACGGATTCTGTGCGCCGAAGCCTGGGTCAAGCCGACCGAGCGGCTCGCCCGCTACGTCCGCCCGGACGAGATGCACCAAGCCTTCAACTTCGACTTCCTGGACACGCATTGGGACGCGGCGAAGTTGCAGTCGGTGATCGAGCACTCGTTCCGGCACAACGACGCCGTCGGGGCCCCGACGACCTGGGTGCTCTCGAACCACGATGTCGTCCGGCACGCCTCGCGCCTCGGCCTCGACCAGTCGCTTCCACGGCCGAACGGCATCGCCGCAGACCAGGCCCAACCCGATGCCGAACTCGGGCTCCGACGCGCACGGGCCGCGACGATGCTCATGCTCGGGCTGCCGGGCAGCGCCTACATCTATCAGGGCGAGGAACTGGGTCTGCCGGAGTCGACCGACATGCCGCACGAGTTCCGTCAGGACCCGACCTTCCACCGGACCGAGGGCAAGGAGATCGGGCGCGACGGATGCCGTGTCCCAATGCCCTGGGTCAAGGATGCGCCGAGCCTCGGGTTCGGCCCCGGTGTCGCGACCTGGCTGCCGCAACCGGAGTCGTACGGGGCATTCGCCGTGGACCAGCAAGCCGGCGTGGACGGGTCGACCCTCGAGCTGTATCGCTCGATGCTCACGGCCCGGCGGGCCGACCGACTCGGGCTGGGTTCGGCGACCTGGCACGAGTTGTCGAGTCGCGATGTCGTCGCGTTCGTCAATGCCGCCCACGACGATTCGCGTCGCACGCTGGTCCTCGTGAACCTCGGCGCGGAGCCGGTGGCGCTGCCCGATGGCGCCGTCGTGACCCACCGGTCCGGCGAACTCGATGGCGACGGCCTCATCCCCACGGATGTCGCCATCTGGGCTCGGATCTGACATGGCCAGGGCGGAGCACTTCACCTATTTCGACCACGAGGGCCCCATCGCGATGGCGCACCGAGGCGGGGCGGCCTATGGCCCGAACATCGGCCTTGAGAACACTGTCCGCGCCTTCCGGGAGGCCGTGGCGCTGGGGTACCACTACCTCGAGACCGACGTTCATGCGACGTCGGACGGCGAACTCATCGCGTTCCACGACACGCACCTCGACCGGACCACCGACAGTGCGGGAGCCATCATCGACCTGCCGTACTCGGCGGTGCGCGATGCCCGCATCAACGGCACCGACCCGGTCCCGTTGCTCACCGAGTTGCTCGAGGAGTTCCCGACGACGCGACTCAACATCGACGTCAAGGCCGACGCTGCGCTTGCGCCCACGATCGACACCATCCGGCGCCACAACGCCATCGACCGGGTCTGCATCGGCTCGTTCAGCGAGAGGCGGGTGCGAGCGGCCCGCCGGGGCCTCGGACCCCGACTGGCCACCGCGGCCGGGCAAGTCGGGACGGGTGCGCTGCGCTATGCCCCGACGCCGCTGTCCCTCCTGCTGCACACTCCGGCCCCCGTGCTGCAGATCCCCGTGGCGCACCGCATCCGCGGACGCCAGATCACCCTCGTGACACCGCAACTCGTGTCCGTGGCGCATCGACTGGGCAAACAGGTCCACGTGTGGTTCCACCCGTGGAGCGACGAGTCCGCGGTGGAGATGCACCGCCTGCTCGACCTCGGCGTCGACGGCATCGTCACCGACCACATCGCCACCCTGCGTGACGTCCTGAGCGAACGCGGCCACCCCCTCAGCCCTGACGTAGCGTGACCGCGTGAGTTCACCGGGAGCAAGGACGCAGGCAACCGGGTCGCCGCACAGCGGAGTGTTCGGCCCGGAGTACGCCGCACTGACGATCGCGATCCTGTCGATCATCGCCGTCATCGCCTTCGAGTCGATGGCCGTCTCGACGGCGATGCCGGAGGTGGCGCGCGAACTCGATGCCGTGCGCTCCTATGCGTTGGCCTTCTCTGTCATGCTCACCCTCCAACTGCTTGGCATCGTTCTTGCCGGCGTCTGGTGCGATCGGTCAGGGCCGGTGCCGTCTCTGGTGGCCGGGCAGATCCTGTTTGCCCTGGGCTGCGGAATCTGCGGCGCGTCGACGGCCTTCGGACCGTTCCTTCTCGGGCGCGCGGTGGCGGGACTCGGGGCGGGACTCACCTTCGTGGCCGGCTTCGTCGTCATCGGACGCGCCTATCCGGAAACGTTGCGGCCCAAGGTGTTCGGCGTTCTCAGCGCGGCCTGGGTGCTGCCTTCGCTGCTGGGACCCGTCCTCGCCGGGTGGATCACCACCACCTTCTCGTGGCGGTGGGTCTTCTGGGTCGTCGTCGTCCCCGCCGCCGGCGCACTCGCGGTGATCGTTGCCCGCAGGCGCCAGATCCTCGGCGACGGTGCAGACATCGAACCGTCGAGCCGGGACCACCGCGAACACGTCCGTGCCGCGTGGCTCGGGCTCGCGATCGCCGTGGCTGCCGGGCTCATGCAGTGGGGGATGCACGACCTCGAGCTGCGGTGGTCGCCCCGGACCGTGGGTGGGCTCGTCGGGCTTGCCGGTGTTGCGGTCTGCGCGCCGCTGCTCCTGCCGAGCGGGACGTTCTCCATGAGGCGCGGGCTGTCCTCGGTCATGTTGAGTCGGTTCCTCCTCCCCTTCGCCTTCTTCGGGACCCTGACCTATATCCCCCTCATGCTCACGGGAGAGCGCGGCCTGTCCCTCGCACAGGCCGGAGGCCTCTTGGCGGTCGGATCGATCGGCTGGTCGGTCGGCTCCTGGATCCAGGGCCGCGATGCCTTCGCCGGGCGCCGCGACCGGCTCGTCAGCAGCGGGGGCGCTGCACTCGCCGTGGGACTGCTCTGCGTGGTGGCGATCGCCCACTTCGGCTGGTCACCCTGGTTCGTCGCGGGCGCCCTCGCCGTATGTGGCCTGGGGATGGGACTCGGCACGGCGAGCCTGTCCGTGCTTGCGCTGTCGATGACCCCCGTGGCCGACCACGGCTCGGCGTCCTCGTCGCTCCAACTGGCCGACGTCCTGGGCTCGGTCATCGGAATCGCCGGAACGGGCGCGATCTTCGCGGCTCTCCATGTCGGCCGAGGTCAGGACACCCCTGTGTTCGTCACGATGTGGTTGTGCACCGCGGTCGTCGCCTCGCTCGTGATCGTCGCGGGTCGCCGCATCGCCCAGCGGTAGGGTCACCGACCATGAGTGCAGCCGAACACCGTGTGCGGGCGACGACCACGGGTGGGGTCGCGACCATCGCCCTCGACTCGCCCCACAACCGCAACGCCCTGTCGGACCAACTCGTGCGCGAGCTGCACGAGGCGCTGGAGGCCGCCGCCACCGATGACGCAGTGCGATGCGTCGTGCTCACCCACACCGGCGGGACGTTCTGCGCCGGGGCCGACCTGTCGGAGGCCTCGAGCGGCGCCGTCGGGGACCCGGCGCGGGCGCGGGCCGACCAGCTCGTCGACCTGCTCCGAGGGATCGTCGCGTTGCCCAAGCCGGTCGTGGGTCGGATCGACGGCCATGTTCGAGCGGGCGGGATGGGACTCGTCGCGGCCTGCGACATGGTCGTCGCCGGCCCCTCGTCCACCTTCGCGCTCACCGAATCACGCCTCGGCCTGGCGGCGTCGGTCATCTCGCTCGTCCTGCTCCCCCGGGTCGAATCGCGCGCGGCGTCGCGCTACTTCCTCACGGGTTCGACGTTCGATGCCACCGAGGCGGCCCACATCGGGTTGGTCACCGCAGCCGCGGACCACGTCGACGCCGTCGTCGGTGACCTCACGACGGAGCTTGCACGCTGCTCCCCCCAAGGACTGCGCGAGACCAAGCTCCTCGTCAACCACGACCTCCTCGCCGGCATCGACGCGCACCGCGACCGGGTGGCAGAGCAGTCGTCACGCCTCTTCTCCAGCGAGGAGGCCCGTGAGGGCATGACCGCGTTCCTCGAGCGCCGCACACCCCGCTGGGTCCCCTGACCCGCCCCGATTCCCGTCCCGGTCGGGCAAGAAGTCGCAGGTGAGGGCGGTCAGCCGCGGGTGAGGGCGTGGCCTGCGGCCGTGCTCAGCCGAGTCCACCGACCGTTCGTGGCGATCGTGGACTCCGCGCCCGGCGTGAGGAAACCGAGGGCGTATGCCGCGAAGGCCAGTGCCGCAGGGAAGCCCAGCTCTCCCTCGCTCGCCGGAACGACCCGGCCCCACACCCGCTCACGCAGCGCCGTGACGGCATGTGCTCCGGCACCGTCGGGCGTGCCGGACGCCACCTCGGCGATGCCCTCGGATGCGGTGTGCTGCAACGTTTCTGACGCCACGGGTCCCACGGTGACCCATCCCGAGCGGGGTGGCGAGACCGCTGCCCAGGCAGCCGACATCGTCATCGGCGGTACCGGCAGCACGGCCCTCTCCCCCAGCCGGGCCACCCGATCACTCACGGCGGCGAGTGGCACGACGACGTCGAGCTCGGCCGGCTCGGCCAGCGCCGACGTGCGCAGGCCGATCGTCGTCCCGGTTCCCATGAGGCCCGAGCCGGGCAACACTCCCACCCACGCGGCCAACACGGGCCCGATCGCCTGGAGCCGCACGGCACCGTCGGCGTCGAGCGCGCGGGCGCGGGCGGCATACCGACCGAGGTCCTGCAGGGACTCTGCGTCGGCGAGCACCAACTCGGACGCCGGAACGGTGGCGCTCACTTGGCCGACCACCTGAAGGTGACTGGGTCTCCGGCGTGGACCGCCAGCGCTGCTCGGTCCTCGTCGGTCAGTCGCCGGGGGCGCGCCGTCGCGAAGTCATAGAGCACGAGTCCGGTCTCGGCGACCGCATAGACACGTTCGCCGAGAGACTCGGGGTCGCGGACGGCATACCCGAGATTGAAGCCGGCGCCGTGCACGCTGGTGACCCACATGTCGACCTCGATCGGCTCGGGTCGGTAGGTGAGCGGTGCGACGTACTCGATCTCGTGGCGCGACACGATCACCCCGGTGTCGAGCAGCGAACGCTCCTCGCCGAACCACTCGCGGAAGCCGATGACGCGGGCGTCCTCGAGGAGCCGGAGGTATTGCACGTTGTTGACGTGCCCGTAGGCGTCCATGTCGGACCAGCGGAGCGGGACCTCGGTGCGATAGGGACGTGCGGAGGGGACGGAGGCGGGGGCGTCCTGCGGCATGCGACCAGTGTGTCAGCCCCACAGAACCCGTCGCCGGGCCCTGTCCCTACGCTGGACCAATGCCGCTCTCCCCCACGACGACTGCACGCCTCGACCATGTTCTAGCGACCGGTCAGCGCGACCACAGATTGCCGTCGGTCGCAGCGGGACTCGTGCGTGGCGGTGAGCTGGTGTGGTCCGGAGCGGTGGGCACCTCCGATGGTCGCGCCGACGGCCCTCCTGTCGACTCCGACACGCAGTTCCGGATGGGTTCCATCACCAAGACGATCGTGGCCGTCGCGGTCATGCGGCTGCGTGACGAGGGGCTGATCGACCTGACGGACCGCTTCGGCACGCATGTGCCGGGCAGCGCGCTCGACGACGTGACGATCGAGCAATTGCTCAGCCACGCCGGCGGCGTCCAGGCCGAGACCGAGAGCGGCTGGTGGGAGCGCACACCGGGTGGCGACTGGGACCACCTCGTGGGCTCGGGCGTGGGGACCCGATTCCGTTCCGGGAGACGCTTCCACTACTCCAACACCGGGTATGCCGCCCTCGGTCGCCTCCTCGAAGTCGTCCGCGAGCGCCCGTGGTTCGACGTCGTCCGGGAGGAGCTCCTCGAGCCGTTGGGCATGCGTCGCACGACGCCGCGCCCATCAGGGCCGGCAGCGCAGGGACTCGCGGTGCACCCCTTTGCCGATGTCCTTCTCCATGAGCCGGAGCACGACGGCGGTGCGATGGCACCCGCCGGGCAGTTGTGGACCACCGTCGAGGACCTCGCGCGATGGGCGGCGCTCCTGGGTGGCCGCACCGAGAGCCTGCTCGCCGAGTCCACGCTGGCCGAGATGGTGGAGCCGCACCACGTCGTCGACGAGCCGGGGCAGCCGTGGAACGGCGCGCACGGCCTCGGTTGGCAGGTGTGGAACGACGGCGGTGCCCGCACCGCCGGGCATGGAGGCTCCATGCCCGGCTTCCTCGCGATGCAACGGGTCCACCTCGACGCCGCCGGCGGTGACGGCCCGCCGGGTCAGGCGGGCGACGGGGTCGTCCTCCTCACGAACACGACGGCGAGCGTTGCCCTCAAGACCCTTCCCAAGCAACTGCTCCGCACCCTTCGTGAGCTCGAACTACCCGAGGTGACCCCGTGGGTGGCTGCCGGGACCAGCGAGGTGCTGGAGCTCGCGGGCACGTGGCACTGGGGGTCTGCGACGGAGACCGCAAAGTTCGTCGGCGAGCACCTTGTCCTCGGAACGCCGGGCGCGGGTCGCGGCTCGCGATTCGAACGTGTCGGTTCGGGCGTGGACAACTGGGTGGGGCTCGACGGCTACTACACGGGCGAGCCGCTGCAGGTCGTTCGCCGAGCGGACGGGTCTGTGTCCCACTTGGACCTGGCCACGTTCCGATTCACCCGGACGCCCTACGACCCCCACGGTGACGTCCCCGGCGGGGTCGACGAACGCGGCTGGCACTGAGGCCCCTTCCGCGCACGAGCTGAGCCGCTGTCGGTCGGCCCCCTTACGGTGGGGTGACCATGACGAACGAGACGTATGCCGTCAGCGCGCCGCCCGAGGCCGGCGCACCCTCCGACGTGGCCGGGTCGGCCAGGGAGGCGTTGCGGCGGCTCGTCGGCCGGGACGACGTCGACTTCCGCGACGGCCAGCTCGAGGCGATCACGGCCCTGGTGCGCGACCGGTCGCGCGTCCTCGTGGTCCAGCGCACCGGGTGGGGCAAGTCGGCCGTCTACTTCGTTGCGACGGCGTTGCGTCGCGCCCAGGGTGCCGGACCAACCGTGATCATCTCGCCCCTCCTCGCGCTGATGCGCGACCAGATCGCGGCGGCGGAGCGGGCGGGCATCCACGCGGTGACGATGAACTCGGCCAATGCGCAGGACTGGGACGAGGTGCGCTCGGCGCTCGCCACTGACTCGGTGGACGTGCTGCTCGTGAGCCCCGAGAGGCTCAACAACCCCCGCTTCCGGGATGAGCAGTTGCCCGACCTTGCCCGCCGGTGCGGTCTGCTCGTCGTCGACGAGGCGCATTGCGTCTCGGACTGGGGACACGACTTCCGGCCCGACTACCGCCGCATCCGTGACCTCCTCACCGACCTGCCCGACGACGTCCCCGTGCTTGCGACGACCGCGACGGCCAATGCGCGCGTCGTGACGGACGTCGTCGAGCAGTTGGGCGTCGGGGGACGCGATGTGTTGACCGTGCGGGGCGGGTTGGCGCGCGACTCCCTGCGGCTCGGAGTGCTGTCGTCGATGTCGCCCGAGCAACGGCTCGGGTGGTTGCTCGCGCACCTCGACGAGCTTCCCGGCAGCGGCATCGTCTACGCCCTGACCGTGGCCGCAGCAGAAGAAGTGGCTGCTGCCCTGGCGGAGGCGGGGCATCGCGTCGCGTCCTACACGGGTCGCACCGATCCCGCTGACCGCGAGCGTCTCGAGGCGTCGTTGCGGGACAACGAGGTCAAGGCACTCGTCGCAACGTCCGCCTTGGGGATGGGATTCGACAAACCCGACCTCGGGTTCGTCGTGCACCTCGGCGCGCCGTCGTCGCCGGTGGCCTACTACCAGCAGGTGGGCCGCGCGGGCCGCGCCACCGAGCGTGCCGACGTCCTCTTGCTCCCGGGTCCGGAGGACAAGGACATCTGGCTCTACTTCGCGTCGGTGTCCATGCCGCGCCAGGAGCAGGCGGATGCCGTGCTCACGGCGTTGGCCGAGGCCGGACGCCCGCTCTCGACGGCCGCGATCGAGACCATCGTCGACGTGCGCCGCACCCGACTCGAGCTCTTGCTCAAGGTTCTCGATGTCGACGGCGCCGTCACACGCGTGCAGGGTGGGTGGGCCTCGACGGGGGTGCCGTGGACCTACGACGCCGATCGCTACGCGCGGGTGGCCCAGTCGCGCAAGGACGAGCAGCAGCTCATGCTCGACTACGAGCAGACGACCGAGTGTCGGATGGCCTTCCTGCAACGCACCCTCGACGACGACACCGCCGTTCCGTGTGGACGCTGTGACACGTGCGCCGGCCCCTGGTACGCGACCGACGTCCCGGACAACGTCGTCGGTGCGGCTCGGCAGCGTCTGGCGCGAGTCGGGGTGGACCTCGACCCCAGGGCCCAGTGGCCCACGGGGATGGATCGGCTGGGCGTGCCGGTCAAGGGCAAGGTCTCGCCCGACGAGGCGATGTCCGGTGGGCGCGCCCTCGCTCGGCTCAGCGACCTGGGCTGGGGTCAGCGCCTGCGCCAAATCCTGCGGGAGGACGCGCCGGCCACGCCGGAACTGTTGCGTGCGTGCGTTGGGGTGCTTGCCGAGTGGGGGTGGACAGAGCGCCCGGCAGGCATCGTCGCCATGCCCTCCCGGTCCCACCCCCAGCTCGTGCAGTCCCTCGCGCACGGCTTGGCAGAGATCGGACGCCTCCCGTTCCTCGGGACCCTCGACCTCGAGCATGGCGGCCCGACGGGCGAGCCGGGTGGCAACAGTGCGTTCCGGCTCGCGGGCGTCTGGGAACGCCTCGTCGTCGGGCCCGAACTCGCGCCTGCACTGGCGCAGGTCAGCGGTCCGGTCCTCCTCGTCGACGACCTCGTCAGTTCACGCTGGACGCTGACCGTCGCAGCCCGCGAGCTCCGGCGTGCGGGTGCCGACGGGGTCCTCCCCTTCGCCCTCGCCGTCGACGGCTGAGGGGTCGACGAGCTCCGACGTGAGACGTCGTGGCGGGGTGACCCGCACGGTCAAGAGTGGCAGGAACGCCTGGACGGCCGGTCCGATGAGCAGTGCATAGAGCACCGTGCCGAACCCGACCACGCCGCCCAGCAACCATCCGACGGCGAGCACCGTGACCTCCAGCGAGGTGCGCACGAGCCGGATCGACAGTCCGGTGCGCCGAGCCAGGCCCGTCATGAGCCCATCGCGGGGCCCTGGACCGTACTGACTCCCGATGTACATCGCGGCGCCGATGCCGTTGACGACGATGCCTCCGAGGAGGAAGGTCCACCGGAGCCACAGCTCGGACGGGGCCTCGAGGACCGCGAGCATGACGTCGGTGGCGATGCCGATCACGAAGACGTTGGCGACGGTGCCGAGTCCCGGCCACTGCTTGAGCGGGATCCAGAGCAGGAGGACGAAGCCACCGACGATGATGACGATCGTCCCGAAGCTCAGGTCGACGTGCTGCTGCACGCCGTAGTGGAAGACATCCCATGGGTCGAGCCCCAGTTCCGCCTCGATGAACATCGCCATGGCCGTCCCATAGAGCCACAAGCCCACGAACAACTGGGTGACGCGGCGAACGGTGCGGCCGGCACGAAGCTGCTCCATCGGCGTCATCGGGATGAGGTCCACACGTCGGGCGGCACCGTTTCGGAGGGTCTGGATCGGACTCATGACTGCATGCTGCACCACAAGTGGCCTCTACTTCCATGGCCACTTGTGGAACAGTGGCCTCATGTCCGCTCCCGTGCTCCCTGCCGTCCGCGCCGCCGAACTCATCGGTTCAACGCCAGGTGACGGGCCGGCATACCAAGGCGTTGCCGACGCTCTCCGCCTCCTCATCGCGGACGGCCGGATCGCGGTCGGAACGCGACTGCCGAGCGAACGCGACCTCACGGCCGCGCTGGGACTGAGCCGCACGACGGTGAGCAGCGCGTATGCCGTGCTGCGCGAGCGCGGCTACCTCACGTCCCGCCGTGGTTCGGGAAGCGTGGCCAGCCTCCCGGCCGGCGTCGTCCGGCGCGACACTGGCCTTCACCTGTCCGCGAGCGTCCCCGAAGGCTCGATCGACCTGACCTGCGCGGCACTCCGGGCCCCGGCCGGGATGACGCAGGCTGCGGAGGCGGCGATCGCCGCGTCGCCCGACTACCTGTGCGGCAGCGGCTACCTGTTGAACGGCGTGCCCGAACTGCGCGCTGTCGTCGCTGCCCGCTACACCGAGCGCGGACTCCCGACCACGGCTGACGAGGTCATCATCACCACCGGTGCGGTCGTCGGGACGGCCATCGCGGCGCGGGCGCTCCTCAGCGCGGGCGACACGGTGATCATGGAGACCCCGACGTATCCCAACATCTTCCCGACGCTCAAGCAGCTTCGAGCGCGCATCGCCGCGGTCCCGGTGGAACCGACTGGCTGGGACATCCCGACCATGACCTCCACCATTCGGGCATCGGGTGCCAAGGCCGCCTTCCTGCTCCCCGACTTCCACAACCCCACAGGAAACCTCATGTCCGATGGCGAACGCGCCACCGTGGCCAAGGCGCTGGCACGAGGGCGGATCACTGCCGTCGTCGATGAGACCGTGGCCGAGATGGGCCTCGACCACGACGGCCCGATGCCACTGCCCTTCGGTGCACATCACGAGGACACGATCTCCATCGGGAGCGCTTCGAAGTCCCACTGGGGAGGTCTGCGCATCGGCTGGATCAGGGCGTCGCGGCCCAGACTGGAGGAGCTCAGTGCTGCACGAGTCCCTCTCGACATCGGCGCGCCCGTCATCGACCAGCTCGTGCTCCTGCACCTCATGCGCGAGAACCCGGGCATGACCCCCGAACGTCGCCGCGATCTCATCGCGAGTCGGGACGCACTGGTGGACGCCCTGTCGACGCGCCTGCCCGAACTCACGTTCGTCACGCCCCGGGGCGGCCTCTGTCTGTGGCTCGAGCTGCCCGAGGCCGTGGCTGCCCACGTCACGCTGGCGGCCGAGGAGGAAGGTCTCCTGTTCGCCAGCGGCCCCCGGTTCGCAGCCGCGGGCGGTCTCGAACGGTGGATCCGCCTCCCCTACGTGCTGCCGCCGACCGACATGGTCGAGGCCGTCGAGCGACTGGCCGCCGCTTGGGCGAAGGTTGCCGACGGTCGAGCCCCCCGACTCCGGACTCGTGGGACGCCCTCCCATGGCCCGCTCGTGGCCTGACGTCGCGCAAGACCTCGTCCGCGGACGCTCTATGGTGACGCCTGTGAGTGACCCCGCACCGAACGCCCTCGCTGACCTCCTCGCCGTCCTCGACCTCGAGGAGATCGGCACCGCCGATGTCGACGTGTCGACCGCCTCGGTCGAGCACACCGGTGACGACAGAGGCGCCTCACCCGTGAGGTTCGCGGAGGAGATGACCCTCTTCCTCGGGCAGAGCCAGAAGATGCCCCACGGTCGAGTGTTCGGCGGTCAGGTGCTTGCGCAGGGGGTCATGGCCTGCGGCCTGACCGTGCATCCTGACGAGGACTCCGTACCCCGGCCGATCCACTCGCTCCACGCCTACTTCATGCGTCCCGGTGACGACACGCAGCCCATCACCTTCGCTGTGGAGAGGATGCGGGACGGCCGGTCGTTCTCGACCCGCCGCGCCCACGCCATCCAGAACGGCAAGCCGATCCTCTCGATGAGCTGCTCGTTCCAGGAGGCAGCCGAAGGCCTCGACCATCAGGACGAGATGCCTGACGTGCCCGGGCCGGACGGGCTCCAGTCCCTCGCCGACGTCTTCGGCGGAGTCGACCACCCCGGCGCCCAGCACCTTGCCCGACGGCCCATCGAGCAGCGCCACGTCGAGGGCCAGATCTTCCTCGCCCCGGGTGACGAGAAGGTCGCCCGGCAGGGCGTCTGGACGCGCGCGACCGGTCCACTCCCGGACGACCCCCTGCTGCATGCGGCGGTGCTGGCCTACGCCTCGGACTACGCGCTGCTCGAGCCGGTTCTTCGCCGCCACGGCAGGCAGTGGGTCGGGGGCGGCCTCAACGTCGCAAGCCTCGATCACGCGATGTGGTTCCACCGGCCGGCCCGGGCCGACGAGTGGTGGCTCTATGCCCAGCAGTCACCCTCGGCCCAAGGTGGTCGCGGGCTGGGCCTGGGCCGCATGTTCACCCGGGATGGCACCCTCGTCGCGTCCGTGGCCCAGGAAGGCATGCTCCGGGTCCGCGGCGACGCTCCCTGAGCCGACTTCCTGCGTTCGAACGACTTTCGGACCTCGGCATTCGCCGTTCGCACGTCAATCCGGCGCAATGAGTCGTGGAATGTCAGCCATAGACGAGATCCCGCATGCCGTCCGCGGACACGGTGACCGCGTCTCGTTCGAGATCGGCCCGGACCGTGACCCCACGATGCTCCATGACGAAGAAGATGCCCTCGCCCTCGACGCGACAGGCGACGTCGACGAACCGCGTCTCCGCGGTGCCGATCACGGTGCGGCGGAGGGCAATCAGGTCGCGATACCAACTCAGGAGTGAAGCGTGGGGCTCCGCAGCGAGTTCCCCCCATCGCAGCACGCTCGCGTCGCGGGTCGAGCGTGACTGGGGGTCGGGGATCTCGTCCTCGGTCCAGCCGTGCGCCCCGAACTCGGCACGGCGCCCGGCACGCACCGCCTCCGCCATGGCCTCGTCGGTGAAGTCCGTGAAGAACTGCCAGGGCGTCGAGGCTGCCCATTCCTCTCCCATGAAGACCATCGGCGTGCCCGGTCCAAGGAGATAGAGCGCCGCCCCGATCGCCGCACGGCCAGGGCTGAGCGAAGCGGAGATCCGGTCACCCGTGGCCCGGTTGCCGACCTGGTCGTGGGTCTGCAGGTAGGTCACCAGGCGACGACCGTCGAGCATGTCGATGTCGACGGGACGTCCCCACTCGCGCCCCCGGAAGGTCGACCAACGCCCATCGTGGAAGAAGCCGCGCGTCAGCACGTGCGCGAGCACGTCCAGCGGGCCACCGTGCGGGAGCGACCGAGTCCCACCTCCGAAGTCCGCGTAGTAGCCCTGTGTCTCCCCCGTGAGCGCGACGTGCAGGCCGTGGTGCACGTCGTCGGCCCACTGCGCCGTCATGCCAAGCCCGCCGCCCGACGTCGACGTGACCATCCGGGTGTCGTTGAGGTCGCTCTCGGCGATGAGGTCGAGCGGGCGGCCGAGTTCACGCGACAGCGCGGCGACCGAATCCGAGAGTTCTGCGAGGAGGTGCCGCTCACTGTCGTCGATGAGCGCGTGGACGGCGTCGAGACGCAGGGCATCGACGTGGAAGTCACGCAGCCACCGCACAGCGTTGTCGATGATGAACCCGCGCACCTCGTCCGAGCCCGACGCGTCCAGATTCACAGCCGGGCCCCAGGGCGTCACGTGGGCCTGGGTGAAGTACGGACCGAACCGCCCCAGGTAGTTGCCACTCGGCCCGAGGTGGTTGTAGACGACGTCGAGACAGACCCCCAGCCCGCGCGCGTGGCAGGCGTCCACGAACCGCTGGAAGGCGAGCGGACCGCCCAACGGGTCGTGGACGGCATACAGGTCGACGCCGTCATAACCCCAGCCCCACCGGCCGGGGATCGCCGCGACCGGCAGGACCTCGACGACGTCCACGCCGAGGTCGACGAGGTGGTCGAGCCGCTCGATCGCGGCGTCGAAGGTTCCGTCGTCGGTGAAGGTGCCGATGTGGCACTCGTAGATGACGCCGCCGAGCGTGCCCGCACCCTCGCGAGGGCCGCGCCACTCTCCGTCAGCCCAGTCGTGAGCCGACGTGTCGAACCATCGGCTCGGCCCGTCGACGCCGTTCGGCTGCCACGCACTGCGCGGGTCGGGGAGCGCTGGCTCCTCGCCGTCGAGGACGAAGGCGTAGTCGAATTCTTCGTATGCCGTCGGCTCGCCGTCCCAGCGCCACCAGCCTCGGCGATCACGCACCATCGACTCACGCGCGATCTCGGCGCCATCGGCACTGAACTCGATGTCGACACGTGACGCCTCCGGCGCCCAGACCTCGATCATGGCTCCCTCACCAACAACGCGACGGGCAGGTCGACCAAGAGATCAGCCAGGGTCGCGTCCCCCGAGAACGGTCCAGTTGGCCTGCCGGACAACAGGTTTCGCCATCTGCCGTCCGGGAGCGAGACGCTGGCGCCACCCCAACCACCGGATGCCTCGAGACGGTCCGCTTCCCGGGTGACGACGGCGACCACGTGGGCGCCCGATGCGTCTCCCCGGGTCACAGCGAGCGCGTGGTCCGACGTGGTGGAGAGACCCGAGTAGGTCGCGCCGTCCCCGATGAAGGACCCGGCGCGGTCGCGCCGCGCGCGGAGGGCCGTCGTCGTGACGAGCAGCTTCTCGTCATCGAGGTCACGAGCCGGCTCCCCCGCGTCGAGGCTCGCCAGTCGGGTGCTGCGACGGTCGTAGTCGACCGCGCCTCGGTTGTCCGGGTCCACGAGGGTGAGCACCTCGAACTCGGCACCCTGGTAGACATCGGGCACACCGACCGCCATGAGCTGGAGGAGCTTCTGACCGAGGACGTTGGCCCGCACCGACGCCGCGTGCTTCGACAGCCAGCTCTCGGCGTGAGCACCGATCGAGGAGTCGGCCACGACCCCACGCGCGAACGCGACGACTGCAGCCTCGTAGTCGGCGTCTCCGTCGACCCACGCCGTGTGGTCCTTGGCCTCGCGCACCGCCTTGAGGACGTAGGTCTCGATTCGGTCCGCACTGATCGGCCAGGTGCCGACGACGGTCTGCCAGACGAGGTACTCCGTGGCCGGATCGACTTTGTGCCCGATTGGGACACGTTCCGTCGGCCGAAGGCCTCCGTCGGACGTGTCCCAATCGGGCACAAAGTCGGGTTGGGCGGCCAAGTTCGAGGCTTCGTGCACCCACGACGACCACTGCTCCGCCGACTCGGCCAACGTCATGAGTCGGGCCCTAACGTCCTCGGACCGCTTCGTGTCGTGAGTCGTCAAAGTCGTCATCGTCGCGGGCCACGTCGTCAGCTGACGCAGCTGGAACGCGTGGAACTCGTCGGCACCGATCGACAGGTGCGCCGGGTGGCCGCCGACTTCATTGGCGCCAGTCATGCGCGCCCAGCGATAGAACGCCGTGTCCTCGATCCCCTTGGCCATGACCGGGCCGCACGTCTGCTGGAACCGCACGACGAGTTCGGAGCGAGCGGCCTCGGCATCAGCCTGAGCCTGAGGGACATCCCCGCCGGACACGAGTCGGCAGACCAGCGCGAGGGCGTCGTGGTCGGTGGGTTCGAGCAGAGCCCGCGCGCGCTCCTGCGCCTGGTCCAGGACCTCGAGCTGGTCCGGCGCTGCCGGTCGTCCGGGCACGACGTAGGCGCGGTAGCGGTCCATCGAGGCGAGCAGCGCCTCGAGAGCACGCCGGAGTGGTTCGACGTCCTCCCCCGGAACGACCGTCTCGACGAGTCGCATGAGTCGGTTGACCTCGGCTGCCTGGACGGTCTCGACGACGAGCTGCTTCGACTCGAGCACGACCGCGTCGAGCGACTCCCGACCGGGAGCATGCTCGCTCCATAGCGCATCCAGGACGCCCACACCAGCACCCGACGTCATGACCTGCTGCACCCGCAGCAACGTGTCGTAGCCGGTCGTCCCGGCGCACCGCCACGAAGGCAACTGCTCCTCACCCTCGAGGATCTTCTCCGCGACGACCCACGCCCCACCTGTGGCGTCGGCCAGGCGCGCGAGGTAGCCCTCAGGGTTGGCCAGACCATCGGGATGGTCGATGCGGAAGCCGTCGATCGAGCCGTCCTGCCACAGCGACAGGAGCAGTTCATGGGTGGCGTCGAAGACCTCGGGCTCCTCCACCCGGATCGCCTTGAGCGAGGTCACATCGAAGAACCGCCGATAGTTCAGGTCCTCCGCGCCGTCGCGCCAGTGCGCAAGGCGATAGTGCTGTGCCGCAACGAGATCAGCCAGCTCCAGCTCACCCGTTCCGGGCGCGACAGGGAACTCGTGGTCGTAGTAGCGCAGCACGGTCTCGTCGCCCGCACGTCCCCCGTCGGCGGCAACGGAGAGTTCTCCGGACGCCAGGACGTCGGCCAGCGGCGACCCCAGGACGGGCATGAGGACCCGGCCGTCCTCGGCCTCCCACTCGGTGTCGAACCAGTTCGCGAAGGCCGACTCCCGCCCGTCGCGCAACACCGACCAGAGAGGCGCATTGCGCCACGTCTGCTCCGGCACCGTCATGTGGTTGGGGACGACGTCGACGATGATGCCGAGCCCCGAGGCGTGTGCCGCGGTCACGAGCCGGTCGAACGCCGCGCGCCCTCCCGCCTCCTCACTGAGGCGCGTGTGGTCAACCACGTCGTAGCCATGCGTCGACCCCGGTGCCGCCTGGAGAATCGGTGACAGATAGAGGTGCGAGACACCCAACGATGCGATGTATGCCGTCCGCTCGGCTGCGGCGTCGAAGCCGAACTCGCCATGGAGCTGGAGCCGGTAGGTCGAGGTGGGCGCAGCGCGACCGGAGTCGCGGGCGAGGACGGGGGCGGACGGCATACGCATCAGACCTTGCGTTCCGAGGTCGCGGCTCCCGTCGGCACGGGAGCGGACTCGCGCGGGCATCGCAGGATGACCACGGACCGCGGGCCGACCGCCAACGCCGAGTCGGCCTCGTGCCACCCGGGATCGACGACGTCAGCGCTCGTGTCGATCTCGATGAGCCACCGCTCGCCCCACTCCGCGGAAGGGAGGGTGAAGGCCGCCTCGTCGTTGTCGGCGTTGAGCAGGACGAGGAAGTCGTCGTCGGTGATCATCTGGCCACGGGAGTCGGGCTCGTGAATGGCGTGACCGTTGAGCCACACGGCGACCCGCAGGGCATCACCGCTCCAGTCCGCCTCCTCCATCGGCTCCCCCACTGGCTTGAGCCAGTAGATGTCGCCCAGCGTCGACTGGCCACCGTGGTCGGCCGACCCGGCGAAGAATCGGCGACGACGGAACACGGCGTGGTTGCGGCGCAGACGCACGACGGCCTTGGTGAACTCGAGCAGTTCGAGTTGGTCCTCATCGAGCTCCCAGTCGACCCACGCGATCTCGTTGTCCTGGCAGTAGACGTTGTTGTTGCCGCCTTGGGTGCGGCCGATCTCGTCTCCGTGGCTGATCATCGGCACGCCCTGCGAGAGCAGGAGGGTGGTGAGGAAGTTGCGGAGCTGCCGCAGGCGAAGCGCACTGATCTCCGGGTCGTCGGTCGGCCCCTCCACGCCGTGGTTCCACGACCGGTTGTGGCTCTCGCCGTCCTGCCCGCCCTCACCGTTGGCGGCGTTGTGCTTCTCGTTGTAGGACACGAGGTCCCTGAGGGTGAAGCCGTCGTGGGCGGTGATGAAGTTGATCGACGCGATGGGCTTGCGGCCACTGTGCTCATAGAGGTCACTCGACCCGGTGAGTCGAGAAGCGAACTCCCCCAACGTTGCCGGCACGCCGCGCCAGAAGTCCCGGACCGTGTCGCGGTATTGCCCGTTCCACTCGGTCCACATGGGCGGGAAGTTCCCGACCTGGTATCCGCCGTCGCCGACATCCCACGGCTCGGCGATGAGCTTGACCTGGGAGATGACCGGGTCCTGCTGGATGATGTCGAAGAAGGCCGAGAGCTTGTCGACCTCGTGGAATTGCCGCGCGAGGGTGGCAGCGAGGTCGAACCGGAAGCCGTCGACGTGCATCTCGGTGACCCAGTAGCGCAGCGAGTCCATGATGAGCTGCAGCACGTGCGGGTTGCGCATGAGCAGGCTGTTGCCGGTTCCGGTCGTGTCGTAGTAGTGCTGCTTGGCGGTGTCGACGAGCCGGTAGTAGCTCGCGTTGTCGAGGCCACGGAAGCACAGGGTCGGACCGAACTCGTTGCCCTCGGCGGTGTGGTTGTAGACGACGTCGAGGATGACCTCGATGTCGGCTTCGTGCAGTGCCTTGACCATCGCCTTGAACTCGGTGACCTGCTGGCCCTGCTGTCCGCGCGCATAGGCGTTGTGCGGTGCCAGGAAGCCGATGGTGTTGTAGCCCCAGTAGTTCGACAGACCCCTGGCCTGGAGCGTGGTGTCCTGAACGTACTGGTGCACCGGCATGAGCTCGATCGCGTTGATCCCGAGCGCCTTGAGGTGGTCGATGATCACGGGGTGACCGATCGCGGCATACGTCCCGCGAATGTCCTCGGGCACGTCGGGGTGCGTCATCGTGAGGCCCTTGACATGGGCCTCGTAGATGACCGTGTCGTGGTAGTCGTGGCGCGGTGGGCGATCGTGACCCCAGTCGAAGTAGGGGTTGATCACGACGCTGAGCATCGTCTTGCCGAGCGAGTCGTCGGTGTTGCGCTTCGCGGGCTCCAGGAAGTCGTAGGAGAAGAGCGCCTGGTCGTTGGTCACCTGCCCCTCGATGGCCTTGGCGTAAGGGTCCAGGAGCAGTTTGCTGGGGTCGCACCGATGGCCGGCTTCCGGCTCATAGGGCCCGTGCACTCGATAGCCGTAGCGCTGGCCGGGTTGCAGACCCGGGATGTAGCAGTGCCAGACGAAGTGGTCCACCTCGGGAACGGCGATGCGCGTCTCCACGCCGTCGTCGTCGATGAGGCACAGCTCCACCACGTCCGCGACCTCACTGAAGAGAGCGAAGTTCACTCCGCTTCCGTCGTAGGTCGCACCCAAGGGGTATGCCGTTCCGGGCCAGATCTCCATGGCCGCCTTCCACGTTGTCTCGCCTGTCATGACTCCTCACACGGGACGACGGCGGCCCACGTGGCGCGAGCAACAGCCGTCGCCGATCGCTGCTGGGTAGGGTTCGCGCAGAGATCCAACCTATCGAACCCGACCCCTTCCGGAGGAACCACCGTGTCTGTCTCTCGTACCGCTGTCGTCACCGGAGCTGCCCGCGGTATCGGTGCCGCGACAGCGCGCCGCCTTGCGAAGGACGGGTATGCCGTCGCGGTCGTCGACCTCGACGAGGCTGCGTCCGAGCTGGTCGCCGCGTCGATCCGGGACGCGGGCGGGTCCGCCATCGGCGTGGGCATCGACGTGTCGGACGCCGAGCAGGTCGAGCCGGGTGTGGCACGCATCGCCGACGAGCTCGGCGCCCCCGTCGTGCTCGTCAACAACGCCGGGATCATCCGCGACAACCTTCTGTTCAAGATGTCCGAGGCCGACTGGGACTCGGTCATGAACGTCCACCTGCGCGGCGCCTTCCTCATGACGAAGGCCTGCCAGTCGCACATGACGGCCGAGAAGTTCGGGCGCATCGTCAACCTCTCGTCGAGCTCTGCCCAGGGCAACCGCGGGCAGGCGAACTACTCGGCGGCCAAGGCCGGGCTCCAGGGCTTCACCAAGACCCTGGCAATCGAGCTCGGCAAGTTCGGGGTGACGGCCAACGCCGTGGCGCCCGGCTTCATCCAGACCGACATGACTGCCGCGACGGCCGAGCGGGTGGGCGTGTCGTTCGAGGACTTCCTCGCACACGCTGCGTCACAGACGCCCGTCGGACGCGTGGGCCAGCCCGACGACATCGCGGCGACGATCTCGTTCCTCTGCTCCGAGGAGGCGGGCTTCGTCTCCGGACAGGTCATCTATGTGGCGGGCGGTCCGCTCGACTGATCGTGGCCGCTGAGACGCCGCAGCAGCGGCCCACGGGCGCGCGAGACCGGTCCCTCGACGTCGCGAAGGGCCTGGCGATCGCCGCCATCGTCGTGTCGCACGTCCTGCGCGGCCTGGCCTCCCCCGACACGGTCCCGCGCATCTCGGAGCCCTTCCTCGAGGTCGACGACGCGCTGTACTCGTGGCACATCGTCGTGTTCGCGATCGTCGCGGGAGCCTTCCTTCCCAGCGGCGTCGAGAAGCGAGGTTCGTGGACCTATGTGCGTTCGCGGGTCGCCCTGTTCACTTGGCTCTACGTGCTGTGGACGGTGATCCAGGCGGGACTGAAACAGCTCGAGTCCGTCGCGGGCGGCGAGGCGTTCGACACGCGAGGTTTCCTCGAAGCGTTCGTCACGGCATACGGACAGCTCTGGTGGCTCGCATTCATGGTTCTCGCGACGGTGCTGGCGGCGGTCGTACGCCCCTGGCGCCATCCGATCCTGGCCGGGGTGTCCTTCCTGGTGGTCGGAGGATTCGCATTCCTCGTCTGGGGGTGGACCGGGCCCTGGGTGTTCCAGGAGGGGCTCGCGCTTCTCGCGTTCTTCTGGGCCGGTGTCCTCGCGGGCCGCCCGGGGCTGGTCAGGGTCACCACGTCCGGGGCGACCCCGTGGATTGCCACGCTGGGGTTGGGGCTCGGCGTGGTGCTGCTGGTCATGGACGACCCGATGCCGCCCACGTCCTACCTCGGGACGCGGACCACGCTCGGCGTCGTGCTCGGCGTCGTCGCGTCGACCGCCCTGTCGGTGGGCGTCCTCGCCCTGTCCGGGCTGCTGGCGCGGACGCCCCTTGTCCGTCCGATCGGGCTGCTCGGGCAGCGCTCGCTCGAAATCTTCCTGGCCCACATCCTCGCTCTGACGTGGTCTCGCCAGCTCCTGATGTCACTGGGTCTCGACGGTGTGGCGATCCACCTCGTCGTCGGCACGGCGGTCGGCCTGCTCCTCCCGCTCGGTGTGTGGCGGCTCGGGCGGCGCGTGGGCTTCCCGTGGCTCTTCCAACACCCCCACTAGGTGCCTGCGACTTTGTGCCCCGTTGGGACACTCGTCGCTGCGCTCCTCGTGTCCCAACGGGGCACAAAGTCGCAGGGTTGCCGTACTTGACGGCTTGGCTAATTATCCGTTAGGTTAACAACGTGACCGACGCACTCAGCACGACGTTCGCCGCCCTGGCCGACCCGACGAGGCGAGCCATCCTGGCTCGACTCTCCTCGGGGGACGCCACCGTCGGCGAACTGGCCGAGCCGTTCGAATTGTCACTGCCCGCGATCTCGAAGCACCTCACGGTTCTCGAGAAGGCCGGGCTGATCACCAAGAGCCGGGATGGGCAGCGGCGCCACTGCCGCATCTCGGTCGCCCCCCTCAAGGACGCGACGTCGTGGCTCGAGCTCTACCGCCAGCACTGGGAGCAGCAGTTCGACAACCTCGGCGACTACCTCGCGACCATCCACGAGCCTCCGGCCGACGGTCGAGGCACCCGCAGCACCGCACCCAAGGAGAACCCGTCATGAGCACCGCCGCCACGGGCGCCCACGAGCGCGCCACCATCACCACCTCCGGCCCGGAGATGGTCATCACCCGCACTTTCCCCGGCACCGCCGACCTCGTCTTCGAGGCCATGACCAACCCCGAGCACATCCGCAAGTGGTGGGGAGCCGGGCACGGCGAGATGACCGTGTGCGAGGTCGACCTCCGTGAAGGCGGGGCCTGGCACTTCGCCCAGGTCGCCGACTCCACCGGCGACGAGGTCTCGTTCTCCGGTCACTACAAGTCGATCGACCGCCCGGGCCGCCTCGTCCACACAGAGCGCTTCGACAACATCGAGAGCCCCTACTCGGTCATCGACACGACGTACACCGAGAACGACGGCCAGACCGAACTGCGAGCGGTCATCACCTACGACTCACCCGAGACCGTCCAGGCGGTTGTCGACTCCGGGATGGAGCACGGACTCCAGGCAAGCTACGACGCGATCGACGACGTCCTCGCCGAACTCGCCGCAGCCCGAGCCTGAAGTCGAAGCAGTCGAGAGTAGGGAATTTCCTGCCTTCACTCCGAGGGGGCGGGACTTTCCCTACTCTCGACTGCTCCTGGGTTCAGAGACCCAGGTCCCGACCGATGAGCTCCTTCATGATCTCGTTCGTCCCGGCCCAGATCTTGTTGACGCGAGCGTCCTTCCAGGCGCGGGCGACGCGGTACCCGTTCATGAAGCCGTAGCCACCGTGCAGCTGGACGCACTCGTCGAGGACCTTGCTCTGGATCTCGGCGGCCCACCACTTCGCCTTGGCCGCGTCGATGGCCGTGAGCTTCCCGTCGGCATGTGCGGCAACACAGTCGTCGACGTAGGCGTGCGTGACCTCGATCATCGTCACGAGCTCGGCGATCTTGAACTTGTTGTGCTGGAACGCGCCGATCGGCTGGCCGAAGGCCTTGCGCTCCTTCGTGTATTCGATGGTCTCCTCGAGGATCTGGCCCGCGTGCGCCACGCAGCCTACGGCGTTGCCGAGACGCTCCTGGGGCAGCTTCTGCATCATCGTGATGAAGCCCATGCCCTCGTCACCGAGGAGGCGGTCGGCGGGGAGTCGGACGTTCTCGAAGAAGAGCTCGGACGTGTCGGACTCCGGCTGGCCGACCTTGTCGAGAGGGTTGCCCTTGGAGAAGCCCTCGTCGCCGGCCTCGAAGACGAAGAGCGAGATGCCCTTGGCACCCTTGGACGGGTCGGTGCGCACCGCGACGACGGCGAGGTCGCACTGGTGGCCGTTGGTGATGAAGGTCTTGGACCCGTTGACGATCCAGTCGCCGCTGCCGTCGTCGGCCTTGACCGCGGTCGTCTTGAGCGCCGCGAGGTCCGAGCCGCCGGAGGGTTCGGTCATCCCGATGGAGAGGATCTTCTCGCCGGTGGCGACCTGCGGCAGCCAGCGCTCCTTCTGCTCCTGCGTGCCCAGGGCGACGATGTAGGGGGCAGTGATGTCCGAGTGGATGCCGAAGCACGAGGAGACCGCGACGTTGAACTTCGCCAACTCCTCGGCGAGGACCGCGTTGAAGCGGTAGTCCTCGATGCCGGCACCCCCGAACTCCTCCGGGATGGTGAGGCCGAAGAAGCCCTGCTTGCCGGCCTCGATCCAGATGTCGCGCGGAATGGTGTGCTCGCGGATCATCTCCTCCGCGCGGGGCTTGAGGCTCCGCTCAACGAACTCGCGAACCGAGCTCCGGAAGGCCTCGTGGTCGTCGTCGTAGATGTTGCGGGGCATGACTCTCCTCGGCAGACGGGTGACAGAATGGCTTGACTAAGCGCTTGCTTAGTCTCGTAGCCGTCCGGCATGCTGTCAACATGTCGGCCGCCACAGGGACACCGTTGTCCGAGCAGAGCATCCTCTCGACGCTCGACGATGCTGGCGACACTGCGGGCGCCACCGCAGTGCGGCTCATGATGGCCGCCGCGGACGCGTTCTCCGACAAGGGTTTCCACGCGACGACGACGCGCGACATCGCCTCGCGCGCAGGCCTCTCCCCCGCTGGGGTCTACGTGCACTTCACCTCGAAGGAAGACCTCCTCTTCGAACTGAGCCGTCGGGGCCACCAGCGTGCCCGCGACCTGCTCGTCGCGGCCGCCGAGAAGTCCGACTCCCCCACCGAGGCACTGCGCTCGATCATCGGCGGGTTCTCGAAGTGGCACGCCGAGCACCACCAGCTCGGACGCATCGTCCAGTACGAGTTCCGCCACCTCACCCCCGAGCACCGCGAGGCCGTGCTCAACCTGCGGCGCGAGATCGACAAGGTCGTGCGCGGGGTCCTCACCGAGGGTGTGGAGCGCGGTGAGTTCGAGGTCGACGACGTGCACGCCACTGCCCTCGCGCTGCTGTCCATGGCCGTCGACGTCGCCCGCTGGTACTCCCCCGAGATTCGTCGCACCCCGGACGACATCGCGCGGACCAACGGAGACCTCGCGGTCCGTCTCGTCGCGCGCCGTTAGGCTTCGGCACCATGAGCGACGCCGGACACGGGGGCTCCCCGTCGATCGAACAGCCCGACTACTGGTGGTACGTCGCGCGAACCGAGTTGCTGCACGCCGCCCTGAGCGAGTTCTCCCGCGGCCGCGAGACGGTGCTCGACATCGGAAGCGCCGACGGTCCCAGTGCCGGCTGGCTGCACGACGGCGCCCGCCGCATGGCGTCGCTCGACATCGATCCGCGAGGTCTACAGGCGAACGGAGTCTGCGGGTCCGCGTTGTCCCTTCCCTTCGCCGACGCGAGCTTCGACATGGTCTCGGCCTTCGATGTCATCGAGCACTGCGATCCGGAGTCGGCCGCCCTCGACGAGGTGAACCGGGTCCTCCAACCCGGAGGGGCCTTCCTCATGGCAGTGCCGGCCTACCAGTGGGCCTGGACCGATTTCGATGTCGCGAACGGCCACTACCGTCGCTACACGAAGCGTCGTGCCATCACCGCGGTCGAGAAGGCCGGGTTCAGGGTGGAGCGGGCCACCTACGCATTCACCTCCGTGTTCCCGGGGTTCGTCGTCGAACGGGCCGCACGCCGGCTCAAGGAGCGTCAGCACACCACGGCTGTCGACGTCGTCGAGGTGCCCCAGGTGCCGGCATTGCTGCACCATGCACTTCTCGGAGCGACCAAGGTTGACGAAGCGCTCCTTCGCCGTGGCCTCGACCTGCCCTTCGGCAGCTCGGTGTTCGTCGCCGCGACAAAGGTCAGCGACCCGCGCTGACGCGCGCGACGGAGCACAATGGCGCGGTGCGAGTCTTTGCTGCCCTGGTCCCACCGCCCGATGCCCACGCAGACCTCGAGACCTTTGTCGAACCGCGTCGCGAGGCGGGAGGCGAGTTGCGCTGGACCCCGTCCCATCTCTGGCACGTGACGCTGGCATTCATGGCTGACGTGTCCGACTGGGCTGTCGATGAAGTCGTGGACACCGTGGCATCGGTGGCGTCGGAACGAGCGCCGATTCCGTTGAGACTGGAGGGCGCTGGCGTCTTCCCGAACCCGTATGACGCGCGCGTCCTGTGGATGGGTGTGCATTCGGATGCGGACCACGGACTGGCGGATCTCGAGTCGCTCGCCCTCGGTGTGCGCCGAGCATGCGACCGGGTGGGAGCGTCACCGGCTGGTGGCGCCTACCGGCCGCACCTCACGCTGGCTCGCTCGCGTCGCCCCTTCGAGGCGACTCACTGGCTCCGAGCCATGGATGCGTATGCCGGCCCGTCCTGGCTCGCGGACGAGGTCACCGTGTTCGTGTCGCACCTGGGTGAGGGAAGGGGCAGACCGCACTACGAGCCCGTCGCGGTCTGCCCCCTCGGTGCCAGCGTCAGTCGCGGGTGAGCTTGCGGTAGGTGACGCGGTGCGGTCGAGCCGCCTCCTCACCGAGGCGCTCGATCTTGTTGGCTTCGTAGGCCTCGAAGTTGCCCTCGAACCAGTACCAGTTGGCCGGGTTCTCCTCCGTGCCCTCGTAGGCGAGGATGTGCGTCGCGACCCGGTCGAGGAACCACCGGTCGTGGCTGATCACGACGGCACAGCCGGGGAAGTCGAGCAGGGCGTTCTCCAGCGAGCCGAGGGTCTCGACATCGAGGTCGTTGGTCGGCTCGTCGAGGAGGAGCAGGTTGCCTCCCTCCTTGAGCGTGAGCGCGAGGTTGAGGCGGTTTCGCTCACCACCGGACAGGACTCCAGCCTTCTTCTGCTGGTCCGGCCCCTTGAACCCGAACTGGCTCACGTAGGCGCGCGAGGGGATCTCGACCTGGCCGACCTGGATGTAGTCGTGGCCACCGGAGACCGTCTCCCAGAGGTTCTTGTTGGGGTCGAGGCCACCACGACTCTGGTCGACGTAGGAGATCTTCACGGTGTCACCGATGTCGACGACGCCGCCGTCGGCCGGCTCGAGTCCCACGATCGTCTTGAAGAGAGTCGTCTTGCCGACACCGTTGGCCCCGATGACACCGACGATGCCGTTGCGGGGCAACGAGAACGACAGGCCGTCGATGAGGACGCGGTCGCCGAAGCCCTTCTTGAGATCCTTGACCTCGATCACCTTGCTGCCGAGGCGCGGACCCGGCGGGATCTGGATCTCCTCGAAGTCGAGCTTGCGGGTGCGGTCTGCCTCAGCGGCCATCTCCTCGTAGCGGGCGAGGCGAGCCTTGGACTTCGTCTGGCGCGCCTTGGCATTGGAGCGCACCCACTCGAGCTCCTCCTTGAGACGCTTGGCGAGCTTCGCGTCCTTCTTGCCCTGGACCTCGAGGCGGGCCTGCTTCTTCTCGAGGTAGGTCGAGTAGTTGCCCTCGTAGGGGTAGGCGCGGCCACGGTCGAGCTCGAGGATCCACTGCGCCACGTTGTCCATGAAGTAGCGGTCGTGCGTCACCGCAACCACGGCGCCGTGATAGGCGGCCAAGTGCTGCTCGAGCCACAGGACGGACTCGGCGTCGAGGTGGTTGGTGGGCTCGTCGAGGAGCAGGAGGTCAGGCTTCTGCAGGAGCAGCTTGCACAGTGCCACGCGGCGGCGCTCACCACCGGAGAGGACCGTGACGTCGGCGTCCGGCGGTGGGCAACGCAGGGCGTCCATCGCCTGCTCGAGCTGAGAGTCGAGGTCCCAGGCGTCGGCGGCGTCGATCTCCTCCTGGAGCTTGCCCATCTCGGCCATGAGGGCATCGAAGTCGGCGTCGGGCTCGCCCATCTCTTCGGAGATGGCGTTGTAGCGGTCGAGCTTGGCCTTGATCTCGCCCGCGCCCTCCTCCACGTTGCCGAGAACGGTCTTCTCCTCGTTGAGTTCCGGCTCCTGCATGAGGATGCCGACGCTGTATCCCGGGGTCAGTCGCGCCTCGCCGTTGGACGGCGTGTCGAGGCCGGCCATGATCTTGAGGACGGAGGACTTCCCGGCGCCGTTGGGGCCGACGACGCCGATCTTGGCGCCGGGCAGGAACGACAGGGTCACTTCGTCGAGGATGACCTTGTCGCCATGGGCCTTGCGGGCGCGCGACATGACATAGATGTACTCGGGCATGGGGCAAGGCTAACGACTGCCCGCCCCATCCCCGAATCGGTCGCCGTCAGGCCGCGCTCTCCTCGATGAGTGGCCCGACGCTGACCTCCGCGGGACGCTCGGCAAGGAGGTACGGATCGGTCTCCGGGTTCCCAAAGCTCTCGGGCTCCTCGGGGACTTGCTCCCCACCGAAGGCGTCATCCATCCGGTCACCTGTGCCGTAGGAGGGCTTGATCACCTTCTCGTATGCCGCCTGCCCCCAACTCAGGTCGTGACCGGCACCGTTGGCGTCGATGTTGACGGACGTGCCGTACGACTTGTCGTCGCGCTGGAAGTCACGGACGCGGAGTCGGCCGTGGACGATGATCGGCTCACCACGCCTGAACGACTTGACCACGTTGGCGCCGAGGTTGCGAAACGCGTAGACGTTGTAGAAAGCGGTCTCGCCGTCCTCGTAGGCACCGGGCTGGCCGGACACGGGCCGGCGCGGTGTCGAGGCAATGCGGAACTTCGCGTAGGGCTGGCCGCTCTTGCCGACGCAAACCTCCGGGTCAGCGACGAGGCGTCCGTGGACGGTGACGTTGGTGTCCTGCATGGCTGGTCCTCTTCTGGTCGGGCGCCGCTCGTGCGGTGCGTTGTGACCAGCCTCAGGAGACGCGGCCCCGTGGGCAACGCCAAGGAGGCAATCTGTGGACAGCCCTCGGACTTCGGCTGTCCTGTGGATGACGACTCGTGCTCGGCACGAGCAATCCCGCCACGCGCAGGGTCAGACCTTGGCCGCTGCCTCGAGGTGCTCACGCGTTGCGCGGTGACGGTCCAGCACCTCGGTCACCGGGGCGAGGATCCGCTCGTCGGCCACGGTAGAGATGGAGTCGTGGAGGCGGCCCTGGATGACTGCCGCCCGGCGACGCGCACCGATGCCCGCGAGGAACCGCGAGATCAGGGCCAGGAGGAGCCCAGCCACGACCCCGCCCGCAAGCAGCACGAAGGGCCACGGCAACGGCCCGAGCATGGGTGTCTCGATGCTCGGGAACTGAAGCCACCCCAGCAGCATGAGGATGAGAACCCACGCGAGCCCGGCCACGGCGACCAGGGCGATCTGGAGCTGCACGATGCCGATGACGTGCCACCAGACCGGAGTGCGCGACCGGAGCGACGTGCCGATGACGGCTTGGTCGAGGGCGTCTGCCATGGCGTGACCGGGCGGCGCAGCGGCTGAGTCGATCGCATCGCCCCAAGGGGTCGGCAGGGCGGCACCTGCCTTGTCGGCGAGGCGTCGCGTCGCCAGGTCCACGGCCGCGCGCGCGGCGGGAGTCGGCGGCGGCAGAGACGACCGACCGAGCACGGACCGGACGTCAGCCTCGCTGTGGCTGATCTCGCCACGACCGTTGTCGAGGCGTAGGCGTCGCAGCGGCTTGGCCTTGAGCCGCTGGACCCAACGGGTGAACGGCCAGCCGGTGTGTCCGATGGCCTGCATGAGGTAGTCACGCTGCACGGCCCGGACAACCGTGGGCACACCAGCGGCGCGCGCCAGGGCGTCCACCAGTTCACCCTCACCCTTGGCTCGGATCTCGGGCTCAGAGTCGGCGACGCCGGGGCGCAGGGCGGCAGCGGTCTGACGGACGTCCGCGGCAAGTCGGTCCCGCGCGGCGTTGGCTCCTGCCACGGCATTGCTCAGGCGCTGGCCCAGGAGGTCCAGGCCACGCCCGGTGCGCGCCGAGGTGGGGATGACGGTGGCTCCCGGCATACCGTCACGCACCATCAGCCGCTTCAGATCCTCGACGCACTGGTCGACCTGCTCGTCGGTCAGTCTGTCGACCTGGTTGAGGACGACGATCGTGACCGCATCGTGCATCGCGAGCGCCGAGACGTAGTCATCATGGAGCCGCGCGTCGGCGTACTTCTGCGGGTCGGTGACCCAGACGAACACGTCGACGAGTTCGAGGATGCGCTCGGCTTCCACGTGGTGCGATGTCTCGCGCGAGTCGAAGTCGGGCAGGTCGAGGAGAACCAGGCCATCCAAGGACCCCACTGCTCCAGTGGCCTCCGAACCTGTCTCGACGTGATGCCTGGTCGCGACGTCGAGCCAATCGAGCAACGGGCCTGCAGGCTCGTCCCCCCAGACCCCGGCCGTGGGCTTGGACGTCGTTGGCCGACGGGCTCCCACCGTGGCGACCTCGGCACCCACCAAGGTGTTGAACAGGGACGATTTGCCACTCCCTGTGGCGCCCGCCAGCGCCACGACCGTGTGTCCACCCACGATGGACGTGCGCTCGCCGACCTTGGTGACCAATGACCTGGCCTTTGCGGCCGGCGCCTCGGGCAGCTGGTCGCCTCCTGACTCCAGGGCCCGATCCAGCGACGTGGATGCAGCGGACAGGGACTCCGCGGACACGGCCTTCACGGTGGCACAGCCCATCCGCAACGGGCTCATGCAGCCACCTCTCGGACACGGGCTGCGGCGGCGTCGAGGCTGGCCGACTGTCCTTCAGTGTCACCGACGGAGGCGACGGCCGCGGCATACCGGTGCTCTTCCTCGGCAAAGAGGTCGCGCACGTGGCCAAGGAGGCTCTCGCGAGCCTTCGCGGCCATCTCGCGGACGGCCTGGTCGCCGAAGATCGCCTCGAGAACCCGCTGGGCCAGCACGGACGTGCCACCCGCGATGCCGACTTCGGCGCCGGTGAGTCCCCCTGTCGCGGCGAACGACACGAGCATGAGGAAGAGGCCGATGGCATTGACTCCGTATGCCGCGATACGGGCGTTCGTGCGCCGGTTCCCGCCCTCTTGACGCACGATGTCGAACACCTCTCCCTGCCATTGGCGCACGAGGGCCTCGACGCGAGGCCCGAGATCCGCGGACGACTTCACGAGCTCAGGGTGTGCCGCCACCAGTGCGTCTCCACCGGGGAGTCGGCGCCACTCGCGTGCCGTGTCGGCAGCTGCGGCATGGGCGTGTGACACCAGGAGGTTGGCGACTCCGGACTGGAGCGCCTCGCCCAGGTCCTCGGACGGCGCCGGCTGCCCCTTGAGCCGGGCGGTGAGCTTGTCGCGCCACTTGGACAGCGTGGACTCGACCTGCCTGAAGAACTCACCCGTGCCGACGAACTCCTGCCAGCGGGCCAGCACCTCCCCACGCAGCAACGTGCCGTCCGTCATCCCGTCCTTCACCCCCGTGATCGCGTGCTCGTAGTTGTCGGCGGCTGCCTTCGCCAGCGCCGCCGAAGCCAGGTCCTGCTCGGCAGTCGCCTCGGCCAGCGACGCAGTCCGACCCGAAAGTGAGCCCATGGCCCCCTTGAGCGTCTGGCTCACGACCACGGCGCGCGCTCGAGCATCGCTGGCAAGGGCATCGAGCCACGACTTGAGCCGACCCATGGACTCATCGGGCAGGAAACCGTCGTCGGTGAGGACCGACTCGGGGACGGTGAAGATCGGCGCCGTGGGCAGCCCCTGCTCGCGCAGCATGCCTGCGAGGTGCGGACGAATCTCGTCGACGGCCTCGGGCGCGATGCGGTCCAGGACGATGGCCACCGCGGTGCCGCGCTCGGCTGCGGTGCGCAGGAGGTCCCACGGGACCGCGTCGGCGTAGCGCGCGGCGGTTGTGACGAAGACCCAGAGGTCGGCAGCGGAGAGCAACTGGCCTGCGAGTTCGCGGTTGGCCTGCACGACGGAGTCGATGTCGGGCGCGTCGAGCAGAGCCATGCCCGAGGGCAGCGCGTCCGACTCGACGAGGCGGACCGTCCCCGGCTGCGACTCCTGACCGGGGCCGCCTGTCACTCGAGCCAGACTGGGGAGGATCCGCTGATCGGAGAACCAGCGTTTGTCCTCGGGATGATGGACGAGAACCGGGCTGGTGGTCGTGGGTCGCAGCACGCCCGACCGACTCACGGAGGCTCCGACGAGGGAGTTCACGAGGGTCGACTTGCCGGCACCGGTGGATCCGCCGACCACCGCGAGGAGCGGGGCGTCGATCGACCGCAGCCTGGGCAGCACGTAGTCGTCGAGTTGGTCGAGGAGCTCCTTGCGGACGGTCAGTCCCTGGGCCTGCCCGGGAGTCTTCAGCGGGAGCACCGAGGCCTCGACCGCGTCACGGAGTCCACTCACGGCTTCGACGAGGTTGCTCGTCTGGGTCGCGTCTGAGGTGGCCACGTCGCCAGACTAACCAAATGGCGCCTTCCTGCACGGCGACGTGCCGAGAGAGCTACCCGCCGGTTGGGGAGGTCCGAAGTTGGACCTCGGGGAACACTCGAAATGCCTCCGCGGTCAGGATGCCTCGGACCTGACCACTCCTTGTCGGGCTCACGCGCAGTGTGACCGACTGGCGATGGTTGTTGGGCCGCACGTAGTAGCACGAGTCGGTATCCGGGCAGTAGATGCAGAGAACATCGATCTCATCCTTGTCCAACGGCTTCATATGAGTTCCGTGCCTGTCCGCCCACACCGAACGGAAGCGAACGGAGATGGCGCCCAGATGCGCAGTCCGATACTTGACTTGGACCCGGTGGAATGTGGAGTCCCTGTATGCGACAAGGTCAAAGGCAGCGTGCTCGGTGGCGGGAAAGAGGACCACGAATCCTTGACTCACCAGATCCGCATGGGCCTTGGCCGTTCCTAGGTCGCCCTTGTCCTTCGTGTGGTGAGCCGCCATGCGTCCGCAGACTAACGGAATACCCAACCAATGCTCTCGATGACTTCCGCTAGCCTTTCTCGCGCTGGCCCCCGTAGCTCAGCGGATAGAGCGAGTCACTTCTAATGACTGGGTCGCAGGTTCGAGTCCTGCCGGGGGCGCACACTCTGCCGAGCCTGCGAGGCACTGTTTGCGCGCACGGCAGAAGCAACAGGCGCCTCGAACGAAGTGCGAGCGCCGGCGGGGCGCCGCGGCCCACAGCCCGTTGGTGGGAGCGAGCGGCAGAACTCACGGATGGCGTCGTTCACGAGGTCCGGCCGCTCGAGGGTGCTCACGTGCCCGGCGCGGGGGATGACGACCAGTTCGACGTCCTCGCCTGGTTCACTGGCGAAGAGGCCGGGCAACGTCGGGTCGAACGCTTCGGGAGCCGACGCGAGCATGTGTTGGACCCCGTCGACGCGCGCTCGGACCTCGGACGCCGGCAGCGATCCCTTCCACCCGGCATACGTGTCAATGAGCACCAGGCCGGCCACCACGTCCGGGTGACGCCGATACAACTCGAGTGCCACGGTTCCGCCCCACGACAACCCGGCCACGGAAGTCGGCCCCAGTCCCAGATCAACGATGACCGCAGCAAGCGCGTCCGCGAAGTCCCCCAGGGAGAAGTCCATTGGCACCGGTGAACTCGTCGCGCAGGCCGTCCAGTTGCGGGCGCCAGCTCCGAGCGTCGAGGGCAGCACCGTGCACGAGCACGACGGGTGGCCCCGACCCCGCTCTCTCGTAGGCCACCACGAGCCCACCTGTGTCCGTCCAGCCGCACCACAGCAGCGAACGTACTCCGGTGCCGCGGCCCGCGGGAGGGTCCGGGCGCGTGATGACATGATCGGTTCATGTCCGTCGTGATCCGTGCCACAGAGGTGGTCGACGATCCGCGGCTGCTCGACCTCTTGGACGCCGCCGAGCGTGAGCGCGCCGACCGCCGGTCGGATCCCACCCCCTTCATCACCGCCCACGCTCTCCTGCGCCGGTTGGTGTCGGATGAGACGGGTGTCGATCCGCGTTCGATCGCGTTCGAGAAGCGGTGCGCCACGTGCGGGACGGATCGCCACGGCAAGCCGCACGTGGTCGGCATGCGCGACGTCCACGTCTCGGTGTCCTACGGCCAGCACGTGGCAGTGGCGGCGATCACGACCATGGGTGAGGTGGGCGTCGATGTCGAGGACCTCGAGTCGGCCGACTTCGACGGTTTCAACTCCGTCACTCTCGACCCGAGTGAAGCTGCACACCTGGCTCGCGTGGACGCCGACGGCCTGCTCGCCGCTCGTGCACTGACCTGGGCGCGCAAGGAGGCGATCCTCAAGGCAACGGGCCACGGTCTGGTCGTCGACCCCAGTCAGGTCGTCGTCTCGGCACCGGACGCTCCGGCCGCACTCGTCGAGTGGAAGGCGATGCAACACCCACCCGGTCCGACGCAGGTGGCCGACGTCGACGTCGATCGCGCCGATCACCGAGCCGCCGTCGCCGTCCTCACGAGTCACCCGTTGAAGGTTCGCCTCCACCAGGGTTGATGGTCAGGAACGGGTCTCCCCTGCAGTTCGACGCAGCGCCAGCTCGGCGAGCAGTGCCGCAATGTCCGGAAGGACCGCGTCGTCGTACGTCGCCCGTGGAGAGTGGTTGTCCTCGGCCGTGGTGTGGTCGTCGCTCACGCAGGCACCGACATTGAGGTAGGCGCCGGGCACCTGCTCAAGGACGAACGACATGTCCTCCGCGCCTGCCTCCGGAACCTCCATGTCGGACCACCGCTCCTCGCCGAAGAGCTCGACGACCGTCGCCCGGGCGAGGGCGAATTCTGTCGGGTCGTTGACCGTGACGGGGTAGCCGCCCCCGATGTCGACGGTCGCGGCAAGCCCGTGTGCGAGGGCCACGTGCTCGGCGACGCGCCGGATCTCAGCGTGCGCCCGATCCCGATGCCCACTCGAGAAGGTGCGCAGCGTGGCATGGATCTCGGCGCCATCGGGGATGACGTTGTTGACCGTCCCGGACGTGATTCGCCCCACCGTGACGACGACGGGGTCGAAGGCGTCGAACCGGCGCGTGACCATCGTCTGCAGCGCCAGCACGATCTCGCAGGCCACCGGGACGGGGTCGAGCGCGTGTTGTGGCTGCGAGCCGTGGCCACCCTTGCCCTGCACCGTGATGAGCACTTCGTCGGCTGCCGCCATCTGTGGCCCCGGACGGCCGAACCAGACGCCTCGGGGACGTTCGGCGGCATACACATGAATCGCGTATGCCGCGTCGACCCGTTTGCCGGCCACCTCAAGGAGTCCTTCGCGCAGCATGGGCTCGGCACCGCCCGGGCCTTCCTCGCCCGGCTGGAACATGAACACGACGTCCCCGGCAAGGTCGTCCCGCAGCTCGTGGAGGATGCGTGCGGCACCCACCAGACCGGCGGTGTGGAGGTCGTGGCCGCAGGCGTGCATGAGGCCCTCGTGCTCCGAGGCGAACTCGAGCCCAGTCGCTTCGGTCACCGGCAGTGCGTCCATGTCACCGCGCAGCAGGACCACAGGGCGTTCGGCTGATCCAGGGTCTTCCGCACGTCCGCGGAGCACCGCCACCACACTGCTCAGCTCCTGTCCGAGGGTGATCTCGAGGTCCAGGCCCGCGAGCGCTTCGAGGACCGTCTGTTGCGTGCGTGGCAGGACGTTGCCGAGCTCGGGGTGTCGGTGGAGTTCGTGGCGCAGATCCACGAGCGCGGGCGCGTGGAGGCGCGCCAACTCGAGCGCCGAAGCGCGCCCACCCATCAGTAGACCTGGCCAGCGAACTCGTGGCGCCGGCGCGTGATGGTGTCGAGGAGTTGCTGCTCGTCCGCAAGGGCCCGCGCGTCCGCGGCCGAGTGGTGCATGCGGCGCCGCAACAGAGCCAACTCGCTGGCCGCATCCTGGAAGTCCTCCATGGATTTGAGGGCACCACGACCGCCGTTGGCGCGGGCCCACTGGCGCGCCTCCCTGCGTCGCGGCATCGACTCGAGCATGGCCACCTCGCCCGAGGAGAGCCATCCGGCGTCGGCGTAGGCGTTGAGGAACTGGCCGATGAGGCGTCCCTCACGTCGGCGCACCCAGACGACGAAGCCCAGGAACGCGACGAAGAGCGGCACCTGGACGAGGAGGTAGACCGCGATGAGGCCTTCGCCGCCGCTCACGGCGGCGAGGTTCCAGATCGCGTGGGCGATGACCGCGATGACGTAGCCGCCCAGAGGGGCGAGCCACTTGACGATGCCGAGCCTCGACGTCGCGGCGATCCCGATCCCGATTCCGATGCAGATCGTGAACATGGGGTGGGCGAACGGCGACAGGAGACAGCGTCCGATGAACGTCGCGGTGAGACCTTCCTGACCGTGCTCGACCCACGCGATCGCGAGGTACTGGATGTTCTCGGTGAAGGCGAAACCCGCAGCCGTGACGCCTGCATAGACCATCCCGTCGGTGATGCCGTCGAACTCTCGTTTGGCGAAGCGCCAGATGAGGAAGATGACAAGTCCCTTGGCGGCCTCCTCCACGACGGGCGCCACGAAGACTGCGGTGAGTGCCAGGGAGTCTTCGGGCGGTATGGAACCCCACAACACGAGTTGGCCGGCCGTGTTGAGGGTCATGGCGATGAGAACCGCGATGATCGCGCCCCAGAGGAAGGCAAAGAGCAGATAGCGGGTCGGCTCGGCTTCGAACCTGTCGAGCCACATGAACGTCGGGACCACGATGCCGAGCGGGATGATCGCCGCGACGAGCCCGAGGAGGGACGCGCTCACCCCGGCCGCGGCGCCGATCGCCACGGCCACGACCAGGGCCGCCACACCGAACCCGAGAGACGCGACACCCACGATCACCCAACTTCGGATGACGGATCGGCCTCGGTGCGCGCCCCGGCGTGTGTCTTCCGGGCGCTGCGGCACTGGTGCCTGGACTTGGACAGCCTGCTCCCCACTCATGACCGCGACCTTAGTGCAGCGCCATACAGTGGAGCCCATGTCAGCAACCCCCGACCGGGCCCTCACCGACCGCATCGTCTGGATCGACTGCGAGATGACGGGCCTGTCGTTGGAGCACGATGCCCTCATCGAGGTGGCCGCGCTCGTCACCGACTACGAGCTCAATGTCCTTGGCGAGGGTGTCGACGTCGTCATCCGGCCGACCGATGCCGCGCTCGCGCAAATGGGCGACTTCGTACGTGAGATGCACACGTCGTCCGGCCTCATCGACGAGCTTGCCGACGGCGTGACGATCGAGGAGGCACAGCAGCTCGTCCTGGACTACGTCCGCGAGTGGGTGCCCGAGCCGGGCAAGGCGCCCCTCGGCGGCAACACCGTCGCCACCGACCGCGGCTTCCTGGCTCGCGACATGCCAGAGCTCGAGGGCCACTTGCACTACCGGATCATCGACGTCTCGTCGATCAAGGAACTCTCCCGCCGGTGGTTCCCGAGGGCCTATTTCGCGGCGCCCGAGAAGGCCGGCGGGCACCGCGCGCTGGCGGACATCCGGGAGTCAATCGCTGAGTTGCGCTACTACCGCGCCGCCGTCTTCGTGGACCCTCCCGGCCGCTCGAGCGAGGACCTGCGCGCCATCGCCGCGCAGCACGTCGTCGACCACTCGGCCCCGGTCTCACCCCCCTCAGCGGACGTGGTCGAGAGCACCCCCGCGGAGCAGGTACGATAGTCCGCGCTGCCTCGGCTTCGGTTCTTCCGGTATGCCGGGTGGTCACCTTGGTGGGCGTAGCTCAGCTGGTAGAGCACCGCGTTGTGGTCGCGGGGGTCGCGGGTTCAAGCCCCGTCGCTCACCCCAAGTCGAAAGCCCCTGCATTGCAGGGGCTTTCGTCATCTCCCCGGACCGCCGTTCGTCACGGGCACAGTCCAGTGTGCACACTGGGAGCATGCGCTCGTCGATCCGTGCACTGCTCCTCCTGCTCGTCGCGACGCTCGCGACGCTCGGGGTCGGTGTCCTGCCTGCGCAGGCACATGCCCGACTGCTCTCGATCACCCCGACGGACGGCGCGTCGCTTCCTGCCTCGCCCACAGAGATCGTCCTGACCTTCAACGAGCCGATCAACCCGGAGTTCGTCACCGTGCGCATCACCGACGGTGAGGGCGGGGACGTCGTCGGTGAGGAAGCCGCCACCGACGGAGCCACGGTCACCCTTCCCGTCGGGGATGCGATCGCTGCAGGCACCTACAACGTCATCTACCGCGTCGTGAGCGCCGACTCGCACCCGATCTCGGGATCGGCGAGATTCACGATCGAGGGCGATCCCCAGGCGCCTCCGGCGACCGCCACCGCAGAGGCACCTTCCGCGTCCGTCAGCCCTCCGAGCGCGGGCGAGGCGGCCGATGCTTCCGAGGAGGCCGAAGACATTCCGGCGTGGGTCTGGATCCTCGTCTTCGCCGGGCTCGTGGGTGCGATCGGGGCCACGTTCTATGCCGTGCGCCGTGACGAGTCCGCGTCGTGAAACCCGCTCCCCTGCGGGCCGATTCACCTCGATTTCACAACTGGGCCACACCGCTGCTACTGTCTCTCCTCGCGCGCCATTAGCTCAATTGGCAGAGCAGCTGACTCTTAATCAGCGGGTTCGGGGTTCGAGTCCCTGATGGCGCACCATCCGAGAGCCTCGCACGGTCACCGTGCGGGGCTCTTGTGATCTTCGCGCCCGCGCCGCATCCGGATCACACGACGAAGGCCCCCGACAGGTCACTGTCCGGGGGCCTTCTCGTGCTGTTCCGATCAGCGGCGTCGGCGGCGGAGCACCTTGATGGCCACGACGACCGCGACAATCGCGACCGCAGCGGCGACACGCTCGACGCGCAGGTCGCCCTCGGGCGTCGTGGTGGCGTCGGCGAAGCGGGCCTTGGCCTTGTCGACCTCGCGCTTGGCGATGGCCGACGGGGTGGCCTTGGCGGTGAGCTCGTTGAGGGTGTTCGCGAGGCGCGTGCGGCGGGCGGCGATGTCGGCCTCGAGGGCGGGGATGCTGCTCATCGAATCAGTCCTTCTGAAGTCCGAGGTCGCGACGGAGTTTCGCGACATGGCCCGTGGCCTTGACGTTGTACCAGGCGTGCTCAACCTTGCCCTCCTCGTCGACGACGAGGGTCGAACGGATCACACCTTGGACGACCTTGCCGTAGAGCTTCTTCTCACCGAAGGCTCCCCACTCGGTCATGACCGCCTTGTCCGGGTCGGACAGCAGCGTCAGTGACAGGTGCTCCTTGTCACGGAACTTCGCGAGCTTCTCGGTCTTGTCGGGCGAGATGCCGAGCACGGTGTAGCCGTCGGACTTGAGCGACTCGAGGGACTCGCTGAAGTCGCAGGCCTGCTTCGTGCAGCCGGGGGTCATGGCCGCCGGATAGAAGTAGACGATCACCTTGCCCCCGCGTAGTTCCGAGAGCGTGACGCTCTCGCCGGTGTCGGTGCTCAGGGTGAAGTCCGGTGCAACGTCGCCCGGACTGAGTCGCTCAGTCACGCAGATCTCCTCGGGTGGTCGGCTCTCGCCAAACTATCAGCGAGGTCACCACCGCTCGTGCGCGAGGCGGGACTCGAACCCGCACAGATGCCTGTCAGAGGTGGTGCCTAGGTTGGCTTCATGGGGAGGACCAAGTACACGACGGAGTTGCTCGGCCCTATCGTGGCACAGGCCGACTCGTACGCGGACATCGTTCGGCGGCTTGGCCTCGCCCAAGCCGGCGGCACGCAAACCCACATTGCACGACGAGTCAGGCAACTCGGCCTCGACACATCACATTTCACTCGTCGCCGAGGACGTGGGGCTCCGAACCTCCTGAGCCCTGGAGAGATCCTGGTCCGAGTCCCGGTGGGCTCCTTTCGGCGGAAGGCGCCTCAACTGAGGCGTGCTCTCCTAGCGATCGGGCGCGCCTGGGAGTGCGAGATATGCGGCAACGACGGAACCTGGTGCGGTCAGAACCTGACGCTGCATGTGGACCACATTGACGGCGACTTCCACAACAACGTGCCCGAGAACCTTCGCTTCCTGTGCCCGAACTGCCACAACCAAACGGCGAACTTCGCGGCAGGAGCAAGGGGTGGAGAACGAGACCCGAAAACTCAGACAGCTAGTATCTGAGGTCCGAGTTGCCCTTCAAGGCACCTCGCCGGAGTGGTGGAACTGGTAGACACGCGGCACTTAGGATGCCGTGCTTCGGCGTGGGGGTTCGAGTCCCCCCTCTGGCACCAAGCGCAGTCGTGAGGCGACGGCGTATGCCGTCCGCCCGCCTCCCGCGGACGCGCACACCTTCGATTTGTTGCCCGTCACTGCACGACGAGCGAAGCGAGTTCGTGCAGCACCGGGCAATCAGTCGGCTTCGATCAGGCCAAGCGCTCGCGGAGGACGGGGATCATCGCGCGGAAGGCACGCCCACGGTGCGAGATCTCGTTCTTCTCGACGTCGGTGTACTCCGCCAGCGACTTGGTGTCGCCGTCCGGGACGAAGATCGGGTCGTAGCCGAAGCCGTTCTCCCCCACCGGTTCCCGCCTGATCGTGCCCGTGACACGACCCTCGACGGACTCGACCGACCCGTCCGGCATGGCAAGGACGGCCGCACACACGAACGCGGCACCCCTGTGCTCGTCGGGGACATCTCCGATCTGCTCGAGGAGCAGCGAGAGGTTGGTGCGGTCGCGGTCGGCTCGCGGGGCGTCCGCACCCGAGTGGGAGCCCGACCAACGCGCGGAGAACACCCCCGGTGACCCACCGAGGACATCCACGGCGAGACCGGAGTCGTCGGCGACCGATGGCAGGCCCGTAGCCCTGGCCACGGCCACGGCCTTGAGGCGTGCGTTCCCTTCGAACGTCACCTCACTCTCGACGACGTCGGGCGCATCGGGGAACTCGGATGCCCCGACGATCTCAAGCCCGAGTTCGTCGACGAGGTCCGCGAGGATCTGGCGGAGCTCGTGGACCTTGTGCTCGTTCTGGGTCGCGAGGACGAGCCGCGTCATCGCGACCGCTCCCGGGGAGCTTCAGCGAGCGCCTGCTGCTGAGCGGACGTGAGGTCGGCGCACCCCGCAGCGGCAAGATCGAGCAGTGCGTTGAGGCGGTCGCGGTCGAAGGCTGCGTCTGCTCCCTCCGCAGTGCCCTGCACCTCGACGTAGCGCCCCGACCCCGTCATGACGACATTCATGTCGGTGTCGGCCGTCGAGTCCTCGGGGTAGTCCAGGTCGAGGACCGGCTGTCCTCCCACGACACCGACGCTCACCGCGGCGATGGAGTCCACCAGAGGGGCAGCGTCCTTGGCGATGAGTCCCTTGGCTCGCGCATCCTCGATGGCGTCGACCAGCGCAACGTAGGCACCCGTGATCGAGGCCGTGCGGGTGCCACCGTCAGCCTGGAGGACGTCACAGTCGACGACGATGGTGTTCTCCCCCAAGGCCTTCGTGTCGATGACGGCGCGCAACGCGCGACCGATGAGGCGCGAGATCTCGTGTGTCCGACCGCCCACCTTGCCCTTGCGCGACTCACGGTCGGACCGGGTGTTGGTCGACCGCGGGAGCATCTCGTACTCGGAGGTGACCCAACCAGTGCCCTTGCCCTTGAGCCAGCGCGGCACACCCTCGGTGAAGGACGCAGCGCAGAGAACTCGAGTGCGGCCGAACTCGATGAGCACGGAACCCTCGGCGTGGTCGAGCCAGTTGCGGGTGATGCGCACCTCCCGAAGGTCCGAGGGGGCGCGTCCGTCATGTCTGGTCTGCTGTGAAGTCACACGAGCAGGCTAGACGTCACCCCGTGAAGTTCACGTATCGCGGGGAAGCTTCGCCTGCTGCTGGGAAGTCCCCCACCGTTTCGGAGGGTGAGGTCAGGCCTTGCCGAGGTCGTGAATGTCGCCGGCCCGAGCGACCTCGACACCCGGCCATACCGATTCAGCCTGTGCACGGCATACATCCGGGTCGTTCCACGCGGGCATGTGCGTGAGCACGAGCCGCTGGACACCACCCGCCTCGCGCGCGGCCTCCGCTGCCCGAGAGGCGGTGAGGTGCACACCACGCACCTCGTCCCGTCCGTCGACGAAGGCCGAATCGGCCAGGACCAGATCTGCACCCGTCATGAGCGGCACGAGGTTGTCACAGCTGTCGGTGTCGCCGGTGTAGGCGAGGACGGCCCCGTCCGCCTCCACACGGAAGCCGAACGCCTCGACCGGGTGGTGCACGGCATACGGAGTGATCGTGACCGGACCCACCGTGACGGGGACCTGGTCCTCGAGCTGCTCGAACACGAAGACCTTCTCCATGTCTCCGTCCTCAAGCCCGTGATACATGAGCGAGACCCTGGTCGCCGTCTCGGCGGGACCCCAGACGGGCAGACGGTCGCTCGGTGCGCCATCAGGGGCGTAGTTGCGCGAGACGTAGAGACCGCAGACGTCGGCGCAGTGGTCTGGGTGCAGGTGGGTGAGGAAGACGGCGTCGAGATCGCTCGGCGCCACGTGCCGGTGCAGCGGCCCGAGGGCCCCGGAGCCGAGGTCGAACAGGACGTTCCAGGCCCGGCCGTCGGCGTTCACGGTGACGAGATAACTGGAGGCGGGCGAGTCCGGACCCGCGAACGAACCGCTGCACCCGATGACGGTGACCTTCATGCGACCCCCTCCGACGCAGATGGCAGGACGACTGGCGAGGTGAAGATGTGGCCGAAGTTCGGACCGAGCCCGAGGAATCGCAGGGCCAGCCGCCGGAACTCGTCGGGGTCGCCGGTCGTCGTGAAGCCGTGCTGAGGAGCTGGAGCATCGTCGGGACGGAGCTGGTCGGCATCGGCCAGCACGCGGTAGAGCTCCTTGGCCGTCTCCTCGGCGGACGAGACGAGGGTCACGTCCGGCCCCATGACATAGGAAATGACGCCGGCCAGCAACGGGTAGTGCGTGCACCCGAGGATGAGCGTGTCGACGTCCCGCTCCTGGAAGGGTGCGAGGTACTCCCTGGCCACGGCCCTCAACTCGTCGCCACCGGTCACTCCTGACTCGACGAAGTCGACGAACCGGGGCGCTGCCCCACTCGTGACCCGAAGGTGCGGCGCCGCGGCGAAGGCATCGAGGTAGGCGCGCGACTGGTGCGTGCCGACGGTGGAGATGACGCCGATGTGGCCGGAGCGGGTCGCGCCCACCGCCCGCCGGACAGCCGGGCGAATCACCTCGACGACGGGCACGTCGTAACGCTCACGTGCGTCGTGCAGGACGGCCGCGCTGGCCGTGTTGCACGCGATGACCAGGGCCTTGACCCCATGGTCGACGAGCCGGTCGAGGCACTCGAGCGCAAAGGCCCGGGTCTGCGCGATCGGACGCGGCCCATAGGGTGTGCGAGCCGTGTCCCCCAGGTAGGCCACCGACTCGTGCGGAAGTTGGTCGATGACAGCGCGCGCCACCGTGAGTCCGCCATAACCGGAGTCGAAGATTCCGATGGGTGAGTCAGGCACCGCCCAAGGTTATGCGGTGAGGTGGGCGCGGCGTGGGACAAGTGGTGCGTCACACCGCTGCGGAGTCGCCCTGTCTCAAATTTAGTCACAACCATCTGTGCATTTCCCGCATGGTTGAAGGGCACACTATGTGTCTGCCAAGTCCACGACTCCCTGACGTGACTGGCCGGGAAGCCCAGAAGGTGAGGGGACCTCATGACCCAAATGGTCAGAGACCGCACGCGCGCCGAGCGCGCAGTCGATCCATGGCGCAGGATCGCGCCACTTCCTGTGGCGATCCTGCTCGACGCCGCGATCATCGGCGCGAGCGCCTTGCTGGCGGCATGGGCTCGCAGCGAGGTGCGGCTCTTCGGCCTGCCCTACGACGTCGAGGGTGACCTCCGCGTGGTCGGCCTTCCCATCATCGCCCTGTGGATCGTCTCGCTCCTCGCATCCGGCGCCTACGAGCGGCACATCTTCGGTGCCGGTTCCGCGGAGTACGGCAACGTCCTGCGTGCCTCGACGTACGCTGCCGGACTGGTCGGCATCGCCTGCTTCCTCGGCAGGTACGAACTGTCCCGGGGGTTCTTCTTCTTTCTCTTCCTCATCGGCATCCCGCTCCTGCTCCTTGGCAGATTCGCGGGTCGCAAGCTCCTCCAGCGCCTGCACCGATCCGGGCGGCTCCAACACACGGTCCTCATCGTCGGTGGGCCACGTCAGGTGGATGAGATCACCGGAGTCCTCCACCGCGAGAAGTGGCTCGGAATGCGTGTCATCGGCGCCCTCCTGCCCGGCCCCAACCTGCCCGAGCAGACACCGCGGGGCTTGGAGGTCCTCGGGAGCAGCGCCCGGACCGTTGACCTGGTCCAGGAGCACGAGGTCGACATCGTCCTCTTCGCCGGTGGCGCGGTCGGCTCCGCCCGGGAACTGCGCCGTGCTGCGTGGGACCTGGAGGAGACCGACGTCCAGATGCTCATCGCGCCCAACCTCACCGATGTGGCGTGGGACCGGATCCGGCCCCGCCCTGCCGCAGGCCTACCGCTACTGGAGTTCGAGGGGCCGCGCTCGCACGACGTCGCGCATGGCTTCAAGCGGCTCTTCGACTTCGTCTTCGGGGCGCTACTCGTCGTCCTCTTGTCGCCCGTCATGTTCGCGATCGCGATCGCCATCACCGCGAGCGACGGCGGTCCGGCCCTGTTCCGGCAGCGGCGCGTAGGCCGCTACGGCGAGCACTTCGACCTGCTGAAGTTCCGGTCCATGGTCGTGGGCGCCGACGAGCTCATCGACGACGTCAGGGAACACAGCAAGCACGACGAAGACCACATCCTCTTCAAGTCGGAGAGCGACCCGCGTGTCACGTCCGTCGGCCGCTTCCTGCGCCGGTTCTCCCTCGACGAGCTCCCACAGCTCTTCAACGTCGTCATGGGAGACATGAGCCTCGTCGGGCCGCGCCCCCCGCTTCAGTCGGAGGTCGACCAGTATCACCCTGACGTCCACAGGCGCCTCAAGGTCCGCCCCGGCATGACTGGCCTCTGGCAGGTGTCGGGCCGCGCAGACCTGTCCTGGGAGGACTCGGTCCGACTCGACCTCTACTACGTCGACAACTGGTCCATCACACAGGACATCGTCATCCTCGCGCGCACCGTCACGGCAGTGGTCACCAGTCGCGGGGCCTACTGACCATCGGCGCTGAAACCGGAGCTGTGCCTAGGTGGCACGTCGACCGTGATCGGCTCCGGGCAGCATCGCACTGGCGAGGGTCTCCTGCAGCCACGTGAGGAAGTCGTAGACCGCCATCGCGTGTCCGCGCGGGTCGTCATCGTCCACGTCGGCCAACTCCTCCTCGAGCCGGTCGACGTCGGCGTCCTCGCGCAGGCCGAGGCGTTCACCCAGGACGAGGCGCACGTCCGTGAGGGCCACGACCATGTCGATCGCCACGCGCTCGTCGAGCTCCACGGTCGATCCAGGTGCACGCAGAGCCCCCATCGCTGATTCGAGATGCCGGGCCTTGCGCGTGCGCAAGCTGTGCTCAGTGAGGCGTCGGAACTCCGCGGAGGCCTGGTCGTCGGCGCGGTTGCCGGCCGGGAGGAGTCGCTCGAGCGCTGGGTCGCGGTCTCCGAAGGAACGCGCGTCGGCCGGCACCGGCCGGTCGTCCGGGAGCTGATCGTCGGGCGAGAGCGAGACGCCCATCCCCAGCCCGCCGAGACCCGAGACGATGGCATCGAAGTCGTCGACGTGGTGGGCCTCCCCCTGCGGCGCCGCGTCCTCGATCGCCTCGGGAGCGACGAGTTCGTGAACCTGCTCCATCAGGCCAGCGACCACCGCGCGTTCGACTGCGTCGAGCTTCGCGGAGTAGCGCACATCCTTGCCACGTCCCTTCCGGGCGAACGCGCGCGCCATCAGCCGTCCTTCTTCCTGATTGTCTCGTCCTTGTTCGTGCGGGTCCCCGAGCCGACCATCAGTCGTCCTTCTGGAACGTGGCCCACAGCCCATACCCCTGAAGGGCCTCTGTGTCGATCTCCATCTTCTCGCGCGGGCCATGCGAGACCACGGCGCGACCCTTGGTGTGGACGTCCATCATGAGCTTCTCGGCCTTCGCCCGGTCGTAGCCGAAGTAGGACTGGAACACGTAGGTCACATAGGACATGAGGTTGACCGGGTCGTTCCAGACCAGCGTGATCCACGGGACGTCTGGCTCGACGGCGGAGTCGGAGGAGACGACCTCCTGCTCAACGGGGGCGATGGACACGGCTCCCACAATAGGCTGCCGAGGGTGAGCCACTCGCTCCCTGCCCCTCCCCCTCCAGAGCAGTCGTCGGCGCTCCTGACGGACCACTACGAACTGACGATGGTGCAGGCCGCGTTGCGTTCGGGCGCGGCTTCGCGTCGCTGCGTGTTCGAGACGTTCGCGCGCCGACTCCCCGATGGTCGCCGCTACGGAGTCGTCGCCGGGACGGGTCGCCTGCTCCAGGCGATCGAGCAGTTCCGCTTCCGCGCCCCGGAGATCGCAGCCCTGCGGGCCGGGAAGGTCGTCGACGAGGAGACGATCGGCTTCCTGGCCGGCTACCGCTTCGAGGGAGACATCACCGGGTATGCCGAGGGCGAGGCCTACTTCCCCGGCTCACCCGTGCTCGTGGTCGAGTCCGACTTCGCCCACGGGGTGGTGCTCGAGACGCTCGTGCTCTCGATCCTCAACCACGACAGCGCCATCGCGAGCGCGGCGTCACGCATGACGGCGGCGGCGGGCACTCGGCCCTGCATCGAGATGGGCTCACGGCGCACGCACGAGGAAGCCGCAGTGGCAGCCGCGCGTGCGGCATACATCGCCGGGTTTGCGACGACGTCCAATCTTGAGGCGAGCCGCCGCTGGGGGGTGCCCACCGCGGGCACGGCCGCGCACGCGTTCACGCTGCTGCATGACGACGAGCGCGAGGCGTTCGCGGCCCAGGTGGAGGCGCTCGGTGTCGGCACGACCTTGCTCGTCGACACGTACGACGTCGAGAGGGCGGTCGCGATCGCGGTCGAGGTCGCTGGTCCGCAGCTCGGCGCGGTGCGTCTCGACAGCGGCGACCTCCTCGTGCAGGCCCGCGAGGTACGGGAGCAACTCGACTCCCTCGGGGCGACGAGTACCCGCATCGTCGTGACCTCGGACCTCGATGAATTCGCCATCGCTGCCCTGGCCGCGGGGCCGGTGGATGCCTACGGCGTGGGGACGCAGTTGGTCACCGGGTCGGGTGCACCGACTGCGGGCATGGTCTACAAGCTCGTGGCCCGCGCGGACGACTCCGGCGAACTGGTCGGTGTCGCCAAGGCGAGCAAGGACAAGACGTCCCTGGGAGGGCGCAAGTTCGCGCTTCGCCGCCGCAACGCGCGGGGAGTGGCAGAGGCAGAGATCATCGGCATCGGTGAGCCGCCAGCCGACGACGGTGGTGGCCGTGGCGACGATCGCGCCCTCCTCGTCGACTTCGTCCGCGACGGACACATTGTGGGTGGCGCTCACACGGCCCTCGACGTGGCGCGGGATCGCCACGAGGCCTCGATGGCCGAACTCCCCCGTTCCTCCCACCAGTTGAGCCGCGGGGAGCCGGCCATCCCCACCCTCTACGTGTGAGATCGATCTCGGGGCCGTGCGTCCGCGAGGCCTGACGCCGCCGTTCTCACACTCGTCCCGAGCGTGGTGTGCGGTGAGTGTTACGGACGGTTTACGCGCACCGACGGGTCGCGAAACATGCGTTGTGCACGCTCACTGCCATGGAGACCACCACCCCTACTGCGGCCCCGGCCGCCGCGGCCCCGAACACCGAGGCCACGCCTGTCCCCACTGCTCCCGTCACTCCAGCCGCCCGCAAGGGCCGCTGGGTCGAGCACTGGGACCCTGAGGACGCCACGTTCTGGCAGTCCACCGGCCGCAGCGTCGCGCGCCGCAACCTGAGCTTCTCGATCCTCGCCGAGTTCCTCGGCTTCTGCGTCTGGGCCCTCTGGTCCGTCGTGGTGCCCCTGCTCCCCGCCGCCGGCTTCGACCTGACCGTCAACCAGCAGTTCTGGCTCATCGCGGTGCCGAGCCTGGTCGGCGCCACCATCCGCATTCCCTACACCTTCGCGGTCCCGGCGTTCGGAGGCCGCAACTGGACGGTCGTCTCCTCGCTCCTGCTGCTCCTCCCCGCCTCTGCTCTCGCGTTCGTCGTGACCCGACCCGAGACGTCCTTCGGAGTTCTGCTGCTCTGTGCCGCGCTTGCCGGCTTCGGCGGCGGCAACTTCGCCTCGTCGATGACGAACATCTCGTTCTTCTTCCCCGAGGCCGAGAAGGGGAAGGCGTTGGGGCTCAACGCTGCTGGCGGCAACCTCGGCACCGGAGTCGTGCAAATGGTCGTTCCCGCGATCATCGCGATCGGGGCCGGAGTCCACCTCGAGCGCGCTGGCCTGGTCTTCATCCCGTTGGCGCTGCTCTCGGCAGTCGCCGCCTGGCGCTGGATGGACAACCTCGCCGGGATCAAGGCCGACTACAAGTCGTTCGCCCTCGCGACGAAGAACCCCCACACGTGGATCATCTCGTTTCTCTACATCGGCACCTTTGGTTCGTTCATTGGGTATGCCGGTGCGTTCCCGACGCTTCTCAAGACCCAGTTCCCGACGGCTCCCCTCGGTCTGGCGTTCATGGGTGCACTGCTTGGCGCCCTGTCCCGGCCGCTCGGCGGGATGATCGCTGATCGTCTCGGTGGCGCCAAAGTGACCATCGCGTCGTTCGTCGTGCTCATCGGAGGCGCACTCGCCGCCATCGAGGGCCTGCAGGCCAAGAGCTTCCCACTGTTCTTCGGCGCGTTCATCGTCCTCTTCGCCGGCGCAGGCATCGGCAACGGCGCGACCTACCGCATGATCCCGGCCGTGTTCCGCGCGGGCGTCGCGGCAGACGCACTGCCCGTGGCACGCAAGGCAGCAGCCGGGTGCATCGGCATCGCCGGGGCGGTCGGCGCCTACGGCGGCTTCTTCATCCCCCGCGGCTTCGCCATGGCGAAGGACACCTACGGCTCACTCGTTCCTGCGATGTATGTCTTCGTCGCGGCCTACGTCCTCATGGCCCTGACGACGTATGCCGTGTACCAACGGCGTGGGTCTGCCCTCGCCTCGGAGACGATCTGAGTTCTCGATGAACGCGATTGCCACGCACTGCCCGTACTGCGCACTGCAGTGCGCCCAGACGCTCACGCCGGAGACCTCCGGTGTGAGCGTCGCCGGGCGTGATTTCCCGACCAATCGCGGGGGGATGTGCCAGAAGGGATGGACCAGCGCCTCGGTGCTGCGCGCCCCCGACCGGCTCACCGACCCGCTCGTCCGGGGCGCCTCGGGCGAGCTCGAGCCCACGACCTGGGAGGCGGCGCTCGACCTGGTTGCGCTGCGGCTCAGGGAGATTCGCGCCAAGCACGGTGCAGACGCCGTCGCGGTGTTCGGAGGTGGCGGGCTGACGAACGAGAAGGCCTACCAGCTCGGGAAGTTCGCACGCATCGCGCTCGGTACAGCGAACATCGACTACAACGGTCGCTTCTGCATGAGCAGTGCTGCCGCTGCCGCGAACAGGTCGCTCGGCGTGGACCGGGGCCTGCCCTTCCCCCTGACCGACCTTGGTGGCGCACAGGCGATCCTGCTCCTGGGGAGCAACGTCGCCGAGACGATGCCACCGTCCGTCGCTCACTTCGCAGGGGCACGCGACGCGGGTGGTCTCGTGGTCGTCGACCCCCGCGTCAGCGCGACCGCATCACTCACCGAGAACGGTGGCGGGGTGCACCTGCAACCCGTTCCCGGGACCGACCTCGTCGTCCTCCTCGGGCTGCTGCACGTCGTCTTCGCCGAGGGACTGGCCGACCCGGCCTACATCGCGGACCGCACGTCTGGCGTCGATGACGCCCGAAGACTCGCCGCCGCGTGGTGGCCGGCGCGCGTCGAACAGGTGGCGGGCGTGCCCGAGGAGCGCCTGCGCGCGACGGCACGCCTTCTCGCTGCGGCGAGTCCGTCGCAGGGGGGTTCCGGCGCCTACGTCCTCACGGGTCGTGGCGTGGAGCAGTCGTCGCAGGGCACCGCCACCGTCAACGCCGCCATCAACCTCGCGCTCGCGCTGGGACTGCCGGGTCGTATCGGTTCCGGGTACGGCGCGATCACCGGTCAGGGCAACGGACAGGGCGGTCGCGAGCACGGTCAGAAGTCGGATCAACTCCCCGGCTACCGGATGATCGACGATCCCGCCGCGCGTAGCCACGTCGCGGCCGTCTGGGGCGTCGATCCGGCGATCATTCCTGGCAAGGGCAAGCCCGCAGTTGAGCTGCTCGACTCCCTCGGGCGCGACGACGGCCCCAAGGCCCTGCTCGTCCACGGTGCCAACATCAGGGTCTCCGCGCCCAACGCCACTCATGTTGGCGACCGGCTCGACGCACTCGACCTCCTCGTCGTCTGTGACGTCGTGCCGTCCGAGACGGCTCAGCGTGCGGACGTCGTCCTTCCCGTGCTCCAGTGGGCCGAGGAGGAAGGCACGATGACCTCCCTCGAAGGTCGAATCCTGCGCCGCCGCAAGGCAATTGACGCTCCCACAGGCGCCCGCAGTGAGCTCTGGGTGTGGCGCGAACTGGCCACACGGCTCAACGCACCGGGCACCTGGGACCTCGATCCCTCGGACGTGTTCGACGAGCTCGCGAGGGCCAGCGCAGGTGGCCGGGCCGATTACAGCGGCCTGAGCCACGCGAGGCTCGACACCGAGCCAGACCTGTACTGGCCGTGCCCCGCCACGGAAGGTGAGCCCCACCCCGGCACACCGCGGCTCTTCCTTGATACCTTCCCCACCGCCGACGGCCGCGCCCGGTTCGTCGCGGTCGACGACCGAGGGCCGGCAGACGACGTGCGGGCCGACGCACCCATCCATCTCGTGACGGGGCGGGTGCTCCAGCACTACCAGTCGGGCGCCCAGACCAGGCGAGTCGACGAACTGGTGGCGGCTTCCCCTTCCGCCTTCGTGGAGGTCCACCCGGTCCTCGCGGACCGCCACGGCATCGCGGCGGGCGACATCGTGACCCTGACGAGCGCCCGCGGCATCGTGTCGGCACCTGCTCGCATCACCGACAAGGTTCGCCCCGACACCGTCTTCATGCCGTTCCACTGGGCCGGCGACGAGAACGTCAACCGCGTCACCAGCGACGCCACCGATCCCGTCTCGGGCATGCCCGAGTTCAAGGTCTGCGCGGTCACCGTGGCCCGCGCCGTCACCCCCGCCACCCCGGAGCCGACCGGGCTCCGCCGCGCCACGGAGGTTCCAGCATGAGGCTCGTCGTCATCGGCAACGGCATGGTCGGATCGAGGTTCGTCGAGGACGTGCTCGCCCGCGACCACGCCGGCAAGTACGACGTCACGGTCATCGGTGCCGAAGGCTGTGAGCCCTACAACCGCGTCCTTCTCAGCGAGGTCGTGGCCGGTCGCTATGACCTCGGCTCACTGACCCTGCCGACTCCGGACCACCCGCGCCTCACCGTGCTTCGGGGTACTGCAGCGGCCGCGATCGACCGCGAGGATCGCGTGGTGACGACGACTGACGGCAGCCGGCACCGCTATGACCAACTCGTTCTCGCGACGGGCGCCGAAGCGCGCATCCCACCCCTTGCCGGGCTCGACCTCGGTAGCGGACAACTCCCGGTCGGGGTTCACGCGCTGCGCAGCATCGACGACGCCCGCGAGATCATCGCGGCGACGCTCAACTCGCGCCGTGCCGTCGTGCTCGGTGCCGGCGTCCTCGGCATCGAGGCCGCCAGCGGCCTGGCTCAACGTGGGTGCTCCGTGACGATCATCCACCCCATGGACGCGCTGATGGAGCGACAGCTGGACGGCTCCGCCAGCAGCGTTCTGGCAAGCGCCATGCCTGACGTCGGCATTCACCCGCGCATCGGCGTAGGCGCAGAGGCGGCCATCGTGGCGAACGGGCGACTCACCGGCATACGCCTCACCGACGGAGACGTGGTCGAGTCCGACCTGCTCCTCGTCGCAACGGGGACCATCGCCAACACGGGTCTGGCAGCGGAGGCGGGCCTGCCCTGCGAGCGCGGCATCGTCGTCGACGACTCGTCAGCGACGGCCGACACCCGCATCTTTGCGATCGGCGACTGCGCCCAGCCACCCAATGGCGCCATGGGGCTGGTGGCCCAGGGATGGGACCAGGCTCGCGCGCTGGCCGAACGACTCACCGGCGCCACGACCCGTGCCCGCGGCACGGACGGCAACGGCTCCGACGTGGTGCGGGTCAAGGCCCACGGACTGGACGTCGTGACCATGGGCATCTGTGGCGGGGTTCGTCCGGACGACCCGGCGCAACGGACCCTCAGCCTGTCCGATCCGGCCGCGGGACGCCACGTCGAAGTCGTCGTCTCCGGGGACCGGCTCGTCGGCGCGACCTGCATCGGTGCCGGTCAGGTCGCAGCGGACCTCGTCGCCGTCTACACGCGGCGCACGCCCGTACCGAGCGACCCCGCCCACCTCCTGCTGACTGCCCTCTCCCCCGCGCCCGCCGCCGTGACGTCGCCCGAATCACTCCCCGACGACGCCGCGGTCTGTCGCTGCAACAGCGTCACCAAGGCCGACATCCGCGAGGCCCACGCGTGCGGGGCACGCACGGTCGACGAGATCGCCCAGGCGACGCGTGCGACAACCGGGTGTGGTGGCTGCAAGGACGAGGTCTGCGGGCTGCTCGGGTGGCTCAACGAGCACGCGGCCACTGCCGTTGGGTGACCCCTTATCTGGCGAAAGGTGGCTACCCCAGTTCGGACACGTGCACGTTCCAGCGAGCGCGCAACTCGTCCACCTCGCTCGCCAGCCGCTCAGAGGGGTAGGACTTGTTCTTGGTTGGCAGATGATCACGCACTATCGCCGCTACCTCGGCGAGCGCAGTTGCCATCCACGCCCGGTAGGCATCAAGGTCTCCGAGGTCGGGCGGAACCTCCACGTCGACGATGAAGCGCTTCTGCTTTCGACCCACCATCCCGGGGCGAATGCCGGTGCCAGCCGCATAGTCCGAACCGACCCCCCCAGGGGTGTACGTCATGAAGCACAGGTCGACGAAGTAGTCGGAGGGATCTACCGCGCCGCTGATCTGACGCAACTCGCCGCATACCTGATTGTCCAGACGGTATCCACCAGCGACGTAGATCCCGCCCACCTTCACTGACACAACGCCGATGATCGCAGACTCTCCGGAGCTGGTCGCAACCTCACCGATCTGACGCGGACCCTGTGAGGACCGTTTTACGCAGGGGAAACAGATGAACCACAGTTCCGAAACGGCGCGTCCCTAACGTCATCGACATGCTTGAGGCACAGGACACCCAACACCTCGTCGTCGTCGGCGGCGGCATGGTCGCTCGCCGACTCATCGATGCCCTCCGCTCACGAGACGAGGCCGGCCGCTGGTCGATCACCCTCCTCTGCGAGGAGCCGCGCGCGCCCTACGACCGCGTGGCACTCACGTCGTACTTCACCGGGCGCCACCCGGAGGACCTCGCCCTCGGCGGCCAGGAGCTCTGGGACGACCCGCTGGTGACCCTCAAGCGCGGCGTCAAGGCCGAGGTCATCGACCGTGACGCGAAGACCGTCACGACGAGCGGCGGTGCAGTCCTCGACTACGACGCACTCGTGCTGGCCACCGGCTCGTATGCCGCGGTCCCGCCGGTTCCCGGCAAGGACCTGAGAGGCGCGTTCGTCTACCGCACCATCGACGATGTCGCCGACCTGCGCGCCTACGTCGAGAAGCGACGCGAAGACCTCGACCGGCCCGTCCGCGGAGCAGTGGTGGGCGGCGGCCTGCTCGGACTCGAGGCAGCGGGCGCCCTGCAGGCTCTGGAAGTCGAGTCGACCGTGGTCGAGTTCGCGCCGCGACTCATGCCCCTCCAGGTCGACGACGGCGGCGGTGAAGGCCTCAAGCGCCTCATCGAAGGCCTCGGTGTCACCGTCCGCACCTCGACCGCGACGTCCAAGATCGTGGGCGACCGCGGCACGGTCTCACGGATGGAGTTCGCCGAGGGCCCGGCGCTCGACGTCGACGTCGTCGTCTTCGCCGTCGGAGTCCGCCCCCGCGACGAACTCGCCCGCGAGTGCGGCCTCGAGGTCGGCGAACGCGGCGGCGTCATCGTCGACGACGCCTGTGCGACAGCGGATCCCGCCATCTGGGCCATCGGTGAGGTCGCCAACATCGGTGGACGTTGCCTGGGTCTCGTGGCACCTGGCTACACCATGGCCGAGATCGTCGCCGATCGTCTGCTGGGCGGGCAGGGAACCTTCCCCGGCGCGGACCTGTCGACGAAGCTGAAGCTCCTCGGCGTCGACGTGGCGAGCTTCGGTGACGCCTTCGCGGAAGAGCCCGGCGGCCTCGAGGTCGTGATCTCCGACCCCGTCGCGGGGGTCTACAAGAAGTTGGTCATGAGCGATGACGCCCGTACCCTCCGCGGCGGCATCCTCGTGGGCGACGCCAGCGCCTATGCGGCCTTGCGCCCGATGGTGGGCCGTGAGCTGGGAGGGGACCCTGCGGCATACCTGCTTCCCGAAGGCGCGGCAGCGGCACCAGCGGGCGATCTCCCGGACGACGCGGCCGTGTGTTCCTGCAACAACGTCACTGCGGGCGAGATCCGGTGCTCGGTGACCGAAGGCGGCTGCACCGACCTGGCGGGCGTCAAGGCCTGCACCCTGGCCGGCACGAGCTGCGGGTCCTGCCTCCCCCTGGTCAAGAAGCTGGTCACCACCGAACTCGAGAAGTCCGGTGTCGAGGTGAGCAACGCCCTGTGCGAGCACTTCGACCTCTCCCGCGCTCAGCTCTTCGACGTCATCCGCGTCCAGGGACTCACGACCTTCAGCGAGATCATCTCGACGCACGGCCGTGGTCGCGGCTGCGACATCTGCAAGCCGGTGATCGGCTCGATCCTCGCCTCGCTCGGCACCGGCCACATCCTCGAGGGTGAGCGCGCGACCCTGCAGGACACCAACGACCACGTCATGGCCAACCTCCAGAAGGACGGTTCCTACTCGGTCGTGCCGCGCATCCCCGGCGGCGAGATCACGCCTGAGGGACTCATCGCCATCGGTGAGGTGGCCAAGGAGTTCGGCCTCTACACGAAGATCACCGGCGGACAGCGGATCGACCTCTTCGGTGCCCGGATCGACCAGCTCCCGACGATCTGGAAGCGGCTGGTGGACCAGGGCTTCGAGTCCGGCCACGCCTACGGCAAGTCCCTTCGGACCGTGAAGTCCTGCGTGGGATCGACGTGGTGCCGCTATGGCGTTCAGGACTCCGTGGGACTCGCGATCGCCTTGGAGCTGCGCTACCGCGGCCTCCGCTCGCCGCACAAGATCAAGCTCGGTGTCTCCGGCTGCGCGCGTGAGTGCGCCGAGGCCCGCGGCAAGGATGTCGGCGTCATTGCCACCGACAACGGCTGGAACGTCTACGTCGGAGGCAACGGCGGCTTCACGCCCAAGCACGCGCAACTCCTCGCTGAGGACCTCGACACCGAGACCCTCGTGGGCACCATCGACCGCTTCCTCATGTACTACGTCCGCACCGCCGACCGGCTGCAGCGCACGGCCGCTTGGGTCGACGACCACGAGGGCGGACTCGAGGCGATCCGAGCGGTCGTGATCGAGGACTCCCTCGGTATCGCCGCCGACCTGGACGCCGCGATGGAGACGCACGTCGACGCCTACGAGGACGAGTGGGCGGCAGCTCTGGCCGACCCCGAAAAGCTGCGCCGCTTCGGCTCGTTCGTCAACGCCCCTGACCAGGTGGATGACTCGCTCGCCTATGTCGCCGAGCGTGGCCAGCCCCGACCCGCCACCCCGGACGAGCGCACCAGCGGTGTGCTCATCGCCGGAACGACCCTGGAGGTCCGCCGATGACCATCGACGTTGCAACCGAGAGCCCCGCCCTCACTTCGTCCACCTGGATCGACGTGTGCCGCCTTGAGGATCTCGCCCCCGAACGCGGCGTTGTCGCTCTCATGGGCGGACACCAGATCGCGATCTTCCGCACCTTTGCGAACGACGTGTATGCCGTGCATCAGCGCGATCCGTTCTCCGGCGCCTTCGTCATGTCGCGCGGCATCGTTGGCACGCGTGGCGACGCACCCACCGTGGCCTCACCGATGTTCAAGCAGGTCTTCGACCTTCGCACCGGTGAGTGCCTGGACGCCGTGGGCAAGGAGCCACTGTCGTTGCGGACGTGGCCGACGCGGGTCCAGGACGGCGTCGTCCACGTGGCCCTGGCGGGTGCCGACGCCGAGGAAAGTCCATGACCACGCTTCTCGGGGTGGATCTGGTCGGCCGCCCAGTCCTCGTGGCGGGTGGCGGCCGAGTGGCCGCAGTCAAGGCTGCTGCATTGGTCGAGGACGGCGCGCTCGTACACGTCGTTGCCCCTTTCATCTGCGAGGACATGGTCGATCTGGTCGACGGGATCGCCGTGACGTGGAGCCAACGCGAGGTGGACGTCGAGGATGTTGCGGGCGTGTGGTTCGTCGTGGCCGCAACGGGCGACAGGCCGGTGGACCAGGCACTCTGCGCCCGCGCCACGGCAGACCGCATCTTCAGCGTCTGCGCCGGGGCTGCTGAGCACGGCACCGCCCGGAACCCCGCCGTGACGGACCACGCAGGCCTGCGTGTCGGGGTCGTGTCGAACGGACGCCCCGACCCGTCACGTGTGGTCGGGGTGCGCGACGCCCTCGCCCTGCACCTCGAGACGGCTGATCTCGACCTGCGGGCACGGCGCACCGCGCCAGGTGCCAAGGGCCGCGTCATCCTCGTCGGAGGCGGCCCCGGGGCGGAAGACCTCATCACCGTCCGGGGGCGCCAGGCGATCGCTGAGGCCGACGTCGTCGTCACGGATCGGCTGGGCCCGACCACGCTGCTGCGCCGCCTCCCAGCCGACGTGGAGGTCATCGACGTGGGCAAGACTGCGGGGCACCACCCGGTGCCTCAGCACGAGATCAACCGCATCCTCGTCGAACAGGCGCAGCGCGGGCGGAGAGTCGTGCGACTCAAGGGCGGTGACCCCTTCGTCTACGGCCGTGGTGGCGAAGAGGTCATCGCCTGCCGCGAAGCGGGCGTCGACATCGACCTCATCCCCGGCGTCAGCTCAGCGTTGAGCGCTCCGGGGGCGGCCGGCATACCTCTCACTCACCGCGGAACTGTCGGCGCTCTCCACGTCGTTCACGGTCACGAACCGATCGACCCTCACGCTCTGGCCGGCGTGGCGGACGAGAAGGCAACCCTCGTGATCCTCATGGGGGTGCGTCTCCTCGCGGACCACGTCCGAGACCTGGTGGATGCCGGGGCCGGGGCAGATCTGCCCGTCGCCATCGTCGAGGCCGCCACCACGCCTCGTCAGCGAGTCACCACGGGAAGCCTGTCCTCGATCGTCACCCTCGCCCGCGGGGCCAGCGTGCGCGCACCTGCCGTCATCGTCGTCGGTCGCGTCGCCGACCCCACTCTGCTCGCGCGAGGATGAGCGCGTGAGCGGTGCCCGCACTCCCCCGCCCCTGAGTCAGGTCATGGCCGGCTGCGTCGTCCTCGTGACAGCGGACCGGCGCTCCAGCGAGCTCGCCTCCGCGCTGACGCGCCGTGGCGCAACGGTCCGGCATGCTCCTGCGCTCACGATCGTTCCCCACGAGCACGACGAGGAACTCCTCGTGGCGACCAAGGAACTCATCGCCTCGCCACCAGATGTCGTCGTCATCACCACGGGCATCGGCCTGCGCGGCTGGATCGAGGCTGCCGATGCCGCCGGTCACGCCGACGAACTGCTCGAGATCCTTGGACGCGCTCGACTCATCGCCCGCGGCCCGAAGGCTCGTGGCGCGATCCAGGCGGCAGGCCTGACTGCCGACTGGGTGGCTGAGTCCGAGACCTCGGCCGAGATCCTCGAACTCCTCCTCGACGAGGGCGTGTCGGGACTCCGGATCGCGGTTCAGCACCACGGTGCCGGCGCTGATGGTCTCGACACCGAGCTCGCGGCGGCCGGAGCCGACGTGGCAAGCCTTGTGGTCTATCGCTGGGGTCCCACCCCCGACCCGGAGGCCCTCGCCCAGTCGGTGCGCGATGCTGCCGCCGGCGAGATCGATGCCGTGGTCTTCACTTCTGCGCCGGGAGCGCACGCCTGGTTGGCCGCCGCGGACGCCCAAGGCGCGACCGACGCGGTCGTGGCGCGTTGCATCAGCGGGGCACTTGTGGCGGCGTCTGTTGGCCCGGTGACGTCCGTTCCATTGCAGGACAGGGGAATCGAACCGATCGTGCCCGACCGAGGGCGCCTGGGTGCCTTGGTCCGGCGGCTCGTGCACCACTACGAGGAGGCCCAGACCTCAGCCGTCGCCACGGTCGCAGGGCAGGTTCAGGTTCGCCGAACCGTCGCGCTTCTCGACGGTCGCGTCCTCCCCCTGTCACCCAGCGGGCTCGCGGTCCTCCGACTCTTGGTCGAGGCCGACGGTGAGGTCGTCTCGCGCGGCGAGGTGCTGGAGGTCCTCCCGGGAGACTCCACCGACCCACACGCGGCGGAGGTCGCCATCGGGCGACTGCGAGACGCCGGGGGTCGCACGTTGGTGCAGACGGTCGTCAAGCGCGGCTACCGCTTGGCCCTGGCCTGACCCGCTGCCCGTTTCGGGGGGTTCGGCTGGGCCATGGTCCCTGGCCACCGCAGCCGATACCGTGCCGAACATTCAGGTCCGGAACGGCCTCAGGAGGATGCACCATGCGTACCAGGTCCCTCGTTCTGCTCACCGCCGCATCAGCGCTGGCTCTTCCTGCCCTGATCCCGGGGGCTGCGGCGGCCCCGCCGGGTGGGGGTCCGGCGGAGAAGAATGCCCGGACGACCGAGGTCCAGATCCTCGCGCTCAACGACTTCCACGGACAGCTCCGACCTCCGGACTCCACGAGCTCGGGTGGTCGCATCGGCGCTACGCCGGCAGGTGGCGCCGAGTTCCTGGCGCAGTACGTTCGCGACCTCGAAGCGACGAACCCGAACTCCCTCTTCGTGTCGGCTGGTGACCTCATCGGCGCCACGCCGCTCGTGTCAGCGATCTTCCACGACGAGCCGACCATCGAGGCGATGAACCTCATGGGCCTGGACTACAACGGCGTGGGCAACCATGAGTTCGACGAAGGCCCCGAGGAACTGGTCCGGATGCAGGAGGGTGGCTGCCACCCGGTGGACGGCTGTCTCGACGGCGACGGCTTCGACGGCGCCGACTTCCCCTTCCTCGCCGCCAATGTGACCTATAAGGACTCCGGCAAGACGATCTTCCCGCCGTACGCGATCCACAAGTTCCAGGGCGTCAAGGTCGGAGTCGTCGGCATGACGCTCGAGGGCACGCCCGGCATCGTGACCGCAGCGGCCACGGCAAACCTCGACTTCCACGACGAGGCGGACTCGGTCAATGCGCTCGTGCCCGAGCTCAAGAAGGCCGGCGTCGAGACGATCATCGTGCTGCTCCACGAGGGGGGCAGCGCCGGCGTCGGGCTCAACGAGAGCACGATCAACTCCTGCGCCAACCCGACCGGAGCCGGCGTGGAGGTCATCAAGCGCTTCAACCCGGAGATCGACCTCGTCGTCACCGGCCACACGAACTGGGCGCTCAACTGCCCGGACCTCGCGGGCACGGGAATCATGGTCACCGGCGCCGCCTCCGCGGGTCGCTTGGTCACCGACATCGACCTGACGATCAGCCGGGCCACCAAGGAGGTCGTGGCTGCGGGCATCAACAACGTCATCGTGAAGCGCGACGTGTTCGCCCCGGCCGCAGACCTCACGGCGCTCATCGCCAAGTACGGCGAGATCGCCGCGCCGATCGAGAACCGCGTGCTCGGCCAAGCGCCCCAACCGCTGACTCGAACTCAGAACTCACTGGGTGAGTCCTCGCTCGGCGACATCATCGCGGACGGTCAACTCTGGGCGACATCAGGAGCGAACTGGCCTGCGGCGAATGGTGCCCCCGCGGTCATCTCGTTCATGAACTCCGGTGGCATCAGGGCGGACATCAACGTCGGACCGATCACCTTCGGAGAGGCCTTCAGCGTCCAGCCCTTCGCCAACGTCCTCGTGACGATGGACATGACGGGTGCGGACATCGATGCCGTCCTCGAGTTGCAGCAGAACGGAGGCAACGGAGTGCTGCAGATCCCGGCGTCGTTGACCTACGACCGCTCCCTGTCAGCGGCTCCGGGCGACCGGATCTCGAACGTCAGGATCAATGGTGTGCCTCTTGACCCGGCAGCGACCTACCGCGTGACGGTGAACAACTTCCTCGCGGACGGCGGTGACGGCTTCAGCACCTTCCGCAACGGCACGAACCGGTTCGTCGGTGAGATCGACCTCGACGCTTTCGCGAGGTACGTCGAGTTCCTCGGGACGGTCAACCCGGGTCCGCAGAACCGGATTACCGCGGTCCCCTGAGCGGACCCACTCAACTGATTGCGCTGGAGCGACATCCGGCGGGCCGATACGGCCCCCGCGATGTCGCTCCAGCGCAGTCAGACGGGTCAGCTCGTGGTGGACGGGCCGCGGAGGAAGACCTGCATGCTGCCGCCGACCTGGAGGTCAGCCGTCGTGCACTTGAGCTTCTCGTCCACGACGGCGCTGGTCGGCCAGTGGTGCCGCTTTCCGAGCGCCTTCGCGGTGATGGCCTCGGCCTCGGGCAAGGGAACGCACTTCTCGGTGATCTCTGTGCGCAGAGTCGCCGCCACTTCGTGCATGCCGCCGCCGCGGTTCTTCGACGGCCTCGACGCGTCCTCTGGGCTGCCCATGATGAGGACTTCACCCGTCGGCGGGTCGTAGTCGATCGCGGCGCACTTGTCTCCCGCCGCGAAGGGTCGAGCGACCACCTTCACACCGGTGAGCCCAAGACGCGCCAACTCGTCCTTGACGAAGGCCGCTGCCTCCCCCTCGCTGAGACACCGGCTGTTGGCACCGTTGGCGTAGTCGCCGAGGGAGGCCCGCAGGACCATCAGCGCATCGGCGTTGGGCTTCACCGGAGGGGCGGCCTCGGCCGATGGCGGCACGGCCTTACGCGGCGTCACGTAGGTCATGCCCGAATGCGTGAAGACGGCCGGGTCCTCGATGGGCGGCTTGCCCTGCAACTGCTGGTACTTCTGGCAGTCGGCGATCGGATCCGCACTGAGTGCCGGACCACCCGAGCTGGCCTTGGCCGCGTCGGCTGACTGCGGGTCGACCCACGTCGTCAGGCAGGTGACCCCACCGTCGCTACCTCCACCCCGCCAGGTCTTCTCGACGTCCTCGAAGGCCTGGTACCCATTCAGAGCGGCGTATGCCGTCCCGCCGCCCAGGAGGGCAAGCGCCAGTCCCCCTGCGACCAGCGTCCGCCTCCCCCGACGCTTCGTCGTGCTCGACTGCTCCCGTGCCGACATGGTGATCCCCTCTCGCAGGGCCGTGAAGGCCTGCTCCTCAGTGCGAGCGAGGTCGACCCGAGCCGCAGGGTCGGCGGATCGAAGGGCGTGCATGACGTCTGAGCCCCTCCGCTCCACGTCCTTCCCCTTGCTGGTCATCGTGCCTCCTCTGCTCTCATCCGCACCGGTGTGCGGACATCAGGGACATGTCCGGACTTCGTATTGCGTTGCACCACAGTCGAATTCGCTGTCGACTCCGGATCCTCAGGCAGTTCGGTCATGAGCTTCTCGAGTCGCTTTCGGGCGCGGTGGAGGCGCACCCGAACCGTCGCGCGGCTCAGACCCATGACTACGGCGATTTCCTCGCGAGCCAGTTCCTCCCAGGCCACGAGGCGCAACAATTCCTGGTCGTCATCAGGCAGGCGGCGCATGGCACGGACGACCGGTGCCTCCTCGACCAGCTCCAACGCCGGCACGACTTCATCGACGAGGTGGTCCCGCAGTCGGTCCGCCAGTGCCACCCGCCGCCTCTCACCACGGTGGTGGTTCGCCAGCACGCGCCGAGCCACCCCGAACAACCACGGCCTCGCCTCGTCGCCCTGCGGCACGTCGTCGAGACGCCTCCACGCCACGAGGTAGGTCTCGGCGACCACATCGGCAGCGTCGGCGGGATCGACAACTCGGCGCACGGCATACGCAAGCAGTGGCAAGCGTGTGCGCTCGAAGAGCGCGGTGAACCGCTCCTCCGGTGAAACCATCTGTCCCCCTCGTTCGGGTGCTCCTGACCACTACGTGTCCGGCACCGCGCACAGCGTTGCATGCAGGCACGCAAATTCGACCTTGTACGGTGACCGCATGTCACCGGCGACTCCTGCCCTCTTCGAGGGACTCATCGACGACGCAGCAGTGTTCCCTCCCGGGAACGCCCCCCTCGAAGTGGCGATCGAGCGCCACCATGGTCACCGCAAGACCTCGTATGCCGGCCTCATCGGCCCGCTGCTCGTGCCGGCTTCCGACGTGGACCGTCTCGTCACCGAGGCCAGCAAGACTCCACAGCAGTCGCTGACCGTCGGGCTCATCGCGCGGCCCGGCGTCGACCCTTCGGTCGTCGTCAGCGCAGTGGAGCGCCTACGCGGCGAGGAGACGGTGTCGGTCGCCGGCGCCGAACTCGGGTGGTTCGCGGGGTGGCGGAACCTGCCGGTCGACGGACTGCCGTTGACGCTGGAGGTCCCCCGCGGCACCGACCGCGACCGAGCCTTGGAGGACATTCGCGCCGGGGCCGATGAGGTGGGCCATCAGGTTCAGGCGAAGTTCCGCACCGGGGCAACACCGACGTGGGCATGGCCGGACGAGACCGAACTCGCGACCTTCATCCACGACTGTGCGCGTCTCGGCGTCCCCTTCAAGCTCACCGGCGGGCTGCACCACGCCATCCGCGCCGAGCACGACGGCGACCCGCAGCACGGGCTCCTCAACGTCCTGCTCGCCGTGCACTCAGCGGCACACGACGGCGCCCTCGTGGCTGTCGAATCCGTCCTCGGTCAGCGTGATCCAGACGTGCTGGCCGAGGCGGTGCAAGGTCTGGAAGAGACCGACGCACGGCGACTGCGGAGTCTCCTCACGGCATACGGATGCTGCGAAGTGACCGACCCGATCGGCGAGCTGGACGACCTCGACCTGCTGGACCTGGAGGGCTGACCTGCCCGTCAGGGGGTCGCGCGTCCCTTGATGACGATGGTCTTGGCGAGCTTGTCGTGCAGCGCCTGGTTCTTCTCGTCGGCGATAGGCCACACCAGGTCGGCGATGAGGACGAAGGTGCCGAGGCTCGCGACGTAGGGAACGTTGCCGAGGGCCTGGACCACCGCTTGGAACCCAGCACGGCGAATCGCCGTGTCGGCATCCAGCGGGCCCGGTCGATCCAGCCGGCGCACGCTGATCCCGAGCAGTCGCTTGCCCGGGGTGGCACCCCACTTCATGAGGAACAGCGTGTTGTAGGCGAGCATCACGAGGAGCTGGACGCCGATGAAGGCCGCCAAGTAGCCCAGTCGTGCCTCCGCGAGCGCTGAGCCCATGGTGGCGACGTTCCCAGTCGTGATGGCCGAGTCGAGTCGGTCCGCGATGGGCTCGATCGCCTTCCAGAGGAACCACCCACCGAGGACGAGCGCAGCGAAGGACACGATGATCGTGTCGATGAGGTAGGCGACAACCCGCAGCCCATAGGGAGCGAGAGTCGGTTGACCGGGCACCGATGCCGTCGGCGAGGGTCGCTGCCCGCCCATCCCCGGACCGTGCTGCCATCCGGTCGGCGGGGCAGGGGGCGGACTCTGAACCGGGGTCGGAACGGTCGGCGGGGCTGCGGGAGACGATCCGGCGGGAGGCTGTGCCGCCGTCGGTTGCGTCTGGCGCGTTCGGAGCGGCGTCGTGTTCGAGGTCCACAGGATGCCGTCGAAGTAGCGCAGCTCGTCGGGGTTGTCAGGGTTCTCGTACCACCCGGGGCCGCTCGGAACGCTCATGCCCCGCAGGATGTCACATGACTCTCCACGCCCCCGCCGCGGTCACGAGAAGTCGAGGCGCATCACCACACGACGCTTCGTCGGGCGGTTGACCACGGCAAAGCCCTCATCCGAGAAGACCGACTCCAGCCCGACGAACAGTTCACCCGTGAGAGCTCCTTGGGCGCTCGCCATGGGATAACCCTCGACCGCCGAGGCACCCTGTCCGCGCGCATGGTCGACTGCGGCGGCGAGCAGTGCACGGCTGACGCCCTGCTTGCGGTGGCCGACCCGCGTGACGAAGCACGTCACTGCCCAGACCGTCTGGTCCTCGCGATCCTCCTCGCGTCCGTCCCAAGGCACCTTCCCGGTTCGGACCATTCCGATGTATGCCGTCCGCGGCTCGACCGCGACCCAACCCGCCGGTTCGTCCCCGAGGAACGCCACGAGGCCGGCCGTGGACTGCGCCCGCGGGTGGCCGCACCGCGCCTGTTCCTCGAGCCGCGCGGTCAGCTCCTCCACTCCGACGCGTTCGAGCGACTCCCTCGGCGCGAGCTTGAACCACTGGCACTGGCAGCGGTGCGCGTCGCCCAGGCTCCCGAAGACGCGCTGGAGTTCGTCGAAGGCGACCGTGTTCGCCGGAACGACGCGGACTGAGTCGTCACTCATGGTGTGCCTCCGTGGCATTCAGGCGACGTGCGAGTTCGAGGACTCGCTCAGCCACCCCAGTGGGCTCGTGGAGGTGATGCAGGTGCAGCGCGTCGTCAAGGACGGCCACCGGCCAGCCGAGCCGTCGAGCGCGGGCCTGCTCACGGGCATAGGTCTCGCCGAAGGCGAGGTAGGCACACGGCCGAGCCTCCCACCGCGCAGGGGCCCCCACGGTCGTCCTGAAGTAGCTGAGGGGCAGCCGCGGCTCCTGTGACTCGATCGATGCCCGCACCTGGGAGTCGGGAAACAGGGCTGCGACGTCGTCCTCGGGCCACCACTGCGTCCACGGCGGGAGAAGACCCGAGCTGTCCGCCAGCCCGGCGATGCTGTCGTGCAGCGCAGGCGGTGCCATCGTCGTCTGACCTACCGTCGGCGGCAGTGCCGCGTCGACGAACACGACGGGTATGCCGTCCGCCACCGCAGGTGCCACGAGTCCAGCATTGCTGTGGGCCACCACGAGATCGGGACTCATGCGCAGGACCGCACGTCGGAACGCCTCGCGGACCTGCACTCCCGTGGTCACCTGCGACGGTGGTTCGGCGATCTCCGAGAATCGCCCACAGGCCCGAAACGCCTCTGCCAGAACGGCATACGCGTGCACGCCGACGAGCGGACTCGGCAGCAGGAGGATCGACTCCGGCCAGGCGGGCACGACGATGAGGTCAGCCCAGGGGTCGCTCGAACGTCACGAGGACTCCTTCGACGCCGCCGGGGCCGAGCCGCCCCTTGACCTCGACCGAGGTGATCGCCTTGAGCTGCCACCCCTTGGAGGCCCACTCGTTGAGGACCGACTCGAGCTTCCCGGCGGACATCTTGCCGCCGATCATTCCTTCACGGATCTGCACGACCTTGTACTCGTATCCCATGAAGCGAGCGTATGCCGTGGAGCCGGTTCGACGGCAGACGTTCAGCCTCTCGAGGGCGCGTCCTCGTCGATGCGGCGGGTGGGAATCAGCACCTCGTGGACACCTTCGGCCGTGCGGACGCGTGCATCGCCACCCGCGGTGAGGATGTGGAGCATCGAGTCATTGCCCACCAGGACGTCGGCGCTGAAGGCGGTCACCCCCTGGCGCGCGGCATGGTCGGAGAGGAGTTCGTGCAGCAGCCGACCGAGGCCCTTGCCCTGCCAGTCGGCGTCGACCATGAAGGCGACGTCGGCATGTCCGGTGTCGGCATCGACGTAGTACTGCGCCGTCGCCACCGCCCGTTCGGTCTCACGCCCGCCGGTCACGGCGACGAGCGCCATCTCGGCGTCGTAGCTGACGTTGCACAAGTGGTCCGCGGCGTTGCGCGCCAGCGACGACAGATTGCGGAAGAAGCGCGTACGCACGTCCTCGGGACGCAGGTGGAAGAACAGGTCCTGGAGCAGCGGCGCGTCGCCGGGGTGGGTGGGGCGGACGAGCACCTGCGAACCGTCGCGAAGACTGACCCGGCGTTCCTCCTCGACCGGGTAGGGCCGACGTGACTTGAGCTTCTGCTCGGACGGGACCAGGCCCGCTCGGCGCGCCTCGTCGAGGAGGCCGTCCCTATCGTCGGGATGTGCCAACTCGATGAGGGCGACGGCGCGCTCACGCAACGAGCGCCCATGCAGGTAGGTGATGCCGAACTCCGTTGCCACCCAACGCAGTTCGTGCCTCGCAATGGCCACGGCTTCGTACTGCCCCAGGCGGAGGGCGAAGGAACTCGAACCATCCGGTTGACGGGACGAGAGGGCGACGATGGCCTTCCCTTCGGGTGACAGTGCAGCCGCCCGGTGGAAGTCGGCCTGCGTGCCGAGTCCGCCGTAGGGCCGGCCTCCCAGCGCATCGACGCACACCTGCCCCGTGAGGTCTATCCGGAATGCCTGGGTGACGGACACGATCCTTGGCTCATCTTCGATCCCGCGGAGGACCTCGTCGATGGGGCGGAACGCGAAGCGGTCGCTGCCGTCGATCGCGTCGTAGAGGCGGCGCGTCCCCATCGCGGCGCTGGCGACGACGAGGCCGACATCGGACGTGCGAGCGGCGCCTGTCACGACGCCCGCCTCGACGAGGTCGAGCACGGCATCGGTGATGACGTCGGAGTGGATGGCGAGGTCACGTCGACCCTTGATCCTCGCGAGAACCGCGCTCGGGATTCTGCCCAGCCCGACGTGCACAGTGGCTCCGTCATCGATGATGCGAGCCACGTAGCCAGCGATGAGTTCGCCCACGTCGCCGACGGCGGGGTGGGTGTAGCAGATGACCTCGGCCGGCACCTCGACGAAGAGGTCGATGGCTTCGACGGGCACTGTGCTCGCCCCCATCGTCCACGGCATCGCGGGATTGACCTCGGCGATGACGATTCGCGCCGCGTCGATGGCTGCATGAGCCGCGTCGACCGAGACGCCGAGGCTCACGCGACCGTCACGCGGAGGTGTCACCTGCACGACGGTCACGTCCACCCGGACGCGCCCGGCCCGCAAGCTTCCCGGGAGGTCCGCGACACTCATGGGAAGGTACTCGATCCGCGCGATCCCGGGTTGGTCGTCGCGGCCGACGACGTCGGCTAATTCCGACCCGATGAAGAGCGTGCGGTGCTCGAAGTTCGTGCCCGCGGCACCACTCTGGCGCACCCCGTCGGTCAAGTGATGGACCAGGCGCACGCCCAGGTGCTCGAACGGCTGAACCTCCAGCGCACGGATGACCGTCCGGGGGGTGCCACAGCCGCTGCCGACGTAGACCACAGAGCCGGCCGGCACTGCGGCAGCCGCCTCCTCAGCGGTGACGAGGTCGATGCCCCAGCCCGCCCGGGTTGTGCCGCCCTCGACCTCCGTCACGACCACCTCCGCTGGAGCGAACGTGCACCCTGCCTCCACCGACTATGGCAGGGGCTTCGCGACGCCGTGGCAGAACCGCGGAATCGTCCTGGCGCCACAACGCAAACGAGGGTATGCCGGGTGGTGAGCACCCGGCATACCCTCGCCGTTCGTCTGTGAAGCGGACTACCTCAGAGGTTGCCGCGCTTGTCCTGCTCGCGCTCGATGCTCTCGAAGAGCGCCTTGAAGTTGCCCTTGCCAAAGCCGAGCGAGCCGTGGCGCTCGATGATCTCGAAGAACACCGTCGGGCGGTCGCCCAGCGGCTTCGTGAAGATCTGGAGGAGGTAGCCGTCCTCGTCACGGTCGACAAGGATCTTGCGCTTCTTGAGCTCCTCGATCGGGACGCGGACCTCGCCGATGCGCTCGCGCATCTCGGGGTCGTCGTAGTAGGCGTCGGGGGTGTCGAGGAACTCGACACCCTCCTTGCGGAGCTCGTCGACGGTGCGGAGGATGTCGTTCGTCGCGAGCGCGAGGTGCTGGGCACCGGGGCCGTTGTAGAACTCGAGGTACTCGTCGATCTGCGACTTCTTCTTGGCGATCGCCGGCTCGTTGAGCGGGAACTTCACGCGGTGGTTGCCATTGGCGACGACCTTGGACATGAGCGCGGAGTAGTCAGTGGCGATGTCGTCACCGATGAACTCGGCCATGTTCACGAAGCCCATGACGCGGTTGTAGAAGGTGACCCACTCGTCCATCTTGCCGAGCTCGACGTTGCCGACGATGTGGTCGAGCGCCTGGAAGAGACGCTTGGGGGCACCGTCGCGCTTGACGTAGGTCGAGGTCCGCTCGACATACCCCGGGAGGTAGGGACCGGCATACGTCTGCCCGTCGACGGTGCGCTGCACGAGCGTGTGACGAGTCTCGCCATAGGTCGCGATGGCACCGATGCGGACAGAGCCGAACTCGTCGGAGACGGTCTCCGGCTCCTGCACGACGCGGGCGCCTGCGGCCTTGGCCTGGGCGATGCACTTGTCGACGTCGGGCACCTCGAGCGAGATGTCGACGACGCCGTCACCGTGCTTGCCGTGGTGGGCGATGAGGGGGCTGTCCGGGTTGACCGCGCCCTTGAGGACGAAGCGGATCGAACCGGACTTGAGGACGAACGCCTTGTGGTCGCGGTTGCCGTTCTCCGGGCCGGAGTAGCCGACGAGCTCCATGCCCCAGACGTTCTGGTAGTACTGCGCGGCCTGGGTCGCATTGCCGACGACGAACACGATCGCGTCCCAGCCGGTGACGGGGAACGGGTCCTTGCTCTCGTCGTATTCGACGAGACCGACGAGGCGCTTGAGCTCCTGGATGTTGAGGTCCGCAGCGCGTTCCTGCTCGGTGAGGTCGATGTGGGTGTCCTGCGTCGTTGCAGTCGTCGTATCGGTCATGCGTGCACACTCTCGCGTCCGCGCAGGATGTGCAACGGTATGCCGTCGCGCTGCACAGTCTGCGCACAATGTTGCCTTCAGCGGGGGTTGGGGTCGACACTGTGCCCATGATCCGACCCGACGGCATCGACAGCCTGGACGCCCGCTTGATCGCGCTCTTCACGGACAACCCGTCGATCGGCGTGCTGGGCGCTTCCCGTCGGCTCGGCGTGGCGCGCGGCACGGTGCAGGCCCGGCTCGATCGGCTGCAGGGGCGCGGCATCATCTCGTCGATGGGGCCGCAGGTCGATCCGGCCTCCCTGGGCTTTCCCGTCACGGCGTTCTGCACTCTCGAGATCCGCCAGCGTCAGGGACACGAGCCTGTCGTCGCGCACCTCTCGGCGATCCCGGAAGTCCTCGAGATCCACTCGACGACCGGGGTGGGTGACCTCATCGTGCGAGTCGTCGCTCGTGACAACGCCGACCTCGGCCGGGTCATCGACGAGATCATCGACGACGTGCACGTGTTGCGGGCCAACACATCGATGTGCCTCGTGACCCACCTCGACCACCGCACCGGCCCGCTCGTCGAGGCCGCCGCTCACCGCGGCACGGAGTGACGCGCCCGATTAGTCGATTGCGCTCGCCGTCATGAAGGCCGCCCAGATCGAGCCGACAATCAGCAACCCGCCCACGATGGACAGGGCTGTTCCCCGTCGACCTTGGGTCTGACGCCGACGCCGACCACCGATGAGGACGAGCGCAATGCCCGCGATGTCCATCGGCGGGGCGACGAGCCAGCCCCACTGCCCGAGGGCGAAGGCGCCTGCGGAGAAGGCCACCGCCAGGCCCGTGCCGATGACGACCAGTGCGATCTGGTTGATCGCGATCCTGGTCTCGAGGAGGGAGGTGCGCATGCGTTCTTGGCGGCACAGTCAGAAGGACAAGAGGCAGCCGACGACACCGCCGACCATGAGGGCCGCCGGGATCAGCATCGGCTTCGTGGGGGTGAGGTCGACGAGCGTGCCCGGCTCTGACCGGAATCGTCGGGTCAGCATGACGACCCACGCGCCGACCCAGCCGACCGCAGTGACGGCCGCCCATCCCAATATGCGCCAGACCGTGCCTTGTCCCATGATCGCCATGGCTCCGAACATCAGGGGCGCGAACCAGAAGATGCACATCCCCACGACGAAGCGGAAGCCGAGGTTGTTGTCGGCCCATGCGCTCCGCCAGAAGTCGTGGATTCTCACCTGGTTCCCTTCTCGTCGCTTCGAGGCCGGTGCCCGCATGCCGTCGTAGTTGACCTCGATCGTCACAGAATCTCCCCCATGTCCCTACGGTGAATGGCCCGAGCCTACGAAAGGCCCGCGCACGTCGCGATGGGGACGACTCCCCGTCGCGAACGAATGCGTTCAGCGGCGTCCCACGAACCAGAGCCTCAACTTCTCGATGCGTACGGCCACTTGCTCGGACGTCGCAGCCGCGAGTTCCGGTCCGCCACAAGCCCTTCGGAGCTCCATGTGCACGTTCGCGTGCGGCGCCCCGGTCTTCTTGGCATAGGCCGCGACGAGCTTGTTGAGCTCCTTGCGCTGGGCTGCGAGTGCGCGGTGAGCGGACACCGGCGCCTCAGGACCGCGCGGCTTGCGACCCGTCGACTTCGACTGCTTGGCCTGACGCTCGTGCAGGAGCGCCGACACCTGCTCGGGTTCGAGCAGACCGGGCAACCCGAGGTAGTCCTGCTCCTCGTCGGACCCCACGTCGGCGTGCAACCCGAACTGTTGCGCGTCGAACAGGACGTGGTCGAAGTGAGCATCGGACTCGAGGGCCTCGAAGGTCTCCTCCTCGAGGCCCACCGTCTTCTCGGTTCGGTTGGCCGCGGCGATGATCCCCTCCTCCTCGGCCCACATCGAGGCCTCGGACTCGGCGTCACTCTTGCGGTTCAGCGCGTGGTCGCGCTCGAGCTCCATGTTGGCGGCATGCTCGAGGATGACCGGGACCGACGGCAGGAACACCGAAGCCGTCTCGCCACGCTTCCGCGCGCGCACGAAGCGGCCGACCGCCTGCGCGAAGAAGAGCGGCGTCGACGTCGAGGTCGCATAGACACCCACGCACAACCGGGGCACGTCCACGCCTTCGGACACCATGCGCACCGCGACCATCCAGCGCGAGTCTCCGGCGGCGAACTCCTCGATGCGGGCACTCGACCCGGCGTCGTCGGAGAGGATGACGGCCGGCTTCTCGCCCGTGAGCGACTCGAGGATGCGGGCGTAGGCGCGTGCCACGGTCTTGTTCGTCGCGATGACCAGAGCGCCGGCGTCGGGGACGTGGCGTCGCACCTCGGTGAGGCGCTTGTCTGCCGCAGCCAGGACCGACGGGATCCACTCACCCTTGGGATCCAGCGCGGTCCGCCACGCCTGCGCCATCTGGTCCTTGGTGAGCGGCTCCCCCAGGCGCGCGGCGATCTCGTCGCCGGCCTTGGTCCGCCACCGCATCGCCCCGCCGTACGCGAGGAAGAGCACCGGTCGGACGACAGCGTCACGCAACGCTGCGGCATACCCATAGGTGTAGTCAGCTGCCGACCGCAGGATCCCTGCCTCGTCCAGTTCGTAGCGGACGAACGGGATGGGATTGGTATCGGAGCGGAACGGCGTACCCGTGAGGGAGAGCCGCCGCTGCGCCGACGTGAAGGCATCACGTATGCCGTCGCCCCAGCTCCGTGCATCGCCACCGTGGTGGATCTCGTCGAGGATCACGAGGGTGGGAGTGGACTCGGTGCGGCGACGGTGCAGGTCCGGTCGGGACGCGACCTGCGCGTAGGTCAGGGCGACGCCGTCGTACTCGTCGGAGTGCACGGCCGAGGAATTCGAGAACTTCGGGTCGAGCTGAATGCCCACGCGCGCAGCGGCCTCGGACCACTGGACCTTGAGATGCTCGGTCGGCGCGATGACGGTGACGGCGCGCACCTCGCCGCGCTCAAGGAGTTCGGCGGCGATGCGCAGGGCGAACGTCGTCTTTCCGGCACCCGGTGTGGCTACGGCAAGGAAGTCCTTGGCGTCGGACTCCAGGTAGGCGGCCAGCGCCTCCTGCTGCCACGCACGCAGCTTGCTGGCGGTACCCCACGCAGCCCGCTCGGGGAAGGCGGGACTGAGGTGGGAAGCAGCTGTTGTACTCATCGGCTCGCCAAGGTTAACGACGTTTGCGAGACGACATGCCGAGGCCCCCGCCTGCTGGACGGGGGCCTCGGTGTGTGCTTGGGCTCAGCGGCCCGGGATCAGCCGCGATAGGCGACCCAGGCGCTCTGCATTCGGGTCGTCTGGCCGGAGCTGAAGTGGTCCATGCAGGCGTCCGTCGTGTAGTCCATGAAGTTCTTGATCGGGTCGAGACCGGGCAGCGGGCAGGTGTCACGATTCGTCGGGCACCCCGAAGCCGGACTCGCTTCGGCAGGAGTGTCGCTGACGTAGTCACCCGCAGTGTCAGAGCAGCCGCCCTGGAACGTGTGGTAGAGGTTCAGCCAGTGGCCGACCTCGTGGGTCGCCGTGTCGCCGCCGTTGTAGGGGGCCGCCGACCCGCCGGGCAGGCTCTCGTCGAGGATGACGACACCGTCCATCGAGTCGATGCGCTTCTTGGGGAACGTCGCCCAGCCGAGCAGCCCCCCGGCCAGGTTCGCCGAATAGACGTTGAGGTCGGCCTTGGTGCCGGTCCGCAGTGCCGTCTTCATCGACCGCTCGGCGCTGCTGCCGTGGTCGAGGCCGTTGTACCAGCTCGGGTTGTTGGTCGTCGTCGTGCTCGCGAGGGTGAATGCGAAGCCGGTGCCGGCGTAGGCGCTGTTGAGGACGCTGATCTGGCTGTTGATCTCGCTCGCCGTCAACTGGCCCTTGGCGCCGTCGGTGATCGTGTGCCAGTGGACCTTGATCGTGGCGGGGCTGAAGGCACCACCACCGCCGGGCTTCCTGGCCTCGCCAGCGGCACCACGCGTGAGTCCCTTTTCGGCCAGCGCCCGGCCCAGCTGGGTCTCCATCGCCTTGGCCTGGGCCGGTGAGAGGTCATGCGGGTCCTTGGCGCGGATGCTGCCCCGGGCCGCCGTGGTTGCCTCAGTGGGTGCGTCGGCCGCGCACTCCGCGGCCACGGAGCGGTCGCCGGCCATGGTGACGGCGGACGCATTGCCGGCCCCGAGGCCGACGCCGACCGCGGCAAGAAGCGATGCGGCGAGAAGTGCGAGGGGGCGCACTGGACGAACAGACATGTATGTCCCTTTCGGTTCGCACAAACCTCTGTGAGGTTCGAGTGGTGTGAACCTAGCGATCCCGCGGGGCTCGCGAACACCCTCTGCACCTCATGACTCGGCAAAGGTTTGGCAAAGACGCCGGCGGATTCGCAGCCAGCAGACACGGCACGGGCCGGTGGTCAGGACACCCAGCGTCGACCTGGACGAAATTCGTTGGACGTGATTTCCGTCCGCCGGGCAGGCTCGGCCCATGGCCACGGAGAGCTCGCTCCCCGCGGCCGGTCGGAAGCGTGATGATGCCGACTCGCAGAGCTCTCGTGGGGGAACGATCACTGGCAACTGCACACCCACGGGACCGGTCCGGCGAGGCGCTGTCGACCACAGCCTGCACCCACCGCTCAAAGACAGCAAGGAGAACGCGAATGCTCATCCTCGTCACCGGCGCCACTGGCGCCGTCGGTCGGCACCTCGTCGACACGCTGCTCACCAAGGAGGCCACGGTCAGGGCCCTGACCCGCTCCCCCGAGAAGGCAGACCTGCCCACGCAGGTCCAACTCGTCGAGGGCGATCTGTCCGACCCGGCGAGCCTCACCATCGAGGCCTTCCAGGACGTTGACCGGGCCTTCGTCTTCCCCGCTGAAGGGGTCGAGCATTTCGTCGAAGCCGCCGTCGCAGCCGGAGTCCGCCGATTCACCGTGCTGTCGTCGTTGGCGGCTGCCATGGAGTTCCCGCGTGATGTCGGCTCAGCGAGCCAGCTTCACCACAGCGCCGTCGAGTCGGCAGTCACCTCGCGGACGCACGAGTGGACCATCCTGCGCCCGGGGAGTTTTGCCAACAACCTCCTGTCATGGGCGTGGCAGATCTCTTCCGGAGCCCCCATTCGCGCGCCCCACCTCGACTCGGCGCAGGCACCGATCCACGAGTTCGACGTGGCCGAGGCTGCTGCCACCACGTTGCTCCAGGACGAATGGTTGGGGCAGACCATCGCGCTCACGGGACCGCAGGCGCTCACCCGCACCGAGCAGGTGGCAGCCATCGGAACCGCGCTCGGTCGCGACATCCCCCTGGTGGAGATCACTCCTGATGAGTTCCGTTCCGAAGTAGCAGAATTCGTCCCCGAGCCCATCGTCAAGATGCTGCTCGCCTACTGGAGCGACACGATGACCGAACCTGAGGTTGCGCGTCCCGCATCGCGGGGGCTCATCGGACGCCCCGGGCGCACCTTGAGGAGTGGGCCCGCGACCACGCCGCGGACTTCACCCACTGACCGACGTGAGCCGCGCGCAGTTCATCTTGCGCGCGGCTCACGTCGGCAGTCCACAAGCCCTGCAACCCGGAGGTGCCGCCCGCCATGACGATCGTCATGGTGTCCCCCGGCCTCAACGATCAGGTGGTGCGATGCGCTCGACGCCGGGTCGCGGTCACTCGTCGCCACCGTCCTGAGGGGCGCGGAGGCCTTCGTAGATCTCCTTGCAGGTAGGGCACACAGGGAACTTCTTCGGATCGCGACCCGGAATCCAGACCTTGCCGCACAGGGCCGTCACCGGCTCACCGGACAGGGCCGACTCGAGGATCTTCTCCTTGCGAACGTAGTGCGAGAAGCGCTCGTGATCACCCGGTTCCTGAACCTCCGGGATGGTCTCCTCGCGCTCGAGGACCGCCGTGCGCGTCGACGGACCGGCCGGCTCGGGCTGGGGAGCGTTCGGGTCACTGGGCGGCAGCATTGGGTCACTCACACCTTCAGCCTACGACGCGACGGCGCCCGACCCCAGCCCTCGAGCGCGCAGAGTCCCTCAGTTGAGCTCGGGGTCCACGGGGTAGTAGGCCACAAAGGCCAGCTCATCGCGTTGACGCAGGAGCACCTGCTCCCAGAGGCGATCCGGGTCGCCGGTCAGCAGGTCCTCGGGGAAGGAATCCACGACGAACCACGACCCACGACGCACCTCGTCCTCGAGCTGACCACTTGACCACCCGGCATACCCGGCAAAGATCCGGAGGCCACCGGCCTCCGGCATCACGAGCAGCGGCGGGGTGTCCAGATCGACGATCGCCACTGCCCCGAAGAGCCGCTGGCTGCCCGGTGGCGGGTCGTCGTCACCGGGCACCGTGATGAGGCCGAGCGCGGAGTCGAGCTGGACCGGGCCACCCTGGAAGAGGGTCTGCGGTGTGGAGATGTGCTCTCCCCACCCCGGCAGGACGCTGTCGACATCGGCACCCAGGGGCTTGTTGAGCACCACGCCCTGAGCGCCGCTCTCATCATGCTGGAGCATGAGGATCACACTGCGGTGGAAGATCCCGTCGTCGAGCTTCGGCGTGGAGACGAGGAGTCGGCCCGTCGTGCGATCAGCGGTCACGCTTCCATTCTGCACGCCCGCTCTGACCACGTCGCTCCCCACCGCGGGCAGCGCCACGGCCGCCGCCCTGGTAGCCGCGGGAGGCACCCTGGAAACGACGGGGCGGACCACCCGGACGGCGGCCGCGCTGCTGTGGCTTGGCCTCGAGGAGGGGCTTCCAGACCTCGTCAGCCACCGGGACACCGGACGGCGTGCGCCCTCCGGCTGCCGCGACGTGCTCGTCGCCCGGACGGACCCGGATCGGCTCGACATCGAGACCGGCCGCCTCGGCGAGTCGTGCCATGGTGCGCTTCTGGTGCGGAAGGGCGAAGGTCACGACCGTGCCCTTCTCCCCCGCCCGAGCGGTGCGACCGGCACGGTGCAGGTAGTCCTTGTGGTCAGCGGGCGGGTCGACCTGGAGGACGAGACCGATGTCGTCGACGTGGATGCCGCGCGCGGCGACGTCGGTGGCCACGAGGACCGGCAATGACCCGTCACGGAATGCGCCGAGCGCGCGGTTGCGCAGGTTCTGCGACAGCCCACCGTGGATGGCCGCGGCGAGGACGCCCTTCTCGCGCAGCTCACGGGCGATGCGGTCGGCGCCGAGCTGGGTCCGCACGAACACGACGATGCGGCCGGCACGGTTGGCGAGCTCGGCCGTGAGCTGCTTCTTGTTGTTGGGGTCGATGAGCATGATGTGGTGGCTCATCGTCGTGACGCTGGCCTGAGCGTCTTCGGTCGAGTGCGTGACCGGGTCGATCAGGTAGCGGTCGACGAGCGTGTCGATGCCCTTGTCGAGGGTGGCCGAGAAGAGCAGTCGCTGCCCGCCCGACGGCACCTTGTCGAGGATGGCGGTGACATCGGGAAGGAAGCCCATGTCGGCCATGTGGTCGGCCTCGTCGAGGATCGTGATCTGCACGTCGTCGAGTTCGACGGCGCCGCGCTCGATGAGGTCGGACAACCGGCCAGGCGTCGCGACGAGGATGTCGATGCCCTTGGCCAGCGCCTTGATCTGCGGCTCGTAGGAGAGGCCGCCGGCGACGAGCTTGTGCCGCAGGCCGGTGACGTGGACGAGCGGCTCGAGGGCGTCACTCACCTGCATCGCGAGCTCACGCGTCGGCACCATGACGAGCGCGCGCGGACGCTTGCTGAACGGCTTGGTGCCGTCGACGAGCCGGGAGATCGTCGGCAGGCCGAAGGCGAGGGTCTTGCCCGAGCCGGTCTGACCACGTCCGAGAACGTCGCGACCCGCGAGGGCGTCGGGGATGGTCGCCTCCTGGATCGGGAACGGCTCGGTGATGCCGTCGCGGGCCAGTCGCTCGACGAGCCGGGGGTCGACGCCGAGTTTGGCGAAGCCGTTGTCCTCGGTGACCGTCGCCGGACCCGAAGACTTCTTGGACTCGTACTTCACCCAGGTGTCGGCCTGGGCGCGCTCTGCCTCGGCCTCCTCGAAGGTGCGAGGTGCGTCCGGCAGGTCGTTCCGGTGCTCGTCGTAGTGACGGCCTTCATGGCGGTCACGGCGCACCGGATCGGCGACGCGGCGCGCCGGCCGGTCGTCGTCGCGACGGAACGGCGGACGGCCGTCGCGGCGCTCGCCGTAGGCGGGGCGGCTGCCGCGGTCGTCGCGGCGCTGTCCGTATGCCGGGCGCTCGCCACGGTCGTCACGACGCTGGAACCCGCGGCTCTCACCACGGTCGTCGCGGCGCTGTCCGTATGCCGGGCGCTCGCCGCGATCGTCACGGCGCTGTCCGTATGCCGGGCGGTCGCCACGGTCGGTGCGGCCCTGGTAGCCGCCACGCGAGTCCGCTCGGTCATCGCGACGCTGGAACCCGCGGCTCTCACCACGGTCGTCGCGGCGCTGCCCGTATGCCGGGCGCTCGCCGCGATCGTCACGGCGCTGCCCGTATGCCGGGCGGTCGCCACGGTCGGTGCGGCCCTGGTAGCCGCCACGCGAGTCCGCTCGGTCATCGCGGCGCTGGTAGCCACCGCGGTCGTCGCGACGGTCGGAGCCACGGTTGTCGCCGCGCTCGCGCCGGTCACCGGATTCGCTGCGTGCGGCGCGGTCCTCACGGTCCCAGCGCGGGCTGCGCTCGGAGCGCGGCGCCTTGGTGCGGGTGGGGCCTTCGGGCTGTCCGCGGTGATGGGCCTTCTTGGGGCCCTTGGACTTCGCATCCGCCTTCTTCGAGGCGGTCCAGCGCGGCTTCTTGCCGCCGGCGGTGGGCTTCTTGGGCATGGAGAATCACTCGATCCGAGTCGATGGTGGTGGGCGTCAACGGCCCTCCACGACGACTTCTGTGTCAACGAGATTCAACGGGCTGGAGCGCGGCGCCGGACGTGGCGCAAGGATCCACTCTATCAGCGTTCGGGTGTGTCCTTGACCACGCGAGCAGCACTGCGGGTGCCGACGAACCGGGCCGTGAGGACCCCGAGGGCCACGCCCGCGAGGTCCGCGGCAACGTCCCAGCGATCACCGGCGCGATTCGGCAGCAGGGTCCCTTGGATGAACTCGCTCACCGGTGCATGCGCGGCTGCGACGAACACGACTGGCAGCCATGGCAGTCGCGCCAACAGCGCGAAGAACACCGGCAGCGCGAACACCGCGGCGTGGACCAGTTTGTCGAAGTTCGGGAAGGGCGACCCTCCCCCACCCGACGGCGCGTAGAGCACGACGATCTGCAGGAGGACCGCGACCGATACTGGGACGAGGGATCTGGCGCGAGACGCTCCGGAGCTCACGGCGCCTTGGCGGCTTCGGCGGACCCGGCCGTCGCTGCACCCGTGGACGTCGCTGTCTTGGCGACGGCCGCTGCCACGACCTCGGCGACGCCGGGGTGGAACACGCTGGGGATGATGTAGGTCGCGTTCCGCTCCTCGTCCTTGACCACACCTGCCAGCGCGTCGGCGGCAGCGAGGAGGACCTCGGGCGTCAGCACGTGGGAACCCGAGTCGAGCAGCCCACGGAACACGCCCGGGAAGACGAGGACGTTGTTGATCTGGTTGGGGAAGTCGGACCGGCCCGTCGCCACGACCGTGGCGTGCTTCGCGGCATCCACGGGGTCAACCTCCGGCGTGGGGTTGGCCATCGCGAAGACGACCGCGTCGTCGGCCATGGTCGCGATGTCGTCACCGGTGAGGATGTTCGGCGCGGAGACTCCGAGGAACACGTCCGCCCCTGCCAGTGCCTCGGCGAGGGTGCCGGTGAATCCCTCGGCATTGGTGTGCTCGGCGATCCAGGTCTGGTTGGGGTGGTCGCCGGACACGACGTCCTCGCGGGCCGCATGGATCACGCCGTGCATGTCAGCGACAACCACGTGACGCGCGCCGGCGTGCAGCATGAGTTTGAGGATGGCGGTGCCGGCCGCGCCGGCGCCGCTCATGACGAGCTTGACGTCCTCGAGCCGCTTGCCGACCACCGCCAGGGCGTTGCGCATTGCGGCGAGCGCGACGATCGCTGTCCCGTGTTGGTCGTCGTGGAAGACCGGGATGTCCAACTCCTCGCGCAGCCGGGCCTCGATCTCGAAGCAGCGCGGCGCGGAGATGTCCTCGAGGTTGATGCCTGCGAACACCGGGGAGATGGCCTTGACGGCGGTGATGATCTCCTCGGTGTCCGTGGTGTCGAGGCAGATCGGGAAGGCGTCGATGTCGGCGAAACGCTTGAAGAGCGCGGCCTTTCCCTCCATGACCGGCATGGCGGCAAGGGGGCCGATGTCTCCGAGCCCGAGGACCGCCGTCCCGTCAGTGACCACCGCGACCGTGTTGCGCTTGATCGTGAGACGTCGGGCGTCCTCGGGATTCTCGGCGATCGCCATGCAGACGCGAGCCACGCCCGGTGTGTAGATGAGCGACAGGTCGTCGCGGTTGCGGATCGGGACCTTGGACTCGATGCGCAACTTGCCGCCGAGGTGCATGAGGAACGTGCGGTCGGAGACCTTGCCGATCTCGACGCCCTCAACGCCGCGCATGAGCTCGACGATCTCGTCGGCGTGTCCGGGGTCGCGGGTCATGAGCGTGACGTCCACTCGCACTCGCTCGTGGCCCGAGGCCGTGACGTCGAGTCCGGTGACGACTCCCCCGGCCTGTTCCACGACTCCGGTGAGCTCACTGACGGCGGTGGCTCGTGCCGGGGCGACGAGGCGGACGGTGACGGAGTTCGCGGCAGAGGGAAGTGCGGCCATGACCACGATTCAACCTGCTACTCATGAGTTCGGTCACATCGCGTCCACCGTGGCTCGCCAAGAACCGATCTTCCGCAGCCCCACTCCCCGTGGGGATCGCCGGACCTACAGTGGCCAGCATGACCGACCACGTCGAAGTCACCGGTACGGGAGCGCACCACGTCGTGCCTGATCTCGTCATCGTGCGCGCCCGTGTCCAGTGCGAGGCGCGCGATGTGGCGACAGCCCTCGCCGAGTCCTCGAGTCGCACCGAAGCCGCCCTCCAGGCCGCCGCCGACCATGGCATCGAGCCCCGTGACCGACGCACCGACGACGTCGGCATCCACCCGCGGCACGACCAGAACGGCCGCAAGGTCATCGGCTACACGGCATACCAAGCCTTCCGGCTCACGGTTCGCGAAACCGGTCGGGTCGGTGATCTCCTCAAGGCCCTGGCAGGAGCGGCAGGCGACGCCCTGGGCGTCGACGGGATCGAGATGAGCGCCGAGCACACCCTGGCCCACCTCGGGGCCGCACGCGAGGCGGCGTTCGCGGACGCCCGGGCGCGAGCCGAGCAGTACGCCGCCCTGGCCGGAGCCCAGCTCGGGCCGGTCATCCACATCCGGGAGGGCGTGCCCGAGACCGGTGCACCTCGGCCCATGATGGCGCGCTCCGCCGACTTCGCCGGCTCCATGCCGGTCGAGGGCGGCACTCAGGCCATCACCGCGACCGTCGCCGTGCGTTGGGCCCTGGCATGAGCTGGCTCGACGCCCTCGGCTGGTTCGGGTCGGCGCTTCTCGTCTTCTCCCTGCTCCAGGCTCGCATCCTGCGCCTCCGGATCCTCAACACGATCGCCTGCCTCATCCTCACGGTCTTCAACGCAGCGATCGGCGTCTGGCCGATGGTGGCGATGAACGTCGTGCTTGCCGCGATCAACCTCTTCTTCATCGCCAGGATGCTGCGAGAACGCAATGACGAGACCGCGTTCCGGGTCATCGAGGTCGAGGAGGACGACGCGTACCTCCAGAACTTCCTCGAGGTGGAGGGCGCCGAGATCGGCAAGTACAACCCGGGCTTCAGTGGCGTCACCGAATCGTCCTCACGCTTCGCCTACCTCGTCGTCCACGGGCACGAGACGGTCGGTGTCGTCGTGGTGCGTGACGCCGGAGGTGGCGTCGGTCAGGTCGAGCTCGACTACGTCACCGAGCGCTACCGCGACTTCACGCCCGGCGAGTTCGTGTGGCGTCACAGTGGTCTGTTCGCCGGTCAGGGGTGGCGCACCATCCGAACCCCCGACGCGATGGTCGGCGCGTACTACGAGAAGCTCGGCTTCCGGCGTGACGGACAGGCGTGGGCCCTCGACATCGCTGCCGTCACTCGCCCGACCGAGGGTGACGTCGCCGATCCAGCGTGAGTTTGACCCGGTGACCGGTGATGACGGCCGCGAGCCACCCGAGACCGATCGCCCAGCCCGCGACGACATCGGTGAGCCAGTGGTGCCCGAGGAAGACGCGTGACAGCCCCATCGCGAGGACGAACACTCCCAGCACGGCCACGACCGCAATCCGCGATCCTCGCCTGCGCAACCAGATGACGAGCAGGTATGCCGTGAGGCCGAGTACCACGGTCGCGTTGAGCGTGTGCCCCGAGGGGAAGCTGGCCGAGGTCTCGTAGGGAGGGACCGCCAATGACTGCGGTGGGCGGTCCCGGGCTGTGAGTTCCTTGCCCGTGACGGTCATGAACAGCGACCCGGCACCCGCGATGACCATGAGGACGAGCGGTGCCCAGCGGCGCCACGCCAGCGAGAGGCCCACGGCCACGACGACGGCGATGAAGGGCATGCCCACCTTGCCGCCGAGGTCGGTGAAGTCCGTGACCCATTGCGCGGACTCTGGCGTGCGGAACCGCACCGCGCTGTCGAGCACCGGCTCGTCGACCAGCGCGATGCCGTTCCGGTCGGCGACGTCGCCGTAGACCACTGCGGACACGACGGAGAAGGCCCAAGTCACCGCGAGCCCCAGCCCGACGGTGATGACGAGTGCGGTGTTGGCCGTCGACCAGCGGGCGACCCGCGCCACCGCCGCCGAGACCTGCGCGAGTCCCCGCACCACGAACCGGCCTGCGGCGGAACGCCATTCGGCAAGGTCGCGGCCGCCGATCCGCTCGTCCTCGGGAGGCGGCGTGGGCGGGAAGCCTGTGGACGGCATACGAGATCGTCACACAGCGAACACACGAACACCCGGCACGGCGAGCGAAAGCTGGCCGACCGGGTGTCGTGCGGTGGGATGACCACGGTGGTGGAGGTGGCGGGAATCGAACCCGCGTCCACTGACGGGAAACCAAGGCTTCTCCGGGTGCAGCTCGCTATGGATTTTCTCGGCCCCAGGGCTCGCACGAGCACGTTCCCTGACAGGCCCAGTCGGATTGGAGTCCCGCGCCTCCCCCCGACAGGGGAGACGAAGCAAGATCTCTAGATGACGCTGGTGACTAGGTCGAGATCGAACCTAGGCCAACGGACTTCGGGCTCGCTCAGGCGGCGAGGGCGAAGTCGGTGCGCTTGGAGTTGGCACCTATTGGTTTGCACGGAGCGTTGACGAGATGACCGTGCATCCTCGACCCGCTTCCCTTGATCCGCCGACCAATGTCGAAACCGATCACCCCCCTGAGGGGGGCTCATCCCACGCTGTTCAGTTGTCACTGACCAGTAGAACACCGGTCGGCGTCCAAGTATGCCGCGTGGTGCCGACAGCGACCAACCGGTTTCGCTCCCACCGCGATTTTCGAGATGCCGACCTCTGGGTATCTCGCTAGCGTCGAAGGACCAGGCAGGGCGCGAGGGGCACCGCGCGAGAGATCTGCACAGGCGTCCGCTGCGTCAGGCATCCATCCGAACCGGAGGATCCTTCATGTCATCACGACCCATCCATCGCCTCAGGACCGCCCTCGTGGTCGGGGTCTGCACCCTCGGGCTGGCGGCCGTGCCCGCCGCCACCTCGGTCGCCGACCCACCACCCGCGACCCCGGGAGGTCCGTGGGGTGAGGGCAACCTGAGCGGCCTGCACTCCTACGAACAACTCTGGTCGACGCTGCGCCAGATCGACTCGTCGGCGAAGGGCAGTTTCGACGTCTCGCCCGCACCCCGGCAAAGCAACACCGGGCGTGACATCCCTGTGGTCACCATCGGTGACGGGGCCACCAACGTCATGTTCATCGCCAACCAGCACGGCGACGAGTTCGTCGTGAGTGAAGGCATGGTCTCGCTCATCAGAACTCTGGCCAACGGGTCCCGGAGTTCCGAAGAGATCCGCGAGTCGCTGACGGTGACGATCGTCCCGCGGGTCAACGTCGACGGCTTCGACGCCGATGTCACCGACACCGCAGGGCGGACCACGCCGTGGCGTCAGAACTACGACCCCAGCTGCACCGTGGCGCCGTGCGACCCGTTCTATGCGATCGGGCGTGGCTATGACATGAACCGCTACCACTCGTACTCCGAGTCCGCGCTCGACCATCCGTACCTGCCGGGTCTGGACAACCTCAACCCAGTGCCGGAGTCCGTCGCGATGCGACTGCTGTGGGACGAGCGGCAGCCGGAGTTGGTCGTGGACTTCCACCACCAGGGCACCTACGTCGACGACGACGGGCGGATGATCACCGGATCGATCATGTGGCCGAACGCCGACGAGGAGGCCGAGCGGCTCGGCCTGGGTGACACGTGGACCGAGACCATCGAGGACTCACAACGGGCAGTCGCCGTCATGCTCAACTCCGTCGAGAGCAAGGGCTACGCCAACATCACGCGATACCCGAGCACCACGACACCCGGCATTGCTCGCAACGCCTACGGGCTGTTGGGCTCGGCATCCGTCCTCTTCGAGATGCGCGGAGGCATCGGACAGAAGTCGGGCGGCTACATCGCCAAGACGGCCGAGACCACCGGCTTCGCACTCCTTGAGTCAGTGGCCGACGGGAGCTGGCTCACGACCGACCTCGCTCCTGTACGCAACATCCGCGAGCGGGGCGACTTCGTCGAGGCCCCCGAGCGGCAGCACGGCTGACACCACCCCCGCCCCGACTTTGTGCCCCATTGGGACAGCTCGCTGACGCTCGCCGTCCCAATGGGGCACAAAGTCGGGGTGAAGCGGTCAGGCGATGGCGGCCCGGATGGCCTGGGCCGGCGTCGTGGTCGGACGGCCGAGGATCCGCGACAGGTCCCCGGACTCTGCATGCAGTGCACCCTGCTTGATTCCGTGGTCGCTGTCGGCGAGCACGGCTGCGAAGGGCTCGGGCACACCGGCCTGCACGAGCGCCGAGGTGTAGTCCTCCACGGTCAGGTCGCGGTAGGACACCGGGGTCTTGGCGACGGACGTGAGCTCGGCGGCATACTCGTCGAGCGTGAACGCGGTGTCGCCTGCGAGTTCGTAGGTCTGGCCCGCGTGGCCCTCCCCCGTGATGACGGCGGCGGCGGCATCTGCGAAGTCGGCCCGCGTCGCGGCGCTGATTCGCCCATCGCCAGCGGCGCCGAGGACGGCACCGTGCTCGAGCTGGACGGGGATCTGGGCGGTGTAGTTCTCGAGGTACCAGCCGTTGCGCAGGAGCGTGTGCGGCAGGCCCGACGCGGCCAGGGCCTCCTCAGTGGCCTTGTGCTCGACCGCGAGCTGCAGCGGTGAGGAATCGGCCCGGGTGATGCTCGTGTAGGCGACGAACTCCACCCCCGCGCGCACCGCCGCGTCGATGACGTTCTGGTGCTGCACTGCCCGTCGTCCGAACTCGCTGCCCGAGACCAGGAGGAGTCGGTCGACGCCCGCCAGTGCGCGGTCGAGGGACGCGGGGTCCTCGTAGTCGCCGACACGCACGTCCACACCCTTGTCGGTCAGGTCCGCGGCCTTGGCGGGGTCCCGGACGAGGGCGACGAGGTCGGTGGGAGCGATGCCGCGGTCCAGCAGGGAGTCGACGGCGAGGCGTCCGAGCTGTCCGGTGGCGCCGGTCACGAGGTAGGTGGTCATGGTGAGCCTTTCGAGCGTGGAAGCGAACTGCTGACATCGGGGTCAACGAGCGGTTCGACCTGATACTTCCCAATAGTTAGTACCCACTTTGAGGTAAGGTACATACATGCAGGTAAGCAATCCGTTGCGCGAGCACTTCCCGGATGCGGTCTTCCCAGCGGGCTGTCCGACCCGGACCGTCATCGACCACGTCATGAGCAAGTGGGGCCTCCTCGTGCTGCTCTCCCTGGGCGAGGGCGAGCCGTTGCGGTGGAGCGAGTTGCGCCGCCGCGCCGAGGGCGTGAGCGAGAAGATGCTGGCTCAGACGCTGCGCACGCTCGTCGCCGACGGCTTCGTGCTGCGCGACGCCCGCCCGGTCGTGCCGCCTCACGTCGAATACTCACTCAGCCCTCGTGGACAAGAACTCGCTGCGCTGCTCAACCCGCTCATGGTGTGGGTCGCCGACAACGCCCCCGACATCCTCGAGGACGCCGCGACCGCTTCGTGAGGCTTGCTCGCCATCGGTGGTGGCGCGTGGCGACCGCCGGGCGTCACGGTTCGGGAGGGCCAGCCAGCTCCATTCGGCGATCACTAGGATCAGGGCGACCCGCCCTCAGCCACGGAGGTATGCCGTGTTCCGCAAGGTCCTCGTCGCCAACCGAGGCGAGATCGCCGTCCGGGCCTTCCGCGCCGCCACCGAACTCGGCGCCAAGACCGTCGCCGTCTTCCCGTTCGAGGACCGCAACTCGGAGCACCGCCTCAAGGCCGACGAGTCCTACCAGATCGGCGAGGAGGGACACCCCGTCCGTGCCTACCTCGACCACGAGAGCATCGTCCGCGTTGCCGTCGAGTGCGGTGCCGACGCGATCTATCCGGGCTACGGCTTCCTCTCCGAGAACCCGCTCCTCGCGGAGGAGTGCGCCGCCCACGGCATCACGTTCATCGGCCCTCCCCCGGAGGTCCTGCACCTGACCGGCAACAAGGCCAAGGCGATCGCGGCGGCCCGGGACGCGGGCCTCCCGACCTTGCGAGGTTCCGAGGCCGGCACCGACCTCGATGCCCTGGAAGCCGCGGCTGCTGACATCGGATTCCCGTGCTTCGTGAAGGCCGTGTCCGGAGGTGGCGGTCGCGGCATGCGCCGCGTCGAGGACCCCGCCCACCTGCGGGAAGCGCTCGAAGCGGCCCAGCGCGAGGCTGACGCGGCCTTTGGGGACCCCACGCTCTACATCGAGGAAGCCGTCGTCGACCCACGCCACATCGAGGTGCAGATCCTGAGCGACGGCAGCGACGGCAGCGACGGCCCCGATGGCGATGGCCGGGGTGTGCTCCATCTCTACGAGCGTGACTGCTCGGTGCAGCGCCGCCACCAGAAGGTCGTGGAGATCGCACCGGCGCCCAACCTCGACCCGGACCTGCGCGACCAGATGTGCGCCGATGCCGTGCGGTTCGCCCGCAAGATCGGCTACGTGAATGCCGGCACCGTCGAGTTCCTGCTCGGCAAGGACGGTCGCTATGTCTTCATCGAGATGAACCCGCGCATCCAGGTCGAGCACACAGTGACCGAGGAGGTCACCGACGTCGACCTCGTCGTGTCGCAGATGCGCATCGCGTCGGGCGAGTCGTTCGAGGATCTGGGGCTGCGGCAGGAGGACATCGTCCTTCGGGGGGCTGCACTTCAGTGCCGGATCACGACCGAGGACCCGGCGAACGGCTTCCGCCCCGACGCCGGCACCATCACGGTCTACCGTTCCGCGGGCGGCGGCGGGGTGCGCCTCGACGGCGGCACCGTGTTCGTCGGGGCACGGGTCTCGGCCCACTTCGACTCGATGCTCGTGAAGCTCACCTGCCGTGGTCGCTCCTTCCCCATGGCGGTGCGTCGGGCACGAAGGGCGTTGGCGGAGTTCCGAATTCGCGGAGTCTCCACCAACATTCGGTTCTTGGAAGGGGTCCTGGCCGACCCCGTCTTCCAGGCCGGCGAAGCGACGACGAGCTTCATCGACGAGCGGCCCGAACTGCTCCATGCCCGAACTCCCGCCGACCGCGGCACCAAGCTGCTGACCTACCTCGCCGACGTCACGGTGAACCAGCCCCACGGCCCCGCCCTGAGCCGGGTCAAGCCGCGCGCCAAGCTGCCGACCCTGGATGCCACCTTGCCGGTCCCGCCCGGCTCGCGGGATCTGCTCCAGCGCGTCGGACCTGCCGAGTTCGCCCGTCAGCTGCGCGGCCGCTCCGACGTCGCCGTCACCGACACGACGTTCCGCGACGCCCACCAGTCACTGCTCGCGACACGCATGCGCACGCGCGACCTGCTCCACGTCGCCGGCCACGTCTCACGTCTCACGCCGCAACTGCTCTCGATGGAGGCATGGGGCGGCGCGACCTACGACGTGGCGTTGCGCTTCCTGTCGGAGGATCCGTGGGAACGGCTCGCCCTCCTGCGCGAGGCGATGCCCAACATCCCGCTCCAGATGCTCCTGCGGGGACGCAACACGGTCGGCTACACGCCCTACCCCACCAAGGTCACTGACGCGTTCGTCCACGAGGCGGCCCGGAGCGGTCTCGACATCTTCCGGATCTTCGACTCCCTCAACGACGTCAGCCAGATGCGGCCGGCGGTCGAAGCCGTCCTCGCGACGGACACCGCCGTGGCCGAGGTGGCGCTCTGCTACACCGGGAACCTCAGCGACCCGGGCGAAAAGCTCTACACCCTCGACTACTACCTGCGTCTTGCCGAGGAGATCGTCGATACGGGTGCCCATGTCCTCGCCATCAAGGACATGGCCGGTCTGCTCCGTGCGCCCGCCGCGCGCGCCCTCGTCAGTGCCCTGCGCGAGCGCTTCGACCTGCCCGTGCACCTCCACACTCATGACACCGCGGGTGGGCAGATCGGCACCCTCCTCGCCGCGATCGACGCAGGGGTCGACGCTGTCGACGCTGCTTGTTCGGCCATGTCCGGCACGACGAGCCAGCCGTCACTCTCCGCCCTCGTGGCGGCCACCGACGGCACCGACCGGCCCACCGGGCTCGACATCGACCATGTCTTCGCCCTCGAGCCCTACTGGGAGGCCGTCCGGCAGCTCTATGCCCCCTTCGAGTCCGGCCTCCCCTCGCCCACCGGTCGCGTCTACTTCCACGAGATCCCCGGCGGCCAGCTGTCGAACCTGCGTCAGCAGGCCATCGCCCTCGGCCTCGGCGATCGCTTCGAGGACATCGAGGACATGTATGCCGCCGCCAACCGGATTCTCGGCAACCTCGTCAAGGTCACCCCGAGCAGCAAGGTCGTGGGTGACCTCGCGCTGGCACTCGTCGGTGCCGGCGCCGACCCGGACGACTTCGAGGAGAACCCGACGAAGTACGACATCCCCGACTCGGTGATCGGCTTCCTCGAGGGCGAGCTGGGCGACCCGCCCGGGGGGTGGCCCGAGCCCTTCCGCACCAAGGCCCTCCAGGGCAGGCAGGCCGGTCCGCGCGTCACCACCCTCACCTCCGAGGAGGAGCAGGCGCTCGACGCCAACCCACGCGCCACGCTCAACGCGCTCCTGTTCCCCGGGCCGACCAAGGACTTCCTCTCGTCCCGCGACCGGTTCGGAGACCTCTCAGTGCTCGGCACGGTCGAGTTCCTCCACGGCCTCGACCCGGACCGCGAGTACGAAGTCGAGATCGAGGCCGGAAAGCGACTCCTCCTCGGGGTGACGTCGATCGGCGAGGCCGACGCCAAGGGCATGCGCACGGTGATGTGCACCCTCAACGGACAGTTCCGTCCGATCACGGTGCGCGACAATGCCATTCAGGTCGACGTGAAGACAGCCGAGAAGGCCGAGCCGGGCAACCCTTTGCACGTCCCGGCTCCTTTTGCTGGCGTCGTGACACCCGTGGTGGCCGAGGGCGATCGCCTCGAAGCGGGCGCCGTCGTCGCGACGATCGAGGCCATGAAGATGGAAGCCAACATCACTGCGCCGAGCGCCGGAACCGTCGAGCGTCTGGCCATCAACGGTCACCAGCAGGTCGAGGGCGGGGACCTGTTGCTCGTCCTGACGATCAGTTAGCGTGGAAGAGCATCCACGGCGTCAAGACGCGGCGCTTCCCGAGATGCAGATCCCTTCCGCAACCACCAGGAGTTTCACCATGGGTATCGGAGACAAGATCGACAACATGAAGGACGACGCGGTCGGCAAGGCGAAGGAAGCCGCCGGCAAGGCCAAGGACGACGAGCGTCTCGAGGCCGAAGGCCGCCTCGACCAGAGCGAGGCCGACATCAAGCAGGCCGCCGAGAAGGCCAAGGACGCCTTCAACAACTGACACCCCGGCAGACCCGAAGGCCGGTCACCGAGAGAGGTGACCGGCCTTTGGTTGGGCGCTCAGGGAAGTCGTGAATATCGTGATGCGTGCGTTTGCGACGAAGGAGCAACTGAGCGCGCGTCGCGATATTCACGACTTCGCGCGTGCGGAGCGACTACCAAGAGCCGCCGCCTCCGCCGCCTCCACCACCACCGGAGAACCCACCGCCGCCGGAGAACCCCCCGCCTCCCAGTCCCGACCCACCGGACGAGCCGGGTGTCGAGACGAACGTCCCGGCCGCCTGGGTCGAGAACGAATCCATGCTCGAGGCGACGTTGCCGAAGTTCCATCCGGTCATTGGCCCGATGTACCAGACCGGCGGTGCGATCGCATGTCCGGCGGCAGCAGCGGCGGCCGCGACGTCCTCGAAGACCTCGGCCCACCGATCGGCGAGCCCGAAGACGATCGCGTAGGGCAGGAACTTGCTGAAGATGTCCTGCGCCTCCTCCCAGCGGATCTGGTTGGCCTCGGCTGTGGCGATGTATTGCTCGAAGCCCCTGGACTGGGCGAGGACGGCGCTGCCTTCGGCCGTGCGCGAGGCCATGTGCCGGCCGAGCCAGACGATGATGAGGCCCGCCACGACTGCGCCGACCCCGAAGATCAGCACGGTGCCGCCGATCGGGCCGGCCAGTCCTCCCACGAAGGCGGAGAGGAAGAAGGAGATGACGACTCCCACGATGGCAAGGCCGACGCCGAAGGCCTGCCACGCTCCGCGCTGGGCGTTGGGTGAGCGCCGGAACCAGTGACGTTGCACGGCCTCGGTGTACATCATCCCCTGCACCTGCTTCAGGGTGCCGGCGAAGGTGTTCTTGAGCGCCGAGAGCCGGGTCTCGTCGGCAGAGGCAAACACGCCGTCGAGGAGTCGTTGTTCGTAGGGCGCCAATGCCGCCGCGTCAGCGGTGGGTGTCGTGCGGCGCAGGATCCAGTCGTCGTTCCGGAAGCGCCCACGTTCCTCGTTCGTGATCGTCAGGTGCCCGCGGACGGCCAGGTCGATGAGAGTCGCGGTGACGTCGACGACGTCGGCGTCCTCGTCCATGATCGTGCCCACCATGCCCGGCTGGACGCCCGGCGGTGGGTTGAACTGGACCGCCACCGTGGGTGCCTTGCCACGCACGACGGGAGCCGTCTCACCGGCGCCCGGTGACAGGCCCGGCGTCAGCCCGGCATAGACCTCGTCCCGACCACGCGTCCACACGAGGAGGCCCATGAGCCCTCCGGCGAGCAGCGGCAGCAGGACGCCACCTCCGGTCAGGGCGGCACCGAGATACTTCGCCTGGGTGTCGGACAGGGACGGTCCGGGGTCGTAGCCTCCCCCGTAGCTCCCGCCCGACCCCGTCTCGCGCAGGTCCGGCGTGAGGTCGTCGAAGGCGTCGCGGGGCCATGAGACGACGATGGTCGCGCCCTGGCCGGGGCTGATGTCCGGGATCGTGAACTTCGAGGTGGCACCTGCTGTGCCGGTGCACGTGGTGTTCTCGCGCGCGGCGCCGTAGTAGCAGGCCACTTGGGTCGCCGGCACCGGACCGGTGACGTCTGCGCTGACACTGCGGTAGGTGTACTCGTTCGACGTGTCGATGTGGTTGTAGTAGAGCTCGGCAGTCCCGTCGCCGACGTCGTTGATGACGTGGGCGAGGGAGTAGGACAGGACGTACTCGTGGACGCCGGAGACGGTCTCGTCCGGGCTGCCGATGCGCACGTTGGCGTAGGCACCGAAGTCCGAGATGTCCGTGTCCGTCGGCGCTCCCGTCGGCGAAGTCACCTCGACGTCACTGAGCTCGTAGTGGCGGTACTGCGTCGTGGAGTCCTGATAGCCGGCCCGCGTCTGGATCGTTCGGAAGATGCCGTGGCGCTCCTCGCCGTCCGGGAAGTCCCATCGAATGCGCTGCGTGACCTTCATCGACCCGTCGGCCTGCACGGCATACGCGACGTTGAAGGCGGCCGCGTCGTCGTCCATGGGCAGGAAGCCGACCAACGAGGCCGGTGACGCACTGGACGGTGACGCGAGAGCCGCGCCGGCCGGCATACCGATGCACAGAAGGGCAAGGAAACCCAGCATCCAGAACCGCAGCCGACCCGTCACGGACTACCCCCTGTTCGCGCCGAGCTCGCGCTCGGCTTCACGACGATCCTGGCGTTCACGTAGCGCGTGACGCTTGTCGTACTCCTTCTTGCCCTTCGCGATGGCGATCTCGACCTTGGCGCGCCCGTCCTTGAAGTACAGCTGCAAGGGGACGATCGTGTGGCCGCTCTCGCGCGTCTTGTGCATGATCCGGTCGAGCTCCTTGCGGTGCAGCAGGAGCTTGCGACGTCGCCGCGGCGTGTGGTTGGTCCACGTGCCCGAGACGTATTCCGGGATGTGGACGCCCTCGAGGTAGAGCTCGTCGCCACTGAAGCTGGCCCAGCCGTCGACGAGGCTGGCACGGCCCATGCGGAGGGCCTTGACCTCGGTGCCCATGAGGACGAGGCCGGCCTCGAACGTGTCCTCGATGAGATAGTCGTGGCGCGCCTTGCGATTGCTCGCGACGAGCTTGCGACCATCGTCATTCTTCTTCTTGGCAGCGGTCTTGGCCACGCCGATCACCTCCTCGAGTTCAGTGCGACACGCTACTGCAGCGTATGCCGTCTGCGCGCCTGCCTTTGCGGCGCGCCCCTCGCGGTGGGTGGCTCAGAGGTAGCGGCGGGGGTCCACGAACGAGCCGTCCTCATAGACCTCGAAGTGGAGGTGGCACCCGCTGGAGTTGCCGGTGCTGCCCTCGTAGCCGACGATCGTGCCGCGCGCGACGCGCCCACTCTGCGTCCGGATGCGCTGAAGGTGGTTGTAGGTCGTCGTGAGGTGGACGCCGCCGATGACGCCGTGGTCGACCACGACGCGGTTGCCGTAGCCCCCTCGGTAGGTGGACTCGATGACGGTCCCTGGGGCAGCGGCCCGAATGGGAGTGCCGCAGGGGGCGGCGTAGTCACGTCCGCTGTGCAGGCGCCACACCCGGTCGTTGGGGTGCAGGCGCATTCCGTACTCGGAGCTGATCCACCCGGCCGTGGTCGGCGGACTGAGAGGTCCGCCGCTTGAGCCACCACTGCTGGTCCGACCCCGCTTGGGGCTGGACTTGCTGCTCGTCGCGCTCTGCTTGGCGGCGCGCGCAGCAGCTGCGGCCTTGGCCCGAGCGTTGGCGGCGGCGGCGATCTTGGCCCGACGCAGGGCCTCGGCGGCGCGCGCCTTGATGACCGCTCCGAGTCGCGTGGACTCGGCCTGCATCTCGTTGAGACGCTTGGTCTCGGCCTCGGACTGCGCCTTGACGGTCGCTGCCTCACGCGTCTGCTGGGCGGCCAGTGCGTCGAGGGCGTTCTTGGCGGCCGTGGCGTCGTCTCGGGCCTTCGTGGCGGCGGCGAGGGTGGACTCTGCCTTGCGCTTGGCCTTCTCGGAGTCGACTCGCAGGGCCGACAGGAGGTCCTCCTGCGCTGTCTGGCTCGCTTTGGCCGTCGCGAGCTTGACCATCGACTGGCCCTGGAGGTCCATGACCGTTCCGATGAGCGCGATGCGGTCGGCGAACTGCTGCGGCGTGGTCGAGGTCATCGCCATGTCGAACTCGCCGAACCCCTGCTCTTGGTAGATCTGCGCTGCGAACTGCGCCACCTCCCCGCGACTGTCGCTGATCTCCTTGCTCGTGGCGGCCAGTTCGTCCTGCGCCTTGACCTCGTTCGCCTCGGCGACCTCGAGTTCCTGAGCGGCGATGGCGTTGGCTGTCTGGGCCCGAGATGCGGCGGCCTCGGCGCGGCCGAGTGCCGCCTGGGCGCCCGGCAGCTTGCCCTGCGTCGTCTTCAGCGCGATGAAGGCGTTGGCGAGGTCTGCGTTGGTGTCTAGCAGATCCTCACGCAACTGGTCGATCTGGGAGTCGACCTTGCGTTTCTGCTGGTTCGGGTCGGGGTCAGCGCTGGAGCGAGCGGCCACCGGAGACGTCATGGCGACGGAGGCCGCGATGACCGCCGCGAAGCCGACGACTCGGCGTGCAGAGGCAGTTCGGGGCGCAGGGGTTCGCCACATAGTCACCATTGGTAACACGAGTCACCTCCGTTGGGAACCTTCCGCGCCGGTGAATTGCAAAACCTGGCAGCCGTTCCGCGGGCCGAGAACGTCACTGTGCGCGACCGCAGCGCGCCGAGAATCCGACCATCTTGCCTGACCGGCCTTCGAGCGCAAGGGGTTTGGGGTCAAGAGCACACGATCAGACCCGGAGGTACCGGCGCAGGGTGACCAGACTCGTCAGGGCGGCTATGAGGATGACCCCACCGAAGAGCCATGGCGTGAGGGCCCAGACGTCATTGGCCCCGATGAGCGCCTTGTTGAGCACGACCTGGTTGAAGCCGGCGTTGAAGATCAGGCGGAGCCCCACCCAGAGCATGCCCACTGCCAGCGCCACGCCGAGCGTGGCCACCACGAGCATCTCGATGATGAACGGCATCCGGATCGTCCAGTTCGAGGCGCCCACGAGACGCATGATCCCGATTTCTCTGCGTCTGATGAAGGCCGCTTGTCGGATCGTCGTGGCCATGAGCAGGGTGGCGCAGATGACCATGAGGGCGGCGAGGACCACGGAGAACCCGGTGATCCAGTTGATGATCTGGAAGAACCGTTTGAGGACTCTCTCCTGGTCCTGGACGCTGGCCACGCCCGGCGCCCGCTCGAACTGGGACGTCACGACCCCGAACTTCGAGGGATCGTCGAGTTGGACGCGGAAGCTCTGCGGGATGTCTCCCAACTGCACGTTGCCCGTGATCGGGCTGTTGCGGAACTGCTCCTTGAAGCGCTCGAAGGCCTGCGCCTCGGACTCGTGGAAGACCTGCTTGACCTCGGGCATGGCCCTGAGCTGGGACTCGATGCTCTGCTTCTGCGCCTCCGTGGCGGCCAGACCCTGGCAGTTGGGAGTGTTCGAGTCGTCCGTGCACAGGTAGATCGACACCTGGATGCGGTCGTACCAGTAGCCCTTCATCGTGTCGGCCTGACGCTGGGCGAGCAGCCCCAGACCCAGGAGGAACATCGACACCATCGTCACGAGGACGACCGAGAGGGCCATCGACAGGTTGCGACGCAGTCCTGACCAGACCTCACCGGCGATGAATCGCGCCTTCATCGGTCCTCACCCCCGAAGCGCTCGGGATCGAGGTCCCCGATCTGCTCGATGCCCTCGATGTCCTCGACCGCGTGCGGGTCGTCAGCGTTGGACGAACCGCCCGACGCCGGTGAGGTTCCGGCGCCCCCGGCCTCCACCCGGGGCATGTAGGTCGCGTGCTCCTCGTCGCGCACGACACGGCCCTCGTCGAGCTGGACGACGCGGTGGCGGAGGTCGTTGACGGTGTCGGCGTCGTGGGTGGCCATGACCACGGTGGTACCTGCCCGGTTGATCCGGTCGAGCAAGTGGACGATGTCGAGGCTGATCTTGGGGTCGAGGTTGCCGGTGGGTTCGTCGCAGAGCAGGATCTGCGGCTTGTTCACGACGGCCCTTGCGATCGCGACCCGCTGTTGCTCACCACCGGACAACTGGTGCGGAAGGCGCTTGCCCTTGCCCTCGAGGCCCACCATCTCGAGGGTCTCGGGGACGAGCTGACGGATGGCCGAGGCGGGCTTCCCGATGACCTGAAGGGCGAAGGCCACGTTCTGGTCGACTGTCTTGCCCGGCAGCAGCCGGAAGTCCTGGAAGACCGCGCCGATCTCCCGGCGGAACCGCGGCACCTTGCGCGTCGAGAGCGTGCTGAGGTCCTGACCTGCCACGAGGACCTTCCCGGTCGTGGCGCGCTCTTCGCGCAGGGCGAGGCGGAGCATCGTGGACTTGCCCGAGCCTGACGGACCCACGATGAAGAGGAACTCGCCGCGCTCGACGTTGACGTTGACGTCAGAGAGCGCTGGACGGGTGGACCTCGGGTAGACCTTGGAAACGTTGTCGAAGCGAATCATGCGCTGGGTCGGGCCTTCGGGCTCGGGGGCGGATGCGTGTCGAGCATAGGTTCCGGGGCTGTGGGGCGCGCGCAAACCCACCGGACCGGCGTGTGTGCGCCCTGGGGCTTGGACCTCACCTGTGACGCCATGACCACCCACGTGTCCGGACACGACGGGCCGGCAGATGAAGTTGCTTGATGCAAGCAATGGAGTGTTGAATAGTTGACATGGTCAAGGAGATGGTCGGCGGCGAGGCGTTCGAAGAGTTCAGCAGCAGCCTCTTCCGACTGACCCGCTCGTTGCGCTCCACCTCGCACCTCTGGGTCCAGCTCCCGGGCGGACTCAAGCGCACCGACATCACGATCCTCACCGTGCTCTCCGACCACGGGGACTGCCGTCCGGGGTTCATCGCCGACCGGCTGCATGTCGGCGCCTCCGTCGTGAGCCGGCAACTCGTCTCCCTTGCCGGAGACGGCCTCGTCATTCGACGCAAGGACCCAGCCGACGGTCGCGCGGAGCTCATCTCGCTCTCTCCGGAAGGCAAGGCCCGGCTGCTGGCACTGCGAACGGCCTACGTGGCCGCTCTGCGGGAGCAGTTCACCGACTGGGACACCGCGAAGGCAACCGAAGCTGCGGCCCTCCTCGACGAGATCTCCGACCACATCGTGCTCGCCCTCGGCGGCACCCCCGCGACCAACCCCCACCCGGCCCACCATCGCGCTTCGTCCCCCAGCACGGACAGCACCCTCGGTGGCGACGACTCCAAGGACCTCCATGGCTGACCGCACCACCTTCAAGGAACCCGACCTCAGTCACAGGGAGGTTCTGGAGGTCCTCATCGGGTTGCTCTCGATGCTCTTCGTGGCCATGGTCAGTTCCACCATCGTCAGCACTGCGCTACCGACGATCATCGGTGACCTGGGCGGCAGCCAGACCTCCTACACGTGGGTCGTCACGACGACCCTCCTGGCCCTCACGGTGACGAGCCCCATCTGGTCCAAGCTGTCCGACCTGTTCGACAAGAAGTTGCTCGTCCAGATCTCCGGAGTGCTCTTCCTGCTCGGCGCCCTCGCCGCCGGCTTCTCGCAGAACGTGCCACAACTCCTCGCTGCCCGCGGCCTCCAGGGCGTCGGCGTCGGCGGGCTCATGGCGCTGTCGCAGGCCATCATCGGCTCGATCATCCCGCCGCGCGAGCGTGGTCGCTACACCGGCTACATGGCGGCCACCATGGCTGTCGCGACGGTCTCCGGACCGCTCATGGGAGGCCTCCTCGTCGACAGCGTCGGCTGGCGCTGGTGCTTCTGGGCCGCCGTGCCGATTTCGCTGGTCGGCCTCGGCATGCTCCAGAGGTTCCTCCACCTCGAGCACCACCGACGTGACGCCCGGATCGACTGGTGGGGGGCCATCCTCATCTCCCTCGCGGCGAGCCTGCCGCTCATCTGGGTCTCCTTCGCCGGGGACCGCTACGACTGGATCTCGGCAGAGACCGCGGCTTTCCTCGTCCCGTCCGCCCTCGCCGTCGTGGCTCTCGTCCTCGTCGAGCGACGCCACCCGGAGCCGCTGATCCCGGGCAGGATCCTCTTCGAGAGGACGACCAGCCTGGCCATCATCGGGAGTATCGCCGTGGGCATCGCCCAGTTCGGGACGTCGGTCTTCCTCAGTCAGTTCTTCCAGGTGGCGCAGGGCTTCTCCCCCACTGACGCCGGCCTCCTCATGCTGCCGCTCATCCTCGGCAGCATGATCGGCGCAACCGCCTCGGGGATGCTCATCACGCGAACCGGGGTGTGGAAGCCCTACATGCTGGTGGGCACCGTGATCCTCATCGTGGGCCTCGGCCTCATGGGCTTCACCGACCACACGACGCCGATCTGGCACCTGTCGGCCTACATGATCCTCATGGGACTGGGACAGGGCACGCTCATGCAGAACCTCGTGCTCGTCGTCCAGAACACCGTCGACGTCCGCGACATCGGCACCGCGAGCGGTGTCGTGAGCTTCTTCCGCTCACTCGGCGGCACGGTCGGCATGGCAGTGCTCGGGGCCATCCTCGCCACCCGCGTGAGCGACCACATCGCCACTGGCCTGCAGGCCAAAGGCCTGCCGGTGCCGGCCGATGGTGGGGGCAGCAATCTCGACCTGGATTCACTGCCCGCGCCAGTCCTCGAGATCGTCCGGCACGCCTACGGCGACAGCACCGGCTACATCTTCGTCATCGCCGCCGCCGTGACGGTCGTGACGCTCATCGCAGTGGCCCTCATGCCACCCACCGAGCTGCGGACGACGGTGGCCAAGCACGACGAGAAGGACCCACTGGGCCTCGAGCAGCCCATCGACTGACCAGCCCCGCAGACGACTCATTGCCCGTTTGGGCACCTTCCGCAGGACGTTCGCTGCCTGCGGAAGGCCCAAACGGGCAATGGGTCGTTTCGGTCAGAGGGTGCAGGTGTTGACCAGGTCACCCGAGGCCGGACGAGGCACGGTGGTGCTGGCCGGAGGGGCCGTTCCGTCCTCGACCCAGGCCGTGAGGGCGTCGAAGCCGGCGCGGGCGCAGGGCAGGGTCGATCGGAGCTGGTTCGGGAAGAGCGGAACCAGTGCGTCCGTGTGGGTGCCTCCGACGACGCGGTAGGCGCGGTGCATGTCGGTCTTGCCCTCGTCGGCGATCAGAGCGGAGTACGCCTCCTGGGTGTGCTTGATCGGAAGGAGCGTGTCCATGTCGCCCTGCAGCGAGATCAGCGGGCGCTTGATGTCACCGGTGAGCTCGACCGAACGCATCGCCTCCTTCACCTCATCCGGGCGGCTGTCGTAGTCGTAGTCCGCGTCGCACTGAGGAGTTCCGCTGGTGCAGTAGGGCGTTCCCGCCTTGGTGTCACCGTCGAACTCGGGGTCGAACTCCTCGCGGTAGATCCGCTGGGTGAGGTCCCAGTACACCTGGTGGTGGAAGGGCCACAGGAACTCGCTGCCGGGTTCGAAGCCGGCCGCGATGATGGCGTCGTGGGCCGCGGCGTCCCCTGCAGCGTGGGCGGGGTAGTTCTTGAGCGCAGCGGGGAGGTAGGTGAGCAGGTTCGGGCCGTCGCCGCGCAGCAACGTGCCTTCCCAGTCGAGTCCGCCGTCGTAGAGGTCGGGGCGGTTCTCGAGCTGCCAGCGGACGAGGTAGCCGCCATTGGAGATGCCGGCCATCCAGGTGCGGGACGGCTTCTTGGCCTTGACCTTCTGCAGCACCTTCTTGGAGGCGATCGTCAGCTCAGTGACTCGGGAGTGCCACTCGGCCACACTGCCGCCCGGCTCGGAGCCGTCGTCCCAGAAGTTCAGGCCGACGTTGCCCTTGTCGGTGCTCGCGAACGCGTAGCCCTGGCCGAGGACGAAGTCCGACCACACCTGGTCGTTGGCGTACTGGGTGCGGTTGCCCGGGGCGCCGGTGACGACGAGGCCGCCGTTCCAGTTGTCCGGGATGCGGATGACGAACTGGCTGTCGTGGTTCCAGCCGTTGTTGACGTTCGTCGTGGAGGTGTCGGGGAAGTAGCCGTCGATCTGGATACCGGGCACACCGGTGGGGTTGACCGTGCCGGGCGTGACGAGACCGGCATAGTCGCCGGGCTTCGTGTGACCGGAAGCCACGGTGCCGGCCGTGGTGAGGTCGTCGAGGCAGGCGACCTTCTGCATTTCGGCGCCCGGCACCTGGGCCTTGGCCTGGCGGGCGCAGTGCCCACCTCCGGGCTTGTCAGTGGCCTTGTCGGCCGTGGCGGGTGGCGCGGTCACCACGAGGGCGGCAGTCGCGGCGAGGGCGGTCAGGGTCGCGAGGACCGTGCGAGGAGACGTCTTTGTCGGGCGCATGGGGGCAGCATTCCCGTGACAGAGCGCTTCTCCCATGTGTCGCGGAACCACTCCCCCGCCGCCACCGTGTGATGTGGTGCTGCGCGGCAGGTGATGTCAGCGTGAATCGTGGTCGGCGCTCAGCCGACAGCTGGACCTTCGCCGGGATACATGACGTCGCGCAGGGTGACCATGACGAGGTCCGCGGCAGCGTGGGAGTCGTCCAGGGAGAGGTAGGCCGTCTCCGTCACGTCGTCCGGGAACCACCGGTTCCAGACCCGCTCCTCCAGCGAGATCGGACCGGGTCGGCGCCATCCCAGCTCGTCGAGCGCCTCCTCCTCCGGTTCGGTGAAGAAGTAGACACCCCCGAACTCCTCGCTGCCGACGAGTTCCACCACCGCATGGCGCTCGTCACGTCGCACGCGCACCCAGGGCGCCACGTCCTCATAGCGCGCTGGCACCAACCCGAAGGCCCGGGCCTTGCGAACCAGGTGGGGCCGCGACCGTTCGGGAACCGAGACCGTGACCGAGTCGCCCTCGGACAGCGAGCGGATGCGGATCGCGAGATCACTGGACCATGCACGCCAGTCCAGCGGACCGCCGGGTGGTGGCTCCACGGCATACGTCATGGCTTGTCTCGAATCTCGTTGTCCCGGAAGGGAACTCAGTCCTCGGCCTTGCGCTCGGCGATCTGCCAGCGGATACCGGCCTCGATGAAGCCGTCGATGTCACCGTCGAAGACGGCGGTCGGGTTGCCGGTCTCGAACTCGGTCCGGAGGTCCTTGACCATCTGGTAGGGGTTGAGGACGTAGGAGCGCATCTGGTCGCCCCAGCTCGCCTTGACGTCGCCGGCGAGTTCCTTGCGCTCGGCAGCTTCCTCGGCGCGCTTGAGCAGGAGGAGCCGCGACTGCATGACGCGCAGCGCCGCCGCACGGTTCTGGATCTGCGACTTCTCGTTCTGCATCGAAACGACGGTCCCCGTGGGGATGTGCGTCATGCGGACGGCCGAGTCGGTCGTGTTGACCGACTGACCACCGGGGCCGGACGAGCGGAAGACATCGATCTTGAGGTCGTTCTCGGGGATCTCGATGCTGTCCGTGCCCTCGATGAGCGGGATGACCTCGACGGCGGCGAAGCTCGTCTGGCGGCGGCCCTGGTTGTCGAAGGGGCTGATGCGGACGAGGCGGTGGGTGCCGCCCTCGACCGAGAGGTTGCCGTAGGCGTAGGGCACGTTGACCTCGAAGGTCGCGGACTTGAGGCCCGCCTCCTCGGCGTAGGACGTGTCCATGACCTTGGTCGGGTAGCCGTGGCGCTCGGCCCAGCGGAGATACATGCGCATGAGCATCTCGGCGAAGTCCGCGGCGTCGACGCCACCGGCGCCTGCGCGGATCGTCACGACGGCGGCGCGCTCGTCATATTCACCACTGAGCAGGGTGCGGACCTCGAGCTCGCCGACGGCCTTCTTAACGGCCACGAGTTCCTTCTCGGCCTCGGCGAGGGTCTCCGCGTCGTTTTCCTCCTGGCCCATCTCGACGAGCACCTCGAGATCATCGACGCGGGCATCCATGCCGGTGACGCGTTCGTGCTCCGCCTTGGCTCGAGACAGCGCGGACGTCACGGCCTGTGCCTTCTCCTGGTCGTCCCAGAGATCGGGAGCGGCCGCCTGACTCTCGAGGTCGTCGATCTGCGCCTGCAACGCCGACAGGTCGGTGACGTCACGCACGGACGTCATCGTCGTGCGCAGGTCCTTGATCTCTTGCTGGAAGTCGGTTGCCACAAGAGCAAAGACTACGTGCCCGTATGCCGTCCGCTCACCACCCGCGCGAGCCGCCGGGTCGCGCACGGCGACCCGGCGGCATACCGACCGATCGTCTGGCTACGGAGTGGGTCGGCTCAGAACTCGACGCCGCAGCTGGCGTAGGCGCCGCCGATCTGCGCTCCATGGGCGGCGAAGACGTGGTCGATGCCCTTGTGGTTGGCAGTGTTGTTGTGGCCGCCGACGACCCCATCCTTGCCGCCGCCCCGGATCTTGACGGTGAACGACGACGGGGAACCGGTTGCCTCGTAGGCAGCCAGCACGCATTCCCCGGTCGCAGCGTCGTAGAGGCCGGCCTCCACCTCCGCGGCGATTTCGTCGGCCACGACGATGGTGAACCAGGCGTTGGAGTTCGAGCCAGCCTTGAGGTTGCCCTGTGCGGAGCGGCTGGCGTTGAAGCACTCGTGGGCTGCTGCCGTGGTGGCGGTGGCGAGGCCGATTGCGGCGGCCATCGCGACGGAGGCGCCGAGGCGCGACGTGAAACGGTGCATGTCGGTTCCCCTTCCGAAGCGCCACCGTGGCAACGGAACGTCACCGGTTGCGGTAGGGCTCCTGCCCGCGAAGTGTTCTCCTGACGGAGACTCGACACGTTCGAATGACCAAAAGCAGTCATTCCGGGTCATGCGAATGGTCCCGCCGTGATCAAGACACGCGCTGGGTATGCCGGCCGCTCACCTCGCGCGGACCGGCCGCCGCTCCTCGGCGTCGTCCTTCACGCCGGGGAGAAGTCGGTCGATGCGCGTTGCGGCCCAGGTGAGGGTCAGGAGGAGGACGGCGACACCGGCGCACGCAGCGAGGGTGCCCGCGTACCCGTGCAGGCTCACGTCGAGGAACGGGTACGGGTACCAGTCGACGGCGGCGCCACGCACGAGCGTGTAGGCGAGCCAGCCAACAGGGAAGATCAGCGATGACAGCAGGAGGCTGCGGTGGGCCTGCCCGCGCGGCCCGAAGACGGCCCACCCGATGACGGCGAGCGCCGGCACGACGAGGTGAAGGAGTTTGTCGGCGACCGCATCCGCGCCGTGCAGGTCGAGCAGCGGCCGCAGGAGGAACCAGTGGACGATGCCGGTGACCGCGATGGCGACGACGGCGTTGAGCCGCAGGACCTTCCACCACGTCGGGTAGCGCTCCTGGCCCAGAGCCAGCGTGGTGGTCGTCAGGGCGACGAGCAGGTTGGACAGGACCGTGAAGTAGGAGACGAAACGGACCAGCCTCGTGCCGAGGTCCGGAGGGGTCACGTCGTCGAGAACCCTGCCACCCCTGATCACGAGCACGAGTTGCAGGAGCAGGGCCACCCACGTCACGAGGGCCGTCAGGAGGTGCCAAGTGCGCGCCAGCCGCTGCGTGTTCACCCGCCCATCATCGCGGGTGGGACGCCTGGACGGACGTCCATTTTCTTTACCAAACCTTGGAGATTCACCTGATGACTGGCGGGCCACCGCAGCCCTAGTTGACCCATGGCCTCCCGTCACCTGCCGGGGGCCTTCACGTCGACACCCAGGAGACCGCCACATGCGTTCCACTCGCTCACGCGCGATGGTCATCACCATGGCCGTCGCGGTTGCACTCGGCACCGCCATGTCCACCGCCGCCGCTGCCCCCCTCGCTGCGGACGATGCCGCCGCCAACCCCGGCTACACCGTCCCCACGTTCCAGGAGTTCGCCGACTCCACCTTCCAGGACACCGACGGCCAGTTCATCGTCAACGGTGACGAGGTCGAGGAGTCGTGGGGTGGTCTCAACCAGTTCTACAACTCCATGGTCAACCCCAAGCCCGTGAAGACCGACGACACGAGCCTCATCGTCAAAACCATCAAGGGCGGCAAGGACGATCGCTGGTCGCAGTCGCAGGTGGGCAACCTGACCTACTGTGTCAGCACCGCGTTCGGCGCACGCCACGACGACGTGGTGGCCGCGATGGCCGGCGGCGCGGGTCTGTGGGAGGGCGCGAGCTCAGCCATCGACTACGTCCACGTTCCGAGCCAGGACGGCAACTGCACCACCAGCAACCGGAGCGTGACGTTCTCCGTCGAGCCCGTGCAGACGTCTCAGTACATCGCCCGCGCCTTCTTCCCGAGCACGAGGAAGCGCAACATCCTCGTCGACGACTCCATCTGGAGCTCTGGCTCCTGGACGCCGACCAACATCATGGGTCACGAGCTCGGTCACACGCTCGGGTTCCGGCACGAGCACACGCGCCCGGAGTCCGGCACCTGCTTCGAGGACAACAACTGGCGCCCGCTGACGGCCTACGACAGCGCGTCGATCATGCACTACCCCCAGTGCAACGGATCCTCGAGCAATCTCTCGATGACCCAAACCGATGGTCAGGGCGCCGCGGCACTCTACGGCCAGTGACCTGACCTCCCCCTCGCACGCGACAGCGGGCCCGGCCTCATGGCCTGGGCCCGCTGTGGTCTGTCCGGGCGACTCGGGCCTATTCGAGGTCGGCCCGGGCACGGGACACGACGTTGACGGTGACACCGTTGCCGATCAGCCACCCGATGAAGGGCACTTCGGCCCGCCCGGACATGCGGACGACGGCAAGCTCCCCGTCGGGTGTGCCGGTGCCCTCACCCAGGCCCCAGGCCGACAGGCCGCCCGGCATCGGCCGCGTCGACACGTAGTCCACCGCTGTCCGTCGGACCGTCTCGTTGCTCAGCGGGACGGAGTCCCCCACCCCTGCCGCGTAGGCGCCCTCGTCGAGGGCGTTGGCGGCCGCCAGTGCTGCTCCGTCCGCAACGTCGAGGAGCTTCATGCGCGACAGGTGCACAGAGGTCACCGCGATGACACCCGTGACGAGCAGGGTGCAGACCATGGAGAAGACGAGGATGAGGAGCATGACCCGCCCCTGCTCGTCCCGCTGAACAGGGTTGCGCCCCAGCCGAATTCGACCAACCGTGGATTCGGCACTCACGGCGTGCCCCGGAATCGATCCACGGTCGAGAGGTGACTCGCGGTGAGCGGGATCTCGAGGGGGACGACCTCGCGGGCGAACGCCGGGATCAACGGCAGGGGCACGGTGACGCTGGCCGTCGTCTCGACCCTCGCGTCCGGCGTGAGGCAGGGCGACGTGGAGCACGAGATCTCCAGCGAACCCATGCCGCCGAACCCTTGGTCGTCAAAGGCGACGTCGGCTCCCGCGCGGGCCCGAGCGGCTGCGTCCTCCCCTGCTTCCGCCGTCACGAACGCACGTCCGGCCTCGCGCGCGGCGGTCGTCACGGCATACGAACCGGCTTGGATCCGGGCCAGGGCCATCACGAGATAGACGAGCGGGACGAGGAGGAGCACACCGAGGAAGACGAACTCGACAAGGGCGCTCCCCTGCTCACCCCGGGCGCGGGCCACGCGGTCACGCCACGTCATTGGCGCTCCAGGAACGCGCGCCCGCTGATGTCGAGCTGGCCATCCGGTCCGATCAGCCCGAGGACGGGGAACGGCGCCCGGACGCGCACCTCGACGACCTGCACTCCGCCGACGAGACCCGTGCCCACCGTGACGTGCTCCGCATAGTCATCAGCCAGGGACGCGGTGATGAGCTCGCGTGCGCGCACCGCACCCATGCCCGGCTCGGCGTCCGCGCGGGCCCCCAGGCGCGCACCCTCGCTCGCACACGAGATGAGCGTGTTGCGGATGTGCAGGACGAGCCCGAGCTGGAGCACGGCCATGAACAGGAACACGACCAGCCCCGAGACCATGACGAACTCCGCCACGGCCGACCCGCGCTCGCCCCTGCGGACGAGCGCGGCCACGTCAGATGTCCGAGACCCGGTCGATGGCGCGGGCGAAGAGGTCCCTGAACTGGTCCTCAGCGACACCCCAGATCACGGCCACGAGTGCCGCCGTCATGAGGGTGATCAGGACCCAGCCGGGGACGTCACCCCGCTCACTTCGGCGTCCGTTGCCGTCGACGAGGTCCTGGGCCGCCAGCTGTGCGCGGACGAGGGATCGGGTGATGGTGTGCATGGTCGTGCCCTTTCGGAAGGTGTCACATCGTGAAGTTGAGGAACGAGAAGCCTGGGTAGACGGCGAAGAGCACGGTGATGGGCAGCACGAGGAAGACGACCGGCACCATCATGGCGATCTCCTTCTTGCCCCCTGCCTCCATGATCAGACGCCGCCCTTCCTCGCGAACGTCCTGGGCCTGAGCCCGCAGGACGTCGGCGAGAGGGGTGCCGCGTTCGACGGCGATGACGATGCCGTCGACGAATCGAGTGAGGCTCATGAGGCCGGTGCGGTCGGCAAGGCCCTGCAGGGCGACAGGCAAGCTGGCCCCGGCTCGGGCATCCGCGAGGCAGCGCCGCAACTCGTCGGAAAGCGCTCCGTGCGAAAGGCGGCACACTCGTTCGAGAGCCCCGACCGCACCCTCGCCAGCACCGACCGCGAGCGCCAGGAGTTCGGCCACCGTGGGGAACTCCGCGAGCATCCGCTCCTCGCGCTTGGCGGCGCGGTGGCTGAGGAACCAGTCGGCACCCGCCACGCCCGACATGACGCCGATCGCCGTGAGCAGTAGCACGAGGGCCGGACTGGTCCCTTGGATGAAGGCCGAGAGCGAACCCAGGGCGAGCATGGTCACACCGGCGCAGACGCCCCAGACGACCTGTTGCGCGCGGAACCGATCGACGTCCGGGGCCAGCCCTGCTCGGAGGAGGCGCCGGCGCACCGACGGCGCTCCACCCATGACGCGCTCGACTTGAGCAGACAGGCCTCCCAGGACGGGCGCGAGAAGGGTTGCCACCACCCCGCGTGTCGGACCGTCCCCGGCCAGGAGGTTGGACGGTCGAGGAGTGTCCTTCAAGTAGGGCAGCACGCGATCGGCCAGACCGGCCTGCCGGTGCCGAGGGAGTCCGGACCACATGAGCAGGAGCCCGAAGCCGGCGAGGAACCCCAAGATCGCGCCCGAGCGCGCCAAGTCCGTCATCGGAGCACCCGCTCATCCTCGGGGAGGCGGCCAATGCGAATCATCAGCCAGTACGCGATGCCGGTGACGAGGGCTCCCGCGAAGAGGACCATCGCGCCCGTCGCGGTGGAGTAGGCGCGCACGGACTCGGGTCGGGTCGACAGCATGGCGAGAACGATCCACGGCGCCGCGACGGCCAGCCTGGCCGCGTTGACGGTCCACGACTGGCGGGTCTCGAGCTCGGACCGCGTGCGCGAGTCCTCCCGGAGGAACACAGAAAGCGTGCGGAGCAACCGGCCGAGGTCACTGCCACCCACTTCGCGCGCGATGCGCAGCGACTCGATGAGGCGATCGGCGACAGGGTCGCTCAGCCGTGCCTTGAGCCGATCCAGGCAATCGTGGAAACGACCGGAGATGCGGTAGTCCTGCGCGAAGGCCTGGAACGCCGGCCGCAACTCCTCCGGTCCGCGATGCCCGAGTTGCGACACTGCCTCCGGCAACGACATCCCGGCCCGCACCGCAGACGTGATGTTGTCGACCGCGTCGGGCCACAGGTCGCGCAGCCGGTTGCGGCGCTGGCGGGCCCGCATGCGCACCACGGCATACGGCCCCCACGCCGCCATGAGCGCGAAGCAGACGGCGATTGCCGGAACTCCGACCACGGCATACACGAAGAGGAAGACGAGAGTGAACGCTCCGGCGCAGCCCACGAGCAAGGCCTTCGGCGTGATGGTCGGGTAGCCGGCCTGAATCAGTTCGTCGCGCAGGCGTCGGATCAGGGCCGGCGGCTCCTTCACGCGGTCGGGGTCCTCCTCGCGCGCCCAGAAGCTCCACCAGACGCAGAAGAGGCCGGTGCCGAAGAGCAGGCCGACGAACAGGCCAGTCACACGGATCCTTGGGCCAGCAGCGCCGGGAGGTCGTAGCCCGCGCGCTCGAAGCGGTCGCGGTGCGGCGGGTAGCCGTCGGCGCGGACGAGCTCTCCACCTCGCTGGACGAAAAGGTCGGCGATCTCGACGACATCTCCCTCGACACGGCCCGGGACTGCGGCAATCTCACGCACTCGGCGCGTGCCGTCACGTTCAAGGGCAGCGTGGACGACGATGTCGATCGATCCCGCAACGGTCGGCACGACAAAGCGCGACCCGACGTTCTCGCCTGCAAGCAGAGGGAGCGTGCACATCTTGGTGATCGCCTCACGAGCGCTGTTGGCGTGGATGGTGCACATCCCCGGCAGGCCCGAGTTGAGCGCGATGAGCAGGTCGAGGCTCTCGGCCTGTCGGACCTCGCCGACGATGATCCGCGAGGGGCGCATCCGCAACGCCTCCTTGACGAGCCGCCGCAGGGGCACCTCCCCCGTGCCCTCCAGTGATGGCTGCCGGCACTGCATCGACGCCACGTCGCGCAAGGGGATCTTCAGCTCGAAGACCTCCTCGCACGTGACGACACGCTCGCGCGCGGGAATCGCGGCCGCGAGGCAGTTGAGCATCGTCGTCTTGCCGGCCTGTGTGCCGCCCGCCACAAGGACGTTGAGCCCTGACGCCACAGCGGCCTCGAGGAAGGTCGCCGCCTGACGTGTCATCGTCCCCAGCCGCACGAGGTCGTCGAGGTTGTCGGCCTTGACGATGAACTTGCGGACGTTGACGTGCCAGTGCTCGCGGGTGATATCGGGAATGACGACGTGGAGACGCGACCCGTCGGGCAGGACTGCGTCGACGAACGGACTGGAGAGGTCCACACGCCGCCCCGAGGACTTGAGCATGCGCTCGACGAGATCACGCACCTCGTCGCCCGTCAGGAGCGTCGTCGTGAGCTCCGGCACACCGCCGCGCGCGACGAACACGCGGGTTGGCTCGTTGATCCAGATCTCCTCGACGGTCGGGTCGTCGAAGTACTGCTGCAGGGGTCCAAAGCCGGCGACGGTGTCCCAGACGGACTTCTCGGCCTGGGTCAGGTCGGCGAGCACCGGCATGCCGCCGTGCATGGAGCGCTGGTCGTAGTCCGCGACGGCGTCACGCACGAGTCGCTGCACCGCCTGGGGCTCGCGGGCGGGGTCCAGACCGGAGCGTCGGATGAGCTCGCGGACCTCGGACTCGACCGTGCGCACGGCATCCATGCGTGTCCCTCCCCTCACGGCGCGCCGGGCGCAGCGCCGTCCTTCATGAAAACAGGATCGGCGCCACACCCCGCAGAGTTATCCACAGACCCCGACCCCTGTCGAACCACAGGGTAACCACCCGAACGGGCCACGGCGACCTTGGGCTACGGGGTCATCTTGGGCCAGGACCATCCCGGGGCTGCTGCACAGCCAGGCGAGCGGTCCGCGCGGGCCGTGCGGTCACAGCCGAGAAACACGGTTGGCCGGGTCTTCCCAGACCCGGCCAACCGGCGAGAGGGGTCGGGCCCTAATCCGACCGGCACCGAGCCGCCCTGCCTCTGCCGTTGCAGGGGCTCGATGCATGCGACGCACTGCCTTGTTGCGTCGGGAAGAAACTACGTCCGACTTTGACATCGCGGTGTCTCACGTTGAGACTTACCCCAGAGAAACCTGGGAAGGCAAACGGTTGACGAGGGCATCCGGATCGGGGCCAACGGACCGACCGCACACACGAGACGTGTCACGACTGCGTGACGCGTTCCACGCCGACGCCATGGCCAGCGAGGCCCTGCGGGAGGAGATCCGGCAGTCCTGGAGCCGGTCCGCCCAGTTTGCGCTGTCACCAGACCGACTCGCCTGCCTTCGTGGCCGAGGCCCCGGCTGAGACCACTCTCCTTCGCGTGGCGCGGCCCGTCCTGAACGGCCTCGCGAACTCCCTTGGCAACGAGCCCGTCTCACTCATCCTCACCGACCCCGACGGAGTCATTCTCGCCCGCTTCGCCGGCGACAGCCGGATCATGCGCCACCTCGATGCGGCCCACCTCCTCCCCGGCTTCAGCTACTCCGAAGGGTCGGTCGGCACCAACGGCATCGGAACAGCCGTCGAGACCCGGACTGCGCAGTTCGTGCACGGCCCGGAGCACTACGCAAGCAGCCTTGCCGTCTTCAGTTGCGCAGGTGTCCCGATCATCCACCCCATCAGTGGCGTCGTGCTCGGCGTGCTCGACCTCACGTCCCTCTCGGATCACGCCACCCCCCTCCTGCTGAGCTTTGCGAAGGCGAGCGCAGTGCAGATCGAGCAAGCACTGCTGGCGGACTCGAGCAAGGCCGAGCTCGCTCTGCTGCGCGACTACCGGTCGGCGGTGCACCACACGGGCGGGGCGGTGTTGGCACAGAGTGACAACCTCGTGCTGCTCAGCGACCAGGCCCGCCGAAGCTACGACGCGGCCGATCAGGCCGCGTTGCTCGCCCAGTCGGCCGATCTGCTCGGCGCGACAGACCGCCACACGGTCTCCACGATGCTGCCCAGTGGAATCTCCGTGACGATGGACTATCGGCCGACGTTCTCGGACGATGCCCTCGCCGGCGGCACCTTGCGGATCAGGCAGGACCCCACTCCTGCGGCGTCAGCCGCGTCGGCGGAGACCAGCGCCATCACGCGGGCCGAGGTGAGTCTGGGGCGCGGCACCCTGCCCGGCCTCGTGGGCACGCATCCTCTGCTGCGTGCCGCCGTGCGGGCCGTCGCAGAGTGCCGAGCCACGCCGACGTGGACGGTGATCGAGGGCGAACCGGGCGTGGGAAAGATGACCGTCGCCCGCGCCGTTCAGAAGGACGCACACCTCGGCGGGTCGGTGACGATCCGTGAGGCGGACGAACTCGAGGACCCGGAGGTCGTGGCCGAGGTGGTCGCTGCCATGGACGGCGACCCACAGGACCTGGTCCTGATCCGGGATGCCCATGCGCTGAGCGACGCCAGCGCGAGCGAGCTCTCCACGGCCCTGGCCACTGTCGCGGACGCGGAACGAACGCAACGACCCTGGCTGGTGGTCACCGTGGTGCCCGGCTCCGACATGGCTCCCGCTGTCGGCGAGTTCTTGGCCCACCTCCCCCGCACGGTCACCATCCCGCCGCTGCGTCATCGTGCCGACGACATCGCCCTGCTCGCGCCCCACCTCCTGCGACGTGTGGTGCGTGACGACGCGGTCACCCTGTCGAACGCAGCCCTGGGTCAGCTGAAGCGCCTGTCCTGGCCGGGCAACGTCGACCAGCTGCGCAAGGTGCTCACCGAGGCGGCACGCAAGCGGCGCACCGGTGCCATCGTCGTCGGCGACCTGCCCGGGGAGGCTCGCGCGACGAGTCGTCGGGCGCTGACGCCGCTCGAGGCGATGCAGCGCGACGCAATCATCACGGCGCTCGACGCGCACGCCGGCGACAAACCAGCCGCCGCCGAGACGCTGGGCATCTCGCGCGCGACGATCTACCGCAAGATCAGGGACTACGGAATCCATACCTGAGCGTCGGGAATCACGGTGGGAGCCCACTCCCGCACACCAGTGTCGCCGCGACGGTTCTAGCTCATGGAGGGCCACGCGGGAGTTCGCAGCCACGTGTCGAAGAAGGCACCGAGATCCTCACCCGACACCTCTTCGAAGACCGTCTCGAAGTCCTCCGTCGTCGCCGTGCCGTCGTCGTGGCGCGTCAACCACTCACGACTCCCGGCGAAGAACACGTCGTCCCCGAGCCGCAGGCGCAGTGCGTGCAACGTGGCGGCTCCGCGGTCGTAGTTCGGGCGTAGGAACAGACCCAACGGCCCGGGGTCGGAGACGTCGAGTTCCCAGAACGCGTTGTCGGCAGGGGTCGCCATGACGCTCTCGAAGCGGGTCTGGGCGGTCGCGCGGCCCTGATTCTCCGACCACAACCACTCGCAGTAGGTCGCCCATCCCTCGTTGAGCCAGATGTCCTGCCAGCGTTCCGGGCTGACGGCGTTGCCGAACCACTGGTGGGCCAGTTCGTGCGCCACCGTCCCCTCCCGGGCGACCCGCGAGTAGAAGGGCCGGGTCTGCGTCTCGAGCGCGTAGCCGACGCTGTCGTCGTCGACGATCGATCCATAGGACCCGAAGGGATACGGCGTGAACGTCTCCTCGAAGAAGGCGATCATGTCGTCCTGCAGTGCCAGGCTCGCATTCGTCGCCGCGAGGTTGGCCGGGGTGAGCGCGTCATCGACGGCATCGATGATCGGCAAGCCGTCAGCCGTCTCGGACGTCCGCAGCGTGTAGTCGCCCACCGACGCAGTGGTGAGATAGCTCGCCTGACCGTCCGGCGCGTTCCACGCCCACGTCGTCCGGCCGTTCGAGGTGACGGGAGGGCCCGCCGGCAGCCCGTTGGCCACGGCAACCTTGCCCTCCGGCACCGTGATCTCGAAGGCGTACGTCGCCTTGTCCGTGGGGTGGTCGCTCACCGGGTACCACGTCATGGAGCCCTCCGGCTCGCTCACGACCATGGCCCCGTCACGGGTGGTGACCCAGCCGTAGAGCGCGCCCTCGATGTCAGTCGGTCGTGTCGTCACCCCGCCATAGGCCACCACGACCCGCGCGCGCTGGCCAGCCTTGAGTTTGGGCCGGGGCTGCACGGTGAGTTCCCAGACCCGGGCGGAGTCGTCCTGCGTCTGCCAGTACGCCGCCCCCTCGACTACAGCACCTGGCGCGGGTGCGGACACCTCGGCGGCGACCTTCCCGCCCACCGACAAGGCCGTGACGTCGAGGCCACGGAGGTCGAGGTTGAAGCGGTCGAGATCCTGCGTCGCGACGAGGTCGATCGTCGCGACTCCCTGAAGCTGGCCCGTGAGCGGTGCCGGAGCCGGCCCGGGCGGGGTGTAGTCGAGGTCGAGGTCGTAATGGGCGACGTCGTAGCCCCCGTTGCCCGCCGTGGGGAAGTACGCGTCACCGGCCCCCGGAGCCCCCGGAACGAACCGCGGTCCCGCGGCTGTCGCAGCGCCGGAGCCCAGCGGGAGCAGGAGAGCAATCACCGCAGCGGCGAGTGCCTTGCTGGTTCGTGGTCGAGTCAACACCGGAGCGCACCTCGGATCGCGTCGGGAGTCGCCGACCCGAAGCACCTGTGGGTCCGTGGCCGGACGGGTGTCGAACCCCTCGACGCTAGCAGCGGTTGGACCCTGTGGTCGAGCGCCGGACCGAACGTCAAGACCGGCAGCAGTCCGGCCCCTCGTCTCCGATTGATTGCCCGTCGCTGCACGGCGAGCGCAGCGAGCGCGTGCAGCGACGGGCAATCGGTCGGGGTATCAGGCGGTGGCGACGAGGCCGAGGCTGGCCGGGGCGACGAGGCCGTCGTGCTTCGGCAGGATCCGCACGGTGTAGCCGAACTGACCGCTGGTCTTCAGCACGAGGTCGCCGGCGAACTTGTGCCGCCCCTGCTCGTAGCTCTCGGAGTGGGACAGCGCCAGTGTCGTGACGTCCTGGAGGTCGTCCCCGCGGTGGCCGGTGCGACCGTGCGCGACCTGCACCTCGACGTCCTCCGGAGCGAGCTCGTCGAGCGTCACGAACGCATTGACGTGCAGCGTCTCCCCGATCTCGGGGCTGTCGCCGACGCCCGAGGACTCCACGTGGTCGACGCTCACCTTGGGCCATGAGGCCTTGACCTTCGTCGTGTATGCCGCGAGGTCGCGTGCGCCGGCGAAGTCACCCTCACGCATGGCCCAGCCCGACCGGGCCGCCGGCACATAGAGCCGCTCGGTGTATTCGCGGACCATGCGGCTCGCCCGCACCTTGGGGCCGAGCGTCGACACCGTGTGCATCACCATCGCGAGCCAGTTCTGCGGCAGTCCGTCACCGTCGACGTCGTAGAAGCGCGGAGCGACCTGGTTCTCGATGAGGTCGTAGAGCGCGTTCGCCTCGATGTCGTCACGTCGGTCCGGATCCTCGACACCGTCCGCGGTCGGGATGGCCCAGCCGTTGTTGCCGTCGAACCACTCGTCCCACCACCCGTCGAGGATGGACAGGTTCAGGGCGCCGTTGAGCGCCGCCTTCATGCCCGACGTCCCCGACGCCTCGAACGGCCGCAACGGGTTGTTGAGCCACACGTCGCACCCCGGATACAGGTGCTGCGCCATCGCGATGTCGTAGTTCGGGAGGAACGCGATGCGGTGACGCACCTCGGGGTCGTCGGTGAACCGGATCATCTGCTGGATCAGCTGCTTGCCGGTCTCGTCGGCGGGGTGCGACTTGCCGGCGATGACGATCTGGACCGGCCGCTCGGGGTCGAGCAGCAGCTTCTTGAGGCGGGCCGGGTCGCGCAGCATGAGCGTGAGCCGCTTGTAGGTCGGCACGCGCCGCGCGAAGCCGATCGTCAGCACATCCGGGTCGAGGATCTCGTCGGTCCAGCCCAGCTCGGCGGACGACGCCCCTCGCTTGATCCACGACGCACGCATCCGCGCCCGGGCCTCGTGGACGAGCTGCTCGCGCAGCTGGCGCTTCGTCGCCCACACGTCGTCACGGGGCAGGTCCGCCATGCCCTTCCAGGACTCCGTGGAGTCGAGGACGGTCGTGTCGATGGTGACGGCGTCGGAGTGACGGCTCGCCAGCTCGTAGACCTTGCGGTCCACCCACGTGGGGCCGTGGACGCCGTTGGTGATGCTCGTGATCGGCACCTCCTCGGAGTCGAAGCCCGGCCAGAGACCGTCGAACATGTCGCGGCTGACCACGCCATGGAGCTGGGAGACACCGTTGGCGCGCTGGGCGATCCGCAAACCCAGCACCGCCATGTTGAAGACGGCGGGGTCGCCCCCCTCGTAGTTCTCGGCGCCGAGCGCGAGGAGCCGGTCGAGCGGCACACCGGTCGGAGCCAGATCGCCACCGAAGTAGATCTCGATGAGTCGACGCTCGAAGCGGTCGATGCCGGCCGGCACCGGCGTGTGCGTCGTGAAGACGGTCGCCGCGCGCACGGCCTCGAGCGCCTCGTCGAAGGTGAGCCCCGACCCGGTGACGAGCTCGCTGATCCGCTCGACGGCAAGGAACCCGGCGTGGCCCTCGTTGGAGTGGTAGACGTCGGGCGTCGGCGCGCCGGTCAGCCGTGACCAGAGGCGCAGGGCCCGGACGCCACCGATGCCGAGGAGCATCTCCTGCTGGAGTCGCTGCTCGCCGCCGCCGCCGTAGAGGCGCTCGGTGATCGCGCGCGCCGCGTCGTCGTTGCCCGGGACGTCGGAGTCGAGGAGGAGCAACGGCACCCGCCCGACCTGGGCCCGCCACACGTGGGCACGCACCTCGCGGCCGCCCGGCAGGGCCAGGGTGACGACGCTCGGCGTCCCGTCCTCCTCGCGGAGCAGCGACAGGGGCAGGCCGTCGGGGTCGAGAACGGGATAGTCCTCCTGCTGCCAACCGTCGCGGTTGAAGCTCTGGCGGAAGTAGCCGGTCTTGTAGAAGAGGCCGACGCCGACGATCGGGACACCGATGTCGGAGGCCGACTTGAGGTGGTCACCCGCGAGGATGCCGAGGCCGCCGGAGTACTGCGGGAGCGCGGCCGCGATGCCGTACTCGGGGCTGAAGTAGGCGATCGCCGACGGTGCTCCGGCATCGCCCTGCTCACCAGCCCAGTGCTGGTACCAACGGTCCTCGCCCAGGTAGCGCTCGAGGCTCTGCTGCGCCTCCTCGACCCGCGCGACGAAGGCACCGTCGGCCGCGAGGGCGTCGAGCTCCTCGACCGGCATGGCCGAGAGCATCGCCACGGGGTCGGCCCCGACGGAGGCCCACCGCTCGGGGTTGATGCTCTCGAAGAGGTCGCGCAGCGGCGGGTGCCAGCTCCAGCGCAGGTTCATCGAGAGCTCGCCGAGGGCGGCGATGGGCTCGGGCAGGACGGGGCGGACGCTGAAGCGACGGATGGCCTTCACGCGACGCATCGTAGGGCCATTGTCTGCGTGGTGGAAACGTTTACCCCCCTTCCCGTATGCCGTCCGCCCGCCTTGCGTGCTGGCGTCACCGCGCGAGGTGACCGGACGGCATACCCGCCTCTCGTACGGAAGGGCGACGGGACGATAGCGTCGGCGTGTGACCGCGACGCCGCTCAGCACCCCGCCCCAGATCCCGGTCGGACGGATCCCAGTCCTCGACGTCTCACCGCTCGTCGACGGCGGGGCGCGGCCCACCAAGTCCGTGGTGGCCGAGCCGTTCCTGGTCGAGGCCACCGTGATCCGCGAGGGCCACGACGCGGTCAATGCCACGGTCGTCCTCACCGACCCCGACGGGGCCGAGCACCTCGTCCCGATGATCTGCACCAATCCGGGCCTCAACGCCTGGGAAGCGGTCGTGTCCGCCGACCGGGCGGGCATGTGGACGTTTCGGGTCGAGGGCTGGTCGGACCCCTTCGGGACGTGGGAGCACGACGCCACCGTCAAGATCCAGGCGGACGTCGACACCGACCTCATGCTCGCCGAGGGCGCCCTCCTCCTCGACCGTGCGGCGGAGGACGACGCACGCACGCCCGAGGGCCGGGCCGTTCTCGCGGAGGGTGCCGCCACCCTGCGCGACGAGACCCGCCCGCCCCACGTCCGCCTTTCCGCCGTGACCCATGGCCCCGTGCACGCAGAGCTCACCACCACTCCGGTGAGGGATCTCGTGAGCCCGAGCACGGCATACCCGCTGCTTGTCGAACGCGAGTTGGCACTGACCGGCGCGTGGTACGAGTTCTTCCCGCGCAGCGAAGGTGCGGTCTACGACGAGGCGACCCACCGCTGGACGTCGGGAACGCTCCGGACCGCCGCGAAGCGGCTCACGGCCGTCGCCGGCATGGGCTTCGACGTCATCTATCTCACGCCGATCCACCCGATCGGCAGCGCCGCGAAGAAGGGGCCCAACAACACCCTCGACGCCGGCCCCGACGACCCCGGCAGCCCCTATGCCATCGGCTCCCCCGACGGTGGCCACGACGCGATCCACCCGGACCTCGGGACGTTCGAGGACTTCGACTTCTTCGTCGCCGAAGCGCGCCGGCTCGGGCTCGAGGTCGCCATGGACATCGCGCTGCAGTGCTCCCCCGACCACCCGTGGGTCCAGGAGCACCCGGAGTGGTTCACCACGCGCGCCGACGGCACCATCGCGTTCGCGGAGAACCCGCCGAAGAAGTACCAGGACATCTATCCGCTGAACTTCGACAACGACCCCGAGGGCGCCTACGCCGAGATGCGTCGGATGATCCAGGTGTGGATCGACCACGGGGTCACCTTGTTTCGCGTGGACAACCCGCACACGAAGCCGGTCGAGTTCTGGCAGTGGCTCATCCAGGACGTGGCCCAGGACCACCCGGACATCATCTGGCTGAGCGAGGCGTTCACGAAGCCGGCGATGATGCGGACCCTCGCCAAGGTCGGGTTCCAGCAGAGCTACACCTACTACGCGTGGCGCAACACCAAGCCCGAGTTGCAGGAGTACGTCGAGGAACTGGCCACAGAGACGGCCCACTACATGCGGCCGAGCTTCTGGCCGACGACGCACGACATCCTCACGCCCTACATGCAGTTCGGCGGTCCGGCGGCGTGGAAGCTGCGCGCCGCTCTCGCCGGGACGCTCGTCCCGACCTACGGCATCTATGCAGGCTACGAGCTCATGGAGCATGTGGCGCGGCCCGGTGCCGAGGAGCAGATCGACAACGAGAAGTACCAATACAAGAACCGGCACTGGGAGGACTTCGAACCCGGTGGCGCGCGCGAGGGACAGTCGCTCGCCTGGTATCTCCGCCGGCTCAACGAGATCCGGCGCCAGCACCCGGCCCTGCACTGGCTGCGCAACATCACGTTCCACCACGTCGACGACGAGAACATCATGGCGTTCAGCAAGCGCCGAGTGATCCCGATGGACCCCACCACGGGGGCGCCGGAGCACGAGGACGTCGTCATCGTCATCGCCAACCTCGACCCGCACAGCACCCGCTGGAGCAGGGTCGTCTTCGACATGCCCTCGCTCGGGCTCCACCCCGACGAAGGCTTCCGCGCACACGACCTCATCACCGACCAGTGGTGGGACTTCCTGCGCGAGACGATGGTCCGACTCGGACCCGACCACGAACCCGTTCACATCATCGAACTGAAGAGGTACTGACGAGGTGCAGACGACGTGACGACGACGCAAGGACTGGGACTGGGACAGCCGGGGCTCAAGCACGACCCCGAGTGGTTCAGGACGGCCGTGTTCTACGAGGTGCTCGTGCGGGCCTTCGGGGACTCCAACGGCACCGGTGCGGGCGACTTCCAGGGCGTCATCAACCGGCTCGACTACCTCCAGTGGCTCGGGATCGACTGCCTGTGGCTGCCACCGTTCTATGCCAGCCCCCTGCGCGACGGCGGCTACGACATCGCCGACTACACCCAGGTGCTGCCGGAGTTCGGGACGTTGCCGGAGTTCAAGCAGCTCATCACTGAGGCGCACGCGCGGGGCATCCGCATCATCACCGACTTCGTCATGAACCACACGAGCGACCAGCACCCGTGGTTCCAGGCGTCACGATCGGATCCCGACGGCGAGTACGGCGACTTCTATGTCTGGTCCGACACCGACGACAAGTACGCCGACGCGCGCATCATCTTCATCGACACGGAGACGTCGAACTGGACCTTCGACCCCATCCGGCGACAGTTCTTCTGGCACCGCTTCTTCAGCCACCAGCCGGACCTCAACTTCGAGAACCCGGCGGTGCACGAGGCGATGTTCGAGGTGGTCCGGTTCTGGATGGACATGGGCATCGATGGGTTCCGCCTCGACGCCGTGCCCTACCTCTATGAGGAGGAGGGTCACAACGGCGAGAACCACCCCAAGACCCACGACTTCCTTGCCCGGCTGCGGGCCATGGTCGACGAGGAGTACCCGGGGCGGATCCTCCTGGCGGAGGCCAACCAGCCGCCGGCCGACGTCGTCGACTACTTCGGCACCGAGGACGAGCCGGAGTGCCAGATGTGCTTCCACTTCCCCGTCATGCCGATGCTCTACTACGCGCTGCGGGACCAGAAGGCGCAGCCGATCATCGACGTCCTCGCCGAGACACCGGCGATTCCGCCCGGCACCCAGTGGGGCACCTTCCTGCGCAACCACGACGACCTCACCCTCGAGATGGTCACGCCGGAGCAGCGCGCCGCGATGTACGGCTGGTACGCCCCCGACCCGCGCATGCGCGCCAATGTCGGGATCCGGCGCCGCCTCGCTCCCCTGCTCGACAACAGCCGCCCCGAGATCGAGCTCATCCACGCCTTGGTGCTCTCGCTCCCGGGGTCGCCGTGCCTCTATTACGGCGACGAGATCGGCATGGGCGACAACATCTGGCTCAACGACCGCGATGCCGTGCGGACCCCGATGCAGTGGACGCCCGACCGGAACTCCGGCTTCTCGCAGGCTGATCCGGGCAAGCTCTATCTGCCGGTCATCTCCTCGCTCGTCTATCACTACAACAACGTCAACGTCGAAGCACAGATGGCGACGAGCCAGTCGCTGCTGCACTGGGTGCGAGGCATGCTCGGAGTGCGCCGACTGCATCCGGCGTTCGGCTTGGGCGACTTCGAGATCGTGCCGACCGACAACCCTGCGATCCTCGCCTACACCCGGTCCTGGGCCGGCGACGACGACCACAACGGCGAGACCGTGCTCTGCATCAACAACCTCTCCGACAAGCCCCAGGCCGGGACGGTTCAGGTGCCGGAGTCCTTGGGCGAGAACGAGTTGTTCGACCTCTTCGGCGGTGCGAACTTCCCGTGGATCGCGGCGGACGGACGGGTCACCTTCACGATGGGCAGCCGTGACTTCTTCTGGCTGCGGGTCGGCGAGGAAAGTCGTTCAGAGGCACAGAGCCGTGGCTGAGATCCACAAGGGCGCCAGCGTCACGCCGACGAAGGTCGAGCTCCTCGAGGCGTGGATGGGTGGACAGCGTTGGTATGCCGGCAAGGGCACCTCGCCATCGGTCCGTCGCCTTGCGTCGTGGAGACTCGGCGATCCGGCCGGCGAGGTCGGAGTCGAGGTCCTCATCGTCTCGGACTCGTCGGGAGGGGAGCCTGTCGTCTACCAGGTGCCGCTCACCTATCGCGGTGCGCCCCTCGAGGGGTCGGAGGGAGCGCTCGTCGGGACCACGGAGCACTCCGTCCTCGGGACGCGCTGGGTCTATGACGCGACCCACGATCCCGTCTATGCCGCCCAGCTGCTGGAGCTCATCCAGGGTCGGGTGCGTGCCGAATCCAGCTCTGCCAGTGACGAATTCGATGACTCCGTCGTCGCGACACCGGGGCGTGCATGGTCACGCGACGTGCGGGTGCGCGGCTCGTCGGTGGTCACGGGAGAGCAGTCGAACACGTCGGTGATCCTCGACTGCATCGACGCTGACGGTGCTGCCGTGCCAGTGATCGTCAAGGTGTTCCGGATGCTGTCCGCTGGGGAGAACCCCGACGTCGTCCTCCAGTCGGCGTTGCGTGAGGCCGGGTCCGAGCGTGTCCCCGCCGTGGTCGGGTCCGTGGCCGGGCAGTGGCCGGAGCCGGCGTCTGGGTCGTCAGGGGAACCGACCGGGGAGGGTGCGGCGGACGCAGGAGGTGAGCGGACGGCATACGGGCATTTCGTCTTCGCGCAGGAGTTCCTGCCGGGAGTCGAGGACGCCTGGCGGGTGGCACTGCGGGCCGTGCGTGGGGGTGAGGACTTCACCGAGCCGGCGCGGGCGCTGGGTGAGGCGACGGCCGAGGTCCACGCGACGCTTGCTGCGTCGTTGGGGACGACCGAGACGAGCGCAGACGTCGCGCGGGGGATCGTCGACGAGATGCGTGACCGATATGCGGCTGCGGCCGACGAGGTGCCAGCCCTGCATGACCACGACGACGCGGTCGCGGCCATCCTTGACACAGCTCTTGCTGTGAATTGGCCTGCGCTGCAGCGGATCCACGGCGACTACCACCTCGGACAGGTGCTGCACACGGCCGAAGGCGGCTGGATGCTGCTCGACTTCGAGGGCGAGCCCCTGAGACCGCTCGCGGAGCGCACCCAGCCCGACCAGTGGATCCGTGACATCGCCGGGATGCTGCGCAGCTTCGACTATGCAGGTGGGGCGGTGGAGCACTCGGGCGGCGACTCGGCACGAGAGTGGGTGGCGCGCGCGCAGCAGGCGTTCCTCGACGGGTACGCCGCCGTTGCCTCGGATGACCCACGCAGTCGTCCCGCGCTCCTCGCCGCGTTCGAACTCGACAAGGCGATGTACGAAGTGGTCTACGAAGTCCGCAACCGACCGTCATGGGTCGACATCCCGCTGGCCGCCATCGAACGGCTCGCCACGCAGTTCACGACGACGACCGCAGAGCCCGACTCACCCGCGCCACAGGAGGACACACCGTGACCCCGACCCCTGCCCACGAAGTCAGCGGCGCGATCAACGCACTCATCCAGGGCCGCCACCAGCAGCCGCACGACCTGTTGGGGCAGCACCTCGAGGACGACGGGCTGCGCATCCGGGCTCTGCGACCGATGGCCGCTGGGGTGCGCGTGCACTTCGCCGATGGTGAGACGCTCACGCTTGAGCACGAGGCGGAGGGCGTGTGGTCGGCGGTGCGCGCGGGGGCGACCGAGACGATGGACTACCGGCTGCTCGTGAACTGGGGGGACGGCTACGAGCACGTCCAGGACGATCCGTATCGCTTCGCGCCGACGCTCGGTGAGATCGACCTGCACCTCGTGAACGAAGGCCGACACGAGGAGCTGTGGACCGTGCTCGGGGCGCGGGTGCACGAGTACCCAGGACCGCTGGGGTCAGTGCGCGGGACGTCGTTCGCGGTGTGGGCGCCACGCGCGAAGGCCGTGCGCGTCGTCGGAGACTTCAACGGGTGGGACGGGCGGGTCCACCCGATGCGCCTCATCGGCAAGAGCGGTGTGTGGGAGCTGTTCGTGCCCGAGGTGGGTGAGGGGGCCGTCTACAAGTTCGAGATCCGGGGGGCCGACGACGTCGTGCGGACCAAGGCGGACCCGATGGCTCGGCGCACCGAGGTGCCGCCACTGACCGGGTCGGTCGTCGATGAGGCAACGCACTCGTGGGCAGACGACGCGTGGATGACGGAGCGCGCCGAGCGGAATCCGCACACGGGGCCGATGAGCATCTATGAGGTGCACCTCGGGTCGTGGCGGCAAGGCCTGTCCTATCGCGAGCTGGCGGAGCACCTCGTCAACTACGTGTCTGACCTCGGGTTCACGCACGTCGAGTTCCTGCCGGTGATGGAGCACCCCTACGGCCCGTCGTGGGGCTATCAGGTGACGGGCTACTACGCGCCGACGTCGCGGTTCGGGACACCCGACGACTTCAAGTTCCTCGTCGACACGCTGCACCAGGCCGGAATCGGGGTCATCCTCGACTGGGTGCCAGGGCACTTCCCGCGCGACGAGTGGGCGCTGGCCCGCTTCGACGGGCTGCCGCTCTATGAGCACCCGGACCCGCGTCGCGGCGACCAGCCCGACTGGGGCACGCACATCTTCGACTTCGGGCGGCTCGAGGTCCGCAACTTCCTCGTGGCCAACGCCCTCTATTGGCTCGAGGAGTTCCACATCGACGGGCTGCGCGTCGACGCGGTGGCCTCGATGCTCTATCTCGACTACTCGCGCAAGGACGGCGAGTGGCTGCCCAACGTCCACGGTGGACGGGAGCACCTCGAGGCGATCGGGCTGCTCCAGGAAGCCAACGCCACGGCATACAAGCGGGTCCCGGGCATCGTCACGATCGCCGAGGAATCGACCTCCTGGCCCGGTGTGACCAAGGCGACGAGCGAGGGCGGTCTCGGGTTCGGCCTGAAGTGGAACATGGGCTGGATGAACGATTCCCTGCGCTATCTCGGCAAGGAGCCCTACCACCGCCAGCACCATCACGGCCTCCTGACCTTTGCGCTGATGTATGCCTTCAGCGAGAACTACGTCCTGCCGATCAGTCACGACGAGGTCGTCCACGGCAAGGGGTCGCTGGTCAACAAGGCGCCGGGCAACCGGACCGACCAACTGGCCACGGTGCGGGCATTCCTCGCCTACATGTGGGCACACCCCGGCAAGCAGCTGCTCTTCATGGGCAACGAGTTCGCGCAGCCGAGTGAGTGGGCCGATGGTCGCTCGCTGGACTGGTGGCTGCTCGACCAGCCGGGGCACTACCGCGTGCACAACCTCGTCAAGGAGCTCAACCGGGTCTATCGCGGGCATCAGGCGTTGTGGGCCCTCGATTCGGAGTCCGCCGGCTTCGAGTGGCTCGACGCCGACGACAACACGGGCAACACGTATTCGTTCGTGCGCTTCGCCGACCCGTCGCGACAGTCGGGCGACGCGGTGGTGTGCGTCGTGAACTTCGGCGGCGAGGCCAAGGAGTGGATGCGCGTCGGCGTGCCCTTCGGCGGGCAGTGGAAGGTCATCCTCGACACGAGCGGCTACGACCAGCACGGCACGCCGAGCCAGGCGGACAACGTGCTGGACGCGGCCGAGGAGGGGTGGAACCACCAGCCGTTCCACGTCACCGTCCGCCTCGCCGGCCTCACCACCCTCTACCTCGCCCCAGTGACCGCCGAACCCGCGCCTGCCGAACCCGCGGAGGAGGCTGCCCCCGTCCCGGGGAAGGCTCCGGGGGCCACTGTGGGTTCGGAGGTGCCACGCGCCCAGGGCGAGTCGCGACGACCCCGGAACAGTCCCGTCACCATCCCTACTCCGCCAGTCACTGAGGAAGAGCGATGACCGATCCCAGACCCCAACTCCTGGCCACGGCACTGAGCCCGACTCACGACTGGTCGCGGACGACTGCGGTTATCGGCGTTCCCTTTGGCAACCCCTTCGCCTGCCGCCGGAACTGGCCCATGATCGTCCAGTAGACGTCAAGGTCCGAGATCTCCAAGTTGGCAACCGCGTCGTCCCCTCCAAGGAACAAAGGTCGCTGGTAGCCGACGCACTCCGCGATCTTCGGAGCTTGACCGCCAGAGCGTCGCCACTCATCGAAGAAACTTCGCGCTAGGGCCTCTTCCGTGTAGTCGATCAACTCTTCGTCGTGGAATCGTGAGAAGGGCACAGGAATCTCCAGCGCCTCCCCACTCCCTGGCTCGAACAGCATGACCTCCGGATCGCCGTCTTTCCCGCGACCGCTATCTGTCGCGAACTGGCGCCCGAGCCAGTCGTATCCGAAACATGACAAGCGTCCCGCGAACTCCGGGAACGCCTCCCGCACCAACGCATCCGACGCCCGCGCCGACGGCCTCGTGTGGACGCGATATAGGCCGCCCTCGAAGGCTCTGCCGCCGGCAGCATCCAGCCATAGCTCCACACTGGTCACCGGGACCCGAGGTGCGACGCTCGGACCATCGCTGACCGCGAACGCCGCAAGGAACCGCTCAAACATCAGCCGCCCTCATCTCGAACAAATTGACACGCTGCATATCCGGGTACCGGGTCCCATCCCCCGGATCTGGTTGCGAATCTGGGCGCCCAGCTTTCGGTTCACCGACATATCCAACGGATTCATGTTCAGAATATCGTCCGCGCCACCCAACTGAAGATCGACAACGTGATCTACGTCGGAACCTCTGCACGACACCACCAGCGGAGCGATACCGCGCTCCGCCGAGGTGCCAGCACGTTGGACTTGGGTCACGACCAGATTGTCAGCGTTGTTGAGCGCGGCAACCTTGGCGTCCGCGGCTGCCCGCTGTGCCGCGGTCCAGCCGTCCTTACTTCAAGGTCAACGAGACCCCATGAGCTGCGGTGTTTGCGGCAACACGGGACGTAGAAGTCGCAACAGAGCTCGCCCGCTCGTCAAGGTCCCCGGATCGCCGCCCAGCACGCGAGGGGTCTTCGCCTGCCGTTGACGCAGCTGTGAGGTTAGTGTCGTATGCGTGCGCGAGAGCGTCGTAACTCGAGTTGCCTTCATCTGCAGCCACCGCACCTGGAGCAGCGGCCAGCAGGGTGGCCACCGCGACGAAGGCTACTAGGAGGAGAAGTCCCAGCCGGCTCGCGTTGACGCGCCCGCTCGGCTGGATCATAGGACGAAGTGCTGCGGCTCTTTCGCCCCGGCAAGCGACGATCGATTGCATGGCCCACTCGGGAGCGCTGCCCTTTCGCGGCAAGTGCGGGCGCCACACTCAAGAACCGTCATGGAAGGCTCCCTTGGAGGTCAAGCCATGCGGCTTCAGGTCATCGAAGGCGGCGAGCCAAGGTTCGAGGCCCAAGCTGGCCCGGAGTGCCCGCTCCAGGCGCACCGGTGCTACCACCTTCCGGAAGGGCAGACTCTCCACTTCATCTTTGCTCGCGCGGCGACGCCGTAGACCGGTGTAGTCCACGACGTCCACATGGTCGCCCGACGTGACGGCCTCCTTGTATGCAGGCAACGGGAGGTCGTCACGGATCGGCGCCTGGCCGACCGTCTGCCAGTGCCCTGCGTGCAGTTTCGCGTCGAGTGAAAGTGCCAGCAACCTCACCGGTGTCGCGAGCACATCCGACAACCTCGATGGAACGTCCTCGTCGGCAATCACGTCGTCATAGACCACGAAGAAGTAGGCATCCTTTCCATAGAGTCCAACAACCTGCCCTACGCCGACTCGCCCGTCGCCCGTTGGGATCACGAACAGGTCCCCCTCGCGAGGCCGTTGAACTACCACAGGTCGCCACCCGCCTGCAGGTATCGCGCATCACTCATCTGATGGCGCATGTTCGCCAGACCTCCATTCGGATTGCCCTTGTTCGTTGGGCCTCCTGGCGGATGAAGAACTCCTCCATCCGGCTCAGCTGCCCGCCGGGCTGCGCCCGACCGATGATCTCGAACTCAAAGTCCGCGTCGGGGTTCGCGCGTGCGTGTTCAGATTGCCGAGCGAAATAGCGGCTCTCACTCTTCGCCTGACCAATGTACGGCTTGCCGCCCATCAGATCCGTTCTGCGGTAAACGATGCCAGCGGCATCATCTACGCCCTTTGCGGCGGCACTGCTGGCCGATGCCGCGGCGCGGGGGCCAGCGGCGGCCGCTCCAGCCCCACCACTAACGGCCATGGAGACCGCCTCGTAGGCCACGGCGCCGCCAGTGAACCACCCGTTCCCGCCGTACTTTGCTTCGATCGCTTCCGTCGGGAGGACACCCAAGATATCGAGATAGAAGAACTGGGACGTCATATGAGCGTTTGCGAACCCCGCGGTGAATCTCATCCCGTTTGCCTGCGCACTGTTCGCCGCAGCACGAGCGGCCGCACGCGCAGCCGCGTTGCGGGCAACGAGACGGGCGTACGCGGCGCGGTCGTTGGCGGTGGTTTTGGATGGTCCGGCCCCGAGGTTGGGGTTGCCTTGGCCGCCCTTGCCGCCCGTGTTGCTGTTGCCGCCGTTGCCCTTGTGGGCGCCATTGCCACCGCCCGGGGCGCTCGAGTTGGCCTTGGACTGGTTGGTGACAAAGATCTGGCCTGTGCTCGGTCGGTAGACCGTTCCGGCGCCCGGCCCTTCGGGCAGCATGCCCGTGGGGTCACTGTTGGTGACGGGGTTGTTGTTTGCGTAGCCGTAGGCGTTCCACTGTTGAGGGTCAGTGAGTGCCATCACCGGGTCGACCGACAGGAACCGTCCCAGGGTGGGGTCGTACTCGCGGGCGCCGAGATGTACCAAGCCACTGGTGGCGTCTGTCGTGGCGCCCGTCGCGCCGAGGAACCCGTGCTCGGCTTCCCACGACGCTCCGGTGACCGGCCCGCGGGGCGCGCCGAACGGGTCGAAGCGACGGACGGCATACGATCCGCCTCCCCCGTCCACCTGAGTCAGCGACGTGCCCTGGTAGCCAGGCGGCTGGAACGTCACGTCGCTGGGGTTCGGCCCGTCGCGGAACGCGACGACCTTCCCTTCGAACGTGAACACGCGCTTGGCGGTGGTCGCTGCGGGTGTCGATCCGTCAGCGGGGGTGTACGTCACTTCCGTGTCGCCGCCGAGGAAGAGGGTCTTCTTCCCTGAAGGTTCCTTGCGGATCAGCAGGGCACCGGTCGCGTCATAGACATGGCACTGACGAGGAGCGGGCGCGCCTGTCAGGATGAGGTGCATGAACGACGCACGAGCAGGACAGCCGGCCCAGCCCTCTGACCTCGTCGACCTACCCCACCTCGTCACGTCCTACTACGCGCTCAAACCCGATCCGGACAACATCGACCAGCAGGTCGCATTCGGCACGTCCGGCCACCGGGGCTCGTCGCTCAAGACCAGGTTCAACGAGGACCACATCCTCGCCACGACCCAGGCGATCGTCGACTACCGCCGGTCGCAGGGATTCGACGGTCCGCTCTTCCTGGGCCGCGACACGCACGGCCTTTCCGAGCCGGCCTGGGCCTCAGCGCTCGAGGTGCTCGCCGCCAACGACGTCACCGTCCTCGTCGACTCGGCCGACCGCTACACGCCGACACCCGCGGTCTCACACGCGATCCTCGTCGCCAACCGCGGCAAGGTCACCGGAGTCGACGGTATGCCGTCCGGCGCCGGTCTCGCGGACGGCATCGTCGTCACCCCATCGCACAACCCGCCCACCGACGGCGGGTTCAAGTACAACCCGCCGCACGGTGGCCCGGCAGATTCCGACGCGACGAAAACCATTGCGGCGAGGGCCAACGAGCTCATCAAGGGTGGGTTGAAAGACGTCAAGCGCATCCCGTTCGAGCGAGCGCGAGCCAGCGCGACGGCATACGACTTCATGGGCACCTACGTCGACGGCCTGCCGTCGGTCGTCGACCTCGCGAAGATCAAGGACGCGGGCGTCCGCATCGGCGCTGACCCCCTCGGGGGCGCGGCCGTCGACTACTGGGGCGCCATCGCGGAGCGGCACGGCATCGACCTCACCGTCGTCAACCCGCTCGTCGACGCGACGTGGCGCTTCATGACCCTCGACTGGGACGGCAAGATCCGGATGGACTGCTCCTCCCCCAGCGCCATGGCCTCGCTCATCGGTCGCAAGGACGACTACGACATCGCGACCGGCAACGACGCCGACTCCGACCGGCACGGGATCGTCACCCCCGACGCCGGGCTGATGAACCCCAACCACTACCTGTCCGTGGCGATTCAGTACCTCTACGGCGGCGCTCGGCCGCAGTGGCGTGAGGACGGGTTCATCGGCAAGACCCTCGTGTCGAGTTCCATGATCGACCGCGTCGCGTCCGACCTCGGGCGCCGACTCGTCGAGGTGCCGGTCGGCTTCAAGTGGTTCGTGCCCGGGTTGCTCGACGGCTCCGGGCCCTTCGGTGGCGAGGAGTCCGCGGGCGCGTCGTTCCTCCGCACGGACGGCTCGGTGTGGACGACCGACAAGGACGGCATCATCCTCGCCCTGCTCGCCTCCGAGATCCTCGCGGCGACGGGCAAGAGTCCGAGCGAGCACTACCGCGAGCTGACCGAGAAGCACGGCGCACCGGCATACGCACGCATTGACGCACCCGCGAACCGGGAGCAGAAGGCCAGACTGGCGGCCCTCTCCCCCGAAGCTGTGAGCGCCGAAAGCCTCGCGGGAGAGCCGATCACGGCCAAGCTCACCGAGGCACCCGGCAACGGCGCGGCGATCGGTGGGCTCAAGGTCGTCACCGAGTCGGCGTGGTTCGCGGCGCGGCCGAGCGGGACCGAGGACGTCTACAAGATCTATGCCGAGTCGTTCAAGGGTGAGGAGCACCTGGCGCAGGTCCAGGCCGAGGCCAAGGACGTCGTGAGCGCCGCCCTCGGCGGCTGAAGGAACCCGCCTCCCTTCTCACTTCTCAGCGATCAGCAGTAAGAGTAGGAATGGTAGGATTCTTACCATGATGGTGACGGACAAGGGACAGGTGACCATCCCCAAGGCCCTTCGTGACCGGCTCGGGATCGGTCCGGGCAGCGAAGTCGACTTCGAGCAGCAGGGCGACGCGATCCTCGTGCGCAAGGCGACAGGCGCCCCAAGCCGGGGCGCACGCATCGCCGAGCGACTCCGTGGCCGCGGCGACGTCTCCATGAGCACCGACGAGATCATGGCCCTGACGCGTGGCGACTGAGCGCGACTCCTCGAGCACGCTCGTCGACAGCAACGTCCTCCTCGACCTCTTCACCGACGACCCCCGATGGGCGGGGTGGTCTGCTGGCGCACTCTCGGATGCAGCGGACCGGGGACCGCTCATCATCAACCCGATCATCTACGCCGAGGTCTCCGTGCGGTTCACCCGCATCGAGGAGCTGGAGGACGCCCTGCCCGCGCGGGACTTCACGCGCGAGCCCCTGCCTTGGGAGGCAGGATTCCTCGCCGGCAAGGCGTACTCCGCCTACCGCTCACGTGGCGGAGCCAAGAGGTCGACGCTTCCCGACTTCTACATTGGTGCGCATGCGGCTGTTTCGGGACACAGCCTGCTGACCAGGGACGCGGCTCGCTTCAGCACGTACTTCCCGACGATCGCCATCACTTCACCACCGGCCTGACGGCCTCCCCGCGAGCGAGCCAGAAGTTCGTGAGCGCGCCTCCCATGGGGCCAACGCTCACCCATCGAAGGCTCGCTCGGCGCAGACCGCGTCAGGAGCCGGTCGCGGACGACGACAGCCGGTGCTGCTCGTCGGTGAGCCACATGCCCAGCAGCCCGCCGAAGTGGCCCTCGAACTTCTCCCATTCGTGCGGCGGATACGTCTGATGGATCGTCGTCTGGAGCAGGATCCGGAACTCGTCCGAGTTCACCCAGTCGAAGACCATCTCATCGACGTGCGGCAGTGAGGTCGCACAGAACTCCGCGTAGCGCTCACTCTCGAAGTGGTCGTCGGCCAGACCCTGGTATGCCGTGAGCTTGCCCTGGTAGTCCAGGCTCTCGTCGTCCGCGATCGCGAACCACGGATCGGTGTCGACCTGCGTCCTGGCAACACGCCCCGTGACGGCGCAGAAGACCGACCACCGCAGCAGCGCCTTCATCGCCCACGGGAAGTAGTAGTGCAGCGACGTGACCGCGACGTCCGGACACGCGTTGGCGTAGTCGATGGGGTGCACGACCCCATCGCGCACGAGCATCTCGCAGGAGTTGAACTCCCACCGGAAGAACGCGTTGACCGTCTGCGCGATGGTGATCGCCTCGCGCCCCACCTCCGGCGAGAGGAAGCCGTGGTCGACGGCATAGCGGTTGTGCATGGGCTCGTCGGGCCGGAAGTTCATGACCATGGACTCGGGCCCGATCGTCAGGGCTCGCGCGAACACCTCGAAGCCGTCGACCGACTTCTGCAGGTGCATGAGCATCTCGCCGGAGTCGTCGTAGGCCTGATGCAGCGCCTCGCGGTCCTTGATCATCGACACTCCACGCCATGCCCCACCGTCGAACGGCTTCATGAAGAGCGGGTAGCCAAGCTCGTCGGCGATCGCGGCGAGGTCGAACTCCTTGTTGTAGCGCCGTGACGTGTAGGCCCAGCGCGCGTTGTCGACCGGGTTCTTGTAGGGCACCAGCACCGTGTCCGGCACGTGCATGCCGAGCCGCATGAGCGCACAGTAGGCCGAGTGCTTCTCCATCGACTGGAACGTGAACGGGCTGTTGAGCAGATAGACGTCGTCCATGAGCGAGACCTTCTTGAGCCACTCGCGCGGGTGGTAGTACCAGTGCGCGAGGCGGTCGATGACGAGGTCCTGCCGCGGCTGGTCGCGCAGGTTGAAGGGCTCGATCGCCAACCTCTCGGTGCTCACCCTGTGGTCGGCGCCGTCCGCCGTCCGGATCACGCCCAGCCGCCTTGCCAGCGCCTCGAAGGCCGTCGGCCAGTCGTCCTCCGCTCCGAGCAGGAGTCCGATGAGGTGGTCGGTCTTCGGTGCCATGGCGTTCCCTTCGGTGGGGTGCGTGCTGGGTCGAACCGGTCAGACGAATCGTGGAAGGTGGTGGGCGAGCTGCTTCTGCCACCACGGCCAGTCGTGGGCACTGTCATGTCCCCAGACATCGAGCTCGTGGCGAATGCCTTTCTGTGCCAACAGATCTGCGAAGGCACGCGTACTCGGCAGCGATCCGGTCGGCGTCGTCTCGAACGGCCCCTCGCCCACGACGAGGAGGACGGACAGCCGGGCCCGGAGCCATTCGAGGTGGTCACCGTCCAGACCCGGAACGTATGCCGTCGGGTTGGCGAAGTAGGTCGCGTCGCCGAAGTCGCCCCACGAGTTCCAGGACGTGGGGTCGTAGTTGCCCGAGAAGCCCATGGCCAGGGTGGCGATGTCGGCTCGCTGGAATGCGAACTGCACCGCGTGGTAGGCGCCCAGCGACGGACCGAAGGTGATGAGGTCCAGCTCGCCACCGGTCTGCTCTGCGATCCACGGCACGACGGCCTGCTCGATCCACGCCTGGTAGGCGCCGTGCCGGTTCGCGCGCTCCTCGGTGGGGACGTCATTGGCCGACCAGGTCCAGCGGTCGAGAGAGTCGACCGCGAAGACGCTGACCCGCCCGTCGTCGACGAGGGGGCGGATCGCGTCGAGCAGCCCACGCCCCTCGAAGTCCGCGGCGCTGCCTCCCTCACACGAGAACGCCAGCAACGGACGGCCGAAGTGGCCATGCCGCACCACCCGGAGCTCGGCGTCGTGGCCGGGCACTTGCAGGTGTGCGTCAGCGCGGTGCATGCGCCCTATCCTTGCGCCTCCCCCCACACGTCCCGCAAGAGTTGCGTCAGATGTGGGTCGAGCGCGTCGCGCCACGCGGTGTAGTTGTGCAGGTCCGCAACCTCGGCGTAGGTCACCTCGTGGCCGGCACGTCGGAGGGCTGCCGCCATGTGGCGGTTGTTGTCGGCGTTCTCCTCGAGCGCCCCGCACGTCATGGCGACATGCAGCGGCCGAGCCGCCTCGCGGGTGTCGAGGATGTCCTTGACCTTGTGCGAGATGCGGTCGAAGTACTTGTAGCCGCTCTCCCGCCCATCGAGGGACGCCTGGAAGAACGACCCCGACTGGGAGAACACTCCGCCGATCTCGTCCTCGTCGAGGAGGGCGACGAGGAGCGCCGTCAAGCCGCCCAGGCTGGCGCCCACGACGACAACCGGGCCCCTGATCGGGGCGACCTCGCCGATGCGCGCGAAACCCTGCTCCGCGATGGTCCGCAGGTAGCTGGGGGATCCGGAGTACCACGCGTCGCGCAGCACCGGGTGCGCCAACGCGAGCCGGTGCGGCGGCAGCTCCCCCGCCGCGATCTTCGCCGCCGAGAACTGGGTGATCGACGCCAACTGGTCGTACTCCGGCCCATCGTTCACCAGCACGAGCGGCAACGCCTGCCCGTCGTGTCCGTCCGGGGACCACAGGGTCACCGGCACGTCGTCGTGCGTCTCACCCGCGAGCGCCATGGGATGGAAGGACCCGGGAACGGCCGGTGCAGCGAGCCAGGACGGGACGGCATACCCGGGCATTTGCATCACCGAGCGAGAGCCGAACGCGGTCTCGACCGTGACCGGGTTGTCCGGATCGAGGACCGTCTCGGCAGCGACGCCGTCCGGAAGTGGGCGGGTCACGACGAAGCGGTACTCGATCCGATCGAGGTCGGGCCGCGGTAGGGCGAGCTCCCACAATCCGTCAACGAGGGCGAACTCGCGACTGCCCGGGATGGCCGGGTCGCATTCGAGGACGACCGACGTGACGTCACCCCCGGCGGGATCGAACCGGAAGCGGACGTGGTCGTCCAGCAGCTTGGGAGGCACCTCAGAAGAGGGCGTTCATGAGCGCTGTGCGGCCCTTGCGCACGCGCTCGTCGTGATTGCCCACGACGTTGAAGAGCTCAAGCAGGTGCGTGCGCGCCTTGTCGCGCTCCTCGCCCTCGGTCACCTTGACCGTGTCGATGAGCCGGGTGAAGGCGTCGGCCACGTGGCCACCGAGGACGTCGAGGTCGGCGACGGCGATCTGGGCGTCGACGTCTTCCGGCGACGCAGCGGCCGTCGCGCGGACGGCCTGCGCGTCGACACCGTCGGTGCGCTGCATCAGCTTGACCTGAGCCAGACCGAGTTCGGCCTCGTGGTCCTTGGGGTTCTCGGCGAGGGCGCGCTCGTAGGCCGACACGGCAGCATCCAGATCGCCACGGTCGATGGCGTCGTAGGCCTCCTGGAGGAGCGGCGGCAGGGGCGGCAGCTCGTCGTCGAAGCCGTCTGCGCCGGATGCCCCAGCTCCAGGGGTCGGGCCGAGGTCGACCCGCCCGGTGATGCCGTTCTGGATCGCCGCCTGGACGAGCTGGTCGAGGACGGTGCGAATCTCGTCGTCCTGCGGGATGCCCGGGAAGAGCGGCACCGGCTGGCCCTGGAGGAGACCGAACGTCACCGGGACGCTGAGTTGGCCGAACGCCTGGACGATGACCTGCTGGAAGGCCTGGAGGATGCCGGGCGAGGTCTGCACGTCGGCCGACACGACGAAGAGCCGACCCTCCAGCTGGGCGGCGACTGCAGCGATGCGCTCGGCGAGACCCACGGTCTGCGGGTGCGCCGACGACCAGAGGACGAGGACGGCCGGGACCTGAAGGGTCCGGTTCATGACCTCGGAGAACGTCGCGTCAGTGACCTCGACGAGCACGCCCTCGGGCAGTCCGGGGGTGGACGGGGCCCCGGCAGCCGCCGAGGGCTGCGCAGGCGCACCGGCAGGAGGTCCGGGCTGGGCGCCCAACGCCGACAGGTCGATGGCGCCGCGAGCGCCCGAGGGAGGTGTGGGGGTGGTGCTCATGTGGTGGATTCTCTCAAAGACAGACCCGGCACTGCGCCGAGGGGCGCGGTGCCGGGTCGTGGCCTGGCCGAGGTGGACTACTTCGCGGTCGCGGAGACCAGTTGTTCGTCGGCGGCGACGGCCGTCGCGGCGCCCTTGGCGGGCACGACGAGCACGACGTTCTCAAGGCTCGTGATGTCGAGGCTCTTGGAGGTCTTGGTCTTGCCCACAAGCTTGCTGTAGCTGGCCGGGATGACGAGTTCCTTGGCCGCCTTGCCCGTCGACACGACATCGAGTCGCGAGAGCTGGCCGAAGGTCACCGTCCCGCCGTCGGCGAGGCGGAAGGCGAGGGTGTTCTTCGCGACGGGGGTGTGCTTCTGGCTGAAGTACGCGAGGCTTCCCAGCGATTTGACCTGAGCCGTCGCCGACGTGCGCAGCGCAGTGGCGTAGGCGTCCTTCGTGGTCACCAGATTGGTGGTGCCGGGCTTCGGGTAGTTCAGGCCAGCGGCATACGCCGACAGGGCCTCGGCAGGTGCGAGAGGTGCACCTGCCTTGTCAGCCGGCTCCACGAGCGGGGTGCCGCTGGCGAGGTCACCCATCGCGGGCACGCTCGTGCCGGGGAGCATGGGGACGGACGCATAGACCTTGAACGGGTCCGCGGCGGCCTTCGACATGAGGACGTGCAGCGTCTGGGTCTTGCTCGCCTGGTCGAGGGTGCCGACGAGGATCGCCCGCGGCCACTTCTTGCCCTGCGAGATCGCGACGACCTGGGGGTCGACCGACTTCAGCAACGGGTCGGAAGCCGGGACGGCCCCAAGCTTGGTCGCGGCCTGCGCCTGGGCCAGCGCGGCGTCAGCGAGCACCGCGCTCTGAGCCTTCGCGGCCTCGGCGCCCTTGGCACCGCGCGCCTTGGCCGCCGCGTCGAGGACACGGCCCGCGACGCTCTCGGCGCCGTCGACGTTCAGGGGAGCGGTGTCGGTGCGCTCGGCGGGGGCGTCGTGCAGGCCGACGATGCTGTCACCGATGCCGCAGCCGGTGAGGCTGGCGATCAGGGCGACCCCGGCGAGGGAGGTGGTGAGGTTACGGCGGTTCATACGTTCTCCTCCTTGCGGATCGCCGGAACGGGAGGGGCTGCGGTGGCACTGCGCGTGCCGCGCGTACCGGTCGTGCCGCGCGTGCCGGCCGTGCCGCGCGTGTCGGCCGAGCCACGGGTGCCGCCGGGCCTGGTCGCGGCCTTGCCACGGCGCGAGCTCCACAGCAGGCTCAGCCCGCTGAGCAGCAGGAAGAGGCCGACGAGTGCGGCAATGACGGACTGGACGAACCAGGACTTGCGCTCCCAACTGACCTCGATGCGCTCGAGCTGCCCCTGGGTGGCGTGGGCGATGACGGTCTCGGGGGCGTCGGCCTGCTCGATCTTCATCGTCACGGCGCCCTTGCCGGACGTGGTGTTGCGCCACACGTCGGAGTCAGCGAGGGCTGGGGGCTGGCCCGATCCGGCGGTCGTGGACAGGAGCTCCCAGGGACGAGTGCTCACACCCGTGATGCTCATGTGGGCGGTCTTGCCGAGAACGGCCTTGGCGTCGGAGGGGGTCGCCGCAGCGAGCCACGCGGTGCCGCCACTGCGCGGAACCGCGGTCACGGTGACGACGCCGTCCACGCGATTGAGCACCGTCTGGGGCACGAGCACAGGGCTCGTGCCGGTCGTGGGTGCGGAGAAGGTCGCGGTACCACTGCCACCGAGGTGGACGGCGTACCAGAGGCCGATGACGGTGAGCACGAGGCCGAGAACGGCCAGGAGCGCACCGACGACCCGCTTGGCGAGCGTGGGCATGCAAGGTCCTTTGGTTGGATCAGGGGGCGACCGAAAGATCTCATTTCGGTCACGGACTGCCCTCCACCATGACAAAGACGACCGCCGGAGCCAAATCGTCGAAGTGGAAAAGACGGATTGAGTATGCCGTGTTGCGCTGTGCGGTCCGGCGTCAGGACCCGGGTCGATCGGCGCTGTCGACGAAGTCGCCGGCCGCCACCCGCACGCCCCTGAGCAGGGAGAACAGGGCCTGTTGGTCGTCCTGCCCCAACATGCCGAGCCCGAACCGCGCGGCCTCGAGATCGGCCGTGGTGGCCTCCATGGCGGCACGCCCCGTGTCGGTGATCACAGCCAGGGCTCCACGCCGGTCCTTGGGGTTCTGGACGCGTTCGACGAAACCCTGCGCCGCGAGCCGCTGGACGATGTTGGTGGCGCTCGTGGGATGCACCATGAGGCGCTCACCGATCCGACCCATCGAGAGCTGGCCACCTCGGCTGAAGGCGAGGAGCACAAGGGCTTCATAGCGCGCGAAGGTCAGCCCGTGGCGGCCGGCGATGGCGTCGAACTGGGTGATGAGCAACTGCTGCACTCGCATGATCGACGTCGCCGTGGTCATGGGACCGGCTTGGCTCTCGTCGCCCCACCGGGCGCGCCAGAGTTCGCCGGCGCGGGCGATGGGGTCGAAGGGCAGCTCGAGGTCCTTGGGCACACGAGCACCGTAGCCGCCCGCCCCGGCTCAGTCCTTGACCGCGCCCTCGAGCATCCCGGCGATGAAGTGACGCTGAAGGAAGAGGTACACGATGACCACGGGCAGGGCCACGATCGTGGCGCCGGCGGCGAGCAGGGCATAGCCCTGGGTGTACTGACCGGAGAAGAAGCCCAGGCCCAGGGGCGCCGTGCGCAGTGCCTCATTGGTCGGGACCATGACGAGCGGGATGAGGAACTCGTTCCACGTCCACATGAACGTCAGCACGATGAGCGTGACGATCGCGGGACGGGCGAGGGGCACGAGAACCTGCCAGAGGATGCGACCCGTCGACGCCCCGTCGAGCCTGGCCGCTTCGACGAGTGAGCGCGAACTGGACCGGAACGCTGCCCGCAGCCAGAACGTCCCGAAGGCCACCGACTGCGCCACCTGGGGCAGCGCGATCGCCCAGAAGGTGTCGGTGAGACCGATCGCGCGCAGGTCGAAGAACAAGGGAACGACGATGGCTTCGGCCGGCATCATGATCCCGATGAGCATGAGATAGAAGATCGCGTTCGCGCCGCGGAACCGCATCGTCCCGAAAGCGAACCCGGCGAGGATGGAGAGGACCGTGCTCACGGCAACGACGAACGCCGACACCATGACACTCGTGCGCAGGTAGTCGCCGAATCGCCCGATCTCCCACGCCTGTGAGAGGTTGCCCAGCCCGCCGGGCGCCTCGGCGTCGGGTTGGAGCCCGGCCACGACGATGCTGAGGATCGGCCAGATCGCGAAGATGGCGAAGAGCGTGAGGATGACGTAGTTCATGGTCCGCTCGGACGTGCTCACCTTCATGAGTCACTCACCCGATCCCCGACGCGGGTGATGACAAAGCTGATCGCGAAGATCACGACGGTGAGACAGACACCCACGGTGCAGGCCAGCCCGACCTGCCCGAGTTCGAACGCCTGGCGATAGACCTCGTAGCTCGGCACCGTGGTCTGGTGCCCGGGGCCCCCCGACGTCGTCATGTAGATGAGGTCGAAGGTCTTGAGCGCGGCAATGACCGTCAGGGTGAGGGCCACGGCGATCTCACCGCGCACGGACGGCAGGGTCACGGCGAAGAACTCCCGGACCGCACCAGCGCCATCGAGCCGGGCCGCCTCGTACAACTCTCGCGGGATGCGCCCCATGCCCGCAAGCAGCAGCACGGTGACCAGCCCGCTCTCGAACCACGTTCCGATGAGGCCGACCGCGGGCAGCGCGAAGGCGTACTCCCCCAACCAGCCGCGGGTCCACGACTCGAGCCCCACCGCGGTGAGCACCGCATTGATCGTGCCGTCGGGCGCATAGATCCGGCGCCATGCGACGGCGATGACGACCATCGCGACGACCTGCGGCAAGAAGACGACCGTGCGGAAGAAGCTGAGGCCTCGGACGTTCGCTCGGTGCAGGATCGACGCGAGGACGAGGCCCACGACGAGCGGCACGACCGCGAAGAAGAACATCAGCACGAGCGCGTGACCGAACGAGGCGCGGAGCCGCTCGTCCGTGAGGACCTCTGCGTAGTTGGACAGTCCCGCCCACGTCCCGACCGTGAGGCCGTCCCAGTCGAACAGCGACAGATAGACAGCCTTGAGCAAGGGATAGAGGGCAAAAGCGGCATACACGAGGAACGCCGGAAGCACGTAGAGGTAGCCGATCCTCCGTGGCTCTCCAGGGGTCCCCAGTGGCCGCGCGCGACCAGCCATCACTGAGCGGTGAAGTCGCCGTAGTCCTTCTGCAACGTCTCGAGCGCCTTCTCCGGTGTGGCCTTCTTGGCGAGGAGGTCCTGGAGCGTTGCGCCGAGTGTGTCGCCCATGGTGGGGGTCGCCCAGTCGAGATACGGCACCAGTCCGTCCTCCTTGGTGACCTGGTCGAACGCTGCGAAGACATCGGTGGCAAGAGCGTCAGGTGCGGCCTGCTCGGCGGTCTCGACGACAGGGAGGTTGCCGTTGTCCGCGAGTACCTTCATCGCCTCAGGGCTGGTGATGAAGTTGATGTATGCCGCGGCGGCATCCTTGTTCTTTGCCTTCTGGGTGATGGCGAAGGGAAGGCCGGAACCTCCGGTCGTGACCGGCGTACCGCCCGCCTCGGGTGCCGGCGGGAGCATGAACTTCACATCGGCCTTCATCGCGTTCGACAGATCGGCCTGCAGCCACGAGCCGGCAATGAGGAAGAGGCCCTGCCCCTTGGTGAAGTTCTGCCACGCCGGGTCGTAGTCCAGACCATTCACACCGGAGTTGAAGTAGCCCTTGTCGACCCAGTCCACGAGCGTCTGGGCGGCCTTGGTGTTCTCGGGAGTCGCCCAGTTGCCACCTCTCTGCCCGAACCCGAGGGTGCGGATGTCCTCGGCCGGGGTGAACCTCCCCTGGAGGACGCCGAAGACGTGTCCCGCCGGCCACTTCTCAAGGTTGCCGAGGACGAGCGGGACCTCGCCCTTGGACTTCGCTGTCGCGAGCGCCGCATCGAAGTCGGCCCACGTCTTCGGAGGGTTGATGCCGAGCGTCTTGAGTTTGGCGTCGTTGTAGAAGATCCCGACGAGTTCGCCGACCTGGGGCATCCCGAAGAGGGAGCCCGACCCGAAGGTCTTGCCGTCCGGTGAATAGGACGCCACATTGCGCACCGACTGCGGGTAGCGCTTGACCCATCCATAAGCCGCGGCGTATGGGTCGAGGTTGACGAGCTGCCCCGCCGTGACGAAGTTGCCCATCTGTGAGCGCGTGTTGTTGGCCTGGACGACGTCAGGCGCGTCGGCGCCGCTGAGAGCGAGCCGCAGGGTCTTCACCAGGTCGTCGAAGGAACGGGAGACTCGCTCGAGCTTGATGTTGGGGTACTTCTTCTGAAACTCGGCGTTGAGGGTCTCCATCTGCTTGGCCTGCCCCCCGCGCACCTCCTGGTCCCAGACGGTGAGCGTGACATCTCCGAGGGCTGCGGCGTCGGTCTGAACGGAGTCCGGGGCCGGTGCCGTGGAGTCCCCCGCGCCCGAGTCCGAACCGGAGCCGGGTGCACAGGCAGCGAGGGCGAGCCCTGTTCCAACGGTGATGGCGACCAGAGCGGTTCGCATGCTTCTCATGGAGACTCCTCGGTGGGTGGGATACCAGCGGCCTGCGCGTCGGACAATTTGGCAATCGTGGCGGCGGCCCTGCGGACCGCACCCGACGGAACCTCCGCGACCAGTTCGTCGAGGAAGGCAAAGCGACGTTGCACCGAACGGGCTGCAGCATTGGAGGTGGGCTGGCTCCGCACGCGGTGCCACCAATCGCTGATGTCCCCCCACCCGGGTGCTGCCAAGGAGCCGCCGAACTCCTGAACCGCGAGGCTGGAGCACAGCGTCGCAAAGTTCATCCGGTCGAGCAGCGGCCATCCCGCCAGAGTGCCCACGAGCATCCCGGCGTCGAAGACATCCCCGGCGCCTGTCGGGTCGATCGCCTCCACGCGCAGGGCCGGGACCGAGGCCTCCTCCCCCGTCGCTGAGTCGATGGCCACCGCGCCATCGCGCCCGTTGGTCACGACCGCGAGCGGCACGAGGTCGGCCAGGGCATAGAGGGCGTCGTGGGCCGAGTCGGTGCGGGTGTAGGCCATGGCCTCGACGACGTTCGGCATGAACGCGTGGCAGTGCTCGAGTTGGTCGAGCATCGACACCGCCCAGGCTTCGGTCGGGTCCCAGCCCACGTCGGCGAACAGGAGTGCGCCCTCGGCTGCAGCCAGGTCGGCCCATTCGCGCTCGCGGTGCCCTTGCCCCAGTGGCCTCTCGGCGTCGAGGTCGAGCAGCACCGACCTCGCCGTGGGTGCCTTCCCGATCATCTCGGTGGCGTTCTGAGGCGCGTCGTGGCCGTGCGTGATCATTCGCCGGTCGCCGCCCACCGACACCGACACCGTCACGGGGGTGTGCCAGTGCGGGTAGCGCTGGGAGCGCGACAGGTCGACCCCCTCCTGGTCCGCAAGGGACCGCCAGCAGAAGTCGCCGTAGTCGTCGTCGCCGAAGGCGGCGCCGAGGGAGGTCTTGAGTCCCATTCGGGATGCAGCGACCGCGAGGTTCGCGATCCCGCCCGGACACGACCCCATCCCGTCTGCCCAGACCTCGGTCCCGCTCTTCGGCATCGCCTTGAGTCCGGTGAAGATGATGTCGAGGAAGACGGTGCCCTGGACGAAGACGTCGACCTCGGGGTCGTCGGCACGCCGCAGCGACGCCAAGGGGTCGAAGGCGTGGTCCGGGGACACCTCGCCATCGTCTCGGTCCAGAGGCAGGACTGCAAGGACATTCGGCCGGACGTTGGTACGTTTGCGCCATGGTGCGACGTCGGCCTCACGGTGTGCTCGCGTGAAACTCACCATCCTCGGCGGCGGCGGCTTCCGCGTTCCGCTCGTGTATGGAGCCCTCCTGTCGGACGAGTCGGAGGGACGGGTCACCGAGGTGGTCCTCCACGACCTCGACGCCACCCGTCTCGAGGCCATGTCCCACGTCCTCACCCAACTCGGGGCCGGGCGCCGGCACGCACCGTCAGTCCGGGCGACGACGGATCTCGACGATGCCCTGCGTGGTGCTGACTTCGTTTTCTCGGCCATCCGCGTCGGTGGCCTGCGGGGGCGGACGCTCGACGAGCGGGTCGCCCTCGACCTCGGGGTGCTCGGGCAGGAGACGACAGGCCCCGGCGGTCTGGCCTACGCGCTGCGCACGGTGCCCGTCGCCCTCGACATCGCCCGGCGCACCCGAGAGGTCGCGCCGGACGCGTGGTTCATCAACTTCACCAACCCGGCGGGCATCGTCACCGAGGCCATGCAATCGGTGCTCGGTGACCGGGTCATCGGAATCTGCGACTCTCCCATTGCGCTGGCCCGACGAGCGATCGGCGCCCTTGGCCTCGACGCCACCACGACGCAGATCGACTACGTCGGCCTCAACCACCTCGGCTGGCTGCGCGGGCTCGATGTGGACGGCACGGACCACCTGCCTCGGCTTGTGGCCGATGCCAACGCACTCATGACACTCGAGGAGGGTCGCCTCTTCGGACCCGAGTGGATCGCCGCGCTCGGCGCCATTCCCAATGAGTACCTCTACTACTACTACTGCGCGAGAGAGGCGCAGGAGGCGATCCTCGCCGCCCCGCAGACCCGCGGCGAGTTCCTGCGCGATCAACAGGACGCCTTCTACACCACCGTCGAGCGAGCTCCATCGGAGGCCGCGAGCCACTGGCGCCGCGTGCGCGAGGAGCGCGACGCGACCTACATGAGGGAGGCGCGCGGCGACGACGAGGAGCGCGACGAAGCAGACGTCGCGGGCGGTGGCTACGAAGGGGTCGCCCTGGCGATCATGGCCGCCATCGCCCGCGACGAACGCTCTTCGCTCATCCTCAACGTTCGTGGTGGCGGAGCATTACCCGGTATGCCGGACGATGCCGTTGTCGAGATCCCGTGCGTCGTCGACCGGTCCGGTCCACACCCGGTCGAGCGGGCCCCGGTCTCGGGTCACATGCTCGGACTCATGCAGCAGGTCAAGGCGGTCGAGCGCCTCACGATCGAGGCTGCGACGACCGGATCCGCCTCCGCGGCGCTCAAGGCCTTCGCCCTGCATCCTCTGGTCGACTCGGTCTCGACCGCGCGCTCCCTGCTCGAGGGCTATCGGAGAGCCCACCCACAGATCGCCGAGCTCCTGAGCTGACGGTGCCTCAGTGGTCGACGACCTCGCCGTCATCGAGTTCGATGACGCGATCCGCTCGTTCGGCCGCCTCGGGGTCGTGCGTCGTCATGATGACGATCGAACCGGCATCAGCCTGCGCCCGAAGGAGCGCGAGGATCCGCTCGCGGTTGTCGTGGTCGAGCTCGCTCGTCGGCTCGTCGGCGAGCAGGACAGCGCCACCGATGGCGAGCCCACGTGCCACGGCGGCACGCTGCTGCTGGCCGCCGCTGAGCTCTTCGACAAGGTGACTTCCCGACTCACCCAGACCAACCGAGACCAGAGCGTCCGTCGCGCGCTCGCCGGCCTGCTCCGGCGAGTGCCCACGCGCCCGCAGTGGCGCGACGACGTTCTCGTAGGCCGTGAGGACACTCGCCAGGCCGTTGCCCTGAGGGATGATCGCCACCGAACTCGGGTCAGGTCCTTCACCTTGTCCCCCGAGGCGGACCTCACCCGAAGCGAGCGGCACGATGCCGGCAATCGCATTGATCAGGGTCGTCTTGCCCGCTCCGGAGTGGCCCGTGATCGCGACGAAATCCCCCGGCCGCGCATCGAGGGAGACACCACGCAGCGCGACGACGTCGCCGTAGTGCACACCCACCCCGTGGACCTCCACGCGGCTCGGCCCCGCCCCGGGACCCGAGGCGGCGCTTCGGGCATCACTGCGGCTCGCCATCGGACACCTCCTCGATCTCGTCCCTGATGAGGGTCCAACCCTGCTCCGACTCGACGAGGCGGACGAGCGTGCCCGGGCTGAGCGTCTCCAGCACGTGGGGCGGGAGCGGCACCGATCCGTCCGCGGACACCACCGCGAACTCCTCACCCTCACGCCCTTCTGCTCCCACCCGGCCGTCCCTGATCGTGACCGTGCGAGGCATCCGCGACGCGACCTCCGGGTCGTGGGTGACGACGATGATCGTCGTCCCCCAGGACGCATTGATGTCCGTCAGGGTCTGGAGCACTTGGTCGCGTGCGTCGTGGTCGAGCTGGCTCGTCGGCTCGTCCCCGAGGAGCAGTCCGGGCCGCGTCGACACGGCGACGGCGAGTGCACCGCGTTGCAACTCACCGGGCGTGAGTGAACTCAGGGGTGCGTCGGCGCGGTCCCGCAGACGGACGAGGTCGAGCACCTCATCGGTGGAGACGCCCTCGCCCTTGGCCCGGCGCGAGCCCTGCGCGAAGGAGACATTCTCGCGAATCGTCTTGTGCGGGATGAGGTTGCGCGAGGCTCCCTGAAGGACGATGCCCACCTCACGGCCCCGCAACGTGTCGAGGTCGGTCTCGGACATGCGCGAGATCTCGTGGTCACCGATCCGGATCCGTCCCGCGCTGGGGCGCAAGAGGCCACCGAACAGGGTCAGCAAGGTCGACTTCCCGGCTCCGGACGGCCCGAGCAACGCCACCATCTCCCCGGCGTGAACAGACAAGTCGACACCAGCGAGTGCTGCGACATCGTGGTGCTCGGCCCGATAGATGTGCACGAGTCCTGCCGTCATCACCGCGAGACCGGTCACCACGCCTCCCTGAGTCGGTCGGAGACCCCTTGACGGGCGGCTCGCAGGGCGAGCGCCGTGGCGACCACTGCGAGCGCGAGCAGGGTCGCGAGCCACGCGGCCCCCATGACGAGCCAGGCCGGGCGAAGGTCGAGGGCCGGGACGGGCGCAGGTGTGTCGAACAGCGGGATGAGCGGCATGGCGAGGGTCGCTCCGGCCACCCCGCAGAGAGCACCGACGACCGCGGCGAGCACCACGGGAGCGACGGACTCGCGGACAGCTGCTCGTCGGAGGTCGCGACCGGAGACGCCGGCGACCCGCAACGCGGCAATGTCACGCGTCACGATCCGGCCGGTCGTCATGGCGACGACCACGAGCATCACGGCAGCGAGGAGCAGCGAGAGGACGGCCGTGAACAGCCCGAGCAGGAGTCCCCACCCGGTCGCGGACTCGTCGAGCAAGCGCTTCTCCTGCGCCAGCGATCGCGTGGTCAGCACCTCGACTCCCCTGTCGCGCAACGCCTGCTCCGCCCCAGCCACACCGCCGGGGAAGCCGTCATCGATCCACACCTCCATCGCTCCGGTGGACGGCAGGGTGCCGCCGATCCGGAGCATCAGGTCGAGGTTGACGAGGGCACCACGGTTGCCGACGTACGGCAACGCCGGGATGCGCTGCGCCGCGAGTGCGGGCGTCGTGCGACCGGCGAGGCTCTGGATGTCGAAGGCGTTCTCCGTCCCGCCGGATGGGATCCGGCCGGACAGCAGCGACGGCACGACTGCTGGCGCATCGGCCCGGCTGACGCTGGCGTTCCGGCCCGTGTTGACGAAGCTGAGCCGCAGTCCACCTGCCGGTCCCGCCGCGAGCGCGAGCCGGTCCGCGGGAGGCGGTTGGACCTCGATGGGGAATCCGGTCGCGGGGTCGATCGGGACGTTCCCGCTGCCGCCGCTGGGGCTCTCTGCCTCACCCTGAGGGGCGAGCCACCCCGACGGGTCGTCGATGTCGAGGGGCGTGCCGTCCAGGGCAAAGCCCGACAGGTCGACCGTGCCCTTGACGGCGTCGATCTCGACACCCTGTTCCAGCTGGACGAACACGGACTGGAGTCGGCAGGACTCCGGGCAGAGCACCGGAGCGTTCACCGCCAGGCTTCCCTTTCCCTGGACAGGAAGTGAGCCGAGGTCCCGGGTGAGCACTTCACCGTCGGGCGTCGTCACCGCGATGCCCAGGCGAAGGGGGTTCCCGATGATGGTGGGTGGTTCCCACTCCCCGGTGAAACCCGGCGGTCTGGGACCGAACCCTGTGCCCATCGCCGACAGGTCATAGGCGACCGTGACTCGGAGGCGGTCACCGTCGAGCGCCACCGGCTGCTGGTCAGGGAGCGCAAGGGCGTCGAGGTCGAGGTTGGTCTGTGCGGGTGGGGCGAACGCGATGCGCCGCAACTGCTCGGGCCGAGCCGCCAGCGTCGTCGTCGAGTCCGGGTCGCGTTGCGCCACGATCCCGACGGGCATGGCGTGCTCCCGCTGCCCCACCGGCAGTTGGTCCACAACGCGCGCCAAGGCCGTCGGGTCCTTCGAACTCGTGCGCAGTGCCGCGAAGGCACCGACCGTGAGCTGGGCGCGGTTCTCGCGGTTGCGGTCAGCGACGGCCACTGCGTTGGCCGCGAAAACCACCAGAGCCGAGACCGCAGTGACGACGAGCAGCACATGACGGGTCGTGGGGCGACGACCGAGGGCCAGCGCGGCCAGGGCCGAGCCGAGACCGCCCCGAAGCAAGGCCCGTCTGCCAAGTCGGGTGGCGACCACCACCACCAGGGTCCCCAGGAGGGCGCCCGCAGCCAGAGCCAGCAGGATGGGCGTGAGGATCGCCATCGGACCGGTGATCTGACCGGTGACGATGCCGACGACCCCGACAGCGGCGAGCACCACGAGCACCACGTCGCTGACCCGCATCGTGCGCGCCGTCGCGGCCGGAGGAACGCGACGCAGCAGGGAGGCGATGGGCTCGTGCAGGACCGGCCGCGCGGCGGCATACACGACGGCGAGGGAGGCGAGGCCGGCGACGAGAGCCGCGAGCGGCACCTGCCAACCGAATTCGAACGGGACGCCGGGCGGCAGGATGAAGCGACGCACGACTTCGCCGAGTCCCACGGCCACCAGGACGCCCAACGGCAGTCCGAGGAGCACGGTGAGGCCGAGCTCGGCCATGACGAGCCGTCGACTCGCCTCGCGGCTACGGCCGCGCAGGCGGGCCACGGCGATCTCGGGCCGCCGCTGCGCCACCGCGGCGCCCGCGACGAGCACCAGCACCGCGAGGGCCACGGCGACGAGCTGGGCAATGAGCAGGGGCACGAGTTGGCGGACGAGTGCCTGCCCGTTGTCGACTTGCTCGGCGATGCGAGGCAGTGGCGAGTCCACAGTGGCCTGGTGCGGCGGCCGGATCGCGCCCACCGCAGTCCCTGCCTCGGCGAGAGAGTCGAGGGTGATCGTCGGTGTCTTGAGGCGGTAGTCGACCGAGAGTTGGGCCTTGGGCCACCCCTGGGCGAGACCAGTCGGGGCCACGATGAAGTCATCGACGCCCGTCACGAGGTCGCCGTACATGATCAGCTGGCCCGACTTGCCCTGGACCTCGGTTCGCAGCCAGTAGTCGGGGTCGTCCGTGGCCGTGTAGACACCGCTCACGGTGAAGGGCACGGGCCGGCCGTCGTGGTTGCGCACCGTGAGGATGGTGCCGAGCTTCCACCCCCACGCCTTCGCGTCGGCGTCGGAGACCAACAGGTCGGTCCCCTCTGTCGGGCACTCGCCCGAGGACAGGGTCAGGTGGTCACAGACCTCGTCGCGCGCCACGAGTCGCACCGGCGAAGGCATTTTGCCCGCGGCCGGGACCACGTCCGTGTTCGCGGTCGTCATCGACAGGCCGGGCTCGTACCACCGCGACAGCGATGGCGGCATGGCGCCCTCGACGTCGCCTGCCGCGAGGCCTTCGTCCGCGGTTCTGGCAGCGAGCACACCGAGTTTGAGGTCGGCCGCCTCCATGCGACCCAACGTCGCCCTCAGGAGCGCCTGGTCGATCGACCTGGAGAAGAGTGGGGCGAAGGCCGCACAGGTCGCCACGAGGGCCGAGATGAGGATGAGCACCAGTGACTGACCGCCGCGGTAGCGGATGGCCTTCCACATGCGTGATCCCCTCGGTGTCAGACGGCGTGCGGCAATCGCAACCCGGCCACGCTAGTCAGGTACGTCCGGGTCCGGATGATCCTCACACCATCTGTGATGGTTCCGAAACTCGTTTTCTGGAAGGTCAGGAATCGGGCCGCTCGGCGATCGTCGCCTCGAGCCGCTGCAATTTGCCCTCGAGTTCACCGGTGCGGCCCGGCCGGATGTCCGCCTTGAGGACGAGCCCCACGCGCGGGCCGTGGGCTGCGAGTGCGTCGACGCAGGCCTTGACGACGGCCATGCACTCGTCCCACTCCCCCTCGATGGTCGTGAACATCGCGTCGGTGCGGTTCGGCAAGCCACTCTCGCGGACGATGCGGACGGCTTCGGCGACGGCGCCGGTCACCCCTCCCTGATCGTCGGCAATGGACGGGGACACGGAGAAGGCGACGAGCATGGAACCCACCGTATGCCGTCCGCTCACCTTCGCGATCCACGGACCCGCCTCGACCCGGACTGGTTGACTGACGACATGGAGTGGCAGCTGCTCGCGTCCCTGGCCCCGGACGAACGCGTGGCGCTGCTCTCGAGGACCACTCTGCGCCACTACCGCCGCGCCGAGACCCTGGTGTCGGAGGGCGATCCCTCGGACAGCCTCCACCTGGTCGAGGCCGGGCGACTGGCCGTGCGCGTGTCGACCAAGGATGGCAACACCGCCACCCTCAACATCATCGGGCCGGGCGACTTCTTCGGCGAGCTGTCGCTCCTCCACGACCTGGCGCCGGCGAGGTCTGCCAGTGTCGTCGCCCTGGAGCCCGCGAGGACGCGTTCACTGTCGGCCAGCGCCTTCGCTGCCCTGAGGCTCACCCACCGAGGTGCCGACCAACTCCTCCTCCAGTTCATCGGTCGACGCGTGGAGGAACTCTCGGCTCGGCTGGTCGAGGTCATGTACGAGGACCTCGACCGGCGCATGGAGCGGCGCCTCAAGGAGCTGGCCGAGACCTTCGCGGACGGCCCGACTGGCCCCGTACAGATCCCGCTGACCCAGGAGCAGCTCGCCCAGATCGTCGGTGGCACGCGCCCCAGCATCAACGAGGCGTTGCAGACACTCGCCGAACGTGGCGTCGTCGAACTGGGTCGGGGCCGGATCACGGTGCTCGACCGCCGCGCCCTGTCTGCGGACTGAGTCAGACGCTCAACCGCCGGGCGACGATCTCGTCCGCCGCGCGACGCGAGTCGCCCACTCCGCTGACGGCGCCGAGGAAGTCCGCACGCCCGATCGCGAGCAGCTCGGTCTGTTCGAGGGTCGTGACGGTTGCCGTCCGTGGGACGTCACGAATGAGCCCGATCTCACCGAAGAAGTCACCGGCACGCTCGACGCGCAACAGTTCGCCGCGCCCCGTGACCTCCACCGAGCCCGAGACGATGACGTAGAAGCGGTCAGCGTCCTCGCCCTCACGCAGGACCACGGTTCCGGCCGGGACCGACACCTCCTCCGCAGCGTGGCCCAGGGCCTCAAGGGTCGGGGGCGCGAGAGGTTCGAAGATCCCGATCGAGCGGAGGAGCTCGACGTGGTCGGGTGCGGTCAGTCGGGCGTCGAGGTGGCGCATCCTCCGGAGTGTCGTCAACGTGTAGGCCGCCACGACGATGCCCACTGCCGCGATCGACTCACGGAAGCCGATGCCATGGATGAGCAACGGTGCCACGGCGGCTCCGAGCGCCATCGCCCCGATGAGGGCGCTCTCGACGGCGCCGTAGACGCGCGAGATCACCTCGTCGGTGGCGAGGCGCTGCGGGATCGTCTCGAGACCGAGGTTGACCCACGGATCCGAGAGCCCGATGAGGATGAGTGCTGCGAACACCACCACCGGGGAGGGGAAGGCCGCCAGTCCGATCATGGGGAGCGACCAGCCGAGGACGCCGATGGCCATGTCCTGACCCAGGCGCCCCTTCCCCACCCGGGTCAGGACCACGGCACCGCCGGCGACGGTGGCACACCCCATGACCGCGTCGAGGTAGCCGACACCCTGCGGCCCGGTGCGGAGGATGTCGACGGCAATGATCACGGTGAAGACGGTGAGCGTTCCCCAGACGAACCCCTGGGCTGCCGCCAGCAGCGCGACGGTGCGCAGGTCCCTGTCGCGCCAGACGAACGTGAATCCGAGAGCGAGTTCACGGAAGAAGCCAAGACCGGCAGGTTCCTCCCCACCATCCGCGTCGTCCTCAGCCTCGCCCCGCTCGGTCGCCCCGGACTCGCCGGGCCCACCCGCGCCGACGGTGCTGGTGACCCTGACGGCGGCCACCATCGCGATGGACCACAGATAGCTGGCGACGTTGACGAGGAAGACGACCCAGATGTCGACCACACCCAGCAGGAGCGCACCCAATGCCGGCCCGGCGAAGGTGGCGATGTTCTCGAGGTTCGACGCCACGGCATTCGATGCGGTCAGCTCGTCGGGACGGTTCACCAGTTTGGGGATGAGCCCCGCCTGGGCCGACCGGAAGGGCGAGCCCACGACGGAGACGACGACACCCAGGACATAGACGAGGATCGAGGGTCCGTCCACGGCGACGATGACCGCTGCGAGTCCCACCAGGACTGCGCGGATCACATCGATGACGATCATGAAGGTGCGCCGGGGCACCTTGTCGGCAATGACGGATCCCACGGGACCTGCGACGGCGATCGCGACGAAACGCGCGGCGGTGAACGCCCCCACCGCGGCGGCGCCGCCATCCAGGTACGCCCAGACCGTCAGCGCCGTCGCGTAGGCCCAGTCCCCGATCACGGAGGCAAAGAAGGCCAGCTGGATCCGCCGGAGGTTCGTGTTGGCGAGCACGCGACGCAGGGAGCTGCGTGTCGCCTCACCCTGCTCCGTGATCGTTGACATGCTCGGACGGTAGGAGCGACCGAAGCGCCGGACTGTCGGCCAGCCGACACAACGGCTGGCGACTTTCTCAGTCCGAAGGGGGCGCGGCTCTCCCCGTGACGCGCTCGATGACCTGGCTCGCGGCGGCATACACATCGGTCTCGCCGGAGGCGACCGCAGAGGCGAGGTCGGCCGAGACGAGACCGCCCTCGGCACCGAGTCGTCGACGCAGTTCGGCAAGCGCGATCGCCTCGATCTCGGACCGCGCCCGCTCGCTGCGGCGTGTGCTGAGCGCCCCTGATTCGCCCAGCCAGTTCCGGTGTGCCTCGAGGGATTCGACAAGCTCCGGTATGCCGTCTCCGCGGCTCGCGACGGTCCTCACCACCGGGGTGCGCCAGTCGACGGACCGCTCCCGGTTGCCGAGCTGGATCATGTGCCGGAGGTCGCGGACCGTGTCGTCGGCACCGTCGCGGTCGGCCTTGTTGACGACGAAGAGGTCACCGATCTCGAGGATGCCGGCCTTGGCGGCCTGGATGCCGTCTCCCATTCCCGGCGCGACGATGACCACCGTCGTGTCAGCGCGCGCGGCGACCTCGACCTCGGACTGCCCCACACCCACGGTCTCGACGAGGACGACGTCGAAGCCCGCCGCGTCGAGGACGCGCAGTGCCTGCGGTGTCGCGAACGACAACCCACCGAGGTGCCCTCGCGAGGCGACAGAGCGGATGAAGACACCGGAGTCGGTGGCGTGCTGCTCCATCCGGATCCGGTCGCCGAGGAGGGCTCCCCCCGAGAACGGGGAGGACGGATCGACGGCCAGCACCGCGACGCGCTTGCCCCGGTCGCGGAAAGCGGCGATCAGGGCGGCTGTCGTCGTCGACTTGCCCACTCCTGGCGAACCGGTGAGGCCGATGACGTGGGCGCCGCCGGAGTGCGGGGCCAGCGCCGCCATGACCTCGGGCAGCGCAGGGTGGCCGTCCTCGACGAGCGAGATGAGTCGGGCCACCGCACGCGAACGCCCCTCTCTCGCTTCAGCAACGAGAGAGGGGACGTCGACGGTACGGGGTGTCGTCGCGATGGCGCTGCCCCTGTGCTTCGAGATGCCGGTCGATCAGCTCTCGGACGGCACGGTGAGGAGCAGTGCGTCGCCCTGACCGCCGCCGCCACAGAGGGCCGCCGCGCCGGTGCCACCACCACGACGCTTGAGCTCGTGGGCCAAGGTGAGGACGACACGGGCGCCGGACATGCCCAGCGGGTGGCCCATGGCGATGGCCCCACCGTTGGGGTTGACCTTGTCGGCGTCGAGGCCGAGGTCCTTGGCGGAGGCCAGGCCGACCGCGGCGAACGCCTCGTTGATCTCGATGACGGCGAGGTCCGAGGGGCTGATGCCCGCGCGGTCGCACGCCTTCTTGATCGCGTTGGCCGGCTGGCTCTGCAGGCTGGAGTCCGGGCCGGCGACGACGCCGTGGGCACCGATCTCGGCGAGCCACTCGAGGCCCAGCTCCTGCGCCTTGGACTTCTTCATGACGACGACGGCCGCGGCACCATCGGAGATCTGCGATGCGGATCCCGCGGTGATCGTGCCGTCCTTGGCGAAGGCCGGGCGCAGCTTCGACAGCGACTCGGCGGTCGTGTCGGCGCGGATGCCCTCGTCCTCCTTGAACTCGATCGGGTCGCCCTTGCGCTGCGGGATGGAGACCGAGACGACCTCGTCGTCGAAGAAGCCGTCCTTCCACGCCTTGGCCGCGAGCTGGTGGCTCCGGGCCGCGAACTCGTCCTGCTCCTCGCGGGTGAACGCGTTGGCGTCGACGTTGTTGGCCTCGGTGAGGGAACCCATCGCCTGGTTCGTGAGGATGTCGTAGAGGCCGTCGAAGGCCATCGAGTCCTGGAGCGTGGTGTCGCCGTACTTGTAGCCGTCGCGGCTCTTGGGCAGCAGGTGGGGAGCGTTGGTCATCGACTCCTGGCCACCGGCCACGACGATGTCGAACTCACCGGCGCGGACGAGCTGGTCCGCGAGCGCGATGGCGTCGAGGCCGGAGAGGCAGACCTTGTTGACGGTGAGCGCCGGGACGTCCATCGGGATGCCGGCCTTGACCGCGGCCTGACGAGCGGGGATCTGCCCCTCGCCCGCGGTGAGGACCTGGCCCATGATCACGTAGTCGACGTCCTCGGGCTTCACGCCGGACTTCTCGAGGGCGCCCTTGATGGCGAAGCCGCCGAGGTCGGAGCCACTGAAGCCCTTGAGGCTCCCGCTCATGCGTCCCATCGGGGTCCTCGCCCCCGCGACGATGACAGTGGGGTCGGTGTTCTGGGTCGAGGCGGTGCTCACTGCGTGTCCTCCAACGTCGATGTCGGGCGCCGAGCGCCCACGGTTGCTCTCGATGCTAGTCACTCGGCCGCGAGGCGCCCACCCCCACTGTGACCGACGTCCCTGAGGTGTCGATCAACACACTCTTTGGACCTGTCTGCGGAGCCCTGACGTCTTTAGGCTTCGGGGCATGACTGCACCCTCCCCTGTCTCGGGCCTGTTCACGGCGATCGACCACGTCGGCGTCGCCGTGCGCGACCTCGACGAGGCCATCGCGTTCTACCGCGACACCTATGGGATGACGCTGGCTCACGAAGAGGTCAACGAGGAGCAGGGCGTGCGTGAGGCGATGATGGCGGTCGGGGATTCCGGCTCGCACATCCAGTTGCTCGCCCCTCTGTCCCCGGAGTCGACGATCGCGAAGTTCATCGACCGCTCCGGTCCCGGAGTCCAGCAGGTCGCCTACCGCGTCGAGGACATCGACGGTGTGAGCGCGACGCTGCGTGAGCGGGGCGTTCGACTGCTCTACGACACCCCGAAGCGCGGGACGTCCAACTCGCGCGTGAACTTCATCCACCCCAAGGACGCCGGCGGCATCCTCGTCGAGCTCGTCGAGCCCACGACCGACGCCCACTGATCCCCGGCTGGGCTCGACCGCCCAGTCACCGCATCACCTGACCTGCCCCACCCAGATCAAGGAGCACCACCTCTCATGGACCAGATCCGCGACGCCATCCTCAGCGGTGACCGCACGGAGGAGACCTACGCGAACCTCTCCATCCCCGCGACCTACCGGGCGGCAACCGTCCACAAGGACGAGGTGGGCATGTTCGAGGGCCTCGCCTCCCGCGACAAGGACCCGCGCAAGTCGCTCCACATCGACGAGGTTCCTGTCCCGGAGCTGGCCCCGGGTGAGGCTCTCGTTGCCGTCATGGCGAGCGCGATCAACTACAACACCGTCTGGACCTCGATCTTCGAGCCGGTCTCGACGTTCGGCTTCCTCGAGCGCTACGGACGCACCTCCGAGTACGCCAAGCGCCACGACCTGCCGTACCACATCGTCGGCTCCGACCTCGCCGGCGTCGTCCTGCGCACCGGTCCCGGCGTCGGCAAGTGGAAGCCCGGCCAGGAGGTCGTCGCCCACTGCCTCAGTGTCGAGCTCGAGGACGCGGACGGCCACAACGACACGATGCTCGACCCGCAGCAGCGCATCTGGGGCTTCGAGACGAACTTCGGCGGCCTCGCCGAGCTCGCCATCGTCAAGGCGAACCAGCTCATGCCCAAGCCGACCCACCTGTCGTGGGAAGAGGCGGCGTCGCCCGGCCTGGTGAACAGCACGGCATACCGTCAGCTCATCTCCAAGAACGGTGCCGCGCTCAAGCTCGGTGACCGCGTTCTCATCTGGGGCGCCTCCGGTGGCCTCGGCTCCTACGCGACCCAGATGGCTCTGGCCGCCGGCGCCACCCCGATCTGTGTCGTCTCCTCCCCCGAGAAGGCCGAGATCTGCCGCGCCATGGGTGCCGAGCTGATCATCGACCGCAACGCCGAGGGCTACAAGTTCTGGAACGACGACAACACCGAGCAGGACCCCAAGGAGTGGCAGCGCCTCGGCAAGAAGATCCGTGAGCTCACGGGCGGCCACGACGTCGACATCGTCTTCGAGCACCCGGGCCGCGAGACCTTCGGTGCGTCGGTCTACGTCGCACGCAAGGGCGGCACGATCGTCACCTGCGCGTCGACCTCGGGCTACATGCACGAGTACGACAACCGCTACCTCTGGATGAACCTCAAGAACATCCTCTCGTCGCACTTCGCGAACTACCGCGAGGCGTGGGAGGCCAACGAGCTCATCAACCGTGGCCTCATCCACCCGACCCTGAGCAAGACCTACGCCCTCGAGGAGGTCGGCCAGGCCGCGCTCGACGTCCACAAGAACGCCCACCAGGGCAAGGTCGGCGTCCTCACGCTCGCCCCCGAGGCGGGTCTGGGCATCAGTGACCCCGAGAAGCGCGCGAAGTACGAAGCAGAGATCAACCGCTTCCGCGACGCCTGAGGATCCCCCTCACTTCAGCTTCATCCGAGCCAGCCCACCGGTGTATGCCGGTGGGCTGGCTTCGTCTCGGCGTCACCTGCGCCCTTGGGTCCGCGGCGCTTGCGCCCTCCGGACGGCGCTAGCGAGACGCCGGCCGACTTCCGTATGCCGTGCGGCGTGCGTACTCATGGCCGGCGTCCCGACGCACCGTCCGGTGGGCGCCACGCACCGCTCCCGGGTCGCCAGCGATCGCTCTCGTTCGGGCTTACTGGTGGCGCTGGCGGGGAATGATGACCTCGTCGACGAGGAGCAGCACGGCGGCGGCGACGGGAATCGCGAGCAGCGCTCCGAGCACGCCGAGGAGGGTGCCTCCCGCGAGTGCCGCGACCACGGTCATGGCGCCGGGGACGGACACCGTGCGCTGCATGATCCGCGGCGCGACGACGTAGTTCTCGATCTGCTGGTAGACGATGTAGTAGATCCCGGCGATGAGGGCCGTCCTCGGCTCGTGGAAGAACGCGACGAGGCACACGATGACGGCACCGAGGGTCGCACCGACCATGGGGATGAGGCCGAGGAAGCCGACCACAACGGCGAGCACGGCGGCATACGGGATGCCCAGCACGGTCATCATGACGTAGCTGAGGACAGCGTTGATGGTCGCGATGCCGACCTGGCCGATGGCGTAGGAGCCGGTCCGCCGCATGATCTCCTCGCTGAGCTCCGAGACCCGGCTGCGGCGGCTCGCCGGCACCATCGAGTAGGCCACTCGCTTCATCTTGGGCAGTGACGCGAGGAAGTAGAGGGTGAGGACGAGGACGGTGAAGGTCTGGAAGACACCGTTGACCACAGCGCGCCCAGCACCGAGGACACCGCCGAGGACCGAGCTGATGAAGGTCTGGTCCGTGATTCGCTTGTTGAACTCCTCGCGGATCTTGTCGACCGCGTCGTAGTTCTTGTCGAGTTCCTGAACCCATCGTGAATCGAGGATGCGGTCGAGGTAGGTGGGAGCCTGCTGGACGAGCTCAGCGCCCTGGGTGACGACCGGCGGGAACACGAGCAGCCCCAGAAATGTGAAGACGAGGACGAGTCCGGCGAACACGATGCCGACCGCCAGTGAGCGCTTCAGGCCTCGCCGGCAGAGGGACTCGACCACGGGGTTGAGGGCGAGGGTCAGGAACAGGGCGACGACGAGGATGGTGATGGTCGTCGCGAGACGTCCGAGTGAGTTCCACAGACCGATGGCGAGGAGTGCACCGATCGCCCCGACGAAACCGAGGTAGAAGGGCGAGTGGCGGTTCATCGGTCGGCCCATTTCGCCGAACTGCGTCTGGCCCGTCGACGAGCCAGAGGCATCCGCCGCACTGGCACCGGCGGCGGCCCCCGCCGCGGCGCCTGCAGCGGCGGCCTGCTTGAGCGGGGCCTTCGCGGCGCCCTCCCCCGTCCCTGAGCCTTCGGAACCCTCCCCCAGCACGTCCTGGATCAGGCTGCGCTCCAACTGCTCGTCCTCGTGGTGGATCCGGTTGCTCTCGCGCAGTGAGTCCCGCTGACGGGTGCGGTAGGCACGCCAGTTGCGGATCGAGTTCTTGCCCCAGCTCAGGTTCACGTCGCCTCCTCGGTCGGCAGCCTAGTTGCCGGACCATGTGGGTCGGCGGAACGCTCAGCGGAACGCGCCGCGTGGGTGGCGCCGCTCACGCGCGACCCAGCAGGGAGTGTGCCAGTGGCGGCGGTCTCCGACGCCACCCACCCCTTCCTCGGGCCACGCGACGACGTGCGCCGTGCGCGGCCAGATGTTCTGTTCGCAGCCTGGGCACAGGTACGTGCGGTCCGACGACTCTCCGGTGAGACGGCGAACGGTCCAGCGCTGACCGGCATACATCTCCGTCGTCGTCTGTCCGCGACCGAGGCGACCCATCGCGAGAGGCACGTCGTCGCTGCGGCGTCGGTTGGCGCGGGGCATGCCACCAGCGTCCCAGAGTCACCGTCCCCACGACGTGGCAGGTCAAGTCCCCCTTCAGGCACGCACCTCGGCAACAGGCCCGGATTGGCCCGCTCGGACCGCGTGGGGCGGCGGCTCCAGGAACGTGCGAAGTTTCGCCTTGGCCCGGTGGGCCGTGACTCGTACGGCTCCCGGCGAGCACCCCAGGATGTCGGCGATGGCGGCGTCCGGCAGATCCTCGTAGTAGCGCAGGACGACCACCGCTCGCTCCCGCGGCGGAAGTTTCGTGAGCACCTGCCACAGGTGATCGCGCTCGACGACCTGTGACTCCGAGGACGCGGTGACCCGGCGGTGGTCCGCCGTGACCGTGTCGTGGCTGACGAACTCGCTGCTGCTGCGCCGGCGCCGCCGACTCAGGAAGGTGTTGACCATGATCGTGCGAACGTAGGCATCCGGCGTGGTCGCGCGTTGAACCTTGGACCAGGAGACAAGAACCTTGGCGACGCAGTCCTGCACGAGGTCCTCGGCGTCCTGACGGTGACCCGTCAGGGACAACGCGATCCCGAGGAGACGTGGCAGAGCCACGTCGAGGTAGGCCTCGGCGTCCGGAGGGACCAGCGGGCGTCCGAAGCCCATCACTCTCCCCGGGCCGCGGGAAGACTGGAGACCCTGAGGCTGGCGGCGATGGCGTCCGAGAGTGCGATGGCGTTCTGCTGCTCGGCCGCCTCTCCTTCACGAAGGCTCACCTCGACCGCCACGATGACGTCACCCACGCGCTGGGCCGCCAGTCGGGATGCGGAGTCTCCCGTGCCCAGTCGGACGAGCCACGTCGTGCCGGTGTCGCGGCCCGGCCAAGTGAGGCGCTCGTACTCGAGGTTGAACCTGCACCCCTGCCGGTTGCCCTGGAGATCGGCAAAGCGCTCGGCACCAGTGCCCCGCGTCCACCCGGTGAGGGTGACCTTGACCGAGTGCCTGGGCACGACTTCGTCGGGCGAAAGCGCCATCCGCCAGGCGTTCGCAACGGCGTGGGGGGCTTGATCCATGCCTGTGGTGTCGGCAACCCGCACACCGTCACAGACCTGACCGATCACGGAGCCCCGCGCATCGCGATCTTCGGCAACGGGAGCCGTGTAGGCCAGTCCGGTGGGCAAGGATTCCGGGTCGGGGACGAAGGCTGACAGCGAGTACGGCGATTCCGGTGATGCTGGTGTCACGCCCGGCGCCGGAGCTGTGCCGGGTTGGCCAGCAGCAACCCCCACCGTCGCGTCGGCACCCCCACCCAGCCAGCCGACCGGTCCAAGGACGCTGGCACCCGCGACGAGTGTCGCGACGACGGTGGTCGAACCCAGTGCGGCGCCGACTCGCCGGCGGCGCCGGATCCGGCGAGCCTGTGCCACCGCTCCCTCCCTCAGCCCCAGAACGCCGTGAGATCCATTCGGACGCGCCTCGTCGAACGACCGCCGCAGCAGCCGGTCCAGATCGTCGTCGAAACTCATGCCGTCTCCTTGGTGGGGCGGCTGGCCCCTGCGACCGGCCGCTCACCTGTCAGACGCGACGGCCGGACGGGAACGTTACGCGCGGACGCGGGCGCTCGTGGGGTCGTAGAGCGGGCGCAGGGACACGGCCGCCGGGACGCGGGTTCCGGCCACATCGACCTCCCACACGCCCTCATCGAGCCATGCCTTCGTGATGGGCCGATCCGCCGCCACGGACGCGATGCCCACTGCTCCGCCGAGCGTCCAGCCATAGGACGCCGAGCGCACGTCACCCACAGCAACACCGTCACGCAGGAGCACCTCCGCGCCGAACATCAGCGGCACCGGATCGGAGAGCAACACCTGGACGAGCTTGTCGTGTCGAGCGTGCTCTCGCTCCGCGACCACGGCATTCCGGCCGATGAAGTCGGTGTCGAGGTCCACCGCGAACCCGAGGCCGGCCATGCCCACCGTGTCCGTGTTGTCGATGTCGTGCCCGTAGTCGCGGTACGCCTTCTCGAGCCGTAGCGAGCCGAGTGCGCGGAGACCAACAGGACGAATCCCGTATGCCGTGCCCTCCTCGCGCAATGCCCTCCAGACCGCGGCGGTCGAGTCACGAGGGACGTAGAGCTCGTAGCCGAGTTCGCCCACATAGGTGATGCGCACGCACAGGGCCTCGACGCCCGCGATGGTGAGTGTGCGGGCCGTGCGGAAGGGGAACGCTTCGTTGGCGAGGTCGGTGTCCGTGAGGGCTTGGAGCACCTCGCGCGACCGAGGGCCCTGGACGTTGAGCTGACCCGTGGACTCGGTGACGTCCTCGATCGTCACGTCGGCTGCGCCGATCTGACGGCGCAACCACGCCAGCGTGTGCCCGTGCGCCGTGTCCGACGCGACGACGAGGAAGTCGTTCTCGCCGCGCTTCGTGACCGTGAGGTCGGCCTCGATGCCACCGTCGGGGCCGAGCCACTGCGTGTAGGTGATGCGGTCGATGTCGCCGTCCACATGGCCGGCGCTGACCCGCTCGAGAACGGCGCCCGCGTCGTCACCTCGCACGACGAACGTCGCCATGAACGACATGTCCATGAGTCCCACGCCCTCGCGGATGGCGCTGTGCTCGGCCTCCCACTGGTCGAACCACGGCTGGCGACCCCACGAAGGGGTGACGTGCGGCGTCTGTCCGTCACCGGCATACCAATCGGCGCTCTCCCAGCCTGAGACGTCCTTGAGTTTCGCGCCAGCGGCGACCATCTCGTCATGGACCGGTGAGACGAAGGTTCCGCGACCAGTCTGGAGTTCGATGCCTGGGGTGTGCGCGGCATACGTCTTGCCGAGAACCTCGGTGACGCGATCGCGCCGATAGCTGCGTTCGAGCTGGTGCGGCATGAAGCGCGCGACGTCGATACCGGTGACGTCGACGTCGGGGCGACCGCTCGAAATCCATTGTGCGACAACACGTCCGAGCCCTCCGCTGCTGAGGATGCCAACGGAGTTCAGGCCAGCGGCGACGAAGTAGCCCTGGAGGTTGGGCGCCTCGCCAACTGCCGGCAGGCGGTCGGGCGTGAACGACTCCGGACCACAGAAGAACGTCCGGACACCGGCGTCGAGCGTGATCGGCACGCGCGACATCGCCGCCTCGAGCGCCGGGGCCATGCGCTCCCAGTCCGGCGGGATCGTGCCGAAGGAGAAGTCGTCCGGGATCCCGTCGAGCTGCCACGCCGCGGCCTCAGGCTCGAAGAGGCCGACCATCATGCCGCCGCCCTCCTCGCGGTAGTAGCCGAAGTTCGCGGGGTCCTCGAAGACCGGACCGTTCGGGTCGAGCCCCTCGATGGTGTCGGTGATGAGGTAGTAGTGCTCCGCAGCCTGGTTGGGAATGACGACGCCGTGCCGCTCCCCCAACTGGCGCGCCCACATACCGGTGCAGTTGACGACGGTCTCGCACTCGATGTCGCCGGCACTGGTGCGCACGCCAGTGACTCGGGGCAGGGCGCCATCGGGCCGGGTGATGACGTCGCCGACCGTGACGCCCTCGACGAAGCGGACTCCCAGGTTCTTGGCTCCGCGGGCCAGCGACATCGTGAGGTCGACCGGGTTGACGCGGCCGTCGCCCGGCACGTGGAAGCCTGCGATGAGCCCGTCCATCGTGGCGTGCGGGAAGAGGTCGGCCATCTCACGCGGGCTGATCTCGTCAACCTCGAGACCGAGGCGGCGCTGGAAGGCCGCGACCCTGCGGTACTCCTCGAGCCGGTCCGTGTCGCCGACGGCCTCGACGAGTCCCACGGGGCGGAAGCCGGTCGCGAGGCCCGTCTCTGCTTCGAGTCGCGCGAAGAGTTCGCGGGAGTAGAGGCGGATGCTGGTGAGCGTTTCGCTCGTCGTGCCGAAGCACGTCATGAGGCCGGCGGCGTGCCACGTGGTCCCGCTCGTGAGGCGGTCACGCTCGACGAGGACGACGTCCGTGACGCCCTCGTGCGCGAGGTGGTAGGCGATCGACGTCCCGATGACACCGCCACCGATGATGACGACTCGGGCCCGGTCCGGAAGCTGCTGTGCTGCACTCACACGCGGAGGCTACCCACCCGGCCTCCGATGATGCGGAAGTCGTCGGGTGGCGCGGCAATATCCACGTCCTTCGACGACTTCCACGTCATCGAACATCGTCAGTCGAGCGCGCTGAGGTCTGGAGGCACGTCGACCGAATGCGCCCGCAGCACCTCGAGTGGGACGACATCCAGCGCCCGCTCCGAGGTCGCGGAGAGAACCACCGGGGCTGCCACACCGGCCTCATACGCCTGGAGCCAGCGGACCGCGACCACGCACCAGCGGTCGCCCGGGACGAGGCCGGCGAAACTCCACTCCGGGCGCGGCGTGGACAGGTCGTTGCCCACCGATGCCTGATGGGCGAGGAACTCCTCCGTCATGACGGCGCAGATCGCGTGCAGGCCCACGTCGAGGGGACCGACGGTGCAGGTGCCGTCGCGGCGGAAGCCGGTGACGGGGTCCATGCCGCAGGGGTCCAGTTCGCCGCCGAGGACGTTGCGCTCAGTCACAGGACGATCATCCCTTGCCGGGAGGTTTCGAGGCTCGCCGACCACGGCTGACGGGGAAGTCGTCGAGGGTCGCGGCAATATCCGCGTCCTGCGACGACTTCCGCGTTCTCGGGGCTCAGGAGTAGGTGCGGAAGCCGCGCCCCGTCTTGCGACCGAGGTAGCCCGCTGTCACCAGGTGCTCGAGCAGCGGTGCCGGCGCGAACCCGGGCTCGCGGAACTCGAGGTAGAGCTCGCGCTGGATCGCGAGCGCCACGTCGAGCCCGACGACGTCGAGCAGCTCGAACGGACCCATCGGCAGGCCACAGCCGGTCTTCATGGCCGTGTCGATGTCGTCGGCCGTGGCGTAGTTGGCCGACAGCATCTTCACCGCGTCATTGAGGTAGGGGAAGAGCAGCGCGTTGACGATGAAGCCGGAGCGGTCGCCACACGTCACGGGCTGCTTGTCGATGCGCCCACACAGGTCCTGCACCGTCGCAATCACGTCGGGAGCCGTGGTGATCGTGTGGACGACCTCGACGAGCTTCATCACAGCGGCAGGGTTGAAGAAGTGCATGCCGATGACGTCAGCCGGGCGGCCGGTCACGGAGGCGATGTCGACGACCGGCAGGCTGGACGTCGTCGTGGCCAGGATCGCGCCCGGCATGCAGATCTCGTCGAGGTTCTCGAAGAGCGCCTGCTTGACGGCCAGGTCTTCGACGACGGCCTCGACCACGAGGTCAACGTTCGCCAGGGCGTCGAGCGAGGTCGACCCGGTGAGGCGACCGACTGCCGCATCGCGGTCGGTCGCGTCGAGCTTGCCGCGCTGGACGGCCTTCTCGAGCGACTTCTCCACACCGGCGCGGACACCGTCGACCTTGGCCTGGCTGCGTGTCACGTAGGTGACGTCGAAGCCCGCCTTGGCGAACACCTCGACGATGCCCGTGGCCATGGTGCCCGAGCCGACGACGCCGACGGTGCGCACCTCGCGCAGGGCGACGCCCGACTCCCCCACCGGCTTGGGCGTGAGCGCATCGGCCACGACCTCGGGACTGGACGGACCGGCATACGTGTAGAAACCGCGGCCGCTCTTGCGGCCCTTGAGACCGGCACTCACCATCTGCTTGATGATCGGGCTGGGTGCGTGGAGCCGGTCGCGGCCCTGCTTGTACATCGTGTCGAGGATCTCGTATGCCGTGTCGAGACCGATGAGGTCCATCAGGGCGAGCGGACCCATGGGGTAGCCACACCCGAACTTCATCGCGGCGTCGATGTCCTCACGCGTGGCGTAGCGAGACTCGAACATCGAGACGGCGTGGTTGAGGTAGCCGAAGAGCAACGCGTTGGCGATGAACCCGGCCTTGTCGCCGACGACGACCGGCTTCTTGCCGAGCCGCTCCGCGAGCGCCTTGACGTCGGCGAAGACCTCGTCCTCGGTGACGACGGTCGTGATGACCTCGACGAACGGGAGCACCGGCGCCGGGTTGAAGAAGTGCATGCCGACGACCCGCTTGGGGTTGCTCGTCGCCACGGCGATCTCAGTGACCGGCAGCGACGAGGTGTTCGTCGCGAGGATCGCGTCGGCGGCGACGACGGCGTCGAGCTTCCCGAGGATCTCCTTCTTGAGGTCCAAGTGCTCGGGCACGGCTTCGACCACGAGCTGACAGGCCGCCAGGTCGTCGAACGACGTCGTGTAGCGAACGTGCCCATGCAGGGTGTCGTAGGCCTCCTGCGTGATCTTGCCGCGCTCGAGTGCCCGCCCGGTCGAGCGTGTCAGGAAGCCTTGCCCCCGCTCGACACCCGCCTCGTCGACCTCCATCGCGACGACGTCGACGCCGTTGCGCGCGAACACCTCGACGATGCCGGCACCCATCGTGCCGAGTCCGACCACACCCACGCTGCTGAAGTCACGAGCCATGCTCGTGAGTCTGGCAGACCCCCTCGGCACCGCTGCGCCGTGGGGTGAGAACAGGCGCCCGTATGCCGGGTGCCCACCTTCCACTGATTGCCCGGCGCTGCACGCGCTCGCTGCGCTCGCCGTGCAGCGCCGGGCAATCAGTGGGGATTTCAGGCGTAGGTGAGGAAGCCCTTGCCGGTCTTGCGACCGAGGTCGCCCTTCTCGACGAGCTGGACGAGGGTCTGCGCCGGGGTCCAGCCCTCGTGGCCGAACTCCTCGACGAGCTCGCGCTGGATGGCGAGGGAGACGTCGAGACCGACGACGTCGAGCAGTGCGAACGGGCCCATGGGGTAGCCGTAGGTCGAGGTGATCGCCTCGTCGACCTCCTCGACGGTGGCCTTGCCCGAGTCCACGAGCTTCACCGCGTCGTTGAGGTAGGGGAAGAGGAGAGCGTTGACGATGAAGCCCGAGCGGTCGGAGCAGTTCACGGCGACCTTGCCGGTCTTGTCGCACAGGTCCTTGACCGTCGCGAGGACATCGGCCGCGGTGCCGTCGTCGCCAGTCGTGCGAACGATCTCGACGAGCTTCATGATCGTCGCCGGGTTGAAGAAGTGCATGCCGACGACGTCCTGGGGACGCTTCGTCTCGGCGGCCAGGTCAGTGATCGGCATGGAGCTGGTCGTCGTCGCGAGGATCGTGCCGGGCTTGGTGATGCGGTCGAGGTCGCGGAACAGCTCCTGCTTGATGGCCAGGTCCTCGGCGATGGCCTCGACGACGATGTCGACGTCGGCGAGCGCCTCGCGAGTGGTGGCGCCGGAGATGCGAGCGAGCGTCGCGTCGGCGTCTTCCTGGGTGGCCTTGCCGCGATCGACGGCCTTGGCGAGGTTCTTGGTGATCGTGGCGATGACCGCGGCGACCTTGTCGTCGCCACGACCGACGAACACCACGTCGTAGCCGGACTTGGCGAAGACCTCGACAATGCCGGACGCCATGGTGCCCGTGCCGACGACGCCCACCGACGAGATCGGGCGCAACGCGACAGTCTCGGCGGTCTCCTCGCCCGCGGCGTCGGCGTTCGCCAGGTCGCGCAGGATGGGGCGGGGCTCGTGCAGCGGGTCACCCGTGGCAGCGAACTGCGTCTCAAGGGCCGAGATCACGGCGTCCACGCCCTTGGAGTCGATGACCGCGATCGGGCCGGCGGGCAGGCCGCAGCCGAAGCGCATGCCGTTGTCGATGTCCTCGCGAGAGGCGTATCCCTCCTCGTGCATGCGCGCAGCGTGGTTGAGGTAGGGCAGCACGAGGGCGTCCGCGATCTGGACGTGCGAGGCGTTCTCAGTCATGCGGAAGAGTCTCCCGCGAAGCTCTACTCGTGGGTAGGTCCGGCGGGCGTGATGGTCACCACGCAGTGAGGTCCAGCACCCGTCGAGCCGCTGCGCACCACGTGCCTCTTCCACGTAGGGTGGCCCGGTGCGAGTGGTGATTGCGAAGTGCAGCGTCGACTACGACGGTCGGCTGACGGCCCACCTCCCCCTCGCGACCAGGCTGCTCATGGTCAAGGCCGACGGCTCGGTCCTCATCCACTCCGACGGTGGCTCCTACAAGCCCCTCAACTGGATGTCCCCGCCCTGCGCCATGGCCGAGGTGGAGCCCGAGGAGACCGAGGTCGAGGATGGCGTCACCGCTGTCTGGGTCGTGCAGCACGCCAAGTCCGAGGACCGACTCCGCGTGAAGTTGCACGAGATCCACAGCGACACCAGCCACGACCTCGGTGTCGACCCGGGACTGGTCAAGGACGGTGTCGAGGCCCACCTCCAGAAGCTCCTCGCCGAGCACATCACCACGCTCGGTGACGGCTACACGCTGACGCGGCGCGAATACATGACGCCCATCGGCCCCGTCGACATCCTCTGCAAGGACTCCACGGGCACCACCGTCGCCGTCGAGATCAAGCGCCGCGGTGACATCGACGGTGTCGAGCAGCTCACGCGCTACCTCGAACTCATGAACCGGGACCCCCACCTCGCACCGGTCACGGGTGTCTTTGCCGCGCAACAGATCAAGCCGCAGGCACGCACGCTCGCCGAGGACCGCGGCATACGCTGCGTCGTTCTCGACTATGACGAGCTCAAGGGCATCGACAACAGCGAACACCGCCTGTTCTGACCATCCTCGGTCAGTGTCAGCGGATCACGTCCGCCACGGTCAGACGATGGAGCGGTCGGCGCTCCCCGGCCATGAGTGGACTGTGACGTCGTCGGCGTCGATCGCAATCTCCGCAAGAGCACAGTTGGGCAGGAACGGTTGCGCCGCAAGGTCATTGCGCACGTTGCGTCCCATGCGAGGCAGCGCAAACGACATGACTCCCCCGTGGGTGAACACGAGCACCGTCTCGCCGCGGTGCTGGTCCGAGATCTCCTCAAGCGCGCCGCGATAGCGGGTCAGGACCGCCTGCCCACTCTCTCCTCCTGGGATGAACGTCCCGAGGTGGCCTGCCTTCCACGCCTCGAAGACTCCGAGCAGCTCAGGATCGTCGTGCTCACGTCCGGCGAGGGCCCCGACCGAGAACTCCTCGAGTCCAGCAACGACCCGGGACTCGACACCAAGGATCTCGGCCGCGAACACGCCGGACTCGACCGCGCGCTGAAGGTCACTGGTGTAGACGGCCGCGACGTTGCGACCGCGGAGCGACTCGGCAAGCTCGCGCACCTGGTCCTTGCCCTTGTCCGTGAGCCAGCCACCGTCATCCGACAGCACCTTGGCGTGCGGGTAGTCGGCGTCGCCATGACGGGCGACGAGCAGGGTTGCAGGACAGTGCAGATCGCTCACCTCTCGACTCTAACCCCGGGAGCCCGAACCCCGACGTGGCCTATTTGAGCGTGCCCTGCGAGAGCGATCCCTGAAGCTGCCGCTGCGAGAAGATGTAGACCGCGAGGACCGGAACGATCGTGATGACGACCGCAGCGAAGAGCTGACCGAAGTCCACGGCATACCCGGCTTGGGACGCGAAGCGAGCCATGCCCTGGGAGAGCACGTAGTTCTCCTCGTTGGTGTTGAGCGCGACCGGCAACAGGAACTGGTTCCACAGGCCCAGGAAGTTGAAGATCGCGATCGCGACGATGCCCGGACGCGCCATCGGCAGCATGACCTGCGCAAAGGTGCGCCACTCCCCGGCGCCGTCGAGTTCGGCGGCCTCGGCGATCTCCTGCGGCAACCCGCGGAAGAACGGATAGAGGAAGAACACCGTGAACGGGAACGCGAACGCGACATAGGTCGCGATGAGGCCGGGCAGCGTGTTGAGGAGCCCGGTGTTCCGCAGGACGAAGAAGAGCGGCACGATCGCGAGGAAGACCGGGAAGGTCAGGCCGGCGAGGATCAGGTAGTAGACCAGACCACTGCCCGGGAACGGGTAGCGCGCGAGCGAGTAGGCAGCCATCGATCCCAGGATCATGACGAGCACGAGCGAGCACGTGACGACAATGACCGAGTTGAGCATGTAGCGACCGATGTTCGAGTCGTTCCACGCGCGGACATAGTTGTCGAACTTCCACTCTTGGGGCAGCGCCAGGGGTGACGAGAAGATCTCTCCCGTCGTCTTCCACGAGGAGATGAAGACCCACACGAGCGGCAGGATGACGATGATCGACCACAGGGTGAGGACGATGTGCGACACCACGGTGACGGTTCGGTCGGACGACGCCTTCGGCGAGGCGCTCATGCGGTCGACGGCGGGATCGGCGGTCTGGGTCGAGATGGCCATCAGGCTTCCTTCCCCCCGGAGAGGCGGTTGACGGCGAAGACGATCGCCGCGAAGAGCAGGGTCAGGAGGGCGAGCACGACGCCCATGGCGCTGGCGAGACCGAACTGGCCCTGCTTGAAGGCCGTGTTGAACAGGTCCTGGGTCATGGTCAGGGTCGAGTTCTGCGGACCGCCGCTGGCGTTGAGGGCAGCCATGTAGACGAACGCGTCGAGGGCGAGAATGCCGAGATAGATGTATGCCGTCTGGATCGTCTCGCGCACCATCGGCAGGGTGACCATGAAGGTCATCCGGAACCGGCCCGCGCCATCGACGCGGGCCGCGTCGTACAGCTCGGCGGGAATGCCCTTGATCGCCGCGATGAACAGGACCATGTAGAAGCCGACGAAGCCCCAGATGATGACGAACATCGTCACCGGCATGGCCGTGGAAACCTCGCCCAACCACGCGAAGGACTCGAACTGGTCGAGTCCGATTCCAGTGAGGGCGGCGTTGACGAGGCCGCTCGACGGGTCGAACATCTGCGACCAGATGAGGCCGATGACGATGGCGGGAATCGTGTAGGGGAAGAACGACACGATCCGGTAGAACGAGGAGCGCGACAGCCCACGGACAGCACCGGTGCTCGACCCGCCAACGGTGACCATCGTGGCCAGTGCGAGAGCCAGGATGATCGTCACGAGTGGCACGACGAGGGCAAGCAAGAGGTTGTTGCGCACCGCTTTGAGGAAGATGTCGTCCTTGAGCAGTGCCGCGTAGTTGGACAGCCCCACGAACTCGAAGGTGTCGGTGAACCCGCTCCAGTTCGTGAGCGAGTAGACGAACGCCTGGACGAACGGCCACAGCACGAACACGGTGTAGAAGGCGAAGGGAAGGCCGAGCGTCACCAGGACGAACACGACTCGGGACAACGGCATTCGCCGACGTCGCCTCCGGGAAGGGAGGCCCGTCTCCGTCGACGGGGCCGTGGGGACGACTGCACTCATGGATGGAACCTAGCTCTGTTTCGGGCGACGCGGACAAGAGCGTGCCCGGTCCGGCTGCGACAGCCGGACCGGGCACGCGGTGGTCACTTGACCTCGACCTTCTTGACCGACGAGTCGTTGGCGACCTTGTCGGTGATCTTCTGCAACTCCGAGGTGAGCCTGGCGGCGTCGAACTGGCCCGCGAGGAAGGCGTTCCACGGGACGAGCATGTCCTGGTTCATCCCGTAGTTGTCGACGAACTTCCAGGTGAAGACGTCGTCTCCGGCGTCGGCCAGCAACTTGCTCTGGGACTGGAGCGCCGTGGAACCGAACCCGTCCGCGGGGACCGTGTCCTTGACGATCGTCGGAGCGAGTTTCGTCTTGGCGAAGTTGGTCGCCGCCTCCTTGGAGAGCATCGTCCGGAGCAGTTCCTTGCCGCCGGCAACGTTCTTGGCCTTGCTCGGCACGATGAAACCCTCACCGGCCGCAGAGTGCAGCGCCGTGTAGGGCATCTTCGACTGGGCGGTGACCGTCATCTCGGGGAAGCCGGTCATCTTGAAGTCGGCCTTGGTCTGGTCCTTCATCTCGTTCTCGATCCACGAGCCCGAGGGGTAGAGCAGTGCCTCCTGGCCGTTGCTCCACTGGGCCTGAGCCGCGGTGAACTGGGTGCCACCACCGCCGGGCTTCATGTAGCCGTTCTTGATGATCGTCTCGAGAGCCTTGAAGACGCCCTGCACCGCAGCGTGCGACCAGCAGTCCGGCTTCAGGTTCTCGAGCGCGAGGCGGACCTCGTCGCCACCCTCCTTGATCGCGGACCCGATCGCGAGCGTCTGGTAGTAGGTCGCGGCCTCCTTGCCCCAGAGCATGAGGAACTTGCCCTTGGCCTTGGCGTCGGCACCGAGCTTGATGGCCTCGTCCCACGTCTTCGGCGGGGTCCAGCCGTTGGCCTCGAAGAGCGAGGCGGAGTACCAGACGGCGTAGAGCGTCTGGACATAGTTGATCGCGACGAGCTTGCCGTCGATCGTGCCGGGCTCCTCGACGCCGGGGTAGAGCGTGTCCTTGATCGTCGTGCCCTCGAGGTTCTTGGCCTCGAACACGTCGTTGAGGTCCTCGAGCTGGTCGGCGATGGTGTTGATGCCGATCAGGTTGGCGCCCGAGTTGTCGATGAGGTCCGGCGGGTTGCCGCCCACGAACCGCGGTTGCAGTTCCTGGGCGATCTGGGTCGAAGGCTTGACCTCGACCGAGCTGCCCGCCTGCGTCTTCTCGACCACCCCGGCCGCAAAGGTCACGTAGTCGATGCCGTAGCCACCGTTGAAGATGACCGCCTCGACGGTCGACTTGTCCGCCATGCCGAACGGGTTCGTCTCGCTCGTGTTGCCCCCGGCGGTCGTGGTGGGGTCGTCGCTCGATCCGCCACCCGTCGCGCATCCCGCGAGGGCCAGCGCCGGAAGCGTGACACTCCCCGCCATCGCGAGCCGAAGGATCGAGCGCCGATCCACTGAATTGCCTCGAAGATCCATCCAGTCCTTCTTCCGGTCCCGGACGGCGTCGTTACCGCCCGCGTGGACGACACCCGCGCGGTGCCGCGACCTGCTCATCGTGCGTGCACGTGATTGATTGTGTCAAGGACTTGACCCAACCAATCACTTTCGATCACGCTTCCGCGTGTGAATACATCACACGGCACGCTGCTCAGGTGTGGGACATTACCGCTCACGGGTGCGCTGCCGGGGGAACCCAGCCGACTTCCTCAGCTCGAGCCGGTGCGTCCGGCCGGAACGACCACGGTCTCCGAGGACGCCCCGGAGGACATGCGCGAACGCATGGCCCGGGGTCGCCTGACGTCTCCGCTCCCCTATGCCGTGTTCAGTGACTACACGCGGGCCGACGACGAGGTGGCCCTGCCCGTCATCGAGCTCGACAACGGTCTGGTCCGGGCACAGGTCCTCCCCTCACTCGGCGGGCGTGTGTGGTCCATGGTCGACCTCGCGAGCGGCCGTGAACTGCTGCACCAGAATCCACGGCTGCGTTGGGCCAACTTCGGCCTGACCGACGCGTGGTTCGCCGGAGGGATCGAGTGGAACCTCGGATCGACCGGTCACACGACCATGTCGAACCTGCCGATGCACGCAGCGAGGCTCGACACCCCGCTCGGCACCGTCCTCCGGCTGTGGGAGTGGGAGCGCACCCGGGACCTCGTCCTCCAGATCGACCTGTGGCTCCGGGGCGCCCGCCTCATGGCCTCGACGAGGGTGATCAACCCCGACCCGGAGCCGAAGCCGCTGTACTACTGGACCAACATCGCCGTCCCAGAGACGCCGGATACGCGGGTCCTCGTGCCGGCGACCACGGCGTGGCGCACCGACTACGGCGGCCGCCTGGAACGCGTGTCGGTCCCGTTCCCCGACGGACCGGCGGACGTCAGCGTCCCGAGTGCGAGCCGGTATGCCGCGGACTACTTCTTCGACGTCGGCGACCACCCCGGGCGCGTCGTCACCGCGGTCGAACCGGACGGTCGCGGTTTCGGCCAGACGTCGACCGATGCCCTGCGCGGGCGCAAACTCTTCCTGTGGGGCAGCGGGCCCGGAGGCAACCGCTGGCAGGACTGGCTCGGCGCACCCGGGAATCGCTACCTCGAGATCCAGGCCGGGGTCTGCACCACCCAGCTGGAACACGACGAACTCGGTGCGAACGCCACCATCTCGTGGACCGAGGCCTTTGGTGCCATCGAGCTCGACCCCGGACGTACAACCGCTGAGTATGCCGTCGCGTCCAGTTCCGCTCGCAATGCAGTCCTCGAGCAGTCACCACCGGAAAGGCTCGAGGCAGACCACGCCTACTGGCTCGCCCAGGTCGCGGACCGTGCGCCGGAGGAAGTCCTTCACACCGGTTCTGGGTGGGGACGGGTGGAGTTGGCGCTGCGTGGGGACGCGGCACCCAAGGGCCTCACCTTTCTTCAGGTCGACGATGACAGCGCGCCCTTGCGCCGACTGGTCGAGAACGACGATGCCGCCGGCCTCGCCACGTTCTCGCCCGACCTGCCGACGCTGCCCCCCGTGTCGGAACGATGGGTCGACCGTTTCACCGAGATCTCGCGATCAGCCCCGGGATGGTGGGTCCACTACGCCCTCGGCACGGCGCGCCACGTGCGCGAGGACGCGGAAGGTGCGCGGACGGCATACGAGAAGAGTCTTGAGATCCATCCCACGGCATGGGCGATGCGTGGGCTGGCGCTGCTCACCGACGACGCGGACACCAGAGCGAAGCTCTATGCCGAGGCCACGACCCTCGCACCCGAGGACCGGAGGCTGGCGACGGAGCGGCTCCTGGACCTTGCCCGCTCGGGGCGCCATCGGGAGGTGGTCGAGGTCATCGGCTCCCTCATTCCTGCGGTCAGGGAAGCGGGCCGCACGCGCATGATGCTGGCGAATGCGCTCACTGATCTGGGCGAACACGATGCCGCCCTCGAGGTCCTCGCCGACATCGAGGTACCCGACCTGGCCGAGGGCGATCGCACCCTGTCCGACCTCTGGGAGCGACTCCGCCCAGAAGTGCCGGTGCCGGCCCACCTCGACTTCCGGATGTCAGGCGAGGTGCCCGAGGTCATCGAGGGCAACGGCTCCTAGCGGCGTCTGTCCCCGGGCAAGACGTTCGACCTCGCCGACGGCCGCATCACCGAGTCGCCGGAGCTCCGTGCCGAGCGAACCCGCGATGTGCGGGGTGGTGAGGACGTTGGGCAAACGGAGCAGGGGTGAGCCAGCGGGCAGGGGCTCCGGCGCCGTGACGTCGAGAACGGCGTTGAGGCGTCCCGAGACGAGTTCACGGGTGAGGGCGTCCTGGTCCACGAGCGAGCCTCGCGCCGTGTTGATCAGCGTGGCACCGTCGTGCATTGACGCCAGGAGCGCGTCGTCCACGAGGTGGTGTGTCTCGGGCAGTTCGGGAGCATGGACGGTCACGATGTCGCTCGTCACGCAGAGCTCCTCAAGGGTGACGAGCCGGGCTCCGAGGCGTGCCGCGCCCGGCTCGTCGAGGAAGGGGTCCGCGATGACGACCTCGAAGGCGAACGGCTGCACCAGCCCGCACACGAGTCGCCCGATTCGTGAGGCCCCGATGATGCCAACTCGCTTGCCGTAGTTGCCGATCGAGCGCCACTGAGTCACGTCGATGTTGGCGGGGTCGGCACGGTACGCGTCAGCCAGCGGCAGGACCGCCTTGCCGGAGAGGAGGATCGCGGCGAGGGTGTACTCGGCGACGGGAATGGCGTTGGCGTCGGCTGCCGAGGCCACCAGCACGCCCCGCTCCCAGACGGCGGGGGTGAGGTGGTGGCGCACCGACCCAGCGGCGTGCACGACCGCCTTCAAGTGAGGCGCGCGGTCGAGGGCGGCATCGTCGACAATCGGCGCGTCCCAGGACGTGATGAGCACGTCGGTGCGCGCGAGCAGGCGGGTTGCGGCTTCGGACTCGAACTCCGTGAGCTCCTCCAGCGACAGGACCTCGGCGAGCCGCTCGAGACGGCCGAGGGCATCGGTTGACAGAACCTGCTCACGCAGGCCCGTTCGCATGGCGAACGCGATCCTCGGCCGAGTGAGCGGGATCGGGGTGTCCGTCATGAGTGCCTCGTCGGCCGGTGCCCCGACAACCACTGCCCGGTGGCGGCGAGCGCCTCGGCGAGCTCGGGGATCCCTTCGAACCACGCCTTCTCCCACTCGAGGACGAGCGGGAGACGCAGCTCGCGGTCGTCGAGGGCGTCGAGCACCTCACCCAGCGGGAGGATCCCGTGGCCCGTGAGGACCGGCTCGGCCCCCCGTTGACGCGCAGCGACGTCCTTGAGCTGCACGTGGGCGAGCCAGGGCTGGAGCACCGCAGCCGTAGCGGCCGGGTCCTCCCCCGCGATCCAGGGGTGCGCCGCGTCCCAGATGACTCCAACGGTCCGATCACCCACGCCCGCCCTGCGCAGGATGCGCTCGACGTCGACGGCCCGTGGATGGCTGTCGTGCGTCTCCATGAGGATCCTGGCGCCGAGTTCCTCAGCCGCCACTGCCGCACCGGCGATCCGCCGGCCCCCCCGGACATCGTCCTCCGGACCACCGTCGACGCCACCGGGGAAGACGCGCACGCCCCCTGCCCCGATCGCGGCTGCCAGGCGCAGGTGCTCGACGAGGTCACCGATCACGACGTCATCGTCGCCAGGCGCGCAGACCTTGACGTAGCTCGCCAGGGCGAGCACCTCGACGCCGGCGCGGCGACAGACGTCACCCACTGCCTCCGCGTCGTCGCTCGCCATCGACCTCGGCACCACCTCCCCTTCGCCCACTCGGAGCTCGACCGACGTACAGCCGTGCGCCACCACGGTGGCGAGGAAGTCGCGAAGGTGAGCACCCGGCATACCCAGGCTTGAGGCGCCCAGCGCGTCCCTCGGCCAGGTGTCCGGCACGACGGGAGGCTGGCTCACCCCGGCAGTCTCACACAGGGACGATGGGCAGTCCGGCCCTTAACCGTTCGACATCGCGCGTCCGCGACTGGTTGGCTGGCGGGGTGACCGACGATCTCACCCACGAGACGCTCGACCTCGACGACGAGAGCGATTCGAACACGGCGAGGCTCGACGCCTGGCTCGAAGCGGTCGTGCGGGGGTTCCACGTGAGCAGCCCCAACGACGAGTTCCGGACCAAGTGGCTCGCGTCCTCACGCGCCGATGGCAGCGTCGACGTCGGCGTGTGGGAGTCCGCCGACCTGCCGCTGGCGAGCGCGGTGCCAGTGGCGACGTTTGCCCACTTCGTCAAGACGCTGAATGCCGGTGCGGCCGTCATCCCGGCGTGGATGGTCACCGATGTCACCGTGGCGCCGACCCATCGCCGGCGCGGCATCATGCGGCGCCTCATGACGGAGAACCTCGAGAGCGCAGTCGCGCAGTCCATGCCCGTGGCGGTGCTCACGTCCTCGGAGGGGTCGATCTATCAGCGCTTCGGGTTCGGTCCCGCCACGCGGGTGGCGAAGGTGCGCGTCGACACCTCGGAGCGGTTCCGCCTGCGGGAGCGACCGAACGACGGCGGGCGCGTCGTCATGGTCGACCCCGCGACGTCCTGGCCGATACTGTCGGCGATCTTCGCGCGGGCACATGCCACCACGCGCGGCAGCGTCGACCGTCCCGACTACTACGAAGCCGCACGGACTGGCTTCGACTGGGACGAGATGAGCGAGGACCGCAAGCAGCGGATCGCCGTGCGGGTGGGTCCGGACGGCGAGGCGGATGGCTACGTCGCCTACGTCGTCAAGGACGAGGACGCCGACGAGGCAGAAGTCCGCGACCTCGTGGCGACAACCCCCACTGCCCACCTGGCCCTGTGGCAGTTCCTCGCCGACATCGACCTCACGCACGCCGTGCTGGCCACGGTGCCCGTTGTCGACCCTCTGGGCCACGCCCTCGTCGATCACCGTGTCCGCCACACGACGTCGATCGGGGACCACCTCTGGGTCAGGGTTCTTGACGTCCCAGTCGCGCTCGAAGCCCGGCCATGGTTCGCGGACGACCGGATCGTCCTGCGCGTCGTCGACGACCTCGGCCACGCGGACGGATCCTTCGCCATCGCTGCCGAGGGTGGTCGGGCCACGGTGACCCCGTCCAGGGAGGAGCCCGACGTCACCGTCGACGTCGAGACGTTGGGGACGCTCTACCTCGGCGACGTCGGGGTCGACACGATGGCCCGGGCAGGACGCATCGCGGGTACGCACGAAGCCCTGGCGCGGTTCGCCACCCTCGCCGACGGTGGACCGGCGCCCTACTGCAACACGGACTTCTGACCGACCTACCGGGCCTCCGGGTCAGGCGTTGACCGGTTCGGCCGTCTGCCCGAGGCGGGCGTCGCGGATGACGTCGACGAAGCGACCCATGATGTCGTTGAGGCCGAAGTCCTTGGGCGTGAACACCTCTGCCACCCCGAGCGCCTTGAGTCGCGCGGCGTCGGACTCGGGGATGATCCCGCCGACGATGACGGGGATGTCGCCAGCACCGGCGTCACGCAGGCGCTCGAGCACCTCAGGAACGAGTTCCATGTGCGACCCCGACAGGATCGAGATGCCGACGAGGTGGACGTCCTCGGACACCGCGGCCGCGACGATCTGCTCGGGCGTCAGGCGGATGCCCTGATAGATCACCTCGAAGCCGGCGTCACGGGCACGCACCGCGATCTGCTCGGCGCCGTTGGAGTGACCGTCGAGGCCGGGCTTGCCGACGAGCACGCGCAACTTCTCACCCAGCTCGTCACCCAGCCCGGCAACCCGCTCGCGCACCGCGGACAGTTCGGCACCGGCAGCTCCACCGGTGAGGCCCACTGAACCGGTGACACCCGTCGGTGCACGGAACTCGCCGAAGACCTCGCGCAGCGCCTGTGCCCACTCCCCCGTCGTCACCTCTGCGCGAGCGCACTCGAGCGAGGCCTCCATGAGGTTCTCGTCGGTGACGGCCACCTCGCGCAGGCGAGCGAGCGCCGCGGCAGCGCGGTCACGCTTGGCGGGGTCGGCGTCGCGCTTCTCGCGCCACTCACGCACGGCTGCGGCCGCGGCCGTTTCGACGCCCGCGTCCACCGTCTGGATCGCGGTGTCGAGGTCCGCAGTCAGCGGGTTCGGCTCGGTCGTCTCGAACTTGTTGACGCCGACGATGATGTCCTCGCCCGCCTCGATCCGCTGGCGGCGCAGCGCGTGCGAGGCGACGAGCGCCGACTTCATGTAGCCGCTCTCGACGGCAGCAACCGCGCCACCCATGTCCTGCACGCGAGCGATCTCAGCCTTGGCTCCGGCGATGAGCTCGGCGACCTTGGCCTCGACAACCGTCGACCCCGCGAAGAGGTCCTCGTACTCAAGGAGGTCCGACTCGAACGCGAGCACCTGCTGCATGCGCAGCGACCACTGCTGATCCCACGGACGCGGAAGGCCGAGCGCTTCGTTCCACGCCGGCAGCTGGACGGCGCGCGCACGTGCGTCCTTCGAGAGCGTCACGGCGAGCATCTCGAGCACGATGCGCTGGACGTTGTTCTCCGGCTGGGCCTCGGTGAGGCCGAGCGAGTTCACCTGGACGCCGTAGCGGAAGCGCCGCTGTTTGGCGTCGGTGACGCCGTAGCGCTCCCGGGTCAGCTCGTCCCACAGCTCGACGAAGGCGCGCATCTTGCACATCTCCTCGACGAACCGGACACCGGCGTTGACGAAGAAGGAGATGCGGGCGACGACCTCGCCGAACCGCTCCTCGGGCACCTGACCCGCATCACGGACAGCGTCCAGCACGGCAATCGCCGTGGACATCGCGTAGGCGATCTCCTGCACGGGCGTCGCGCCGGCCTCTTGGAGGTGATAGCTGCAGATGTTGATGGGGTTCCACTTGGGGATCTCGGCGACGGTGTAGCTCACCATGTCAGTGATGAGCCGCAGCGACGGCGCCGGCGCGAAGACGTAGGTCCCGCGCGACAGGTACTCCTTGATGATGTCGTTCTGCGTGGTGCCACCGAGCGACTTCACGACGGTGGCCGGGTCCTCACCTGCGGCGACGGCCTGGTCCTCGGCAGCGACCTGATACATCGCGAGCAGCCACATGGCGGTCGCGTTGATCGTCATCGACGTGTTCATCTGGCCGAGCGGGATCTGGTCGAACAGCGCACGCATGTCCCCGATGTGCGAGATCGGCACACCGACCTTGCCAACCTCACCGCGCGCGAGGACGTGGTCGGGGTCGTAGCCGGTCTGCGTCGGCAGGTCGAACGCCACCGAGAGGCCCGTCTGCCCCTTCGCGAGGTTGCGTCGGTACAACGCGTTCGAGGCAGCGGCACTGGAGTGGCCGGCATACGTGCGCATGACCCAGGGGCGGTCACGCTCCGGACGAGCAGGAGCTGCGGCAGCGGGCGCCGGTGAGGCAGAACGGTCTTCGGGCATGCGCTCAACGCTACGCGGCGTCCAGCGGTCGAGACAGGTTCTCAGGCGGTGAGAGTGCTCACGCTTGAGGGCCGCCGCGCTGGCGCGACGAGGTCGATGAGCCACTCGATCGGACCGCGCCCGACGAACCTCGCCCACGCCCATGCCACCGCGACACTCACCGTGACGAAGAGCACGAACGGCACCCATCCGCGCTGTGGGAATTCGGGGATCAGGACGACGAGGAACAGGACGTGCGCGACATAGAGCGACAACGCCACCTGCCCGACGCGAGCCAGCGGGCGCAGGGCTGGCGGATCGGCGCGTCCCTTCCGTCCCAGCGTGGTCACCATGATCGCTCCGTATGCCGCGAGCGCCAGTCCGTTCTCCTGCACCTGATCCGTGAAGTCACCGGAGAATTCCACCGGGAAGCCGAGCAGCTCCAGGGCGAAGGCTGTCCAGACCATGGCGAAGCCACCGATGAGACACCACCAGGCTGCCCGCTCGTCGTCCAGCCCTCGACGGGCGAGGACCGCACCGATGAGGAAGAGCGGAAGCAGGGTGAGGACGCGGTAGTGGGTGTTGAGGACGAGCCACTGGAGCAGCGGGTTCTGCACCCAGTCAGCCTCCGGCACGCCGTCCGTGACGCCCGTGCCGCCCGCTCGGTTGACGGCCTCGATGACGAACGGCCCGACGGCGAACAGTGCTGCGGCCAGGGCAATGAGCCATCGCGAGCCGAGCAGGAGCAGGGGGGTGCCGACAATCAGCAGCAGGCCGAGGATGTGCAGGATCACCGCCACCCAGTGGTTCGCGTGCTCGAGGCCGACGCCGAGCAGGATCAGCGCCCCGCCCCTCACCACCGCGCGGGCGATGCCACGGGCGACGGAGGGCCCCGGAAAGACCAGTCCGGCCGCCACGCCCATCGAGAGCGCGAAGAGGGGCGACGCGAGATCGTTGACCTGGCTGAGGAGGAAGGCCACACCCTGCGAGACGCGCCCGCTGATGAAGGGAAGTGCGTGGGCGATGACCATCGCCACGACTGCCAGCCCGCGGGCAGCATCGAGACCCAGGTTGCGTCGGGGAGCGGCGGGCTGGTCGGTCACCCGGTCAGTATCGGCGACGGATCAGCCGACCGCAGCGCCGTCGGCCGATTCGGTCTGGCCGACGACATGCGCCAGCCGCGCCCGGTGCAGGAGTCGGCGAGTGCGCTGGTCGGCCTCCACGATGCAGAACGTCCGCGAGCCTCGTCGCGCGCGACGGAGACACTCGACGATGACGCCGAAGCCCGTCGCGTCGCCGATCTCGCACTCGGCCAAGTCCAAGAGGAGGTCGTCGCTGCCGTCGTCGACGATGCGGTGCAGGACGAGGCGCAGGTCCGGCACGGTGTGGATGTCGAGGCGCCCGCGCAGGGAGACATGGTGTCCGGTCGTGTCGCGGCGCTCGTCGAGCGTGACGAGCGTGTGCACAGGATGCGTCATGGCGGCCTCCTCCCTGTGCCGTCCATTGAACGGGACGGTCCCCACAGGCCGGGCATGCGTCGAGTAAAGAATCGGCAAAGGCCAGCATGTGGACGTGGGAAGGTGACGTGCGTCAGCCTGTGGCCCGGACCGACGCCGCGCCCAGACGACCATCTGGCAGGCTCGGGCCATGGTCAACCTCACCCGCATCTACACCCGTACCGGCGACGACGGCACCACGGCGCTGGGCGACTTCAGCCGTACGAGCAAGACCGACCCACGCCTGGCGGCCTACGCCGATGCCAATGAGGCCAACGCGGTCATCGGCGTCGTCCTCGCGACAGGGGACCTCACCGACGACGTCCGAACCATTCTGCTGCGGGTGCAGAACGACCTGTTCGACGTCGGCGCCGACCTGTGCACGCCACTTGTCGAGAACCCCGAGTACCCACCACTCCGGGTCCAGAGCGCGTGGATCGACGAGCTCGAGGCCGACTGCGACACCCAGAACGCCAAGCTCGAGAAGCTGCGCTCCTTCATCCTCCCTGGCGGCACGGTGGCCGCTGCCCATCTCCACCAGGCCACGACGGTGGTGCGCCGGGCGGAGCGCGCGACGTGGGCCGCGATCGAGGCGCATGGCACCGACGTGGGGACCAGCAAGGGTGAGGGAGGCGTCAATCCGGTGACGGCGGCATACCTCAATCGCCTGTCCGACCTGCTCTTCATCCTCGCCCGAGTGGCGAACCTCGACGCGGGTGGCGACGTGCTGTGGCAGCCGGGCGGCGGCCGAGCCGAGGCCCCGACGAAGAAGGGGCGCAGCGTCCCGGAGTCGGACGACCCGACGACCGACGACGACTGATCAGCTGGTCGGCGACGCGCTTGGCGTGCTGACGGAGACCGGGTCGCTACTGAGCATGGCCGCCCCGGAACCCTCGCCGAAGCCACACTTCGCGGGGTCGCCGGACCCGAGAGTCACGTCCTTCAGGGTGGAGTAGCCGCCGCCTCCCTGAAGGGACTGGCCGACCCGCACCTCGGTTCCGCTGGGGAGCCTGACCCCGTCCAACGTGTCGTCGCCGAGCAGCGGGACAGTTCCCTCGGGCCACACCACCGGCACGTGGTCCGGGGGCCCTTGGTCGAGCACGAGACAGCCCTGGTCGTTGCGGGTCAGGATGCCCAGAACCTGAGCCTGATCCGCCCCGTCGACTGGTGCGGACACCAGCAACCGCACATCCGAGGGAGCGGACTCCTCTCCGAGCAACCCACATCCAGACACAGCGAGCAGCAAGGACGCCACCCCTGCCGTGACACTCCACGACCCACGAGCGCGATCCCTCATGCGACGTTGACGTTGAAGCCGGGCGGCGAGCTCTCGAGCCAGGCCCGGACCGCGGTGTAGGCGGCCGTGCTCATCGCCAGCTCGTAGTCCGTCGACCGCGATCGGCCGACCACCGAGATCGCGTCGGCCGGCAGCCCGGGCACGGCGTCGGGCAACCGTTTTGGCGCACCGAGATCGAGATCGTGGCGCAGCCACGAGTGGGCCGGACGCGGCGAGGGACCGACGACCGAGAACCAGTCGAGTCGATCCCCCGCGATGCGCACGAGTCCCAGCCGCCAGCGGCGGTCACCCGTGTTGATGGCGCAGAGCATGAGCGGTTTGCCTCCGGAGATGTAGCGGCGGCGCAGCCAGATGTAGACGATGAACAGCACGATGAGGGCGAGGACCACCGCGAGCACGAGCTCAACGGTGGCGATCGCACTCATGACGTTGCGCGCTCGCTCAGTTGCCCAGGCCGGAGGCGTCGACGGCCTCGGCAAGGATCGTCACGCGGTCGTGGTCGACCGACAGGAAGCCACCGTCGATGGTGGCCGTGCGCACGCCACCCTCGCCGTGGATCTTGATCTCGCCCTGCACGAGGACGCCGAGGATGGGCGTGTGGCCGGGCATGATCCCGAGCTCACCATCGATGGAGCGGGCACTCACCTGGCTCGCCTCGCCCTCCCAGACCTTGCGGTCCGCGGCGACGAGTTCGACCTGAAGCTGGCTCACGTGTTCCTCCGGGAAGTGGTGTGGAGATGAAGTCTAGCGGCGCGGGCGGAGTGCCCTCGTCGCCCTATGCCGCAGGGCCGACACCGCGCGCGGCATCGGCCCTGCGAATCGTGCATGGTCGGATCAGAGATTCTTCTGGATCTCCGCGGCCTGGCGCTCGACGTCGTCGAGGCCACCGCACATGAAGAAGGCCTGCTCGGGGAAGTGGTCGTACTCGCCGTCCGCGATCTTGGTGAAGGCCTCGATCGTGTCGACCAGCGGAACCGTCGAACCCTCGATGCCGGTGAACTGCTTGGCAACATAGGTGTTCTGCGACAGGAAGCGCTGGATGCGACGTGCGCGGTTGACGAGGATCTTGTCCTCTTCGGAGAGCTCGTCGATACCGAGGATCGCGATGATGTCCTGCAGCTCCTTGTTGCGCTGGAGGATCTGCTTGACGCGCACCGCGGTGTTGTAGTGGTCCTCGGCGATGTAGCGACGGTCGAGGATGCGCGACGTGGAGGTCAGCGGGTCCACGGCCGGGTAGATACCGAGCGAGGCGATCTCACGCGAGAGCTCGGTCGTCGCGTCGAGGTGCGCGAACGTCGTGGCCGGGGCCGGGTCGGTGTAGTCGTCGGCGGGCACGTAGATCGCCTGCATCGAGGTGATCGAGTGACCACGCGTCGAGGTGATGCGCTCCTGGAGAACGCCCATCTCGTCGGCGAGGGTCGGCTGGTAGCCCACGGCGGACGGCATACGACCGAGAAGGGTCGACACCTCCGAACCGGCCTGCGTGAAGCGGAAGATGTTGTCGATGAAGAGGAGCACGTCCTGCTTCTGGACGTCGCGGAAGTACTCCGCCATCGTCAGGGCCGACAGCGCGACGCGGAGACGCGTGCCCGGCGGCTCGTCCATCTGGCCGAAGACCAGGGCGGTCTGGCCGAGGACGCCGGCCTCTTCCATCTCGGCCATGAGGTCGTTGCCCTCACGGGTGCGCTCACCGACACCGGCGAACGTCGAGACGCCACCGTGGTCGCGGGCGACGCGGGCGATCATCTCCTGGATGAGGACGGTCTTGCCGACACCGGCACCACCGAAGAGGCCGATCTTGCCACCCTGCACGTAGGGCGTGAGGAGGTCGATGACCTTGATGCCGGTCTCGAACATCTGCGTCTTCGACTCGAGCTGGTCGAAGGCGGGCGCCTTGCGGTGGATGCCCCAGCGCTCGGTGACCTCGAGGGTCTCGCCCTCGGGGAGGTCGAGGACGTCACCGGTCGCGTTGAAGACGTGACCCAGGGTCGCGTCGCCGACGGGAACGGTGATCGGGCCGCCCGTGTCCTGCACCTTGGCGCCGCGGACGAGGCCGTCGGTCGGCTGCAGGGAGATGGCGCGAACCATGTTGTCGCCGATGTGCTGGGCGACCTCGAGGTTCAGGTTCTTGGACTCGCCGCCGAGCTCGACGGAGGTGGTGAGCAGGTTGTACTGCTCGGGCATCGCGTCGACGGGGAACTCGATGTCGACGACCGGGCCGATGATGCGCGAGACCCGGCCGATGCCGCCGGGCTCCGGTGCGACGTACGCAGTGTTTTCACTGACAGTGGCAGTCATGGGTTTCTCTCTCACTTGCTCTCGGCCAGGGCGCTGGCGCCACCGACGATTTCGCTGATCTCTTGGGTGATCTCCGCCTGACGGGCCTGGTTGGCCAGTCGGGTGTACTTCTTGACGAGCTCCTCGGCGTTGTCCGTCGCGGACTTCATCGCCCGCTGGCGCGCCGCGAGCTCGGAGGCCGCCGCCTGGAGCATGGCGTTGAACAGGCGCGAGTTGACGTACTTCGGAAGCAGGGCGTCGAGGACCTCCTCGACGTTGGGCTCGAACTCGTAGAGCGGGAACAGGTCCCCCTCGGCAGGAGCCTCGGTGCCCTCGACGATCTCGAGGGGCAGGAGGCGGATGACCTCGGGCTCCTGGGTGACCATCGACACGAAGCGCGAGTAGACGATGTGGACCTCGTCCACGCCGCCTTCGGCCTCGGTGTCCATGAGGAAGTCGTCGACGAGACGCTGGCCGATTTCGCGGGCGCGCTCGAAAGCGGGCTTCTCGGAGTCACCGGTCCACTCGGCAGCGAACTCGCGCTGGCGGAACGAGTAGTAGCCGACGGCCTTGCGACCCAGGAGGTACGGAACGGCCTCCTTGCCCTCGTCACGCAGTCGCGCGATGAGCTTCTCGGACTCCTTGAGCACCGACGACGCGTAGGCGCCGGCCAGTCCGCGGTCGGACGTGATGATGACGACCGCCGCGCGGGTCACCTTGTCCTTCTCGCTCGTGAGGACGTGCTCCTCGTTGGAGAAGGTCGCCACGGCCGACACCGCACGCGTGATCGCACGCGCGTAGGGCGTCGACTCGCGCACGGCCTGCTGTGCCTTGACGACGCGAGCCGCGGCCATGAGCTCCATGGCCCGCGTGATCTTCTTCGTCGCGCTGACGGAGCGGATGCGCTGCCGGTACTCCCGGATCTGCGCTCCCATAGGTTTCCGCCTTCCTGTCTGGTCTGTCCTGCGAAAAAAGTTCGTATGCCGTGTGGTCGCCTTCGCGACCTCGCGATCCGTGCCGTGTGGTCACCGAGGTGACCACACGGCATACGGAGTCAGCGCTTCTGCTTGACGATCTGCTCCTGGGCGGAGTCGAGGGCGTCCTCGCCGCTCTCGGTCTCGTCGCCGACCGGGACGTTCTCCTTGTCGGAGGGCTCGAAGCCCTTCTTGAAGGAGTCGATCTCGGCCTTGAGAGCCTCTTCGGTGGAGTCCTCGAACTTGCCCGTCTCGCGGATCGCGGCGAGCAGGTCACCCTTGCTGCGACGCAGGTGGTCGAGGAACTCGGCCTCGAAGCGGCGGATGTCCTCGACGGCAACGTCATCGAGCTGACCGGTGGTGCCGGCCCACACGGAGACGACCTGCTCCTCGACCGGGAACGGCGCCGACTGCGACTGCTTGAGGAGCTCGACGAGGCGAGCACCCTTGGCGAGCTGTGCCTTGGACGCGGCGTCGAGGTCGGACGCGAACATCGCGAACGCCTCGAGGGCGCGGAACTGGGCCAGGTCGAGCTTGAGGCGACCGGAGACCGACTTCATGGCCTTGGTCTGCGCAGCTCCACCGACTCGGGAAACCGAGACACCCACATCGACCGCGGGGCGGACGTTGGAGTTGAAGAGGTCCGCCTGGAGGTAGATCTGGCCGTCGGTGATGGAGATGACGTTGGTCGGGATGTAGGCCGAGACGTCACCAGCCTTGGTCTCGATGATCGGGAGGCCGGTCATCGAGCCCGCACCGAGCTCGTCGTTGAGCTTCGCGCAACGCTCGAGCAGACGGGAGTGCAGGTAGAAGACGTCACCCGGGTAGGCCTCGCGGCCCGGCGGGCGGCGGAGGAGGAGGGAGACGGCGCGGTAGGCCTCGGCCTGCTTGGACAGGTCATCGAAGACGATGAGGACGTGCTTGCCCTGGTACATCCAGTGCTGCCCGATGGCCGAGCCGGTGTAGGGCGCGAGGTACTTGAAGCCCGCGGAGTCGGACGCGGGAGCCGCGACGATGGTGGTGTACTCCATCGCGCCGGCCTCCTCGAGGGTGCCCTTGACCGACGCGATCGTCGAGCCCTTCTGGCCGATGGCGACGTAGATGCAGCGAACCTGCTTCTCCGGGTCGCCGGTCTCCCAGAACTCCTTCTGGTTGATGATCGTGTCGACGGCGACGGTGGTCTTGCCGGTCTGACGGTCACCAATGATGAGCTGACGCTGGCCACGGCCGATCGGCGTCATGGCGTCGACGGCCTTGAGGCCGGTCTGCAGCGGCTCGTGCACCGACTTGCGCTGGACGACCGATGGGGCCTGGAGCTCGAGCGCGCGGCGCTCGTCGCTCTCGATGTCGCCCATGCCGTCGATCGGGTTGCCGAGCGGGTCGACGACGCGGCCGAGGAAGTTGTCACCGACGGGGACCGAGAGGACCTCTCCGGTGCGCTTGACCTCCTGGCCCTCCTCGATCTTGGAGAAGTCACCGAGGATGACGACACCGATGTCGTGGACGTCGAGGTTGAGCGCGAGGCCCAGCGTGCCGTCCTCGAACTCGAGGAGCTCGTTGGTCATGGCCGAGGGCAGACCCTCGACGTGGGCGATGCCGTCGCCGGCGTCGGTGACTCGGCCGACCTCTTCGCGGGAGGCCGCGCCGGGCTCGTAGGACTGGACGTAGGTGTCCAGCGCGTCCCGGATCTCCTCCGGACGGATCGAGAGCTCCGTCATGTGATCTCTTCTCCTCAGGTACCGGCCCCGCGGTGGGGCCGAAGTGTGTGGGCTTCGTGCTTGTTCAGATGTGGTCGAGCTCGAGAGCCCGTATGCCGTGTGGTCCGGTCGTCCGTCAGCCGGCGAGGTCGCGCTGGACCGCCTCGAGGCGGCGCAGAACGGTGCCGTCGACGACCTCGTCGCCGATCTGGACGCGGATCCCGCCGACGACGCTCGGGTCGAGCACCGATCGGAGGGTGACCTTCTTGCCATAGATCGCGCGCAGCGCCGAGGTCAGGCGGTGCTGCTGACGCTCGTCGAGCGCGACGACCGAGGTGACGAGGGCCGTGAGCTCGTCACGACGCTCGGACGCGAGCTTGAGGTAGGACTCAAGGACGCGGTCGAGCCGACGGCCACGCGGCACGAGCACAGCCTGCTCCGCGAGGCGGATCGTCTCGGGCTGGACCTTGCCCTCGAGCAGGCCACGCACGAGCCCGGCCTTGCCCGTGGAGTCGGCGTTGCGGCTCGACAGCACATCGCGAAGCTCGGCGTCCGACGCGACGATGCGCTCGAAGCGGAAGAGCTCGTCCTCGACGTCGTCGATCCGCTCACCCTTCTCGGCACCGGCGAGGAGGGCACGGACCGCGAGCGACTCGAACGTGTCGCCGAGGTCGCCCTCCTTCTGCCAGCGCTGCGCGACGACCTCACCGGTGAGGGTGTTGGCCGCCTCGCTGACCTTGCCTCCGAAGAGCCGGTCGGCGAGACCACGCTTCGACTCACCGTCACGAGACGGATCCGCGAAGGCACGGCGCAGCGAGACGTCGCCGTCGATGGCGGCGTTGATCGCGAAGAGCTCCTCGGCGAGCGCGGTGCGGTCGACGCCGTCGAGGGCCAGGGCGAGGGCCTTGTCGGCCGCCGCCCGGGCACCACGAGACGAGCCACGCATCAGGCGTCCCGCCCTGCCGTGCCGTCGGTGCCCAGGTCGAGCTGGCCCTGCGCGGGCGCGTCGGCCTGCTCGGGCGCCGGGACGGACGCCGCCGCAACCTTCTCGGGACGGACGGTGCCGCCCTCGAGCTCGGAGAGGAAGCGGTCGATGAGGCCCTTCTGACGGACCTCGTCCTCGAGGGACTCGCCGACGATGCGGCTGGCGAGGGTCGTCGAGAGGGTGCCGACCTCCGAGCGGAGCGAGACCACGGCCTGCTGACGCTCGGCCTCGATCTGGCGCTTGGCCGACTCGGTGATCCGGCTCGCCTCCGCCTGCGCCTTGTCGCGCATCTCGGTGACGATGGATGCACCCTCGGCCCGCGCCTCCTCACGGATGGCGTTGGCCTCGGTGCGAGCCTCGTGCAGCTGGGCTTCGTACTGCTGGAGCGCGGCCTGGGCCTGGGCCTGGGCCTGGGCCTCCTCGGCCTGCTCCATGCCGCCCTCGATGGCGGCACGACGCTCCTCGTAGGCCTTCTCCAGGTTGGGCACGACCTTGGTCGAGACCACCCAGTAGAGGATCCCGATCATCACGAGGCCGAAGATCAGCTCCGGGATGTGTGGGATGAGGGGCATCTTGGCGCCCTCGGCCGAGGCCAGGGAAACGACCGACGATGCGGTGGCGGTGAACTGCACGGGTACTCCTAGTGCTTCGTGCCGGATCGGTGTGGGTGAGCCTCTGGGATCAGAGGAAGAAGAGCACCAGGCCGAAGATCGCGAGCGCCTCGGCGAGCGCGAAGCCAAGGATGGCGATCGGCTGCAGGAGGTTGCGAGCCTCGGGCTGACGGGCCACACCGTTGATGTAGGCGGCGAAGATCAGGCCGACGGCGATGGCCGGGCCGATGGTCGCGAGGCCGTAACCGACGAGCGAGAGGTTGCCTTCCACGATGATTCCTCTTTCGTGTTTCTGGGGGTCCCGCCACGGCCGACTGCCGGGCGGAAGAACTTGGGTGATGTTGCAGGACAGCTATGAAGTTGTGGGTGAAGCAGTCTGTGGTGCCAGTGACCGTCAGTGGTCGTCGGCGAGGGCTCCGGCGATGTAGCTCGCGGAGAGCAGGGTGAAGACGTAGGCCTGGAGGAACTGGACGAGCGCCTCGAACAGGAACATGACGGCGGCCATGATGAAGGTCGGCACCGCGAGCAGCTTGAAGACGACGCCCTGGGTGAGGAAGAACGCACCGGCGCTCACGAAGAGCACGATGAGCATGTGACCGGCGAACATGTTGCCGAAGAGTCGCAGGGCGAGCGTCAGCGGGCGGGTGATGAAGTAGGTGATCAGCTCGAGGAAGAAGATCGCCGGCTTGATCCAGCCCGGGAGGCCGTCCGGAACCATGTGCGCGAAGTAGCCCTTGACGCCGTGCTTCTTGATGCCGATCCAGTGGTAGACCACGTAGACCACGAGGGTCAGCGCGATCGGGAAGCCGATCTTGCCCATGGTCGGGTTCATCACGGGCGGCAGGATGCCCATCCAGTTGTTGAGCAGGATGAGGGCAAAGAGGCTGAAGAGCAGCGGGACGAACTTGAGGAAGTGCTTGGTCCCGATCATGTCGCGGGCGACGCCGTTCCGCGCGAAGTTGTAGAAGCCCTCCATGAGCCACTGGCCCTTGGACGGGACGATCGCGGCGTTCCTGGAGAGCGCGACCATGGCGACGCTGAGCACGAGGACGGAGACGCCACCCCAGACCATCTGCTCGGTGATGGCCCAGTTGCCCTCACCGATCAACGGCAGCCAGAAGATGTCGGGCGAAGGGGTGGTGAACTCACCACCCTCGTCGGCGGCGACGACGGCGGTCGTGGTCCCTGCAGCCAGCGCAGTCAGGATCACAGGTGGTTCTCCTCGTTCATGGTGATGGCGGCACCCTGCAATCGCGGCTCGAACGCGAGTCGCTTGCGGCCGTAGGTCAGGGGCGTCACGACGTACCGTACCGGAGCCAGATGGTGTAGAGCGACAGACCCATCCCGGCCAGGATCCCGAGCACGACGATGAAGCCGGTGCCGAGGAGTTTGTCGAGTCCGAAGCCGATCGCGCCGAAGACGGCGGGACCGGTGATGAGGTACGCAATGACGGTCGCACCGAGAGCATCTGCGCGCGCGGTGGAGCTGGGCAACTCGGGATCGTCGTGCCACTTCGCGAAGGGCTCGTGGCCCTCGACGCCCTTGGGGATCTTGCGCTCGTCGTCGCTCATGACCCCGCTCCTCCATCGAGGGCGCCGGGGTGGATCTCGTGGCGCGCGCGGAGGTAGCCGGCGATCTGGCCGACCTGCATGACGAGCGTCTGCACGATGGCTGCCAGCGCGAAAGCGCGCCCGTCCAGCCAGTCCACGCTGCGCAAAGCGAGCACGACGGCGACGATGAGGATGAGCTGACCGAGGTAGACGACCCCGGCGCCAGCCATCGACGTCGCGGCCGGCCCGAGGACCACGGCGGTGATGCCCAGGAGGCCTGCGAGGAGGACGACGAAGACCGTCCCGGCACCCGCGAGAGCGGACAGCGCGGCGTGCTCACCGGCATACGACCAGAAGGCTGTGGGAAACACGAGAAGGGAGATCATCCCCGGAACGAGAGCACCCCGCAGCATCATCCGGACCGGGGTCCGTGGCGCGGGTGTCGAAGTCACTTCTGGGCTCTCCGTCGAGGGGGTTCCGGGTGCTTGTGAAAACTATCACAAGCGTTTCGGCATCACCAACTGGCCGACCCGAGAGGGGGTCCCCTACGACAATTGCGGGGCGAATACACTCACGGCCATGAGACAGCGGCTCCTCGTCGGCCTGGCCTGCGCGGACGCCGCACTCCTCTTCCTCGCGTTCGTCATCGCGGCGTACCTGCAGTTCGACTCCCACCCCTTCAGCGACGCCGTCCTGGCGCAGACGCAGGGGCGCGATCTCGTCGACATCCTCGTCATGTCGCTCCTCGGCTCGGCAGCCGGAAGCCTGCTCGTCACAGGGCTCATGCCGCAGGGCCCGCCGCGACCGACATACAGCCGCGCCGCGCTCGCCGCCCTCCTGGCCTTCCTCGCCATCACGGCGCAGATCGTGCTCGCGCGTCCGTACTACTCGCGCCCACACCTCTTCACGACGCTCGCCATCTGGCTGGGGCTCGTCCTGTTGCTGCGGCTGGTGCTCCGCCTCAAACCGTGGACCGAGCGTCTCCTCATCGTCACGAACTCGCACGGGATCGTGCGCGCCCTCGACGAAACTCCGCACATCACGGTCGTCGGGGTCATCGACCCGGGGACCGACGACCCTCCCGGCGCTCCCCCGGCCGACACGATTCTCACCGTCGACCTCAGCGCCCCATGGTCGCGCGAGGTCACGCGCTACGTCTCCGCCACTTCGGTGGCCGGCCGCGAGGTTCGCCAGCTGAACGACGTCTACGAGGAGCACACCGGCCGCGTGCCCCTCGGCCACCTCTCCGAGGGGTGGGAGATCGAGACGTCGCTGTTGCGCAAGCTGCCGTTCCTGCCCTTCAAGCACGCGCTGGATCTCGTCCTCGTCGTCCTCACCAGCCCCCTGTGGATGCCCCTCATCGCGATCGTGGCCGTCCTCGTCCGCATCTTCGACGGCAGCCCGGTGATCTTCCGCCAGGTCAGGGTCGGGCGCCGCGGCGAACTCGTCGAGCTCTTCAAATTCCGCACCATGCGTGCCGACGCCGAGTCGCAGGGCGCACGACAGGCGACCGGTGACGACCCGCGGATCACGCCGCTCGGCAAGTTCCTCCGCAGCGTCCGCCTCGACGAACTCCCGCAGTTCTTCAACGTCCTCCGCGGCGAGCTCTCCCTCATCGGGCCGCGGCCCGAACAGGTGAGTTTCGTCGAGAAGTACCGCGAGGCGATCCCCTTCTACGACCAGCGCCACCTCGTGCGGCCCGGCATCACCGGGTGGGCCCAGGTACGCCACGGCTACGCCGCGTCGGAGGAGGAGACGATCGAGAAGCTCTCCTACGACTTCTACTACCTCAAGCACATGTCGCCGCTGCTCGACCTCGAGGTCTTCGCGCGGAGCATCTGGACCATCGCGTCGGCCTCCGGAACCAAGCCGAAGGCCCGGCCCTCCGCCGAAGAGGCGCGAGCGCTGGCCGAGGAGGCCGCCGAACAGGCCGCGGACGACCGCCGCAGCCGCCGCGAGCGCCCCACCGGCTGACCATCCTCTGAACGACTTATTGCCCGTTCGGCCCGGCTCCCAGCACCGGTGAACGGTGCTGGGAGGGTGGCCGAACGGGCAATAAGTCGTTGCCTCAGCGGGGGTATGCCGGGAAGCGCGTCACGAGGTCAGTCACCTCCGCGCGCACCTCCTTGGACACCGCGTGCTCCGGGTCGGCGTCACCATCGACGACAGCGCGGGCGATGAGTCCGCCGATGGTCCGCATCTCGTCCTCACCCATGCCCTGCGTCGTGACACACGGGGTGCCCACGCGGATGCCGCTGGCGATGTTGGGCTTCTGCGGGTCGAAGGGGATGGCGTTCTTGTTGAGCGTGATCCCGGCCGCGTCGCAGCGCGCCTCGGCGTCGGCGCCGGTCACGAGGACCTGCTGCAGGTCGTGCAGCGACAGGTGGGTGTCGGTGCCGCCCGTCGTGGGACGGATGCCCTTCTCCCCCAACGTCTCCGCGAGGACCTTGGCGTTGGCGATGACCTGCTTGGCGTAGGCCTGGTACTCAGGCGAGGCGCACTCCTTGAAGTTCGTCGCCTTGGCCGCGATGGTGTGCATCTGCGGGCCACCCTGCATCATCGGGAAGACGGCCTTGTCGATGGCGGCCTTGTGCTCTTCCTTGCAGACGATCGCGCCGGAACGCGGACCACGCAGCACCTTGTGCGTCGTGAAGCTGACGACGTCGGCATACGGAACCGGGCTGGGGATGGCCTTGCCTGCGACGAGTCCGATGAAGTGCGCCGCGTCGACCCAGAAGATCGCGCCGATCTCGTCGGCAACCCGGCGGAAGAACTCGAAGTCGATGAGCCGCGGGATCGCGGAACCGCCGGCGAGGATCACCTTGGGCTTGTGCTCCTTGGCCAGGCGCTCGACCTCGTCGTAGTCGATGTCCTCGGTCTCCTTGTCGACGCCGTAGTGGACGGCGTTGAACCACTTGCCCGAGAAGGACATCTTGGTTCCGTGGGTGAGGTGCCCGCCGTGCGGAAGGCTCATGGCGAGGATGGTGTCGCCGGGCGACATGAAGGCGCCGTAGACCGCCTGGTTGGCGCTGGCCCCCGAGTGCGGCTGCACGTTGGCGTGGTCGGCCTCGAAGAGTGCCTTGGCGCGCTCGATGGCGAGCGACTCGGCCTTGTCGACCTCGGAGCATCCGCCGTAGTAGCGACGACCCGGGTAGCCCTCGGCGTACTTGTTGGAGAGGGTCGACCCGAGGGAGGTCAGCACCGCCGGCGAGGACATGTTTTCACTGGCGATGAGCTGCAGGCCACCGCGCAGGCGGTCGAGCTCGGACACGAGCACACCCGCGATCTCTGGGTCGAAGGACTCCAGGGCCCCGAAGTCCGAACCGTAGAACGTCTCACTCATCGCTGCTGCTCTCCTCGGGTGCTGGTGCCGGGTCGTCCGACGCGTCCGGCTCGTCTGCCGGCAACTCTAGGTGTTGGGCCGCAAGGGCCAGGATCTCGTCTGCGTCGATCGCGCCGCGACGCAGGATCACCGGCTCGGGCTGGGTGCAGTCGACGATCGTGGAGGGCAGGCCACCGGTGACCGGACCGCCGTCGAGATAGAACTCCACCGACGCCCCCAACTGGGTGGCTGCGTCGATCACGGTGCGAGAGGCCGGATGTCCGGTGCGGTTCGCACTGCTCACGGCCATCGGCCCCACGGCCTGAAGAAGCTCGAGCGCGACTTCGTGGTCGGGCATGCGCACAGCCACCGTCCCGCCGGTGTCGCCCAGGTCCCACATGAGCGAGGGCTGCGCCTTGAGGACGAGCGTGAGGGGGCCGGGCCAGTACTCCTTGATGAGGGCTCGGGCGTAGTCGGGCACGTCGATGGCCAGCCCGTCGACGGTCCGGACGTCCGCGACGAGGACCGGCGGAGGCATCTCGCGGCCGCGGCCCTTCGCGTCGAGCAGCCGCTGCACCGCGTCGGGCGCGAAGGCATCGGCGCCGATGCCATAGAGGGTGTCGGTGGGCAGGACGACGAGGTCGCCCTGGCGCACGCCGGCGGTCGCCTTGGCGATGCCGTCCTGACGCCCCTCGGGCGTCGTGCAGTCGAAGACCGGACTCATGGGGCCAGCCTAGGACCGCGCCCCTGCAGCCATGAGCGCGGGCCACGAACGTGCCGCTCCCCCACAGGTCGGGCGCGGCTACGCGTCGTTCAAGCCCTTGCGTTCAGTAGTGTCTGTCGCTCGTCCCCCAACGAAAGAGGTGCAACGCATGCGTGGTTCCGGACTCATCTGGACGATCGTTGGTGTTCTTCTGATCATCGTCTTGCTGATGTACATCCTTTGACCGGACTGACGACGCTGCGGCCTCCTGCCTTCGGGCAGGGGGCCGCAGTGCTGTCCGGACCTCAGCCGCGAAGGGCGACAGTCGCGCGTGGCCGTCCGTTGAGGTCGACCCGGTCCTCCACGTGGGACCACGAGCCCGTGGCACGGAGTGCCGCCGGGAGCGATTCGCCCTGACTGTCGGCATGCTCCATGACGAGGACTCCCCCGGCCCGAAGCAGACCGGCGGCACGAGCCGCGATGAGCCGTGGGATCGCCAGCCCGTCCTCACTGCCGCCGTAGAGCGCCACGTGTGGATCGTGGTCACGCACTTCGGGGTCGATCGGTTCGGCCGTGGTCGGGATGTAGGGCGGGTTCGACACCACGACGTCGACATCGCGGAGGTCCAGCGACGTGATCGCGTCGCCCTGGACGATCTCGACATCTAGGGCGAGACGTTCCTGGTTGCGCCGAGCCCAGGCCACGGCGAGGTCGCTCACCTCGACGGCATGCACCTGCGCGTGCGGCACCTCGGCCTTGACGGCCAGCGCGATCGCTCCCGACCCGGTGCAGAGGTCCACGACCACGGGCTCGTCCACACCCGATTCCACACAGGCCCGAACAGCGTCGATGGCCCACCCCGCCACGACCTCGGTTTCCGGTCGCGGCACGAAAACGCCGGGCCCCACCTCGAGCTCGAGCCCGCGGAACCACGCCCGGCCCGTGAGGTGCTGAAGCGGAACGCGAGAGGCGCGCTCGGCGACGAGGACGGCATACGCCTCGGGGACGGGACCACCGAGGATCATGAGCCGCCGGACTTCGCTGGAGTCGACGCCCAAGGCATGCGCTGCCAGTGCCACCGCATCGTGCGCCGGAGACGCGACTCCGGCGTCGGTGAGGCGCTGCGTGGCGTCGCGGACGGCCGCGCGCAGGTCGCTCACGCGCTGCCCTCGCCGAGGGCCGCGAGGCGCGCCGCCTCGTCCGCAGCCATGGCCGACTCCACGACCGGGTCGAGCTCTCCGCCGAGGACGGTGTCGAGGTTGTAGGCCTTGAAGCCGGTGCGGTGGTCGCTGATCCGGTTCTCGGGGAAGTTGTAGGTACGGATCCGCTCGCTCCGGTCGACCGTGCGGACCTGGCTCGCGCGGATGTCGGCGCTGGCGGCGTTGGCCTCGTCGACCGCGAGTTGGTGCAGCCGCGCCCGCAGGACCCGCATGGCCGACTCCTTGTTCTGGAGCTGGCTCTTCTCGTTCTGGCAGGACACCACGGTCCCGGTCGGGAGATGGGTGATGCGGACAGCCGAGTCGGTGGTGTTGACCGACTGGCCACCGGGCCCGGACGAGCGGTAGACGTCGATCTTGAGGTCGTTCGGGTGGATGTCGACCTCGACCTCCTCGGCCTCGGGCATGACCCAGACGCCGGCGGCGCTCGTGTGGATGCGGCCCTGGGTCTCGGTGACGGGGACGCGCTGGACGCGGTGGACGCCACCTTCGTACTTGAGGCGAGCCCAGGGACCCTCTCCCGGCTGCGGGTTGCCCTTGGCCTTGACGCTCACCTGGACGTCCTTGTAGCCGCCGAGATCGGTCTCCGTCGAGTCGAGGACCTCGGTGCGCCAGCCGCGCTGCTCGGCGTAGCGGAGATACATGCGGACGAGATCACCCGCGAACAGCGCCGACTCCTCGCCGCCCTCCCCTGCCTTGACCTCGACGATGACGTCGCGGTCGTCGTCGGGGTCGCGTGGGATGAGCAGGCGCCGCAGGTGGTCCGCTGCTGTGGTGACGGCGCCTTCCAGCGCGGGAACCTCGGCGGCGAAACTCGGGTCCTCGGTGGCGAGTTCGCGGGCCGCCTCGAGGTCGTCCGTGGCTGACAGCCAAGCGTTGTATGCCGTCACGGTCGATCCCAGCGCGGCGTACCTCTTGTTGATCTCCCGGAGGCGATCCGGGTCGGAGGCGACGGCCGGGTCACCCATCTCGAGTTCGAGCTGGGCGTGCTCCTCAGCAAGGGCGGCGGCGGACTCGAACATCGGGTGGCCTCTCAGGGCAAGTTCTCGGGAAGGTCAGGGCAGGGCCGTGCAAACACGAATGCGCCGACCCGGATCCACTCGGGATCAACGGGTCGGCGCATTGGGAGTGCTAGGCGTCGGCCTTCTTGCCGTAGCGAGCCTGGAAGCGCGCCACGCGACCACCGGTGTCGAGGATCTTCTGCTTGCCCGTGTAGAACGGGTGGCACTGGCTGCAGACCTCAGCGTGGATCTGGCCGCTCTCGGCGGTGCTGCGGGTGACGAACGACGCGCCACAGGTGCAGGTGACCGTGGTCTCGGCGTAGTTCGGGTGGATGTCCTTCTTCACGATTCTTCTCCTTGGATGTCTCCGGGTCGGCGAGCCCATCACGGTGATGCAAGCCCTCTGGCGCCCCGCCTGCATCCACTCGTGAAGGGTGGTGCTCAGGAAACGCGTCTGTGCCGTGAACCGGTCCAGCGATCAAGTGTGCCAGAGCAGGCACACAGTCACCTAAACGGCACCACCCCCTCCCCCATTCCCTCCGGGCGGTCGCCGGCCTGCCGTGAGTGCCAAGGGCGTCAGCGGTGACGCCTCTGGCACTCATGCCGCGGGCCGACGCTCGGTCAGATGGGCGTGCGCCGCCACGACCTGAGCCATGAAGCGGTCAGCCTCGAGTCTCAGCCCCAGAAGGGGAATCCGCAGCACCACGTCGCCGCCCACGACGAGGTCGTTCTGTCGGAGGGCGTCGTCAACAGGATTGAGCGCCCACTGGTGATGCCCTCCGTCAACCTCGACCACGAGACCGATCTCCTCCCACAGAGCGTCCAGATAGATCCTGCCGGCCTCTCCCTCACGCACCGCCTGGCGCGCTGGTGCAGGGAGCCCAGCTGCCCGGCACAGCCTGGCGAAGTCCAGCTCACCGAGGGCCTGAGTCCCATCGCAGATGTCGAGGACCGCCTCGTCGAGGAATCGTCGGCGTGGGCCAGTCACTCCGGATCGGCGCCAGGCATCGAGCAGCCGACTGGGTGCGGTGAGCCTCTGCTGCACCACGAGGCACAGCACCAATGCTGCTTCCCGGTCCGATCGCGACCACTGCGCCGCGTTCACCGCCGCCACCTCTGGTCGAGCTCGTGGCACCCCGGCGGTGACAACGACGGGCATCACCGACCGTCGGTGCAGTCGCACACCGGGCACCTTGTGGTGACGGTTGTTGCGGGGCTGCGACACGTCGATCACGTGTGGCGTGAAACCGCGCAGACCAACTGCCTGCAATGCGGCCGCGCCATCGAGCACCGCACCCGACCCCGACTCCCATACCGCTCGCCACAGATTGGCGGTCGGAGACAACTCTCCGCCGGTCACGCTGATGGTGTGGCGCCCGTGGGTGAACCAGCGCCCTGCCCTCACCTCCGACCGCACCTGGCCCTTGTCGACGCCGGCTGCACGGAGGTCCGCCCGGTGCATCACACCGCCCCGGTCGGCCGCGAGCACACACGCACGTTTGTGGCGTTCCGCGCGGTTGAGAGCTGACGTCATGCCCCGACCCTCTGGCAGTCACCCAGTCGGACGGAACCCCGATGAGTGCAACTGTGGACAGAAGCCACGCCAACCACCTGCCTGTGGACATCCCACGGCCCAACCATTGGCAACGAGCCGAGAGATGGTCGATGAATCATGGGGCCGGACGCGCGACTGGTTGCGCCCTTGGCCCAGTGAGATGCGGGGACTCGGTCACCCCAGGGTGCGGTGCTCAGCCCAACGTGCGGTCGAAGAGGTCGCGCAACTCCGTGAAGTGGCGCTCGGTCGCAGCCTCGTCGTACACCGCGGTGTCGGCCATCGTGTAGCCGTGGGCCGCATCCGCATAGACCTCGTTGGTCGCGGTCAGCCCTACGGCGGCCAGGGCCTCGCCAAGGCGCTCCACCTGTGCGGGATCCATCGACCGGTCCTGGTCGGCGTGCCCGAAGACGAACTCGGCGCGGGCGTTCGGCAGCCCCAGGTGCGGGCTGTCCTCTGCCTCGGTCGCCAACCCACCGGTGTGGAAAGCACCGCACGCGGCCACGAGGTCGGGGTGGGCACAGGCCGCCCGCACGGCGAGTCGACCGCCCATGCAGTAGCCGACCACGCCCAGCGGTGCCGACGTGTCGGGCCGCGACGTGAGCGCCGTGAGATAAGCGGCGATGTCCGGGAGCGCGAGATCCGGCGTCAGTGCATGGACCCGGGGCATCGCCTCCGCGAAGAACTCCGCGCGCTTCTCGTCAGTGTCGAGGGGTTCGGTCGGCGAGGTCTCGACAGCATTTCCGTCGCGGTGGAAGACATTGGGGGCCAGGACGGTGTAGCCCCACGAGGCAATCCGCCCCGCCATGTCGAAGATCCGGGGTCGCACACCGATCGCGTCGACGAAGAGCAGCACGCCGGGGAGGACCGCGTCGTCGGCAGCGTCGGCCGGACGGGAAAGCCACGCCTCCGCGATTCCACCAGGCGTGGCGACGTCGATCATCACGCTCGCGACCCTACGACGGCGAGCGAGTGCCAGAGGCGCTACCGGTGACGCCTCTGGCACTCACCAGCGGTCAGGGGAGGTTGGCGAACGCCTTCCCGAGGTCGGCGATGACGTCATCGACCGACTCAAGCCCCACTGACAGTCGCAACAGGTCCGCGTCTGGTCGAGCATCGGCGTCGACGAGGCGATGAGTGAGGCTCGCCGGGTGCTGGATGAGGCTGTCGACGCCGCCCAACGACACGGCGTGCGTCACGAGGTCGAGCCGCTCCACGAAAGCCGACGCTGCGGCATACCCACCCGTGAGACGGAAGGCGACGAGCGCACCCGGCCCGGCCATCTGCGTCCCCACGAGACCACGGGGGTCCCCACCGGGCAGCCCGGCGTAGTGCACACGCGACACCTCCGGCCGCTCGGCCAACCAGGCGGCGACGACCCCAGCCGACGCCTGCTGCGCACGCACGCGTACCGGCATCGTCTGCAGGCCTCGATGCAGTTCATAGGCAGCCAGCGGGTGCAGCACCGCCCCGGTCAGGGCTCGGATCCCACGGAGCCGTGCAGTCCACTCGTGATCGGCCGCAACAACGCCACCCATCACGTCACCGTGACCACCCATGAACTTCGTCGCCGAGTGGAGGACCAGTGTGGCGCCATGCACCACGGGCTGCTGCAGCACCGGGGTGGCGAAGGTGTTGTCCACGGCCACGGGCACGTCGCCGGCCTGCGCCACGATCGCCGCGATGTCAACGAGGTCGAGCGAGGGGTTGGCCGGCGTCTCGACGAGGACCAGACCGGTGTCCGGGCGGACCGCGGCCGCGACGGTGTCCTCCGTCGCCCATGTGACCTCGGTCCCCAGGAGTCCCGTGGCCAGCAGGTGGTCGGACCCGCCATAGATGGGCCGGACCGCGACGACATGCGGTCGCCCGGCGGCTACAGAAGCGAGCAGCACCGCAGTCAGTGCCGCCATGCCGCTCGCGAACGCGACGGCAGACTCCGCCCCTTCGAGCCCCGCCACTGCGCGCTCGAACCGGTCCACTCCCGGGTTCCACAGCCGCTGGTAGACCAACGTCGACTCGTGGTCCGGTCGTTCGCCTGCGGCGATCGTGTCGTATGCCGTGCCGCCGGCTTCGATGGTCGGCATCGGATACGTCGTGGCCAGGTCGATGAGCGGCACGTGTAGGCCGAGGGCCGTCAGATCCTCGCGGCCGGCGTGGACCGCCGTGGTGTCGTTGGCGGAACTGGCAGCAGGAACAGACGTCGTTGTCATGGTGGTGATTCTCCGCAGGATCCACGGCTCCGCGGAACAGTCCCGTGGATCCTGATGCCCAAGGAGGTCGGAACGAAGGACTCTTCGGATACTCCTGCGTACGGTGGGCCCATGCCGAAGAATCCACATCCCCTCACCCCCGGCCCGGCACCCACGGCTCCCCCACCCCTCGACGCCGTCGACCGAGCCCTCGTGAAGGCGCTCGTCGCGGACGCACGGATGTCCAACGCTGCACTGGCCCGAGCGGTCGGCATCGCCGAGTCCACGTGCGTCGGCCGGATGCGCTCCCTGCGCGACCGTGGGGTCATCACCGGCTACCACGCTGCGGTCGACCCCGGCCAGCTCGGCCGCCCACTCCAGGCCATCATCGCCATCCGCCTGGCCGGCCATGACCGCGCCCAGGTCGAGGCCTTTGGCGACGAGATGGCTGCCCTCCCCGGCGTGCTGACCGCCCACAACATCAGTGGTGCCGACGACTTCCTCGTCCACGTGAGCACCGAATCGCCGGATGCCCTGCGCGACTTCGTCCTCGACAACGTGTCGAGTCGACCCGGCGTCTCGCACGTCCAGACGTCACTGATCTTCCGCACCCACCCCGGGCAGCACCACGAGCCCAGCACGTGAAAATGCTCGGTGGTCGACCTCCCGTCTCGGCTAGCGTCCCGCGGATGGACCCCCACCTTCGTCTGGCCACCCGCGACGACGTCGATGCCCTCATGGGCCTTCGGATCCTCATGTTCGAGGCCATGGGGACTCCCCCTGCCGCTCTCGAGTCACCCGAGTGGCGGGATGCCGCACGTACGTGGTTCGAGCGGCGGATCAGCACCGAGGACACTCGCATCCTCGTCGTCGAGGAGGGAGGTGAAGTCGTGGCCAGTGGCCTTGCCGAGGTGCTCGCCACCATCCCGGCTCCGAGCATGCCCCGCGGCCGCTCGGGCTTCGTCTCCAATGTCGCCACGCTCCCCCACGCGCGCGGACGGGGACTGGCCCGCGCGGTCATGACCGAGTTGGTGCGCTGGCTGGACGAGGAGACCGACGCCGACCGCATCGACCTCGCCGCCACCACAGAGGGCGCGCCGCTCTATCGCTCCCTCGGGTTCGACGCCGCCGCGTTCCCGACCATGCGCCGACCGAAGCCGGTCAGCGTGACGTGAGCGGACGGCATACGAAAAGGCTTGTCGTATGCCGTGAGGCGGCCTTCCCGAGGGAAGACCGCCTCACGACGTGCTCAGGTTCGAACGATCAGCTGTCGTCCTCGTCCTCGAGCCTGATGCTCGACGTCTGCTGGATCTGCGTGAGGAACTCGTAGTTCGTCTTGGTCTTGCGCAGCCGGTCGAGCAGCAGCTCCAGAGCCTGCTGGGTGTCGAGGGCCGCGAGGACGCGACGGAGCTTCCACATGATCTTGAGCTCCTCCGGCGCGAGGAGGATCTCCTCGCGACGGGTGCCCGAGTTGTTGACGTCGACCGCAGGAAAGATGCGGCGGTTGGAGAGGCCACGGTCGAGCTTGAGCTCCATGTTGCCGGTGCCCTTGAACTCCTCGAAGATCACCTCGTCCATGCGCGAGCCGGTCTCGACGAGTGCCGTCGCGAGGATGGTGAGCGAGCCACCGTTCTCGATGTTGCGCGCGGCACCGAAGAACTTCTTCGGCGGGTAGAGCGCGGCGGAGTCGACACCACCGGAGAGGATGCGGCCACTCGCCGGCGCGGCGAGGTTGTAGGCGCGTCCCAGCTTGGTGATCGAGTCGAGGAGCACGACGACGTCGTGGCCCATCTCGACGAGGCGCTTGGCGCGCTCGATCGACAGCTCGGCAACCGTCGTGTGGTCCTCGGCCGGGCGGTCGAAGGTCGAGGCGATGACCTCACCCTTGACCGCGCGCTGCATGTCGGTGACCTCTTCGGGGCGCTCGTCGACGAGCACGACCATGAGGTGGACCTCGGGGTTGTTCGTCGTGATCGCGTTGGCGATGGCCTGCATGACCATCGTCTTGCCGGCCTTGGCCGGGGCGACGATGAGACCGCGCTGACCCTTGCCGATGGGGGCGACGAGGTCGATGATCCGGGTCGTCAGGATGCCGGGCTCGGTCTCCAGACGCAGGCGGTCCTGCGGGTAGAGCGGGGTGAGCTTGCCGAACTCCGCACGCTTGCGGGCGTCGTCCGACGTCATCCCGTTGACGGAGTCGAGCCGGGCCAGCGGGGTGTACTTCTGACGGTTGTTGCGCGACCCGACGGTCTGCTGCTGCAGCTCCTCGCCATCGCGCGGCGCCTTGGTCGCACCGACGACGGCGTCGCCCTTGCGCAGGCCGTGGCGCTTGACCATGCCGAGCGGGACGTAGACGTCGTTGGTGCCCGGGAGGTAGCCCGAGGTCCGGACGAACGCGTAGTTGTCGAGGATGTCCAGGATGCCCGCGACGGGGATCAGGACGTCCTCGTCGGTGATCTGGAGTTCGCCCTCGGACTGCGACTCGCCGCCCTGGGAGGGAGTGCGCCGCTTGTCCCGGTTGCGGTTGCGGTTGCGACGGCGGCGACCACTGCGGCCACCCTCGTCATCGTCGCCCTGGGCACCCTGCTGGGACTGTGAGTCCTGGTCGGCGCCCTGCGCTTCGCCCCGGTCGCCCCGGTCGCTGCGGCGCTCGCCGTCGCGCTTGTCACGGTTGTTGTCGCGGCGACCGCGTGACTCCTTGCCGTCGCGCTGCTCGCGTGCGTCCTCGCGGGCCTCACCCTGGTCACCCGATTCGCGGCGCTGGTCGTCGCGACCCTCGGCCTCACCGTCGGTGGGCGTGGCCTTCTCGGCACGCTCGGCGCGGCGCTCGGAACGCTCCTCACGCGGGGACTTCGCGTCGTCCGCGGGGACTGCCTCGGCGGTCTCGACCTTCGGGGCGCCCTGGCCCGACGACGCTGCACGCCGCGGGCGGCTGGGCGCCTCGGTCGCCGTGGCTGCGGGGCCGCTCTCGCCGTTCTGACGCGACTTGATGGCCGCGACGAGGTCGCCCTTGCGCATCTTGGCAGTGCCGGAGATGCCCATGCTCGAAGCGAGTCCCTGGAGTTCAGCGAGGCGCATGGCCGTCAGCGAACCAGATCGGCGCGGGCTCTGCCCGGATGCCGAGGACGCCTCAAGAGTGGTGGTGTCTGTCACGAAGGATCCTTCCCCTCGTCAGTGGTCCCGAGCCCGTACGGGCGGGGCCGAAAGTGGGTGCCAGAGAACTGGCGGATTGATCCACGGGGCCTGCCGGTCACGGCGCGTGGCAGAGCACGACCGGCCCATCGGTGGAGGATGCGTGGCGCGGTAGCCATCGGGGAGCAGAACGCTCATCCGGCATCAACTGCGACGCACATCCACAGTAACACTCCGACCTCGGTTTGCGCCGTGCGCGTGGGACCCTGCGCACGTCAGTTTTCCGGTGTCAGCCGGCTGTGGCGCTGACGCCGTGATCCGGTATGCCGGGGCGCAGGACCCGCCACCCGTTCCGTGCCGCCGCAGCCACCGCTTCTGCCGTCGCGGTCCTCGCCAGGACGAGTACGGACGGTCCGGCACCCGAGATCACGGCAGCGTGGCCGGCCGCCCGAAGTTCGTCGACGAGAGCCATGGATGCTGCGTAGGACGGACGACGCGGCTCTTGGTGGAGCCAGTCGCGCGTGCCGTCGAGAAGGAACTCCGGCGCATCCGTCAGGGCCTGGATGAGGAGCGCGGCCCGCGCCGAGTTGGCCGCCGCGTCGGCGAGTCGGACCTGTGCCGGGAGGACGGCGCGCGCGGTCGCCGTCGACAACTGCATGTCCGGCGTGAAGACCACGGGCACGACATCGGGGTGGGGTGAGAGCTTGAGCGTGGTGGTCCCGATCTCCGGGTCATCGGACCAGGACAGGGTCACTCCCCCGTGGACACTCGCGGACGAATTGTCCGGGTGCCCCTCGAGCCGCGCCGCGAGGTCGTTCACCGTCCCCAGGTCGATGTCGCCGGGCTCCCGCCCGTCGCGCGCGGCCAACAGGGCATGAGCGAGGGCGACCCCCATGACGATGGCCGACGCCGACGACCCCATCCCACGGCCGTGCGGCACGGCGTTGTCGCACTCGAGGCGCAACCCGTCGGGCGCGCTCTCACCGAGGTCCGCAAAGGCGTGCGCGAGGCTGCGGTGAACCAGGTGGGAGGGATCGGTGGGAACGGCGCCCGCACCCTCGCCCCTGACCGAGATCTCGAGACCCGGTGAATCCAGAACCGTTGCGCGGCAACGGTCCCACACGCCGAGCGCGATCCCGATCGAGTCGAACCCGGGGCCGAGGTTGGCACTGCTCGCAGGCACCTGCATCGACACGCTGGCGCCCGGCAGCCACTCCCCCACGATCAGCCTTCGAAGCCGAGAACCTCGGCGACCGCTCGGGCCTCCGCGCTCACCTTGACCGGTTCAATGTCGGAGCCGTCCGCAGTGCGCAGGGCCCATTGCGGGTCCTTGAGGCCATGACCCGTGACGGTGCAGACGATGGTCGCGTCGGGTGGCACCTCGCCGCGGTCGCTGGCCTGCATCAGGCCGGCGATGCTGGCGGCCGATCCCGGCTCGACGAAGATGCCCTCGGTCGAGGACAGGAGCCGGTGGGCAGCGAGGATCTGCTCGTCGGTCACGGACTCGATGCGGCCCCCGGACTGGTCCCGGGCCTCCTCGGCCTGACGCCACGACGCGGGATTGCCGATGCGGATGGCGGTGGCGATGGTCTCGGGCTGGTCGACGGGGTGACCGAGGACGATCGGTGCAGCCCCGGCAGCCTGGAAGCCCCACATCTGCGGCGTGCGCGTCGCGACCGCGGGCAAACCATTGAACTCCGAGGCGTACTCGGTGTAGCCGCGCCAGTAGGCGGTGATGTTGCCGGCGTTCCCGACCGGGAGGACGTGGATGTCCGGAGCATCACCAAGTGCGTCGACGATCTCGAAGGCGGCTGTCTTCTGGCCTTCGATGCGCGCGGGGTTCACCGAGTTCACCAATTCGACGGGGTGCACCTCGGCCAGTTTGCGAGCCACGGTGAGACAGTCGTCGAAGTTGCCGTCGACCTGGATCAGGGTCGCTCCGTGGGCGATCGCCTGGCTCAGCTTGCCCATGGCGATCTTGCCCTCGGGGACGAGGACGGCACACGTCATGCCAGCCTTGGTGGCGTAGGCCGCGGCCGAGGCACTGGTGTTGCCGGTGCTCGCGCAGATGACCGCCTTGGCGCCACGCCCCTTGGCGTGGGAGATCGCGGTCGTCATCCCGCGGTCCTTGAACGATCCGGTCGGGTTGAGGCCTTCGTACTTGACCAGGACATTGGCCCCCACGAGCTCGGACAGGTGGTCCGCCTGGATGAGGGGCGTCCCACCCTCGTGCAGCGTCACGACCGGGGAGTCGGCAAGCATCGGCAGACGGTCCGCATATTCACGGATCACTCCGCGCCACTGGTGTGCCACGTCAGGCTCCTTCCACACGCATCCACGAGACGACTTCGTCGACCGTGTCGAGACCGGACAGCGCCTGGACGGTGGCCGCGAGCGCGGCGTCCGACGCGAGGTGGGTGACGATGACGAGCGAGGCGCGGGAGTCGTCGCCGTCGCCGAGGACCCGCTGCCGGACCGTCTCGATCGACACCTGGTGCTCGGCGAACGCCGACGCCACCTGGGCGAGCACGCCCGGGCGGTCTGCCACCGCAAGGCTGATGTGATAGCGGGTCATCGCGCGTCCCATGTCGACGACGGGGAGGTCGGCATAGGCGGACTCGCTGGGGCCGTGACCGCCGGCGAGTCGGTGCCGCGCCACGGCGACGACGTCACCCAGGACGGCCGAGGACGTCGGGTCGCCGCCCGCACCCTTGCCATAGAACATGAGCTCGCCAGCCGCCGTGGCCTCGACGAAGACGGCGTTGTAGGCATCACGGACCGATGCCAACGGGTGGCTGCGCGGCACCATCGCGGGATGCACGCGAACGCTCACGCCACTCGGGGTTCCGGCCTCGTCGCGGACGACCTCGCAGATGGCGAGCAGTTTGACGACGGCGTCCATCTCGCGCGCGGCCTGGACGTCGGCAGCCGTGACCTCGGTGATGCCCTCGCGGTGGACGTCGGCGCTGGACACTCGGGTGTGGAAGGCCAACGACGCGAGGATCGCCGCCTTGGCGGCCGCGTCGAAGCCCTCGACGTCAGCCGTCGGGTCGGCCTCGGCATAGCCGAGTGCCTGCGCCTGCTCCACGGTCTCCGCGAACCCGGCCCCGGTCGAGTCCATCTTGTCGAGGACGAAGTTGGTGGTGCCGTTGACGATGCCGAGCACGCGCTGGACGTCATCGCCGACGAGGGACTCACGCATCGGACGGACGATGGGGATGGCACCGGCGACCGCGGCCTCGTAGTAGAGGTCGACGTCGCGATCGGCAGCCGCGGCATACAGAGTCGGCCCGTCCTCGGCGAGCAACGCCTTGTTGGCCGTCACGACCGAGGCCCCGTGCTCGATCGCGGTGAGGATGAGTTCCCGGGCCGGGTCGATGCCACCCACGACCTCGATGACGATGTCTGCACTGCGCACCAGCGTGTCGGCATCGGCCGTGAAGAGCGCCGGGTCCACCGGGACGTCCGGGCGGGGACGCTCGGGGCGGCGCACCGCGATGCCGATGAGGTCGAGGCGTGCCCCGACGCGGGCCGCGAGGTCGTCGGCGTTCTCCACGAGCATCGTGGCGACGGAGGAGCCCACGACGCCGCAGCCGAGCATGGCGACCTTGAGCGCGGGCTGGTCAGTGGTGCTGGAGGCCATCTCGGCGGTCTCCTCCTCAGGCTTCACGGAGCTCGACATCACGACACCCCGACGTCGAGAGCGAGCAGGTCGTCGATGGTCTCACGGCGCACGATGACCCGTGCCTTGCCGTCTCGGACCGCGAGCACGGGCGGTCGGGGCGTGTGGTTGTACTGGCTCGACAGGGCTCGGCAGTAGGCGCCCGTGCCGGGCACGGCGATGAGGTCGCCGGGTGCGGTGTCCGCGGGCAGCCACTCGTCCTGGACGACGATGTCGCCGCTCTCGCAATGCTTCCCGACCACGCGCGCCAGCATCGGCGCGGCCTCGGAATCGCGGTTGGCCAGGGTGCACGAGTAGTCGGCTTCGTAGAGCGCCGGGCGCACGTTGTCGCTCATTCCGCCATCGACCGAGACATAGGCACGCGAATGGTTGTCACCGAGGGCGACCTGCTTGACCGTGCCCACTTCGTAGAGGGTGAACGTCGACGGCCCGACGATGGCGCGGCCCGGCTCGATGGACACCCGTGGGACCTCCGCGAGGTCCCCGTCACCGATCGCCTTGAACTCTCGTCCGACGATGTCGGCGAGCTGCTCGCCGAGGAGCGCAGGCGACAGCGGCGTGTGCTGGGACGTGTAGGCCATGCCGAAGCCGCCGCCGAGGTCGATCTCGGGGCTGTGGTGGCCGAGCTCGTTCGCGATCTGCGCGTGCAGCCCGACAAGGCGCCGTGCGCTCATCTCGAAGCCGCCGGTGTCGAAGATCTGGCTGCCGATGTGCGAGTGCAGACCACGAAGGTCGAGGCTGTCCCGTGCGAGGACCGCCTTGGCCGCCTCGAGGGCCTGCCCGCCAGAGAGGCTGAAACCGAACTTCTGGTCCTCGTGGCCCGTGGCGATGAACTCGTGGGTGTGCGCCTCGACGCCGACGGTGACCCGGATCATCACCGGCGCCACGACCCCCAGGTCGGCCGCAATCTCGGCGACCCGGTCGATCTCGACGAACGAGTCGAGGACGATCCGGCCGACGCCATAGTCGAGGGCAGCGCGGATCTCGTCGAGCGACTTGTTGTTGCCGTGGAAGCCGATCCGCTCCGCCGGGAAACCCGCGCGGCGAGCCACCGCGAGCTCGCCACCGCTGCAGACGTCGAGCGAAAGTCCTTCTTCGGCAACCCATTTCGCGACTGCCGTGCATAGGAAGGCCTTGCCGGCGTAGTAGACGTCGGCTCCGCCGCACACCGTGTCGAACGCCCCTGCGAAGTCGTCGCGGAAGGCACGCGCACGGGCACGGAAGTCGTCCTCGTCGACGACGTAGGCCGCCGTCCCGAACTCGCGGGCGATGGTCACCACGTCGAGACCGGCGACCTGCAGGCGGCCCTGGTCGTCACGGCATACGGAATTCGGCCAGAGCTGCGGAAGCAGCGCCATGACGTCATCGGGATAGGGCAGATAGAGCGGAGGTCCGCCGTAGCCCTCGGCATGCAGGGCACCGGCCTCGTGGGAACGCATCGGTCAGGTCCTCACATGCGCTCGGGCGCGCTGACGCCGAGCAGGTCGAGTCCGTTGGCGAGCACCTGGCGGGTGGCGTCGTTGAGCCACAGCCGGGTGCGGTGCAGGTCGGTGATCTCCTCCTCGACGTTCATCGGCCGCACGCGGCAGGTGTCGTACCACTTGTGGTAGCGACCCGCGAGGTCCTCGAGGTAGCGGGCGACGCGGTGCGGCTCCCGCAGGTGCGCGGCCTGGGCGACCACCCGTGGGAAATCTCCGAGCGTTGCCAGCAGGGTGGCCTCGGTCGGGTCGGCGAGCAGGGAGGGGTCGAAGCCTTCCGAGCGCACGACCCCGTCCTCGGCCGCCAGGCGCGACACATTGGCCGTCCGGGCATGGGCGTATTGGACGTAGAAGACCGGGTTGTCGTTGCTCTGCTTGCGCAGGTCCTCACCGTCGAGGCTCAGCGGGCTGTCGGCGGGATAGCGAGCCAGTGAATAGCGCACCGCGTCGGAGCCGATCCAGTCGAGCAGGTCGTTGAGCTCGATGATGTTGCCGGCGCGCTTGGAGAGCTTGGCGCCGTTGAGGTTCACGAGCTGTCCGATGCGCACGTCGATGTTGACGTCGGCGTCGTCACCGGCCGCCGACGAGATCGCCTTGAGTCGCCCGATGTAGCCGTGGTGGTCGGCACCGAGGAGATAGATCTTCTCGGTGAAGCCGCGGTCCTTCTTGCTCAGGTAGTAGGCAGCGTCGGCGGCGAAGTAGGTCGGCTCGCCGTTGGCGCGGATGAGCACGCGGTCCTTGTCGTCTGTGAAGTCGGTCGTGCGCAGCCACACCGCGCCGCCCTCGTCATAGACGTGGCCCTGCTCGCGCAACCGCTCGACGGCCTGCTCCACGGCACCACCGTCGTGGAGCTCCGCCTCGGAGAACCAGACGTCGAAGAAGACCCCGAAGCGCTCGAGCGTCTGCTTGATCTCGGCGAGCTGCGCTTGGTAGGCGAGCGGGCGCGCCACCGCGATGGCCTCGTCCTCGGGCAGGTCGAGGACGTCGGGGCGCTGCTCGACGACCGTCTTGGCGAGGTCGCCGATGTAGGCACCGGGGTAGCCGCCCTCGGGCGTCGGCTCCCCCTTGGCCGCGGCGAGGACGCTCTGCGCGAACTTGTCCATCTGCGCACCGGCGTCGTTGATGTAGTACTCCGCCGTGACGTCCGCGCCCGACGCCGTGAGGAGGCGCCGCATCGAGTCGCCCAGCGCGGCCCAGCGCGTGTGACCGATGTGCAGCGGGCCCGTGGGGTTGGCCGAGATGAACTCGAGATTGATCGTGTGGCCGGCTTCCGCGTCGTTCTTCCCGTATGCCGTCCCGCTCTCGACGATGCTCCGCGCGAGTTCGCCCGCGCTCGCCGCGTCGAGGGTGATGTTGAGGAAGCCGGGACCGGCGATGTCGACCTTCGCGATGCCCGCGATCTCGCCCAAGCGGGAGGCGAGGGCGGTCGCCAGGTCACGCGGCGGCATACCGGCCGGCTTGGCCAGTTGGAGGGCGATGTTCGTGGACCAGTCACCGTGGTCGCGGTTCTTGGGTCGCTCCACCCGGACCTCGGCAGGCACCTCAGCGGTGAAGTCACCGGCAGCAGTGGCATCCAGCAGGGCAGCCCGGATCGCGGACGAGAGTTCTTCGGGAGTCACCCCGGGAGTCTATTGGCCGAGAGCAGGAGGCCGTCCGTCGGCCGCGAGGCGTGAGACGACATCGACGAGCTCGATGGGATCGAACGGCTTGGCGACGAAGGCGTCGAAGCCCGCGAGGGCCGCCTCGCTGCGGTCGTGGGCCGTGATCGACGCGGTGACGAGCACCGTGGGGACTTCGGCCAGACGAGGATGCCCGCGGATCGCCGCGATCGCCCACCACCCGTCCCGGCGAGGCGTGTGGGCATCGAGAACGATGACGTCGGGCACGCGCGAGGCAGGGTTGATGAGCTGGCTGAGTGCCTCGTGGCCGTCGGCTGCCTGGACCACGTCGAAGCCCTCGAGCTCGAGGTTGATCCGGATGACTTCGCGGATCGACTCGATGTCGTCGCAGACGAGAACCAGAGGGCGCGGCGCGATGGCGACCGCTGCTTGCCCTGATTCCATGGACCGCACTCTAGGCTGCTACCCTTCCGTGCCAGCCCAGAATGGCGCGGATTCCCTTGGACTCTGCGCCCAACGGCCCCCGTAGCTCAGGGGATAGAGCACCGCCCTCCGGAGGCGGGAGCGCAGGTTCGAATCCTGCCGGGGGCACCAACGAACGAAGGCCTGAACAGCGCGGAGCGCCGTTCAGGCCTTCGTCGTTGGTGCCCATGCCGACTTTGTGCCCGTTTGGGACAGGTCGCGACGACGCGGTACGCGTCGAGCCCTGTCCCAAACGGGCACAAAGTCGGCCTAGCCGCGCTGGGACGAGTCGGTGACCTCGCCCACGAGTTCTTCGATCACGTCCTCGAGGAAGACGACGCCGATCACGTCCCCGTCGTCGCCCACGACTCGTGCCAGGTGGGAGCCGGTCCGCTGCATGGTGGCGAGCACGGACTCCACCTCGTCATGGGGACGCACATTGGCCATCCTGCGGATGCGCTTGGACGGCACCGGCTCGAGTCGCTCCTCCTCGTCGGCGAACAGGACGTCCTTGAGGTGCAGGTAGCCCGACAGCGTTCCGCCCGCGTCGACGACCGGGAACCGCGAGTAGCCGTGACGGGCGACGAGCCTCTCGATGTCGTCGGGGGTCGTGGCCGTGTCGACGGAGATGAGGCGATCGATCGGGACGCCGACATCGCGCGCGTCCTTGTCGCTGAACTCCAGGGCGGCTCCGAGCAGGCCGTACTGCTCCGGCTCGACGAGTCCTTCCCTGTGCGATTCGGAGACGATCTGGGCGACCTCCTCCGCCGTGAACGCGGAGGCGAGCTCGTCCTTGGGATCGACACCGAGCGCCCGCACGAGGACCTTGGACACCCAGTCCATCGCCGAGATGATCGGCTTGACGACCTGGGACACGACGACCAGCGCGGGGACGAGGGCGATGGCAGATCGTTCGGGGGTGGCGATGGCGATGTTCTTGGGGATCATCTCGCCGATGACGACGTGGAGGAAGACCACGATGAGGAGCGCCAGAACGAGGGCAAGGACGTCGGCGAGGGCCTCGGGCGCACCGAGGGCCTCGACCGGTCCGACGAGCGCGTGGTGCAGCGCAGCCTCCGAGATCGCACCGAGTAGCACGGAGCAGACGGTGATGCCCAGCTGGGCGGTGGCGAGCAGGATCCCGGTGCGGGACAGGGCATGCAGCGCTGCCTGCGCCCTCTTGTTGCCTTCCCCTGCGAGGGGTTCGAGCTGGCTGCGGCGTGCCGACATCGCGGCGAACTCGGCCCCCACGAAGAACGCGTTGGCGAGGAGCAGCACGATGGTGATGAGGATGGTGCCGAGGCTCATGCCGGCGCCCCTTCCTCGGAGGCGCTGCCGGGCTCGGGGCGCGGGCCACTCTCGCTGGGGAGCGGCGTGAAGCGCAGTCGGTCGACCCGCCGGGCCTCCATGTCGATCACGGCAATGCGCCATCCCGGGAGCTCGACGACGTCGCCCACGGCGGGCACCCGCCCGAGCTCGGCCATGACGAAGCCGGCGACGGTCTCGTAGGCCGGCCCCTCCGGGATCTCGATACCGGTGCGTCTGAGCACCTCGTCGGGTCGCCAGAGTCCCGGCACCGTCCACGACCCGTCCGACATCTTGCGGCCGGTCGTCTGGCTCCGGTCGTGCTCGTCGGACACCTCGCCGACGATCTCCTCGACGAGGTCCTCCAGGGTCACGACACCGGAGGTCCCGCCGTACTCGTCCACGACGATCGCGAACTGCTGTCCGCTGTCACGCAGGTGAATGAGGAGGGGGTCCAGCCGGATCGTCTCGGGAACCACCAGCGGCGGCGTCATGAGGGCCGAGACCGGAACGTCATCGCGACGTTCGTGGGGCACTGCGATCGCCTTCTTGACGTGGACCACGCCGTCGACGTCGTCCCAGTCGTCATCGATGACGGGGAACCGCGAGTGGCCGGTCTGGCGCGCGAGCTCGACGCAGTCCCGTGCCGATGCCGAGCGGTCGATGGCCGTGGCCCGCGAGCGCGGGGTCATGACGTCGGCAGCCGTCTGCACACCAAAGCCGAGCGAGGCCGTCACGAGCCGAGCGGTCCCGAGGTCGAGCGTGCCCGCCTCGGCGGACGTGCGCACCAGGGACGCGAGCTCGGCGGGGCTGCGCGCGGCCGAGAGCTCCTCCTGGGGCTCGACACCCATGGCACGCAGGGCCGAGTTCGCGGCCCCGTTGAGCACCGCGATCATGGGCTTGAACGCGAGCGCGAACCAGCGCACCGGTGCGGCCACCCACTTTGCGGTCGCCAGCGGGGTGGAGATCGCGAGGGTCTTGGGCACCATCTCGCCGACGATCATCGAGAACACCGTGGCGATCACCATGGCGAGCACGCCGGCAATGCGGGAGGCGGCGGACTCCCCCAGCCCCATGGATTCGAGCGGACCGCGGAGGAGGGCGCCGATCGACGGGTTGGCGAGGAAGCCCAGGACGAGGGTGGTCAGGGTGATGCCCACCTGCGAGGCGGAGAGCTGTGTCGAGAGTGCTCGCAGGGAGGTGAGGACGGAGCGAGCCCTGGTGTCGCCTCGCTCGACCGCCTTCTCCACCGTGGGTCGATCCAGGGCGACGAGGGCAAACTCGGCCGCAACGAACAGGGCGGTCCCCAGCGTCAGCACGATGCCGGCGAGGACGAGTAACCACTCGGTCATAGTGGGTCCATCCTAGGGACGGTGATGGCGATGTCCTCCTCCGGGCGGAGAGGTGTTCCATCGTGCGGTTGACCCTCCCGCCACGTGAGGCTGCAAGACTCACGGGCATGGCCATGAATCACGACGCGGGGGGCGGGCCGAGATGACGGCAGCGCCCATGACCACAGGTGCGCGCATCGAGGTGCGCGACCTCACCAAGACCTTCGGCAGTTTCACCGCCGTCGACCAGCTGAGCTTCCACGTGGAACCCGGCCGGATCACCGGCTTCCTCGGGCCCAACGGCGCCGGCAAGACGACAACGTTGCGCATGCTCCTCGGTCTGATCCACCCGACGTCCGGCTCTGCGACGATCGATGGGCAGAACTACCGCGACCTCGACCACCCGTCCTCGGTCGTCGGGTCGGCGCTCGAGGCGACGAACTTCCACCCGGGGCGCACCGGCCGTGACCACCTCCGCGTGCTCGCCGCCGCCGGTGGCCTCCGGGACAGCAGGGTCGATGAGCTCCTCGAACTCACCGGCATCCCGGCCGCTGCGCGCAAGCGGGCTGGCGAGTACTCCATGGGGATGCGTCAGCGCCTCGGCCTCGCCGCCGCGCTGCTCGGTGACCCACGTGTCCTGATCCTCGACGAGCCGGCGAACGGTCTCGACCCCGAGGGCATCCGCTGGCTGCGCGGCTTCCTGCGCCACCTGAGCAACGAAGGGAAGACGATCCTCGTGTCGAGCCACCTCCTCCAGGAGGTGGAAGCGACGGTCGATGACGTCGTGATCATCGCCAACGGCCGCATGGTCAAGTCAGGCGCGATGTCCGACCTGCACGGTTCCCCGTCGACCATCGTGCGCACGTCCAACCCCGACCAGCTCGCGGGCGCCCTGCGTGTCGCGGATGTCATGAGCAGCCCCGGCACCGACGGCGAACTCATCGCCGAGACGACCGACAAGCGCCTCGTCGGCGACGTGGCCCTGCGCGCAGGCCTGCCCATCTGGGAGCTGCGCGACCGCAAGGCCGATCTCGAAGCACTGTTCTTCGAGCTCACCGAAGGCACCAACCGCAACCTCGGCGACGGCGCGAGCCCGGTCGAGTCAGACGCCATCTCCGGCCTGGAAGGGGCGAACGAGTGATGGGCTCCGCCATCAAGTCCGAGTTCCGCAAGTTCTTCACCACCCGCCTCTGGTGGGGCATGGCCATCGGCATCTTCGTCGCGGGCGCGGTCTTCGCCGGATTCTTCGGCTGGGCGCTCACGTCCGAGAACGGCAACACAGGCGGTGGACCCCAGCTGGAGGGGACTGCCACCCAGGTCGTCAACTCGGTCTACACGGCCGGACTTGGGGTCGGCTACCTACTCCTGCTCACCGTGGGCATCATGCAGATCGGTTCCGAATACCGCCACAAGACGATCACTGCGACCTTGCTCTCGACGCCCAAACGGGTTCAGGCGATGTTGGCCAAGATCATCGCGCTCCTGGGGATCGGTGGTGTCTACGGACTCATCAGCTTGCTCGGATCGGTCTCGGTCGGCGCTATCGTCCTGACGCTCCGGGACATCGACCCGTTCCCTTCGACCGAGGTCCTGCGGACTCTGGCACTGAGCCTGCTAGCCCTCGGCCTGTGGGCCCTCATCGGTCTCGGAGTCGGGATTCTCATTCCGAACCAGGTTGCAGCCATCCTCGTCGGGGTCGGGGTGGCGTGGATCATCGAACCGCTCTTGTCCTTCGGGCTCGCTTTCGTCGAGTGGGCGGCGAAGATCGTTCCCTATTTCCCGAGCAACGCGACCAACTCGATGGTCAGTGGCGTGACCGCGCAAGGTCAGGACGTGGACTTCCTCCCCTGGTGGGGTGGCGCACTGGTGCTCGGTGCCTATGCCGTCGCCCTCAGTGTCTTCGGGACGTGGCGCACCTCCCGACAGGACATCTCCTAGAGCGTCCTCGAAAGCCGAGCCGGTATGCCGGGTGCGAGCCACCCGGCATACCGGCTCGTTCTCGTCCGGGGACACACCCGTCCAGCCTGCTGGACCGACGCTCGCCCACGGCGATCGGAGGGTTAGGCTGACCGCACACGTGAACGTCGAGATCGACACGCAGAAAGAGGCGTATGCGCCGTGCCTGACCAGTCCGCATCCAGCGACCCCCTGACCGCATTCGGACCCAACGAGTGGCTGGTGGACGAGCTCTACGAGCAGTACAAGCAGGACAAGAACTCGGTCGACAAGGCGTGGTGGGACTTCTTCGCCGACTACGACCCCAACGCGGCGCACCCCGGCGGTGGCAACGGTTCGAGCACGTCGGCTCCCGCGGCGACGCCCACCCCGGCTGCCGCCGCTCCCTCCGCGCCAGCGGCTCCGGCGCCTGCCCCCGCAGCCACGCCCGCTCCGGCTCCTGTCACGAAGGAAGCCCCAGCACCCAAGGCTGCAGCACCCAAGGCTGCGGCACCTGCGGCTGCAGCACCCAAGGCTGCGGCACCTGCTGCTGCAGAACCCAAGGCCCCGGCACCTGCTGCTGCGGCGCCCCAGGCCGAGGCCCCCAAGCCCCGTGAGTCTGCCCCTGCGAAGTCGGAGGGCGCCGTGAACGCTCCGGAGACGTCCCCGATCCGCGGTGCCAGCGCCCGCGTCGTCACCAACATGGAGACCTCCCTCACCGTGCCGACGGCGACGAGTGTTCGCGCCGTCCCGGCCAAGCTCCTCGTCGACAACCGCATCGTCATCAACAACCACCTCGCCCGCTCCCGCGGCGGCAAGGTGAGCTTCACGCACCTCATCGGCTTCGCCATCGTCAAGGCCCTGGGTGTCATGCCCGCCATGAACACCGGCTTCGGCACCGACGAGAAGGGCAAGCCGGTCCTCATCACGCCGGCCCACGTCAACTTCGGTCTCGCCATCGACCTCGAGAAGCCGGACGGCACCCGTCAGCTCCTCGTCCCCTCGATCAAGGCCGCGGAGACGATGGACTTCGCACACTTCTGGACCGCCTACGAGGAGATGGTCAAGAAGGCCCGCGGCGGCAAGCTCACCGTCGAGGACTTCCAGGGGACGTCGATCTCCCTGACCAACCCCGGTGGCATCGGCACCGTCCACTCCGTGCCGCGCCTCATGGCCGGTCAGGGCGCCATCATCGGCGTCGGGGCGATGGACTACCCGGCCGAGTGGCAGGGCGCGAGCGACGAGACGCTCAATCGCAACGCCGTCTCCAAGATCCTCACCCTCACGAGCACCTACGACCACCGCATCATCCAGGGCGCACAGTCCGGTGAGTTCCTGGGCGTCGTCCACAAGCTGCTCCTCGGTGACAGCGGCTTCTACGACGAGATCTTCGAGAGCCTGCGCATCCCCTACGAGCCGGTGCGCTGGGTCCAGGACATCTCCGCCTCCCACGACGACGACATCAACAAGGTGGCGCGCGTCCAGGAGCTCATCCACGCCTACCGGGTCCGCGGCCACCTCATGGCCGACACCGACCCGCTCGAATACAAGCAGCGCAGCCACAAGGACCTCGATGTCACGAGCCACGGGTTGACGCTGTGGGACCTCGACCGCTTCTTCGCGACCGGCGGCTTCGGCGGCGAGCCCTTCCTCAAGCTCCGCAAGATCCTCGGCATCCTGCGCGACAGCTACTGCCGCACCATCGGTGTCGAGTACATGCACATCCAGGACCCCGAGCAGCGCGAGTGGATCCAGAACAAGATCGAGGTCGGCTACGCCAAGACGACCCGTGAGGAGCAGCTGCGGATCCTGCGCCGCCTCAACGCCGCGGAGGCCTTCGAGACGTTCCTCCAGACGAAGTTCGTCGGACAGAAGCGCTTCTCGCTCGAGGGTGGCGAGTCGGTCATCGCGCTCCTCGACCGTGTCCTGTCCCGTGCCGCCGAGGACGACCTCGACGAGGTCTGCATCGGTATGCCGCACCGCGGTCGCCTCAACGTCCTCGCCAACATCGCGGGCAAGTCCTACGGCCAGATCTTCCGCGAGTTCGAGGGCAAGCAGGACCCGCGCTCGGTCCAGGGGTCCGGCGACGTCAAGTACCACCTCGGCACGGAGGGAGAGTTCACCGCCGAGTCCGGTGCGACGACCAAGGTCTACCTCGCGGCCAACCCGTCCCACCTCGAAGCCGTCAACCCGGTCCTCGAGGGCATCGTCCGTGCCAAGCAGGACCGGCTCAACCTCGCCGGCGAGGACTTCACCGTCCTCCCCGTCCTGCTCCACGGTGACGCCGCGTTCGCGGGTCAGGGTGTCGTCGCCGAGACGCTCAACCTGTCGCAGCTGCGCGGCTACCGCACTGGTGGCACGGTCCACGTCGTCATCAACAACCAGGTCGGCTTCACCACCTCGCCGAGTTCGTCGCGCTCGTCGACGTACTCGACCGATGTCGCCCGGATGATCCAGGCGCCGATCTTCCACGTCAACGGCGACGACCCCGAGGCCTGCGTCCGTGTTGCCGAGCTCGCCTACGAGTTCCGCAAGGAGTTCGCCAAGGACGTCGTGATCGACATGGTCTGCTACCGCCGCCGCGGTCACAACGAGGGCGACGACCCGTCGATGACGCAGCCGCTCATGTACAACCTCATCGAGGCCAAGCGCAGCGTCCGCAAGCTCTACACGGAGTCGCTCATCGGTCGCGGCGACATCACGGTCGAGGATGCCGAAGCCGCCCTGCGCGACTACCAGCAGCAGCTCGAGCGCGTTTTCGTCGAGACCAAGGAAGCCCTCAAGCAGACCGACGCCGAGGCGGCCAAGGCGGCCGACGACAACTACACGGGCACCGACGTCGAGGGCCACACCGGCCTCGAGCCGCCGACCGCCCAGACCGCGGATGCGACGACCAAGTCCGCGACCGAGACGGCCATCTCGCCCGAGGAGCTCAAGGCCATCGGCGAGGTTTTCGCCAACCCGCCGCAGGGCTTCACCGTGCACCCGAAGCTGCAGCAGATGCTCGAGAAGCGGGTCGCGAGCATCAGCCAGGGCGGCATCGACTGGGCCACCGGTGAGCTCCTCGCGTTCGGCTCGCTCCTCAAGGACGGCACCCCCGTCCGCCTCGCGGGTCAGGACAGCCGCCGTGGCACCTTCGTGCAGCGGCACGCCGTCCTCATCGACAAGGAGACGGCGCTGGAGTGGACCCCGCTGCTCTACCTCGGCGAGGGTCAGGGCCGGTTCTGGGTCTACGACTCGCTGCTCTCCGAGTTCGCGGCGATGGGCTTCGAGTACGGCTACTCCGTCGAACGTCCCGACGCACTCGTGCTGTGGGAGGCCCAGTTCGGCGACTTCTTCAACGGCGCGCAGACGATCATCGACGAGTTCATCAGCTCGTCCGAGCAGAAGTGGGGGCAGCGCTCGTCGGTCGTGCTCCTCCTCCCCCACGGCTACGAGGGCCAGGGTCCGGACCACTCGTCCTCGCGGATCGAGCGGTTCCTGCAGATGTGCGCCGAGGACAACATGACGGTGGCCTACCCGTCGACCCCGGCGTCGTACTTCCACCTGCTGCGTCGTCAGGCCTATGCGCGGCCGCGTCGCCCGCTGATCGTCTTCACGCCGAAGTCGATGTTGCGTCTCAAGGCTGCGTCGAGCATGCCGGAGGACTTCACCACGGGCACGTTCCGGCCGATCCTCCCGGACCGCGAGGGTGCGACGAGCGGCACGGTCGACCGCGTCCTGCTCGCGGCCGGCAAGGCCGTGCACGAGCTCGAGGCGGAGCGCGCGAAGCGTGGCGACACGAGCACGGCGATCCTGCGGATGGAGCAGTACTACCCGCTGCCCGCCCAGGAGCTGGCCGCCGAGCTTGCGAAGTACCCGGGCGCAGAGCTCGTCGTCGTCCAGGACGAGCCGCAGAACCAGGGTGCGTGGCCCTTCCTCGCGCTCAACCTGCCGGGCGAGCTCGCCGAGCACGGCCAGCAGCGTCCTCTGCGGGTCATCTCGCGCAAGCCGTCCGCATCGCCGGCGACCGGATCGACGAAGAAGCACCAGGCCGAGCAGGCCGAGCTCATGGCGGCGGCGTTCGCCCGCTGACCCCGCAGCGGGCAGCATGAGCTGCCCCGCGCGACGCGGCCCTGTCCTCACGGATGGGGCCGCGTCCGCGCGTTAGGGTTCCCACGTGTACTTCACCGATCGAGGCATCGAAGAACTCGAGGCGCGTCGGGGCGACGAAGAGGTCACGTTCGCCTGGCTCGCCGAGCAGTTGCGCACCTTCGTGGACCTCAACCCCGATTTCGAGACCCCCGTCGAGCGGCTGGCCACCTGGCTGGCCCGGCTCGACGACGAGGACGACTGAGCCATGAGCAACGACCACACCGTGACCGGCTCGGCCGAGGGTGACGACAGCGCCGACCTCGAGTTCCGCCCGAGCGCGGAATTCTCCGTTCCCACCGACGGCCCGCGCGACGTGGCCCTGGTCTTCATGGGAGCCTCCATGGTTGCGGGTGTCGGAGACCCCAAGGGCCAGGGGTGGGTGACCCGCGTCGTCGGCCGCACGCAGCACCCGGATCTGGAGCTCACGGCATACAACCTCGGTGTCCGCGGCCAGACGAGCGGAGACATCCTCGGGCGCTGGCAGACGGAGTGCCCGCCGCGCTGGAAGGACCGCGGCGAGAAGCGGCTCGTGATCTCGGTGGGCGCCAACGACATCGCGGCGGGCGTCACGCTCGCGCGGCACCGGCTCAACCTCGCCAACATCCTCGACGAGGCCGCGAGCAGCGGTGTCTCGACGTTCGTCGTCAGCCCGCCGCCGAGCAGCGACGCCGCCTTCAACGAGAAGCTCGCCGTCCTCGTCGAAGCCCAGGCCGACGTGTGCTCGCGTCGATCCGTGCCGTTCGTCGACTGCTACCGGCCGCTGCTCGGCCACGACCAGTGGCGTTCCGAGCTCGCCGCGAGTCGCGACGGCCACCACCCCGGTCAGGCGGGCTACGGCCTCATCGCCTGGCTCGTGCTCCACAACGGCTGGAACGAGTGGCTCCAGATCTGACCCGGACCTCAGGTCGTGAAGACGACCTTGCCCGTCACCTGACCGTCGACCATGCGGGCGAATCCCTCGCGCGCATTCGCGAGCGGGTGCACCGAATCGATCACCGGGTCGATGCCCTGCGCGACAACGAAATTCGCGAGCCGCTCAAGCTCAGCTCGTGACCCCATCGTCGACCCGATGACGCGGAGCTGCTTGAAGAAGATCTTGGTGAGCTCGGCCTTCGCGGGAGCATCGCCCGAGGTCGCTCCGGAGATGACGATGGTCCCGCCCGGATTCAGGGAGTTGACCGAGTGGCTCCACGTCGCGGCGCCCACGGTCTCCATGATCGCATCCACCCGCGCGGGCAGACGCTCACCTGCGGCGAAGACGCGGTCGGCGCCGAGCGAGAGTGCCGCCGCACCCTTCGCCTCATCGCGGCTCGTCACCCACATGCGATAGCCGGCAGCGGAACCCAGCTGGATCAAGGCTGTGGCCACCCCGCCGGCCGCTCCCTGGACGAGGACCGTGCCTCCGGGCTGCACTCCGGCGTTCGTGAAAAGCATCCGGTATGCCGTGAGCCACGCCGTCGGTAGGCACACCGCCTGCTCCCAGCTGAGTTCAGCGGGCTTGGGCACGAGGTTGCCGCGGGGAACTGCCACCTTGGTCGCCAGGGTGCCGTCGTGCAGCTCGGACAGCAGCGTGCGGCGCGGGTCCAGCGTCTCGTCACCCTGCCACCCGTCCGAGGGGATGACGGCGTGGACAAGAACCTCGTTGCCCTCGGGATCGATCCCGGCGCCGTCGCACCCGAGCACCATCGGCAGCCGGTCGGCGGGCAGCCCGACCCCTCGAAGCGACCACACATCGTGGTGGTTGAGGGCGCACGCCTTGAGGTCCACGACGACCCAGCCGTCGCGGGGCTCCGGGTCGGGCCGCTCCCCCACCTCGAGGCCGGACAGGGGGTCGGTCTGGGACTGTGAGACGGCGTAGGCGGCAAGCATGATCAGGACCCTACCCAGATGCTCAGGCCTCGATGCGACGATGTGGCGATGACCATTGCCACTCTGATCGCCAGTGGCCCGGTGGTCCTCGACGGAGGTTTCGCCACGGCTCTGGAGACACGCGGACACGACCTTTCTGGCTCTCTCTGGTCGGCACGCCTGATCCACGACGCGCCGAGCGAGATCGTGGCTGCTCACCGCGGCTTCGTCGATGCCGGTGCCGCGATCGTCATCACTGCGTCGTATCAGGCGAGCTACGCCGGGTACCTCTCCGCCGGTCTGACCGAAGAACAGTGCGACCACGATCTCGACGCCTCGGTGAGGCTCGCCCGCGATGGCGCTGACGGGCGAGCCGTCGTGGCGGCGTCCGTGGGCCCCTTCGGCGCGCACCTCGCCGATGGGTCCGAGTACACGGGATATCCCGATGTCGGACGGGCGCGGCTGCGCGACTTCCACGCCCGTCGCCTCGAGCGTCTCATCGCCGCTGAACCCGATCTTGTCGCCGTGGAGACGCTCCCGGAAGTCCTCGAGGCCGACGTCGTCGTTCAACTTCTCGACGAACTCGCACCGGACCTGCCCTATTGGGTGACCTTCTCCGCGACGGCAGGTGCACGGCTCACCGGTGGGGCGCCCTTTGCCGAGGCTGTCGATGTCGTGCACGGCGCGGCGGTCGCCGTGGGAGTCAACTGCACCGCACCCCGACACGTCGCCGAGTTGCTCTCGTCGGCCGCTCCGCGGGTTCCCTACGTCGTCTACCCCAATGGTGGCGCGGTCTACGACGCGGTCACCAAGACCTGGACCAGCGAGGGGTCCTCAGGATTCGCGGCGAGCACGGTCCGTCAGTGGCGGGATCTCGGAGCCACCCTCATCGGGGGCTGCTGCGGTATCGATGCCCAGGGGGTCCGCGGGATTTCCGACGCTCTCTCGGCGTGAGTCAGCCCGCGCATCCCGGGTGAGGATGTCGCGGGCTGACTCGGCCGGTCAGGGCGTCAGGCGAGCTTCGCCACGGCCGCGGCCACGGTGTCTGCCACGCCCGGTGCGAAGACGCTCGGCACGATTTCGTCCGCCGTCGGTTCAGGAACCATGGCCGCGATGGCCTCAGCTGCGGCGATCTTCATCGCCTCGGTGATCTGGCTGGCGCCGGAGTCGAGCGCCCCGCGGAAGATGCCGGGGAAGGCGAGCACGTTGTTGATCTGGTTCGGGAAGTCGGAACGACCCGTGGCCACGACCGCGGCGTGGCGGTGGGCCACGTCCGGGTGCACCTCGGGGTCGGGGTTTGCGAGGGCGAAGATGATGCAGTCCTTGGCCATGCGCGCGACCTCGGCCTCGGGAACCGTGCCACCGGAGACGCCGATGTAGACGTCTGCGTCGACCAGTGCCGTACCGATCTGTCCCGACAACCCCCGGGGGTTGGTCGAGGCGGCGATCCGGTGCTTGTGACCCGTGAGGTCCGTGCGGGACGGGGAGATGATCCCGCGGGAGTCGCAGACGATGACGTCGCGCACGCCGGCCCGCTGCAGCAGTCCGGTGACGGCCACTCCTGCGGCCCCCGCGCCTGCGACGACGACGCGGAGGTCGGCAAGGGAGCGCGACACCACCTTGGCGGCGTTGATGAGCCCGGCGAGCACGACGATGGCCGTGCCGTGCTGGTCGTCGTGGAAAACGGGGATGTCCAGGCGCTCCTTGAGCTGCGCTTCGATCTCGAAGCATCGCGGCGCGGAGATGTCCTCGAGGTTGATCCCGCCGTACGACGGCGCAAGGCGGGCAATCGCCTCGACCAACTCGTCCACGCTCCCGGTCTCCATGCACACGGGCACCGCGTCGATGTCGCCGAAATGCTTGAAGAGGATCGCCTTGCCCTCCATGACGGGCATCGCCGCGAGCGGTCCGATGTCACCCAGTCCCAGAACGGCGGTGCCGTCCGAGATGACGGCCACCGTGTTGCGACGGGCGGTGTAGCGCGCCGCCAGGCTCGGGTCCTCGGCGATGGCCCGGCAGACATCAGCCACGCCCGGCGTGTAGAGCAGGCTCAGGTCGTCCCTGTCCCTGAGCGGCTGCGTCGCGTGTACGCCGAGCTTGCCGCCCTCGTGGGCCCGAAACACGGGACCCTCGAAGTCAAAGCTCGAGTACAGCGGGGACGCGGACATGACAGGGGACTCCCAACGAGAAGAATGGTGGCGCGACCGACGACCGGTGCGACGTGCCGAGTCCTTGGTGCGGGACGGCGAGGGGCGGGAGGTGTGCCGCGCCCGGCCATCCTCGCACGTCACCGGCGTGCGCGTCTCTGGCTCGCCGCGTGCTCAATGCCACAATCGGGGCCGTGCCCCTGCCCTCGGTCCCCCGCCCTCGACTCGTTCGAGTGCGCGGGAGGTCCATGGAACCCACGCTGCGCGAAGGCGACCTCCTGCTCGCCCTGTGGGGCGCTCGTGTTCGTCCGGGCGTCGTGGCCGTCGTCCAGCTTCCGGCGGACGCGTCCGGAACGCCACGACCCGTCTCCGTCAAACGGATCGTCGGCGTCGACCCGGAAGCTCGCGACCGGTGGTGGCTCGAGTCCGACAACGCGCGCGAGGGCGTGTCGTCCTTCGAGATCGGGTCGCTGGCCCCCTCGGACGTCGTGGCGGTGGTGACCACGCGCCTGTGGCCGAGTCCGGGAAAGGTGACTGTGCGGCATACGCCCTGACGTGTGGGCCAACCGGCGTTGTAGGTTGGAACCGGCCCACAACCCACAAAGGAAAGGGATGTTCATGCGCCTCCCCGCTCTCTTCAGCATCACGGACGTCAGTGCCCACTGCGACCTGCCCTGCGGTGTCTACGACCCCGCGCAGGCCCGCATCGAGGCCGAGTCGATCAAGGCGATCATCGCCAAGGTGGCCGACAACGACGACCCCGACTTCCGGACGCGCGCGATCCTCATCAAGGAGCAGCGTTCCCAGCTCGTCAAGGAGCACCTCTGGGTGCTGTGGACCGACTACTTCAAGCCGCCGCACTTCGAGAAGTACCCGAACCTGCACACGCTGATCAACGAGGCCACCAAGCTGGCCGGCGCTTCGGGCACCAAGGGTGAGCTCGACGCCGCCAAGGCCGACGAGCTCCTCGCGAAGATCGACGAGATCGACGCGATCTTCAAGGAGACCAAGAAGGCCTGATCACCCTCCGGTCATGACGAGGGCCCCGACACTCGCGGTGTCGGGGCCCTCGTCATGCCCTGCAGTCGCGGCCGGCGGCTGGTGCTCGACTCAGGCCCGCCCGGGGCCACGCACGGAGCGCACGAGCGCCTCGACCACCTCGGGGTCGTATTCGTAGCCGAGTCCCAGGTTGATCCGCTCCAGAGCGGCATCGACCGACGGCGGGTCATTGCGGCCGTGCGAGAAGTCGTCGAACGCGTTGGCGACCTTGATGATCCGACTCGCCATCGGGACCTGCTCACCCCACTCGCGCACGTGCCGGAACGGCGTGGTCTGGCGCTCCATGAGGTCTGCGACGCGATCGAGGACCTCCGTCCGTCGAACGATCCGCGCCCCTTCATTCGCGATCCGACGTTGGTCGTCGGGAGCAGCCATCACCGTGGCACCGTCGGGAATGGGCGTGCGGAGCCCTACTTGGCCGAGGTCGTGAAGCAGTGCGGCGTACTCGAGGTCCTGGATCTCGTCGGTGTGCAGGCCGATCGTGCGCGCGATGCTGACTGAGCGCGCGGCCACCCTCGACGCGTGCCCAGCGGGCGTGTAGCCGGCCACCTCAGTGAGCTTGGACAGGGCCGCGATCGTCTGCCTGTAGGTCGCCCGGTTCGCGGCGTAGCGGCGGACCGCGACGTTCGTGAGGACCATGGGCAGCAGCCCCAGGGGGAGGGCAACGAGCCCGATGACGGGTGCCAGAAAAGCGACGAGAGGGCCCGCGGCGACGACGCTCAGGGTCAGGGCCTGGGCCTCTTCGAGCTCCTCACGCCAGGTCGCCAGCACAGGAAGGTGCTTGCGGTGTGCGCGAACCAGCCCGGTGAGCACGACGTCTGCGTAGAGGCCGGCCGCAGCCGACCCCATCATGACGATGGCGACCAGCCAGGCTGGCCGGTCGTCGTCGAGTTGCCAGCCCCAGACGCCCTGGCTGTCCGAGGGGCCGATCCGCATGAGGATGGCCGTGATCCCCACGCCCACGATCCGCGCGGCCACGAGATACCACTCGGTCGAGCGTCGCAGGAAGGCCCGCACACCCATGGCCAATGCCAGGCCCATCGCAGCGACGAGCGTGACGACCCCCGTCGGCACGTCGAACACGGCGTGTCCGTGCACCGGGCCCAGCACCGCCAACGCAATCCCCGAGCCCGTGGCGACAGGAGCCGCAACCCGGCCGGACGGCATACGCACTCGGAACAGCTCACCCGCGGCAATGGCGAGCACGAACGCCACGAGGATCGCGGAGTGCGCCGCGGCAGCGTCCGCGAGCTGGGGCATCGCCGTCAACAGGGACCACGCGACCGCAGCCGCACCCAGCGACAGGACGAATGCCTCCGTCCTGCCCATCCTGCCCATCCGGCGAGTCATGACTGCGCCACCGCACTCGATCCCACGGGACCGTCCGTGCCACGCACCACCCGCGCCAGCGCTGCGATGACGCGGTCGCCATCCGGACCCGGGGTCCTCGACCGCAGACGCGCCAGTGCCTCGGCACTGCCAATGCCGTCTCCACGCATCAGGAGGTCGTAGTCGTCGGCCACCTTGACGACGTCCGCGAGCGTGTGGGTGGACCCGTCGGACTGCGCCCGGGCCATCTGCTGCATGACGTCGGACGCACCTGCAAGGAAGGGGAGGTCCTGCAGCATCGCGGCACCGCGGAGCTCCACGCCCTCCTCGACGTCGGCGCCTTCACTTCCGGGCGCCACGACGACACGCCCGAGGTCGTGGAGGAGCCCCGCGATCCTCACGTCGGCCACGTCCTTCGGCCCCAGGCCGAGTTCCTGGGCCATGCCGGCCGAGAGTGACGACACGCGCGCGCTGTGGCCCTCGAGGTCCGGTGCTCGTGTCTCGAGCGCCGCCACGAGGGCACCGAGCGCTCGCTCGCGCGCCTCTCGCTCCTCGCCGTATTGCATCAAGGCCCACCGGGCGCCGGCGAGCGGAGCGAGCGCGACCAGGACGGCCACCGGACCCATGTCACCGGGGATCCACATGATCACCACGAGGAACGCGATGATCCCGTAGGCGAACTGCGTCAGGCCCGAACTCGTGAACATGTCGACGAGCTGAAGCCGCATGGGCACGCCCTCGGAGATGCGGATGACTCCTGCGACGAGCACGGCATTGACGACGAGGTTGACGACATCGGCCACCACGATGGGCAATCCCACATGGCCCAGCAATTCGCCGGCCCCTTCGAGCCCAGCGAGGGCGGTACCAAAGATGCCACCCGCCCACGCATAAGCGAGGCCACCGATCATCGCGGAGATGGAATGCATGGCCATGTTGAAGATGCGTCGGCGCAGTGGTAGCCGTCGTGTGGTCAACCCAGTCATGGCCAAGCCAACGACGCCGGCACCCAGCACCCCGACGATAGGGATCGCGGCCAGCACGACGACGTTGTCGGCGGTGAAATGACTCCGCCCGTCACTACTCGTCGGGAGCCACCAGGTCAACGCTCCGAGGAGCGCGAGCACCACCAGACCCGTCCAGTCCGATGGCCAGCCGTAAAGCCGGTAGACGAGGACGCTCCAGAGTCCACAAAAAAGGACGACCCCACTGACGTAGAGCGTCGTGCCGTGCTGCCTGACCCAGCTGTCGGCAGCCTGGTTCACCGAGCGTCGCGAAAGGCCGTGACTACCAGGACCAGCCCTGCGCCGACCATGACCAACCGTCAGCCGCCCAGGACCAGCCGGTGGCTGTGGTGTCAGTTCCGCCCGTGGTCCCGGACTCATCGGCCGCGTGGGCGGTGGAGGCGACGAACGTCGAGAGAGCCGCTAGTGCAAGCGTTGCGGCGGCGAGTCGGATGGCGCGCATTGGGGGAACCTTTCATTCATCCCGGCCAGGGCGCCGGGACTGATTACGGGCCAGTCTCCCACGGTTTCAACCTGTGCGACAATGTTAGAGACGAGTGATCTGTGGAGCTCTAGGCATCCGTGCAGGGCACCTGGTCACAGTTCATCCCCCGATCTCGAGGAGTTCCCATGAGCAAGCGCGCCCGCAAGCGCCGCTCGCGCAAGGGCAACAAGGCCAACCACGGCCGTAAGCCCAACGCCTGAGCAGCGCGCAGCAACTGACGAAGGGGCGACCACCGCAAGGTGGTCGCCCCTTCGTCGTGCGCAGAAGTCGGCGTCAGCCGTCGAGTTCGAGTCGCACCATCGTGATGCGCTGCACGACCTGGAGGCGGAGGGAGTCCGGGCAGGTCTCCGAGCTGCTGGACCGGCGGACCGCGTCCTTGACGGCGCGGTCGAGGTCGTGCTCGTGCAGGCAGGGACCGCACGCCTCGAGGTGCTCGGCGACCCGGGCGACATCGCTCGGCTGGAGCTCACCGTCGAGGTACTCGTAGATGCGGTGCAGGACCTCGGAGCAGTCCGCGTGTTCCTGCAGGTGCGCCTGCACGTTGTTGTCGTCGTTCACGACGAGACCTCCTTGCCGAAACCGCGCTCGGCGGCATACTCCGTCAGCATTTCGCGGAGCTGGCGACGACCGCGGTGGAGTCGTGACATCACGGTGCCAATGGGCGTGCCCATGATGTCGGCGATCTCTTTGTAGGCGAATCCCTCGACGTCAGCGAGATAGACCGCCATCCGGAAATCCTCGGGCAACTCCTGGAGCGCCCGCTTGATCTCGTTGTCGGGCAGGTGGTCGAGTGCTTCGGCCTCGGCCGACTTCAGGCCCGAACTCGTGTGCGACTCGGCACGCACGAGCTGGTAGTCCTCGACCTCCGCGGCGTCGGACTGCTGGGGTTCACGCTGCTTCTTGCGATACGTGTTGATGTAGGTATTCGTCAGGATGCGATACATCCACGCGCGCAGGTTGGTGCCCGGCTTGAACTGGTGGAACGCGGCGAACGCCTTGGCATAGGTCTCCTGAAGGAGGTCCTCGGCATCGGCCGGGTTGCGCGTCGTGCGCATCGCGGCGGCATACAGCTGGTCGAGGAGCGGCAACGCCTCCGCCTCGAAGCGCGCCTGTCGTTGCTCTGGCGTCTCGTTCGCGAGGTCCACGCCGGTCTCGTCTGAGGTCGTCTGCGGTGTCATTGCACTCCAGCCTAGACCTGTCTCCGCTGGGGACGTCGTGTGCAGCACGAGCACGGGCGAACCTCTCTGACGACGGCGGGCACCGCTGAAGGCGGCGCCGGTGACTCCGTGTCCAACAGGGCCAGTGGGCGCGTCATTCCCGCGTGTAGTTTGACCGCATGCCCACGTCGACCGACTCCACCTTCGTCCAGCTCCTCGGGGAGCAGGTCCGTCACGAGTTCACCGCGAGCCAGCAATACATCGCCATCGCGATCTGGTTCGACGACCTCGACCTCCCCCGTCTCGCCGAGCGCTTCTATGCGCAGAGCGTCGAGGAGCGCAACCACGCGATGATGATGGTCCGCTACATGCTCGACCGCGATTGGGACGTCGAGATTCCGGGAGTCGACGACGTCCGCAACACCTTCGACAAGCCCGCCGATCCCATCGCCGTCGCGCTCGCCCAGGAGAAGAAGGTCACCGAGCAGTGCGAGGCGCTCTTCCGGGCGGCCCGCGCCGAGGGCGACGTGCTCAGCGAGCAGTTCATGCTGTGGTTCCTCAAGGAGCAGGTCGAGGAGGTCGCGTCGATGAACTCCCTCCTGACGATCACGCAGCGTGCGGGCGACGACTGGTTCCAGATCGAGGAGCACCTGGCCCGCGAGCCCCAGTCCGACGCATCCGACAACTCGGCCCCTGAGGCCGCCGGTGGCGCTCTCTGACGAGCTAGCCCAGCGTCTCGACGAAGGTCCGCGCCGCGTCCACCAGCGGAGCGGTGACCCTGATCGTGTGCTCGCCCTTCACCGCGGTGACGTATGCCGGGTCGCCCAGTTCCGCACGCACCTCACCGGGTGTGCCGAACGGGTCGCGCTCCCCCTGGACGACGTGGAGTGGGATGCCGGCCTCGAGTGGCTGACGGAGCTCGTCCGCCCGCGACACGTCGGGCTTGCCCGGAGGGTGCAGCGGGAAGGACAGGCAGAGCACCCCGTCAGCCCCCAGTTCGGCGGCGGTGCGACAACTCACGCGGGCCCCGTTGCTCTTGCCCGACAGCACGAGAGGTCCCGGGAGACGCGCGCGGCCACTCCGCAGGGACTGGACCACAGGGAGCCAGGACTCGTCCTGTGGGACGGGACGCGGCGGCATACGTCGTCCGGCAACGCCCCACGCCTGCTGGACGAGGGCCACCGCCCAGCCGGCCTCGACCAGCCCGTCGCGAACGGCCAGGAGGTCACCCCCGGTGAGGCGCCCGCTCGCGCCGTGGGTCAGGACGACCGTGCCCAGGGCGCGCGCAGGACGAACCACGTGCGCGTGCGCCGCGCCCAGGGGCGTGTCCACCTCGACGAGCCGCCGTGTCGTCACTCCGGCGCCCCGATGATCTCGCCGGTCATGGGGTCAACGACCCCGCGCAACTCGGACTCGGGCAGCGGGTCGAGGAGTTGCGGACCGTTGGACCGATTGCTGCTCACGGCGCGTGACACCGGGTAGGCGGTGAACCGCCCGGGCGCGGCCGGCTGGAGGAGTTCGGCGACCTCCTCGGTGCCGGTGAGCTCGGGGTCGAGCCAGGCAGCCCACTGGGAGCTGTCGAGCACGAGTGGCTGCCGGTCATGGATACGGTCGAGGCCCGGCTCCGCCTCCGTGGTGATGATGGTGAACGTCGTCAACCACGCCGCCGGGTCCTCGTTGTCGGCGACCGCGGGATCGCGCCAGAACTCGTAGAGCCCACCGAAGGCGCAGCTCGTGCCGTCGGCACGCGACGTGAAGAACGGCTGCTTGAGCGGCTTGCCCTTGGGGTCGGTGGCAGTCGGTGACACCTGCCACTCGTACCAGCCACGTGCAGGCACGAGGCAGCGGCGACGGGCCGCGGCCTTGGCGTAGGCGGGCTTTTCGAGCACCGACTCGGACCGGGCGTTGATCATGCGCACGCCCGACTTTGGGTCCTTCGACCAGCTCGGGACAAGACCCCAGGTGAGGAGCCGGAGCTGGCGGGTCGGCGCGGCGCCGTCTGCACCCCGAGGAGTCCGCGTCAGCACGACGGGAGCCTGCTTGGTCGGAGCCATGTTGTGATCCGGCGTTCCCGCAGGGGGTGACTGTGGGTTCACGAGGACGCTGCGCGCAGGGTCGGTCGTGCGGTCGTCGTCGACCTCGAACTCGAGCGTCAGCTCGTCTGGATTGGCCGTGGCCGCGTAGCGCCCGCACATGGGGCCAATCTACGCAACGGCGACGACACCGCCCCTGGACACCGTTTGACACTCACGAACACGGATCGAGACCCACCAACTACGGTAGGAGCAGGTCCACGATCCGTTCCGACCCGTGAGGAGGACGCATGTCCCTCGTGCGTCGCATTGCCCGCCCCATGCTCGCCGCGATGTTCGTCGTGGGGGGTCTCGACCAGCTCAAGCACCCGGGAGCCAAGGCCAAGGCGGCCCGCCCGGTGCTGGACCAGGCCCCCAGGGTGGGGCTGCCCGACGACCCCGAGCTCCTCGTGCGCGCCAACGGCGTCGCGATGGTGGGCGGTGGAGCCCTCCTCGCCACGGGTCACGTGCCGCGACTGGCCTCGACGGTCCTCGCCGGAACGCTCGTTCCCACGACGCTTGCGGCCCACCCGTTCTGGAACGAGTCCGACCCGCAGGCACGTGCCAAACAGAAGATCCAGTTCCTCAAGAACCTCGGTCTCCTCGGCGGTCTGCTCCTGGCTGCGGTCGACACGGACGGCAAACCCAGCCTGGCGTGGCGGGCACGACGGGTCGGCGAGAGCGCCCAGCGGACGGTGCACACCACCAAGCGCGAAGCGCGCCACGCGGCCAAGGCAGCACGCCGTGAGGCCCGACTGAAGGCGGCCCAGGCACAGAATGCTCTCAGCTGACTGGACTTCCCCCGCTGCTGACAGGCCCATCGACGCCACCGTCGCCCTCCCCGGCAGCAAGTCCCTGACCAACCGGTTCCTCGTCCTCGCGGCGCGAGCGGGTGGGGTCTCGCGACTTCGCGCTCCCCTGCGTTCGCGGGACACGCTGCTCATGGCAGAAGCCCTGCGCCGCTTGGGTGCCCACGTCGAAGACGTCGACGGCGACGACTGGCTGGTGACCCCGGGTGAGATCTCCGGAGAGGCCTCGATCGACTGCGGCCTCGCCGGCACGGTCATGAGGTTCGTGCCACCGCTGGCGGCCATGGCCCGTGGCGCCGTCCACTTCGACGGCGACCCACATGCTCGCACCCGACCGATGGGGCCCGCGCTGGCCGCGCTGCGGACCCTCGGCGTCGACATCGACGACGACGGTCGGGGAGCCCTGCCGTTCACAATCCGCGGCACCGGGCGCGTGCGCGGCGGCTCCGTGACCATCGACGCGTCCGCGTCATCGCAGTTCATCTCGGCTCTCCTGCTCTCGGGAGCCCACTACGACGACGGTGTGACGATCCACCACGACGGCAAGCCCGTTCCCAGCCAGCCCCACATCGAGATGACCGTCGAAGCCCTCCGCGACGCCGGAGCGGACGTCGACGACTCCGACGCCAACACCTGGCGCGTCGAGCCAGGCCCACTCAACCCTCTCGACGTCCAGGTCGAGCCCGACCTCTCCAACGCGGCGCCCTTCCTTGCGGCCGCTCTCGTCACCAAGGGTCGGGTGACCGTGCCCGGGTGGCCGCAGCACACGACACAGGCCGGCGACGACATCCGCGACGTCCTGGACGAGATGGGTGCCGACGTCCACCTGGCACGCGACGGGCTGACCGTGAGCGCGCCGGACGGGTTCAGTGGGGTGGACCTCGACCTCCACGATGCGAGCGAACTGACCCCCGTCGTCGCCGCGCTGGCCGCGCTGGCGGAGGGACCGACCATCATCCGCGGCGTGGCCCACATCCGTGGTCACGAAACGGATCGGCTTGCCGCACTGGCTCAAGAGTTGGGAGCGCTGGGCGCGGACGTCACCGAGACCGAGGACGGCCTGCACATCATCCCCCGGCCCCTCTCCCCCACGGTGTTCCACACCTACGCCGACCACCGGATGGTCATGGCCGGTGCCCTCATCGGTCTGGCCGTCCCCGGCGTGGTCATCGAGGATCCCGGGACGGTCGCCAAGACCCTCCCGACGTTCACTCGGCTGTGGGCAGACATGCTCGGTGAACGAGCCGCCGAAGGACGCTCCGCCTGATGGCGCGATCCGCGAGCGACTACGACGAGTCCGACGTTCGGATTCGGCCCAACAAGCGGGGAAGTCGTCCGCGCTCCAAGGACCGCCCCGCGCACCTCGACGCCGTCCCGGCGATGGTCACCGGAGTCGATCGCGGTCGCTACACCGTAATCGTCGGGCTCGGGACCGACAACGAGCGCGTGGTGCTCGCGATGCGCGCTCGTGAACTGGGCCGCAAGGGCATCGTCGTCGGCGACGACGTGGCGCTCGTGGGCGACGTCACCGGCAGCCCCGACGCTCTGGCGCGCATCGTGCGAGTCGAGACCCGCAGAACCCTGCTGCGCCGCACGGCCGACGACACCGACCCCGTCGAGCGGGTCATTGTCGCCAACGCCGACCAGCTCGTCGTTGTCTCGGCCCTGGCCAACCCCGAACCCAGGCCGCGACTCATCGATCGCTGCCTCGTCGCGGCCTACGACGCCGGCATGGATCCGCTGCTCGCCCTGACCAAGGCCGACCTCGCCGACCCGGCTCCGTTTCTCGAGAACTACGCGCCGCTCGAAGTACCGGCGGTCATCACGGCCACCACCGACGCCGATGGCACCGACGGCCTCGATGCTGTGCGGGACGCCCTGCACGGGCGCGTGAGTGTCCTTGTGGGCCACTCGGGCGTCGGCAAATCCACCCTGGTCAACGCGCTCGTTCCGGGCGCCTACCGCGCGACGGGTGTCGTCAACGACGTCACCGGGCGAGGACGGCACACGAGCACGTCAGCCGTCGCCCTCCGGCTCCCGGACGGCGACGGGTGGGTCATCGACACCCCGGGCATCCGCTCGTTCGGGCTCGCCCATGTCGACCCGGAGCGCATCATCACGCACTTCCCCGACCTCGAAGCGGGCACAGACGAGTGCCCGCGCGGCTGCTCCCACGACGAGGAGGAGTGCGCGCTCGACACCTGGGTGGCCGAGGGGCACGCCGGCCCCGCCGGGACGTCCCGACTCGAGTCACTGCGTCGCCTGCTGCGCACCCGCCACACCCAGTCCGGAGACTGATCCCAGCTCACGGGTTCCCTTGGGGCACAACCCTTTTGCTCCCCCTGACGAAACGCTGAGGGTCCGGAGGGGATGTTCCCTCCGGACCCTCAATCATCTCCCCGCGAGGGAGCTGGGACCCAGCGTCAGACGCGCGGACCGCGCTTCTCGAGCGGTTCGTCGTCAACCGGACCGTGCGTGTTGCTCGGCCGGTCCAGCGGACCTTCGGTCTCGTCCACCGACTGCGAGCGATCCGCCGTCGCGAAGGCATCGGCCGGCATGAGGCCGCTGTCGTCGGCGAAGTCGTCGAAGTCGACGACCTCAGTGGTTGCGAACCGAGAGTCGTGCTCCACGTCGGTGACGTCCGTCGTCTCGACGATGACACGCGGCTCGGCGAAGAGGCAGGCCGAACGGTGCTCTGCCACCCCGTCGGGTCGTGCGATCAGCTCCGGGTCGTCCACCTTGCAGCGGTCCTGCGCCTTGAAGCAGCGCGTGTGGAAACGGCAGCCCGACGGCGGGTTCGCCGGGGACGGCACGTCACCGGTGAGGACGATCTGCTCACGCTTGCCGCGCATGGTCGGGTCCGGGACCGGAACCGCCGAAAGCAGGGCCTGCGTGTAGGGGTGGGTCGGACGCTGGTAGATCTCTTCCTCGGTGCCGAGCTCCACCATGCGCCCGAGGTACATGACACCGACGCGGTCGGAGATGTGCCGGACGACGGAGAGGTCGTGCGCGATGAAGATGTAGGACAGACCGAGCTCGTCCTGCAGCTTCTCCATGAGGTTGATGACCTGGGCCTGCACCGACACGTCGAGCGCGGAAACCGGCTCGTCGCAGATGAGGACCTTGGGCCGCAGCGCGATACCCCGGGCGATGCCGATGCGCTGACGCTGACCACCCGAGAACTGGTGGGGATAGCGGTTGATGTGCTCCGGGTTGAGCCCGACCATCTCGAGGAGTTCCTGAACGGCCTTCTTGCGCCCACCCTTGGGCACGACGTCCGGGTGGATCTCGAACGGCTCAGCGATGATGTCGCCGACCGTCTTGCGAGGGTTGAGCGACGTGTAGGGGTCCTGGAACACGATCTGGATGTCACGGCGAAGCTTGCGCATCGTCGAGCCGCTCTGCGAGAACATGTCGACACCGTCGAAGTTCACGGTGCCCGACGTCGGCTCCTCGAGACGCATGAGGACGCGACCGAGCGTGGACTTGCCACAACCGGACTCACCCACGATGCCGAGGGTCTCACCACGGTTCAGTTCGAACGAGACGCCGTCGACGGCCCTGACGTGACCGACGGTGCGACGCAGCACACCACCCTTGATCGGGTAGTGCTTGAACAGGTCGTCAGCCTTGAGGATGACGTCAGCCATTGAGGACCTCCTCGGCGAAGTGGCAGGCGGACTTCTGCTGACCGACGTCCCGCAGGGCGGGGACGTCAGTGCGGCAGACGTCCTGAGCCATGCGGCAACGCGGGTTGAACGCACAGCCGGCGGGGATGCGGGTGAGGTTCGGCGGAAGGCCACCGATGGCCGCCAACGTCTGGCCCTTCTGGTCCAGGCGCGGGATCGACTCGAGGAGACCCCGCGTGTACGGGTGCGCGGGGCGCGCGTACAGGTCGTCGATCCCAGCCTTGGCGACGATCCGGCCGGCGTACATCACGGCGGCGCGGTCAGCAACGTCAGCAACGACGCCCAGGTCGTGCGTGATGAGGATGAGCCCCATCTGACGCTCCTCCTGGAGCTCGGCCAGAAGGGCCATGATCTGCGCCTGGACAGTGACGTCTAGAGCGGTCGTCGGCTCGTCGGCAATGAGGACCGCCGGGTCGAGCGCGATGGCCATCGCGATCATGATGCGCTGGCGCATGCCACCCGAGAACTGGTGCGGGTACTGCTTGACCCGCTCCTTGGCTGCCGGGATGGCGACCCTCTCCATGAGTCGGACAGCCTGGGCGTAGGCATCGGACTTGTTCATGCCCCGGTGCTGCCGGAACATCTCGCCGATCTGCCACCCGACCGGGAAGGTGGGGTTCAGCGAGCTCAGCGCGTCCTGGAAGATCATCGAGATCTCCGGTCCACGCATCTTGCGGCGCTGCTCCTCGGGCATGGTGAGGAGGTCCTGACCGCAGTAGCGGATGGCGCCCGACGGGATCACGGCCGGCGGCATGTCAAGAATGCCCATGACCGCCTGCGCGGTCACCGACTTGCCTGACCCGGACTCCCCGAGGATCGCGAGCGTCTCGCCCTGGTGAAGGTCGAAGGACACGCCGTTGATCGCCTTGGCGACGCCCTCTTGGGTGTGGAACTCGACGTGGAGATCGTCCACTTCGAGCAGGCGGCCGTCGGCGTCGGGCTTGTAGTCCGACACCGGTGCCGAGGATGTGGTGGTGGTGGTCACTGGTTGCCTCTCCTGCTCATCGGGACTTCGGGTCGAAGGCGTCACGCACGGCATCGCCGAGCAGGATGAACGCCAGCACCGCGAGGCTGAGGAACAGACTCGGGAAGAGAAGGATGTGGGGGTAGGTCCGGATGGCGTTCAGCGCGTCGCTGATGGCCACGCCCCACGAGATCGCCGGCGGCGTGAGCCCGATGCCGAGGAACGACAGGGTCGCTTCCACCACGATGAAGACACCGAGGTTGATCGTCGCCACGACGATCGCGGGTGCGAGCGCGTTGGGCAGGATGTGCGACCGGATGATCCGCCACGGACTCGCTCCGAGAGCGCGAGCGGCGAGCACGTATTCGTTGGGCTTGACCTGGAGCACACTCGAGCGCATCAGGCGCGCGATCGTGGGCCAGCCGAACACCGTCAGGACGAGCACGACTTTTCCGACCACGACGAAGTAGTTCGAGTTCGCCCCGTTGGGGAAGCTCGCCATGAAGAGAATGCCGCCGAGGATCAACGGGATGGCATAGAAGATGTCAGTGATGCGCGACAGAAGCGCGTCCAGCCAACCGCCGTAGAAGCCCGCGAGAACTCCGAGGACTCCGCCCAGGAGGAGGGTCGTGAGCGAGGCCAGGATGCCCACGATGATGGAGGCCCGAGCGCCATAGATCGTCCGGGCGTAGATGTCGTAGCCCTGGGTGTCGGTCCCGAACCAGTGCTCCGCACTGGGCGTGGCGCGGACATTGTTGATGTCGCCGAATCCCGGGTCCTTGCTGGTGAAGAGGGACGGCCAGATCGCCATGAGAACGAAGACGCCGATGAGGGCGACGGAGATCCAGAACATCTTGTTCTTCTTCAGGGACCGCCACGCGTCCTGAGTCAGGGAGCGGGCCTCGCCGACGTCGTCGCCGGCAGCCCCGGGTGCAACCGTGGCGGCAATGGTGTCAGTCATGGCTGATCCTCGGGTCGAGCACGCCGTAGAGGAGGTCGACGAGCAGGTTGACGAGCAGGTACACGATCACGAGCACGGTCACCGTGGAGACGACGGCGACACCGTCACGCGAGTTGATACCTCGCCAGATGTAGCCACCCACTCCTTGGATGTTGAAGATGCGCTCGGTCACGATGGCACCGCCGAGGAGGCCACCGAAGTCGGCACCGATGAAGGTGACGACCGGAATCAGGGAGTTGCGGAGCGTGTGCACGCCCACTGCCCGGTTCTTCGTGAGGCCCTTGGCCTTCGCAGTCCGGACGTAGTCGGATCGCAGGTTCTCGACGAGGTTCGTCCTCGTGAGGCGCGCGACGTAGGCGATGGACAGGGATCCGAGAACGAAGGCCGGGAGGATCAGGGAGGAGGTCGGTGCGTCGAGACTCGGCACCGTGGCGGGGAAGATCCCCCACTTGATGCCGAAGAGGTACTGGAGGAACACCCCGATGACGAAGACCGGGATGGAGATCACGAACAGTGTGCTCACAGTGACGAGGTTGTCTATGAACCTGCCTTTTCGAACACCGGCGAGAACGCCCGCCAGAATGCCGATGACGGCCTCGAAGGCGATCGCCATGAGCGCCAGTCGACCCGTGATCGTGTAGCGCTGCGCCAAGTCCTCCTTGACGGGAATGCCGTAGTAGTTCGTCCCCAGGTCACCCTGGACGAACTTGCCGAGGTACTTCCCGTACTGGACGACCAGTGGGTCGTTGAGGTTGTGCTCCTCGCGGAACTTCGCCACGTATTCCGCCGAACAGGGCCGCTCGCCACATTTGCCGACGGTCGGGTCTCCGGGCAGGGCGAAGACCATGGCGAAAATGATGAAGGTGGCTCCCAGAATCACTGGGATCATCTGCAACAGACGCCTGACGATGTACTTGCCCATGTCACCTCCTGGGTCAGGGTCGGCCCGGTCCGCGGTGGCGGAGGGGCGGACGTCGAGACGGCATCCGCTCGTCTCGTGAAGTCTGATATGGCCTCGTGAGCCGGCCAGAACTGCAACATACCCGACGACTGATGGGTGCGAGGCGGGCTACAGCTCTGGTGGGGCGAAGGCGCCCCTGGGTCCGGGAACAGGTCCCGGCATGCTGTCGGCCTGCCGGCGGGAGCCGACAGGCCGACAGCCTGCTGAGTCGGGTCAGGTGCTCACCCGACGCGCTGGGGTCACTTCAGCGAGATACCCGCGTAGTCCGGCACACCGAACGGCGTGACCTTGACGTTGGTGACCTTGTCGGACCAACCGATGGTGGAGGTGTTGTACCAGAGCGGGATGGACGGCATGTCCTTGGCGAGGATCGCCTCGGCCTCCTGGTACAGCTTGTTCGACTCGGCAGCGTCGGTCGCCGCAGCGGCCTCGGCGAGCTTGGCGTCGAACGCCGGGTTGTTGTAGTCACCGTCGTTGGACGAGGCGCCCTTGCCGTAGATCGGCGTGAGGAAGTTCTCGATCGACGGGTAGTCCATCTGCCAACCGGTGCGGAACAGGCCCTTCATCTTGCGGTCCTGGATCTGCGAGCGGAAGGTGGAGAAGTCGACCACGGGGGTGGCGACACAGTCGACACCGAGAGCCTGCTTGATGCTGTTGCAGGTGGCCTCGGTCCACTCCTTGTGCGAGGAGTCGGCGTTGTAGGACAACGTGATCTTGCCGCCCTTGAAGCCGCCGGCTGCGTCGAGAGCAGCCTTCGCCTTGGCCGGGTCGTAGACACAGGCCTCGCCGCACACGTCGGCCTTGTAGCCGTCGACGACCGGGGAGACCCAGCCAGTCGCGGCCTCGCGGCTGCCGTTGAAGATGGCCTTGATGATGGCCTCACGGTTGATGGCCATGGAGATGGCCTTGCGGATCTCCGGACCGTAGTTCGGGTCAACCGAGGTGGGAGCAGCCGTGATCGTCTGGATGACACCCTCGGCCTGCTGGTTGTTGCGGTCCGGCAGGTCGGTCTTGTACTTGTCGTCGATCAGCGCGCTGGACGGGACCTCGTCGGTCACGTCGAGCTGGTTCGCCTGGACGTCGGCGTAGGCCGCGTTGGCGTCCTGGTAGATCTTGAACGTGATGTTGTCGACGTTGCCGGCCTTGTCGCCGCTGTAGTCGGCGAACTTGGAGAGCTTGATCTCGGCGTTCTTGGTCCACGCGTCGACCTTGTAGGGGCCTGCGCCGACCGGCTTGTCACCGAAGGTCTTCGGGTCAGCGAAGAAGGCGTCGGGCTGCGGCGAGAAGGCCGTGTAGCCGAGGCGGACCCGGAGGTTGGAGACCTTGGCGGTCGTCTTGATCGTGAACGTCGTGTCGTCGACGACCTTGAGGCCGGACATGGCCTTCGCCTTGGGCTCGGGAGCCTTCTGCGGGCCGTCCTCGCCGTCCGGGTCGGTGGACTGCAGGTCGCCGTAGCCCTCGATGGGCTCGAAGAAGTAGGAGCCGTACTGGGCGTTGGGGCCGTACGCGGTGTAGTTCCACGCGTCGACGAAGTTCTTGGCCTTGACGACGGTGCCGTCGTGGAACTTGTAGTCGGCCTTGAGCTTCACCGTGAAGTTCTGGTTGTCCGAGGTCTCGATCGACTCTGCGATGTCCATCTCGGGGGCGGCCGTGTCCACGTTGTACTTGACGAGCTTGGCCGTCACGACGTCGAGCACGTTGCCACCGCAGGTCTCGGACGTGTTGCCCGCGACCAGGGGGTTCTCGGGGTTGCAGCCGCGGACGGTGATGGAGCCGCCAGCCTTGGCGGCCGGGGTGTCAGTGCCCTCGTCGCTGCTGCCGCCACAGCCTGCGAGAAGCAGGGCTGCCGCCGAAATACCGGCAACGGCCACCGTGCGAGTGGTTCCTCGCATGGATGTCCTCCTACATGTCGATCCGTCCCAGGGAAACTGAGCGGACATCAAGTGAGAGCCAGACCCGGTCGGGTGGCCCCCGCGTGCCCATGGGAAGGCACGCGGTCCCCATGAAAGACCACAACTGCGACTCGCGCGAGATGCGTGACCCACCCGAGACCCGATTGTGACCCTTCCGAGGGGCTACGGTGACGGACGTGCCGACCTACGACGACGACCTGCGACTTGCCCACGTTCTCGCCGACGCCGTCGAGAGACTGACGGTTTCTCGCTTCCGCGCCGAGGATCTCGAGGTGGAGACCAAGCCGGATCTCACGCTGGTCAGCGACGCCGACAAGGCGGCCGAGGAGCTCGTGCGGAGCCAGCTCAAGCGGACCCGGCCACGCGACGCAGTGATCGGCGAGGAGATGGAACCGACCGGTCACGGGCCACGCCAGTGGGTCATCGACCCGATCGACGGCACCCACAACTTCGTCCGTGGTGTCCCCGTATGGGGCACCCTGATCGGCCTCATCGATGCAGGTCAGCCGGTTCTGGGCCTCGTGGCAGCACCCGCTCTCAACCGGCGCTGGTGGGCGGCCCAGGGCAGTGGCGCCTGGGCCGGCCGCAGCCTCACCTCGGCCAAGCGCATCTCCGTCTCGAAGGTCACCAAGCTCGAGGACGCGTCGTTCTCCTACAGTTCGGCGACGTCGTGGGAGGCAGTGGGCCGGCAGGAGGCCGTGCTCGACCTCGCCAGGAGTTGCTGGCGCGAGCGCGCGTACGGCGACTTCTGGTCGTACATGCTCCTCGCCGAGGGCGCCGTCGACATTGCGGCCGAGCCCGAACTCAACCTCCACGACATGGTGGCGCTCGCGCCCATCGTCACCGAGGCGGGCGGCCGCTTCACGTCGCTGAAGGGCGAGGACGGCCCGTTCGGCGGCAACGCGGTCGCCACGAACGGCCTCCTCCACGACGAGGTGCTGGCCCGGATCGGCCTCTGACGCGCCAGGCGTTCGGCGTGCGCGTCAGTTCGGCACGACGGTCATTTTGCCGAACCCGAGCCCCTCGACGCCCTCCTTCAGGGCTTCCGCGTCGCCGACCACCACGATGACCCACTCCCCCGTGACGACCTCTGTGTATGCCGTGGTGAGACGCGCGTTGTCGAGCTCGCGCATCGTCGAGAGGGTGCGCGTCTGGAAGTCCAGCGGGAGCCCCTCGATCGCCAGAGCCGAGGCCTCGTCGGCGACGGCATCGGCGGTCGCGTAGCGACCGGGCGCGGTCTGCACGACGAAGTCGATCCCCGCGCGAATCTCCTTCTCGGAGAACCCTTCTCGGGCCTTGCCCAGAATCTCGACGAGCAGCTTGAGTGCATCGACGGTCGCGTCTGCCCGCACTGATCCAGCCGTCACGAAGGACCCACCACGCGCCCGTGGACGGAACGCGCTGCGGATGCCGTAGGTGTATCCCTTGTCCTCGCGCAGGACGGCGTCGACCCGCGCGCTCGGTGACCCACCGACGATGAACGACAGCACGGGATAGGGAGCCCAGCCGGTGGTGACCGATCGGTCAGGTCCGGGCACGGCCACAGAGATCTCGCTCTGCACCGATCCTGGTCGATCGACCAGGACCAGGCGCGGACCTCCCCCGGCCGGTTCCGGCGCGACCACGGGCGACGCCACAACGTGGCCTGGGTTGCTCCAGCCGCCGAGCCCCGACTCCACCACTGCAGGCACGTCCACATCCGTGAGATCACCAGCGACGACGAGCGTCGCGCCACGCGGTCCGACGTGGGCCCGGTGGAACGCCACGACGTCGTCACGCGTCATCGCCCCGATCGACTCGGAGGTGCCCGCCGACGGACGTGAGGCTCGTTCCGTGGGAGACCAGAGTGTGGCCGTCAGTTCCCGGGCGCCCCGATGGGGAGCCGAGGCGCGCTCCTGCTCGATCTCGGCAAGGCGGCTGCGCAGGATGCGCCTGACCTCGTCCTCGGGGAAGGCCGGCTCGGTCAGGGCCTTGCGAAGCAGGCCGAGGGCGACGGGCAGAAACCGTTGCGGCACATCGACATCCACGCTCAGGGCGCCATCCGTGACGGACGCCCCGAGCGCCATCCCGGCTCGCTCCATGAGCTCGGCGAACTCTTCCGAGGAGTGCTCGGCCGTGCCCTCGTCGAGCAGTCGTGCGGTCATCGCCGCGACCCCCTCGCGATCCACCGGCTCGTCGGCCAGGGACAGGGGAACGACGAGACGGAGCGAGATGACGTATTGGCCGGGAACGGCATACGAAAGAACGCGTATGCCGTTGTCCGTCACCGACTCGTCGGGCATCGGGAAGGCCCACGGTCCGGGCGGCTGGACCTCGGGCCTGGCGACGGTCTCGGTGCTCATGCGACCTCCTCGGTCTCGACCTCGGCGCGGTAGGCCACGACTGCTCGACTCTCGGGACGCAACCACGTCGCGGCAGCGAGCCGCACCTGCTCCGGGGTCACGGCGCGAAGCCGGTCGAGGTGGGTGTTGACGAGTGACGGGTCACCATGGAGCAGCGCGTAGTGGGACATGGCGTCGGCACGTTCCTCCTGGCTCGCGAGCATCGACAGCCACGACCTCTCGGCCTGGGCCAGCGCGGCGTCCATCTCGGCCTCTGTCGGACCCTCCACCGCGAAGCGCTCGAGCTCCTCGAGCAGGACGCGCTCGACCTCGTCGGCATCGGCGTCGTTCGCGATGTCCGCGACGAGGAAACCGAGCGACACCCCGTCCACGAACCCCCACGACGTGGCATGGACTCCCAGGGCCGTCTGCTCCTGCCGCACGAGGCGTCGCACGAGCCGGGAGGAAGCCAACCCCCCTAGCGCGTCGAGCGCAAGACCGGCCGCTGCGAACTCCTCGGTCTCGTCCACGGGCAACCGGAACGCGACGTGGAGCCGGTCATTGGGAACGTCTTCTCGCCTCTCCACCCGCACCGGTTCGGTGAGGGGACCCAGTGCATCAACCGGACCGCGACGAGGTTCGAGTCGTGGTGCGATCGGGCCGAAATAGCGCTCCACCAGGGCGAATCCATCCTCGGGCGCGACATCGCCGCAGAGCGTGAGGACGGTGTTGTCGGGCGCGTAGTGGCGCTGGAAGAACGCGTGCACGTCCTCGACGCTCGCGGCGTCCAGGTCCTCCATCGACCCGATCGTCGAGTGGTGGTAGGGGTGCCCCTCGGGGAAGACGGCGGCATAGACGTCGATCAGCGCGTTGCCGTAGGGCTGGTTGTCGTATCGCTGCCGCTTCTCCTCCTTGACGACGTCGCGTTGGTTGTCGAGGTTCTCCTGGTTCACCGCATGGAGGAGGTGCCCGTGGCGGTCGGCCTCGAGCCAGAGCGCGAGCTCGAGGGCCCCCTTGGGGACCGTCTCGAAGTAGTTGGTGCGGTCGAACCACGTCGTCGCGTTGAGCCGGCCACCCTGCGCCATGAGCGCTTCGAAGTGTTCACCGCTCGCGACGTTGCGCGAGCCCTGGAACATCAGGTGCTCGAACAGGTGCGCAAACCCCGTCCGTCCGGCACTCTCGTGACGGGAGCCGACACCGACCCAGATGTTGACGGTGACGTTGGGGACGCTGGGGTCCGGGGAAACGACGACACGCAGCCCATTGGGCAGCGTGCGCTCATGGACCGGGTAGTCGAGCGGCATGCCGCCACCCTACGTCGCAGGTCCCGGTGGTCGAACGAAGCGCCGGTATGCCGGCCGCTCAGCTCGCGCGCCCGGCTTCGGCTTCCACGTCGGGCTCGTTCTCGCTCTCGTCAGCCGCAGCATGGTCCGAGTCGACCACGGGGAGCTTGGGGAGGTCCTCGGGCGGCATCTTGGCGATGATGTTGCGGGCGAGGATCTGCTGCGCGGTGACGGTGCGCTCCGAGCGCCCACGGCCGATGAAGCTCACCATCCAGTGCAGCAACGTCGTGATGCGCTGCTTGAAGCCGATGAGGTAGACGATGTGGATCGCGAGCCACAGCAGCCACGCAAAGAAGCCCGAGACGCGCAGTTTGCCCACGCTCGCCACGGCGCTGAAGCGCGAGATCGTCGCCATCGAGCCCTTGTCGAAGTACGAGAACGGCTCGGGATCCGGCTTCCCGTCCAGACGCGCCTTGAGGTGCTTGGCCGCATAGCGTGCGCCCTGAATCGCCACTTGGGCGACACCGGGGAGATTGTCCAGAGCGGCCATGTCACCCACGACGTAGACGTCGGGGCGACCGGGCAGCGTGAGGTCGGGGTTGACCTTGACCCGGCCGGCACGGTCGAGCTCGGCGTCGGACTGCTCGGCGAGGATGGCTCCGAGCTCGGAGCCCTGGACGCCAGCGGCCCACACCTTCGTGGCGGCCTCGATGCGCGACTGGGTCCCGTCGGCCTTCTCGATGTTGATGCCCGTCGAGTCGACCCCGACGACCTTGGTGCCGAGTTCGACCTCGACTCCCATCTTGGTCAGCCGGTTCTTCGCCGCGTCACCGAGTCGGTCCCCGAACGACGGGAGCACCTGCGGGGCTGCGTCGACGAGCACGATGCGGGCCTCCCGGGTGTCGATGGCCCGGAAGTCGCGCTTGAGGGTGCGATGGGCGAGCTCGGCGATCTGACCGGCCATCTCGACGCCGGTGGGTCCGGCACCCACGACGACGAACGTGAGGTAGCGGTCGCGCTCGGCAGGCGCCGTGGCGAGCTCGGCCCACTCGAAGGCACCGAAGATGCGTCCGCGCAGCTCCAGTGCGTCGTCGATGCTCTTCATGCCGGGGGCGTACTCGGCGAAGTGGTCGTTGCCGAAGTAGGACTGTCCCGCACCGGCCGCGACGAGCAGGGTGTCGAAGGGGGTCACCGTCTCGCGGCCGAGAACGTCGCTGGTCACGGTCTTGGCGTCGAGGTCGATCGCCGTGACCGTGCCGAGAATGACTCGGGCGTTCTTCTGCCCGGAGAGGATCTCGCGCGTGGCCGGCGAGATGCCGCCCTCGGAGAGGATTCCCGTCGCCACCTGGTAGAGCAGCGGCTGGAACAGGTGATGCGTGGTCTTGGCGATGAGCGTCACCTCGACGTCGTCGCGGCGCTTGAGCGCCTGCGTGCCGAAGAGTCCACCGAAACCGGATCCGATGACGACGACGCGGTGCGCAGCCATTCCTTGTGCCTCCTGGAACGTGCCGGGTGACCCTCACTCGGCAGAAATCAAAAAAACGACGGGCCGTCTAGGACGACTCGCCGTTGTCGGGGCTAGCAGGGTCAGGCGGTGTCACCGAACGACCTCTGCGCCAAGTCTACCGGAATCCGGGGAGGACCCTGACACTCCCGGGAAAAAGCAATCAGGCCCGGATCCGTGCGGATCCGGGCCTAATACTGCGTAGCGGGGGCAGGATTTGAACCTGCGACCTCCGGGTTATGAGCCCGGCGAGCTACCGAGCTGCTCCACCCCGCGTCGGGTGAGGACCTTGCGGCCTCTCGGTAGCCCCTACGTTACGTGACGGTGGCTGCGGAACCAAATCGGTTCAGCGACACGGGATCACGGCGACGAGGTGGGGCTTGGCGTGGCGGTCGGGCTCGCCGACCCGTTCGGTGAGGGTGCGGTTGGCGCGGCGAGTTGCGGGCCGAGTGCCGAGGCTCGCGCGATGGCATCCTGCAGGTCCTTCTGCGCTTCACCGTATGCCGCGAAGTCACCCTTCTTGAGCGCTGCCTGACCCGCCGCGTTCGCCGCTTCGATGTCCTCGATGATCGCGGCGAGCTGCGCGGTGGCCGATGCCGGTGGTGGCGTGGTGCCACCTGCTGGCGGCGGGGTCGTCCCCGGCTCCGTACCGCTGTCACCGGCGGTGGCGCCGGAGTTCCCGCCGAAGAGTCCGTCAAGGGCCTGGTCGAGGGTCTCGCCCCAAGCGATGCGCTTGCCGAAGACGGCGACCGTCGCCTTGTTCTGCGGGAAGGATCCACCCTCGCGAGAAGCCTGGACGTACATGGGCTGGACGTAGAGCAAACCCTCACCAACGGGGAGCGTGAGCAGGTTGCCGTAGGTCAACGTCTTCCCGGACTGCCGGTTCTGGGCAATGAACTGGCTGAGGTTGAGCGGCTCGGTGGGACTCTGTGAACGCGCGGTCGAGACCTCGATCTGGTTCTGAACCTGACCTGGACCGTCGACTGCCGAGTTGCGGGGCAGCTCGAGCAGCCGCATCGCACCATAGGACTCGGCCGGCTTCCCTGCGGTGGAGCCGGCATCGGCGTCGACAGCGAGGAATCCACGAAGGATCTCTCGTCCTGTTCCCGACGGAATGAAGGTCGTCGTGAGCGAGAACGCGGGCGAGTCCTGGTCGGGCATCGCGAGCGACTGGTAGTAGACCGGTTGGTCCTGCGTCGCATGCGTCGGGTCCTTGGGCACCCGCCAGAAGTCGCCGCCGCCGTAGAACGAGTTGGCGTCGGTCACGTGGTAGCTCGACAGGAGCTGTCGCTGCACCTTGAACAGGTCCTGCGGATAGCGCACATGCGACATGAGGCTTGCCGACATCTCGGACATCGGGGCGACCGCCCCCGGGAAGGCCTTGCTCCAGGCCTGGAGAAGCGGATCGCTCGTGTCCCAGCCGTAGAGCTTCACCGAGCCGTCGTAGGCGTCGACCGTCGCCTTGACCGAGTTGCGGATGTAGTTGACCTGACCAGCTCCCGCCACGACGACGGTCGAGCGCTCCGACACGGAGTCAGAGGTGGCCTCGGAGAGGTCGGTCAACTTGCTGTTGGGGTAGCGGGCCGTCGTGGTGTAGCCGTCGACGATCCACTTCACCTTGCCGTCGACCACCGCGGGATAGGCGTTGCCGTCGATGGTGAGCCACGGAGCGACGCGCTCGACGCGCTCGCGCGGCGTGCGGTGGTCCAGAAGTCGCGACTCGGAGTTGACCGCATCGGACAGGAGGAACTTCGGCTCGCGGTACTTCACGGCATACGCCAGTTTGCGGAAGAAGGAGCCGATCGCGACCCCGCCGTTCCCGTTGTAGGTGTTGTTGGCCTGGCCACCCTCGCCCCGGTCGTCGGGGAAGTCGAACTCGCGAGGCGTCGCATTCTCCGGGGCGCCGACGATGGAGTAGGCGGGTGACTGTTCGCCAAAGTAGATGCGAGGTTCGTACTCGACTCCCATCGGCCCCTTGCTGGAGAAGCCGCTGGAAAAGAACTGCGGGTCACCCTCGCTGGTGCGCCGGTTCCCGTAGGCCCCGATGAAGCCGAAGCCATGGGTGTAGACCGTGTGGTCGTTGAGCCAGTTCCGCTGTCCTGCGGGCAATCCCTCGATGTTGAGTTCGCGCACGGCGACCACCGAGTCACTCGCCTTGCCGTCGATCGTGTAGCGGTCGACGTCGAGAATGTCCGGGAACGCGTAGTACTGGCGCAGGCCCTCGAACTGGCGGAAGGTCGGCGAGACGATGTTGGGGTCGACGAGCCGGATGCCGGGGATCGTCTCCGCGTCGGCCCGGAGCTGGCCGGGTGCGGCGTCGGTGGTCGCGGCGTACGGCGTCTTCTTGATGCCCTCGATCGCGAACGCCTTGCGCGTCGCCTCGATGTTCCACTGGATGTATTTGGCCTCGAGCGACTTCTCCGACGGGCGCACCTGAAGGGCCTGCACGGCCGCGGGGTAGAGCCCGCCCGCGACGATGGACAGGACCGTGAGGAGCCCGACGCCAATGAGCGGCAGACGCCAACTCCTGGTCCAGATGGAAGCGACGAAGAACCCGGCACACATGATCGTGGCGACAGCGAGAATCGCCTTGATGGGCAGCACCGCGTTGGCATCGGTATAGGTGATGCCGGTGATGAGCCTCGACTCACTGGTCGTCAACGTGTAGCGGTCGAGCCAGTAGGCCGCTGCCCGCGCGAGGGCCAGCAGCGAGGCGATCGTCGCGATCTGGATGAAGGCGGCGCGCGTGGTCACCCCCCGGCCCGGCAGTTGCAGCCCGCCGTAGACGTAGTGCGTGAAGGCCGCGGCGATGAGGGACAGCAGGAGCACCACGGTGAAGAAGCTGACCAGGAAGCGCAGCCACGGCAGGGTGAAGACGAAGAAGCCGACGTCGAGGCCGAACTGCGGGTCCTTGGTGCCGAAGGGAACGGCGTTGCGCCACAGGAGGAAGGTCTTCCACGCGCCCATCGCCGCGGCGCCCGCGAGCAGTCCGAGGACCGACGGAATGACGACGGTGGCCAATCTGCGCAGGGGGTCGAGGACCTGCCTGTACTGGTCGAGAACCTGTGCCGACGGCGTGGCCGGGATGCGCAACGGGCGCGTTCGGTATGCCGCCAGGAGACTCGCCGCGACCGCGCCAGCGGTGAAGACGAAGGCTGCGACGAAGAGGAAGACCCGCGTGGTCAGCTGGGTGGTGAACACATCGCGGAACCCCACGGAGTCGAACCACCAGAGATCCGTGATGATGCCGGCAGCCATGAGCACGAGGACGAGCAGCCCGGCGAGGATCGCGATCGTCGTGCCGAGCGGCCCGCGCTTGGGCGGCGTGCCACCCGCCGGGGGCCGCGGAGGACGGGCGGGACCGCCCGAGTCACGTCCGGCAGGCGTGCCTGACTGCTTGTCTGCGTCGTCGGGGTCGATCCCGTCGAACCACTCTGACCGGCTCACTGTTCTCTGACTCCAGGTCCGTGACCTCCCCGGGCTCGCCCGGGCTGGAGGGCCAACCTATCTCGCGCACCTGAGCGTGCGGCACGATGGGCTGGTGACCACCGCCTCGCAGCCCGTGACGGATCCTCTGTCCCTCGCCGCCCTCGACACCGAACGGCATGTCGCCTCGGCAGGGTGGGACCAGCCCCCGCGCCTCTTCGCCCTCGTGTCGACCGCTGACCTCGTCGCACGCGAGCCACAATTGGCCGCCGGCCTCACGGTCTCGGACCAGATCGACGGAGCCCTCACGGCGATCGAGCAGGAGGACCTGCCCACCACGGACTCCATCGAGTCCCTCCTGGGGCAGATCGCCTGGCCGGACACGGTGCTCGGGTGCGCCATCGTCGTCGAACGACTCGTCGTCCCCCCGGACGCCGAGCGCGGCCTCCCGCGCGATCGCGGGGCCGCGATGGCCGCGCTGGCGGAGCACCCGGAACGTCGCGATGTCCGCCTCCTGGCAGCCGCGACCCGAGACGGACGCAGTATCTGCCTGCTGCGTCAACGCGATCACGATCGCGACGACCGCGTGGCCACGGGCAGCGACATCGCTCCGGGCCTGGTGGCCGCCCTGCGTTCCACCCTCACCGACTGACTGGGCGCTCAGCTGCACCCGGGCAGGGTGTCGGCCTTGCCTGCCGCGATGGCCTTCACAGCTCCCAAGGCGTCGTCGAACGACCCGATGCGCACGACCGTCAGCCCATCGGGCACGTGACCCTTGACTTCGGCGCAGTTGTCGGTGGGGGCGAGGAAGTAGTCCGCTCCCCCGTCCTTGGCGCCGTGGAGCTTCTGTCGAATACCGCCGATGGGACCGACCGACTCATCCGGCTCCATCGTCCCGGTGCCCGCGATGCGCTTCCCACCCGTGAGGTCTCCCGGGGTGAGCATGTCGTAGACCGCCAGGGTGAACATCGACCCGGCCGACGGGCCCCCGACACCGCCCGCGGTGATCGTGACGTCGACCGGGAGGTCGTAGTCACGCCCGAGCAGGATGCCGACGATCGTGGTTCCCTCGTGGTCCCGGGTGGGGACCGACAACGTCTGCTCAACACCCTTGCGCTTCACGACGATGGGGACGGGTGTCCCCGCCTCCTGCGCGCGGATGGCCGACTGGACGGCAGCCGCGTCGGCGACCGGCGAGCCCGCGACGGACACGAACTCGTCCCCGGGTTCCAGCACGCCCTTGGCCGGCGACCCCTCCGGCACCTGCGACACGAGAACGCGCTCCGGCACCACGTGCCCCGTCTCCCGGAGCGCGATCGCCGCGGCCACCTCCTGGCTGTCCACCATCTCTGCGGCGTTCTCCTGCTGGATCTCCTCGCGCGTGGTCTCCTCCGGGTAGATCTCCTCGCGGGGGAACACTTCCTCGGCATCGCTCACACCGGCGACGAGGAGGTCGAAGGCGTTGACGCGGACACCGGGACCACCGACGACGCGCACGGTCGTGAAGTCCAGCGTGCCCTTGGCGGGGTACGCCGTCGCGCCCTTGACCTCGATGATGGGCTTCCCGTCGAGTTCGCCGAGGGTGTTGGTGATGGGGCCCGGCTGGAGGACCACATAGGGCAGCGGGATGAACGAAATGGCGGCCGACAGGACGATGGTCAGGAACAGGAAGGTGAGCAGGCCGCTGCTCCGGCGACTCACGGCATACGGATTCCGTGGGGAACCCTCGCCGCCGAGCAGGTGCGGTGGCGCAGGGTCGTGCGGACCACCCACGGAAGGGGCCGGGTTGGTGGAGATCACGGCATCCCCACCCATTCGGTGTCGCCGTGACCCAGATGCTGATGCTTCCAGATGGGGACCTCGGACTTGAGAGTGTCGATGAGGTCTCGGCAGGCTGCGAACGCGCCGTCTCGATGGGGTGCGGCGGCAGCGACGACGACCGCGACGTCGCCGATCGCGAGGTGGCCACTGCGGTGGACCGCCGCCAGGCGCACAGGGCCGGATCGACCGGCCACGAGTTCGGCGATCTCGATGAGGCGGGCCTCGGCCGTGGGGTGGGCCGAATAGTCCAGTGACGCGACTTCCTGACCCCGGTCGTGGTCGCGCACGACTCCGAGGAAGACCGTGATCCCGCCACAGGCAGGATCACGCACGGCGCTGATGACCTCGTCGACGGACAGTGGTTCGTCGCGGATCTGGGCCAGCGCCACGGTCCCGGGCGGCTCGGGCGAGCGGTTCACATCGGGCTGCACTCGCTCCTCCTCGGAACTATCCCCGGGCCATCCGTGGTTGGGTATTGATGAGAACACATCCTCTCACCGCAGCCTGAGGAGCCCCGCAGTGACCAACTCTCCCGACCGCCCCGACGAGCCCGAGGACTCGGGCATCCCGCCGGAGTTGGAGCAGGTCCTCCGAGGGCTCACGGGCGGCCGAGACCTCGACCCCCAGATGGTCGAGATGCTGCGTGGCATGGGCTTGGACCAGGTCGACCCCCAGATGCTCCAGATGGTGGCCGGGCAGGTGCAGTCCATGTTCGCGAGCGCGGACGAGTCCGGCTCCGTCGACCTCGGCGTGGCCACGGACATCGCACGCAAGACCGTCGCCGTCCAGGGGGATCCGACAGTTGCCTCGGCTGTCGACGACGAGGCGCGGCAGGCGGTCTCCGTGGCCAATCTCTGGCTCGACGCCGTCACCGACCTCGACCACACCGGTCTCGTGGGTCGCGCCTGGAGCCGGTCCGAATGGGTCGAGGCGACCATGCCCGTGTGGCGGGAGCTGGTCGACCCGATCGCCATCGGCGTCGGCGACGCCATGGGCAACGCACTCACGAAGCAACTTGGGGCCTTGGGCGAGGGCGGCCTGCCCGAGGGGCTGGTCCCACCCGGGACGAACCCCGCCGCGATGATGGGGCAGATGGCGCCCATGCTGCGTCGCATGCAGGGCTCGATGTTCTCCGTGCAACTGGGCCAGGCCGTCGGCACACTGGCCGGCGAGATCCTCACGGCTGGAGAGGTGTCCCTGCCACTGGTCCCCGCGCCGAACGTCGTGCTCATGCCCGAGGCCATCGATGCCTTCGCGCAGGGGCTCGAGATCGACGCACCGCAGGCCCGGCTGCACCTGGCCGTGCGTGAAAGCGCCCGCACCCGACTCTTCCATGCTGTCCCGTGGGTCGCCCCGCAGCTGCTCGCCGCCGTACGCGACTACGCCGCTGACACGACGATCGACACCGACGCCATCGAGGAAGGTCTGCGCTCCATCGACCCGACCGACGCCGAGGCGATGCAGCAGGCCCTCGCCGGACGCCTCTTCGCTCCTCAGCAGTCGTCGGCGCAGAAGGCCGCACTGGCACGCCTGGAGACTCTGCTCGCGCTCGTCGAGGGTTGGGTCGATGTCGTCACGGCAGCCGCCGTGAAGCCACACCTCCCTCAAGCCGACGCACTCGGCGAAGCCATCCGCCGGCGCCGCGCCAGCGGCGGGCCGGCCGAGAAGACCTTCGCCGGGCTGGTCGGACTCGAACTGCGACCCCGTCGCCTGCGGGACGCCGCGAACCTCTTCGCTGCCCTCGAGGCGTCCGGTGGCGCAGAAGCCCGCGATGCCGCATGGTCGCACCCGGACGTCGCACCTGACGCGGCCGACCTCGACGATCCGCTCGGCTACGTGGAGCGGGTTCGGAGTGACGCCAAGGGCGATGATTGGGATGCCGGACTCGACGCGCTGTTGCGCGGGGAGACCGGCGGCGATCGACCCACCGACTCGTGAGCGAGAGGCTCGGCGACGCCTCGGCCACCCGACGGTTCGCGCACCTGCACGCGGACGCCTCCTCGATGCTGGGCCGGTGGCACGCACCGACCGGCGAACAGGACCGGTTGCGGACGGCATACTTGGCGCATCTGGAACGGCACGCGGACGGAGTCGCCAAGGCGGGGCCGCCGGAGCACCTCACCGCGAGCTGCCTTGTCCTGTCGAGCGACCACCGGCACGTGCTCCTCACCCACCACAGGCGGGCGCAGGAATGGTTCCAGTTCGGCGGTCATCTCGAGCAGGAGGACGAGAGCCTGCACGGGGCCGCCACTCGAGAGGCTCGTGAGGAGTCCGGGATCCCATCGATCACCCCGGAGCCAGTCATCGTGCAACTCCACCAGCACGAACTGGGCCATGGATTCGGCCGCTGCCGGGCACACCTGGATGTGCGCTTCGCCGCCCTCGTGGATCGCACGGTCGCTCCGTCCGTGAGTGCGGAGTCACTCGACGTCGCATGGTGGCCGGTGGACGATCTCCCCGCGGGGACTCGCGACGAACTCACCGAGCTGGTCCGCGCAACCAGAATCGCCCTGGGGATCTGACGCCCGGTCAGGCGGTGGCGTCGGCCACGGACGCGTCGTCATCGCCCTCGTCGGCGTCGTCGGCAATGTCGAGACCCCTGGCCAGGGCCACGCCGTCAAGGAATCCGCGCGCACGCTCCAACTTGGGGTAGGAGCGCAGAAGGGTCCAGAAGTCCCGGTTGTGCCCCGCGACGAGCAGGTGGGCGAGTTCGTGAAGGATCACGTAGTCGACGACGTAGCTCGGCATCCCCTGCAGCCGGTCCGAGATGCGGATCGACCCGTCCGCCGGTGTGCAGCTGCCCCAGCGCGAGCGCTGGTTGGAGACCCACCGAATGCTCCGCGGGCGTGCGTGCCCCCCGAGGTAGCGCTCGGAGAGGTCGGCGGCCCGCCGCAGGAGATCGTCGTCGCTGGGCCTCCGGCGACTTTCGCCGGCCTTGAGCTTCGTGAGCATGCGCTCGACCCACTTCCGCTCTTCGGCGCGGGACATCGAAGCCGGGATGAGCACGACGACGCGACCGCCTTCGCGGCGGGCACTCACGGTGCGGCGACGTCTCGTGCTGCGCCGGACCTCGACGTCCTCAGTGCTCACCCCTCCACGGTAGGCCAGCGCACCGACACTGACGCGTGGGCACGCGGACGGGGGTCCGACCCGCCGGATGAGACGGATGGGGCTGAGGTGACGCAAGTGACGAATGAGGCATGCGTCACACGGAATCACCATGACACCCCGCCCGTGTGGCACGCGTGGTTGAGCACGGATCCGTGCTCAACCGGTCTAGGGTGAAAGTGTCCTCGCCGCTCACACAGCGGCACCACGACCAAGGAGTTGCAATGGCTGACGAGACCTACAAGGGCGAGTTCTACTGCGTGAAGTGCAAGGAGAAGCGCGAAGCCGAGGGCAACGTCGTCGTCTCCGACAACGGACGTCGCATGGCCAAGGGCAAGTGCCCGGTGTGCGGCACCAACCTCAACCGCATCCTCGGCAAGGCCTGAGCGCCCCGCCCTCTCGTTTTCCCGCGGCCCCCGGTTCCCACCGGGGGCCGCCGCATGTGCCGGGCCTGTGGATGACGGACCCGCCGGTGAGGCCGCGTGTGCCAGATTGACGGCACCACACGCTCTCGGGAGGTTCCCATGGTCCAGCCGGCAATCGTCGTGGACGGCCGAGGTGGCCTTCCTGACGAGATCTGCCGCCAGCTCCGGCGTGCCGGTGCGCCGAGGGTGCATGGCGGACCGTTCGCAGCCGACGCCGCCGAGGCACTGTTCGGCCTCTCACCGACGGAGCGGCCAGCAGCGGTGATCCTGGTTGCGCACCGCACCGTTGCCGTCGAGGCGACGGCTCCGTGGCAGCGCGCCGGCGTGATGCACCTGCCCGTGACGTGTGACGGAGAGGCTGCCACCGTGGGACCGCTCATCGTGCCGGGCTCAGGGGCGTGCTGGCGATGCCACGCTTTGACGGCTCACGACCTGGACGCCGTGGGCGCCATCGGCGCTGACCACTTCACGCTCGACCCCGTCGCCTTGCCACCCGGCGGGTTGGGCGTGCTCACCGCTGCCGTCTCCGCAACGGTGATCCTCGCGGCACTCAGCGGCGCAACCCGCTTGGCGGGCGTGTCGACCGAGCTCGAGGTGGACGGACCTTCGGTGACTCACCGCCATTGGTCCCAGCACCCGCTCTGCGGGGACTGCTCGCCTTCGGGAGCGGTCGCGTGGCCGCCGCACGGGCAGGACACAATGGCCGGGTGAGCGATATCCCGAGGCGGTCCCTGGCCCGCACGGCCAAACTCGTCGGCTTGCCGTTGGGTCACGCCGGCCGTGCCGCAGTGGGACTGGGACGTCGGGTTGGTGGCGCACCCGCCGAGGCCATCGCCGCCGAGCTCCAGGCACGCACAGCGGAACAGCTCTTCGCCGTCCTGGGTGAGCTCAAGGGCGGGGCGATGAAATTCGGGCAGGCGCTCTCGGTCATGGAGGCCGCGATGCCCGAGGAACTCGCCGGCCCCTATCGCGCAACCCTGACGAAGTTGCAGGAAGCGGCACCCCCGATGCCCGTGGCGCGCGTCCACGCCATCCTCGCCCAGCAACTCGGCCCCCGCTGGCGGTCGTCGAAGTTCCAGTCCTTCGAGGACCACCCCGTCGCTGCGGCGTCCATCGGGCAGGTTCACCGAGCGGTCTGGCGCGATGGCCGCACGGTCGCCGTCAAGGTGCAGTACCCCGGAGCCGGAGAGGCACTGCTCTCGGATATCGCCCAGCTCTCCCGGGTGGCCCGGCTCGCCGGCGCGTGGATCCCCGGCATCGCCATGGGCCCGATCCTCGACGAGGTCAAGGCGCGCATGAGTGAGGAACTCGACTACGACCTCGAGGCGACGAACCAGAAGGTGTTCGCCAGGGCATTCCGCGGTGACGCCGAGGTGCTCGTGCCCGACGTCCTCGCGCACTCCGATCAGGTCATCGTGTCCGAATGGGTCGACGGTCGGCCACTCGCTCAGGTCATCTCCGACGGCACGCCTGCCGAACGTGACCAAGCGGCCGGCTTGTACCTCGAGTTCCTCCTGCGCGGCCCGAACCGCGCGCGCCTGCTCCATGCCGATCCACATCCGGGCAACTTCCGGATCACCCCGGACGGACGCCTGGGCGTACTCGACTTCGGGGCCGTGAACCGGCTGCCCGCCGGTATGCCGTCAGCCATGGGCGAGATCATCACCCACACGTTGGCCCAGAACGAGGCTGCTCTGGGCGCGGTGCTTCGTCGCGCCGGCTTCATTCGGCCTGGCGTCGAGGTGTCGGACGCCGCCCTGGTCCGCTACCTCAGCTCGTTCGTCGAGCCCTTGCGCCACGAGACCTTCACCTTCAGCCGCAGTTGGCTGCGCTCCGTGTCAGCCACGATCCAGGACCCACGTCGCGAGGAATTCCTCGTCGGCCTGCGCTTCAACCTTCCCCCCGACTACATGCTCATCCACCGTGTGTGGCTCGGCAGCATCGGAGTGCTCTGTCAGGTCGGCGGGACAGTCCCCATGCGCGACCTGATCTTCGCCCACGTCCCCGGAATCGACGAGAGCGTCATCCCCCCGGCTACGTGAGCCCGGTCAGGGACCGCACAAGATCACCAGCACCCTTGGGGTACAACGGGATTGACATGCCCTTGTCGTCCAGGGGTCGCCACTCGACCAGCATGGGGTCTCCGTTGTCCGCGAAGAGTCCACCCTCGGGTGGAACCGTCCCCGGCGGATCCAGTCGACCCGTGTGCACGAAGACGACCTCATGGCCGGGCTGGCCGTCGTACTCGAACAGGTTCTCGAGCACGCCCAGAAGTTGGACGTCGAGGAGTTCGGCGCCCAGCTCCTCGCGCGTCTCACGGACTGCCGCAGCCTGAGCGGTCTCCCCCACCTCGACACCGCCACCAATGAGGCGGTGAAACCCCAGCGAGTTCTCCCGGTTGGCGTCGAAGTGAGCCACCGCGTGCATCGTGCGATCCGGGCTGAGGAGGACAACCAAGGATGTGACCCGGATGGCTCGTCCGTGGACGCCCGGTTCGCTCACTCCTTCGCGGCCTTGGCCGCAGCCTTGGCTGACTTCTTGAAGTCGCGAACCTTCTGGAGAGACTCGGCGTCGACGACGTCGGCGACGGATCGGAAGCTGCCCGTCTCCGAATAGGCCCCCGCCGCCTTCTCCCAGCCGTCCGGCCGGACGTCGAGCTGTTTGGCGAGCAGCGCGACGAAGATCTTCGCCTTCTGGTCGCCGAAGCCGGGGAGCTTCTTGAGACGCCCCAAGAGGTCGGCGCCCGTCGTCGCGTCCGACCAGATGCGGCTTGCGTCGCCCGCGTAGTCGTCCCGCACGACGGTGGCGAGCGCCTGGATGCGCGCCGCCATCGAGCGTCCGTAGCGATGCACAGCCGGCGGCGTGGCACAGAGGTCTGCGAAGGCCTCGGGGTCGGCCGAGGCGATCTCGGAGGCGTCCAACGTGCCGAATCGCTCGAGCACCTTGGCCGGACCTGCAAAGGCCCGCTCCATGGGGAACTGCTGGTCAAGCAACATTCCGGTCAACAGTGCGAACGGGTCCTCGCTGAGCACCTTGTCGGCGGCGGGGTCCTGGGCGATCGTCAGCGTGACCATGTGCACAGCCTAGAACGACGGGACGGGACCTCGCTGCTCGACGCCGGAGGGCTCGAGGCGCCCAGCCACGAGGTCGAAGTGCGTCATCTGGTCGAGGCGCGGCGAGTAGGCATGGACGCTGAGGGCTGCGACGTCGCCGGTGTTGACGACGTCGTGCACATGGCCCTCGCCGAACACCCTTCCCTCACCCTCGCGCAGTCGCCGCTCGTGGAGCTCGCCACGCACGAGCTGACGTTCGGTCAGGGCCCCGCGCACCACCGTGAACGCCCCACGTGAGCCGCCGTGGTCGTGGAAGTGGGTGCTCGCGCCCGGAGGCCATTCGATGACCCACAGCTGAAGGTGGTGGGTCTCGGCGAGCTGGTGCCAGCGCCGGCCATCGGGGTCGTCGGAGCGAGCCGGCAACAACTCGGGAAGGTCGGGGTCGCCGGCGAAGAGGCGCGCGACGCGCAGCAACTGGATCGGGGTGAAGGTGTTGACGCCGGGAAGGGTCGTGGATCGTGCGAGGGGCATGGAATCTCCGGGATGGGGTCGTCGAGGGGTCGCGGTTGGGGCGACTCGGGGGCTGGTGTGCGGCTGGAGAAGGAGTCAGCGGCAACAGCGACAGCACATGACGGCAGCGGGCATGACCGGGGACATCCGGGCGGCTGCGGTCAACGACATGGGATCAGCCAAACATGGCTCAGCCGACCCGATCCACCCGAAAAGCTGCGCGTCTCATCAGGCGGTCGGCGGACGGCATACGAGTGCCCTTGAGTGGCCGCCGGCAACCGCACCGGACATGAAACGGCGCCGCCCCCAGCGTTCGGGAGCGGCGCCGATTCTGATCGGTCATCGCACGATCATGCGGACCTCGGCGAGCATTCGCTCGCGTTCGAGGTGCAGCTGCGCTTTGCGCTGCGCCTCGTGGACGGCGCGCTCGTGCAGGGTGCGACGAACCTGTTGCAATCGCCTGCGGTACATGGTGGTTCCTCCGGGAATCCGTGTGGATGGTCATCGTGGATCGGTGGTCGAACGTGAGAACGTCATGCGGCGACGGTCACCTTGCGGGGGCGGCCACGGGGCCGCTTGCGCGGGATGACGACTCCCTGATCGAAGAGCTCGCCTCCCCAGACACCCCAGGGCTCCTGGCGGTCCTTGGCGCCGGCGAGGCAGGCGTTCCGGATCGGGCAGGTGCCGCAGAGGGTCTTGGCGAACTCGACACCGTCGGGGGTGTCGGCGAACCAGATCTCCGCGTCGTTCTCGCGACATGGCACGGAGTCGCCGAGATTGGCAGTGCACTCCTGTGCGTCGATGAGGTCGGTCAGCTGCACGGGGTGTCACCTCCTTCTCCGCCCGGTCGGGGCGGGGTTGTTGTTGCGTCGGTTGAGCTGAAGTCGGATGGATCGACGGACAACGAAAAGGCCGCGGATCCCGGGTGGGTTCCGCGGCCTGGAGGCCAATCGCTGCTGCTCTAGAGCGGCGACGCCAAACAGGAGGCGGAAAGATCACCCGTGGTGAGGTCGAAGGCGGCATCTGCGCGGACGCCAGCGCCGATCGGGGCGCCGAAGCCGGCTGCGGACACACTTGTCCCCTGAACCGGAACGCTGATGGGCGCGAGGGTCGGCAGTGCGCCCAGGTGCTCACGCGTGCGGAACGGGACGTCGTAGTCCGTCCAGATGCTCTTCGTGGTCTCCATAGCGGCCAACCCTCCTTCGTGATCTCGGTGCGGCACACGGCGTCGCGCCGTGCGTTGTGCATTCAGAGTAGGACCCCCCGGGAAGGGGGTGCAACGGAATTAATCGGTTGATTTCTCCCTGCGCGAGGTCACGCGCCGAATTCGCTTGTGGCAGAACCGGATTCGTCAGGAAAAAAACTTTCAGAATCTTTGCCGGAGACGCGGTCCGCCCCGCTCAGGAGGGCGAGCACAGCCGTCCCATAACGGTCGAGTTTTGCCTGCCCGACGCCTCGGATCGCCGACAGCCCGGCGAGGTCGGTCGGCGTTCGCTCCGCGATCGCTGTCAGCGTCGCGTCCGTGAACACGACGTATGCCGGCACGCTGGCCTCACGGGCCGTCTCCAGCCGCCATTCGCGCAGGCGCTCGAACACCGCCTCGTCGTAGGTGGCCGGACAGGTCTTGCACCGACCGACCGTCCGCTCGGCCGCCGACTGCAGGTCGGCCCCGCACGTGCGGCACGTGCTGCGGCGTGGCGCCTTGGGGGTGGCGCCGGCGCCACCGCCGACTCGGGTGGAGCGCTTCGGCTGGGAGCGCGCCCCCTCACCAAGGATGCTCGCAGTGCCGTCGAGGAAGCGTGATGGGCGTCGCGTGGCACGCGCGCCGGGCGTGCGCGCGCCCGACCACGAGAGGACGAGGCGGTCACGCGCACGAGTCACCCCGACGTAGAGCAACCGGCGCTCCTCCTCGATCGCCTCGGGAGTGTCGGCCATGGTGATCGGCAGGTAGCCGTCGGAGCAACCGATGAGGAAGACCGTCCCCCACTCGAGCCCCTTGGCAGCGTGCAGCGAGGCCAGAGTGACGCCCTGGACGGACGGCGCGTGCTGGGCAGCCATGCGTTCGTCGAGCTCACGGATGAACGCGGGCATGCGCGCCTCGGCGTCCGCGACGAAGAGATCGTCGGCGAGGGCGGCCAGCGCCGCGAGGGACTCCCAGCGCTCCCGGGCAGCACCCCCGGCGACCGGAACCTGGCGGGACCAACCGGCACCGAGCAGGACGTCGCGCACCAGCTCCGGAAGTTGGACCGATCCGTCATCGGAGCGAGCAGCGCCACGCAGGAGGACGATGGCGTCACGGACCTCCTTGCGCTGGAAGAACCGCTCACCGCCGCGCACGAGATAGGGGATGCTGCGGTCCGCGAGAGCGGACTCGACCACCTCGGACTGGCCGTTGGTGCGGAAGAGCACGGCGATGTCGGCCGGGGAGGCGCCAGAGGCGATGAGGTCGGCGATCTGCGCCGCGACAGCTGCCGCTTCAGCAGGGTCGTCGGGATGGCTGACGAGCGTCGGGGCGGGTCCTGGGTCACGCTGTGCCTCGAGGACCACCGACCCACTGCGACGCCCACCGCTGGGCGTGCGGAGCACGAGGTTGGCAAGGCCGACGATCTCAGGGGTCGACCGGTAGTTGCGCACGAGCTCGACCTGGCGAGCTTTCGGGTGACGCGACCGGAACCCGAGCAGGTGAGCCGGGGACGCGCCGGTGAACGAGTAGATGGTCTGAGCGGGATCTCCCACGACGCAGATGTCCTGGCGATCGGCCAGCCACAGGTCAAGGAGTCGCTGCTGCAGGGCGTTGACGTCCTGGTACTCGTCGACGACGAAGCTGCGGTACTGCTCGCGCACCGCGCGCGCCACCGTGTCGTTCTCCTCGAGGATCCCGACGAGGACCAGCAGCACGTCCTCGAAGTCGATGACCCCGCGCTCGGCCTTGACCTCTTCGTAGGCGGAGAGCACCCGGGCCATCGCCGTGAGATCGAGACCAGGAGCCTCGCGGTCGGCCGCACGCGCTGCCGTGGCGTAGGTCTCTGCCGTCAGCATGCTCACCTTGGCCCACTCGACCTCCGCGGCGAGGTCGCGGATTCCGGTGCGGTCGAAACGCATGCGCAACCGCCCCGCCGCCTCGGCCACCGCACCGGCCTTGTGCGGCATGACCTCGGGGGCAGCGCCGCCGATGGCCTGGGGCCAGAAATAGTGCAACTGACGCAGCGCGGCCGCGTGGAACGTCCTCGCCTGCACTCCCCCGACGCCCAGGTCGCGCAGGCGGGTGCGCATCTCACCGGCAGCCCGTGCAGTGAAGGTGACCGCCAGCGTGCGCTGCGGTTGCTGCGCACCGGAGAGCACGGCATACGCAATCCGGTGGGTGATCGCTCTGGTCTTGCCCGTGCCCGCCCCGGCGAGCACGACCATCGGGCCGGTGGGGTTCGCGGCGACCTCGCGCTGCTCCGGGTCGAGGCCGTCGAGAACCGCGTCGGCGGACGGGTGTGCGGGCAGGAGGGACATCGATGCGATCCTAGGTGTCGGGCCCGACGGCCCACCCCTGCCCGTCCACAGGAGCACCATGAGCACCCAGTCCCCCGCCGCCGGCACCCTCACGATGTACTCGACCGCGTGGTGCGGCTACTGCCGCCGCCTCAAGTCGCAGCTCGATCGCGAGGGCATCGCGGTCGACGTGATCGACATCGAGCACGACGAGGACGCCGCCGTCTATGTCATGCAGGTCAACGGTGGCAACCAGACGGTGCCGACCGTCGTGTTCCCGGACGGAACCGCGGCGACGAACCCCTCCATCGCCGAGGTCAGGCAGCGCCTGAGCGCCTGACGTCAACCCTTCAGGGGACGATCGGGGACATCGATCTCCTCGCCGTACCAGTGCTCGATGAGCCGGCGGGCGATGGAGATCCGCTGGGAGATGCGCAGCGATCCGTCCGCGATGGCGCGGCTGAATTCGTCGCGATCGAACCACTGCGCCGCCTCGATCTCGCTCTCCTGCAGAGTGAGTTCCGTGCTCACCGCCCGAGCGGTGAAGCCGATCATGAGTGAGGACGGGAACGGCCACGGCTGGTCCCCGAGGTAGGTCACGTCCTGGACAGTCACACCGACTTCCTCGACCACCTCGCGGGCGACGGCCCCCGCCAGGCTCTCGCCCGGCTCGACGAAACCCGCGAGCACGGACATGCCCTGTGGAGCAAAACCGACACCTCGCGCGAGTAGCAGACGGTCGCGGTCGTCGACCACCGACATGATGACCGCAGGGTCGGTCCGGGGGTAGTGCTCACTCTGATCCACGGGACACACGCGGATCCACCCGGAGTGCGCCGGTTCGGTTGCGGACCCGCACTGGGAGCAGAAGCCGTGGCGGGCATGCCAGTTCGCCAGGCCGGTGGCCGTGGTCAGGATTCCCGCATCGAGGTCACCGAGACGCGCGCCGACCGCACGCAGGCCGCGACGGGTCGGGTCCTCGGGCGCGGCGTCACCGTCGCTGCCGACGGAAAGCAGGTATGCCGTGCCGCCCGTCGGAGCGTCGTGCCCCAGGTAGGCGACGAATCGGCCGCGATCGCGCTCGTCCGGGGAACGGTAGCGGAGCACGACTCCCCCATCCCCCTCGTCGGCCTCGGCGATCTCGGCGCGACCGTCGACGAGTTCGACGACTCGCGTCGCAGGGTCGTCGAGGAGGACGTCGAGCAGACCCGGCTCAGTGCGGAGTTCGCTGTGACGGTCGAGACCACCACGGGAGAGTGCCAGGGACGGAAGACTCGCTGCACGGGCCACGTTCACCACCCTAGACGGCGGCACGGCATACGGTGAACGGGTGGAACGCACCCCGACCTTCCTCGCCGCGCTGGCGAGTGCCGGCGTCCCGGGCCTGGATCCGGTGAGCGTCGAGGCGTTGCCGAGCAAGCCCGACCAGGACTACGACGTCGCCTTCGTCCAGGACACCGAGCACCGCCGATGGGTCGTCCGCGCCCCGCGCAGTGAGGCCGCCGGCGCCCGGATGGACCTGACGGTCACGCTGTTGCAGTTGTTGGCTCGCCGCCTCCCCTTCAGCATTCCGGCGCCGCGCGGGTTCGTCGAGCTCAAGGGTGGTGGGCGCGCGATGATCTATCCCTACCTGCCCGGCCACAACCTCTCCTTCTCCGAACTTCCCGCAGGGCGCGGTCCGGCCGTCGACCTCGGACGCGCCCTTGCTGCCCTGCACAACACGGACGTCCGGCTCTTCGAGGAGGCCGGGATCCCGACCTACGAGACCGACGACTACCGCACCCGCAGGCTCGCCGAGCTCGACCGGGCCGCCGAGTCCGGCCGGGTTCCGACTGCCCTGCTCGCTCGGTGGGAGCGGGCGCTCGAGGACGTCGCCCTGTGGCGGTTCGCGCCGACACCGGTGCACGGCGACCTCACGGGTGACCAGGTCCTGGCGGTGTTCGAGGACGACTCCGACGCGGCGAGCGGTCGCATCCGTGGGATCACCGGGTGGGAGGACGCCAAGGTGGCCGATCCGGCCGACGACTTCGCGGCGCTGGTCGACGAGGCTGCGCCAGCGACACTCGAGACCGTGGCCGAGGCGTATGCCCATGCCCGCGTCGAACGCCCCGACGCCAACCTCCTCGTCCGTGCCCGCCTCGTGGCAGAACTCAACGTCCTGGCCGACCTGATGCGAGCAGATGCCCGCGACGACACCCCTGCGGTCGATGCGCTCTCGTCGCGCCTGCGCCGGCTCGACGACGAGGTTCACGCTGCGGATCCGTCCGATGACTACCGGCGCTCGTCTCTCACCCCGGTGGCTCTCCGCGAGCGAACCACGCCCCCACCAGCGGTCGTCGACGACGACGAGGACGAGGAATCCGTGGAGTTCGACTCGGCCGCCCACACGCAGGCCATCGACGTGCGCGAACTCCGTGGGCCCGGCGAGCGCGGGGACGTGCCAGACATCGATTCGGCCATCGAGGACCACTCGCACGACGACGAGGTGACGTGGACGCCACGGTCGTTCGCGGGTCGTCCCGGACCGGCCGCTGTGGTGCCGGAGGATGACACCCACCACGCTGACCCGGACCCAGCCGTCGCCCCCGATGACCCCGTGGACACGATCACGGACGAGGAACTGCCGCCAGAACTGCGCTGATCTCGGCTTCGTCGGCGAGTTCGGGCCACACCGTCTCGCCGCTCCCGGCGTAGTAGAACGCGCCGCGCACCCGGGTCGGCTCGATTCCGCGCAGGCGCGCCCACGCAATCCGGTATGCCGCCAGCTGGAGTGCGCGCACGCGTGCGACTTCTCCGGTGGGCCGACTTCCCGTCTTCCAGTCGACGATGACCCATTCGGCACCCTCGACGTCTCGGAACACAGCGTCAATGCGGCCACGGATGGCCACACCGTCGATCACCGTCTCAAGCGCGGTCTCGATCTCAGTGGGCTGTCGGTCCGCCCACGGGCTGGCCAGGAATCGCTCGCGCATCGCAGGTAGGTCGGCATCAGAGGCTGGGTCGTCGTCCGCGCTCCCGGGGAGGTCGAAGAGGTCGACGATCGCGGCTCTGGCGTAGTGCTCCTCGACCCACGCGTGGAAGGCCGTCCCACGCCGGGCCGCCTGGGCCGGTGCGCTGGGCATGGGACGACGCAATTCGGCGGCGAACCGTCCCGGGTCCTGCGCGAAGGCCACCAGCGACGACGTCGACAGGTGTGACGGGAGTTCGACCACCTCGGCGTGCCTCTGCTGGCGGGCCGCCCGCTCGGCCAGGAGAACATTGAGTTCTCGCGCCCAAGGTGCGGCGTGTTCGTGTGAAGCCTCATCGCCAGCGGCTCCGATCGCGAGGGCCGCAGCCTCGGCCCGCACCCGTCGATGCGCCAGATGATCGACCGGCCAGACGAACTCGACACCGCCCTCGGTGCCGGGCTTCACGAGCGGAGTCCCATCCTCAGGTGGCTCCGGAAGAGCCACCCACGGCCCGACGCGGATGCCTCGGGAACGGTCGCTGAGCCCCACGACCTCCTCGAGGAAGCGCGAGGTGACGCGTGGCGTCTTCGGTCGACTCCAGACGCTGGACGTGAGCAGCAGCGCGCGACGCGCACGCGTCGCGGCGACGTAGGCGAGCCGCCGTTCCTCGGCCACCGCGTGCCGCCCTCCCGCCAGGAAATACTCGTCGAGGCGGGTCGCCAAGTCGTCCCACCCAGACGCGCTGAGCCAGCCGAAGTCGGGCAACCCGTCACGGTCCCCTCGCAGTTCGTAGGGCAGGCCGCCGTCCTGCAGGCCCGCGAGCCACCCCTTGTCCTTGGGGGCGGAGATCCGCCACTCACCGTCCTTGAAGGCGGGGGTGTGGAGGTTGTGCGCCGGGAACGTGCTCTCGACCAGTGCAGGGACTGCCACCACATCCCACTCGAGCCCCTTGGCCGCGTGAATCGTCATGACCTGCACGGCATCCGGCGTCGCGTCGGCGTAGCCCCGGTCGAGCCCGCGCTCCTCGTCGATCGCCGCCTTGACCCAGTCGAGGAAGCCGCCGAGCGTGGGACGGTCAGCGGTCTGGGAGAACTGGGCAGCCACGTCTGCGAAGGCGTCGAGGTGGGCACGCGCGGCTGCCGGGGTGTATTCGGGGCGAGCGAGCACCTCGATGTCGAGCCCGAGCGCCTTCTCCGCTTCGAGGACGAGATCTGCGAGAGGCAGGAACGTCAGGCCGCGCAGACGACGGACTGTGGCCGCCAGCCCGGCAAGGCGGTCGCGTGCGACGTCGGAGAGACGCTCACCCTCATCACCGGCCCAATCGGCGTGCGGAAGAGAATCGAGAGCTTCGACGATGCTCGGAGCATCGGCGGCGTCCGGTGCCATGTCCTTCTCGTGCCGGGCCAGCGACCCTCCGCGCAACCTCTGCTGCGCCCGCGACCATGCGGCGAGGGCGTCGAGGTCGGCGACGCCGAGCCGCATCATCGGACCCGAGAGGAGTCGGACCAGGTGGTCACCGCGCGCGGGGTCCTGCACGACATGGAGCAGCGCGACGACGTCCTCGACCTCGGGGGTGAGGAGGAGACCACCCAGACCCACCACCTCGTGAGGAATCCCGTGCTCCTCCAACGCCGCCGTCACGGTGGCGAACTCGGCTCGCTTGCGACACAGGACCGCGGCACTCACCCCGCCACCGGAGCGCTGCACCGCCAGCCACTGAGCCACGTGCGCGGCCTCGTCCGTGGCTGTGAGGAGTCGCGCCACTTCGACACTCCCCTCCCCTGCACCGGGGCGTGCGGTGAGGGGCTCGACCGGGACGCGCGAGGCGGATCGCAGGGGCGCGGCGACGTGGTTGGCCACGTCGAGGATGACCGAGTCATTGCGCCAACTGGTGGAGAGGTCGAGTTTGTCCGCTGGTTCGGGGTCGGCGAACTCCTCGGCAAACCTGGTCAGAGTCGTCGCACTGGCCCCACGCCAGCCATAGATCGACTGGTGGGGGTCCCCGACCGCCGTGACGGCCGAGGTCTCGCCCGGCGCGACGTAGAGCGACTTGAGTAGCGCCAACTGCGCCTCGGAGGTGTCCTGGAACTCGTCGAGGAGGACCACCCGATGTCGTGCCCGTTCGATGGCGCCGATGTCCTCAAAGCCCATTGCGAGGCGGGCGGCGAGCGCCATCTGGTCGGCGAAGTCCATCGCGTCGCGGCTGCGCTTGAGCTGGCCGTAGCGCTCGACGATGGGCAGGACCGCCCTTCGCAGGCGCAGGTTGAGGATCTCGTCGTTGGCCGGGTTGTTCTTCTTCCTCGTCTGCCCTCGCTCGAAGGTCTCGAGGTGCTCGATCACCCGATCGAGGTGCGCCGCAACCTCATCGGGCGTCCGCAGGTGCTCGGCCATCTCGCCGGCGAGGTCGACGACCGCCGCAGTCACGGTGGACTCGGCCTTCTCGACCTCATCCATCGGTCCGTCATAGCGCGCGACTGCCTCGTGCGCTGTCTGCCACGCGGCCGCTTCGGAGAGGAGGCGCGTGTCGGCCTCGTAGCCGAGGCGGAGGCCGTGTTCGCGAACCAGTCGACCGGCATACGAATGGTAGGTCGAGACGCTCACGGCGTCGCCGAGCGACGGCGCCCCGTCGACGACCTCGGGTGTCCACAGGCCGACGCGGCGCAACTGCCCCAGGCGACTGCCGATCCGGTCGGCGAGCTCGGTCGCGGCCTTGCGCGTGAACGTCAGGCCCAGCACTTCATCGGGCCGGACGAAGCCGTTGGCCACGAGCCACACGACGCGCGCCGCCATGGTCTCGGTCTTGCCCGAACCGGCGCCCGCGATCACGAGCAGCGGACGTAGCGGCGCCTCGATGACTCTCGTCTGCTCCGGCGTGGGGCGGTGCGGAAGGCCGATCGCCTCGGCGACGGCGGCCGCCGACCAGCGCACATCTGTCACGGCATCGACGCTCACAGCGCCCTCCCCTCGGGCTGGGCGGGGCACGAACTGCGCACGGGACACGTGCGGCACACGTCGTCACTCGGTGATGCGACGAACGTGGCACCGCCCATGAGTGTGCCGGTCTCGACCACCAGGTCTTCAGCCCAGCGGGGGTCGTCGTCCTGGGACAGAGGGGTCTGCTCCTGGAGGGTCGTCTTTTGCAAGGCGGCCTTCCCGAGTTGGAGCAGTGCGGCACCGGCCGACTCCGGCGCCACCCCGAGGTGCCCGAAGGCGCCCTTCTCGACGGCGAGTTGGTAGGCGCCCAGCTGCCCATGCCGCAGGAGATCTGGCCTTGACGGTTTGCTGGAACCGGTCTTGTAGTCGATGACGCGCACGCTGCCGTCACGTCCGACGTCGAGCCGGTCGACGGAGCCGCTCAGGACGACCCGACCGAGCTCGACCCTCATGGACTCCTCCGCCGCCAGGCGACGCCACCCTGCAGCAGTGTTCTCCTCGAAGAACCGCGCCAGCCGATCGATCATGCGCTCGGCCTCGCGGCGCTTGAGCCTGGTCGACCAGCCTGTGGGCAGCCCGAGCCGCGCCCACCTCTCGTCGAGGGTGGCACGCATGGTGGTGGCGTCCGCGTCGCCCTCGGCGGCGATCTCGTGGATGAGCGTGCCGATGTCACGCTGACCGATCATGGGACCGTCGCCACCAGCCTTGGTCAGGGCCCACTTGAGCTGGCAGGACGAGAACCCGTCGATGGCCGACGGACCCACCCTGACGAGGTCGTCGGGACCACGCCTCGGCCGCTCGTCCGTCAGCGCATGGAGCACCCACCACGACCCCGGGTCGGCTCCGGGGACTCCCTCGCGCGCCAACCTGGCCAGCCCGGTGATGGCCCCTCCGCGGCGTCGGGGGTCCGGCGAGACCACGTCGCGCCGCAGAGCCCCGACGAGGGCGGGCAGGGTCACCGGCCTCGCCCAGTCGCTCGGCTCACGATGGTCGGTCCCATCGGGCAGTGGGTCGACCACGTCGAGGTAGGGGGAAGGCTGCTCGTCCTCGCTGCGCACGGCTGTGACGAGGAGCGTCCGGGTGGCCCGCGACACCGCCACGTGGAAGAGACGGGTCTCGTCGTGGCGCACCGCGGCCAAGGCCGCCCGGTGTCCGCCCTCACGCCCGCGCACGACGTCGACGAGGTCCTGCGACCCGAGGAGGGACCCCCGCAGCCGCAGATCCGGCCAGCTGCCGTCCTGCACCCCGGCGACGACGACCAGGGGCCACTCGCGCCCGGCCGCAGCCTGAGGAGTGAGGAGGGAGACCGCCGCCCCGGAAGGAGCCCGGGCTGCGAGGGTGTCGCCCGGGACGTCCTGGCCGAGGACGTGCTGGAGGAACGCCTCGGGTGAGGATCCCGGCAGTCGCTCGCCGTAGGTCGAGGCGGCACGCAGGACGGCGAGGACCGCGTCGAGATCGCGGTCTGCGCGCGCGCCGGCCGCGCCACCGGCGAGTGCCGTGTCGCGCCACGCACCGGCGAGACGGGAGGCGTCCCACATGGCCCAGAGGATGGCCTCGGCAGTGACGCCTGCAGCCCATCCCCCGTCGGCGCCGGCCGCTGCCTCGACGCCTGCGCGGAGCATCCGGCCCACCCGCTGCACGGATCGCCCTTCGGGGCCGAGTCGATCGTGAATCGCCGGTCGCAGAAGGACTTCGGCCAGAAGTTCGTCACTCGTGCGCGACCCGCCGGCGTCGAGCTCGTCACGCCGAAGCGCCCGGCGCAGGCGACGCAACTCGACGGGGTCCGCGGCCCCCACGGGCGAGACGAGCAGGTCCAGGGCGGCCTCGACGGGGACGTCTTCGGTCCGCCCCAGCGCGAGGTCCGTGACAACCTGCAACAACGCCAGCAGTGGGCGCACGGCCGGCTCGTCACGCACCGGCAGCTCGGCCTCGGCAGCGGCCACCGGCACACCGGACGATTGGAGGGCGCGGCGCAGGGCGGCACTGCGCGCCTGGCCTCGGACGATGACCGCCATGTCGGACCACGGGACGTCGTCGAGGAGATGTGCGGCACGCAGGCGTGAGGCGATGAAACCTGCCTCCTGACTCGCCGAACGCAGGAGATGCACCTCGGCAGCGCCTCCCTCACCGCACGGCTCGGCCCGCCGGTGTGCGGCGTCGCCGAGCACCCCGATGTGGCCGGCGACCGCCCGTGACACGACCTGCAGGCGGTCGGGCAACCGGTGACTGCGCGGCAGGACGATCGTCGGTCCGTCCCCGAGCACCGCCCACTCCCGCGCCAAGAGGGTGGGGTCGCCGCCGCGGAACGTCTGCGTGGCACTGTCCGGGTCGCCGATCAGAACGATGCCGGCCGTGGGAGCCACGCGGCGCACCACCTCGAGCAGGCGCAGGGCGGCGGGGGTCATCTCCTGGGCATCGTCGACGACCACGAGGCGCAGCGAGGAGGTCACCGCTGCGGCAAGGTCCACGTCACCATCGAGAGCGCTCGCCGCAGCACCGAGGATCCAGGCGGGATCGAAGGCGCCGGGCGTGAGCAGTGCCGTCACCTCGTCGTATTCACGAAGTAGTTCAGCCCCTGCCACCCACTCCTCGTGCCCGTGCAGAACGCCCAACTGCTCCAGCTCGTCGGGAACCAGACCAAGCTCGACGGCCCGCATGAGCAGGTCTCGCAGCTCGGCGCGGAACGCGCGTGTCGGCAGGGCCAGCTGGACGCGGGCGGGCCAGCGCGGCCCCATGGTCTCGCCGGAAGCGTGCCCGGCCAGGAGTTCGCGCAGCACGACGTCCTGCTCGGGCCCGCTCAGCAGGCGTGGCGCAGGGTCCCCCGCGAGAGCCGCGGCCGCCCGCAGGACGCCAAAGCCGAACGAAGGAAAGGTCCGCGCGAGAGGCTCGGTCGACGTCCCGCCCACGCGCGAGGTCACCTGGCTGCGGAGGCGGGAGGCACCGCGCCTGGACGCCGCGAGCAGGAGGCACTGATCTGGCTGCACGCCGTTCGCGACATGGCCGGCGACCAGCTCGACGCCAACGGTCGTCTTCCCGGTGCCGGGCGCGCCGAGGACGCGCAGCACACCACTCCCGCGCCAGTCGGCCACCGTCTGCTGCACGGCGTCGAGGGCGGGCACCGTGAGTTCGGGCGTCGCGGCACGTCGAAGGGTGAGCACCACGTGATCCCATCACGGCCGACCGACAGCGACCAGCACGCGGTTGCTCAGTAGGCAGGGAGGCTCGGGTCGACCTCGTCGATCCACGCGAGAACGCCGCCGGTCACGTCGACGGCATCCACACCCCGAGACCGAAGGAGGCGAACGGCCTCGACGGATCGCGCACCCGACTTGCAATACACCAAAGCCGGTATGCCGTCCGCGGCCTTCGCGACCGACGCACCTTCGTCCTGGCGCACCTGTCCGAGCGGGACCGCGAACGAACCCGGAATGGTGACGACCTCGCGCTCCCCGGGTTCTCGCACGTCGACCAGGACGAAGTCATCGCCGCCCTCGGCCCGATCGGCCAGACGTCGTGCGAGGCCACTCACCGAGATGGACGGAAGCGTGGATTCGGCTGCGGCAGAACCATTCTCGTCCATGCCGTGCCCCTCCCCCTCCAGCCCCAGCGGACGACGCGGATCGGCGCCGGCACCACACACGACACACCCGGGGTCTGCTGCGACGGGAAGGGTGCTCCACTCCTGCCGCCACGCGTCGTGCAACAGCAGACGCCCGACAAGAGGCTCGCCCACGCCGACCAGGAGCTTGACGACTTCCTCGGCCATCACCGACCCCACAGCCCCACAGCTGGCCCCGAGTACTCCTCCTGTCGAGCAGGAGGGCACCGAACCGGGCGGCGGGGGGTTCGGGAACACGCAGCGGTAGCACGGCCCCTCCCCTGCCCACCAGACGCTGACCTGAGCGTCGTGTTGGTAGACCGAGCCCCACACGTGCGGGACCCCGAGACGCGCGCAGGCGTCACCCACGAGGTAGCGGGTCGGGAAGTTGTCGGCGCCGTCGACGACGACGTCGTGGTCGGCGACGAGGTCGAGGACCGTGGCGCCGGTGAGGCGCTCGGAGACCGGCACGACCGTCACCCCGGGGGCGAGTGCCGCGAGCGCGTCGACGGCCGAGTCGACCTTTGGCCGTCCGACGTCGGCCGTGCCGTGGACCACCTGCCGCTGGAGATTCGTGGCGTCCACCGAATCGTCGTCGACGACGGTGATGCGACCCACTCCGGCCGCGGCGAGATAGAGCAGGATCGGCGACCCCAGGCCGCCCGCCCCCACGACGAGGACCCGCGCCGCGCGCAGGCGACGCTGTCCGGCATCACCCACCCCCGGGAGGAGGAGGTGGCGTGCGAACCTGGTCCGGTCGGTCGGTGAGAGCTCCTCGCCGACCGGAGCGAGCGGCATACGCGCGCGTGTCCTGTCGACGGCGTCCACTCGACCACGATACGTCGATGACCGCGCGGACCGACGGGTCGTTCCGTACTATGACGCGGACCACACGGAACGCACGCCCCCAGACAGGACGGCCATGGAGACCAGCACTCACCGCGGACACCGGATGCCCCGATCCGAGCGCAGGGCCCAGCTCCTCGAAGCAGCGCAGGCCGTGTTCGTCCAGCGGGGCTACCACGCGGCGGCCATGGATGACATTGCCGAGCACGCCGGCGTCTCCAAGCCGGTGCTCTATCAGCACTTCCCCGGCAAGCTCGAGCTCTACCTCGCACTCCTCGACTCGCACTGCGAGACCCTCGAGCGGCTCGTCCGAGAGGCCCTCGCCGTGCCGACGGAGGACAACGAGGAGCGGGTCGCAGCGACGTTCCGCGCCTACTTCGACTTCGTCGCCCAGGACGGAGCGGCCTTCCGGATGGTCTTCGAGTCCGACCTCACGAGCGAGCCCCAGGTGCGCAGCCGCCTCGACAGCGTCGAGCTCGCATGCGCCGAGGCCATCGCCGATGTCATCCGGGCTGACTCCGGCATCCCTGATGAGCAGGCGCTGATCCTTGGAGCCGGACTGGCCGGCCTCGCCCAGATCACGGCTCGTCACTGGCTCGCTGCTGAGACCGGCATCAGCCGGGAGGACGCCAGCGGCCTCGCCACCGCACTCGCGTGGCGTGGCCTGGGCTCCCTCCCTCTGGTGGGTGGGGAACGATCCGAGGCTGCCCGCGGTTAGCCTCTCGTGAACAGGTCCGCGGCGGCTGCCGTGGCACCACCACGAACGAAAGGTGACTGACCGTGGAGGTCAACATCGGCGTGCAGAACGTCGCACGCGAGATCGCACTCGAGACCGACGCCTCGGCCGACGAGGTGTCCGCCGCCATCGACGCCGCTCTCACCGACGGCGGCGTCCTGCGCCTGACCGACACCAAGGGCCGGCAGATCCTCATCCCCGGACGGGCCCTCGGCTGGGTTCAGGTGGGCGAGTCCGAGAAGAGCAAGGTCGGCTTCGGCCAACTCTGACACCGTCGGGCATCGTCCGAGGAGCCACCGGACAGGCCCCTGACCAGTGCCAATGTCACGTGCCACGATCGAAAATTTGCCACAGCGTGCCGCCGCAATCTGGCCCCTCTTGTGGCATAGGGTCGACGTGTCAAAGGTCACCAGCCTGGTGACCACCCTCTTGCCCGACAGGGCCAGAAAGGAGCGGTTCCCGTGATCGGAACCATCATCGGCGCCATTATCGTCGGTGCCATCATCGGAGCACTGGCTCGCCTCATCCTGCCGGGCCGCCAGAGCGTCTCGACGCTGGTGACAGTGATTCTCGGCATCCTTGGCTCGTTGATCGCGTCCTGGCTCGTCTACCAGCTCGGCTACAGCAACGAGGGCGGCGGCTTCCAGTGGATCCCGTTCCTCGCGGGCATCGTCGTGGCCGCTCTGCTCATCGTGGGCTACGGCATGGCCACCGGCAAGAAGCAGGTCTGACGCTTCCGAGCGTCCACCACAGCATCACGGCGAAGGCCCCGCTCCTCATCGAGGACCGGGGCCTTCGCTGTACGCGCGGTCAGCTGCTGCTGCCCGCGGTCAGCTGCTCAGGCCGACAGGCCGAGGCGCGCCATGCGCTGGCTGTGCCGTTCCTGGATCCTGCCGAACATGTTCCCGATCTCGCTGAGGTCGGCTTCGCCACCCACGAGGAGGCCCGCCAGTGCATCGCGCTCGACCGCGACGGACTGGCCCTGGCTCAGCGCCTCGCCCAGAAGCCGGCGCCCCCACAGGCTCAGGCGCCCCTGCGCCGTCCGATCGGTCTTCATGGTGTCGCGAACGACGCCGACGATGAAGTCACCGGCCCCCTCGTCGTCGAGCGCCAGATCCATCACAGCCTTGGTCTCGTCGTCCACGAAGGACGCCATCTCGCGGTAGAAGTCCTTGGCGATCCCGTCCCCGACGTAGGCCTTCACGAGCCCCTCGATCCAACTCTTGGGCCTGGTCCGGTCATGGAAGGCGGAGAAGGGCGAGACGAACGGTTGCATGGCCGCCTCCGCGTCCGCGCCGATCGCCTCGAGTCGGGCCACAAGCATCTCGTAGTGGCGGTACTCGGTCGTGGCGAACCCCGCCATCTGGGCCTTGATCCTCACTGACGGGGCGAGATCGGAGTCGGTGGCCATCCGAATGCACGCCGTCAGTTCGCCGTAGGCGAGCACCCCGAGGAGGTCGACGACAGCCGCCTTGTATGCCGGATCGTCCAGTCGCGTCGCGCCGCTCGTCTCCATGCCGGAAAGAGTAGCGATCCGGCGGTTTCGGGGCGGACGGCATACGGAATGTAGTCTGGCCCTGTCCACGGTGCCCGGTCGGCACGACGAACATCATGTTTGGGCCCCACGCGGGAGCCCACCGAAGACCTCCGATCGGCCCGCCACAGCGGCGACGAGCCTCACGTGCGTGACGCCGCCGATCAGAGAGTTTCCATGACTGACGCATCAACGATCCCTGCCGACCCGACCGCCGAGGCGATCGCCGACGACGACGCCATCGAGGCGACGAAGCAGGCCACCGCCGTCGAGCAGACCTTCGGCGACTTCCCCATCCACTCCGACATCGTGTTGGCGCTGGCTGAGCACGGCATCACCACGCCGTTCCCGATCCAGGCGATGACCCTGCCTGTCGCGCTCTCGGGCCACGACATCATCGGCCAGGCCAAGACGGGCACCGGCAAGACGCTCGGTTTCGGCATCCCCCTCCTCAACAAGGTCATCGCCCGCGGCGACGACGACTGGGACGGCTTCCCCCACCAGGGCAAGCCGCAGGCCCTGGCGGTCGCCCCGACCCGTGAGCTCGCCGTCCAGGTGGCAGCCGACCTCGAGCGCGCCGGAAAGAAGCGCGGCATCCGCGTCCTGACCGTCTATGGCGGCCGTGCCTACGAGCCGCAGATCGAGACGCTCCAGAAGGGCGTCGAGGTCGTCGTCGGTACCCCGGGTCGACTCATCGACCTCGCCAAGCAGGGCCACCTCGACCTGTCGCGCACCAAGACTGTCGTCCTCGACGAGGCCGACGAGATGCTCGACCTCGGCTTCCTCCCCGACGTCGAGAAGTTGCTCGCGATGACGTCGCCGGCGCGCCAGACGATGCTCTTCTCGGCGACCATGCCCGGTGCCGTGGTCGCGCTGGCCCGTCGCTACATGACCCAGCCCACCCACATCCGCGCCATGCAGGAGGGTGAGGGCGACACCTCACAGACCGTCAAGGCGATCACGCAGCACGTCTACCGCGCACATGCCATGGACAAGGTCGAGATGCTCGCTCGCATGCTCCAGGCCAACGGCCGCGGCCTGACGATCGTCTTCAGCCGCACGAAGCGGACCGCCGCAAAGGTGGCCGACGAGCTCGTCGAGCGCGGCTTCGCGGCTGCCTCGATCCATGGCGACCTCGGTCAGGGTGCCCGCGAGCAGGCGCTGCGTGCGTTCCGCTCCGGCAAGGTCGACGTCCTCGTCGCGACCGACGTCGCGGCGCGAGGCATCGACGTCGAGAACGTCACGCACGTCATCAACTACCAGTGCCCCGAGGACGAGAAGACCTACGTCCACCGCATCGGCCGCACCGGTCGCGCCGGGCAGACCGGTATCGCCGTGACGTTCGTCGACTGGGACGACCTGCACCGTTGGACGCTCATCAACAAGGCCCTCGACCTCGGCATCCCCGAGCCCGAGGAGACCTACTCGTCCTCGGACCACCTCTACTCCGATCTCGACATCCCGCGCGAGGCCAAGGGACGACTGCCCAAGTCGGCGCAGACCCGCGCTGGCCTGGACGCCGAGGAGATCGAGGACCTCGGCGAGACCGGCAAGTCCAGCGGTCGTCGCCCGGCCGGTGGTCGCGGCGGCTCGCGGGACGGCGGTCGTGGGCGTGGTGACCGCGACGGTGGTCGTGGCCGGGGTGAGCGTGACGGCGCTCCGCGTGAGGCCAGGGCCGAGGGCTCCGACGCCCCTCGTCGCAACCGCAACCGACGTCGCACGCGCGGTGGCAAGCCGGCCGCAGCGACCGACTGAGGTTCGCACACGGCATACGAGGAAGGCCCGTCCCGCACGATGCGGAGCGGGCCTTCGTCGTGTCGTCAGGCGGAGGGGATCGTCGCGGTGTCGATGACGTAGCGGTAGCGCACGTCCCCGGCGACAACCTTGTCGTATGCCGTGTCGACCGTTGTCGTGTCACTCGCGTCGAGCGTCTCGATCGTCGCGCCAATGCCGTGCTCGGCACAGAAGTCGAGCATCTCCTGAGTCTCGGGGATGCCGCCGATGTTGCTGCCCGTGAGGACCTTGTTGCCGCCGATGAGGGCGCCGGGGCGGATGGACAGTTTGCTCGGCGGGAGCCCGACGTTCACGAGCGCGCCGTGGGGCCGCAGAAGCCGGACGTAGGTCTCCATGTCCAGATCAGCGCTCACGGTGTTGATGATGAGGTCGAAGGTGGCTCGTGCCGCCTTCATGGCGTCGGTGTCGCTCGTGGCGATGTGGTTGCTCGAGCCGAGGGCCTTGGCGTCGTCCGCCTTCGCGGACGAGCGCGAGAGGGTGGTGACCTCCGCCCCCATGGCGGCGGCGAGCTTCACGGCCATGTGGCCGAGCCCGCCCACGCCGACGACGGCGACCTTGCGGCCAGGTCCGGCGCCCCAACGCTTGAGCGGTGAATAGGTCGTGATGCCGGCGCAGAGCAGGGGCGCAGCCTCGTCGAGCTCGATGCCCTCGGGGATGCTGAGCACCATGCGTTCGGTGACGACGATCTGCTGGCTGTAGCCGCCGGCGGCCCACTCCCCGTCGTAGTTCTGGGAGTTGTAGGTCCCGACGCTGCCTTGGGTGCAGAACTGCTCATTGCCGTTCTTGCACTGCTCGCACTCGGTGCAGGAGTCCACGAGGCAGCCGACGCCCACGCGATCACCGACCTTGTATCTCGTCACGCCGTCGCCCACCGCGCTCACCGTGCCGGCGATCTCGTGTCCGGTGACGATCGGGTAGTGCGCGGCGCCCCACTCGTCGCGGACCGTGTGGATGTCGCTGTGGCAAATGCCGGCGAAGGCGATGTCGATCCGGACATCGTCGTCGCGGAGATCACGACGCTCGAGATCGATGGCCTCGAAGGGCGCACCGGCGGACGGAACGGAGAGGGCTCGCGTGGTGGTGGGCATGTGAGCCACGTTAGCCCCGCACCCTCAGGCAGCCCACACGTCGTCGCGGATGGCTGCTTCGAAGTCGTCGTAGTCGTCGCAGTCGTGGGACCAGTCGTCGGTCCAGATAAGGGGGTCGTCGGGGACCCAGTCGTCGGGTTCGGGGATGCGTGGGGTCCAGCCTTCGCCGTGGATGGGTGGGGCGGTGGAGTCGTAGGCGTGCCCGGTCGGGGTGGTGATCCGCAGGTTGTGGGGTCCGGCCCCGTCGAGGCCGGTGGATTGGACCTTCACGTGCCAGCCGGGCTCTTCCTTCACGAGATTGTGGCGCTGGCACAGCCCAGCGCCGTTCGCTGCCGTGGTTCCACCACCGGCGTGGATGGGGGTGGTGTGGTCGGCCTGGACCGCGGGGGCGTCGCACCACGGGACCCGGCAGACCGGGTCGCGCAGCTCGAGGAAGTGCCGCAGCCCGCCGTGGAAGCGGCGTCGCGCCGAGTCCAGCGCGACGAGGTCGCGACCGGTGGGGTCGGTGAACAACCGCCGCAACCAGACGAACGCGTCGGACCGGCCAGCGGTGCCCGTCGCAGGTTCGCGATCTGCACCTGTCCGGGCGTCCGTGGCAGCGTCGGCGCCGCGGAAGTTCAGAAGCTCTGCGACCCAGGAGCGGGCCGCGGCGCCGGGGATGACGCCCCAGCCGGGGATCGTGGCGCAGTCATCGACCGGGGCCTGCCCACCGAACGCGGCCGGCAGGAGCGTCGTGTCGGTCATGACGAGGTTCACCGCGACCGGTTGCGGCTGCCCCTGCGCCCGACCACTGAGCAGCTCCAGGGCGCGATCGGTCAGCCAGGCACCCTTCCCGCGGGTGT
>NZ_AVPJ01000010.1 GCF_000768705.1 Knoellia sinensis KCTC 19936
ATCTGTTGCGTATGTCCTGAGACTCGACACCTCCGCCTCCGCGCATGGAACTGCCCCGGGAGCTTGCGACCGGGGCTTTTTCATGCCCGGAGGCCGGTGGATGCTGGGAGCGATGCGACCAGGGCCTTTCCGTTCGCGAGTCCGTTTCACGGGTCGGGGGTTGTGTGGCGGGTCGGGATCTCTGGCTGCACCTCCCGACCCGTCACACGACCCCCGACTGACGAACCTCGGCACCGGTTCGCCCGCCATGTGCTCACACGTGTCGGCCCCATCGCGTTGAATGGGCATGATGACGACGAACCAGACGAAGCCGTCGACGCCATCGGCGCGCGCACCACGTCGCCACACCACGCTGGCGACCGAGCTGGGCGACCTCATGGCCGTCGCCGAGGGTGAGGCCCTTGCCGGGCTCTATTTCCCGGGCCACTGGCACCCGCCGGCGGTGGGCTCGATCGGTGCACCCGTTGCGGTGAGTGGGGATGGCCTGTTCGAGTCCACACGGCGCGAACTCAGCGAGTACTTCCGTGGCGAGCGGACGGCATTCACCGTCCCGACCGCGACGCATGGCGACGCGTTCTCCGAGAAGGTCTGGGACCTGCTGGCAGCGATCCCCTACGGCACCACGACCACCTACGGCGCGATCGCGCGCGAGCTGGGCAACGTCAACCTCGCCCAGCGCGTCGGGCAGGCAGTTGGCCATAATCCGGTGAGCATCCTCATCCCGTGCCATCGCGTCATCGGTTCCGATGGTTCCTTGACGGGGTATGCCGGTGGGCTCGATCGCAAGGCACGTCTCCTTGGGCTCGAGGAGCCTCCAGAAGTCGCCGAGTCGCGGCTCTTCTGAGCGCGGTCGGCGCCAGCGACACCTGAGCTCAGGAGTTCAGGAGCTCAGGAGCAGAGGTCCTGGTCCGCCTTGCGCGTCTCGATCCCACCGACCGAAGGGGTCGTGGTGACGGTCGGCTTGGGGAGGGGTTCGTCGCCGAGCCTGTTGGGCACCTCGGCCACAGCGGGGGCGCCCTTGCCGAGGATGACGCGGACGCGCTCGCCCATGTCTGACACCGGCTTGAGGGTCGCGCCCGGGAAGGCAGCGGCCACCGTCCTTGCGGAGTCGGCCTTGTCGGGCGAGTGCTCGATCACGACACCGTCGCTGAAGCCAGTGCCGTTGCTCGAGGTCGGGTCGACGAAACCCTGGACCCGCAGCCCCTCGAGGGCCTGCTTGGCCAACCCCACGACACCGGAGTTGTTCACGACCTCGACCCGGATCTCGTCGGGAGACACGGTGAGCGGGGTGGTGTCCGAGTGGCTGGGCTTCGGCGCCGGCTTGGAGATGTCCTGGTCGGTGCGAATTGCCTCCCAGAGCTGGTCGGCGGCAGGGGCCCACTGGACCCGGTTGTCGTCCTCGGGGTACGCCTCGGTCGGGACGGTGACGAACTGGATCTTGTCGACGCCGATGCCCTTGACGCTCTCGGCGATGGTCTTCATCGGCCCCAGGCCGAAGTCCTCGTCCATCTGGAGCGAACTCGTGGCCGCACCGAGGAAGCGGAGGAGCTTGTCCGGTCGCAACAGCAGCTTGGAGTCCGTGGCCTGCTGCGCCACCGAGGAGAGGAAGGCCTGCTGGCGCTTGATGCGCCCGATGTCCGATCCGTCACCCACGGATTTGCGGGTGCGGACGTAGCCGAGCGCCTGCTCACCGTTGAGGGTGTGCCGACCCGCCGCGAGGGTGAACTCCGCCTGGGGATCGTCGATGGCCACGGGCGTGCAGACGGGGACGCCACCCAGCGCGTCGACCATGCCCTTGAAGCCACTGAAGTCCACGACGGCGAAATGGTTGATGAAAATGTCGGTGTTGCCCTCAAGGGTGCGGATGACGCAGCCCGGTCCGCCCAGGTTGAAGTTCTTGTTCCACTGGCGGACCTCCCACTGCTCCTCGGGGATGTCGCCGTTGCAGCCTTCGCCGCCAGATTCCGGCGGGGACGGGACCATCGAGTCGCGCGGAATCGACACCATCGTCACGGACTCCCGGTCACCCGAGATGTGCATGAGGATGTTGGTGTCGGAGTGCTGCCCCGGCTCCCAGTCCCCGCTGCCGTACTCCTCGTTGCCCGCGCCCTGACGGACGTCAGAGCCCATGAGCAGGATGTTGAGGGGTCCGCTGTCGACGTTGCCCGACGGGGTGGGCCGGTCCTTGCCGACCCACGCGGAGATGTCGAGCCGGTCGATGTTGCCGTTGAGCTTGGCGTAGGTCCCAGCCATTCCGAAGACGAGGAGCGCGACCATGAAGCTTGAGACCACGCCCGTACGCCTGCGCTTGCGGCGTCGGGCGGCATCGCGAACTACGCGCTGCTGCGCGCGGGTCGCGGCAGGCCGTCCTGCCTCAGGCTCGTCGTACACACATTCCTCAACGTCCGGGGTTCCGAATCAGTTGCGCGCCACCCCAAATGGGCAACGCGCCCGGACGAGTGTAGGGGTGCCACCTGAGTGAATGCTGGCACCCCTGCGCCCGCCTGAAAAGCGTTTGAAAACGCAATCAAGAAGCGGCCTGAGCATGCGACGAGGCCCCCTCCGCGGTGGTGGAGAGGGCCTCGCTCAAAGACTGTGGTGAGTCCTCGATCAGAGGGGGCGGACCTGCTCGGCCTGCGGACCCTTCGGACCCTGGGTGACCTCGAACTCGACCTGCTGGTTCTCGTCGAGGCTGCGGTAGCCCTGGGTGTCGATGGCGGAGTAGTGAACGAACACATCCGGGCCGCCGCCGTCCTGGGCGATGAAACCAAAGCCCTTTTCAGCGTTGAACCACTTCACGGTGCCCTGTGCCATGTGGGGTAACTCTTTCCTGTGTGTAGCACTAGGACGCAGCAGAATCGCGGCGCCCATCGGCTGCACGCAACCAAACCCCAAACCGAGTCGGATGACCGGCTCTGACACATCAACGCCCGCCTTCTGTGGAAGCCAGACGGGCGCGTACTGCGACCTGCGAGGAACTGCTGTTGTGCAACCGGTCACGAACTTACCAGCAAACTCCCATGGTGTGCCTGCTCTACGAACTCGCGTCGCGAAGTGTTCACGGACTGAGAACGGACCCTGCCACGCCTCGACTGATTGCCCCGCGCTGCACGGCGAGCGCAGCGAGCGCGTGCAGCGCGGGGCAATCAGTCGAGGGGCACTTGGGCGGCGGGTGTGGGATTTGAACCCACGAGAGCTCTCACTCTGGTCGCTTTCAAGGCGACTGCACTAGGCCACTATGCGAACCCGCCCGGCTCACCGACGGCGTCGGTGACCGAACCACAGGGTATGCCGTCCGCTCCCCTGACACAGAACCCGGACTGACGCTTCCCGGCAGGTAGGGTCGGAAGCCAGAACCGAAGGGACCCCTCCCCATGCCCAAGATGAGCTTCATGGTCGGCCTTGCTGCCGGCTACGTCCTCGGCGCCCGCGCCGGCAAGCAGCGCTATGCCCAGATCAAGAAGGTCTCGGGCAAGGTGTGGCAGAGCAAGCCCGTGCAGAAGCAGGTCGCTGCCGCCAAGGAGAGCGCCCGCACCAAGGCCGCGCCCGTCGTGGCCGACTTCGTCGCCGACACCGCCCGTGCGACGGGCGAGCGCCTCCGCGCGTCCCGGACCGTCCCCTCGCAGGTCTCCGACGGCCGCGACCGCACCACCGGTGGTGACCCCTGGGTGGCATCGGGAGTCGCGTCAGCCGCGACCCGCGAAACCGACGACCCCTGGGCTCAGGCCACCCGACGCTGACGGGTCCGTCAGGGAGTCGACCGACGCCGAAGGCCCGGACCGAACGCCTCCCATCCCCAGCAGGACGAGCGACGGCACCATGCCGGGCAGGGCGAGGTCAGCGAGCAGCATCGCCGTCCCGGCGACTCCGTTGAGGAGCGACACGTCACCGTCGGCCCCCTCCAGGCCACACGCCCACTCCTCCGGATCGGCCGAGCCCGAGCGCAGGGTGAGCGCAGCCGCTGCGACGGCCTGATCGCGGTGCTCGGCCACGTCGAACACGTCGGACGCGAGGGCGATCACCCCCGCCGGGCCACCGGCCCCGTGGCACAGGGTCCAGCCTGCGTGCGCAGCCTCGGCCCCCTGTTCGGCCGCCACCTGGGCTGCGACGGTCATCGCATGACCACACCGCTGTACGGCAGCCTCTGCCTCCGCTCGAGTCGTGTCGACCGACCACGGCACCTCGAGTCCGGCATCGGCGAGTTCGAGCAGCCGCAGCCGCACTGCTCCCGCACCGGCCGAGCCGTGGCACCAGAGGTCGGGCCAGGTGATGTCGCCTTCTCGCAGGTCGGGCCAGCCACCGCGCGCCTGATCACTCCAAGAGGCTTCCCAAGCCAAGGCATCCGCCGCCAGGGGCAGTGCCTCCGAGCCCAGCCGGGGCCACACGGCTGCCGCCTCGGCGAGGGCCCACGCCACTCCCGACGCTCCGTGCGAGAGTCCGCACAACGGCCTCCCGCCGTCACCGGAGAGCCGGACATCGGGCCAACTCCGGCCCCACTGCTCGGCGACGGAGCGGTGGCGCAGTTCCGCGACAATCGCCACCGCGTGGTCCTCGTGGCGACGGCTTCGGGCCAGAGTCAGCAAGATCCCGGCGAGGCCGTCGGTCAGGTCGCTCCCCTCGGACCAGCGCCGCTCGACCATGGAGCCCACCCTGCCCAGGAGGTCGAGACCGGCCTCGCCCACGAGAAGGCCTGCAGGCACGTCCGGGCCGGTCGGGCGTGCCTGCAGGAGTGTGGTGGCGCCGGACGCCGCGAGTTCGGCAGCGTCCGGGCGGTTCAGGGCGGTGCCGAGGTGGGTCAGCGCCCACACCACCCCGGCATCGCCGTCATAGAGGGAGCGCCGACCGGCGACAATGCCAACTGGCCGCCCGTCGCTGCCGATCTCCCAGGACGGCCAGGTCGGCCCGGCGCGGTCGAGGACCGCCGTCCGTACGAGCAGGTCGACGCAGGAGTGAGCCGCATCCAGGACGCGCGCGCGGTCGTCGTTGTCGAGCCGGCCCACTGGCATGACGTCCAACTCCTGCTCGTTCGAGACGGCGCTCATGTCGCCACCTCTGCCTCACGAGTGGTTCGGTGCGGGGACCTCGGTTGGATTGCCCTCCGCCGAAATTCTTGCGCGACCTCATCGAGCCACTCGTCCGCGGAAACGGCGTCCGAGGGTGCGCGGGCGGACAGAACTCGCTCATATGCCGCCGCGATCGCCGCGCACCGCACCTCTCCGAAGCTTTCGCCCGTTCCGGGATCCTCGGCCCAGCCGACGCCATCGGCAACGGTCTCGGTGAGGGGTGGCGGCGATCCTTGCGTCAGGCCGGTCACGCGGTCGGCGACCATGGCCCGCACGCGTTCCCGGTCCGCCCCCGCCACATACAGGACGCAGCCATCCGCCCGGGTGAGCTCGTCCGGGATCGCAGCCACCTTGAGCAGCCAAGCACACGACCGCGAATTCGCGTGTCCGAGAGCCGAAGTCACGACGTTGACGAGCGAAGCCGTCTTCCCCGCTCTGACACGCAGATAGACCCTGTCCAACTCGTCAGGGACGTTGCGCCGGTCCCAACCCTCGCCCCACGTCCGCCACCACCCGTCCTGGGCACTGGCACCCAGTCGGCGCAGTGCACGGACACGATCGCCCACGCGCGGCGGGAAGCCGGGCCGACCGCTGGTCGTCACGTACTCGCCACGGCACAGGGCTCGGCGTCCTCCCGGCATGGCGACGACCACGACGCCTGCGACACCGGTTGCGACGACCACCGAGTCGGCGTCCGCCCAGTCGCTCGCGGATCCGTGTGCCGCCCGGGCCACGGCACTGATCGGCGCGTCCCACGGACGGAAGGGGATCGCGGCTGGCGAGCGGACGGCATACCACTGGCGGTAGAGGACCTCCGCGGGCGGCTCGCCGTCCGCGGAACGACGAAGAACGGTGTATGCCGTGAGCAGCTGGGCGGCGTGCTCGGGTCGCCAGGCGCTCATGGCCGGGTCTCCTGCGCAGCGGCTGTGGCGCGCGCGAGGAGGCGGTTGACGTCCGCCGACCCCTCGTCGCCGTGGCTGAGGGCGACCTGCCAGGCAGTGAGAAGCGCACGGACACAGCGCCATTCAGCGGTGAACGATGCCGGGCCGCAGGCGGTCCAATAGGCGTCGAGGCACAGTGCCGCAAGGTCGAGACCGGGACGCGAGAGATCGGTGAGCATCGCTGCGGCAGAGGCGAGATCATGCGCCGGGCCCCCCAGGCCACCGAGCTCGAAGTCGATCAGTCCGACCTTCACGTCTCCAGCCGGGGTGGTGCTGACGAGGACGTTTCCGGCCGCGATGTCGCCGTGGACGAGGTGCGTCGGTCGCCATTGCGCGCGGGCGACGTCGAGGGCTCGGCGGACGTCGGCGTCCTCGAGCCGGTCGAGAATCGCCTTCGTGTCAACGCGTCCGTGACCACCCTCCATGGACGGCGGAAGTCCATCGAGCAAGGGCCACGGGGTCGGCGCCACGGGAAGGTCCGCGCCCGCGACGGGGTGACGGTGCAAGCGGGACAGCGCCCTCCCCAGGTCGACCGCCGCCGGGCGCAGGATCGCGTCGCCACTGACGTGACCCAGTTCCGTGCCGGGCAGTGCTGCGAGCCACACCGACCCCGATCCCCCCTGTCGGATCAGGGTCGGTGTGAGCCCGAGGGGCGCAATGGCGCCCAGGATGCGCGTCTCGGTGTCGACGATGTCGTCACCGTCGAGACGCGCGGCAGCCCCAACCTGCTTGACGTAGGCCACCGCCACGCCGTCGCGTTCGACGACGTGGACGGGGTTGCTGCGCGAGACCGGCCGCACTCGGACCAGTCCGGCACGGACGTCCGCCACGGGAACGAGCCCGTGTCGGACGGCTGCGCCAAGCAGGCTGGGGGACGAAGCCACGGTTCAGGCCCCTCCGCCTGAGCCGGAGCCAGTCGTGCCGGAGGCGTCGGCATCGAGACCGTCGACCTCCTCGAGCGCGGCGAGATAGCCGCTCCAGTAGGCCTCTTTCGGAGCGACCGCGTGATCGGAGATGCCATCACCCCAACCGGACTGGCCGTAGTCGGAGATGCCGTCACCCCAACCGGACTGGCCGTAGTCGGAGATGCCGTCGCCCCAACCGGCCTGGCCGTAGTCGGAGATGCCGTCGCCCCAACCGGAGGGGCCGTAGGGCGACGCACCCCTCGGACCCGGCCGCTTCCCTTCGTCACTGAAGCAGAGCGGGATACGGGTGGGGCGGCAAATCGGGGGACGCGTGACCTGGTCGCAGATGTACTTCCTGGTCACAAGGCAGTCGACGGGGAACCGCGTGCGCGGCGGCGGACACGCGACGTATGGGCGCGTGATGAGGCAACTCGTCAGACGGGTCTTGAAGCAGGTGTTGATGGGTCGGGTGACGAGCGGCTTCGCCACGAGCAGGTCGACCGAGAGCTCGTCAAGCGCTGCCTGGATCGGGTTGGCGAAGGTCATCGAGCCGTCGGTGGCACCGGCGAAGAGCAGCCCGACGACGTTGCGAGACATGTCCTGGACGACCGAACCGGAGTCTCCGGAGTTCGAGAACCGCGGGTTGCGCGAGGTGTCGGTGTCGATGCGGATCTGGTGCCGCAGGGTCCGCGGGCCGACGTCGCTGCCGTAGTCGACCGAGACGGTGAAGTCGGTGGACTGCACCGTGCCGAACGTGTGCTCCGTGGTGCGCCCGCGCTTCTGAACGGCCATGCCGACCGTGGCCATCGCGCTCCCCGCCACGGCCCCAATGCCCGTGACCGAGGCGGTCCATGGCTCCGACGCATCGACGGTGATGACCGCGCCGTCGATGTTCTCCGAGATTGCGGCACGCGTGAGCGAGCCGAACTCGCCGGTCGGCGCGCCGCCATCGACGAGGGACGGCTGGACCATGCGGTCACCGACGCTCCACGTGTTGTTGACGCACGCGACATGGAAGTTCGTCAGCGCCATCGTCGCTCCGGTCGCCCGGTCTCGGACCATGGCGCCGAGGGTGCCGACGAAGACATAGTTCCCGGGAGCGTCCACGTCGGGAGGCGAGAGGAAGACACTCCGGCGCGGGCCGATGCTGATGCCGCCTGCGAGCGTCGGGTAGTCGGCCGGATCGACGAACAGTTCCGTGCCGTCGACCAACTTGTAGGCCGGCTGGAGTTCGATGACGAGTTCTTGGACGTCGGTCTTGATGCCGTTGATCTCCGCCGGGATGGCTGCCCCCTTGCCCAGCTTGGACTTCGGCTTCTTCTTCTCGACGAAGACGACGATGCTTTGCTCCCCGGTCTTCTTGCCGTCGGTCTCCTTCTCCGCGATGTCCACGGCGACGACTCCGGCCTTGGCGAGGAGCTCGTCCTCGACCGATTCCTTCACGGGTCTGATGGCGGCGCGCTGTGCGGCCTGTTCGGGCTGAGTTGCCATGACCTGCTCCTTGAGTGAGCGGGGCCGCCCCTGCACAGCCCCGACATCACCACAGGAGTAGCGAACTCCCCGTCAGATACATCCGCACCAAAGGTCGCCCCTGCCGCCCCGGAACCAGGGCCCCACGCGAATGTGCAGAAAAAGTTGTGCGAGAACGTATCTGGGCGCGGTCTGCGAACTCCTTCCCTGTGACACAGCCAATGCCTAGGCTGAACTCGGGGCACTTGCCACCGGGTTCGGTCGAATGTGCACGGAAGGCAGACATGAGCAACGACAAAGACGCCGCACGTCCCGGTCGTATCCCTCCCACACGGATACCGGGGACAGGCGCCCGCCGACTGGGCGCTCGAGTCGTCGACCCGGGCGGCGCCCACCGCGGTCAAGGACGCCGCGCCCCGGAGCCAACGGCGTACGTCGGTGACGTCCTCCTGATCCCGGGGCTACGGGGACTCTCGGCGGATCCCGCCATCGAGGAACTGCGCTCCATGGCAGAGGCCAAGGGCTACACCTTGGACTTCGTGCCGGAGGACAACTCGATCGCCTTCGCACGGAAGAAGGGCCTCGCGAAGGAGGTCGACGCCATCGCGCACACTGCGGTTCACCTTGTTCCGATGGATGAGGACGGAGACGCGGCTGATGCCTGGCCCATGGTCGAGCAGGTTCGCGCTCGCAGGGACCGACGACGCGAAGAGACCCGCAACAAGCGCGCAGCCGAGAAGCAGGGGAGCAAGCCCACCTCCGACGAGTCGAGCGGCAGACAGGAGCCCGCGCTCCCGAAGGATGTTCTCGATGGCGTGGGCCTCGCGCATGTGATGACCGCCAGTGGCTGGGGTGACGGCATCGGTTGGGGTGACGGCATCGGCTGGGGCGATGGCATCGGCTGGGGTGACGGCATCGGCTGGGGCGATGGCATCGGCTGGGGTGACGGCATCAGCGGACCGCGGGGCCGTGTCCCCGTCGTGTGGTCCGCTGACCCGCCCGAACCCACCTCCGAAGACGGACCCGTCGTGGCAACCCTCGACACCGGCCTCGGAACACACAAGTGGTTCCCCGAAGGCCCTCGGGCGGAACGACACCCGAAGAAGTCGACGGGCCTGCCTCTCGGGGTGACCTTCCCGCCTGGGAGTGACCCTGAGGGAACGGGCGTCACCCTCGACAAGGTCAACGGACGACTGGACCCCCTCGCCGGACACGGCACTTTCATCGCCGGCATCGTGCGCCAGCACTGCCCGAACGCCCGCATCCTGTCCGTACCCGTCATGTGGGGAGACGGAGTCGCGGACGAGCTGGACGTCGTGCGCGCCTTGACTGGGCTGTATGTCCGGCAGCTCAGTGCGACCCAACCCAGTGGCGACCCCACGCAGGTCATCGACGTGCTCACGCTGTCTCTCGGGTACCGCCACGAGACGCCTGGCCAGTTCGACGACGAAGAGGCCCTGTTCCGGGTCCTGCGCGGACTCGCCCGCCTGGGCGTGACGATCGTCGCAGCAGTCGGCAACAACGCGAGCGACGTCGAGTTCTTCCCCGCCGCCTATGCGTCGAAGGTCGCAGCAGATTCCTCGAACGCCACCGATGTTGCTCCCATGATGAGCGTCGGCGCCCTGAACCCCGACCGTCGCACCGTGTCGATCTACTCCAATACCGGTGGGTGGGTCCAGTACTACCGGGCCGCCACTTCGGTGGTGAGCACCATGCCCACGAGCTTCAATGCCTCCTCCCGGGGAGCGCTCCTCCAGCAGTCGGCGCCGGGCGTCGTGGCACCTGCCATCCCCACCCGCGGTGCCGTCGATTCGGATGACTTCAGCGGCGGTTTCGGGCTCTGGAGTGGGACGTCGTTCGCAGCCCCCGCGTTGGCCGGTGACATCGCCGCCGGCCTCCACAAGGCGGACCCGGCCCCCAAGGACGTCAGCGCGCGCAGCGCGCGGGCCCACGCGGCCCTCGCCGAGGCACTGAAGCCAGCCAAGGTGGGCTCATGAACTCCGGGCTCGCCGCGGCAGCGGCGAACGCATTCAGCCTGCACCGCTCTGGGGACTCCAGCGCCATGGGTGCCCTCGTCGACCAGGTGACGCCCCTTCTCTGGCACACGGCCAGAGCCCAAGGCGCAGATCCCGCCACTGCGGAGGACGTCGTCCAGACCACCTGGCTCCGCTTGGTCGAGCATGCCGCTGAGATCAGCGATCCGCAGGCTGTCCTCCAATGGCTTCTCATGACGACGAAGCGTGAGTCCTGGAATGCCGTGCGGCGAGGGCGGCGCACCATACCGCGTGAGTCATGGGATGAGCCGACAACATCGGACACCCCTCCCCCCACTTCGGGCGTTGACCCGGCCCTCGCTTCCGAAGAGCGAGAACTCGCAAGGGCCATCTGGCAGCACGTGGAGCGGCTCCCCGAGCGATGTCAGCAGTTGCTCCGGCTCGTGGCATTCGTCGACCGTCCGGACTACTCGGCAGTCAGTGAGGCCCTCGGCATTCCGGTCGGCAGCATCGGACCGACCAGAGGTCGCTGCCTCGCGAAGCTCCGGCTGGCGCTCACCGCCGACCCGGCGTGGGAGGTGACGGCATGAACACCCCCAATCACAGCGAGGACCTCCTTGCCGGGCAGCCGATCGACGCAGCCGACGAGCGCGCCCTGGCGCTGGTTCGCACACACCTGAGCACCACCGACCCCGTGCCGAGTGGACTCACCGAACGCGTGAAGTTCGCCATGACCGTGGCCAGTCTCGAGGCAGAGGTCGCTCACCTCATCAGCGAGGGATCCCTGGCCACCAACGTCCGGACGACCGAATACGACCGAGCGACGACCGTGACCTTCGAGAGCGATGGCCTGAGCATCATGGTCTCCCTCGAGGAGGCAGATCGCGGCGTCACGACCTTGCGCGGTTGGGTCACGGCTCCCGCTGCTGAGATCGAGTTGCGCGAGCGGACCCGCACGAGCACCACGACGGCTGACGACGACGGCCGGTTCGTTTTCGAGGGTGTGGAACGCGGGACCGTGCACCTCGTCATCCGCCAGTCCGATCAACCTCACACCCGACCCGTCATCACTCCTGGAATCGAGATCTGAGAGGCCGAGGCCTGACCTTAGAGACGGCGCGCACCCTCCACGCGAAGGGGCAGAGCGAGAACTCGGCGGGACACTACCGCCGGGGCGATGCTGCGCTGTCCCGTGCACTCATGGAGCTCGAGGCCCACGCGCCCGAGCACGACGGCGCGGCGGAGGTCGCCAGGCTCCGCGGCCGGATCCTCATCACTCGAGCAATCTCGCGGCTGGCGATCGACGGCCCAGAAGCGGCCCTCGCACTCCTTGAGGATGTGCGAGCGCTCGCCCGGGAGCAGTCCGCCCCGTTGCTCGAGGTCCAGGCACACCTGCAGGCGGGGGCGATTCACGTGATGTGCTCGAACTGGCGGGACGCCCTCGACGAGCTGGGGCTCGTGGAGCCGCATCTCGACGAACTCGTCCCTCGCGAACGCTGTGCCGCCCTCCTCAACCGCGGTCTGGCCGAGGTCTCCCTGTTGGACCACGATGCCGGACGGCGAGACCTGATGCGAGCGCTGGACGTCGCGGTCGAGCACGGCTTCGCTGCACAGGAGTACAAGGCGCGGCACAACCTCGGCTGCCTCGCCTATCTCTCCGGAGACATCCCGACCGCGCTGCGCCTGATGCGCGAGGCCATGGACGTCGACGTCGACATCACGAATGCCCGTGGCCTCCTCGACCACGGCAAGGTGCTCTTGGACGCGGGGCTCATCGACGAGGCCGAGGATGTGCTCGAACGCGCACTCGATGCGGCGCGCCACGACCGCCAGCCCGTGGAACGTGGCGACATCGAACTCGACCTGGCACGGGCTGCCCTGTTGCGGGGCGATCTGGCCAGGGCACGCTCGTGGGCGGGTCGCGCCGCGCGCACGTTCGAGGCGCTGCACGCGACCGAACGCGTGGACGAGGTCGAGTTGCTCGGCGCAGCCGTCGACCTCGGCGTCGGGCGAGGACTGGCGCGCGCAGAGAAGGTCGCGGCGCGTTGGGACACCACCGAACCCGTGCTTCCGGCCGAACGGTTGGCCACTCGCATCAAGGCGGAGGTGGCCCTGGCCCGACGTGACCTCGACACCGCACGCGACGAACTTGCGCGCCTCGACAACGGCCATCCCGTCGCGCTCGGGGTCCTCCTGCACGAGCACCTTCTCCTGTCTCGGCTCGCGGCTGCTGAAGGCGACCTCCCCCGCGCCACTGCCGTCATGCGGGTCGCGGCAGAACGCCTTGCTCGAGACCAGGGCAGCGTGCACAGCCTTGAGGTCCGGGCCGGACTGGCATTCCACGCGGCTCGAATCCGTGACGCAGACGTGGGTGCAGCATCCGATTCGGGCTCTCCTGATGAGCTCTTCGACAGTGTTGAGCGGTGGCGCGCGGCATCGCACCGGACCCCACCCCTGCGCCCTTCGGACGATGCACAGACCCTCGAACTCGTCGGCCGGCTGCGCCGACTGCGCCGCGAGTCCGGCGATGCTGCGGGACAGCACAACCACGAAGTGACCGCGCTGCAGGAGGCCATCACGACGCGGCTTCGCACCGTGAAGGGCGACCGCGCCAACGAGGGTCTGAGACCCACCACTGCGTCAGCCGCTAGGCAGCTCTCGACTCATCGCGGGGCGACGGTCGTGACCTTCCACGAAATGCGCGGGGCCATCGTGCGTCTCGTCGTGAACGGGTCCCGCATCCGTCAGAGCGTCGTGGGTGCAGCCAAGGACGTAGCAACTGCCGCCACCCGCGCCACAGCCGACGCGCGCGCCGCCGCACTTGCTCGGCCCTCCATGGCAGCCTTCCTGGACCGGGCACGCATGCGCTCGTTGCGCGACGTCGACGACATGCTGCTCAGCGGAGTCGAGTTCGCCGGAACGGTCGTCATCGTCCCGACCGCTGGTCTCGCCGCACTTCCGTGGCGCACGCTGCCCTCACTGCGCAACCACCCAGTCCTCGCTGCCCCTTCCGTCACGGCATGGGCTCGGCGCGCCGACGCCGCGGCTGCCCCCGTCGCGGTGGCGGCACTCGCGGGCCCCGGACTACCCCGGTCCCGCCAGGAGGTGGGCGCGGTCGCAGAGGTGTGGGGACGGCATACGGAATCGTCTTCGCCCCTCACCCCGAACGCCTATGCCGCGTCCTCGGACGTTCGGGCCGCGCTGTCCTCTGCGTCGGTCGTGCACCTCGCGGCGCACGGGCACCACGTCGACCAGAGCCCGCTGTTCTCCAGCCTCGACATGGTGGACGGCCCGGTGTTCGCCCATGAGCTCACGGCGCCCCTGGCCGCCGAACTCGTCGTGTTGTCGGCGTGCGATGTCGGTCGGAGCCGCGGGCGGCCGGGCGACGAGCCACTCGGACTGGCCGCCGCCCTGCTCAGCCTCGGCGTCCAGTGCGTCGTTGCTGCGACGAACCCCGTGCACGATGACGTGGCAGCGTCGGCGATGGCACGCCTGCACGAACACCTGGTTGCGGGGATCGACGTCGCAACAGCGCTACGGGACACCGCTGTCGAGGTCGAAGGTGCCGAGGCATTCTGCGCCTACGGCAGCACCTGGTCCCGTCCCCAACTCACCCAATAGGACGGTTGAGGACGGAGACGTTTCAACGTTCCCAACCGTCCAATTGGGTGAGCTGGGGACACCTCAGATGAAGAGGGCTGGCTCGCGGAAGAGGGCTTCGTAGGGGTCCTCGCCCGGGTGGTTCGGATAGCGCAAGGTCGCGGGCACTCCAGTGGCGATCGCGCCGGACGGAACGTCCTTCACGACAACCGAATTCGCGCCGATCTGCACGTCGTTGCCGATCCCGATCGGGCCGAGGATGCGCGCACCCGCACCGATGGTGACGCGACTCCCCACCGTGGGGTGACGCTTGACCTTGGCCAGTGAACGCCCACCCAGCGTCACCCCGTGATAGAGCATCACGTCGTCGCCGACCTCCGCGGTCTCACCGATGACGACACCCATGCCGTGGTCGATGAAGAAGCGCTTGCCGATCGTCGCGCCGGGGTGGATCTCGACGCCGGTCACCGCACGGGTCGCCGTGGACAACACTCGAGCAGCCGGCTTGAGGTGCGGTCGGAGCCAGAGTTTGTGCGCAACGCGGTAGGACCAGATCGCGTGCAGCCCAGGCGAGTTCAGCACCAGGTCCGAGCGCGACGCAGCGGCCGGATCACGAGCGATCGCGGCATCGACGTCTTCGCGAACGCTCGCCGCGGCCCGCTGGAGGCGGGACCGCAGGCGAGCGAACGGCATACCCGAAGGTGGTGAGGTGAGCACGGTGTGTGTTCGGCTCGTCAGTCGACGAGACCCTCGAAGAGGATCGTCGAGAGGTAGCGCTCGCCGAAGCTCGGGAGGACCACGACGATCGTCTTGCCGGCGTTCTCGGGACGGGTCGCGACCTGGTTGGCGGCGGCGAGCGCGGCGCCGGAGGAGATGCCGACGAGCAGGCCTTCCTGGGTCGCGGCCTTGCGGGCCCACTCCACGGACGTGCCGGCGTTGATGTCGATGACCTCGTCATAGATCTCGGTGTTGAGGATCTCGGGGACGAAGTTGGCGCCGAGGCCCTGGATCTTGTGCGGGCCGGGAGCGCCGCCGTTGAGGATCGGGGACTCCTCGGGCTCGACGGCGATGATCTGGACCTCGGGCTTGCGCTCCTTGAGGACCTCGCCGACGCCGGTGATGGTGCCGCCGGTGCCGATGCCGGAGATGACGATGTCGACCTTGCCGTCGGTGTCGCGCCAGATCTCCTCGGCGGTGGTCTTGCGGTGGATCTCGGGGTTCGCGGCGTTGGCGAACTGGCGGGCGAGCACGGCGCCCTCGCGCTCGGCGACGATCTCTTCGGACTTCGCGACCGCACCCTTCATGCCCAGGGCAGGGTCGGTGAGGACGAGCTCGGCGCCGTAGCCGCGCAGGAGCGCACGACGCTCCTTGGACATCGACTCGGGCATCGCCAGGACGACCTTGTAGCCGCGGGCGGCACCGACCATCGCGAGCGCGATGCCGGTGTTGCCCGAGGTGGCCTCGACGATCGTGCCGCCCTTGGGGAGCTCACCGGAGGCCTCGGCAGCGTCGATGATGGCGACGCCGATGCGGTCCTTGACCGAACTGGCCGGGCTGTAGAACTCGAGCTTCGCGGCGACCGTCGTGCCCTCGGGGGCGTCAATGATTCGGTTGATGCGAACGAGCGGCGTGTTGCCGACGGCCTGGGTGACGTCGTCGAGGATGGGCACTGGGATCTCCGTTGCTCTCGTGGCGCGCTCGGTGGCGCGCGATGGATCGGATGGCGCCAAGTCTGCCAGAGCGCCAACACGCGTTATGCATATAACAACATTGAGTTATATCGACACAAGGCCGTCTCGTATTCCCGCACAGGCAAGCGGCCTGACGAAGTCTCGGCAACCAGAAACCCTGGCGACGATCGCGCGCGAGCCGCACTACGGCATACGGGAAGGTCGGGACGGGATGGGAGCGGACGGTGACCGGCACAACTCCCGCCTCGTGAGTCCTGACACAACTGCTGTGAGTGCCCTCTCGGAGGGGTATGCGAGCGCTTAGACGTCCGTAGACTCCCCAGCATGTCCGCGCTCCAGATCGTCGCCGCCGCCATCTGCTTCCCGCTGATGCTCGTCGGGTTCGCCCTCCTCTTCCGTCAGATCGGGCGATTCGTCGCCCTCTACAAGATGGGACAGGCCGACCCGCGTCGCACCAACGACCCGGGAGCGCGCACCTGGACGCTGCTCAAGGAGTTCCTCGGCCACACCCGCATGTCGCGGCTTCCGATCGTCGCGATCGCGCACTGGTTCACGGCGCTGTCGTTCCTCCTGCTCATCGGCACCCTCGTCAACGCCTTCGGCCAGCTCATCGAGCCGTCGTGGATCGTGCCGATCATCGGGCACTTCCCGCCCTATGAGTGGATGGTCGAGTTCTTTGCGTGGACCGGCCTCATCGGCATCGTCGTGCTCATCGCGATCCGCCAGCTGAAGCACCCGCGCTCGGCGGCCGGCACTCAAGGGCGCCGCTCGCGCTTCTTCGGGTCGACATGGTGGCAGGCCTACTACGTCGAGTTCACGATCTTCGGCGTGACGACCTGCATCCTGCTGCTGCGCACCCTCGAGGCTGCGCTCACCAAGATCGCCCACCCCGAGGAGAACCTGGCCCTCCACTTCCCCCTGACCAACTGGCTGTCGGGCATCTGGTCGGGCCTCTCGCTGGACGGCATCGAGCAGGCGATCGTCGTCGTCGCGTTCATCAAGATCCTGATCTCGTTCGCCTGGATGATCACCATCTCGCTCACGCCGACGATGGGTGTCGCGTGGCACCGCTTCCTGGCCTTCCCGAACATCTGGTTCAAGCGCGAGTCCTCCGGTGGCACCGCGCTCGGCAACCTCAAGCCGATGACGATGGGCGACGGCACGCCGTTCTCGATGGAGGCCATGGAGGCCCTTGAGGAGGTCGAGGACGCTCCCGAGCCCGTCCTCGGCGTCGGCAAGGTCGAGGACTTCACCTGGAAGGGCCTGCTCGACTTCTCCACCTGCACCGAATGCGGCCGCTGCCAGTCGCAGTGCCCCGCGTGGAACACCGAGAAGCCGCTCTCCCCCAAGCTGCTCATGATGACGCTGCGCGACCACGTCGACGCGAAGTCGCCGTGGATCCAGGCCTCCGAAGAGGCTCGCGCGTCCATGCCCTCGGCGCTGACGCAGTTCGCCGATATGCCGCTCATCGGCGGGACCGGCTACGACATCGACAGCCCGTTCACGGCCTACAACCCGCACGGCCCCGAGGCCGTCATCGACGAGGACGTCCTCTGGTCCTGCACCACCTGCGGCGCCTGCGTCGAGCAGTGCCCCGTCGACATCGAGCACGTCGACCACATCGTCGACATGCGTCGCTACCAGACGCTCATCGAGTCGGCGTTCCCGTCCGAGCTCGGTGGCCTCTTCAAGAACCTCGAGTCCAAGGGCAACCCCTGGGGCATGGGTGCACGCGCCCGCCTCGACTGGGCGAAGGACCTGCCGTTCGAGGTCAAGATCCTCGGCAAGGACCTCGAGTCCGCCGAAGAGGTCGACTACCTCTTCTGGGTCGGCTGCGCCGGCGCCTATGAGGACCGCGCCAAGAAGACGACCCGCGCCGTGGCCGAACTGCTCGACACCGCTGGTGTGTCGTTCGCGGTCCTGGGCGACGGCGAAACCTGCACCGGTGACTCCGCACGCCGCGCAGGCAACGAGATCCTCTTCTCGATGCTCGCCCAGCAGAACATCGAGACGATGGGTGAGCTCGGCGTCCAGAAGATCGTCGTCACCTGCGCCCACTGCTTCAACACGATCAAGAACGAGTACCCCGACCTGGGCGGCAAGTTCGAGGTCGTCCACCACACGCAGCTCCTCAACCGCCTCGTGCGCGACAAGAAGCTCGTGCCGGTGGCGCGTCCCGCGGATGCCCCGGGCATGTCCTCGGCCAAGAACGCCGCGTCGACTGCTGCGACAGTGACCTATCACGACCCGTGCTACCTCGGTCGCCACAACAACGTGTATGCCCCGCCGCGTGAGCTCATCGGCGCCCTCCCGGGTGTCGAGCTGCGCGAGATGGAGCGCTCCAAGGAGAAGTCCTTCTGCTGTGGCGCCGGTGGTGCCCGCATGTGGATGGAGGAGAAGCTCGGTTCGCGCATCAACATGAACCGCACCGAGGAGGCTCTCGCCACCGGTGCCGAGCGCATCGCCATCGGTTGCCCGTTCTGCCGCGTGATGATCTCGGATGGCCTGACGGCCAAGCAGTCCGAAGGTGTCGGCGAGGACGTCGAGGTCGTCGACGTCGCGCAGATGCTGCTGGCTGCGGTGCGTCGCGGTCAGGACTCCGAGGTTGTCGAGGCTGGGTCCGTGGACGAGCCGGCTGCCGCTGCGGTCGCCGCCGAGTCCGCCTCGTATGCCGGTCAGTCCGGTTCCGCTCTGACCGCCGGTGCCGCTGTGGCTGGCGCTACTGCTGGCGCTGCGGGGGCTGGTACGGCAAGCGAGGCCTCAACAGGTAGCGCCCAGGAGAGTGCCTTTGCTCCCGCTGGTGAAGCAAAGGCGCCTGCCCCGGCCGCTGCTGAGGCCGACCCCTGGGACGAGCCGGCCGCTGCCGCCCCGGCCGCTGCCGCTCCGGCTGCTGCTGAGGCAGACCCGTGGGACGAGCCCGCCGCCGCCCCGGCTGCTCCAGCTGCTCCGGCTGCTGCCGAGGCAGACCCGTGGGACGAGCCGGCCGCTGCCGCTCCGGCTGCTGCTGAGGCAGACCCGTGGGACGAGCCCGCCGCCGCCCCGGCTGCTCCAGCTGCTCCGGCTGCTGCCGAGGCAGACCCGTGGGACGAGCCGGCCGCTGCCGCTCCGGCTGCTGCTGAGGCAGACCCGTGGGACGAGCCCGCCGCCGCCCCGGCTGCTCCAGCTGCTCCGGCTGCTGCCGAGGCAGACCCGTGGGACGAGCCGGCCGCTGCCGCTCCGGCTGCTGCTGAGGCAGACCCGTGGGACGAGCCCGCCGCCGCCCCGGCTGCTCCAGCTGCTCCGGCTGCTGCCGAGGCAGACCCGTGGGACGAGCCGGCCGCTGCGGCTCCGGCTGCCACCGAGGCGGACCCGTGGGACGAGCCCGCCGCTGCCGCACCGGCCGCGAAGACCGAGGCGCCCGCTGCTCCGGCTGAGGCCGACCCCTGGGACGAGCCCGCCGACGCTGCTCCGGCTGCTGCTGAACCTGCTGCCGCTGCTCCGGCAGCCAGCGACGACGTCGACCCCTGGGACGAGCCCGCCAACGCTGCTCCGGCCGTATCCGAAGCAAAGACCACGAACGTGGAGACCGAAGCACCTGCCGCTCCTGCGGCCAGCGACGACGTCGACCCCTGGGACGAACCCGCCACGGTGACCGAGAAGGCTGCTGCATCCGAAGGTGCGCCGAGCCCGGAGAAACTCGAGGACGCCGCCGCCGCTTCGACGGATGACGTCGCCACGTCAGCTGAGACCGCCACCCCCTCGGCGACGGCCGTCCAGGACGACCTCTTCTCGGCCCCGGACCCGTGGGACGACGCCAGCGCGCCCACCGAGCCCGCCACGGCGACGACCGACGGGACGCCTGAGGCTGCAACCGACGAGGCTTCAACTGAGGTTTCGGACACCGCGCCCGCGGAGGTGCCCGAGCCCGTCGAGGCGATCGAGACCGAAGCCGCTGCCGAGGTCGAAGCCGACGTCGACGCCGAGTCCACGTCCGTCGCTGACGCTGAGGCCGACGCCCACGATGAGGCGAAGACGAAGGCCAAGGCTGAGGAGCCGGCTGCACCCGTTGCCAACGCGGACGACCTGCTCAACGCGCCCGACCCCTGGGACTGATCGAATCCAGCCGCAGATGGCCCCGCCGACCTCACGTCGGCGGGGCCATCTGCTTTCCTGGCGTGCACCGACTCAAGGCCCGTGCACCGTGAGCGGCAAAGTCGGTGTCTCCCGCCGCGACCCCGCCACCCACGCTCGAACCAGGCGTTTGCCGCACTGTGCCCGCATCCCCGCCAGCCAGCGAATCCCGTCGAGCAAAGATGGGGTCAGGCGCGCAACATACTGCGCGTCTGGCCCCATCTGAGCCCCACGAAATCAGACCGAACCCTGCTCCCCGCGATCCCACTCGGCCAACAGCGACCGTGCCACCAGCTCCGGCTCAGCGGCATCCATCACCTCGCGCACGACCGCGACCCCAGCTACCCCCGTGCCTGCGAGCTCGGCGACATCTGCCCGCCGCACGTCGCCGATCGCCACGACGGGCAGGGACGTGAGAGCTGCAAGAGCGACATATCCATCGAGCCCGACGGGCGGACGACCGACACTCTTGGTCGGCGTCGGGCGGAACGGCCCCGCGCCCAGGTAGTCGGGCCTCGACGGCCCCCGCCGCGACTCAGCCTCGCGCACGAAGTTCGCAGTCCCTGCAGTGAGCCCGACCAGCGCATCAGCACCGAGCATCGCCCGGGCGTCCCGGACCGCCACGTCGCGCTGGCCGAGGTGCACGCCATGAACCCGGGCGCCCATGCGTCGGGCCGCCCAGGCCACGTCGACCCGGTCGTTGACGATGACCCGTGTCGAGGGCGCAGCCGAAGCAACGGAGTCGGCCACACGGCATACGAGATCGAGCAGGTCGGCCGCGAGCAGGTCCTTCGCGCGCACCTGAACGATCCCGGCACCCGCCCGCGCGGCGGCAGCAGCCGCCGCCACGGTGTCAGCACCCGACCCCGACGTCACGAGGTGCAGCCGCCAGTCGATCATTCGCATGTCAACCGCGCCCGGAGGGCGACCTCCCCGGAGCTGACAGCGTTGAGCTCGTCGAGCAACCGGATCCTGAACGACCCCGGCCCGGCCGCATTCGCCGCCGCTCGCTCGGACGCCACCGTGAGCAGAGCCGTGGCGGCAACCACGGCTACGACGCCTGCCACATCGTCCAAGCCGACCATGGCCGCGGAGAGCGCTCCGAGGAGGCATCCGGTTCCGCTGACCTGGGTGAGCAAGGGGTGCCCGTTGGCGACGCGCACCTCCTGCCGCCCATCGGTCACCAGGTCGACGGCACCAGAGACAGCCACGACACAGCCGTGCGCTCTGGAGATGTCCCGTGCCGCCACGACAGCAGCATCGGGCGTGATCGTCGAGTCCGCCCCACGTCCGACATGACCTCCCCCGGCGCCGAGCGCCAGGGTGAGAACTTCCGACGCATTGCCGCGCACCGCGGTGGGAGCCAACGCAACAAGTTCCCGCGCCAACGGAGTGCGCACCGGCGCCAGCCCAATGGCCGTCGGATCGAGAACCCACGGTATGCCGTGTGCCACTGCCGCTTCGACGCTCGGCTTGATCGCCTCCCGCGCGTCGTTGTTGAGCGAACCAAGGTTCACGAGAAGGGCATTCGCGATCGGAACCAGAGTGGGCGCCTCGGCGCGCGTGGACGTGAGCATGGGACGAGCGCCCGCGGCGAGGAGTCCGTCGGCGACGAGACCTTGGGTCGCCGTTCCGGTGATGCCGTGGACGAGGGGCGCGCGGTCGCGGAGACTCGCGACCGCGCGCTCGATCCCGTCCCGAAGGGCTTCAGTCACGGGCCGTTGCGATCACAGGAGTCTCTGCCGCCGGCACGGATGGCTCGGGGTCCTGAGCCACGGCACCGACGCTGCGGTCGAGGTCCGCCGGCGACAATCGCGGCCCCCGAGCGCCCCAAGCAGCAACGAGGAGCCCACCGGTGGCGATGACGAGGACGACGGAGGCGTTGCGCCCCACGAGGGCTTCGAGGTGCGGCAGCCACCACGGCCAGAGGGCAGGACCGACGATCGAGAGTGAGTAGGCCGTGCCGTAGCCCGTTGCGCGCACATGGGCAGGCAGTCGCTCGCACAGATAGGCGCCCACCGGCCCGTATCCGCAGACGGTCACGACCTGGAGCAGGGCAATCCCGACCACGGCGGGAATCACCTGAGCGGACATCGTGCCGATCCAGAGGAGCGGGGCCACGACGGCCGCGAACACACCCCAGCCAACGAAGAACCGGCGCCGCCCCACGAGCGACGAAAGGTGACCCGTCATGGCCATGACGACCGCCTGCGTCACCGACGCCACTCCCACGACGACTGCTACCTCGCTGCCCGAGAGCTCGAGGTCCGTGGCGAGACGGCCGGCCATGACGATGACAACCATGTTGGTCATGAGCCAGAGCCCGGTCATGAGGCCGAACATCTGCCAGAACACACCGGCATACGCGCCTCCGAGGACTGCCCTCAACCCGAGCGACGCGGGAGTCTTCGCGGCATCGGCCGCCTCGCGCTCACGGGTCACGTGGGGAGCGTCGGCCACTCGGGCTGAGTAGTAGGCCAACAACGCCAGACTCGCCAAACCGCCTGCAATGAACGGGAATCGCCACCCCCACTCGGCATAACTTCCCGAGCCGAGGAGTGCGATGAGGCCAGCGGTCGCGAACGCGATCGTCGACTGCGCCGCCGGGGACATCGACATGATCAGACCGGACACCAGGCCACGACGTCGCGGCTTCGACCATTCCATCGCGAGCGGGATCGCGGAGGTGTACTCGCCCGCAAGGAACGCCCCGCCGACGAACCTCAACGCCACCACCAGCGTGATGGCCCAGGCCCCGATCACGGCGTGGCCTGGCACCGCCGCGATCAGCAGGCTCGACACCGCGGTCCCGGCGATGGCGACCTTGGTCGTCGCAGTGCGTCCGATGCGGTCGGCGATCCGCCCGAAGACCATCGACCCGATCGGGCGACCGAGCAGGGTGGCGACGATGACGAGCGCACCCTTGGTGACTCCGGCGTTCGGTCCGGCAAGAGTCGCGAGAGCCGGAGCCAGAGCCACCACCGGCAGGAAGATGTTGATCTGGTCGACATAGTTGCCGATCACTCCGGCGCGAACGGCGGCACGGCCGGCACGCGGCATACCGGATTCTTCGTCGGCTTGGTCGTGACCGGACGCGGCCACCTCCACCACGTCCGTGGCTGCCACGGATTCGGCGCGGCTCATCGGGCCACCTCCGCGATCTCGTCGCTGACGTAGACACTCGAGCCGAGTTCGACGAACTGGCGCGACTTCGCCGCCAGCCCGGCCTCGATCGCATCTCGTTGCTCCTGCGCCGAGCCGAAGGCGTCGCGGATGTCCTGACTGATCCGCATCGAGCAGAACTTCGGGCCACACATCGAGCAGAAGTGGGCGGTCTTCGCCGGTTCGGCGGGCAAGGTCTCGTCGTGGAAGGCCATCGCCGTCTCGGGGTCGAGCGAGAGCGCGAACTGGTCGTGCCACCGGAACTCGAACCGCGCCTTGCTCAATGCGTCATCACGGACGCGCGCCCCTGGGTGACCCTTGGCGAGGTCCGCCGCGTGGGCGGCGATCTTGTAGGTGATGACACCGGTCTTGACGTCGTCGCGGTTCGGCAGGCCGAGGTGCTCCTTGGGCGTGACGTAGCAGAGCATCGCCGTGCCGTGCTGCGCGATCGTCGCCGCACCGATCGCCGACGTGATGTGGTCGTAGCCGGGCGCGATGTCGGTGACGAGCGGCCCGAGCGTGTAGAACGGCGCGCCGTGGCACCAGTCCTGCTCGAGGTCGACGTTCTCCTTCACGAGGTGGAGCGGGACGTGCCCCGGCCCCTCGACCATGACCTGGACGTCGTGCGCCCAGGCCCGTTGGGTCAGCTCCCCGAGCGTCTTCAATTCCGCCAGCTGCGCCTCGTCGTTGGCGTCGGCGATCGACCCGGGCCGCAACCCGTCGCCGAGGCTGAACGCGACGTCGTAGCGCGCGAAGATCTCGCACAGTTCGTCGAAGTGGGTGTAGAGGAAGGACTCCTCGTGGTGGGCCAGGCACCAACCGGCCATGATCGACCCACCGCGCGACACGATCCCGGTCACCCGGTTCGCGGTCATCGGCACGAACGCCAGCCGCACACCTGCGTGGATCGTCATGTAGTCGACGCCTTGCTCGCACTGCTCGATCACGGTGTCGCGGAACACTTCCCACGTCAGGGCAGCTGCATCGCCGTCGACCTTCTCGAGCGCCTGATAGATCGGCACCGTCCCGATGGGTACTGGGCTGTTGCGCAGGATCCACTCGCGAGTCGTGTGGATGTCATCGCCGGTGGAGAGGTCCATGACCGTGTCGGCACCCCAACGAGTGGCCCAGGTGAGCTTCTCGACCTCCTCGGCGATCGACGACGTCACGGCGGAGTTGCCGATGTTCGCGTTGATCTTGGTGAGGAAAGCCCGACCGATGATCATGGGCTCGGACTCGGGGTGGTTGACGTTGGCCGGGATGATCGCGCGCCCCGCCGCCACCTCGTCGCGCACGAGCTCGGGCGAGCACCCCTCGCGCAGCGCGACGAACCGCATCTCGGGCGTGATCTCACCGCGACGGGCGTAGTGCATCTGGGTCACCGTGGCGCCCTCGGCAGAGCGAAGCGGCGGTCGCGACTCGCCGCGCCACGACTGGCTCGCCTTCCCTCGACGGACCGCCGAGCGGCCGTCGTCGGCAAGCTCGGGTGCGCGGCCGGCATACGTCTCGACGTCGCCGCGGCCGGCGATCCACTCGGAACGCAGCGGCGGCAGACCCATCTCGGGATCGCTTCCCGGACCGGCGGTGCGATAGAGGAGGACGTCGTCGTTCGGGCTTCCGTCCAGGCTGTCAGCGAGGCTGATCGCCGTCACGGGCACCGAGATATCGCCGTCGGTGATGGCGTTCAGGCGGTGCTGGGGATGGACTTCTTGCAGGGCATGGGTACGCACGAGTGCGCCTCCTCTTCCTTCGCCGGCATGATCCGGACAGGTTCAGACGGTCCGGACAGCGTCAGTCCGATCTCAGCCCGTGCATCGGGCTCCCGTGGGGTGTGCCCACCGTAGCGGCCCGTTAGGTTGTCGTTCATGCCACCCCCTCCGGTCACCTCCCGGTCACTTCCTTCGTATGCCGTGAGTTCCGTTGCAGGACAAGGGAACCGAGCGCAGGTGGTGGGCTTGTCCATCGCGGGAAGCGACCCTTCGGGGGGTGCCGGGATCCAGGCTGACCTCAAGACGTTTGCCGCCCTTGGGGCCTACGGCACGACGGTCGTCACCGCGCTCACTGCACAGTCGACGACCGGCGTGACGGGGGTCCATCCGGTGCCCGCGCAGTTCGTCCGCGAGCAGCTCGAGACCCTGCTCGACGACGTTCCCGTCGACGCCGTGAAGGTTGGCATGCTCGGTTCGGCCGAGGTCGTCGACGTGGTGGCGTCAGTGTTGGGTGAGCACCCTGCGTTGGTCGCGGTGGTCGACGGGGCGGGCGTGCAGGTGCCGATCGTGCTCGATCCCGTGATGGTCTCCACGTCGGGGTCGCGGCTGCTGGAGCCCGAAGCCGAGGACGCGCTGCGGCGCCTTCTGCGAATCGCCGACGTCGTGACGCCGAATCTGCCCGAGGCTGCGGTGCTCCTGGGGGCCGAGTCGGCCCGGGACCTTGCGGAGATGCGAGCCCAAGCCGCCGCACTCCACGATCTGGGCGCGCGACGGGTGCTCCTCAAGGGCGGCCACCTCGACGGGCCGGAGTCGGTCGACGTGTGGAGCGACGCGGAGAGCGGCGAGGTCGTGGAACTCACGAGCCGCCGCGTCCGCACCGCCAACACCCACGGGACAGGCTGCACGCTCAGCTCGGCGATCGCCGCCCTGCGCCCACGACACGACGAGTGGCTGCCTGCGGTGCGAGCCGCGAAGGACTACCTCACCGGCGCCCTCGAGCACGCCGACGACCTCACCATCGGCGCGGGGCCAGGCCCCGTGAACCACGCCTGGCTCATCGACTGACCCACCGCGCGACTGAACCCCCGACTTTGTGCCCCAATGGGACACGCTTCGTCGGCCGAAGGCCTCCTTCAGCGTGTCCCATTGGGGCACAAAGTCGAACTGTGGGTGAAGTCAGCCGAGGTTGTTGTCCTTGAGGAACTGGGCCGCGACGTCCTTGGCGTCCTTCTTGTCGACGACCGTCTGCTTGAGCAGACCCGAGACGATCTCGGTCGTCAGAGCCTTCGAGACCGGGTCGAGCGCCGGCGCGAACTGCTCGGCGTTGTCCTTGGCGACGAGCGGCACGATGTTCTGCGACCCGAAGAGCTTCTGGGGGTCCTCGAGGGAGACGAACCCGTTCTCGGCGATCGACGGGTCTGTCGTGAAGATGTTGGCCGCGTCGACCTGACCGTTCTTGAGCGCCTGGACGAGCGCCTGGCCCGTGAGCGGGCGGAAGGACCCGAAGGTCACGCCATAGGTCGCCGTGAGACCGGGGATGCCCTGCGGTCGCTTCTCGAACTCCGGCGGAGCCCCGAGGGACAGGTCACCCGCGTGGGCCTTGAGGTCGCCGATGGCCTTGAGCTGGTGCTCATCGGCCGTCGCCTTGGTCACGACGATCGAGTCGTTGTCCTCTGCTGCCGACTTCTCGAGCAGCGCGAACTCAGCGGGGATGAGCCCCTGCACCGCCGTGTAGACCTTCTCGGGGTCGGTCTCCTTGAAGTTCTTGTCATAGAAGAAGCCGAGGGCTCCCGTGTACTCCGGGATGGCCTGGATCGAGCCGTCCTCAAGGGCCTTGAGATAGATCTCGCGGGAGCCGATGCGGGGCTTGGTGGTGGCGTTGATGCCCTTGGCCTTGAGTGCGCCGGCATAGATCTCGGCGAGCAACTCGGACTCGGGGAAGTCTGCGGAACCGATGACGACCTCGGCACCGGTTGCGGCGCCGCTACCCGTGGGCGAAGGCGAGTCGGTCGACAGCGGGTCGCCGCCACCGCCGCACGCCGACAGGCCCAGGATGGCTGCAGTGGAGAGAGCGAGAACGGTGGTCATGCGCTTCATGAGGGGATCCTTCGATTGGTTTCGGGCAGGACAGGCTCAGAGCGGGAAGGCTCGCCATTCGATGCAACCTCAGCATCGACCGCTGACATTCCGCGTCGACGGGACCGAGTTCGGCTGGCGCGAGTGGAGTCCACGGTGAGGCCAGGACTCACGACGGCTCGCTGCACGAGGGCGAGGAGTCCGTCGACGAGGAGTGCGAGCACCGAGACGACGACCGCCCCGCCTGCCGTGGAGACGTAGTCGCCGGTCTTGATCCCGTCGATGAGGTAGCGCCCGAGTCCGCCGAGTCCGATGTAGGCCGCGACCGTCGCCGTGGCGATGACCTGGAGGAAGGCGGAACGGAGCCCCGACAGGATGAGTGGCAGGGCGTTGGGGATCTCGACCTGCCGCACCACCTCGAGGCCTCGCATCCCCATCCCGCGGGCAGCGTCACGGGTGGCGGGATCGACAGCCTCGACGCCGGCATACACGCCGGAAAGGATCGGCGGGATCACGAGGATGACGAGAACGATGATGCTGGGGATGAGGAACGCGAGGTCCGACTGGATCTTCGGCCCGAGCCACAGGGCCATGGCGAAGAGCAGACCCAGCGTCGGGACGGCTCGCAGGGAGTTCGCCACGGAGACGAGCCATCGGGCGCGCCCGGTGTGACCGACCCACAGCCCCAAGGGAATCGCGATGAGGCTGGCGAGAGCGACGGCGAGCAGGGAATACCAGAGGTGCTCGATGATCCGAGCCCCAAGCCCGCTGTCCCCAGACCATGTGTCCGACGACCTGAGCCACTCGAGGATGGCGGCGATCATGACCGCGCCCCCGCCGCTCCGCGCACCCGAAGCCACGGTGTGAGGAGGCGCTGGCCCAGCAGGATCAGCCCGTCGAAGACCAGGGCAAGCACGACGCAGGCCACGATGCCGGCGACGATCTCCGCCGTGATGAACCGGTCGTAGCCGTCGGTGAGCAGGTTGCCGAGCTGCGCGACACCGATGAGCGAGGCCACCGACACGATGCTGACGTTGCTCACGGCGGCGACGCGCAGGCCGGCTGCGATGACCGGCACGGCCAGCGGCAACTCGACCCCGAAGAATCGTCGGAACCCGCGATAACCCATGGCTCGCGCCGCCTGGAGCACGTGGTCGGGCACCGAACTCAACCCATCGGCCACCGTCCGCACGAGCAGAGCCACCGTGTAGACGGTCATCGCGACGACGACGTTGACCGGATCGAGCACCTTCGTGCCGAGGATGATCGGCATCAGCACGAACAGCGCCAGGCTGGGGATCGTGTAGAGCAGGCCCGACGCCGAGATGAGCACGGGATAGAGCCGGGACCAGCGCCGTGCCGCCCAGCCGAGCGGCAGTGCGATGAGCAGCCCCAGGACGAGTGGGATCCCGGCCAACCACACGTGGCTGCGGGCGAGCGTGAAGATGTCGCCCCAGTGGTCGTTGACCCAGGTCACGACGAGTCCTCGCGCCTGCCGTCTGACCCGGCCTCGGCGAAGCTGTCGGCGAGGTCCTCGTCCGGCCGGTCGGCGGATTCGATGAGTTCAAGAACCTGATGCGCCCGGACCGTTCCGACGAGCTCGCCCGAGTCGTCGACGATGACGCCACGCCGCGACGGGGAGGACAGCGCCGCGTCCAAGGCCCCGCGCAGCGAACCCGATGCCCGAGCCACAGTCCCGCCTCGGTGCAGGTCCTCGGGCGCGACCGCGCCAGAGAGTCGCGACGGCTCGACCCAGCCCAGCGGACGGTGCTGGTCATCGACGACGAGAACCCACGGCGCCCCGATCCCGTCGACCGTCTCACCGACGACGACGGTCCGCTCGGATGCCAGTGGCAACCGCGGGGTCGGCTGGAACTGCAACGACCGATAGCCGCGGTCCTTCCCGACGAAGTCCGCGACGAAGTCGTCGACCGGGTGCGCCAGCAGGTAGGCCGGGTCAGAGATCTGGGCGAGAATGCCGCCCACACGCAGCACCGCCACCTGGTCGCCGAGCTTGATCGCCTCGTCGATGTCGTGCGTGACGAAGACGATCGTCTTGCCGAGTTCCCCCTGGAGCTCGAGGAACGCGTCCTGGAGTTGCTCGCGCACCACCGGATCCACCGCACTGAACGGCTCGTCCATGAGCATCACCGGCGGGTCCGCGGCCAGCGCCCGGGCCACCCCGACGCGCTGCTGTTGCCCACCGGACAGCTGCGACGGGTAGCGGTCGGCGAGCTCGGGAGCGAGACCCACCCGCGACAGCAGTTCACGAGAACGCTCGGCGATCTTCTTCTTGTCCCAGCCGAGGAGACGTGGGACCGTGCCGACGTTGTCGAGGACGGTGCGGTGGGGGAACAGACCCGCGTGCTGGATGACGTAGCCGATGCCGCGCCGCAGGTCGGCCTCGTTCATGCGGGAGGTGTCCTGGCCGTCGAGGCTGATCGTGCCCTTCGTCGGCTCGATCATGCGGTTGATCATCCGCAGCGACGTCGTCTTGCCACATCCCGAAGGCCCGACCAGCACCGTGATCTTGCCGGTGGGCGCGGTGAAGGTGAGGTCATCGACGGCGACCGTGCCGCCGGGGTACTGCTTCGTCACGCCGTCGAACCGGATCATCGCCATCCCTCGCGTTCGCGTTGGGTCATGCACCTGCCGTCGCGTATGCCGTGCGGTCCGGCACCGCTGCCCCCAAACTAACCGGCACGAGCGGCAAACATGCAGTTCAGAGCACGCGAAACGCTTGTGTCCACGGATCGGTCCACGCTGCGGGAGGGGCGCGCTCCAGGCGAGCGGACGGCATACCCACGTCCTCTCGATCCTGACGACCCACGGATCGGAGAAAAGACACAAAGGTGACGTCCACTTGGGCAGAAAAGTGAACGGATCCGGCCTAGCATGACGCCGACCACCCACAACGGCGAGGGACGGGGACCACGACGTGACGACGGCGTCCAGTGACACGGTGCTCGACGAGGTCACCGACAGTGCACCGCGTGAGGCTCCGCCCACCACGGCCGCGGGCGGGGAGGCGCGCCGCGAGCGCTGGGTCGCGATCGGCTACCTCCTGCCGGCGCTGGTGGTCTTCGGGCTCTTCGTCTTCTGGCCGCTCGCGAAGTCGATCCTGCTCTCCGTCCAGGGCACCGACATCCTCGGCAACCCGAGCGGCTTCGTCGGAGGTGCCCACTACACGCGGCTGTTCGGCGACCCGGACTTCCTCCAGGTGCTGTGGGTGACGTTCGCGTTCACGATCCTCACCGTCATCCCGAGCATCGCCATCGCTCTCCTCATCGCGTTGCTCCTGCAGTCGCGGATTCGCGGGGTTCGGTTCTTCCGCACCGCCTTTGCGCTGCCGTTCGCGTTCTCGGTCGCGACGGCATCGGTGATCTTCGGTGTCCTCTTCAACCCGGCCTCGGGCGTGCTCAACGGCATCCTCAGCCACCTCGGCGTCGACAAGGTCCAGTGGCTGACCAACCCCGACCTCGCGCTCTGGTCGGTCTCCGGCGCGACCGTGTGGATGCAGATCGGCTACAACCTGCTCGTCCTGTCTGCCGGGCTCGGCGCCCTGCCCGAGGACGTGCTCGAGGCGGCCCGACTCGACGGCGCCAGCGGGTTGCGGCTCCAGCGCAGCATCATCATGCCGCTGCTCACCCCGCAACTGTTCTTCCTCGTCGTCGTCGGCACGATCCACTCGTTGCAGAGCTTCGGCCAGATCAAGATCCTCACGGTCGGTGGGCCCGAGGACCGGACCACCACCCTCGTGTACTCGATCTATGAGCAGGCGTTCGCCAACAACAACAGCAACTACGGCTATGCCTCAGCGCAGGCGATGGTGCTCCTCGTCATCGTCCTCATCATCACGGCGTTGCAGTTCGGGGTGCTCGAGCGGAAGGTGTTCTACCGGTGAAGTCCCGCAAGTTCGGCAATGTCGGGACCTACCTCATCCTCGGCGTGCTCTTCCTCATCGTGCTGTTCCCCGTCTACTACGGCCTCGTGGGCTCGTTCATGGGTGAGCGCGACACCAACAGCTTCCCGCCGGCCCTGTGGCCCAAGAACGGGCTGCACCCCGAGAACTACTCCAACGCGCTGGGCATCATCCCGCTCGGCAACCAGTACCTCACGAGCGTCCTGCAGACCCTCGCCATCACGCTGGGGCAGCTCATCACGAGTGCGCTCGCGGCCTACGCGTTCGTCTTCCTCAACCTGCGCTGGCGGGCGTTCTGGTTCGGCGTCTTCCTCTCGACGATGATGATCCCGTTCGAGTCGATCATCATCCCGAACTACCTGCTGATCTCGCAGTGGGGACTCAAGGACACGATCGCCGGGCTCGCATTGCCCTTCCTCGCAACGGGATTCGGCACGTTCCTGCTGCGGCAGTCCTTCCTGTCGTTCCCCATGGAGCTCCGTGACGCGGCGCGGGTCGACGGGGCCGGGCACTTCCGCTTCCTCTTCTCGATCCTGCTGCCGCTCAGCCGTCCCAGCCTCGCCGCGCTTGGGATCTGGTCGGCACTCTCGGCCTGGAACATGTATTTCTGGCCGCTCCTCGCCACCGAGGACCCGCGGCATCAGACGATCCAGATCGGCATCAGCCAGCTGCAGACCTCGGACTCCGACTCCCCCGGCATGGTGCTGGCCGGCGTGATGCTCGCGCTCTTCCCCACCCTTCTGCTCGTGATCTTCGGGCAGCGCTTCATCGTTCGCGGGCTCACCGCGGGCGCCGTCAAGTAGGTCCAACCAGGTCCAGGTCACCGAACAAAGGAGTTTGCGTGAAAACCACGACTTCCAGCCCATCGAGGCCCAGACGTCTTCGGTATGCCGTGCCGGCCGTTGCGCTGTCGGCGAGCCTCGCGCTCGCCGCCTGTGGCAGCGACTCCGGCTCCGGTGACGGGGGCGGCGGCGACGGGGGCAGCGGAGGAGCTCCCGCAGCCGACGTCCTCGACAAGGCCACCGGCGTCACCACGGTGTCCTTCTGGCACGCGATGGACGGCACCAACGCCGAGGCGCTCGACAAGCTCGTCGCCGACTTCAACGCGGCCAACACCGGCAAGATCGAGGTGAAGTCGACCTATGCGGGCAAGTACGACGACGTCATCACGAAATACAAGGCCGCCATTCAGAGCAAGTCGACGCCCGACGTCATCCAGATCTATGACATCGGCAGCCGCTTCATGATCGACGCGAAGCAGACCATCCCGATGCAGGCGTTCATTGACCGCGACAAGCTCGACGTGTCGGACCTGCAGCCCAACATCGCGGGCTACTACAGCATCGACGACAAGCTGAACTCGATGCCGTTCAACACCTCGATGCCGGTGCTCTACTACAACAAGACGCTCTTCAAGGAGGCCGGCCTCGACCCCGAGAACCCGCCGCAGGACCTCGCGGCCATCCGCGCCGCGGCCGAGAAGCTGTCCAAGAAGGGCGGCGGTCCTGCTGACTACGGCTTCGGCGCGGCGATCTATGGCTGGCTCCTCGAGCAGTTCATCGCCACCGACGGCAAGGAGTACTGCGACCAGGGCAACGGCCGCGACGGCAAGGCGACCAAGGTGCTGTTCGACCAGCCGGAGGCCGTCGAGGTCGTGAAGTGGTGGCAGACGATGGTCAAGGACGGCCTCGCCGCCAACACCGGCCGCGACACCAAGGCTGCCCAGGCAGCCTTCAAGTCCGGCCAGGCCGCGATCACGCTCGAGTCGACCGGCCAGCTCGGCGGCTTCAGCAAGGCCGCCAAGGAGGGTGGTTGGGAGCTCGGCGCCGCGAACTACCCGCACATCAAGGCCGGCACCGAGGGTGGGCCGATCATCGGCGGTGCGTCCCTGTGGATCAACAGCGCGAACCACGAGGACGTCCAGCAGGAAGCCGCGTGGCGCTTCGTGAAGTTCGCCGCTGACAAGAAGAGCCAGGCCGAGTGGCACATCGGCACCGGCTACTTCCCCATCAGCAAGGGCGCGCTGAACGAACCGGCCGACGTGGAGTACCGCAAGGCCAACCCGCTCTTCGACGTCGCCGTCAAGCAGCTCGAGGGCACGAAACTGAGCAAGGCCACGCAGGGCTGCCTCCTCGGGGTCATGCCCCAGGCACGCAAGGCGTCCGAGGACGGGCTCGAGGCCGCACTCAACGGCACCGACGCCCAGGAGGCCATGACCAAGGCGGCCGAGTCCCTGAGCGGCCAGATCAGCCAGTACAACAGCTCCGTCGAGTGACCTGACCTGTTCCGGTGGGTCAGGTCAGTCCTGAGCCGCCAGCGAAGCGAAGGGTGACGCCTCCTCGAGATCGAACGCGATCTCGAGGAGGCGTCGGTCTTCCCCGAGCCGGGCGGACAGCATGACTCCGACGGGTCGCCCGTCGGTCGTCTCGCCGAGCGGCAGCGAGATCGCAGGGGCACCGGTCGCGTTGGCCAGCGGGGTGAAGCCGGCGTAGCGCACGAGCTTCTCGAAGTGCTCCTCGAACGTCTGGTCCGCGTTGAGGTGGCCGATCTTCGGCGGCGTGTGAGTCAGGACCGGCGACAGGACGAGGTCGACGTCGCCGAAGCGCCTCTGCTGCACCGCTCCTGAGGCCGCCAGCCGGGCGATGAAGAGCGGCGCCCGGTGGGCCCGACGGCGGAAGCGCTTGGCCAACCCCAGGGTCAGCGGGTCCAGCTGGGAGGCGTCGAAATCGGAGCCGAACATGCCACCGCGATTGGACGACACGGCATACGCAAGAAGTGACCAGTAGTCCTCGAAGTCGGCCTTGAAGAACTTCGGGATGGGCGCGTCGTACTCAACGACACTGTGCCCCAACGATTCCAGGAGCTTTCCGGTGCGCTCGACGGCCGCACGAGTGTCCGTGTCCGACGGCGGCGTGAAGGGCGAGTCGACCATGACGCCGATCCGCAGCGGGCGCGCCGGGCCGTCCGCGACCTGTCCGATCGGCTGGAGCCGCGGGTTGCGATAGCTGCGCTCGGCCGCCTCGAAGAACCGCGCGGTGTCACGGACGCTGCGAGTCAGCACCCCGTCGACGACGACCTTGACCGGCATGGTCGCGTTCCCCTCGTCCAGACGCAGGCGCCCGCGGGACGGCTTGAGACCGACGAGTCCGCACGCGGCGGCCGGGATGCGGATCGAACCGCCACCGTCGTTGCCGTGGGCGAACGGCAACGCGCCGCTCGCGACGAGGGCGGCCGAGCCGCCCGACGAACCACCGGTGCTGTATGCCGTGTCCCACGGGTTCCGGGTCACGTCACCACCGACGCGTTCCGTCGTCGCGGTCCACCCGAACTCCGGCATCGTCGTCGAGCAGACCGGGATGGCGCCGGTGTCGAGGAACTGCTTGGTGAAGGCCCCGTCGAAGGTGCCCGGCTGGGACGGGATGGCCCGCGAACCCATGCCGGTGGGCATGCCCGCGACGTGGATGTTGTCCTTCGTGGCCGTGGGCACCCCGGCAAAGGCGCCACGCACCCGACCCGTCGACGCGCGGCGGCGGGCGCGGTCGTGGTCGGTGGCGGCCACGGCATTGAGGGCCCCGTTGACCGCCGCGACGCGGGCGATGGCCGCATCAACGGCCTCTGCGGCGGAGATCTCCCCACCGGCGATGCGTTCCGCGACTCCGGTCGCGTCGTCGGTGCCCAGCACGTCGTCGGTGAAGGCGCTGACGCGCCCCGTTGCAACAGTCATGGCCCATTCCTACCCGACGGTAGGGAGTCAGAATGGGTCGTGTGACCGAATTCCTCGCTCGAGAGACCACACGCGGCCGCGTCACGCTCACCGCCGTCACCCTCGGATCGGGCATCGCGATCCTCGACGGGTCGGTCGTCAACGTCGCTCTCCGGACGATCGGCACCGAACTCGATGCCTCACTGGAGCAGCTCCAGTGGGTCATCAACGGCTACATGCTCGCCCTGGCCTCCCTCGTGCTCGTCGGCGGCGCCCTGGGCGATCGGCTCGGTCGGCGTCGGATCTATCTCATCGGCATGACGTGGTTCCTCGTCGCGAGCGCCCTGTGCGCGGTGGCCCAGACGCCCGGGCAGCTCATCGCCATGCGCGTGCTCCAGGGCATCGGGGCTGCCCTGCTCACGCCGGGCGGACTCGCAATCATCCAGAGCGTGTTCCGGCGCGAGGACCGGGCCGCAGCCATCGGCACCTGGGCGGGCATGTCCGGGATCGCCGCGGCGATCGGGCCCTTTGTCGGGGGCTGGCTCGTCGACAGCGGCGGGTGGCGGTGGATCTTCGGGATCAACATCCCTCTGTGTCTGGCCGTCATCGCGATGACCCTGTGGGCGACGCCGGAGACCCGCGACACGGAGGCCACCGGGCGAGGGTTCGACGGGCTCGGGGCCGGGCTCACCGTCATCGCCCTTGGCGGCCTGACCTATGCGCTGACCGCTTCGGCGTCGATGAGCCGGAGCCTGTTCGTCGCGCTGCTCGCGGTGTCCATGGTGGCGATGGTGGGGTTCGTGGTGGCCGAACGCCGCGCGCGCACACCGCTCGTGCAGCTCTCGCTCTTCGGCGATCGGGTCTTCTCGGCCGCGAACGCGATGACCTTCGTCGTCTATGGCGCTTTGGGGGTCGTCTTCTTCATCCTCGTCCTGCACCTCCAGGTGTCAGCGGGTTGGTCGGCGCTGGCAGCTGGCCTCACCGGGCTCCCCACCACGATCGCCCTGATGCTCCTGTCCTCTCGGGCGGCCCAGCTGTCGGACCGCATCGGACCCCGCATCCCCATGGCTCTCGGGCCGGTCATCTGCGCGGTCGGGGTGCTGTTGGTGATGCCGGCAGGACGCGGGGCGACGTGGTGGACGGTGCTGCCGGGGCTCGTGGTCTTCTCGCTGGGGCTGGCGCTCCTCGTCTCGCCGCTCACCGCGACCGTGCTGGCTGCCGCCCCCGACCGGTTTGCCGGGGTCGCCAGTGGCGTCAACAACGCGGTGGCCCGGGCGGGCTCGTTGCTGGCGGTGGCCGCGCTGCCTGCCTTGGTCGGGCTGTCCGGCGACGACTACCAGGACCCGTCCGCGATGACGTCGGGCTTCCGGGCCTCGATGGTCATCTGCGCCGTGCTGCTCACGATCGGCGGAGTGGTCAGCTGGTTCGGCCTCGCCGGGACCTCACCAACCCCCCGTACCGAACCCGCCCAATTGGACGCTTAGCGACCTTCAACGTTCACCCTGCAACGTCCCCAACTCACCGAATTCCTCGGTTCGGGACATCAAGGTTTCAACGTCCCGAACTCACCCGATTGGACGCTTGCGCACATTGATGGTTCACCGTGCAGAACCGTCCTATTGGGTGAGTTCGGGACGTAGGAGTGAGGCGACCACGAAGTCGGCGACGTCGCGGTGCCACATCCGAGCGTGCCGCAGCATCCCGTGGATCTCACCCTCGATGGGCCGCCACGTCACGTCGGCCCCCTGTGCCCGCAACTCTTCCGCCAGGCGCTCAGTGTGCTGCGGATCGGTCGTCCGGTCCTTCACCCCGTGCATGAGCAGCACGTTCAGCCCGGGCCGGCCCCACCGCAGGTCCCCTTCGACGACCCACGGCGCCAGCCCGACGATCGTCGTCACCCCGGGCTCCCCGGCCAGGTGGGTGGCGACACGACCACCCATGGAGTGGCCGATCAGCGCGATGGGCAGGCCGGCATACCGGGCACGGATCTGGTCCAACGCCCACCGGGCATCGACGAGCGGCGTCTGCTCCTCACCGTTCCAGCCGTGATAGCGGTTCTTCAGGCGTACGACCGCGAGCCGGTCGCCGGCAGCGCGCTCGATCGCCGTGGCGAACGGCTTCATCCGCAGCACCGGACCCGCAGACCAAGGCATCGGGCCGTAGCCCTTCGCGCCGCCGCCGTGCAGCACGAGCGCCACCCCTTCCGCACTGGGCGGCATCGACCCACGCAGGTCGTGGGCGACGAGCCTCCCCAGCGGGTCCTTCACGAACCGCCGCCCTGGCTGACCTCGGCGACGAGCCACGCGGCATACGCGGCACTGGCCTCGACGATCGGGACGGCGATGATCTCGGGGGTTTCGTACGGGTGGACCTCCCCGACCCGCTCGAGGATTGCGTCGAACCGTGACCGGTGCGTCTTCGCGAGGACCAGGTCCTCGTCTGCGGTCGTGACCTCACCGTCCCAGCGGAACGTCGAGGTCATGCCCGGCAGCACCTGGGTGCAGGCCGCCAACCGCTCCTCGACGAGGAGGCGGGCGATGCGTGGGGCGTCGGCTGCCGGGGCCGCAATACGGACTTCGAGTAGTCCGTTGCCACTGCCCACGCCCGGCACGCCCGCCATGGTCACACCTGCGTGCGGTGGAAGTTCTTGAACGAGCGGCTCGCGGTCGGGCCGCGCTGGCCCTGGTAGTGCGAGCCGTATTTGGCCGACCCATAGGGGTTCTCGACCGGGCTCGACACCCGGAAGAAGCACAGCTGCCCGACCTTCATGCCGGGCCACAGCTTGATCGGCAGCGTCGCGACATTGCTCAGCTCGAGGGTCACGTGACCACTGAACCCCGGGTCGACGAATCCGGCGGTCGCGTGGGTGAGGAGGCCGAGACGCCCGAGGCTGGACTTGCCCTCGACCCGTGCGGCGACGTCGTCGGGCAGCGTCACGGTCTCGTAGATCGACCCCAGCACGAACTCGCCGGGGTGGAGCACGAACGCTTCGTCCGGCTCCACCTCGACGAGTCGCGTGAGGTCCGGCTGGTCCTCGCGGGGGTCGATGTAGGGGTACTTGTGGTTGTCGAAGAGCCTGAAATACCGATCCAGGCGCACGTCGATGCTGCTCGGTTGGATCATCTCGGGATCCCACGGGTCGAGGACCACGCGGCCCTTGTCGATCTCGGCCTTGATGTCTCTGTCGCTCAGCAGCACCCGGCCAATTTAGCCGTGATCAGCGAACCTGTGGGCGTCGGCCGGAATGAGGCGGGTTGCCAGCGCGACGACACTCAGGAGCGCGATCGACACAAGCAGAACAACGATGTATGCCGGCCGCAACAGTTCCAGGGGCAGCTGCGCCTTCTGCGCTGCGGCCACTTCGAAGAACAGGGTTCCCAGTGCGGCGGCTCCGACGGCGTTGGCGAGCTGGGTCGTCGTGTTCATCAGACCCGAGGCGGAGCCGGCGTGACGCCCCTCGACCTTGCCCAGGCCCAGCGGCATGATCGACGAGACCATGAACCCGAACCCCAAGCCGACGACCGCGAACGCGGGGACGAATGCCCAGAAGCTCGTCGTCGTGGTGGCGTCGCCGACGACGAGGGCGAGGAAGCCGACGCCTGCAGCCATGATCACGGCGCCCATGAGGAGAACCTGACGACCGATCTTCGGCATGAGGACGGCCGCACCGGACCCCGCGCCGATCGTCGCGGTGATGGCGAACGGGATGTTCACGAGCCCTGCCTTGAGGACCGACCAGCCGAGCCCCATCTGGAGGTAGAGCGTCGTCGAGAGGAAGTAGCCGGCGCACAGGACGAAGAGAACGGAACCGACGATCGTGGCGCCCCGGAATCCGCGACCGGAGCGGCCGGCATACAGGGACGTCGTCACGAGAGGGTCGCCACCGCGGTTCTCGTCGTTGCGCTGGGAGCGGAGGAAGGCAACGAGTCCGACGAGACCGACGGCCATGAGCGCGAACGACCACGTCGGCCAGCCCAGCTCGTGGCCCATGGTGAGCGGGTAGAGGATCGCGAGGAGACCGGCGGCGAGGGCGAAGACGGAGCGCGACTTGATCGTGACGGGGTGCTCGGAGCGGGACTCGGGGATGAACTTCAGGGCTGCGACGAGGGCGATGATGCCGACGGGGATGTTGACGAGGAAGACCGCACGCCAGCCGCTGAGGTCGGTGAGAACTGCGCCGAGGATCGGGCCCATGACGCTCGCGAGACCGGCGAGCCCGGAGAAGATGCCCATGGCGGTGCCGCGCTCGTGCGGGGCATACATGACCTGGATGCTCGTGAGGACCTGAGGAACCATCGCGGCTGCTGCGACGCCCTGAAGGGCGCGGAAGGCGACGAGGAACTCGACGCTGGGGGCGTAGCCACACGCGGCCGAGGCGACCGTGAAGCCGACGAGGCCCGCGATGAAGAGCCGCTTGCGTCCGAAGCGGTCACCGAGTCGGGCCCCCGCGATGAGGGCGATGCCGAAGGTGAGCGGGTACGCCGCGACGACCCACTGGAGCATTGACGCGCTGGCGCCGAGTGACCGCTCGATCGTCGGGAGGGCGACGTTGACGATCGTGATGTCGATGAGTTCCATCATCGACGCGAGGAGGAGGCTGACGAGCGCGAGGGTTCTGGTGCGGCCGCTGATCCTGGTCGGGGCGCTCTGGATGAGAGCTTCTGGTGCTGTCGCTTCTGTTGCAGTCGTTGTGGTCATGGTTCGACGCTAGAAGTCATTCCGGTCACTTTCTGACCGCTATGTTTGGCAATCTGGATTCATGGCCAACACGAGTTCACGAACCCTGCGACTGCTGTCGCTGCTCCAGACGCACCGGTTCTGGCCGGGCGGGGAGCTGGCGTCCCGGTTGGAGGTGTCTGAGCGGACCTTGCGGCGTGATGTGGAGCGGTTGCGTGAGTTGGGGTATCCCGTGTCGTCCTCGCGAGGGGTGGAGGGCGGCTATCAGTTGGGAGCCGGCGGGTCGATGCCGCCGCTGGTCGTCGACGAGGACGAGGCCATCGCGATGGTCGTGGCGTTGGGGCAGACGGCGTCGGCGCAGTCAGGGGCATTGGCGGACTCGACGCTGTCGGCGTTGTCCAAGGTCGTGCAGGTGCTGCCGGCGCGGCTGCGGCGTCGGGCGGAGTCGTTGCGGTTGGCGACGGTGGACTCGCCGTTTGCTGCTGCGCCTGAAGTCGAGGCGTCGGTGTTGGGTGCGATTGCCCAGGCGATCCGTGACACGGAGCGAATTCGGTTCTCCTACACCGCTCGTGGTGGGGCTCGTGCTGGGGAGTCGGCTGAGCGGCACGTGGAGCCGCACCAGTTGGTGACGGTGGGGCGGCGCTGGTACCTGCTGGCCTTTGACCTGGAGCGGGCCGACTGGCGCTCGTTCCGCCTGGACCGTCTGGGCGAGCCTCGTGGGACGAAGTCGCTGTTCCGTCGGCGAGAGATCCCGGGTGGTGACGCGGCGGCATACGTGCGTTCTGGTTTGTCGGGTCACGCAGTGGGGCATCGGCTGGTGGCGGTGGTGTCGGCACCTGCGGCCGAGGTGGAGCCGCGGATCGGTCGTTGGACGGCGGTTGACGACCTCGGGGACGGAAGGTGCCGGGTCACGGCGGAGGCACGCGACATCTCATGGATGCTGCTGGCGATGGGCATGGCGGAGGCGCCGTTCGAGGTGGAGTCGGCGAGTGACGAGGTTCGGGCGGTGCTCGCGTCGTGGGCGACGCGGTTCTCGACTGCGGCCGAGGGCTCGGCGTCGGCGGGGCGCGTCGGAACGGGTTCTGAATGAGCGGCGAGAACCCGGCTTCGACGGTGGGTTAAACTCTCGTCCGCGCCCTCTCGTGGGGGCGCTTGCCGGTGTAGCTCAATGGTAGAGCGCCAGCTTCCCAAGCTGGACACGCGGGTTCGATTCCCGTCACCGGCTCCACATTTCCGCAGGTCAGAGACTTGCATCGGTGGTTTCAGGGTGAGCGAAACTCCCTGCGTGCAATAGCGAGCCACAACGAGCCACCAAACTGCGTCCAGTTTGTTCTTTCGCCACGACCACGCCGGCCTGTCGAGTTCTCGCGTCCCCGGCGATTCCGCCACTGTCCGGTCTGCGCAGATCCGGAAGACCAGAAGCCTGTCAGACTCCAGGCGTGGGCTATTGGGACAACCGGAAGTTGCGGGCTCTGCACCGACGGGTGCAGGCCGTTGATCCGCCCATGCCTTCCGACGACGCCTCGGACGGCGAGTGGGATGCGTGGGCGGACCTGCAGGACTTGCAGGCCACCCTGACCGGGTTGGCAAGCAGCCAGGGATCGCACCGCCCTTCAGCGGCAGACCGGTCGGAATGGCGCGAAACCGTCTCCGCTCACTTGGCCAAGCCTTCCGTCGTTGCGCTGCTCGGCGACGCGGCCGACGACGCGCGAAGCCTCGCCGCGGCCTTGGGTGCGTTGGGTACAGGCTGAGCTTCGGACCCTCGTTGATCAGCGGCATTAGAGGGGCGAATCACTTCTGCGAAGGTTGCTCAGGCGTACGCGGCATACCGCCGCTTGAAGGGGCGTGCTCTCCATGGCCTCGGCGGCTGCCTCGTGATCGCGGAGCACGCGATGCCGGTACATCCAACTCCCTTCTCTCGTCTTGCCTCGCTTCGGCCTGATTTTCGGCCCCTTCGGTAGGCCGCTAGGGCAAGAGGTCCAGGTACTTCTTGCGGGCGGGCATGGCGTGGATGACCATCTCCTCGCCACTCTCAAAGAGCAGAACGATGGTCTCCAACAGGCGAACTTGGGTGTCGAACCCCAAGCGCAGTTCCTCTTCGGCCAGTCGTCCTCGTCGAGCGGTTCGACCCAGAGCGACCACTCAGCCGCTTGAATCGCGTCATCGGCGTTGACGCCGTGCTTCAACGCGCCCGGATGGACCTTCACGCAGCGAAGTGGGCCAGCGCGGCCCGGATGGCCTCGGACCGGCTCATGTGGCCCTTGGCTGCCGCCGCGTCGAGAGCGTCGAGTTCCTCGACGGTCAATCGGACCGCGACGACCTGCATCGGCTCTGCCCCGCGTCCAGGTCGCCCACGCCCCCGACGCTTCAGTTCCTCGACGTCGTAGCCGACTTCGGCCTCATCGGCCCACTTCTGGATCTGCTCCTCGCTCACCATGCCCATATCGTATAACGAAAAGGTGTCCTGCTCCGGAGATGGGCGATTGGCGGACCATATGCCGGTACATCCAACTCATCCTTCGGTGCTCATCGTTCAACCGCGCGGCTTTCTGAGCAGCTCGATGGTGCAGGTGGGGCCGGTGGCATGGGCAAGCCGCTTGTCGCCCGTGAGCAGCGTGGTGTCCAGCGCCTCTGCCAGCGCGACGTAGGCGGCGTCGTAGGTGGTCAGGTTGTCCCGCAGCTCCCAGCAGCGCGGCAGCAGCGCAAGGTGCCCGGCGCGGTTCATCGGGAGAGCCCGCAGATCGGTCATGGCCAGCTCCGCCCGCCGGTTGTCGAGCAGGCCCACGCGGTTCTGACGACGCAGCACCGAGGCGACCTCGAGGTCGACCAGTTCTGGCGCGGCCAACGTCTCTCCGCGCAGCCGGGTGCGAGCGGCATCTCCGTCCGAGCCGTCATCGGCCAACGCGACCGCAAGGACGCTGGCGTCAACGACGAGCACGTTCCCCCTGCAGGGTCTTTACCGCGTGCGCGAGCGAGACCGACCCCCCGGATCGCCCGCCCGCCCGATCCAGGACCTCCTCCAACGTGGGCTGGCTGGCCTCGTCGATCAGCCGGGAGCGCAGGTACTCCTGCAGTGATTGGTGCGCGGCTGCTGCCCGTTGCCGCAACACTGCATGCGTGCTCTCCGGGACATCCTTGATCTGAACACTGGGCATAGCGCCATTTTGGCGCCAACGGCGCCGGAGCGCAACCGTACGCACCAGCATGGCTGGTGCGACTCGGGTCTGCGCCGGGCCACGAGCGGGCCATAGGTGGCGGCATGTACGGGTCGGCAGCGGGCATAGAGGGCAGTCGATTGAGCCTGTGAAGCGTGCGTGTGCGGGGGTTGGTGAGATTCCCAAGCTGGACGCAGATTCCCAAGCTGGGACACGCGGCTTCGATTTCCGTCACCGGCTCCGACTTTTACCGTCGGTCCAAGGTGCCTGCCGGCCAAGTTCTGGAGCGTGGAAGAGGTCAGGCTCCTTCAGCCGTGTCGCCGCGCGCCGGCGGGTAGGGCGTGAACATCCCGTCCGGTAGCCCGGCAACCACAGGGCTGACGGCGGACGCGGCCCCATCGACCAGATGTGCGGGGACCGTCCCGGCGGGCAGGCGCAATGCCTCGGCGAAGGCCGCGGCGTCTGCTGGGCGCTGCTCGGGCAGTTTGGCCAGACCGGCCAGCACCGTCGTGCGCAGAGGCTCGGGCACGGTCTCCGGCAACTGCGGCGCAGGCTGCCCCACGTGCGCGAGGGCGGTCGCAACCATCGACTCCCCCACGAAGGGTCGGGCGCCGCTGATCATCTCGAACCCGACGACCGCGAGCGAGTAGATATCGCTGGCGGGAGTGGCGGGGCGGCCCTGGACCTGCTCGGGGGAGAGGTAGTGGGCAGTGCCCAGCATCTCTCCGGTCTGGGTCAGGCCGGAGCCGGCCATCGCCTTGGAGATACCGAAGTCCGTCAGGCGCGCGTAGCCGTCCGCGTCCACCACGATGTTCGCCGGCTTCACGTCGCGGTGGACGACCCCGGCGTCGTGGGCCGCCTGAAGCGCCGACGCCGCTTGGTGGAGGATCTCCGTGACCTCGTCGGCGGGCAGCGGACCCCGCTCGCCGATGACGGCCGACAGCGGCTGGCCTTCGATCAGCTCCATCACGAGGAACGCCGATTCGTCGCCTTCGCCGAAATCGTGCACCGTGACGATGTTTGGGTGCTGGAGCGCGGCGGAGTTCACGGCCTCGACGCGGAACCGCTCGACGAACGACTCGTCGCCGCCGGAGTCGGGCCGGAGGACCTTGACGGCGACGGGTCGCTGCAGCGTCTCGTCCGTGGCGCGCCAGACCTGACCCATTCCGCCCTCGGCGATGAGCTCCTCGAGGCGGTATCGGTCGGTCAGCAGGAGACCGGGTGCAAAGTTCACGGGCGGAGCCCGCAAGCACGTGCGGCCGGGGATGCGCCGTGCGTCGGGAGACATGGTCGAACTGTGGTCACGAGAGTCCTGAGCGGGTGGGGTCCCTCCCATCGGAGGGAAGACAGGACAGCAGTGTCGCAGGTCGCAGACCTTCCATGGACATCGTGAGCGCGAGGCGTGACCGGTACCTGTCCGGGGACCCACCACCCCAGGCTCTGCCGAGTTCCCGGTCTAATGGCCCCCATCACCCCGCTTGGGAGGCCCGTCCAAGGCGCTCGACCCGCTCGCGGGCGACGTCATACGCTTCGTCGAGTCCTTGGTGGAGCAGGGTGATGAGGTCGGGCACTTCGTCGGCTGCGAGCCGGAAGGTGCTGACGCAGACGTTGTTGCGCCAGATCGAGAGGACGACGACCTGCTGCTCTTGGTGCCAGGTCGCGCGAAGCGAGCGGCCATCACCGCGGAGGTCGGTGAAGGCCGTCCCTGTGCGGGAGATGCGCTGCTGGGCCATGTGCCATTGTGACCCCGGCCCGGAAGGATCCACCAGACCCGTTCCTGCCTGCCTGTGCTCGGAGGTTCGCGAAGGGCCGACTCACTCGATTGAGTCGGCCCTTCGCGGCAGGCGCGATCGGTTCACCTGGTGACGGGTCGACGCGCCCCAGTCGCCTCAGTTCAGAGTTCGCGGATGACCTTCGCGGGTGAACCCACGGCCACGACGCCGGACGGCAGGTCTCGAGTCACGACTGACCCCGCACCGACGACCGTGTCGGCGCCGATGGTGACGCCGGGGCACACGATGACGCCTCCACCGAGCCAGACGTTGTCGCCAATCACGATGGGCTCTGCGGCCTCCCACTTGTCCCGCCGGGGATCGGGCTCGAGGGGGTGGGTCGCGGTCAGGAATTGGACGTTCGGGCCGATCTGCACATCGTCACCGATGGTCACCGTGGCGACGTCGAGGAAGATCACGCCCCAGTTGACGAAGGAGCGGGCGCCGATCGTCGTCTGGCAGCCGTAGTCGCACTGGAGCGGTGGTCGGATCTCGCTGCCCTCACCGAACGCTCCCAGCAACTCCACGAGCAGGTCACGGCGCCCGTCATGGTCGTTCGGGTCCATCGTGTTGATCTGATGCGTCAACCGCTGGGCGCGTTGTGACTCCTCGGCCAGCACAGGGTCGTCGGCAATGTACAACTCACCGGCCAGCATCCGTTCGCGCATGGTCTTCTCAGTCACCCTGCCAACGTACCGAAGCCGTCACGTGAGGCAGCCCGCTCAGAAGGCGAGGACGACCCTGCCCACCAGAGCGTCGACGGCGATGGACCCATAAGAGCGTGAGTCGATCGAGTCGGCGCGGTTGTCTCCGAGCACGAACACGGAGTCGGCCGGCACCGTCACGGGCCCGAAGTACGTCGAGTCGATCCGCGAGAGGTCGATCCCTGCTTCGTGCCGGGCAACGCCATCGACCATGAGCACCGCGTCCTCCAGCCCCACGGTCTGCCCACCCAGAGCCACCACCCGCTTAACGACGAGCTCCCCACCGTCCGGCTCACGGAACACGACCAGCTCACCCGCTCGAGGGGAGTCGAAGCGGAGCGTCACCTTGTCCACCACGACCCGGTCCCCGACCTCGAGCGCCGGCGACATGCTTCCGGACGCCACCCTCAACGGCTCGACCGCGGCGAAGAGAGCCACGAGCAAGAGGGCGGCAAGGACCAAGAGCACCACCCGCCCTCGTCGCCTGTGTGGCGACTCGGGACGAGCGGTCGTCACCTCGACGGCCGGATTCGCCTCACTCACGAGAACACGCCGCTGAGCCGAACTCCCCAGAGCAGCAGGGCGACACCGAGGAGGACGTTGACGGCGACCTTGCGCTCGCGACCGGGGAGGAGCGTGGCGAGGAGGCAGACGACGAGGAGTTCGCTCGACGTGGCCGCGAGGTCGGGCAGCCCCACCGCCTCCACCCGTTCACCGTCGCTGATGCGTTGACCCAGCATGGGTCCCTGGCCGTGCCCGCCGCCATGCCCGGAACCTTCAACCCCGGAACCTTCCACCCCGGAGCCTCCTGCCGCGGGACTGCCACGCGATGCTCCGAGCGGGATCCCCACAGTGCGTGTCATCAGATAGATGAGAACGACCATCAGATTGGTCGTGATCCCCACGACCACGAGCGGCACGGAGACCCGTCGCAGGATCACCTCCGCGAACCCCACCTGGAACAACCCCAGGACGATGAAGAAGACACCGAACACCCACCACTCCCGGTAGTAGGCCGGGGCGACCCCGAGGTGGATGGCGCCCGCCAGGGTCGAGGCGAGCGCGATCGACCACCGCGTCCAGGTCCCGGCCCGAGCCGAGCCGACCCGGGCAGCGGCCGGCTCCGACGCCTCCACCCCGGTCACGGACGTCATGGCCATCAGAGGGGCGGCGCGGGCAGGGGCTGCGACGGCGCCGTCGTCATGGGGTTGGCGCCGCCGGTCCCCACCTCGATCTGGCCCATCATGTCGTGGTCCTCGTGCACCAGGTTGTGGCAGTGGACCATGTAGCGGCCGACCTGGGGGCCGAACTTGGTGATGACCCGGACGCGCTCGTTCTCACCGATGTGAATGACGTCCTTGGGGCCCTCCTCGTAGTGCTCTGCCGGCACCAGGACCCCGTCGATGTCGATCTCGCGACTGAGGACCTTGACGTCGACGAGGTGGATGTGGAGCGGGTGGTGCCAGCCGCCGGAGTCGTTCTGGATCTCCCAGACCTCCACGTCATTGAGTCCGGGGTTGGCCAGCACCTGGGTGAACTGAGTGTCGACCACGTCCTGCCAGGTCAACTCGTTGATGGTCCATTCGCCGCCCTGTCGATCCAGGGAGATCGTCCGTCTGGTCATTTCGGGAGTCGGTTCCAGCGCCATAACCGCACAGTCGGGGTTGAGGACGTCGGGGATCGAGTTGTTGGTGTTCGCCCGCTTGACACTTCGCGCCACTTCGAACGCCATGATCTTGTCAGTGTGGGTGTAGCGGACGTTGTTCCTCGGGTTGACGTTCTCGAGGACGATCCGCTCGCCGCGCCGATACTTGGCGAAGTCGATGATGACCTCGTAGCGCTCCCCGCCGCTGAGGATCAGGCTGTCGACGGACTTCGGATGATCCGTGAATCCCCCATCGGTGGCAATCACGACCAGCGGCTCGCCACTGTCCAGTCGGAGGCGATACGACCGTGAGACCGACGCATTGAGCAGCCGGAAGCGGTACTTGCGAGGCTGCACCTTCATCAGCGGCCAGGGTCGCCCGTTGACGAGGATGACGTCGCCGAACAGACCCGACTGGTCGCCATCGTCGAAGAGCAGCTGGCCCTCGGTGTCGAACAGGGCGTCGCTGATGATGAGCGGCACGTCGTAGATCCCCTGCGGCAGCGGCAGCGACCTGCCGAGCGGGTCGAACACGCGATACATCCCCGCGAGACCCATGTAGACGTTCGGCGCCGTGTGGTGCACGCCGTGGTCGTGGTACCAGAGCGTCCGCCCGTCCTGGATGTTCGGGTAGCGGTAGTCCTTCCACGCACCGGGACGCGTGATGTCGTTCGCATAACCGTCGAACTGCGGCAGAGACGCCGAGCCGTGCAGATGCACGGACGTGGTGGGTGTGTAGCCCAGGTGCGCATGCGTCGCCGGGAGCTGGTTGATGTGTCGTGCATAGACCTCGCGGCCCTGCTGGACGTCGATCGTGGGACCGGGGAAGGAGCCGTTGTAGCCCCAGATCCGCGTCCGGAAGCCAGGGATGATCTGGGTGCTCTGTTCCCGCATCGTCATCGAATAGAAGTCGGTGTTCCCCGCGATCCTCACCGGCTTGGCCGTGGGCGGCACCGCGAACGGCGCCGTGAACGGTGCGGGGAGTGCGCTCTCCGCGAGGCGACTCTGTGCCGCAGCCTGCACACTCCGCTCGAGCGGGAGCAGCAGTGCACCCCCTGTCAAGGCGCCGAATGCCAGCGCCTCTCGTCGCGACAACTGCATGACTCCACCTTCCACCGCTTCCAGGTGGGGCTGGGGCCGGCTCTCGCCCAGTGCATCCGGAGGACGGGACACTCACGGCGGACGTCAGGCGGCGACCGCCAACTTGCACGATGGACGACAGGTGCCGCCATCCACTGCAGCGGGGGCCGGTGTCGTCGACGGCAGGTTCGAGGGCGCGCTTGCGCACCCACCCCTGCAGCCCTCGTCTTCACCCCTGCGTGCAGCCTGCCGCAACTCTTTCGTAGCGACCGGTGCAAGTCCATAGGCTTCTGGATGTGCCCCCCTCGGCGCAGTCCAACGCCCCAAGATGACCCGTTCCGACTACTCGACGACCACCCGACCGGCATCCAGGCCGCTCAGCGGACCCTCTCGGCGACGACACCGTGCTTGCGCACGCGCCCGCTCCGCAGCCAGTCTCCCCACAGGCGATGGCTGACCACCAGATCTTCTGCCTCGGCGTCCCCCACGGCCTCGGCGAGTTCCCCGACGTTTCGTTCGTACGCCACGGCCAGGCGATCGACAACGGCCAAGTGCGCAGGAGTGGTTTCCTCGCGCCACGTCACCTCCAGGCCCGCTTCGCTCAGGTCGCGTTCCAGATCCGGAAGCGGCTGGAGCCACACCGTTCCCCCACCTGGCATCGCGCCGCGTTCGCCTTCGGTGAGCGGGTCGCCAGCCTCGACCGTGAGCGCGAGACGGCCCCCGACCGGCAGGGCCCGCGCAATCGCACCGAGCAGCGCCCCCTTGTCCGGGAAAGCCAGCAGCGTCTCGATCAGCAGGACGACGTCGAAGGAGCCGGGCGGCAGGGGCGGCACCGCCGCCACCAAGAACTCGACCGCGCCCCCGACCGCGTCCCCCAACTCCGCAGCGCGGGCACGCGCCACCTCGATCGATCGCGGATTCTCGTCCACCCCGAGGTAGTCGCAGCCCGATTCGCGTGCGACCAGCAACCCCGGCCCCGCGATGCCGCAGCACAGGTCGAGGACGGAGCTGCCTGCCACGACCCCCGCACCAGCGGCCAGTTCGAGAACCTCGCTGGCGGTCACGAAACTCTCCTGACCCACGAAATCGCCTGTCGGGAAACCGGATTCGCGTGCCTCCCAGAGGATCCGCTCATTCCCCTCGAGACCCCCGGCAATCATCCGGCCCCCCGGGCGCCGGAGCGCGTGCTGAAGGCCGCGATGAACCGGTCGCGGAAGTCCGCCATGGGCCACACCGGGGCTGCTGCCTCGGGCCGCAAGCCGTCCGTCCATGCCCACTCCGACACAGCGTCCAGGACCGCCGGGTCCTTGGCGATGACACTCACGGGCACGTCTCGGTTGCCACCGAAGCCGGTGATGATCGTCGCGGGCTGGTGGTCGCCGAGCATGACCACGACCAGATCGTCATCGTGCCGACTCGCGACGAAGTCGAGCGCGCTCGTCAACGAATACGCGATGGAAGCCCGGTATGCCGGCGGCACGTCTTCGCGGTCACGCCACAGTTCCGCTGCAGTCACCGCTCGGTCGTGAACCTCGCGAAAGCCGGAGCCGTCACCGAGCTCTGCGGGATCGACGAACGTCGGGACCGGCGCCCAGGGGCCATGGCTCGAGGTGAGCTGGATCTGGGCCATCACCGGATCCCGCTGCGACACACCGATTTCCAGACGCTCGAACGCAGCGAGTGCAAACTGGTCCGGCACGTCTGAGAAGCCGAACTTCGGCCCGGCATACCCGAGACCGGCCGAGCCATGGATCGCGTCGAATCCATAGAAGTCCTCACCTTCGGGCCACTGGTCGCGGATCGAGGGCAACACGCCCACGGTCCGCCACCCAGCGTCGGAAAAGGCCGACGCGAGTGTCGTCCGGTCGCTGGCAAGGAGACGGTCGTAGCGATCCTGGTTGCTCACCTCGAGTCCGGACTGGAGTGTGGCGTGCGCGAGCCAACTGCTGCCACCGAACGTCGGCGATGTGAGATAGCCGCTCGCGGCCCGGAAGCCCAGGCCCCCCAGTCGATCGGCCCCCGAGTCGAGCACCTCCCGCACCTTCTCGGGTTCGGACCCCTCGAGTGACACCCGGCCATAGCTCTCGATGAAGATGAACAGCACATCCTTGCCCGCGAGCGCACTGAGGTCCCGCGAACCCTGCTGGGAGAAGTCGTCTGCGCCCAAAGCCCCCCGGAACTCCTCGCGGTCGGCCAGTGCTTCCGTCGACGCGCGCGCCTTGCCCACCAGATAGGGGCCCGTTCCGGCCACGGTCACCGGCACCCCCGCCGCCACCTGCGCCCCGGTCGCCGCTCCGACCAACCAGGCCGCAGTCAACACGGCAACGACCCGTATGCCGTGGCGCCGGTTCCGCGCCACCGTCTCCGTCACCCGCCCCACGGCCCAGGGCATCCCGACCACGGCGACACCGACGATGACGACCAACGCCACGGCGGACAGCCACGCGGCCCAGGTCCCGAACGAGTCGCGGACGAAGGCCAGACTCGACCCGATCAGGCTGGTGTCTGTCACGACGGTGAAGGGGCGGTTCAGGACGACGAAGGCGGCGATGTCCAGGAGCTTGAGGAGGGCCACGCCCGCCAGGACCAGTCCTCCACCGGTGACGACGACGCGGCGCGCCGCCGCAGGCAGCAGGAGCGCCAGAGCGGCCAGGATCACGATCTCGACCGGCAGTCGCAGCAGGGAGCCGGCGGTCACCCGGTCGGGTTGGTTCGGCAGCACGAGGGCGAACCACAGGAGCGCGACGGCCGCGACCCCAACCACGACCCGGCGACCGAGCGCCCGAGCCGGCGGAACCCGCCCACTCTCCTCGCCCACCCCGCCCACCCCGCCCACCTCAGCGGCCCGCACCTGAGATCGGTTGCGCCACAACGACCACACGTCGCGACCGAACGACTCCGCCAGGAGCGCGACCGCCACCACGACGACACCGATCGTGGCGACCCTCGGGAGCACGTCGGCCACCGCCACGACCAGCGCCACACCGACCACGGCCGTCACGACCTTGCGCCAGTAGCGATACGCGAGGTCGCCCCGCATCCACGGCAGCACAAGGCCCGCGGCTCCGAACACGTACCGCGCCAGCCCGGCCGCCACCACCCACCAGCCGACGACCGGTGCCGCCGCGACGCTCAGCACGAGGATGAGGAAGGCATCGACCTCGCCGTCGAAGCGCCCCCCGAATGCCGACGCAGTCCCGGTGTGCCGGGCGACGTAGCCGTCCACGGCATCGCCGGCGAGCGCCGGAATCGCAAGTCCGAGAACGGCATACGGCAAGGATTCGTCACCGACGGAGGACGCGACGAGCCCCGCGACGACGCACGCCATCAGCCCACGCCCGTACGTGATGTAGTCCGCCGGGCCCATGCGACCGGTGTCCGCACTCCGCACGCCACGGACGAGGAACGCCGTCAGGAGCAGGCCACATCCAAGTGTGACGCCCCACCCCAGCAGGCCGTCCACGGCGTCACAGGCCGAAGACCGAGGCCGGCTCGAAGGTGTGAGCGCCGCGGGTCGCCTTCGTCGCGAGGTAGCGCGCGTTCGTCGGACTCCAGTGGACCTCGGTCGGAACCCGTGAGCTGACCGTCACCCCGAGACGGCCCAGTTGTTCGGCCTTGTCGGGGTTGTTGCTCAGCAGCGCCACACGCGGCAGCTCGAGGGCGTGGATCATCTGGGCAGCCGCCGTGTAGTCGCGCTCGTCGGCGTCGTACCCCAGGGCGACGTTGGCCTCGTAGGTGTCGAGTCCGGCGTCCTGGAGCGCATAGGCGTCGACCTTCGCGTAGAGCCCGATGCCCCGGCCCTCCTGCCTCAGGTAGAGCAGGTAGCCACCCACCTCCGCGATCCGCTCGACCGCCTCACGCATCTGCGGGCCGCAGTCGCAGCGCTGGCTCCCGAACACGTCCCCGGTGAGGCATTCGCTGTGGAGCCGCACGAGGGGTTCAGCCGCGGAGCGGGCCTCACCGAGCCCCACGGCGATGTGCTCGAGTCCGTCCACGAGACCCTTGAAGGTGATGACTCGCGCCGGAGTGGTGAACCCGTCGGGGAAGCGCATCGGCACCATGACCTCGGTGCGGATGGCCGCAGTGGGTGGGCGCTTCACGACACCACCTCCGCCAGGACGTCGCGTGCTTCTCGGGCGAACCTGGTCGTGAGCGCGTAGCGCAGCAGGACGACGTCGCCGATCCGGCGCACGTCCGCGAGCTCGGCCCGGTGATCGCGATTCCAGGGCAGGGGGCCGTCGCCGACGACGCGATGCGCCCGCGAGTCGCCGACGAAGAGGGGCGCCACGACGACGTGCAGTTCGTCGGCCAGCCCCGCGCGGAGGAACTGGGTGTGCACCGTCTGGCCGCCCTCGACGAGGAGCCGCCCCACTCCCCTGCCGGCGAGGTCCTCACTCACCGCGCGCATGCCCGGCTCAGCCCCGGCGTCCACGACGACAGCCGCGGAACCGAGCCGGGCCCGGGTCGCCTTGGTGGTGGCGCTGGAGCAGTAGACGAGTTTGTCCGTGCCGTCGTCGGCGAAGAACGCGGCCTCCGCATCCAGACGATTCGTATGCCGTGTCAGCGTCACCTTCGTGGGTGACGCCGGCTTCCCCTCCGCGACCCGGCACAGACGGCGGCGCTCCGACCGCACGAGGAGCCGCGGGTTGTCGGCGCGGACGGTCCCGGCGCCGACGAGGATGGCGTCGCTGTCAGCCCGCACGGCGTCGACCCGGTCGAGGTCGGCCTCGTTGGACAGGATGAGCCGCCGACCCGAGGCGTCGTCGAGGTAGCCGTCGAGGGAGATGGCGCAGCTGAGCACGGTGTAGGGCCGATCAGCCATGGGCCGACACCTCCACGGTCGCCGGGGACGGCAGTCCCGCGATGCGTGATCGCCGGGCCTGAAGGAGCAGGACGACGGCCCCGGGAAGGTTGGCGACCGTCACGATGACGCCGTAGGCGACGGCCACCGCCAGGCCTTGGCTCGCCGTGGCCCCTGTCGCCGCGAAGGCCCATGCTGCCGCGCCTTCACGCGGACCCCATCCCGCGAGGCTCAGGGGCAGGCCCGCCAGGAGGAGCACCACCAGCGCCAGAGGGACCAGCCGGCCCGGCTCGACGCTGACGCCCACGGTTCGGGCGGCGATCAGGAACGTCGCGACGTGGCCGACGACGACCACGACCGAGGCGACGAGCACCCGCGCCAGCGGGGCCGAAAGGTCGTGGCGCACGGCCCAGGCACCACCGATCAGCAGCAGCACGATGCCAACTGCCACCAGCCCGACCTTCGCCGCAGGCCCGGTCACGTCGAAGGGGTCGGCGACGACGAGTGCCGCGACGGCGAAGGCGGCCAGGACAACCTGGTTGGAGACGCGCTCCCACACGACAGCCCGCACGGCCCGACCCATGGCGTCGACCCGGCGACCGTGGCGCAGCCCGCGCTCGACGTCGCCGACGACACCTCCGGGCAGGGTGAGGTTGAGGAACTGCGAGCGGTAGCAGGCGGCCGTGGCCGACGACAACGGCAGACCCACGCGCAGGTGCTCGGCAACGACCTTCCATCGCCAGGCCGCACCCACCGTCGTGACCGCAGCGAGAGCGGTCCCCAGCACGAGTGCCCCGGGCTCGATGGCGTGCAGGGCCTCGATGACCGCTGCCCCTCCCAACTGGGCGACGAGGGCAGCGAGGATCGCGGCGCCGCCCAGCGGTCGCACCCATCGAGTCCAGGTCCTGTCGATCCTCGCCTCCCATCCAGGACGGCGCCCGCCCGGCTCCGGGCGCCACAGCCTGCCAACCCAACTCACGGACGACGAGCCGCTCTGGTTCACCCGGAGGGTGCGCCGTGGGTCCAGCCTGCCCGCTCACCACCCGGCAGCGCCAGCACATCGACGTGGTCGACGCGGACCCGGAGCCGACCCTCGGCGAGTTCGACGCGGCGCATGGCGAGGTAGGCATCGGCCTCCCGGCGAAGCTCCGGTCGCTGCTCCACGGCGGCCCCCACCCATCCCGTGAGCCACTGGCCGATCAGGGGTCCGTGGTGGGCGTCGAGCTCCCACGGGCTGCGTTCGACCAGGACCCGGCTCCCGAATCCTGCGAACAACCCGCTGGCGGCGGCACCCGCGTCCGGCCCCAGCAGCGTGCGACCCCCCACGGTGCGGCGTTGGTGGTCGTTGAACGCGTCACCCAGTTCGTCATCCAACGGGTGGGGCGGCGAGAGTTCCACGTGTCCCAGGACCGTGAGGCTGAAGAGGGTCGGGCAGTCGGCCGACACGCAGGTGCGGACGACTCGCTCCAGTTCATCGGCGGTGAGCATGTCGAGCAACGCGGACGCGGTGATGAGGGAGGCTCCTGCCACGTCGTCCGGCGAGAGGCGCGTGAGGTCGTCCCGCCTCGCTTCCACCGTCACCGGAAGCTCGTCGCGGGAGTCCGGAGGCACGTCATGGCGAGCAACCCACAGCAGGTCCTCGTCCCGGTCGTGGAGGACCCAGTGCTGCGGCCCCGGCAGCCTCGGTGCGATCCAGCGCCCCAACGAACCACTACCGGCGCCGAGGTCGTGGATGACCTGAGTTCGGTTGTGGGACAAGGCTTCTGCCACCTCACGCACGAGCACACGAGATCTCGCCGCGGCATCGGCCTCCTCCCGCAGCCGCAGCCACGAGACACTCACGCGCACCTCGACGTCGCTGACGTCGCTCATGCGGCCACCTCCGCCACGTGCGTCAGAACGTGTGACATCGCATCCGCCGTCTCCGACCAGTCGTGCAGGTCGGCCCGACGCTCCCGGGCCGCTCTCCGGAGGTCACTCCGCAGGGCGCCGTCCGTGAGCCACCGCCGCAGTGCCGCTGCGAGCGACTCGGCATCCTCGGGCGGCACGAGAATCCCGGGCCGATGCCCGCTCGGCGCGCGCCCCAGTGCCTCCGGCAGTCCCCCCACGTCGGAGCCGATGACCGGCACACCCCGCGCAAGGGCCTCGGTGACGACGAGGCCGTAGGTCTCGGTCCGAGAAGGGGCGACCACGAGATCAGCCGTCGCGTACACGGCATACAGATCAGCACCGACCCTCGCGCCGGGGAAGGTGACGCGGTCCCCGAGGTCCGTCGAGCTGACACTCGCTCGCAGCCGATCGGCGAACTCCGGCTCCACGGTCAGGGAACCGACGCAACGACACCCCCACTCCAGGTCGACGATCTCGCGCAGTGCGTCGACGAGGACGTCCTGCCCCTTGATCGGCGTGACCGCACCCACGCAGAGAAGCCTGCTGCCGTCCGCACTCGCGGCGGTCACGGCGGCGGCGGCGACGCCGGGGAGCACCACCTGGACCCGGCTCGCGTCGAGGTCGTAGTTCGTGAGCAGCCACTCCCTCGTCCACCGGCTCGTCACCACGACGGCCCGCGCGGCATCGAGGGCTGCCTGCTCGCGCGCTCGGACGGCTCCGGCCGCGGCGACTCCGAGTGGAAGGTGGACCAGGATCACGATCCGGAGCCGGTGCGCCTCGGGTGCGAGCACGTCCGGCGCGGACGAGGCGATGAGTCCGTCGACGACGACAAGACCCTTGTCCGGTATGCCGGCCAGCTCCGCTCCCAGCGCGGCTCTCGCCACGCTGTCCGCATCTGGCCACGTGCCCGCCATGGCGTACTGGTGGACGACCCAGCCGTGGCGGCGCAGGCCCGTGCCCACCTGCACGTCATAGGTGTTGCCGCCACTGGGAGAGCGCGGGTCGTCCACCGTGTCGGGGACGATGACATGGACGGCGCTCATGGCGCGCGCTCGTACGACGCCCACGCGATGTGGGACTCGTGGAGGGTCACGGCGATGGTCGAGATCTGCTCCGCGCTGGCGCCGAGCTCCCCTGCGCGGAGGCGAGCGGCCAGTCGGTCGGCAACGACCTCGGCCAGCCGTTCCGTTGTCGTGGTGACGCCCTCGAGGGTGGGGTCATCGTCGAGGTTGCGATAGGTCAGCTCGCCGAGGACCCCGCCGAGCGCCTCGGACGCCCGGCCGATGTCGACGACCAGTCCGTCATCGTCCAAGGCCTGCGCGCGGAAGGTCGCGTCCACGAGGTAGGTCGCGCCATGGAGCTTCTGGGCCGGTCCGAAAACCTCACCCGGCAGGCTGTGGGCGATCATCATGTGGTCGCGGACGGTGACGCTGTACATACGCCTAGTCCTCGTCGTAGCTGATGGTGTGGCACAGGGCGTGGAGCTCGCCGGACGCCAGGTCGCGCATGACGCGCGGCAGATCCGCGAAGGGCGACGTCCCGGTGATGAGGACGTCGAACGCCGGGTCGCGCAGGAGGTCGAGCGCCAGTCGCAACCGGTCCCGCGTGGTGCGCCGGCTCCGCCGAGACCGTGACACCACACCCACCTGGCTGGCCCGGATCGCCAGTCGACCGGAGTGGAAGGCGCCGCCGAGCCGCAGCCCGACTTCCAGGTCGCCGTACCAACTGAGGTCGATCACCTCGCCCTCCGGGCCGAGCAGGTCGAGTGAGAGCTGGAGTCCGGATCCCGTGGCGCTCGTATGGACGACGAGGTCGCGACCGGAGGGCGCGTCGGCGGGGAGGGCGAAATCCGCACCCAGTGCCAGCGCTGCAGGCGCGTGCCGCTCGTCGACGTCGACCACCGTCACCTCGGTGCCCTCGATGCCGACGAGCAGGCGGGCGACGCACAGGCCCACCATCCCCCCGCCCACGACCGCGATCCGGTCGCCGATGAGTGGCTTGGCGTCCCACACGGCGTTGATCGCGGTCTCGACCGTCCCCGCGAGCACCGCCCGCTCGGCCGGAACCCTGTCGGGCACGAGGATGACCGCGTCAGCCGGGACGACGTATGCCGTCTGGTGCGGGTGCAGACAGAAGACCGTCTGCCCCAACAGGTCACGCGATCCGTCGTCGCCGACCTGGTCCACGACGCCGACGTTGAGGTAGCCGTATTTCACCGGACCGGGGAAGTCGCCCTCTTGGAACGGCGCTCGCATCGCGGCGTACTGGTCCTCTGGGACACCGCCACGGAAGACCAACGTCTCGGTGCCCCTGCTCACCCCCGAGTGCACCGTCCGCACCCGCACCTCACCGACGTCGGGGTCGCGGATCTCGACGGGTCTGATCTCTCCAGCGCCGGGTGCGCGCACCCAGAAGGCGCGAGCCACCGCCGTCACCGGGCCACCTCGCGCGTTCGTCGCACGATGGACACACGGACGCGACGCGCAGCCGGTTCAACTGAACCGCGCGGGATCGGCAGCCGTGAGCAAGGACGACGGGTGATGCAGCGCTTCGGCGCCACGACGGCATACCTCTGTCGTCAGGTTCGCATCCACTCGGATCGGATCCGACGGGCTCGGATCGGATGGGAGACACACCATGTGGATTCGGCTCGTGACGGCGCTGGCGGCCCTCGTGTCCGCGGCGGTGCACTTCATTCTGTGGTGGTTCCAGGACTACAAGGACATCGACGTCATCGGCCCGGCGTTCCTGCTCAACGCGGTCGCGGGCGTGGTGATCGCGGTCCTGCTGCTGCGCTGGCACCACTGGATCCCCGCGTTCCTCGTCGTCGGGTTCGGCGCGAGCACATTGGGCGCGTTCATCCTCTCGACGACCGTCGGGCTCTTCGGGGTGAACGAGGAGTGGAGCGGCGGGTGGCAGTTGACGGCGGCCGCGTCCGAGGTCATCTGCATCCTGGGCGGGCTGTTCCTGCTCCGGGAGGGTTTTGCCCTGGGGCGCAAGGACCACGTCTCGAAAGAGCACGCCCACCTGCCCTGAGCCGACCCCTCTCGTACCGAACTCACCCAATTGGACGGATGCGTACCGAACCCACCCAATTGGACGGATGCGTACCGAACCCACCCAATTGGACGGATGCGTACCGAACCCACCCAATTGGACGGATGCGTACCGAACCCACCCAATTGGACGGATGCGTACCGAACCCACCCAATTGGACGGATGCGTACCGAACCCACCCAATTGGACGGATGCGTACCGAACCCACCCAATTGGACGGATGCGTACCGAACCCACCCAATTGGACGGATGCGTACCGAACCCACCCAATTGGACGGATGCGTACCGAACCCACCCAATTGGACGGATGCGTACCGAACCCACCCAATTGGACGGATGCGTACCGAACCCACCCAATTGGACGGATGCGTACCGAACCCACCCAATTGGACGGATGCGTACCGAACCCACCCAATTGGACGGATGCGTACCGAACCCACCCAATTGGACGGATGCGTACCGAACTCACCCAATTGGACGCATGCGTACCGAAGTCACCTCGGAATCAGACGCCGACGCGCAGGACCACAGCTCCGTCCGACGAGCGCATCTCCACCTCGGCGATATCACTGCGTTCCGTCGCCGTCGCCGCGGACACACGCATCGTGCGCCCGGGAAGGCCGCGCCACGTGGCGACTTCCTCCGTTTCGCCGGACTTGGTGCGGATGACGAGTGCGTACTCACCGGCGGGTGAGGCTGTGCCGTACTCCTCGTGGGCCCCGGAAGTCTCGTCACCCGAGTCGTAGGAGCACGTGAGCTCGAGCCGGGTACCCCACGAAACCCCGGCAACGCGGACATCGGCCCGGACGGGGGTCGGCCCCACCGCGACCATGGCCTGGGTGGGGACGGTGCTGGAGGGGCTGGGTGAGGAGGTGGCGCTGGGCGCGGCAGCCGGCGCGGCGCCTCCAGACTCGCGACCGCCGGAGAGAACTCCGGAGACGGCGAGCGCACCCACCGCGATCGCTGCCACCGACGCGGCGACCGCGGCCGTGAGGGCCGTCCGGCGACGCTCGGCGCGCCGAGTCTGAGCGAGCACCCTCGGCAGGAGTGACGGCGGGACCGGCGGCAGCTCCGGGTCCTCGAGGTCGGCGAGGTTCACCTGAGCCAGGAGCCCCGGCAGGCCGGCGAGTTCGCGGACCCTGCGGCTGCAGTCCTCGCATCCCGCGAGGTGGTGTTCGAACTCGAGGCGCTCGCTGGGGGACAACGACCCGAGCACGTAGGCGCCGTCGTCACGGACGAAGTCGCACGTCATGCCCCCACCCCCATCTCTTGGAGGGTGAGACGCAGGGCCCGGAGCGCATAGTGCGTCCGCGACTTCACCGTGCCGTCGGGGATCCCGAGCCGGCGAGCGGCTTCGGCGACCGATGACCCACGGAAGTAGCACTCCACGAGCACGGCCCGGTGATCGGGCGAGAGCCGGAGCAGTGCGTCGGCGACCACCCAGCGCAGCAACATCTGGTCCGTGTGGTCGCTGCCCTCGCGCGCCTCGGGCACGTCCGCGACGGGCAGTTCATGGCGGGCCCGCGACGTGCGCCACTCGTCGATGACGATGTTGCGGGCGACGGTGAACAGCCAGGCGCGCACGGATCCGTGGCTCTCGTCGAGCCGTTCGCCGTTGCGCCAGGCGCGCATGAGCGTCTCCTGGACGACATCCTCCGCACGCGCGTGGTCGCGTCCGGTGAGGGTCAGGCAATAGCCCCAGAGGGCAGCGGCGTGCTCGTCGTGCAGCTGCTGCATGAGCACTGCGCCACTGTCAGCCATGGGACCTCCCACAGAGGCCATACGCAGCCCGTGCGGCCACGGTTCAGCAGCAGCACGGGACGACGTGCCTGTGACTGGAACGTTCCTCCCGCACTCGCTCTCCTGTCAACGACCTTGGCGACTGCACGGACCTTGGGCGATTGCGCCGACCCTGATCGCTTCAGCAGGCGACGCTGCTCGGTGAGATCGCGGTTGCTCCCCGGTTGCGGCACACCGACAGGCCACGGTTGGCCAGCCCGGACTTCATCTGCGACAGGGCCGTGCTGTTGAAACCTCGCCACTGCATGTGCATGAGCACCGTGCTGCCGGCGCGCGAGTTGTTCACGACGTAGGACACGACGGACGCCTGGGACTTGCCCCTGTAGTCGGTCGTGTCGACGGTCCACATCCAGACCCGCATGCTCTTGGACGCGTAGGCGTTGAGCACCGTGTTGTTGTAGGCGCCGTAGGGCGGCCGGCCATACGACGTCACCACGCCCGGAGCGCTGAGCTGCGCTCGGACGTTGGTGTAGCTGAGGTTCCTCAGGTCGGGGTGCGAGACGGAGTGGTTGAAGACGTAGTGGCCGTGCGCCCTCGCGTACGACGGACTGAACCGTCCTGCGGTGATGCAGTTGCCCGTCGGGAAGAGGGCGAGGGCGATGCCCAGCCGTTCGGCGCCGAGCACGGCGCTCTGGAAGGAGGAGTAGCTCGACGGGCAGTCGTCGAAGCTGAGGACGACCCGGCTCGTGCTGTTGGGCCCCCTCGTGCGGGAGTACAGCGTGGCGCCATTGACCAGCGCACCCCACGTCGCCGGCCCCACCACGGCATCGATGCGCAGCCCGACGCGGTCGGACTGGAACCGGCGCACGGCCAGTGCCGTCGCCGAACCGAAGGAACCAGTGGCACCCGAACTCCCGACCGAGTAGCCCTTGGCGATGAGGGCGCGCTGGAGGACGGTGACACAACTTCCCGTGTCCCCTTGGCGGAGTTCGGGCCGGGAGGCCACGGCAGTGCTCGACGAGCACGATCGGACCGCGGCCTGGGCCGACGAGGCCAGACTGGTCGAGGCCACGGCCGGCACGGTGACGAGTCCGAGCGACAGCGCGAGAACGGAGGCGAGCTTCGAGAGGCGCGAGCGGCGCCCCGCTGGTGACGTGGTCATGGGATGCTCCGGGTGCGCCGGCGATCCCCTGGTGGGCACGGGCCCCGGAGCGTCAGCCGAGCGTCCACAGTCACCCACCCCCACGGTGGAGACCTGACCAGTCTCGGGGTGGCACTCAGGGCGCAACAGGGACAAATCCGGCCATCAGCGGGTGATCAGCTCATCATGACCGGCTAGTGCAAACGGGTCAGATCGCGCCCTGACGGGACGGCTCGCGATCAGGTGCCGGGGACCATCCAGCGCAGGATCTGCACCAGTCCCACCACCGCGCACACCACGACGAACGCCGCGATGATCCACGCGATGATCTGGGCCGCGTCGAGGCCGCCCGACGAGCCATTCGCACTCGCCGGGCGAGACGACTTCACGCCAGCCCCGGGGCCTGCGACCGACGCGGCGGCATCCGTGGCGTCCCGCGCCTCGAGCGCCTTGGCCCGCAGGGCCTCGACCTTCTTCGAGCGGGGCTCCTGGCGCACCGACCTGGGCAGCGAGCGCCACATCGCACCGAAGTCGTCGCCGTGCGCATCACGCCAGGCCTCGACCGCCGCCTCGACCTCGGGACCCTTGACCCCGGCGCCGAACCACACCGCGCCCGCAGCGGGGAGATCGCCCATGCCGTGGTGGACCTCGCCGAGCAACCGGAGGGCCTCGACGTCACGTTCCTCGCGCAGGTGCGCCGCCAACACGTCACGCGCCACCCAGAGCCGCCCGGCGTCGATGGCCTCGTGGGCTTCCCGCACGACAGCGACGGACTCCTCGGGCTCCTCCACCCCGTCGACCTCGACCGCCTCACCCGTCTCGACCGTCTCGACCGTCGGGTCCTTCGTGTCGGACGTGGTCGTGGGCTCGCTCGTGGAGGGCTTGCGGGGCGCGTCGGGCATGAAATCCAGCGAACCACACCGCCGCGCCCGAGAACGGGATCGGCACACACGGCATACCCATGCCTTTGGGAAAAACGCACGACTCCGTATGCCGTCCGTCCGGTAGCGTGACCCACACCACTAAGCGTGCGCTTAGTCACAAACTCAACCTTCACCTTGCTCGGCCCTACTCGCCGGTAGCACCATGGGCGAAGGACTTCTGGGCCCACGCTGCCCAGCCACATGCACCCCGCGAAAGGCACACACCCTCATGGGCCACTACAAGAGCAATCTGCGCGACATCGAGTTCAACCTCTTCGAGGTGCTCGGTCGCGGCGACGTCCTGGGCTCTGGCCCCTACGAGGACATGGACGCCGACACCGCCCGCGAGATGCTCAAGGAGATGACGCGTCTCGCCGAGAACGAGATCGCCGAGTCGTTCCAGGACGCGGACCGCAACCCGCCCGTCTACGACCCGGAGACCCAGGTCGTCACGATGCCGGAGTCGTTCAAGAAGTCCTACAACGCCTACCGCGAGAGCGGCTTCTGGGGCATCGACCTCCCGGCCGAGCTCGATGGCACCGTCGCCCCGCCGAGCCTGCGCTGGGCCATGAACGAGCTCGTCCTCGGCGCGAACCCGGCCATCTCGATGTTCAACGCCTCCTACGGCTTCGCCAAGCTCCTCCACATCCTCGGCACCGAGGACCAGAAGAAGCTCGCGCGCTGGATCGTCGAGAAGGACTGGCACTGCACGATGGTCCTCACCGAGCCCGACGCGGGTTCGGACGTCGGCGCCGGCCGCACCAAGGCGACGCAGAACGAGGACGGCACCTGGGACATCACCGGTGTCAAGCGCTTCATCACGAGCGCCGAGTCCGACATGGTCGACAACGTCGTCCACTTCGTCCTCGCCCGCCCCGAGGGCGCTGGCCCCGGCACCAAGGGCCTCTCGCTCTTCATCCTCACGAAGTACGACGTCGACCTCGAGACCGGTGAGCTCGGCGAGCGCAACGGCGTCTACGTCACCAACGTCGAGAAGAAGATGGGCCTCAAGGTCTCCACGACCTGCGAGCTCACGTTCGGTGGCGAGCAGCCCGCGACGGGAACGCTGTTCGGCGACGTGCACGACGGCATCGCCCAGATGTTCCGCGTCATCGAGAACGCCCGCATGCTCGTCGGCACCAAGGCCATCGCGACCCTGTCGACCGGCTACCTCAACGCGCTCGAGTACGCCAAGGAGCGCGTCCAGGGCGCCGACCTCACGCAGCAGACCGACAAGTCCGCGCCGCGCGTGACGATCACGAACCACCCCGACGTGCGTCGCAGCCTCATGCTGCAGAAGTCCTACGCCGAGGGCCTGCGCGCACTCGTCCTCTACACCGCTGCGCAGCAGGACATCGTCGACGCCGCCCAGCTCGAGACCGGCGCCGAGGAGCTCGAGAAGGGCACGCCCGCCGAGCTGGCCAACCGCGTCAACGACCTCCTCCTCCCGATCGTCAAGGGCCTCGGCTCCGAGCGCGCCTGGGTGCTGCTGGGCACCGAGTCGCTCCAGACGTTCGGTGGCTCGGGCTTCCTCCAGGAGTACCCGATCGAGCAGTACGTCCGTGACGCCAAGATCGACACCCTCTATGAGGGCACGACCGCGATCCAGGGCCTCGACTTCTTCTTCCGCAAGATCATCAAGGACCAGGCCCAGGCCCTGACGACGATCGCCAGCCAGATCCAGGAGTTCGCCAAGGACCTCGGCGGCCACGACGCCAAGCTCGACCGCGAGCGCGAGCTCCTCGGCGAGGGCCTCGAGAACGTCCAGGGCATCCTCGGCTTCATGGTCGGCGAGCTCATGAAGTCCGACGTCCGCAACGGTGGCGACATCACCAACCTCTACAAGGTCGGCCAGAACACCACGCGCCTCCTCCTCGGCGCCGGTGACCTCGTCGTCGGTTGGCTGCTCCTGCGCCAGGCCGACGTCGCCCTCACCGCTCTGGCTGGTGAGGTCTCGGAGAAGGACAAGGACTTCTACACCGGCAAGGTTGCGGCCGCGCAGTTCTTCGCCCGCCAGGTCCTCCCGCGTCTCGCTGCCGAGCGTGCGATGGCCGAGGCCACGGACAACGAGCTCATGGACGTCCCGGAGTCCGCTTTCTGAGCCACTCCGTGACGGGCTGAGTCCCGACCACGAACGATCCGGTATGCCGGCCGCGCACCTTGCGCGGCCGGCATACCGGCTTCTTGGGTCGGGAACTCGGCCCTCGCCTGCCGGCTGGACGCAGTTTGCGGTTGCCGCGCAGCGATGTCACATTGCATGCGGAACGACGGCAACCGCAGCACACAGGAGCACCGATGACCGACACACTGCCCGAGATTCGCCTGGAAGACAGTGGCTCAAAGGGGCGCTACGTCCTGCGGTCGGCCGCCGGAGACGAAGCCGAGATGACCTTCAGCCGGGCCGGCGAACACACGATCATCATCGACCACACCGAGGTTCCCGATGCGTTCCGCGGGCAGGGCGCAGGGCTCCGGCTCGTCACCCGCGCCGTCGAGGAAATGCGCGCCGCGGGCAAGAAGATCATCCCGCTCTGCCCCTTCGCCGCGGCGCAGTTCCGCAAGCACCCAGAATGGGCGGACGTCCTGAAGTCCTAGCGCGACACCGGCGTTCGGGACAGGTCCAGGACGCGGAAATCGTGAGCTGTCGCGGCTATTTCCGCGTCATCCCACGATTGCCGCGTCATCGAGGTGATCAGTTCTGCCAGACGGGGGCGACCTCTCGGTGGTAGCTGCGACCGAACCCCTTGCTGAGGATGAACCTCACCGGCGCCGGCACGGTGTCCGCGAGCGCGTCGAGAACCACCGGATCTCCACCGTCCTGGAGCCAGGCGAAGAGCTCACCGGCGAAGAATGGGCTGCCCTTGCGGAGCTGGCGTTCGACGGCCTTCCACTCCGGCGTCTCCATGCGTTCGGTGATGACGGGCATGACGTCGTTTTCCTCGTGGTCGAGGTGGCTGACCGTCACTCGCGTCGTCTCAGCGACGGCATCGGCGCCGGCCAGCGCCACCGCTGACGTGGGATCGGCCACGAGTGCGTCCAGGGCAGACGTCGCGGCGTCGAGGCCCGCGGCCATCGCCTGATGCTCACTCTCCATGGCGTCGAGCAGCGCCGGGTCGGCGACCCCGAGGCTGCGCACGTAGGGCCAGACGTAGGCGTCCTCGGTCCGGTGATGGTGATGCAGTTGCCGGTCGATCGTGGCCCAGGCTCGCCGCAACTGACGAGCGCGGGCCCCGTCACCGTCCGGGAACGAGCGGAGGGCGGACTCGAAGCGTCCGAAGTCGCGACGAACCGCGGCATGGATGATCTCATTCATGTTCATCTGAGCCACGCTCCGACCGTAGACCTCTGCTCCGCCCCCGCGCTCGGGGTTTGCAGATCGCTCACTCAGGCGCGGCCGACGTGCAGGGCGCCCAACAGCTTCGGCAGGCTGTCGCGCAGCTCCCGCTCCCAATAGCCCCAGCCGTGGCCCCCTGCCCCGTAGAAGTCGGTGGTCACGTCTCCGCCGACGGCCTCGATGGCCGCAGCCACCTGCAGGTTCTGGTGGAGGAAGTCGCGTTCCAAGGCGCTGAAGGGGGCACCGGCCGGATCGAGGGGTCCCGCGTTGCCGTCGCCACTGGAGAGGTGGACGGGGATGTTCCGCAACTCCTTCGCCAGGTGGAACGGGTCATGCTGCTCCCAGATCTCACGCTGCCCCACCGGGTCGCCCCACAGCCGATCCGGGTCGTGGCCATAGGTCGTCATGAAGTGCCGAGACCACCGGATGCCGCTCTCGGAGAGGGGATGCACCATCCCGGAGTACGACGCCGCCGCGCGGAACATCCCAGGGTTGCGGCCGGCATACAGAAGGGCTCCGAGACCACCCATCGAGAGGCCCGCGACGACGCGCTGCGTGCCGGCGCCGTAGCTCTGCTCCAGCAGCGGACGCAGCTCCTGCAGGTGGAAGGTCTCCCAAGCGGGAGAGCCGCCCTGACCGCTGTTCCACCAGTCGCTGTACCACCCACTGTCACCACCTTCGGGCATGACGACGAGCACGTCGCGCAGGGCCGGAATCTCGGCGACGTCGGTCATCGCCGTCCAACTCGTGTAGTCGCCGCAGCAGCCGTGCAGGAGATAGAGCACGGGCCACCGATCCCGTCGGTCCCGGACCTCCCAGCCGTCCGGGGTGAGGAGCCGGACGTTGACCGTCCCACCGCCCAGCGAGGCAGAGCGGACCGCGAGATCAACCTGTCGATCGGCCACGTGTGATTCGCTGACCACCACCGCCTTCATGTCCGGTGCAGCCTGGACCGTGACGGCTCCCGGGCTCCCGGCAGCCAGCGTCATGAGGAGCGCCAGCACCAGCAGTGCGGTGCGTCGAACAGAGGTGAACATCGTCGATCCCGTGGTCGTCCAGGTGGGTCCGTGCGTTCAACGTAGGACCGTCCACCGGCACCGGCAACCACTTTCGGACGATGGGTCCGGGCACGACAGGTGAATTGCGCAAGGCCCCGGTGACCGTGTGGTCACCGGGGCCTTCGACGTATGCCGTGTAGTCGCCTCAGTAGCGCGAGTCCGGGTCGATCCGGGTCTCGTCCACCCGCGAGCCGCTGGCGGGGTCCACCTGCGAGGAGCGCGTCGCCGTGTAGCCGGCCGGGCGGGAGCGGCCGCGCATGGCGAAGGACAGGATGATCGCGAGCAGACCGGCGCCGATGAGGATCCAGCCGAGCATGTCGTCGTCGATGAAGGGAAGGTCCACCTGCAGGACGAATGCGAGGATCGCCCCGAGGACGATGAGGACGATTCCGAGTCCGATGTACATGGTCACTCCTTGTGGCCGTTGTCCGGGTCAAGGGACGCCCGGTTGCATCCTCAACGTTATCTCCGCATCGGGCCTGACCTGCGGATGCGCGCAGGGTCAATGGGCCGAGTCGTCATGAACGCGCAGCGAGCACGGCTCCGGGGTTGAGGATCCCCTGCGGGTCGAGCGCATCCTTGACGCGCTGGTTGAGCTCCATGACGTCCGGCCCGAGCATCGCTGGCAGCGCGTCACGCTTGAGCCGGCCCACCCCGTGCTCGCCGGTGATCGTGCCGCCCAGCTCGATGGCCGCGGTGAGGATGTCCTCGAAGGCGGCCCGTGCCCGCGCCGTCGAGTCCGCGTTGGCGGCGTCGTACATGACGATCGGGTGGGTGTTGCCGTCTCCCGCGTGGGCGACGCAGACGACGTCGACACCGCGGTCCGCCCCGACCTGCTCAATCCGCGCCACGAGTTCGGGCAACAGCGGCACCTCCACTCCGACGTCCTCGAGGAGCAACGCCCCGGCAGCTTCGGCAGCCGGGAAGGCCAGGCGGCGCGCCTGCACGAACGACGCCCCCTCGGCCGGATCGTGCGTCACGAAGACATCGGCGGCCCCGGCATCGCGGCACGCCTTCTCGATGACGGCCATCTCGCCCTCGCGAGCACCTTCGGGCGCATCCGACTGCACGAGGAGGAGTGCCCGATCGCGATCGAGCCCCATCGGTTGGAAGTCCTCGACCTGGTTCACTGTCGGCTTGTCCATGAGCTCGACCATCGACGCGCGGACGAGACGTCCCATGGCCACGACCGCGTCGGCGGCGGCACGCACCGAGTCGAACGTCGCGACGAGTGTCGACGGGGCCAGCTGAGCAGGCACGAGACGCAGCGTCGCCCGCGTGACGATGCCGAGCGTCCCCTCGCTCCCGACGAAGAGCTTGAGCAGCGAGAGCCCCGCGACGTCCTTGATCTGCTTGCCGCCCAACGTGATCAGGCGCCCGTCCGCGAGGACGACGTCGAGACCGAGGACGTAGTCGGTCGTCACGCCATATTTCACGCAGCACAGCCCACCGGCATTGGTGGCGACGTTGCCACCGATCGAGCAGATCTCGAACGAGGACGGGTCCGGCGGATACCAGAGGCCGTGCTCGGCGGCAGCCTTCTTGACATCGGCGTTGAAGGCACCCGGCTCAACGATGGCGCAGCGCGCGGCCGGGTCGATCTCGATCGTGGTCATCCGCTCGAGGCTGATGACGAGTCCCGCGTCGATCGCCGACGCTCCTCCACTCAGTCCCGTTCCCGCTCCGCGGGGAACGACAGGTATGCCGTGACTCGCCGCCCAGCGGACGGCGACCTGGACGTGTTCGGGACTTTGGGCGCGGACTGCAGCACACGGCATACCGGCGTCTGGGTCTTTCGCCCAGTCCATCCGGTACTTCTCCAGTGACTCCGGGGAGGTCGCCACAACCCCCTCGGGGAGGGAGGCGACGAGTTCTGCGACGGCGGCGCTGCGATCGGTCACCCCAGCATCCTAGGAAACGGCTCGCCCGCTCAGCCGGCCCCGAAGGGGGGTGGTCAGGCCGAGACTCCTGCGGGACAGTGGAACGGTCCGACGCCCAGGATCCCTGTCGAAGGAGCACTCCCGTGAAGCGCACCATCTGCCTCGTGGCGGCCGGCCTCGCCGTCGCCCCGCTCGTCGTGACCACCCCGGCCCACGCGGGCGGCGGTCCGCGACCCTCCATCTACCAACTGACCGGTGACCCCGTGGTGGGAGCGACCGGAGGCTCGAAGTTCGAGGGCATCGGCGCAGACGGGCGACGCGGCACGTTCTATGTCAGCGAGGTGACCGGCGGCGAGATCCATCGCGGCATGGTGCGCAAGGCCCAGACGCAGGAGTGGCTCGGCGGGGACGGCACGGACGGTCGGTTCACGGCACGTGGCATCACCGTCGACAAGGCGGGCCGGGTCTATATCGCGGGTGGCCCCAACGGCATCGCGGCCGACGGGACCGACAACGGGCGTCCGGACCTGTGGGTCTACTCCCCTGACGGCGAGCTGCTGGCGGCCCTGCGTGCACCGGGTGAGAACGCCTTCCTCAATGACGTGTGGATCGGTCCCGATGGGGCGGCCTACTTCACGAACTCCAATGCGCCCCAGATCTTCCGGGTCGCCCGCGAACAGGGTGAGTGGAACGTCGAGTTGTGGGCCGACGCGAGCGGCACCATCGACCAGCTGGCGGGCTTCAACCTCGGCGGGATCGTCCTGTCGCCCGACCGGAGCGCGTTCGTCGTCGCCCAGGGCAACGTGGGGCGCCTGTGGCGTTTCGACGTCGAGGACGGGAGCGTCACCGAGGTGGACACCGGTGGCGCGGACCTCGTCGGGGCCGACGGCCTGGTCCGGCAGGGCTCTCGCCTCACGGTCGTGCGCAACTTCCAGCGCATGGTCGCCACCCTGCGTCTGTCCGCTGATGGCTCCTCGGCGCGGCTCGTCGAGCAGCGGGCGACGGACCCGAGCCGTGTCCTCACGACGGCCAAGGTGCTGCGTGGTCGGATGTTCTTCGTCGACAGCAAGTTCGAGGAGAACCCGGTCGGGCTGCCGCCCTATGAGGTGGTGACGGACCCGTTCACGTTCTGAAGCGACCGGGGCGGGTCGTGGCGGTGATCGTCGCCGTTGCCTGCCTGGTTGCGGCCTGCACATCGGCCGACCCCGAACCTGACCCGGGTCCGGCGCCGAACCAGTCCGAGCTCGACGAGGCGTTGCGCCAGGCCGCATGGGACAACGACGTGGCTGAGGCCGCAGGGCTCATCGACCGGGGCGCCGACGTCAACGCGAAGGACTCGACGCAGCAGTCGGCCTACCTCATCGCCACGAGCGAGGGCTACCTCGAATTGCTCCGACTCACCCTCGCGAACGGCGCCGAGGTCAATGACAAGGACAGCTGGAACGGCACCGGACTCATCCGCGCCGCCGAGCGCGGCCATGGGCTGGTCGTCGGGGAACTGCTTCAGGCCGACATCGACAAGGACCACGTCAATCGCATTGGATACCAAGCGGTTCACGAGGCGGTGTGGCTGGGAGAGGACACCACGGCATACGAGGACACGATGCGGATCCTCGTGGCCGGTGGTGTGCAGCTCGACAAACCGTCGGGGACAGAACGACTCACACCTTTGCAGATGGCGCGCGAGCGCGGATATGGCAGGTTGGTGCCCGTGCTCGAGAAGGCGAACGACGGTGCGGCGGTTCAGGATCCGGTGGCCGAGCTGCTCGCGGCCGCCGAGGCCGGGGACGCCGATCGCCTGGCGCTGGCGCTGCGCGCGGGCGCCGACATCGAGGCGCGTGACGACAAGAAGCGGACGGCACTACTCCTCGCCGTGACCGGCGACCACGTGGCCGCGGCCCGGTTGCTCATCGCTCTCGGCGCGTCCCCCGACGCCCTCGATGATCGGCACGACACCCCGTGGCTCGTCACGGGGGTGACGGGCAGCGTGGCGATGCTCGAGGCGCTGCTGCCCGGCGAGCCCGACCTGACGATCCGCAACCGCTTCGGTGGCCTCTCGGTCATCCCCGCGAGCGAGCGCGGTCACGTGGACTACGTCCGTCGGGTCGTGGAGACCGACATCGACGTCAACCACGTCAACGACCTCGGCTGGACTGCCCTGCTGGAGGCGGTGATCCTCGGCGACGGCGGCTCGCGGCACCAGGAGATCGTGAAGATCCTCCTCGGCGCCGGAGCCGACCGCTCCATCGCCGACAAGGACGGGGTCACGGCGTTGGAGCACGCCCGCACCCGCGGCTACGGCGAGATCGTCCAGCTGCTCGAGGACTGAGCGCGGGGCCGCAGGCGAAATGCGGTTGATCCGGTGTCGGCACCTCGGGGGAGGATGGGGCATATGGCCACGATCGTGTTCCTCCACGCCCACCCCGACGACGAAGCCTCCGGCACCTCGGGCACCATGACCCGCCTCTCCCGGGAGGGCCATCGCGTGGTCGTGGTCTATGGCACGGGCGGAGAGCACGGCACCCCGCCCGAGGACCTCCCGGTGGGCGCGACGGTTGCCGACTTCCGGCGCGGGGAGGCCGAAGCGTCGGCGCGGGTGACGGGCACGGAGCGCGTGGAGTGGCTCGGCTACACCGACTCCGGGATGCACGGCTGGGAGCAGAACGGCCACGACGGCTCGTTCCACGGCGCTGACCTCGATGAGGCTGCCGGGCGCCTGGTCGAGATCCTCGACGAGGAGGACGCCGACGTCCTGGTGACCTATGACTGGCACGGCGGCTACGGCCATCCCGACCACGTCAAGGTGCACCACGTCGCCTACCGCGCCGCCGACCTCGCGGCGCAACGTCCACGCCTGCTCGAGCAGACGATGAACCGCGACGCGATGCGGCGGGCCTATGAGGAGGCGCTGGCGGCCGGGGACAGTGACAAGGCCTGGGACCCGGACCAGCCGATGGAGGACGGCGAGCCGCTGGGGACGCCCGAGGCTGACCTCCACTGGAAGGTCGACGTGTCCGGCGACATCGAGTCCAAGCGCGCGTCGCTCGCCTGTCACGCGAGCCAGACGAGCGACGTGGGGATGATGCTCCAGATGCCCGAGGACCTGTTCGTCGCGTGGTTCGGCACGGAGTACTACAGCGAGCCGGGCCGCGCGGCGGGCATGGTGGAGGGCTGGCCCTTCGCCGACCTCGACGCCGGCTGAGGGACCGGGGCGCCCGGCCCAGAGCCCGAACGGTCGGGATCTGGGGCCCATGCGCCGGGACACTGCGAGCGGCCAGCCTTGGGCCATGAACCAGAACCCCCTTCCGCGGAACGCCCTCGTCCCGGCCGCCCTTCTCGCCGGTCTGTGCCCCCTGGTCGCCAACACGATCCATGAGGAGCCGACCAGCAGCGGCGCAGACATCATCGCGGCGGCTTCCGCTGCTCAGTCCAGCAAAGAACTCCTCTCGACGGGCATCTTCCTCGTCGGCTTCATCGCGCTGATCGCCGTGTTGGGCATGTTGGCTGCTGCCATCGCCCCACGAACTCCGGCGCTGTCGGGCATCGCCGCCATCGGAGGCGCGGCTGCGGTCGCGGTCAAGGTGGCCGAGGCCCAGACCGGAATCGCGTTGCGCCAGACCGCTGCCGGGCTTGATCCCACCACGGCCGAAGCTCTGGTCGCCATGGATGAGGCGGGTTTTGCCGTCCACGGGCTGCTGCTCTCGGTGGCCTTCGGAGCCGTGGGCATGGGGCTCCTCGCGGCCGGTCTGGTGCCCCGATGGCTCGCGTGGTGGGCGACCGTGATGGGCGGCCTCGGCGTCGTCACGGCCCTGGTCGGTGTCATGGCCCCTGCCGCCTACGTACCGATCCCCTTCCTGTTCCTGTTGGTCTGGCTCACCGTGCTGGGGATCGTCGGCGCCCGACGCCCCTTCGCCCATTCCGCCGTGCCGGCGCATGTTGCCGCCGCACAATGAAGGTGTGACCGAGACCAGTCGCGGCGTCACGGCCGCTGCTTGGTGGCCGTGGCTCCTCCTGCCCGCCATCGCGAGCGCGTTGGTCGCGAGCGGGCTGGTCCTGGGCGCGGCCACCGACCTGCGGTTCGGTGAGGACGTCGAGTCCTTCGTGAACGTGCCGCTCGCGCTGGGTTTCAGCACGGTGGCAGCAGGTATCTGGGCGACCCGCCCCGACACACGTGGGCTGAAGAGGCTGGGTTTGCTCTACACAGTCGTCGGACTTGCATCGGCAGTGGTGTTCCCTGCCCATGCGTGGGCCAACGCTGGGAGGGACCTCCTCGGCGCCGACTTCGCCGGCTGGCTTGGCGAGTGGGTGTGGGCGCTGGGCGCCGCCCCCCTGATGGGTATTGGCCTCGTGCTGTACCCGGATGGGGAAGTCCCGGGTCGGCGCTGGTGGCCAGTCCCGGTGGGTGGAGTGCTGGCAGTGGTCCTGCTCGCTGGCACCAACGCCCTCATGGCCTTCGAGCCGACGCGAGCCCCCGCTTGGGAGCCGATCGCGTTCGCCGCGTTCGTCCTCCTACTCGCCTGCGCTGGTGCCGGATTGGTGGCACTGTGCCTCCGCTTCGTCCGGGCTGCACCGGGCAGCGATCTCCGGGGGCAGGTTGGCGCCTTCCTCATTGCAGGGTTCCTCGTGGTCGGATTCGCCGCCTTGCCGGACGGCAACACGCCCGCCCACCTCGTCATCGCGCTGATGATGGGCGCGGCTCTCCCCGCCACCGTCGCCAGTGCGGTGGTGCGACATCGCCTCCTGGATCAACAGGCACTAGCCGCCCGCTTGGAGACGGTCAGCGCGTCCCGGCAAGCGTTGGTGACCGAGCGAGAGGACGAGCGCCTGCGTCTGCGCCGCGATCTGCACGACGGTCTCGGGCCCTCACTCGCCGCCATCGGTCTCGGGTTGCGGCAACTGCAACGCGACGTGCCCGACACACAGCACGTCGTCGTCACCGCTCTCGCTGATGAGGTGCAACGAGCCGTCGTGGAAGTGCGGCGCCTGTGTGACGGGCTGAGCCCCGATGCCCTTCAGGACCTGGGACTCAGCACTGCCCTCGCGGAAGTCGCCGATCGTCTCGGCGCCTTGGGCGGCCCCGAGGTCGTGGTCACGGCCGGGCCCCTCCCTCCGCTACCCGCAGCCCACGAGGTGGTCGCCTATCGGGTTCTGATGGAGGCGACGACGAACGCCGTTCGGCATTCGGGGGCCAGTCGGGTCACCGTCGGGCTGCACTGGGCGGACGGGCTCCACGGCTGCGTCGAGGACGACGGTGCCGGGATCCCTGCGGGGGCTCGGGCTGGTGTGGGTCTGAGGGCGATGACCGAACGCGCAGACGAACTCGGTGGTCGCACCACTGTCGGCCCCAGTGACACCGGTGGCACGCGCGTGAGCCTCTGGCTTCCTGGAGTTCACCCATGACGCGGGTCACCGTGGTGGAGGATCACCCCCTGTATCGCGCCGCCGTCGTCTCCCTCATCGACGAGATGGTGGACTGCCAGGTTGTCGGGTGTCATTCGGATGCCGAGTCGGCACTCGCCGCTGCGACGGACGAGCAGCCCGATGTCGTGGTGCTCGACCTGGGGCTCCCGGGAACGGACGGCATCACCGCGCTCAGCCGTTTCCGCGCGATGGACTCGCCGCCGGCGGTTCTTGTCCTGACGATGAGCGAGGATCCCTCAGTCCTCGCCGCCACTCTGCGCGCGGGCGCCCATGGCTATGTGGTCAAGGGGTCGGAGCCGGAGGACATCGCGCGGGCGGTCGAAGCCGTGGCTCACGGGCAGGTCGTGTTTGGCGCACAGGTCGCCTCGGCCGTCCTTGCGCAGGCCTCGGGACGCGCGGCGAGCGGACCGGCCGCCGCTTTTCCCGGCCTCACGCACCGCGAGCACGAGGTTCTGGAGTTGCTGGCCCGGGGTCGGAGCAACGACGACATCGCGGCCCTGCTCTTCCTCAGCCCCAAGACAGCGCGCAATCACGTGTCGAGCATCGTCGGGAAGCTGGCCGCGGGCTCCCGCGCCGAACTGGTGGCCAAGGCCCGGGACGCGGGTTTCGGCTCCAGCTGACGACGGGTCGCGTGCGACCGGAGGGGAACTGGTGGGAGCGGAGGGCAATGTTCCGTCCGCTCGCCTCAGGTTCCCTCATGGGGAGCAAAAGTTGGGGCGGGGTCAGAGGCGGCGGTCGGCGAGGACGGGGAAGTTCGCCCGAGTGCTCTTCACCAGCGCCGGGTCGAAGTCGACGACGAGCACCTCTTCGTCGGTCCCTGCCTCGGCGAGCACCTCCCCTGTCGGGGCGATGACCTGGCTGTGCCCACCCATCTCGGTGCGCGCGTGCGTGCCGGCGGTGTTGCACTGCACGACGAACGCCTGGTCCTCGACGGCCCGAGCGCGGCCGAGCAGGGTCCAGTGCGCGACGCGAGCAGCCGGCCAGGCCGCCGGGACGACGAAGACCTCGGCGCCGGCATCGACCTGCTGGCGATAGAGCTCGGGGAAGCGCAGGTCGTAGCACGTCGACAGCCCGACGGCCACGGATTCGCCCGCGCGAGAACGCACTTCGGCAGTGACGACGTCGGTCCCCGCTTCGAGGAGCTTCGGCTCACCCGACCCGAAGCCGAACCGATGAATCTTCCGGTATGCCGTCCGCCCACCCTCCGCAGTCACGACCAGCGACGTGTTGGCGAGCGTGCGACCGTCGGGGCCGGGGGCAGCCAGGCGTTCGATGAAGGAGCCGGCGTGCAGGGTCGCGCCCAGCTCGGTGGCGAGCGCCGTCATCGCCGCGGCCCAAGGGCCGTCGAGCGGTTCGGCGGCCTCCTCCCAGCGGTGGTAGTCGAACCCGGTCGGTGCCCACAGTTCCGGCAGGACCACGAGGTCGGGACGGCTCTCGTCAACAACATCCCGAACGAACGCCGAGACGCGCTCCACCCTGTCGGTGACGGTCTCGTCGTCGCCGTAGGCCACTTGGATCACCGCAAGTCGCATCAGGCCTCCTTCTCCCTGCCTTCGTCGCCGAGCCGCTTGAGTCGGTCGTTGTAGGCGCGCAGTGCGGCATCGTCGTCGCGATCGGCCTGTCGGTCGAGGCGCACCGTCTCCTGCCGGTCTCGCTTGAACCACTGCAGCGCGACGAGGATGGCCAGGATGAGCGTCGGCGCCTCGCCGAACCCCCAGGCGATCTCGCCGGCCTTCTCCTGGTCGTCCAAGAGCTGCGGACCCCACGGCAGGTTGATCTGCTCGAAGAAGCCCGGCGCGAGGACGAACTGCGCCCCGGTGAGGGCGACACCGAAGAACGCGTGGAACGAGATCGTGGCGAAGAGGATGAGCAGGAGCATGGGCGGCGACCACTTCACCGGCCCGGGATCGATGCCGATGAGCACCCACGTGAACATGTAGCCCGTGAGGAAGAAGTGGGCGATCATCAGCAGGTGGCCCGTGTGGGTCGACAGGGAGAGCTCGAACAGGGGCGACCAATAGAACGCGGCCAGGCTGCCGAAGAAGAGGACGGCCGCGACGACCGGGTTGGCCAGCACCTTCATCGCGCGTGACTGCACGACCTGCAGGATGAGTTCGCGCGGCCCCCACGTGCGGTCGGGACGAGCCGTCAGGGCCCGCAGCGCGAGCGTGATGGGCGCGGCCGGCACGAGCAGCAGCGGCACGACCATGGCGACGATCATGTGCATGACCATGTGCACCGAGAAGAGCACGCGCCCCCAGATGTCCGGGGCCCCACTGGTCGCCCAGATGAACGCCAGCCAGCCGAGCGTCCACAGCACGGTGCGATGGACTGGCCACGAGTCCCCGCGCCGACCCAGGCGGATGACGCCGGCGGCATAGAGGCCGATGGCCACGACGGCGATGCTGAGCATGAGCCAGTTGGGTCGCCAGGCAGTGAGCCAGTCCGCGGCCGCCATAGGGCCGGGGTCCGGGAAGCCGGTGATCTCGAGGACGGTGCTCCCCTCGAGCTCGCCCTCCGGTTCCGGCGGCGGCGTCCGCCCAAGGACCGCACCGAGCCCGAACGCGGCGCCCATGAGGCCGAGCTCGAGGAGGACGAGGCGGGCAAACCCGTTGCCACCCTTCCCGATCGACGCGATGACCTTGCGTCGTTGCTGCCAGCCGATCACACCGAGCGCGACGAGGATGACGGCCTTGGCGACGAGCATGGCGCCATAGGCCGTGTCGAGGTTCGCGAACGAACCCAGCCGAATCCAGGCCTGCTGGAGCCCGGTGACGGCCACGGCGGCATACGCCCAACCGGCCAGGACCGAATAGCGCCCGACCGTCGCGGAGAGGTCCTGCCGGATGCGGGGCGCCATGAGCGCGATCGCGATCAACCCACCGGCCCAGGCACTGACGCCGATGAGGTGCACTCCGAGGGAGTTCACGGCGTCCTCGTGGCTGGCGCTTCCGGCCGCGTGCCCCGTGAGGGCGACGATGGCGATCCCGGCGAGGGTGATCGCGGCCAACCAAGCGAAGGCGGCACGGGTCCGCGCGAGCATCGCGCCGAGAGTGACGACGAAGGCGACTGCCGTCGAGATCGACAGCACGCGGGTCGTTTCGAGCGACCAGACGAAGGTGAGGAACTGGCGTCCGAGTTCGGGGTCGCCGAGGCGCAACCCGGCCAGCGAGGCGAAGGTGAAGAGGACGCCCAGCGCTGCTGAGACGAACCAGATGACTCCGGTCACCGCGGCGAGGCGGGACGCCTGGATGCGGCGCTCGGTCGTCCGTCGCTCCGGCACGAGGAAGGCCGCGAGGACGAGCAGGCCCAGTGTTGCCGCGGACGAGAGGTCGCTCACGACACGCACGAGCGGCAGCGACCACCGCACGATCGGGCCGGGATCCTCAAGCACGAGGGGGGCGAACACCCCGGCCAGCGCGGCGGCGACGAGAGTGACGGCGAGGCCACTCAGCGCGACCACAGCGACGGGCCCGAGAGGGGTGCGATCGACGTCGGCCCGGGCGTCGGCCGTGGTCGGAGGCGCGGTGCTCATGCCTCCCAGCGTAGGTACCCGCTCGTTAGGCTGCCGCCATGCCCCTCCACCCCGCTGCGCCTCTCGACCTCCCTGCGCTCACGGCGGCCTACACGCACACCGCTCAGGCCCTCGTCGACCTCGGCCGGTCCCTGCGCGAAGGCGACGAGGAACGGGCCACCGACTGCCCCGGGTGGTCGGTGCACGACCAGTTCGCCCACGTGGTGAGTCTCGAGGCGTGGGTGCAGGGCGAGGGCGTCCCGGACGTCGATGTCAGCGGCCGCGAACACGTCCGCTCCGACCTCGGCGAGATGGTGGAGAAGTACCTCGAGTCCCGCCGTGGCCGTCCCCTTGAGGAACTGCTCGAGGAGTTCGAGGACCTCGTCGCAGCCCGGACACAGCACCTCGAGGCCCCGACGACCTCGCCGGACGACCCCGCCATCGGCCCGTTCGGTCCGACCACCCTGCTCGGGCTCATGCGGAGCCGAGTCTTCGACCTGTGGGTGCACGAGCAGGACGTCCGCGCCGCGATCGGCCGGCCCGGCAACCTCGACAGCCCGAGCGCGGCTCTCGTCGTGCACTCGCTCTTCGCCGCTCTGCCCCGGGCCGTGGCCCGCACTGCCGAGATCCCTCCGGGTCAGGCGGTCATCCTCGACCTCACGGGTCCCGTCGTGGGGCGAGCCGGCGTCCGGGTGGAGGAACACGACGGCAGGGCACACGGCATACCCCTGTTCTCCGGGGACGCGGAGCCGCACGCGGACACCGTGACGACCACGGTGACCCTGTCGACCGAGGCTGCGACGCGGCGCGCCGCTGGTCGCATCGCAACCGAGGACACGCACTACTCGGTCGTGGGCGACGCCGACGTCGCGCGCCGCGTTCTCGACGCCCTCGTCATCGCCCCCTGAGCTGCCCGAGAACGTTGTGTCGCGCAACCATCGCAACGCACACTTGCTCGTATGCCGCAGGCAACAGATCCCGAGGACCCGCGCCTTGCGTTCGGTGACGACCTCTTTCGCGCCATGAAGCTCATGGGTGCGGTGAGGCAGCGCGCGCCACGCGCCCACCCCGACGTGGACCCGCTCGGCTACCCCCTGATGTTCAACCTGCGCGACGAACCGCGGCGCGTCTCCGAGATCGCCGCGGCGATCCACCTCGACGTCTCGACGGTGAGCCGACAGGTGAGCCAGGTCGTGGCCAAGGGATTCGTCGAGCGGCTCCCCGACGAATCCGACGGTCGCGCCCACGTCCTCGCCCTGACCAGGGCCGGGCGGGAGCTCCTCGTGGACATCCGCGCTCGCCGCAACCTGTGGCTCGCCGAGGTCACGGCCGACTGGACCGATCGTGACCTCGCGACCTTCGACCGCCTGCTTCGCCGCTTCGCCGACAACGTCGAGACCCACCCGCTGCTCTCCCCGAGGGATGCCCAGGACCTCGCCTGACCACCACCTCGGACCGGCCCCCTGCGCCGTTCCTAGCTCACCGAATTCCTCCGTTGGGGACGTTGAACCTTCACTGTCCCCAACGGAGGAATTCGGTGAGCTCGGGACAAAGGGTGGGTGGGCGGCATGGCGGCAGGCCTGTCCCTAACCGTCCAATTGGGTGAGTTCGGTACGCGGGGTGTGGTTGATGCGGGTGGCTCGGGCAATCTGGCGGCCCGACGCGGCCGCGATGAGCGCGGCGAGGAGCGCTGCGGTGACGGGAAGTGCGTACGTCTGGTGCGCTCCCCACGCGTCGACGAGGATGCCGCTGAGCGCAGTTCCCGACGCCAGTCCGACGAGCAGGCCGGTGATCACCACGGCCATGCCCTCGGTGATGAAGGCCAGGGGCACGAGGTGCTGGACGAGCGTCATGCCGGTGATGAGCGTGGGAGCGGTGGCCGACCCGGCAATGAACATCATCGCGGTCAGCCCCCACAGGTTGTCGATGAGGAGCACTGGAGCCTCGAGCACGAACATGGCCAGGGCGCACCACACGAACCGCCGGGCGATCGACCCGGTGAACTTGCGTGTGCCGAAGATGACGGCCGACAGGGCCGACCCCAGGGCGAAGGCACCGAGGATGACCGAACTCATCTCGGTGCGACCGGCCTCGTCGGCGACGGCCACTGCCACGACCTCGTTGCCGCCGAAGACCGCGCCCACCATGAAGCCCGCCGCGGCCACCGCCGCAACACCGGGTCGGGTGATCGCGAGCCCGTGCGGCCGCTCGTCATGGGGCACGATCGGCGGTTCCGATCGCCGCTGCATCAGGAACAGCACCGACCCGGCCGTGAAGATCACGTAGGCGAACAGCAGGCCCGCCTCGGGGAAGAGCACGGTCGCAGCCAGGACACCCAGCACTGGGCCGAGGACGAACGTCGCCTCCTCGACGACCTGCTCGAGCGACATCGCCGCATGCAGGGCGTCGGGGTCGTCCCGCAACAGGTGGGCCCACCGGGCACGGGACATCGGCCCCATTTCGGGAAGGAAGGACGACGCGGCATACCCGACGAAGAGGGTCCACGCGGGTGCCCCGACCACTGACAGCACCACGGTCACGAGTCCCGCGACGAACGTCATGAGGACGAACGGCAACGACGCCCGGCGCTGGCCACGCTTGTCGACGAGACGCCCGATGATGGGGCCGGCGAAGGCCAGGACGACGATGCCACCGGCCGACACCGCGCCGGCCAGACCGTAGGAGTCGCGACGGGTCGCGATCATCACGATGATCGAGACGCCGAACATTGCTCCGCCGACGCGCGACAGGGCGCTCGCCGCGAGGAACCGCACGGCTCCGGGGATGGCGAAGAGCGGGCGGTAGGTCGAGAGCACGCGCCAACTCTGTCACGACGGGTCGAACGCCCTCACGTCCATTCCGGGTCCGCGACTCGAATGGGCCGAGGGGCCGCGGGCCTACGGCTCCCGCGGCCAAGCGACCTGCCGGGCAGGAAGGGCTGTGATCACAGCACTTCCTGCCCGGTAGGTCGGTGGTGAGTCGGTCAGCCCCAGACGAGGGCCCGCGCCGGGTCCTCGAGGACCGCGGCGACGTCGGCGAGGTAGCGCGACCCGAGCTCGCCGTCGACCAGGCGGTGGTCGAAGCTCAGCGCCAGCGTCGTCACCGACCGCGGGACGATCTCCTCGTTCCCGGCGTCGTCCGTCACGACCCACGGGCGTCGGTTGATCGTGCCGAACGCGAGGATCGCCGACTCACCGGGGTTGAGGATCGGCGTGCCCGCATCGATGCCGAAGACACCGATGTTGGTGATGGTGATCGTGCCGCCCGACATCTCGGCCGGTTGTGTGCGGCCCTCGCGAGCAGTCGCCGTGAGCGAGCCGATCGCCTCGGCCAGGCCACGCAGGTCGAGCCGGTCCGCATCCTTGATGTTGGGCACGACGAGCCCACGCGGGGTGGCCGCGGCGATGCCGAGGTTGACGTAGTTCTTGAGAACGATCTCCTGTGTCGCCTCGTCCCACGCCGCGTTGATCTCGGGGTTGCGCCGCGCGGCAAGAATCATCGCCTTGGCGAGGATGAGCAGCGGCGTGACCTTGACGTCCTTGAACTCGCGGTCCTTCTTGAGCTTGGCGACAAGGTCCATGGTCGCCGTGACGTCCACCGTGACCCACTCGGTGACGTGCGGCGCCGTGAACGCGCTGCCGACCATCGCCTGCGCGACCATCTTGCGCACGCCCTTGATCGGGACGCGCACCTCACGCTCGCCGTGACCCAGACCGCTTCCGTATGCCGTTGCGCCAGCACCGCTTCCGGCCGCCGGCGTCGCGGTGGCCGCGTTCGACGCCGCCGCATGGGCAGGTGCGCCGACAGCGGACGGTGCGCCCGCGGCATACCCCTCGACGTCGGCGCGGGTGACGACGCCGCCGTCGCCGGTCGCCACGACCGAGGCGAGGTCCACTCCGAGGTCCTTGGCGAGCTTGCGCACCGGTGGCTTGGCCAGCACCTTCGCACCCGAGTCCGCGGACGCGGCTGAGGCGACGGGGACCATGGGCTCCGGCTCCGGCTCCGGCGCAGGCGCAGGAGCAGGAGCGGGCGCAGTGGCAGGGGTGTGCGCGGGGGCTGCGGCTGCGGACGGAGCAGCGGCCTTGCGCGGACGGCGCGAGCTCCCACCCGCCTTGGGGCCGTAGCCGACGAGTGTCTTGACCGGCTCCTCCTCGACGTCCGCGTCAGCGGCCGCGGCGGCGTCTTCCGGTCCGACCTCAACGGCGCTCTGCACGCCGGCGGAGGCCTCGCTGTCGCCGGCCCCACCGGGGGCAGCGTCGCCACCCTGGCCGTCGTCGATCGAGATGATCGGGGTGCCGACCTGGACCTCGTCGCCGACGTTGACGAGCAGCCCTGCCACCGTGCCGGCCCACGGGATGGGCAGCTCGACGAGCGACTTGGCGGTCTCGATCTCGACGACGATGTCGTTGACCTTGACGGTGTCGCCGACGGCGACCTTCCACTCGACGATCTCGGCCTCGAGCAGACCCTCACCGGGGTCGGGGAGGTTGAAGTGCTTCACAGCCATGCTGTTGTTCTCCTCAGTCCGTGATCGTCAGTGGGCGAGCGCGCGGTCGACGCCGTCGAGCACGCGGTCGAGGTCGGGCAGGTAGTGCTCCTCGAGCTTGCTCGCCGGGTAGGGCGTGTTCCAGCCCGCGACCCGGATGACCGGCGACTCGAGCGAATAGAAGCAGCGCTCCGTCACCATGGCCGCGATCTCGGAGCCGACCGACACGAACGACGGCGCTTCCTGCGCGACGACGAGCCGGCCGGTCTTCTCGACCGACTGGGTGATGGCGTCGATGTCGATCGGGCTCACCGAACGCAGGTCGATGACCTCGAGCGAGCGGCCCTCCTCGGCCGCCACGGCAGCGGCGTCGAGGCAGACCTTGACCATCGGGCCCCAGGCCACGAGCGTCAGGTCGGTCCCCTCCCGCACCGTGTGCGCCGAGAACAGGTCGCGCGGCGCCTCGGGTGCGTCGAAGTCGACCTCACCCTTCTCGTGGTAGCGCCGCTTGGGCTCATAGAAGATCACCGGGTCGTCGCACTCGATGGCCTGCTGGATCATCCAGTAGGCGTCCTCGGGGTTCGAGCAGAACACGACCTTGAGGCCGAGCGTGTGCGCGAAGTAGGCCTCGTTGGACTCACTGTGGTGCTCGACCGCGCCGATGCCGCCACCCATGGGAATGCGCACGACGACGGGCACCTTGATGGCACCCCGCGAGCGCGAGTGCAGCTTGGACAGCTGCGAGACGATCTGGTCGAACGCGGGATAGACGAACCCGTCGAACTGGATCTCGACGACCGGGCGGTAGCCGCGCAGCGCGAGCCCGATGCCGGTGCCCATGATCCCGGACTCGGCGAGCGGGGTGTCGATGACCCGGTCCTCGCCGAAGTCCTTCTGGAGGTGCTCGGTGATGCGGAAGACGCCGCCGAGCTTGCCGATGTCCTCGCCCTGGAGGATGACCTTGGGGTTGTCCTCCATGGCCTTGCGCAGCCCGGCGTTGAGGGCCTTGGCGATGGTGGTTTTTGTCGCGCTCACGCCTGAGCCCCTTCCGTCTCGAACGAGTCGTTGTATGCCGTGAACGTCGCCTTGTCGTCCTCGACCTGGCGGTGCGGCTCGACATAGACCTGGTCGAAGATGTCGCCCACGTCCGGGTCGGCCATGTCGAGGGTCGCTTGGCGCACGTGCGCCCCGAGTTCCTCGGCCTCGGCCTCGACGGCGTCGAAGAACTCGGCGTCACCGATCCCCTCGGAGGCGAGCCAGCGCTTGTAGCGGGCGATGGGGTCGCGCAGCTTCCAGACCTCGACCTCGGCGGAGACGCGGTACTTCGTCGGGTCGTCCGACGTGGTGTGGGCGGCCATCCGGTAGGTGTAGGCCTCGATGAGGGACGGGCCCTCACCGGAACGGGCACGGTCGAGCATCGCGGTCGTCACGGCATACACCGCAAGAACGTCGTTGCCGTCGACGCGAATGCCCGGGAAGCCGAAGCCGTCGGCGCGCTTGTAGATCGGGGCGCGGGTCTGGCGGGCGTTGGGCTCGGAGATGGCCCACTGGTTGTTCTGGCAGAAGAAGACGACGGGGCTGTTGTAGACGCCGGCGAAGACGAACGCCTCGTTGTTGTCGCCCTGCGCCGTCGCACCGTCGCCCATGCAGGCGATGACGGCGGCGTCGCGTTCGTCGTCGCCCGTGCCGACCGCACCGTCACGCTGGATGCCCATGGCGTAGCCGGTGCCGAGGAGGCTCTGGTTGCCGATGACGATCGTGTAGGGGTGGAAGCCGAACTCGGCCGGGTCCCAGGCGCCCTTGTCGACGCCGCGATACATCGCGATGAGGCGCATCGGGTCGACGCCGCGGGTCCAGGCGATGCCGTGCTCGCGGTAGCCGGGGAAGGCGTGGTCCTGCGTGCGCATCGCGCGACCGCAGCCGATCTGGGCGGCCTCCTGGCCGAGGAGCGAGGCCCACAGGCCCAGCTCGCCCTGACGCTGGAGCGCCGTGGCCTCCTGGTCGACGCGACGGATGAGCACGAGGTCGCGGTAGAGGCCGCGCAGGTCGTCGTGGCTCAGCGAGCCGATGATCTCGTCGTACTCGGCGTGGGGGACGCGCTGTCCCTCGGGGGTGATGAGTTGCACCATGTCGGGGCCGCCATCGGCAGCCGCGCGGGGCTCGGTTCCAGCTGCCGGATCCACCGAGATGTGGTGGTCCATTCCGCCGATGGGCGGGGTTGCAGCGACATCGGTGTCGCTCACGGGCACTCCTGTTCCCTGGGACATCCGTTCGTGGCGGACGCCCGGCTCGGGCCGCCGGCTCCACACGCTCGTGCGCGCGCGGCCCGGACGGCGGTGTCTGGGGGCCGCACCCGGGGTGTGAGTGCGGTCACCAAGCCTGCTCGCCCAAACGTACCGCGAGGGTGCCGCTCCCTCCCAAACGCACCCGTCACGGAACCGTGGAGGCCGTGGTGGCGTCGTAGGTTCATGACCATGCGACGGCTCCAGAGACGAAACCGACCGATCCCGTATGCCGTGAGCGCCCTTGCCGCTGTCGCCGTCCTGTCATCGTGTGGCTCCGGCGCCGGACAGCCTGCCGAAGCGACCCACACCTGGTCCCAGTCCGCCGCACCCTCGGCCACGTCGACCGAGTCGCCGTCGTCACCGGCCGGGGGCACGATGCCCTCCGACGGGCGCGCCCGGCCCACGACGATGACGGGTCGGGTGACCTCCTCGGACGGCGGCTGCACGGTCTTCAAGGACAGCGAGGCCCATCAGTGGGTCCTCGTCGGCGAGACGAAGGGCATCGCCAGCGGGACGGCATACACGATCGAAGGTGTCGCGATGGACGCGATGGATCCGGCCTGCCCGCAGGGGCTGCCCTTCGTGGTGTCGGCGGCGACAGCGACGATCGCGACGCCGACCACGACCTCGGACGCCGACGAGGTCTCGCTCACCGGCACGCTGGCCGATGGCGTCGAGGCCAACTGCCGAATCCTCACGACGGATGCCGGCACCTTCGTCCTCATGGGCACCGTCTCGGCGGCGAACGGCACCCGGGTCACGGTGCGCGGCTCGAAGGCCCAGAACGTCATGTCTCACTGCATGCAGGGGCCGATCATCGACGTCCAGAGCGTCTCCCCGGCGTCATGAACCAGGGAGAGACTCAACTGACCGGTCACCTCGTCGAGGGGGTCGAGGGCGGCTGCCTCGTCGTGGTCACGGATGCCGGCGCGACGTTCACGCTCGCAGGACGGGCCAGCGCCGATCTCGCCGGGCGGTCCGGTCGGATCATGGTCCGCGGTCGGCTCGACCCCGAGATGCTCAGTCACTGCATGCAGGGCCCGGTCTTCGTCGTGACCGAGGTCCTCGAACTCGACTGAGCGCGCCCTGGCCGCTGCAGACGTCGAGTCGCGGGCAAGGGAGAGGCCCCCACCGCGCGTGCGATGGGAGCCTCTCTCGTCGTGCTGGAACCCGGCGTCAGCTGGTGACCTCCACCGCGGTCGAAGCGACACGGGTGCCGCCGATCGCGTGGGAGACCGTGCCGAGGTAGGTGTCGCCGGCCGCGAGGCCGGACCAGCCCAGGCCGACGTCGACCTTGGTGCCCGGCGTCGCCGTGGTCGGGCTGCCCGAGGTGACCGACAGGCTGCCGCCCGTCGTGGTCGGGACGAGCCACGACTGCAGGTCGACGTCCATCGGCGTGGAGCCGACCGCCCACCCGTGGACGACCATCGTGTAGTTGCCGTTCGCGGGACGGTCGAGGTCGATCTGCTCGTCGGTCGCACCGTTGGTCGACGCCGCGATGATCTGCCCGTGCGGACCGCGGAGGTAGAGGTCGAGGTCGACGTCTCCGGGGACCTGGAGCTTCCATCGCGCGTGGTCGACACCGCTCAGGCTGAACGGCACCTGCACGACGCCCGCACCGTCATCGGGGCTGGGGTACGTCTGGTCGGGGTCCTGCGCGATGGTCACGTTGTTGTGGGTGGTGCCCACGAGACCGTGCGCCGTCGCGGTGTACTGACCGGGCTGACCGACCGTCACGGGGACGGTCGCCGTGCCGGACGTGCCCGTGCCGGTGACCGACGCCGGGGCCGCGATGGCGGCGCCCTTGACGGCGATCGGGCTGCGCACCTCGTAGCCAGAGCCGATCCACGTGAGCGAGCCGAACTTCCACTCGCCGACCGCGGCACCGGTGTTGCGGACCGTGACCTCGAAGGACGCGGTCCCCCCACGTGGCGGGACCGCGAGCGTGGACGGGCTGACCGACACCGAGTAGCCGCTCGGAGCCTGGACGTTCGCCGTGACCCTGATCGTGCTGTCGCTGACGTTGGTCACCTTGCGCTTGACCGTCTGGACACCGGGGACGGCCTCCATGCCGATCGACGCGTAGTTGAGGTTCGCCGCAGTCGTCGGGTAGCCCGCCGCCTCGAGGTCGGCACACATGGTGTCCGGGTCGCTGTAGGCCTCAGGGGCCTCGGCGCAGAGGAAGCCGCGGTAGTCGTCGAAGCGCGCGTCATAGACCAGCCCCGGCTGGAACGCCGTGCCCCTGTTGGCTGGCCGACCGAGGTCGGCGAAGCCCGAGCCCGTGTCGAACGGCGTGGCGGGGGAGACGCGGTCGTTGCTGCGAGCGACCTGGGACGCGCTCGTCATGAGGGCCGACTTCGCCGCAGCCGCGGACCAGTCGGGGTTGGCCTGCTTGAGCAGTGCGTACATTCCGGCGACGACCGGGCTCGACATCGACGTTCCCGCGATGGCCTGCCACAGCTGCCCGGCCGGCTGGCTGCCGGGGACGGGGGAAGGCGTGTTGCCGGCCATGATCTGGGCGCCGGGGGCGCTGATGTCGGGCTTGATGATGTCGCCGTTGGGGACGGTCTCACCGCGGCTCGAGAAGTAGGTCACGGTGGGGCTGTAGTGCCCCAGGGTGTTGATCCCGTCGTTCTTGAGCTGGGCGGTGGGGGACGCCTGCGAGTTCACCCAGGCGCGGATCTCCTCGCCGGGCGTCTTGTCCATCATCACGGTGGGGACGAAGAAGGTGTCCGAGAACATCGTGTCCACGTCGACCGCGTTGAAGAGGACCATGCCGGCGCCGCCGGCACGCAGGACCTCACTGCTCTTGGCGACACGGCCGTTGAAGCCGCGCTCACAGAGGACGATCTTGCCCTTGACCTTGGCCGGGTCGAGGGATCCCTCGACGCAGAAGCCGGGGTTGGCCTTGCCGGCCAGGCCCGCGCGCGCTCCGTCGATGACGGGAACGACGCCCGTGCCCTTGGTGACCGACGTGCCCTTGAACACCTTGCCGTTGGCCAGGCGGATCGAGCCTGCGTAGTTGCGGGGGAACGTCGTCGCTCCGACCGAGGTCACCCACGGAACGTTGGAGGGGCCGCCGACCGTCTTCGGACCGGGGCCGCTGTTGCCCGCCGACACCGCGGAGAACACGCCGACGTTCGCCGCGATGAGGAAGGCGATGGTGTCGGCCGACACGACGCGGGCGCCGCCGCCGATCGAGTAGTTGATGACGTCGACGCCATCGGCGACGGCCTGGTCGATCGCCGCCGAGAGGTCGGAGGTGTAGCCGCCCTGGTCTCCGAGCGCCTTGTAGGCGATGACCTGCGCCCGCGGTGCGATGCCCGAGACGACGTCCTTCTTGACCCCGAAGATCTCGGACTGCACGTTCGCGTTGCCGGCCGCCGTCGTGGCCGTGTGCGTGCCGTGGCCACTCTCGTCGCGGGCGGAGTCGAACTCGTCGGCAGTGAGCCCCGTGTTCGCCTTGTAGGTGTCGAGGAACTGGCGCGCACCGACGAGCTTGTTGTTGCACGTGAACGGTGCATCATCGGCCTTGTGCGCCGTGTTGCCGAAGTCGCACGAGGAGCGCTCGGTCTCGTCGAAGGTCGGCTTCGCGGGGAAGGTCCCGTCGTCGGCGAGCATGGGCTGCTCGGGCCAGATGCCGGTGTCGATGACGCCGACGAGAACGCCGTCGCCCTTGAGTCCGGAGGCGTAGGCCTTCCGCTTGCCGGAGAGGCCGAGGTAGTCATTGAGGGCGTTGAGGGCCCTGGGGTTCGCCTTTCCCCTCGCGACGTCGGCGGCGATGGCCTGCGGCTGACGCATCTCGTCGGGCATGACGGCGGCGACTCCGGCCTGCTTGGCAAGACGCTCGGCGCCCTTGAGGTCGGTCCGCACGGCGAAGCCGTTGAGGGTGTTGCTGAAGTCGGTGGTGCGCGCCTTCGTGGAGATGCGGGCACCCTTGAGGGCCCGGTCGTGCGTGGCCTTCAGCGCCTTGCGCTTCGTGTTCGCGGGCGCCTTGTTGAGGTCCTGCTGCTTGACCGACCGCGCCAGCGGGTCAGCCTCCATGAGCACGATGTAGCTGCCCGTCTTCGACTTCTCGATGGGCTTGGCGGCCGGCTGCGCCACCTTGTCGCCGGCGGCACGGGCACCTGCTGCGGCTTGGGCCGTGGGCGCCAGACTTGCCAGGGGAAGGATCGCTGCGGCGACGGCTCCGGTGGCCGCCACGGCGATTTTCCTTCCCCGGGACTGGAGTTGCGACATGCATTTCCCCTCTCGGGTTCCACCGCGCGCACGTCGACGTGCGCGCGCGTCACCCCATAGCGGGCGCGCACGGGTGACGACAGTCTGGCGTCCCGAGGGGCAACCCGCCAGAGGTTCGGCAAAGAAAAGCAAAGAATTCTGTGCGTTAGGGCGCGGGCTCTAGGCGTAGGCCGCGCGACCGACTGCCTCGAGTGCAGCAATCGTGCGCTGCACGACGGCTCGTTCGGCCCGATCGCGCCGCGACATCGCCACGATCCACCGGCGCACGTTGACCCCCGTCAGCGGACGGAGAACCACTCCGTCCCCGGGCCGAGTCGTGAACCGCGGCAGGAGTGCCAAACCCACCCCTGCAGCCACGAGCGCCTCGACGACCCGGTTGTCGCGGACGCGTTGCGTGACCCGGACGGGCCGACCCGTCACCCGCTCGACCTCGTCGAGGACGGTGGCGAACGGGTAGCCCACGGGAACTCCGATCCAGACCTCGTCAGCAATGTCGGCCGGAGCGAGTTCGCCCTTGGCCGCGAGGACGTGCCCGACTGGAAGGCACACGTCGACCGGCTCGCGGGCGAGCACGGTGCGAGCCAGGCCTTCCGCGCCATGGGGGACGCTGCTGAGCAGGCTGTGGCCGATGACGATGTCGTGGTCGGCCGCCAGTGCGGCATAGTCCGCCTCCGAGACGTCGGTGTCCGCGAGCTCGAGCACGATGCCCTCCGCGTTGAGGGTCATCAGGGCATCGGGGACGAGGAACTCGGCGGCACTGGTGAGCGCGGCGATCCGCACGTGGCCGCTGGGACGTCCGCGGAACTCGTCCAGTCGGGCCTCGACCCGCGCGATCGCCGTCTCGACGTCCGCGGCAGCGCCGGCAAGGAGGCGTCCCGCGTCGGTGAGTCGCAGTCCGCGGCCGACCGGCTCGACGAGAGCGACCCCCATCTCTCGCTCAGCCGTGCGCAGTTGTTGTGAGACAGCCGAGCCGGTCCGGTGCGTCGCGGCTGCCACGGCGGTGACGCTGCCGCGGTCGGCGAGCTCCCTCAGCAGCGTCAGGTGTCGCACGTCCATGCAGGCATCCTAAGGAGTTTGTCCACAAACATTCAGTAGACCGAATGAATGTATGCCGTCAGGCTGGCGGGGTGCCCACTCGTCACCGCCTGCTCGCCATCCTCGTCGCCGTGCTCTGGGGCGCGAACTTCATCGCCATCCACGCCACGCTCGAGCACTTCCCACCCTTCTTCTCCGTGGCCCTACGCTGGATCCCGCTGGCCCTCGTGGCCATCCTCTTCGTGCCGAGACCCGACGTGCCGTGGCGCTGGATCGTGGGCTACGGGCTGGGGTTCGGCACCCTCCAGTTCGTCTTCCTCTACTGGGGCATGGCGACCGGCATGCCAGTGGGCCTCGCCTCGCTCGTCCTCCAGAGTTCCGCGCCGTTCACCGTGGTGCTCGGAGCCCTCCTCGGGGAGCACCTGTCAGGACGACGTGGCCTCGGCGTCCTCGTCGCCATGCTCGGCCTCGCCATCGTCGGCTCCCAGCGCGGCGACGTGTCGGCAGCCTGGCCGTTCGTCCTCACCGTCCTCGGCGGCCTCGGCTGGGCGTTCGGCAACCTCGCCGCACGGCGGGCGCAGACCACCCAGCCGCTCCGCCTCACGATGTGGATGAGCGTCGTCCCTCCGGTGCCGATGCTCGCCCTGAGCCTCCTCGTCGAAGGGCCGAGCCGGATCGCCGACTCCTGGGCGACGGTGGGCACCGGCACCGGCGTGCTGGCCCTGGCCGGTCTCGCCTACACCGCCCTCATCGCGACGGTCATCGGCAGCGGCATCTGGTCCTGGCTCATGGCCCGCCACCCCGCGGGGACGGTTGCGCCCTTCTCGATGCTCGTCCCCGTCACCGGCTTGACCGCAGCCTGGCTGGCGCTCGGCGAGCGGCCCACGCTCGTGGAATGGCTCGGGTGCGCCGTCGTCGTGGTGGGCGTTCTGCTCACGGCGAGCGGACGGCATACACCGTCGTCCGCGGGAAGGGTCGCGATGGCGACCACATCCGCGGACGTCACGGATCAGGAGCGCGTGAACGCCTCGGCGACCTCGAGCAGCCGGTCGTTGGCTTCGCGCTCGGCGATGGTCGCGCGCGCGCCGTCGGTGCCATAGGGACGGACCGTCAGGCCGGCTGCCTGGCAGGCCGCCGCGAACTCCGCCGTCCGCTCACCGACGCCGAACCACACGAAGTTGGCGTCGGTGTCGGGGATCTCCCAGCCCTGCTTCTCGAGCGCCGCCACGACCCGCGACCGCTCGGCGACGAGTTCCTTGACTCGGATGTCGAGTTCGTCGAAGGCCTCGAGCGACGCGATGGCCGCCGCCTGGGCCAGCGAGTTCACGCCGAACGGGATGGCCGTCTTGCGCAGGGCCTCGGCGACGGGTTCGTGCGCCACGGCGTAGCCGACCCGGAGCCCGGCCAACCCGTAGGCCTTGGAGAAGGTGCGCAGGACGGCGACGTTGGGGCGGTCACGGTGGATCGCGAGGGCGTCGGGCGCCTCCTCGCTCGTGACGAACTCGAGGTAGGCCTCGTCGAGGACGACCATCACGTCGTCGGGCACGCGATCGAGGAACGCCTCGAGCTCCTCGGCGCGCACGCTCGGGCCGGTGGGGTTGTTGGGGGTGCAGACGAGGATGACCTTGGTGCGCTCGGTGATGGCCTCGGCCATGGCGTCGAGGTCGTGCCGCGCCTCACTCGTCAGCGGCACCTGGACGGCGGTCGCGCCCGCGAGGGCCACGAGGATCGGGTAGGCCTCGAAGCTGCGCCACGCGAAGATCACCTCGTCGCCGGGGTCGCAGAACGCCGTGATGATCTGGCCGAGGACGCCGACACTGCCCGGGCCGGTCGCGATGCGGGCGGCCGGGACGCCGAGCCGCTCCGCAAGCTTGGCCGTGAGGGCCGCGACACCCATGTCGGGGTAGCGGTTCATCTGCCCGGCCTGCTCGCGCACGACGTCCAGCACCGACGGGAGCGGCGGATACGGGTTCTCGTTGGAAGAGATCTTGTATGCCGTCACGCCCGCCTGCGCGGCCGCGGGCTTCCCTGCCACGTAGGCAGGAACGGCGTCGAGGGCACCCCTGAGTCGGACGCGGGACGAGGGGGTCGAGGGCGTGACGTCGGTCATGGCGGCCACTGTAGAGGCACGTCCGACAAGGGAGACCGACACCACATCACAGGGTCTCGCGTCCCAACCGTCCCTGTGGTCATGGGACCATGGGCGCATGCAGAACTTCCTGATCCGCGTCCTCATCAACGCCGTCGCCCTCTGGGCGGCGGCTGGCTTGATCGACGGAATCAGCTTCGGCGACGACGACGCGTGGACGAGCAAGGTCGTGACGATCGTGCTCGTGGCGCTGGTCTTCGGCCTGGTCAACGCAGTCATCCGGCCGATCGCCAAGGTGCTGTCCTTCCCGGCCGTCGTGCTCACGCTCGGACTGTTCACTTTCGTCGTGAACGCCTTCATGCTCCAGATCACGGAGTGGATCGCCGACCCCCTGGGTCTGGCGTTCACGATCGACGAGTTCTGGTGGGACGCCATCTTCGGTGCGGTGATCATCACGCTCGTCTCGTGGCTGTTGAGCGTCGTCCTGCCCGACGGCGACGACTGATTCGTCACCGCCTCCCTGCCCCTGCCTTTCCCCTGAACAAGAACAGCAGCGTTTAAATCCATGGGTCGTCACCAAGCAGAAAACAGCTCGCCGAGCCAGAAGGCGATCATCGCCGCGCTCGTCACGGGCGCCATCGTCGTCGCCGGCGGTGCCTACGCCATTGGCAAGGGCACCGGCTCCGGTGAGGAAGGACCGTTCGCGGGCGGCTCCGGGGAGGGCTGCAGCGCAGCACCCCTGCGTGTCGAGGCGTCGCCCGAGATCGCCGACCTCGTCAAGACGCAGCTCGCGACGGCGACCAAGGAGAACGGCTGCCACCGCTACGAGGTGACCGGCACCCGGTCCTCGAGCGTGGCGAGCCGGATCCGCCAGGGCAAGGCGCCCGACGTGTGGATCGCCGACTCGACCGTGTGGCTCGACCAGACGACCGCCGGCAGTGCCGGCTCCGCGGTCAAGGCCGACTGGGTGTCGTCCGGGTCGCTGGCCCACTCCCCGGTGGTGTTGGCGAACCCACTCCAGAGCCCCGACAAGTTCTCGGGCGAGTTCACCTCGTGGAACGAGCTCATCAACAAGAGCGGCGCCATCCACCTCGCCAACCCGCACCTCGACTCCGCGAGCCGCCTCGCATTCCTCGCCTCCCGCGAGGGCACACGCACCAAGGACGTCGCCAGTGGCCAGCGGATCATCCTGCTCTCCCGGTTCGCCGCGACGAGCACTGCCGACCTGCTCCTGGGGGCCTCCGACCCGGCGAAGTCCAACACGACTCGCAGCGAGCCGTTCCCGATCAGCGAGCAGGCCCTCGCGAACTACGCGAAGACCTCCCCGGGCGTCCTGAGCCCCATGCTGCCCAAGGACGGGACGCACTCGCTGGACTACCCCTGGGTGCCGGCGCCCGACCTCTCCGCCGCCCACAAGGACGCGGCGAATGCCGGGTTCCGTGCCCTGACCTCCCCCGCCGCCGTCGAAGCCTTCACCAAGGCCGGCTTCCGGGACGGGGAGAACACCGGTGGGCCGACCATCGGAGACGTCGAGGCTGCCAGCTTCACCGCTCTCAAGCCCAAGCCCGCGGCCGAACGGCTCGAGTCGCTGCGCGAGTGGGACGTCCTCAAGGCCGACGCGAGGATGCTCGCGATCCTCGACGTCTCCGGCTCGATGACCAACATCGCGCCTGACACCGGCGGCAAGACCCGCGCCAAGGTGGCCGAGGAGTCGATGATCACCGCGGTGCAGCGCCTCCCCGACGGCAGCCAGGTCGGTGGCTGGATCTTCTCCACCGACAAGGGCGGCAAGGGCAAGGACCACGCCCCGCTCACCCCCATCGCCCGTCTCGACGAACCCTCGGGTGCCGGCACCCACCGCGACAGCATCGTGGCGGCGCTGAAGAAGTTCCAGACCTACCTCGGCGGCGACACCGGCCTCTACGACACCACCGCAGATGCCTACGCGGAGATGACGCGGACCTACGACCCCGAGTACTTCAACTCGGTCGTCATCATCACCGACGGCAAGAACGACGACCCGGGTGGCGGTCTCAACCTCGAGCAGCTGCTCGCGCAGCTCAAGAAGGGTCACGACCCCACCAAGCCGGTGCGGATCGTCACCATCGGCATGGGCGAGGCCGACACGAAGGCCCTGAGCCAGATCTCCCAGGCCACGGGCGGGTCGAGCTACACGGCGAACACGTCGGACGACCTGTTGACGGTGTTCGTCCAGGCGCTCCTCGCCCGGGAGCCCGCTCAGGCTCCCTAAGGGACGAGAGAAACCGGCGGTGGGGACGAGGTCTCCACCGCCGGTTTCTTGTCTCCGGACCCGGGAGGGCGCCAGCTGCGCGCAGGGCTACTTGGGCGACTTCGTGGGGCGGTTCTTCCCCGGCGGGACAGACGGCTTTCCCTTCGTCTGTGACCGTGGGGTCGCCGTGGGCGATTCGCTCGGTGTCGCCGTCGTGGCGATGGGGCTGGCCGTGGCCGTGGTCGTCGGCGTCGTGGTTGCCGGGGCCGACGCCACCGTCTGCTTCGTCCCGCCGGTCGTCGCGTTCGTGCGTTCTCCGGTGGACGTGGCACTCACCGATGGTGACGTGCCGATCGTGCTCGACGGGGACGGCGACTCAGCCTCCTCGACCGATGACAGGTCAGGGATCACCGCACTGGGAGAACCGGCTCCCCCGCCTCCGCGCGTCGCGCCCTGGGCGTCGTCGCTCGCACTCCCCAGCGCGAGAGCACCCGCCAGGACAAGGCACAGCCCCGACGCGGCCAGCAGCATCCACGTGCGCGTGGGGCTGATGCCGGTCGAGTGGCGCGGTGCATCGCGCTGCGGTGGTGCCTCGTCGTGGGTCATAGGGGCGCCACGCTACGGCCCCGAGCGGTGTCCCGACACGTCGGCACCCCGCGACCGTCGTTCCCGGGGCGACGTTCGACTACTACACATCGTCGTACTACTATCGAGAGTAGTAGAACGACGGCAGCGCGGGAGCGAGGTCGGCAGCAGTCCCAGCAGCGCTGGGGCCCGAAATCAGGGAACGACCCCAGGAGCGCCATGGAGCCCGTCGACCTCGCCAGGTGGCAGTTCGCCATCACCACCGTCTACCACTTCCTCTTCGTGCCGATCACGATCGGCCTGTCGCTCGTCGTGGCGGCGATGCACACGGCTTGGGTGCGGACGAGGCGCCCGGAGTGGCTGCGCCTGGCCAAGTTCTTCGGCAAGCTCTTCACGATCAACTTCGCCCTCGGGCTCGTGACCGGCATCGTCCAGGAGTTCCAGTTCGGGATGAACTGGTCGGACTACTCGCGATTCGTCGGCGACATCTTCGGGGCGCCACTGGCACTGGAGGCGCTCCTCGCGTTCTTCGTCGAGTCGACGTTCCTCGGGCTGTGGATCTTCGGCTGGGGCCGGATCCCGGAGAAGCTGCACGCGGCAACGATGTGGGTGGTCCACGTCGGCACCCTGCTCTCGGCCTACTTCATCCTCGCGGCGAACTCGTTCATGCAGAACCCGGTCGGCTTCCGCTACAACCCCGACAGCGGTCGCGCCGAGATGGCCGACTTCGGCGCCATCCTCACCAACAAGGTGCAGCTCGTCGCCTTCCCCCACGTCATCACCTCGGCCTACATGGTCGGCGGCGCCGTCGTCATGGGCGTCGGTCTGTGGCTGTGGCGACGCGCAGCAGCCCCGGGCGCACCCGACGCCGACGACGTGCCGCTCTATCGCAAGGCGACGCGCATCGGCGCCGTGCTCACCCTCGTGTCCAGCCTCGGCGTCGTCGCCAGCGGTGACATCCAGGGCAAGATCATGACCGAGGTCCAGCCGATGAAGATGGCGGCGGCCGAGGCGCTCTACGAGAACGAAGCCGGGGCCGCCTTCTCGATCCTGACGATCGGCTCCCTCGACGGCACCGAAGAGGTCTTCGCCATCAAGGTGCCCAAGGTGCTGGCCTTCATGGCTACGGGCGACCCGAACGGCGTGGTCGAGGGGATCAATCCGATCAAGGCCCGGAACGCCGAGATGATCGCCGAGATCGAGCGCACCTACGGAGCCGACGTCGCCCGGATCAGCGCCGACGCCGACTACACCCCCAACGTCCCCCTCGCCTACTGGACCTTCCGGCTCATGATGGGCGTCGGGTTCGCCTCCATGGCCCTGTCGGCGTTCCTGCTCTGGGTGACCCGGGGGTCGACCCGGCCCCCAGTCTCGCGCTGGTGGCTCTGGGCAGCGATCGCGGCGCCACTCCTCCCCCTGGCGGGCAACAGCTTCGGCTGGATCTTCACCGAGACCGGTCGCCAGCCGTGGGTCGTCAACGGACTCATGACGACGGCCTTCGGCGTCTCACCCTCCGTGTCGGCGACCGAAGTCCTCATCTCGATGTCCGTCTTCACCCTTCTGTATGCCGTGCTCGCCGTTGTCGAGGTACGTCTCTTCCTCCGCTACGTCGCCCAGGGCGCCGAGCCCTTCCACGAACCGGAGCAGGTGTCGGAGGCCGCCGACACCCCGCTCCAGTTCTCCTACTGATTCCTGACTTCCACCTGACCTTCGAAACCGCTGCAAGAGAGGCGCGTTCGTCATGGACTACCCATTCATCTGGTTCATCCTCATCGGGGTGCTGTGGACCGGCTACCTGGTCCTCGAGGGGTTCGACTTCGGCGTCGGCGCCCTGTTGCCCGTGCTCGGAGGCCGGGGTGCCCGCGTTGGCGCTGCGGTCGATGAGGCCGACAAGCGGCGACGGGTCATGCTCACAGCCATCGGCCCTCACTGGGACGGCAATGAGGTGTGGCTGCTCACGGTCGGCGGCGCGATGTTCGCGGCCTTCCCCCACTGGTACGCCTCGATGTTCTCGGCCTTCTACCTGCCATTGCTGCTGCTCCTCGTCGCACTCATCGTGCGCAACATGGGCCTCGAATACCGCCACAAGCGGGATGACGACACGTGGCGTCAGCGGTGGGACCTGGCCATCGTCGGCGGGTCGGTCCTCGCGCCGTTCCTCGTCGGTGTGGCCCTGACGAATCTCGTGCGCGGCGTCCCCCTGGACGCTGACTTCGAGTACGTCGGATCACTGTGGACCCTCCTCAACCTCCCGAGCCTGCTGGGCGGCCTGACCTTCGTCGCCCTGTCGGTGACGCATGGCGCCCTCTTCCTCACCCTCAAGACCGACGGTCCGATCCGAGAGGATGCGCGGCGGGTGGCTGAAAGGGCGGGGATCGTGGCCGCCGTTCTCGCCGTGGCACTCATGGCCTGGGTCGTGACCACTCGTGGCAGCGCGCCCGTGGTCGCCCTCGCCGCGATCGCGGCGGTCGCGCTGGTCGGCGCCCTCGCTGCCAATCGCAGCGGGCGAGAAGGCCTGGCCTTCGCCGGCACGGCCCTCACCTGGGCCGCGGTAGCAGCGTCCTACTTCGTCGCACTCCACCCGGCGGTGATGCCGACGACGCTTGCCGACGGCGCCTCCCTCACCATCGAGAACGCGGCCAGCACACCGATGACGCTCGAGATCATGAGCATCGCCGCCCTCATCTTCGTCCCGATCGTCCTCCTCTACACCGCCTGGACCTACTGGATCTTCCGGCGTCGCCTGACGACCGACCACCTGGCCGCACCGATCCTCGTGAAGTGAGCGGACGGCATACGAGATGAAGCCTTTTGACCCAGGACTGCTCCGGGAGGTGCCCGCCATCCGGCGGCCGATCGCACTGCTCGCGGTGGTTGCCGCCGCACAGGGCGCGGCGGCGATCGGGTTGGCGTTCGCTCTCGCGGGTCTGGTGACCGATGTTGTCGCGCAGCGGGATTGGCAGACGTCAGCAGCATGGGCCGCGGCGGCGTTCCTCGTCCGGGCCGGGCTCGGGATGCTCGTCGACCGCGTGGGTGCGACCGCCGGGACGTCGGTGAGCTCGGCGCTCCGACGGCGTGTGCTGGCGCGCTGGGTCGCCGCCCCGTCCGAGGCACGACCGGCTCCGGAGCGGGCGAGAACCCTGGCGGTTCAGGGAGCCGAAGCGGTGGAGCCGTATGCCGCCCGCTTCCTCCCAGCGCTCGTCGCCGGAGCCGTCGTGCCGGTATTGGCGGTGGGCGCACTGTTCGTCGTCGACCCGCTCAGCGCGCTCATCGTCGTCGTGACCCTGCCGCTGCTCCCGCTCTTCGCCGCCCTCATCGGGCGGACGACGGAGGACGACACGATGAGCCGTTGGCGCGCCCTCGAACAGCTCGCCGGGCACTTCGGTGACGTCATGCGCGGGCTGCCGACCCTCGTGGCCTTCGGGCGGGCACGACGCCAGGTCGACGTCGTGCGCGCGGTGTCGGAGCAGCACCGGGCGGCGACGATGCGGACGCTGCGCCTCGCGTTCCTGTCATCGGCGGCGCTCGAGCTGCTCGCGACGATCTCGGTCGCCATCGTCGCTGTCACCGTGGGGCTGCGGCTGACCCACGGCTCGGTGACGCTGCACGTCGGGCTGCTCGCCATTCTCCTTTCGCCAGAGGCCTACTGGCCGATCCGGCGGGTCGGGGCCGAGTTCCACGCTGCCGCTGACGGCGTCACCGCCATCGACTCCATCCTCGCCGAACTGAACCCCCCGACTGATTGCCCGGCGCTGCACGCCGAACGCAGCGAGGATGTGCAGCGCCGGGCAATCAGTCGGGTTGTCGTGGAGGGAGTCACGTACTCGTATCCGGGGGCGAGGGTCCGGGTGCTCGACGGCGTGACCCTGACCGCGGGGCGCGGGCTCACCGTCATCACCGGACCGTCGGGGGCCGGCAAGTCGACCCTGCTCGACCTCGTCGCCGGCCTGCGGACCCCCACGAACGGCACCGTCGAGACGGAGCGGACGCACTACGTGACACAGCGACCGTTCCTCCCCGATGGGACGATCGCCGACGCCGTCCTGCTCGGTTCCCCGGCTGGCACCACGCCCGCTGACGCGTGGGTGGCCCTGCGGCGAGTGGGGTTGGCCGGATTCGTCGCCGGACTCCCCGAAGGACTCGACACCCGCATCGGCGACGACGGGTTCGGGCTGTCCGCGGGGCAGCGGACCCGTCTCGCCCTCGCCCGCGCCCTCCTCAGCGATGCACCCGTCCTGCTGCTCGACGAGCCGACTGCCCACCTCGACACCGACGCCACCGCCACCGTGCTGGGCATCATCCGCGAGCTCGCCCTCGTCCGTGGCGTCGTCGCCGTCACCCACTCGGCGGAACTCGTCGCGCTGGCCGACGAGCACGTGCACCTCGATTCGCGCCGACGCCTCCCGGAGGTGGCACCCGCATGAGCACGAGCACGACCACGAGCCGCCGGGCACCGCTCGACCTGCTCTCCGGAGTCTGGGGCGGCCTCGCCCTCACCTCCGGCGTGGCCCTCACCGCGACCTCGGGCTGGCTCATCGTCCGCGCCTCGGAGCGGCCGGTGATCCTCACCCTCCTCACCGCAATCGTCTCGGTCCGCGCCTTCGGGATGGCCCGGCCGTTCTTCCGGTACCTGGAGCGGGTCCGTTCGCACGACTCGGCGCTCGCCGGGCTCGCCGGGGCTCGAACCGACGTGTATGCCGCCCTCATCCCCCTCACGCCGGCTCGCCTGGGCCGTCGGTCACGCAGTGCGGTGTTGTCCGGGGTCGTGGACGACCTCACCGATGTCGTCGAGGCCCACGTCCGCGTGCGGGTGCCGTTGTGGTCCGCGGCCCTCGCGGCGACGTTCACCACCATCCTCACTGCGGCCCTCGTTCCCACCGCCGGGGTCGTCGTCCTCAGCTGGGTCGCGGCCGTTGGTGCGGTCACCGCCCTGGGCCTGCACCTCGAGCGCGCCTCTCAGCCGGTCCTGGGCGCGGCCCGCGCCGAGGTGAGCCGGGTCGCGGAGCTGGTCGGACGGCATACGGGCGAACTGCAGGCGATCGGCGCGGAAGGCGAGGTTCTCGACCAGCTCGACCGGGCACAGGTCAGCCTCGACCGGGCACTGCGCCGACAATGTCGGGGGCGAGCACTGGTCACCGGCGGTGTCCTCACCCTCACGGGGCTCGCGACGCTCGCCATGGCCCGGGTTGCCGTCGAAGCGGACATCTCTGCGGGGGTCGCCGCCCTGCTCGTCGTCGTGCCCGCTGCCCTGGCCGATGCCCTGCTGCCGCTGGCCGATGCGGTCCGCGCCCGCGCTCGGGCGGAGCAGAGCGGAGATCGGGTCACGGCCCTCCTCGACCAGGCTCCGGCTGTCGCCGGCGCGGGGACGATTCCCCCCACGTCCACGGCGCCGCACCTGCGACTCGACGCAGTCGGTGCCGGTTGGGTCGACGGCCGCCTCGACGTCGGACCGGTGACCCTCGACCTGCCGCCGGGGCAGCGCACGGCCATCGTCGGGGCCAACGGTTCCGGCAAGTCGACCCTCCTCGCGGTGCTCGCCCGGGCTCTCGATCCGCGGTCGGGCCGATATCTCGTGGACGGTCATGACGTGCTCGACCTCGCCCTCGACGACGTCCGCGACCTCATCGCCGTCGTGGACGACGAGCCACACATCTTTGCGGCTGACCTGCGCGCCAATCTCGTTCTCGCACACCCGAAGGCGAGCGACGAGGACATCGTGGACGCGCTCCGGGTGGCAGGGCTCACCGAGTGGTTCGCTGCGCTGCCGGACGGTCTGGGCACGCGGCTCGGCACGGGCGGACGCGGAGTCTCCGGCGGCGAGCGGGCACGGCTCGCCCTGGCCCGTGCGGTGCTGTCGCGCCGGCCGGTCGTCCTCCTCGACGAGCCGGTGGCGCACCTCGACCACCCCACGGCCGCGGGCGTGATGCGTGACGTCTGGGCGGCCACTTCGGGGCGTACCGTGGTCCTCGTCAGCCACCGTCACGAAGGCCTCGACGACGTCGACGTCGTCGTCGACCTGAGTCCCGGAACCAAGGAATGAACGTGCCCCCACCCCCCTCCGCTCCACGACTCGGCGACCTCGAGCGCGCCGTGATGGAGCTGCTGTGGAGCGGAGCGGCCGACCGGCCGCAGGGCGCGAGCGTCCGTGAGGTCCTCGAAGGGCTGCCAGCCGACCGCGACCTGGCCTACACGACCGTCATGACCGTCCTCGACCGCCTCGCCAAGAAGGGTCTCGTGACGCGCGAGCGCGACGGCAGGGCCTGGCGCTACACCCCCGCGGGCACACGCGAGTCGCTCACGGCCGAGACGATGCGGGCCTCGCTCGGTGACGCCACGGATCGTCGCACCGCTCTGCTGCACTTCCTCGACGGCGCCACCCCCGAGGAGCTCGACGACCTGCGCGCGGCGCTGTCCGAGGTCGAGCAGCGCCGCGGCTGACGACGCGCATGTTTGCCGTCCTGCTGGCTCTCCTTGCCCTCCTCCTCGCGGGGGTCGCACCACGGTTGATGGCGCGACTGGTGTGGTTCCGCAGGGCACCCCGGCCCGCCCTCGTCGCGTGGCAGGCCGTGTCCCTCGCGGCGGTCATCGCCGCCCTCGCTGCGGCACCCGCAGCCGTCCCGTACCTGCGTGAGCGGGGGTGGCTCGTGTTCGGGATGGCGGCAGCCGTCACCCTCCTCGTGCTCGGCCGACTCCTCCTCTCCGGCCACCGGGTCGGCACCGGCCTGCGTGCAGCCAGGGCCCGCCACCGCGAACTCGTGGACATCCTGGCCGCGCCCGACGACGGTGGGCGGGCGGACGGCATACGGGTGCTTGCTCACGCGACGCCGACGGCCTACTGCCTGCCCGGGCGCCGATCGCGCGTCGTGCTCACCCAGGGCGCCCTCGCGGCGCTGCCGGCCGACGAGCTCGACGCGGTCATCGCTCACGAACGCGCCCACCTGCGTGGTCGGCACGACCTGCTGCTCGAGTACTTCACCGTCCTGCACCACTCCGTGCCTGACCCGGTGCGCTCGCCCGAGGCGCTGCGCGAGGTTCGCCTGCTCATCGAGGCCCTCGCCGACCGTGCCGCGATCCGCACCTCCGGACCGGTGACGACGGCACGGGCGCTCATGACCCTGGCGCGCGGACAGGCACCGGAGGCGAGCCTCGCCGCCGCAGGCGACGGAACCACGGCCGCCCGGATGCGCCTGCTCGCCTCCGAGCCGGTCTCACCTCTCGTGTCTGCGGTGATGTACCTGTATGCCGGCGCCGTCGTCGCCCTGCCACTCACCTTGCTGTGGCTTTCCTGGCGCTGAGCCGCCCCGTCCGCGACACTTGAACGTGTTCAACTTCGATGCTACTGTCACGCTCATCATCAAGTTGAACGTGTTCAAAGGAGCCTTCTCATGGACCTCGTCGTCGCCACCTACCTCGCCTACATCGCGCTCGCCGTCCCACTGACGGTGTGGGTCGCGCACACCCTCTCGACCAACGGCCGCCACTTCCTCGTCGACGTCTTCAGCGGCGACAGCGAGCTGGCCCAAGCGGTCAACCGCCTGCTGGTGGTCGGCTTCTATCTCCTCAACCTCGGCTTCGTCGCGCTCTATCTCCGGGTCAGCGGTCCGGTCGAGTCGGCGCGAGCCGTCGTCGAGACCCTGAGCGTCAAGCTCGGCGTGGTGCTGCTGGTCCTGGGCGTCGTCCACCTCACCAACGTCTGGGTCTTCAACAGGCTCCGCCACCGCACCAAGGTGGACGCCTATCGCACGCCGCCCGTCGGGCCCCAGTCCCACACGCCGCCGGCGTTCGCCCCGGTCAGCTGAGGCTGCATCATGCACCGGCTCTACGTCCTCCACGACCCCACCTGCCCGATCTGTCGCCGGTTCGGCGCATGGCTCGTCGCGCAGCCGGCGCACGTCCCGATCACCCTCATGCCGGCTGGAGGGCCGGACGCGAGGGCGCACTTCCCGGCGCTCGACCACGCGGCGACGATGCGCGACATCACGGTCGTGAGCGACGTCGGTGACGTCTGGACCAAGGAGCACGCTTGGGTGGTCGCCCTGTGGGCGACCCGCACCCATCGCGCGACCGCCGAGCGGCTCGCGACCCGCAGTGGTCTCGCGGCCGCCAAGCGCATGGCGTATGCCGCGGCTGGGCTCCGCGCGGCCCTCGCCTCACCCTCGCCTCCGCCCGCACCGCTGCCCACGCCCGTGGTGTTAGCGTCGGCGCCATGAAGGCGGCCGCGTTCGACCTCGTCTCCCACCAGATCCAGGTGCCGTGAGCGAAGCGGCCAAGTCCGAGCGCGGGGAGCAGAGCCGGCTGGCGATCGCCGCCGCCGCGCAGGAGCTGTTCCTCGAGCGCGGCTACGACAAGACGACGATGCGGGCAGTCGCCGAGCGTGCGGGGGTATCGCTGGGCAATGCCTACTACTACTTCTCGTCCAAGGAGCACCTGGTCCAAGCGTTCTATGACGGGATCCAGGCGAGCCACGCCGAGGTGGCCGTGCGACGGCTGGACGGCAGGGTCGCCCTCGGCGATCGTCTCGGCGCGGCCCTGATCGCGTGGATCGACGTGGCCGAGCCGTTCCATGAGTTCGCGGCGCAGTTCTTCAAGGTCGCGGCCGACCCCGGCAGCCCCCTGTCACCATTCAGTCCGGAGTCCGCACCCGCGCGAGATGCCGCCGTCGGGATTCACCGACTCGTTGTCGAGGGGTCGGACGCCAAGGTCACCAAGGACGTGCGCGCCGCCCTGCCCGAACTGCTGTGGATGCTGCAGATGGGCATCGTGCTGTTTTGGGTCCACGACCAGAGCGAGGGTCAGGCCAGGACTCGCGAGCTCGTGCAGCGCCTCGTGCCCGTCGTCGACAAGGTCGTCAAGGTCTCCCGCCTCCCCGGCGTCAAGGGAGTCATCACCGACCTCATCGACCTCCTTGACGCCATGCGTCCGTGACCACGGATCGGTGAGCGAGCCAGAAGGTGCCGCACCGACGTCCCGCGGGTGCCCCGGCCCGCGGCGGCACCTGACCGTGGTCGCCACCACGACCACATCCACGGACGCATTCCGGTGGATACGCTGGGGACTCCGAAGGCCGTCCTACAGAGGAATTGCGATGGGCGAACCAGGTGACCGCGATGCCGCGCGGGTGCGCTTCCCCCCGCCCCTGCTTCCCCTCGCCGCCGTCCTGATCGGCGTCGCGCTCCAGCGCTGGGCGCCGATCGATCTGGGGTTCGACGTGGCGCCCGTTGCGCGCTACATCGTCGGCGGAGGGCTGGTGGTGCTGGCGTTCCTGACGCTCGCGATTCCGGCCTCTCGCGCGTTCCACCGCACCGGGCAGAGCGACATCCCGTGGACCCCGACCCCCGAGATCGTTGAGGGTGGGCCGTTCCGCTTCACCCGCAACCCGATGTATCTGACGATGCTGCTGGCCTGTGTGGGGTTCGCGATCCTGCTCTTCAATCCGTGGATCCTGCTGCTCACACCGCTGGTGGCGCTGGGCCTGTATGTCGCCGCGATCCGTCCGGAGGAGGAGTACCTCGAGGCGAAGTTCGGCGATGCGTACCTCGCGTACAAGGGACGGGTGCGTCGCTGGCTCTGACGGTGATTGCGTCCGCAACTTTGGTCGCCACCGCGACCACATCCGCGGACGCAGGAGTGGGGGTGATTGGATCGCTGGATGAGCGACGGCGCGCGAGGCGAGCGGACGGCATACCGGATCGCAGTGGTCTGCACCGGAAACATCTGCCGGTCACCGATGGGTGAGTGGCTGCTGCGCGAGGCCCTCGAGGACGCCGGCCTGGAGACGGTCGAGGTGAGCTCCGCAGGCACGTCGTCCGAGGAGAGCGGCAATCCGATGGACCCACGGACGGTTGCGGTCCTGCGCCGGAACGGACACGGCGACCGTGGTTGGTCCGGTCATCAGGCGCGCCGGTTCCGAGAGGAGGACTTCGCCGCCGTCGACCTCGTCCTGGCCGCCGACAGGGGACACGAGCGCGCGCTGCTCCGGCTCGCCCCGACCGAGGAGGACCGGGCAAAGGTGCGCCTGTTCCGCTCGTTCGATCCTGCCTCCGTGGCCGCCGACGAACTCGACATGGACGACCCGTGGTGGGGCGACGACGAAGGCTTCGACCAGACGTACGCCGAGGTCCGAGCAGCCGTCCCCGGCGTCGTCGACCATGTGCGGACCGAGGTGGGCCCAGCGCCTCGCTGAGGCCGAACGCTCTATCTGTGGCGAGGTGGTGCCCCATCTGATAGACCCCAGTCATGGAGTCGACGGGGGTTCCGTGGCCACTGGACTCGCTTGCGCGCCGGACGTACGAACACTGTCTCCGACACGGCAGGCGCTCGATCGAGCAGTTGGAGCGAGCCCTCGAGGCCGACCGACACGCACTCATGCAGGCCGTCGGTCAACTCACGGCGGTGGGACTCGTCCAGCATCCGCCACCCGGACCACCCGAGGGAAGCACCGCAGCCCACGCCGACGTCGAGGTCGTGCCGCCGCGGACAGCGCTCTACGGAGCCGCTCTGTCCCTCGAGGACGCAGCCGAGGGGCTGCGTCATCAGGCCCAGGAATGGGATCAGTTGTGGCGTCGCCACCGCGACCGGGCCGACTACGTGGAGATCCTCACCGAGGTCGAGAGCATCGACGCGGTGCGCCAGGTGAGCCTCCAGCAGGTGAGGCATTCCGTGTGCGGACTCCAGGTCGGGGCGGTGGGTTCGGTGGGCCCGGCAGGTCTGGGCACCGCCGTCGACTCGACGGCGCTGCGACCGGGCACGCTCCTTTCTCCGGGATTCCTCTCCGCGATCGACCGAGGAGTCGGATTCCAGGTCGTCTACGGCGTCAGTGTCCTGCGTGACCCGGGCCAGCTCGCCGCCGTGCAGGCCTGCGTGGCGCTGGGGCAACTGGCCCGAGTCTTCGCCGACGTCCCCCTGAGCATCGCGATCTATGACCAGACCCTCGCCATGATCGCGGTGCCCGGTCTGGCCGAGACGCGCCGCCACGTCATCGTCGTGCACGCGTCAGGCTTCCTCGACTCCCTCATCGAACAGTTCGACAGCTATTGGCGGATGGGTATCCCGCTGGCGGACGCGGGTGACTCCGTGGGCGGCGACGGGCCCGACGACCAGAGTCGCGCCCTGCTCGCTCACCTGAACGCCGGGATGACGGACGACGCCATCGCGCGCGAACTCGGGGTCAGCGAGCGCACGGTGGGCCGACGCGTTGCCCGCCTCGAGGAACGGCTCGGTGCGCGCAGCCGGTTCCAACTGGCAGCCCAGGCGTACCGTCGCGGCTGGCTCTGAGGCGTCCACGGACCCCGCTGACGCCCATCGGAACAACGGCTTGTCAACTCGACACGTCAATTGACCGACTTCGGACAGCGTCAGGAGCCGCCAGCAAAAACTGTGGTGCTGGCACCGACCATGGGGGCAGGTTGGAGCGCAGTCGGGCTCGAGTGCCGGGTTCGACCAGCACCCGGGGGAATCGTGCCGCACCAGGTCCATCCCCCGTTCTCGCCTACTGCACAACGGAGGGATCGACGAGATGAACATTGCGCCTCGACGCCTGCGCACCACGCTGGCGGTCACCTCGACACTCGGCTTGGCCCTGATGGCCGCGGCACCGAGCACCGCCTCACCCGGCGATCCGGGTCCGGCCTGGCACGAAGCCACCATCCAGTCCGCACCCAAGGACTCTGTGCGCACCGGACCCAACCCCTACCTGTCGTTCCTGCCCGACGAGAGCACGGCGGACTATGCCGCGTGGGACGACGTCATGGGCGCCGGCGCCAGCCAGCGCTCATCGTCGGCAGCGACGATGAACTCCAAGGCGCGCGTTGCCGGGCGCGCACTACCCGCAGCCCTCACCCATGCGGAGCGCGAACCCGCCGGCGTCGTGGGTGAGAACGACACGCAGGCAACGGCGGAGCAGATCGCCGGCTTGGGAACGGGCAGGAAGGCGAACCCGCGGGTCACGGTGACGGGCAGCCTCGCTGCCATCGCGCCGCCGACGCCCACCGCGATCCCCCCGGCACCCGAGGACAACGGGTCGATACCCCTGGCACACGCCACCGGCCTCACGGGCAGGGCAGCCGTCACGACGACCGGTGTCCTGGGCGATGGGCCGCACGGTCCGGCGCCCGCGGGCGACGGTTCGAACGACTTCAACTTCTATTCGCTCACCGGCACCGCCGGGTTCGCGCTCACGGTCAGCACCGAGGGCACACCCGCGGGGACGGACACCGTCGTCGGTCTGTACGACGCCGAGGGCACGCTCCTCGCCGTCGATGACGACGGCGGCGCCACCGGCCTGTCGAGCCTGCTCACGCATCAGATCGCGACGACCGGGACGTACTACGTGGTGGTCGCTGGGTTCCGTGCCGGAGGGCCGCTCCCCCGCGACCCGTTCGACTCCGGAAGTGGGTCGCAGGGCGGGCGCGGCGGCGGTGACCTGGGCAACTACACCCTGCTCCTGCGAGCCGCCCAGGTGGACGCCGACTTCTATGCGGTCAACCTCGCCAAGGGTGACGTCCTCGGTGCCACCGTCGACGGATCAGCCGACAGCCTGACGGTGTTCCGACCCGACGGCACCCAGATGGTGGGTGGCGACCAGACCGATGCGTCGTTCCTGTTCCCGCCGGAGTCACCCCTGCCCGGTGGTGGCAACACCACCATCTCCTATGTCACCGAGGAGTCCGGTTGGTACGCCATCGCGGTCGAAGAGGGGGCCGGCCCCTACACCGCGGGGTTCGAGCTCTATCGGCCCGGCTCGGAGACCGAGTCCTCTCGCGAGGGTGTGCAGACCGTGTTCCTCGACTTCGACGGGGAGCGGGTCAACACCGGGACCTGGGGCGGCGCGGGCGTGCGTGACCTCTCACCGCTCCGGTCATTCCTCACCCGCTGGGGTCTGACCGCCGCCGATGAGGCCGACGTCATCAGGATGATCACCGAGGAGACGCGCGAGAACATCCAGCGTGACCTTGTCGAGAAGGGACTCAACGACCACGTCGAGGTGAACGTCGTCAGCAGCAGCGAGGCCGCCGACCCGTTCGGTCGACCGAACGTCTCGCGGGTCATCGTCGGCGGCACCATCGCCGAGTCCGGCATCTCGACCATCGGCATCGCCCAGTTCATCGACCCGGGCAACTACGCCCATGAGGACGGCGCCCTGGTGTTGCTCGATGTGATGAGCAACCCCTCGGGGTCAGCGTCGCTGAACACCTATCTGCGAGCGCAGAGTGACCGCAAGGCGTTCGTGGCACAGGCGGTCGGCAACGTCGTCGCCCACGAGGTCGGCCACCTCGTGGGGAACTACCACACGTGGAATGCCAACGACGTCACCCAGCTCATGGACGCCGGCGGTGCCAGCTTTGACGAGCTCTTCGGCGTCGGGCCTGACGGTGTGGGCGGCACGGCCGACGACACGGACGTGGACTTCGAGGAGGACGTCTACAGCCCACCGGAGGGATTCACCGGCCTGGAGGACACCCTCAACGTGGCGTCCTGGGCCTACGTCAAGGCAGCCAAGTGACGGCCTGACGAGGTCCTGAGGAGTCCAGCCACTACGACGGTTGGTGAGGGAGTGTCTTTGCTTCGACACACGAAGCAAGGGCACTCCCTCTCGTGGCTTCCTCACCGCTGGTGCTGTTTTGCGGGGAGCCGTCGCCTGGGGATCAGGGCCGCGCACCGAGTGGTCAGTGGCGCGGGCCGCCCATCGATCGGCTGAGGACCGCCTGCAGCACGACGAAGTCGTCGATCGTGCCGTCCCGACGGTCGTCGGGGATGACGTCGTCGACGTCATACAGGTAGTTGAGCGCGGCGATCGCCATCCGCCGGCGAGCTGTCACGGACGGAGACTGGTCGCCCGCGACCTCCGGGGTCGCGAGCCACGTGAGGGTCTCCTCGACCAGCCCGGCGATCGGCGCGAGATGGACGTCTTCCTCGACATGCCGCAGTCGCACGAGGTCGACGAGCTCGCTCATCGCGTCGTGATCCCCGTCGATCAGTTCGGCCCGGCGACGGCTGCGCGCGAACGGCTCGGACTGCAGCAGGCGGCGCACGACCTCGGGTCGTGCAGTGAGATGGCCCGAGGGGCCCTCTGGCGTCACGGACACCTCCGAAGTGTAGAGGCGGACGTGGGCACGAGCGTCCGCGCGGCCAATGGGAGAATGCGGCCCATGGCTTCCCTCGCTGACGTCACCCCTCCCATCGCGCTCGGCGCCCTCGACGGGCGCTACCGCGGAGCCGTGGCACCCCTCGTCGACCACCTCTCCGAGCCGGCGCTGAACCGTCAGCGCATCCACGTGGAGATCGAGTGGCTCATCCACCTCACCGACCGTGAGGTCGTGCCGGGCGTCCGCCAGTTCACCGATGACGAGAAGGTCGCGCTCCGCCGCATCGTCGAGGACTTCGGGCCGGCCGAGATCGACGAGATGGGTGAGACCGAGAAGGTCACGCAGCACGACGTCAAGGCCGTCGAGTACTTCCTCAAGAAGCGCCTCTCCCAGATCGCTCCCGCCGACGAGGACAAGGGCCTCGCCGAGCTCATCCACTTCTGCTGCACGAGCGAGGACATCAACAACCTGTCCTACGCCCTCATGGTGCAGGGTGCCATCGAGGACGTGTGGCTGCCGCGGGCCTCGGCCCTCGTGGAGGCCCTGTCGACGATGGCCTCCGACCTGCGCGACGTGCCGCTGCTGTCGCACACGCACGGTCAGCCGGCCACTCCGTCGACCCTGGGCAAGGAGCTCGCCGTGCTCGCGTGGCGCCTCCAGCGCCAGCTTCGTCGGATCGAGGACGCCGAGTTCCTCGGCAAGATCAACGGCGCGACCGGCACCTACGGCGCCCACCTCGCCGCGGTGCCCGAGGCCGACTGGGAGGACATCAGCGAGTCCTTCGTCGAGGGCCTCGGCCTCACCTGGAACCCGCTCACCACGCAGATCGAGAGCCACGACTGGCAGGCCGAGCTCTATGCCGACGTCGCGCGGTTCAACCGGGTCCTGCACAACATGTGCACCGACGTGTGGACCTACATCTCGATGGGCTACTTCGCCCAGGTCCGCGGCCAGGGCACCGTCGGCAGCAGCACGATGCCGCACAAGGTCAACCCGATCCGCTTCGAGAACGCCGAGGCCAACCTCGAGGTGAGCAACGCGCTCCTCGACGTCCTCGCCTCGACCCTCGTCCAGTCCCGCCTCCAGCGCGACCTCACCGACTCGAGCATGCAGCGCAACATCGGTGTGGCACTGGGCCATTCGCTCCTCGCCCTCGACAACGCGACCCGCGGGCTCGCCGGCCTCGACGCCGTGCCCGAGGCCATGGCGCGCGACCTCGACGCCAACTGGGAGGTCCTGGGTGAGCCGATCCAGTCGGCGATGCGCGCCCTTGGTGCGCAGGGCGTCCCCGGCATGGAGGAGCCCTACGAACGCCTCAAGGAGCTCACCCGCGGCCGCCGCATCGGCCAGCCGGAACTCGTCGAGTTCGTCAAGGGCCTCGGCCTTCCGGCTGAGGTGGAGGAGCGACTGGCTGCGATGACGCCCGCGACCTACGTCGGCCTCGCGCCCGCCCTCGTCGACCACCTGGCCTGAAACAAGCCAGTCGAGAGTAGACAAAGTCCCGCCTCCCATGACTGGGGGCGGGACTTTGTCTACTCTCGACGGTTGGGGGTCAGAGGGTGACGGGACCGTTGGGGGTCTCGAACGTCACGGACATGAGGCCCGGCGTGCCCTTGGGGGCGATGAAGTTGAACCCGATGCCCTCGGGGACGAAGTCGTGGTCGACGCCCACCCACTCGCGCACCCGCATGGGGTCGCCGGCGATCTCGAGGGACTTCAGCGCGACCTGGGTCGCCCCGACGGACGACGGGTGCGGCACGTCGGCGTCCCACTCGACGAAGAAGGGGAGCTGCGGGTCGGACTGCAGACCCTTGATGCCGAGCTGCTTCCAGCGGAGCTCGACGCCGTCGGGGCGGTGGCGGTTGCCGGCCACGGCCTCGCGTCCGAGTCGCTGCTCCTGCTCGGAGATGTCCTCCACGGCCACGACCCAGCCGAGCCAGCCACCGCCGGCCTCGGAGCGTGCGCGCACGACCTGGCCGAAGGGCGCCTTGTCGGACGCGGGGTGGTCGAGGACCTCGACAACCTCGAGATAACGATCACCGAGAAGCGGAAGGATGACGTTGCGCGTCCCGAAGCGCGGGTGCACACCCCCGTCGACGGCCTCAACCCCGAGCTGCTCCGCCAGACGTTCGGCAGTGGCTCGGGCGCCGTCGTTCTCTGCGGCATAGACGACATGGTCAATTCGCATGCTGATAATCGTGACACACCCGGAGTGATGCTCTTGACACGGGTCTCGTCACCGCTCAGCCGGCCCGCTGACGCACGGCTTCGTAGACGACGATGGCGGCCGCCACCGACGCGTTGAGAGAGTTGACCTGTCCGCTCATGGGGATGCGCACCCGCACCTCGGCGGCGCGCAGCGCCTCGTCGGTGAGACCGAACTTCTCGGTGCCGACGGCGATCGCGACTCCGCCCGTGAGGTCCGCTTCCGTGTGCAGCGTCTCGGTGTCGGGGGTCGTCGCGATGAGTCGTATGCCGTTCGCTCCCAACCATTCCAACGTCTCGTCGAGCGTGGCGCTGGCCACCGCGACGGAGAAGACGGTGCCCTTGGAGCCGCGCACGACGTTGGGGTTGCCCCAATCGGTGACGGGGTCGACGGCGATGACGGCATCGACGCCTGCGGCATCGGCCGTCCGAAGCATCGCGCCGAGGTTCCCCGGCTTTTCAAGCCCTTCGCACACGAGCAGAAGTGGCGCCGCAGGGAGTTCGAGGTCGGCAAGCCCCGCACGAACGGCCGGCACGAGGGCGAGGAAGCCGTCAGGACCCTCCCTGTAGGCGACCTTCTCGAAGGCGGAGCGGGACACCCTGATGGTCTCCACTCCGGACGCGCGCACGTCATCGACGACACCCAACTGGGTGTCTGCGTCGAGCATGAGCTCGGGCGCATAGAACAGCGTCCGCGGCCGCACGCCGGCATCGAGCGCCAAACCCAGCTCCTCGAAGCCCTCGACCACCGTGACCCCCGCGTCGTCCCGCGCCCGACGACGCCGCAACCCCACGACCTGCTTGAGGCGCGGGTTGGCAGGTGAGGTGATCTCGAGATCGGGACGGGACGGCATACGCGGCATTCTTCCGGTCAGAGCTTCGCGTGCCGCGCCTTGGCGAACGAATAGAGCCCGTAGGCCGCGATGCCGAACGCGACCACCGTCAACAGGTAGGGCCCGAACGGCTGATCGCGCAACTCCTTGAGGGCCGCGTCGAGACCGCCGGCCTCAGAGGCTCGGGACGAGAGGGCGGCGCCGACGAAGAGCAGGCCGGCAACCGCGAGCGCCACGCCCTTGGCGATGTAGCCCACCCGACCCGATTGGACGGCCCACGCGCCCGGGTGGCCCTCGAGCTCGTCGAGGAAGCCCTTGGTCCAGCCCTTCCAGACGTGGTAGCCCGCTGCCGCCAGGACGCCGGCTCCGACCAGACCGACGAGGATCCGCCCACCGGGGTTCGACATCAGCGTCGCCGTGAACGAGTCGGTCTTCTGCTCGTCGCTGCCGCCCGCACCGCGAATGAACCCGAGGGCCGACCAGGCGAAGAAGGCATACATCACGGCCTTGCCCGCCGCTTTGGCGCGGTCGACCACTTCACTCCCGTGCCGGCCGACGACGGCCTCAGTCAGTTCCCACAGGGCGAGGAGTGCGAACCCGAGGACTGCGAGCCAGAGGAGGAACGGGCCCGTGGTGCCACCCGCGGCCGTCGCCAGGGCGCCCGACTTGTCGGCCGCACCCGAGCCACCGCCGAACCCCCACGCGATCTTGAGCGCAATCCAGCCGATGAGGAGGTGGATGAGCCCGCTCATGGCGAAGCCGAGCCGGGCACCCTTCTCGACGATGCCGTGGTCGCCGACCTCGCGGGCGGCCTCGCGGGCAGAATTCTTCGCGTCCGTCACAGAAGTGATTGGAGCACGGGGACGAGCCCGTCGTCATCGACATCGAGAGTTGTCTCGTCGGCGACGTCCTTGACCTCATCGGGGGCATTGCCCATGGCGACGCCGCGAGCGGCCCAGGTCAGCATCTCGAGGTCGTTGCGCTGGTCTCCGACCGCGACGGTGTGGATCGGCTCGATGCCGAGCCGGCGCCGCACCAGCTCGAGGGCCGAGCCCTTGCTCACGCCCTCGGGGTTGATGTCGAGCCACGCCGTGAAGCCAACGGCGTAGTTCACGCCGTGCAGGCCGATGCGCTCGGACAGCTCCATGAAGTCCTCGGCCGTCCCTGCCGGGTCGCGGAACGTCACACGCGTCACCGGGTCCGCGATCAGCTCCTCCCACGGCACGACGGTCAGCTCGCCCTGGAGCTCACCGTCCGGGAAGGGCGCGCTCAGCTTGAACCCGACGCCGATCTCCTCGACCGCGACGACGGCATCGGGCCACTCTGCTCGCAGGAGGTTGAGGGCGGGCGCCGGGTCGAACGTCACCGCCTCGACGACCTCATAGCCGTCGTCGAGCCCGGGATCGAGACGCAGGGTGACGGCGCCGTTGGAGCACACGGCATACCCGTGCTCGAGTGCCAGCTCCGCGAGGATCGGCAGGGTCGCGACGATGGACCGGCCCGTCGCGATGGTCACGTGGTGCCCGGCGTCCGCGACCGCGCGCACGGCGTCACGCACGTCCGGCGACATCTCACCGGCGTGGTTGATCGTCGTGCCGTCGACGTCGAGCGCGACGAGGTGCGGGGTGGCTGCCGTCATGGCGCCAACCTATCGACGGATACCGTCAGCCGCGCTCCTGCCCCAGCTTCCAGTAGCCGGAGAAGAGCACGTTCCGCCGATCCAGGCCGACCGACTTCACGAGGTGGCGCCGCACCTCGGTCACCATGCCGGCCTCGCCGCAGACCCACGCATACGCCAGGTCGCCGAGCTGCGCATCGCGCAGGGCGGGCAGCACCGAGGTTCCCGGGGCCACGTCGCCCCTCACGTGGACGTGCACCGCGGCACGGCCGAAGTCGTATGCCGTGAGCGCGGCTCGGTCGGTCACCTCGACGTGGATCGTGGACCGGTCCACGAAGTCGGGGTGCTGCTCGATGATCGCGGCGACGGCGGGGAGCGCGGTCTCGTCGGCGACGATGAGCATCGGTCCGTCACACTCGTGACCGCGATAGAGCGCGCCGCCTGAGCGGTAGCCGGCCCGGTCGCCGGCCTTGGCGTTCATGGCCCACGCCGAGCCGGGGCCAGAGTCGCCGTGGGTGACGATGTCGACGTCGATGGTCGAGCTCTCCGGGTGGTGGGCGCGGACCGTGTACCAGCGCAGGTTGGGGCGATCTCCCTCCGGCATGTCGGCGATGGCGGCGCGCAGGTTCTCGCGGGAGGGGTCCGGCATGACGAGGGTGGCACCGGGGCGGGCCATGAGGAGGCCGAAGTACTCGTCGGCCCCGCACAGCTTGTAGGTCGCAAGTTCCGGTGCAGTGAAGGTGATCCGGCGCAGCCCACCACCGAGGTCACTCACCGCGACGACGGTCAGCTCGAACTGCGAGTCGGTGTCGCGATGGATGGGCGAGGCCATCGTGAGTCGGGCATAGACGGTGGCAGCCTTCATGGCGACTCGATCCAGGACGGTCATGTGCGGTCTCGCTTTCGGCGGTGGGGGATGACGACGGGGTCGCCGGTCGTGGGGTCGGCAACGACGGACGCCGCGATCCCGAAGACCGACTCGATGACGGTTGGCGTGACGATCTGGTCCGGACTGCCCTGGGCGACGATCGCGCCGTCGCACATGGCGACGAGGTGGTCGGCGTAGCGCGCGGCCATGGCGAGGTCGTGGAGCACCATGACGACCGTGGTGCCCTCGCGAGCGTTGAGGTCGCGGACGAGTTCGAGGACGTCGATCTGGTGAGCGATGTCGAGGAACGACGTCGGCTCGTCGAGGAGCAGGGCCGGGGTGCGCTGGGCGAGGGCCATCGCGACCCAGGCCCGCTGACGCTGTCCGCCGGACAGGCTGTCGACGGGGGTGCCGGCGAGGTCGACGAGCTCGGTCATCTCGAGGGCGGCAGCGACGACGGACTCGTCGTCGCGGGACCACTGCTTGAAGAGCCCGTGGTGCGGGTGGCGTCCGCGCTCGACGAGCTCGAGGACGGTGATGCCCTCGGGGACGATCGGCTGCTGCGGCAGGAGGCCGAGCCTCCGGGCCACCTCTTTGGTCGGGAGTTCGCCGATGACCTGACCATCGAGGAGGACGCGGCCCTCGGTCGGGGACAGGAGTCGGGACAGTCCGCGCAGCAGGGTGGACTTGCCGCACCCGTTGGGTCCGACGATCGCGGTGACCCGTCCAGCCGGGACGGCGAGGTCGAGGCCGTCGACGACGGTGCACTTGTCGTAGGCAAGCGAGAGGGACTCGGCGGTGAGCGTGGCGCTCATGTCACTTCTCCTGGATCGAGCGGCGGCCCGCGATGAGCAACCAGACGAGGACGGGGGCGCCGGCGAGCCCGGTGATGACGCCGACGGGATAGGCGGTGCCGGGCACGGCATAGGCCGAGACGTAGTCGGCGGCGAGCACGAGCGCCGCACCGACGAGCGCGGCCGCCGGGATCGACGTCCGACCCGCAGCCAACCGATGGGCGATCGGGCCAGACAGGAACCCGACGAAGGCGATGGGGCCGCACACTGCCGTCGCTGACGCCGTGAGTGCCACGACGAGCGCCGTGATGAGGCCCCGCAGTCGGGTCGCGCGAAGCCCCAGACCCGCTGCGAGATCGTCGCCGAGCGCGAGGATGCCGAGCTGCCGCGTGACCACGACGAGGAGTGGAAGTGCCACTGCGACAACGGTTCCGAGCCGCGCGATCTCCCCCCACGTCACCGTGCCCAGGCTGCCGGTGAGCCACACGAGAGCGTCCTGGGCGCGGTAGATGTCGGCGCGGAGCAGGACCCAGTGGACGACCGAGCTGAGCACGGCGGCGAGGCCTACTCCGACGAGGATCATCCGACCGGTGGCCGCTCCCCCGCGTCCGGCGAAGGCGTGAATGGTGACCGCGACGGCAACGGCACCGGCGAACGCGACGAGAGTGACCGGCATACCGGACCAGCCCAGGAGGACGACCGCGAACACCGCGGCAGCGCTCGCTCCGAGGTTGATCCCGAGGACGTCCGGACTCGCGAGCGGGTTGCGCAGCATCGACTGGAACGCCGCACCGGCCGCGGCGAAGGCTGCGCCGGCGAGGACCGCCATGCACGCCCTCGGGAGCGTGGACTCCATGAAGATGAACGACGCACCCGGGATCGTGGTCCCGGAGATCATCCGTATGCCGTCCGCGAACGAGATGCGGTAGTCGCCGAGGAGCGCTCGCACGAGGAACAGACCGATGACGAGCGCGGTCAGGGCGGCCAGCAGGATCCAGTGCCGACGGTGCACACGCCGGCGCACGGTGCGAAGGCTTGCGACGGTGTCGTCGTTGTCGTGGTGGAGGGGCTTCGCGTGGACTGCTGTCGGGCGGTCGAGGAGGGGGGTGGTCATGCGACGTTCATCCGCCGGACGAGAGCGACGAGGAACGGGGCACCGATGACGGCGCACACGATGCCGGCCTGGACCTCGCTCGGCGCGGCGACGAGGCGTCCGATCGTGTCGGCGGCGACGACGAGTACGGGTCCGGCGAAGAGACTTCCGAGCAGGATCCGGCGATGGTCGGGTCCGACGAGGGCACGCACGACATGCGGGACGACGAGCCCGACGAAGGCGATGGGCCCGGCGAGCGCAGTGGCCGAGGCGGCGAGCAGGATCGCGCCGGCTGCGCTGAGCAGGCGGTGGACGACGACGCGTTGCCCGAGGCCACGCGCCAGGTCGTCACCGAGGGCGATGACGTTGAGGAGCGATCCGGACGCGAGCGCCAGGGCGAAGCCGACCACGAGGAAGGGCGCGACGTCACTGATGATCGACGCGTCCCGCCCGGCGACCGAGCCGACCTGCCAGAACCGGAAGACGTCGAGCGCGCCCTGGTCGGCGACGAGGATCGCGCCGACGAGGCTGGTCGACGTGGCCATGACGGCGGCGCCCGCGAGGGCCATCGTCACCGGCTGGGCCCGAACCGGCGCGAGCAGTGCGAGCAGTTGCACGACGACGGCGGTGACGCAGGCACCCAGCAGGGCGAACCACACATAGCCGCCCACCGTCGACAAGGCGAAGAGCTTGATGCCGACGACAACGGCGAGTGCGGCACCGGCGTTGATGCCCAGGATGCCGGGCTCCGCGAGCGGGTTGCGGGTCAGGCCCTGGAGGACGACACCGCACACCCCCACGGCAGCTCCGACGACGAGACCGATGAGCGTCCGGTCGATCCGTGCGTCGACGATGCCGGCGACCTGGTCCGGGACGGCGCCGCCGGTGAGGGCGGCCACGATGTCCGCGGCCGGGAGCGACTGAGTGCCCAGCAGCAGCGAGAGCGCCACCGCCACACCGACACCGAGGGCACCGCCGCCGATGACGACCGGCATGGGCAGGCGGCGGCCCGGACCCACCTTCTTCGGAAGGCGGGCCGGGGCAGCCGACTGGGCGGACGGCATACCGGGCACTGAATCTGCCCGGACCGTCACTGTGCGGGGGTCCCGTCCACCGCCGAGGCGATCTTCGGGAGGAACTTCTCGAGCGCGACCGGCATCGAGAGGGGCGACGGCGACGACATGGTCAGGGCGACGGTGTTGTCGGCACTCGCGATGTAGTGGTTGGACTTCAGAGCCGGGATCTGTCCGAGGAGCGGGTGCTTCTTGAGCTGGGCGTCCTGGCCCTTGGCCTCCATGTAGAAGATGAGGAGGTCGGCGTCGAGCGAGGAGGACTTCTCGGCGGAGAGGTTGGCGCTGAACTGGTTGTTGCCCTTGCTCAGCTCGGCGACGGTGGGCGAGTCCACGAGACCGAAGCGGCGCAGGAGTTGTGGACGCAGGTCGTGGGTGGTGTAGAGGCCGATGGTCGAGAGATCGGTGGGAGTGAACCAGGCCCAGGCTGCGGACTTGCCCTTGATCTGGGGGTACTTCGCGACGGCTTCGTCGATCTGCTGGTTGGTGTCCTCGGTGAGCTTGGCGGCGAGCGTGGTGCGGCCGAGGGCCTGACCGACGAGCTCGAGGCTCTCCTCCCAAGAGGTGCCCCACGCCTGGCCGGGGTACGCGACGGTCGGCGCGATCTTGGAGAGCTTGTCGTAGTCCTCCTGGGTGATGCCCGAGTTCACGCCGAGGATGAGGTCGGGTTTGGTGGCCGCGATCTCCTCGACGGGAATGCCAGCGGTGTCGTCGTAGCGCGCAATCTGGGCGTCCGCGTCGAGCTTGGCGACCCCGGCGTCGAACCAGTCGGTCGACCCCTTGGCGTTACCGCCCCAGGTGATCTTGGTGGCCCCGACGGGGAGGACGCCCAGCGAGACGACGACGTCGGCGTCGTTCCAGCCGACGGTGGCGACGCGCTTGGGTTCGGCCTTGACGGTCGTCTCGCCAAAGGCGTGCGTGATGGTCGTGGGGAAGGCGTCCTTGTCGACGGCTGCTGCCTTCGACGTCCCCGGGTCCGCCGAGGCTTCCTGGGTCGGGCCGGTGGAGCAGGCGGTGAGAGCGAGTGCGGCAACGCCGGAAGCGGCTGCGACGACGAGGGAGCGACGTGTGAACATGGAGCCTTCTGTGGTCGGGCCGCACCCACCGGGGCACGGCGACAAGGTCAGTAAGGCCAACCTAACTTAGGTAAGGCTCACCTTGTCACCCGGGTCCCACGCTTCCGACTTATTGCCCGTTCGGCCAGTGAGGAGCGCAGCGACGGACTGGCCGAACGGGCAATAAGTCGGGGTTTGAGTCAGGTCACTCGGGGGTGGACCACGCCTGACGCAGGCTGAGCCGGCCCTGGGTCTGCAGCAGCGACCGCTGATACAGCCGAGCCGCGACCCGCACGACGAGCCCGGCGGCCACCACGAGGATCGCCAGCGCCAGCAGCGCCTGCCACCACGGCGCCGAACCCTCGAGGACTCGCATCGGCATGACGATCGCCGAGAACGGCGGCACGAACGAGAGCACGACCTTGACCGTGCCGTCGGCGAACAGCGCCGCGAAGAGGATGGCCATGGTGATCATCGTCAGCGGGGTCGAGGTCACCTGCACGTCCTCGGTGCGGCTCGACAGTGCTCCGGCCACCGCCCAGAGGGTGGCGAGCAGCCCGAACCCCACGACGAAGAACGCGGTGAACCACCCGACCGCCCCGGAAATGGCCGGCACGAACCGGTCGAACTCCGTGAAGGACAGACCGACGAGTCCGACGATGACGAACAGAGCCATCTGGGCGAAGGCCAACACGAGGTTGCCGATGACCTTGCCCGCGAGCAACTCGCGCACCGAGATCTTCGTCGTGATGATCTCGACGATGCGACTCGCCTTCTCCTCGACGACGCTGTTGGCCAGCGCCAGCCCGAACGTGAACGACGCCAGATAGAAGAGCATCGCGAGCGCGAACCCGACGACCTGCGCCATCACGGCACGATCGGCGTCGACGTCGAGCAGCGCTGTGCTGACCTCGGATCCACGCTGCAGGGCCTCGACCGAGGTGTTGGCAGCGGCAGCGTTGACACCCATCACCTCATCGCGGATCGCGGTGGTGGCCGACGTGAGCAGGTCACCCGGGACATCGGTCTTGCCGGACAGGACCCACCCACCGTTCCCTTCGTGGAGCCACACGTCGGCGTCGCCGTTGCGCACCAGCTCCTGGGCGGCCGCGTCGTCGTCACTCCGGGACAGGGCGACCGTCGTCTTGTCGTGGTCCTCCTCGGTGACCGTCTTGACCTGCTCGGCCATCTGGTGCGCCGCGCTGGAACTCGTGACGACGGCATACTCGCTCGCGCGGTTGGCCATGAACGCCTGGACGCCGAAGATCCCCGCGATGATCGCGACGAGCCCGAAGGTGCTCCAGAGGAAGGTCTTGTCGGTGAGCTTGCTGATGATCTCGCGGCGGGCGACGGTCAACCAGGCGGTGGGGGTCGTCATGACGTCACCTCTCGGTAGATCTCGGACAGCGCGGGGATCCGGCGGGCGAAGTCGAGGACGTCGCCGCGGTCGACGGCAGCGGCGAGCAGAGCCGGTCGGGCGGCTTCGTCCTGGAACTCGACGAGCGCCGAACTCCCGTCGACGTCATGGACGTGTATGCCGGCCAGGTCCCGAAGCCATCCCGCGTCACCTCCCAGCGTGATCCGGTAGCGCACGGGGCCGACGCCGCGGAGTTCGCCGACGCTCCCGGCCGCGACGACGCGCCCCTTGGCGAGGACGACGAGCCGGTCGCAGAGCCGCTCGACGAGTTCGAGCTGGTGGGAGCTGAAGAGCACTGGGACACCGCGAGAGGCGTGTTCGCGCAGGAGGTCGACCATGGAGTCGACGGCCTGGGGGTCGAGCCCGGAGAACGGTTCATCGAGAATGAGGGCGTCGGGTTGGGTCATGAGCGCCGCGATGATCTGGACGCGCTGCTGGTTGCCGAGGGAGAGCTTCTCGACGCGTTCCCCTGCGCGGTCCTCGAGGCCGAAGCGCTCGAGGTGCTCCATGATGCTGGTCCGCGCGGCGGAGGCGGTCATGCCGGACAGTTCACCGAGGTAGGTGAGCTGGTCGAGGACCTTCTGCTTCGGATAGAGGCCGCGTTCCTCGGGCATGTAGCCGATGCGGCGCCGATCGAGCGTCTTGATCGGGCTGCCGTTCCAGCGGACCTCACCACCGTGGGTCGCGAGGAGGCCCATGATGAGGCGCATCGTCGTGGTCTTGCCGGCACCGTTGCCGCCGACGAACCCTGTCATTTGGCCCCCGGGCACGGTGAACGTGACGTCGTCGACGGCCACGACATCGCCGAAGGACCGACGCAGCCCGTCGATCTCGAGAAGGTGTGTGCTCATGGCGTCCACGCTAGAGAGCGGGGGCGGGCACACGGATCAGCCCCGCGGGGGAACGCCCGGCTACGCCGGGCGGATGAGGCCCACCTCGTAGGCGAAGACGACGGCCTGCACGCGGTCGCGCAGGTGCAGTTTGGCGAGGCAGTTCGAGACGTGGGTCTTGATCGTCGCCTCCCCGAGGAAGAGTTCGGTGGCGATCTCCGCATTGGAGCGACCACGCGCCATGAGGGTCAGGACCTCGCGCTCCCGGTCGGTGAGGCGGTCGAGCTGGTCGGCCGATCCCACGTGGGACTCGCCCCGTTCGGCTCCGCCCGGCCCCGTGCCCGAGCCCGGTGCCACCATCGCGGCGATGACCCGCGTGGTCACCTCGGGGGCGAGCAGTGCGTGGCCCCCGGCGACGGCTCGGATCGCATCGGTGAGCTGTTCGGGCTCCGAGTTCTTGAGGAGGAACCCGCTGGCGCCCGCCCTGAGCGCGTCGAACAGGTAGTCGTCGCGGTCGAACGTCGTGAGGATGATGACCCGGGCGAGGTCGTCGCGCACGATGGCCCGCGTCGCCTCGATGCCATCCATGACGGGCATCTGCACGTCCATGAGGATGACATCAGGGGCAAGGCTGCTCGCCGCGCTGACGGCGAGCTCCCCGTTGGCGACGTCACCCACGACCTCGATGTCGTCATCGACCGACAGCATCATCCGGAAGCCGGAGCGCACCAAGTGCTGATCGTCGACGATGAGGACCCGAATCCGAGCCGCTTCGTCCGAGCCCACGCCCTCAGTCATTGCACTCCCCCAACCCGTTCTCCCCCAGCGGAATTCGCACCCGCACACGGTAGCCGCCCATGGGTCGCGGCCCGATGTCGGCCGACCCCTGGTGCGAGGCGGCACGCTCGCGCATGCCGAGCTGGCCCAGCCCCGTCCCAGACGTGCCGAGGCGGGGGCGCCCGTTGTCGGTCACCTCGACTTCCGCGTAGCTCCCGGTCGGCGTGCTGTCGACGACGCGCAGGACGACATCGGCGGACGTCGCCGTGGAGTGCCGGGTCACGTTGGCGAGGGCTTCCTGAGTGATCCGATAGAGCGACAGCCCGATCGGGGGCGTCACGCACTCGTGCGCTCCCGGCCGCGTCTCGACAAGCGTGTATGCCGTCCGCTGTCCTTGCGCGTTCCGCTCGGCCACAAGGGTGGCCAGATCACCGAGGCTGGGCTCGGGGGCGCGCGGGGTCGGGCCCGCGCCGGCGCCCCCAGCGCCGTCGACGCCGACGCCGACGTAGCCGTCGACGCCTGCGTCCGCTTCGTGGGCGGTCGCCTCGATGTCTCGGAGAGTCCCGAGGAGGCTGCGCATCTGGGTCACGGCGTCACGAGAACTCGCCTCGATCTGACTCAGGGCGACTGCGGCATCGGCGGGCCTGCGATCGAGCACGCGGCGGGCGGCTCCGGCCTGGACGCCGATGACCGAGACGTGGTGACCGACGACGTCGTGGAGTTCCCGAGCAATGCGCAGCCGCTCGTCGACGATGGCACGACGCCTGAGCGAGTCCGCCTGCGCCGCAATGGTTTCGGCCTGTTCCTGAAGTCGGGCGCGCTGCCTGGCACTGCGCCAGGCGAGTTGGCCGATGATGATCGCGCCACCGAAGTAGACGATGTTGATGAGGAACGTCAGTGCGACGCCGGCGAGGACGGCATCGACGCGCCCTTCGGACCCGTTCTCGTTGGCTCCATCGATGAACTCCTGGATACCCGTCCCGAGCGCGAGCTGCCACGCGATCCACAACAGCATGAAGAGCGTCACTCCGCCCGCCACGAGGAGGGCGGTACGGCGACTCCTGGCCCAGGCGACGGCGGAGAAGATCGCGCTGAAGTAGACGATCTGAAGCGAGAACTGGCCCATGATCCCGGGCATCGTCACCCCGACCAGGAACATGTGGGTGGCAGCCAGCAAGCCGATGAGCAGCGGATGCGTGCGCCGCCACACGAGCAACGCGGCACCTGACACGACGGCGAGCCACTGCACCCAGTGCGCATGGTCCCCGACGTCGAGGTCGGTGACGCTGCGCACGAGCTCGAGGGTCACGATCCCGAAGACGGCGAAGGCGGCCCCGAGGGCAAGGTCCATCGGCCCCACGGGAGGCGCAGGGCGTCGCCACTCGTCGCCGATCGCGAAGAAGTCGACGACTCGGGTCGACAGCGAGCGGTGGGCGGACGGCATACCTCTCAGCCTAGGGACGGAAGCGCGACGGAAGGATCCGTCGCACGGCGGAGCAGGATTCCCCGATCCGGCTGACTCGCCGGGCTCGGCGGTGGTACTCCTGAGCCATGGAGCGCGCGCGCCTGGCTCGGGACGCGATGGAGCTCGCGCACGAGGCGGCGCGAGGCACGACGGTCCTGCCCGACGTCCTGCGACTCCTGGACCGTGTCGTCGGCGTCGACGTCGCCAACAGCTCGGTCGCGCTGGCCGTGGACGGCACGACGTCGGGCAGAATCGATGTCCTCCACACTCCACCCCTCACGCCCGAGGAGGTCACGGAGTGGATGCGGCTCATTCCCACGCATCCCTACGCAGTGAAGGTCGCGGCGGCCGGCCTGCGATCGTCCCGGCTGACCGACCACATGCGCCTGGCTGATCTGGACCCGCTCGAGGTCTACGACCGGTTGCTGCGACCACGCGGAAGCCGCTACCAACTTGCGGCCACCCTGAGCGCGGGACCGACGTCGTGCACGCTGGTCTCGCTGTGGCGCTGGGACCGGGACTTCACGGACGACGAGCTGGCCGTCGTGGAGCAGGTGCGTCGAGCCCTCGCTGCGGCTCTGGCGTTCCACGAGGCCATGAGCGAGCTGCGCGGTCTCGCTGGCGTCCCGGCGCGGGTCGACTCCCTCACCCCTCGCCAGGCGGACGTCTGCGCGCTCGTGGCGCGCGGGCTGTCCAACGCGCAGGTGGGGCTCCGGCTGGGGATCACCGAACGGACCGTCCGCAAGCACCTCGAGGACGTCTTCGCACGCACCGGGTGCACGAGCCGCTCGGCCGTGGCGGTGTGGTGGCACGGCGCTGACGGGGTGGCGGATGCGCCACTGTCCGCAGCCCCGAGTGGTGCACCACGCTGACCTCAGTGCGTCGACCAATCCGGGCAGCGCACGAACAACGGAAGGGAACCGCCATGCGTCGAAGCAGCAGGGTCGCGGCCGTCGCCGCGCTCGCCATCACCGGCACAGTCGTCCTGGCCACGCCCGCGGCGGCCGGTCCGTCACCCAGGGCGTCGTGCGTCGGGCAGGTCTTCGTGCCGCAGGCCACGGGCGACCCCGGGGCGATCGCGCGACGCATCGCCGAGATCAAGGGGTTCATCGACATCCCGTGGGGCCAGGTCGTCAGCGACCTCCTCGCGCACGCGCCGGAGGCCTGCGGCAGGGAGTGAGCCCGGCGGACGTCCTCGCGCCGGACAGGGACCTGACGAGGGTCAGGGCTTGGGCAGCCGTCAGGCCGGCGTGAGGACGTCGAGCCCGATCAAGGGGCGCAGCGCCTTGGGGACCACCACGGAGCCGTCGGCCTGCTGGTGGTTCTCGAGGATCGCGACGAGCCAGCGGGTCGTGGCGAGCGTGCCGTTGAGGGTGGCAACCGTGTCCGTCCCGCCACCCTCGACGCGGTAGCGCGTCTTGAGGCGGCGCGCCTGGAACGTCGTGCAGTTCGACGTCGAAGTCAGCTCGCGGTGCCGCCCCTGAGTGGGGACCCACGCCTCGCAGTCGAACTTGCGCGCGGCCGGACCACCGAGGTCGCCCGCAGCCGTGTCGATGACGCGGTAGGGCAGCTCCATGAGGTCCAGCATCTCCTTCTCCCACTGGAGGAGGCGCTGGTGCTCGGCGTTGGCGTCCTCGGGACGGCAGTAGACGAACATCTCGATCTTGTTGAACTGGTGGACGCGGATGATGCCGCGGGTGTCCTTGCCGTAGCTGCCGGCCTCGCGGCGGTAGCAGGTCGACTGGCCGGCGTAGCGAATCGGGCCGCTGCTCAGGTCGATGATCTCGTCGGCGTGGTAGCCGGCGAGCGCGACCTCACTCGTGCCGGTGAGATAGAGGTCGTCGGCCTCGAGGCGATAGACCTCGTCGGCGTGGTGGTCGATGAAGCCGGCACCGGCCATGACCTCGGTCTTGACGAGGGTCGGCGTGATCATCGGGACGAACCCGGCCTCGATGGCGCGCTGCATCGCGAGCTGGAGCATCGCCATCTCAAGGCGAGCGCCGACCCCCTTGAGGAAGTAGAAGCGCGAGCCCGACACCTTGGCACCCCGCTCCATGTCGAGCGCACCGAGCGCCTCGGCCAGGGTGAGGTGGTCCTTGGGCTCGAAGCCTTCGGCCGCGAAGTCTCGAGGCGTGCCGACCTCCTCGATCACGACGTAGTCGTCCTCGCCGCCCACGGGGACGCCGTCCTCGATGACGTTGCCGATCCGGCGCTGGAGGGTCCCGAGCTCCTGGGCTGCCTCGTCCGCAGCGGCCTGGTTGGCCTTGACCTGTGCGGCGATCTCCTTGGTGCGGGCGAGCAGGGCCTGCTTCTCGTCACCCTGGGCCTGGGCCACCTGCTTGCCCATGGACTTCTGCTCGGCCCGCAGCTGCTCGAACGCGGTGAGACTGTGCCGCTGCTTCTCCTCCGCGGCCAGGACAGCGTCGACGACACTCTCGTCCTCGCCCCTGGCGCGCTGCGAGGCGCGCACGCGGTCGGGGTTGTCGCGGAGCAGCTTGAGATCGATCACGCGGGCCAGCCTAACGGCGGGGGTGCCAGGGCCTGGCATCACGCCATGGCACCATTCCGCCATGGCGACGACGCTTCCCACGGACCCCGAGTTCACCGCAGCCCTTGCTGCGCTCACAGAGGCCCCGGGCGCGACCGCCCAGGACGTCATCCGGGTGGCCGTGCTTGAGCGCTACCAGCGCATGTGCCTCATGCAGGCCGCGACCGACAGCCCCGCCGAGCGGGCCGAGCACATGCAGAAGGTCCTCGACCGCCTCAGCAGCGTCTGAGCCGCCACGACCTCGAACGTCAGGGCGTCACGCCGACGTCCCACAGGTGGTGGCGGAGGTCATGGAGGCCGTAGCGACCCAACGTCAGCACCGTGAACTCCGAACCGTTGGACCGCAGGCCGCGACGGTCCCACTCGGAACCGGACAGGCCGGCATACGCGGAACTGAGCCTCTCCGCAGCCACAGGAATCTCGGACGCCACTGCGGACGGTGACTGCTCGGCATACCGGCTCTCCACCGCCGTGACGTCCTGGTCCCAGTTCGCGAAGCGCGCGCCGTCCTCGTCGAGCATGAGCCGCACGCGCGCCGCGAAGAGGTCACAGACGTCGCGGACGTGGCACGCGTATTCGAGCGGCGACCACGTCGTCGGGGCCGGTCGCGTGGCCACGTCCGGTCGGGCGAGGACGTCCGTCCACGGCTTCGTGTATGCCGTGACAAGACTCGCGATGTCCGTTCCCTGCACCCGGAGCGGGTCGAACCCGCAGTCCGGGCAGGCCTTCTCGACGGTCCAGGTCCAGTCCTTGGTGTCCGGCACGATCTCGCTCATGCCGCCAGCGTAGGGCGAGCGCCGGAGAGGAGCCCGTGGCCCCGTCGCCGGTTGGCCGGGCACAACGACGGGTCGCGGGATGTGACTCTGGGGTACGGTCCCTGACGTGTCCGAACCCTGGCCCCTCATCGTGGCGATCCTTGCCCTCCTCGTGCTTCTTGCCCTGGGAATCTTCGTCGCCGTCAGGGTCGGGCGTGGCCGGGGCCGCCATGCCACACCGAAGCGACCCGCGCGCTCGACCTTCCGGCAGTCCGGCGATGAGGAGGTCGCGCCGCCCAAGAAGCGGGTGGCGATCATCATCAACCCGACGAAGTTCGACGACGTGTCCTCGGCCAAGGCACTGGTGACCCGTACGGTCGCCGGGCACGACGACTGGGACGAGCCGCTCATCCTCGAGACCACGGCCGAGGATCCCGGCGTCGGGCAGACTCGCGCGGCGCTCGCCGAAGGTGTCGACCTCGTGTGCGCCGTCGGCGGAGACGGCACGGTGCGCGCAGTGGCGCACGCCCTCACCGGCACGTCGACCCCGATGGGCCTCATCCCGGCCGGCACGGGCAACCTGCTCGGCCGCAACCTCGGCCTCCCCCTCGGCATCATCGGCGGACTCGACGTCGCCCTCACCGGTCGCAACCGGCACATCGACGTCGGCTGGGTGACTCTCGACCCCGACCGCGAGCAGTCCTCGACCGAGGAGCTCGACCCCGACCACGACGGACCCACCGAGCCCGACGTCGGCGCCGACGACGAGCACGGCTCGGCCGCGGCTCCGAACCAGCACGCCTTCCTCGTCATGGCCGGCGTGGGACTCGACGCGAGCATCATGCACGGCACGACCGAGGAGGCGAAGGCCCGAATCGGGTGGGGCGCCTACGTCGCGACGGGGGCCAAGAACCTCCTCGGCGCGCGTTTTGCCACTCGCCTGCGGATCGATGGCGGCGAGCCGATCGCCCACACCGCACGCACCGTGGTCGTCGGCAACTGCGGGCGGCTCCAGGGCGGCATCACGCTCATGCCTGACGCCGAGGTCGACGACGGCGTCCTCGATGTCGTGGCCATCACCCCCAAGGGCATCGTCGGCTGGGCCGGAGTCGCCATCCACGTCCTGGCCAAGCGCGGCCAGAACCACCCGAAGCTCGACCGCTACCGCTGCCAGTCGATCCTCGTCTCGCTCGACGAGCCGCAGATGGTCGAGGTGGACGGCGACGTCATCGGTGAGGCGAAGCGGGTGCGCTTCGAGGTCCGCCCGAAGAGCCTCATCGTCCGCACGGACCCCGAGGCCAAGCCCCGTTCCGTGACCATCCCGCTCGACTAGACGGCGCGTCGCGACTGCCCGACGACTCTCACGAACCTTCGGGCGAAGCCTCGGGCGAACCCTCCGGATTGAAGCGATGGAGCAGGGTGTCGACGTCGGCCAGGGCCTGGCACGTGCTCGGCGTGAAGCCCAACACCACCGGGAGGAAACGCGCGGAAGCCAAGGCCCGCAGGCGCAGATCGCCTCGGGCGAGCACGGTCGCGGTGCGGGCCGTGTGGCGCAGCAGAGCGATCTCGCCGAACCCCTCCCCCGGTCCCAGGGTGGTCACGAGTCGTCCGTCGCCGACGACCTCGGCCTCACCGGCCTGGATGACGTAGTAGTCCTCGCCCGTGTCCCCTTGCCGGAAGACGACCTCGCCGTTCGAAGCGGCCACCGGGCGCAGGGCACGGGCCAGTCGCTCGACCGCGGGCAGCGGGAGCGGCGCCAGCATCGGCACCCCCTGCAGGAGGGAGACGTCAGCGTCGAGTGCATGCACGGACCGGTCGAGCGCTCGGAGGCGGCGCCACGTGAGGACGGCCAGGATCGGACACAACATCCCCGTCACCACGAGCGCCGTGCGGACGTCGAACTGCTCGACGAGCAGCGACGCGACCAGGGCGCCAAGCCCGATGAAGACGGCCACGAGGCTCTCGAGCACGCCAAAGACACGGGCCAGCACCTCATCGGAGGCCATGCGACCGATGAGGGTGAAGCCGGCGACGTCGATGAGCGCATTGCCCACTCCGATGAAGGCCACGAGGACAAGCGCCAGACCTTGTTGCGGGACGGCACCCACCAGCGCAAGCGGAAGGCCCCACAGGGCCACACCCACGGCGAACCACCCGCCCAGACGTCCCGTGCCGACGAGGAGCGACGCCGCCAACGACCCCAGGACCGCGCCCACACCGACAGCCGTCATGAGCGCACCCACCCCGGGCTCCCCCGTCCCGAGGAGTTCGATCGCCATGACGACGGACAGGACGGTCAGTGCACCCCGAGTCAGGGCCTGGGCGGCCGCGAGCCCAAGGATGAGCGACAGCCCGCGATCACGAACGACCGTGCGGATGCCCTCCAGCGCTTCACCCATGAGGTTCGGCCCGGTGCTGGCTGGGGGTCGAGGTGGTGCGTCGTAGCGGAGGCGGAGCACGAGCGCGGCCGACCAGAACGACGCGGCAGCGGCCACCGCGAACACCACGTCCACGCCGGTGAACCCCAGGAGCACGGCGGCCATGAGCGGACCCACGAGCGTGGCGGCCGAGTCGAGCAGGCCCCTGACGACGTTGGCGCTCGCCAGTTCGTGGCCCGTGTGGCAGAGGGATGGCAGGAGTGCCGAGTGGGCTGGCCGATAGAGCGTCGCAGCAATCGTCGACAGGATCGCTGCCCCGTAGACGAGCAGGACCGACCCCTCGAGCGCCACGACGGCGGCGGCAGCCGCCGTGGCGAGACCACGCACGGTGGACACGACCACGAGGACGCGTTCCCGCCGCCCTCGATCGGCCAGGGGTGACAGGACGGGTGCCAGCACGGCGGACGGAACCATGCGCAGCAGCCCGACCAGCCCGACCGCGGCAGCACCTCCGTCGCGGTAGGCGACGATGCCGAGGGCCACCGTGAAGGCCCACTCGGCGGTCCACGCACCAAGGAAACTCAGCTGCGCCCGGCGCAGGTTCGGGTTTCGGGCGTTGCTGGTGAAGGCAGCGACGGCATGGCCCAGCCTGCTGCGCCCACCCCGCGTCATGGCTCGAATCTAGGCAGGCCGAGCGACCGCGGACCAGACTCACTGTGATTAGTCACGGGTGCGGGCGGGGCCTCCGTGCGACTGCGGCTCTCCGACAGTCGTCACGACCGAGTCGCGGGCGGAACCTGCTCGTCGTCGCCCACTTTGCGCACGCGGCCGATGTCCTTGACCAGACCGACCGCAACGAGCAGCGGAGCGAGTGCGAAGGCCGTCCATGGCAAGCGTGACTCCCAGACTCCGGCGACGGTGACGCCAAGTCCGATCATGGCCAGGCCGACCCAAGCCGCGACCAACTGCTGGCGACCCCGGGCGGAAACCCCGTGACGAAGGCCAGAAGCGATCACGGCCGCCAGCGCCAGGACGATGAGCCCTACAGCCGAGGTCAGGAACACCCCGACCGCGTTCTGCGGAGTGTCATCCACGGACCCCAGCAGGAACAGGCTGAGAGCCAGGAGAAGGATTCCCCCGATGGCGCTGCACACCGCGACGATCGTTGCCTTGCGCCTGCTCATCGGCGCTTCCTGGGCCATGCCCATCCCTTCCCACTGCGTCGATCCCACCCCTCTCCCCGGGGGCGCGATCACCTACTGTAGACGCGGACATCGGGTCGAACGCGCCCGGTGCGGGGCCCGCTCCGCTGCGGAGCACACCATTCTGGGGAGGATCCGTGACGTTCAAGGTCAAGCCGGCTTCGGTCACGAAGTTCGGGGACGCGCTGCATGACCTGAGGCTTGACGCCGACCAGGCGAAGACCTACGCGGCGAAGACCAAGCCGCCGGCATCGGGATTCAGTGCCATGGTCCGATTCCTCAACTCGTGCCAAGAGGTCAAGCCTGCGGTGGAGGACTTCTTCGGGCACCTCTCCAAGGTCAGCCAAGCCTCGGCCAAGGAGCTCCGCGCCGCCGGCAAGACCTACACGGCCCTCGACCAGGACGCCCGCGCACGTCTCGACGCGAAGTACCCGAAGGGCTGACCGATGGGGGATCCCGCAGCACAGCTCACGGAACCCGTGGCGCACCCGATGCTTCCAGCGTCTCTGGACACCTTCCTTCACATCGGGGACCTCATCTCCCTCGGCCACTGGGCCATGGTTGCCATCGACAAGATGGGTGGGCCCAACATTCCCGAGGAGGTCGGCGAGTGGTTCGCCGGCGACTGGGAAGAGGTCTCGAAGTCCGCGGACGCGCTGCGCAACCTTGGCGCCTTCTGCGACACCGCCGCGACCGAGCTGGCGAGCGACCGTCGGGACTGTATGGACGACTGGGACGGCAAAGCGGCCGCAGCCGCGTCGGCCTACTTCGTCGGGTTGTCCAAGGAGTTGCGAGCGCAGAAGGCGAACTTCGAGGACATCGCCGACCAGTACGAAACGACCGCTTTCGGCGTCAAGGAACTCGCCAACGCCGTGGGGTCCCTCGTGGAGTCCCTGGCCGACTGGGCCATCACGGCAGGCATCGCCCTCGCCGCCGCGGCCACCAATTTCTACAACCCCGTCGGTTGGGGCGCGGGTGCGGGCGTGGGCTACTCGATCTATCGAGGTTCCAAGGTCGTCCAGGAGATCCTCGAGATCCGGGCCAAGGTGTGGACCGCGTGCGAGGCTCTCCTCGGCCTCATCGCCGGCTCCCTCAGTTCGATCAAGGGCTTCGAGTCCATCGATCTCCCCCAGGCCTACGACCACCGGCAGGTGCCCGCGTGACCGTCGGTCCCGGTGAAGAGCAGCCGCCGCTGCTCGAGACCCTGCGCTTCGAGCCACGCATGGCGGCCCACCTGCGCGAGAGCCTTCGAGTGCTTCGCGACGATACCTCCGACGACGCCATGCGCCGCCGGATCGACGCCGTGCTCGAGGGCCGCGAGTCCCTGAGGGAACTCGCCCGCTCGGACGCCTTCGCCGACTTCATCGGCCACCGTGTCGAGCAGGCCCTGGCGGAGTACGAAGCCCAGCCCGAGGAGGTGCGGGCTGCCGACCTGGAGCGTGCCATCGCGGAGGCTCACACCCCACCGCCCGAGGACCGCCCGAGCCGACAGGACGACCCCGGCACCTGGTGACCCCGTCACGGCTCCAACGGCTCCAACGTTTCCAACGGCTCCAACGGCTCCAACGGCCGAGGACGCCGTCGGCCGACTGAGGTCAGGGCCGGGCACCCCCCTCGATGGGTGACTGCGGGCCGGGATCGGGGTTCTTGTCGCGCCACTTCCGCTCGAACGGCAAGCGCCACGTGTGCGGGGCGACGAGTTGGTGGATCTGGTTGGGGCCGTAGGTGTCGGGCGCGTAGGGGCGAACCACCGGCGGGTTGTCGAGGAGTGGCTGGCTGACCTCCCAGAGCCGCTCGACGCCCTCGGCGGACGTGAAGAGGGTGTGGTCGCCGCGCACGGCGTCATAGATGAGCCGCTCGTAGGCCTCGAGCACTGCACCGGCCCACGTCGTGTCCTGCATGGCGAACTGCATCGAGAGCTTGTCGAGCTTCATCCCCGGCCCTGGTCGCTTGCCATAGAACGACAGCGACATCCGGGCCTTGTCGGCGAGGTCGAACGTGAGGTGGTCGGGACCGTGGTCGCCGACCCCGGACCCGGGCGGGAACATCGACTGCGGCGGCTCGTTGAAGGCGATCGAGATGATCCGTGCCCCCTCAGCCATCCGCTTGCCCGTGCGCAGAAAGAAGGGCACTCCGGCCCAGCGCCAGTTGTCGATGTAGCACTTCAGCGCAACGAAGGTCTCGGTGTCGGAGTCCGGGGCGACGCCGGGCTCATCGAGGTAGCCGAGGTACTGCCCGCGCACCACGTCGTTCGGCTGGATCGGCTGCATGGACTCGAAGACCTTGTTCTTCTCGCGGCTGATCGCAGCCGGTTCGAGCGAGGTCGGCGGCTCCATCGCGGTGAACGCAAGGATCTGGAAGAGGTGGGTGACGACCATGTCGCGGTAGGCGCCGGTGTTCTCGTAGAAGTCGCCGCGAGTGGACAGGCCCAGGGTCTCGGGCACGTCGATCTGGACGTGGGCGATGTTGTTGCGGTGCCAGATCGGCTCGAAGAGCCCGTTGGCGAAGCGGAAGGCGAGGATGTTCTGTGCGGGTTCCTTGCCGAGGAAGTGGTCGATGCGGAAGACCTGCTCCTCTCGGAAGACTTCGTGCACGCGGCGATTGAGCTCGACGGCGGAGGCGTAGTCGGTGCCGAACGGCTTCTCCATGACGATGCGGCTGCGGTCGACCAGGTCGGCCTCACCAATGGTCTGGATCGCGGAGAGCGCGGCCTTCGGGGGCACCGACAGGTAGTGCAGACGCAGCTCCGTGTCGCCCGGCAGTTGCGCCTCGGCTGCTCGCACCGCGTCTCCGAGCGCCTTGGGCCCCGCCGAGTTGGGGACGAAGTCGAGCCGTTGCGCGAACTCGTGCCACTCGTCCTCGTCGAGCTCTCGGGTCGAGAACTCCCGGATCGCCGTGTGGGCAAGTTTGCGGAACTCGTCCGGTGACAGCTCGTCGAGAGAGGTGCCGACCACACGCAGGTCGTCCAGCAACTTGGACTGGAAGAGATGCAGCATCCCGGGGATGAGTTTGCGCTTGGCGAGGTCACCGGTGGCACCGAAAAGGATGACGGTCGTGGGCGCAGTCGTCTGCTCGCTCATGGGTCCACTCTGGCACTGAGACGCTCACGGATCGCGGCATAGACGGTGTCGTCGTGGACGAGCGCCAGATGACCGACCCGTGGAAGGACCACGACGTCCTCGGCCGCGAAGCGCCGGCTCTCGGGCGATCCACGGCCAGTGGCGCGGGCGCTCGCCGCGGTGACGATGCCGTCACCGAAGAGCTGGGCGACCTTGCTGTCGATGCGCTTGCCGAGCAGTCCGACGATCGCAAGATGCCGTATGCCCTGGTGCAGCGGGATATCGATCCGTCGCCTGCCCCTCCGGCCGGGTTCGATGGCCCATTCCTCGTCGAGGATCGCTCCGTGGGCGAGGTCCCTGATGCCGACGCTGCGTCGACCGAGGAGACCGCCGACGGGGCGGTCGGGACGCAGTCTGCCGGCGGCCCACGCCGCCTGGCTCGCTGCACGTTCCAGCGGAGCGCCGAGGTGGGGCGAGCCGAGGGTGATGGTGTCGCTGACGACGCCGACCCACGGGCCCACCTCACCATCGTGCGTCGACTGTGCGAGTGCGCTGTGTGTGACGAGGCCGCCCATCGAATGGCCGATCAGGACAAGACGCGTGACCGGGACGGGCCAGTGGGTGACGAGGGCAGTGAGGACGCGGTCGAGTTCTCGACCGTTGCTCGAGATCCGCAGGCCGGTGTTGTAGCGCACGGTCACCGGCGTGAGCCCGAGGTCCTCGTGGAGGCGGTGGCCGAAGCGGCCCTGCTCCCACACGTCCTCGGAGACCATGAGCCCGTGGACGAGAACGACGACCTCGCCGCTCGCCTCCGGGTAGGCCGCCTTCAGTCCGTCGTGGGTCAGGCGGACCGAGCGGCCGCGCCGACGCACCCCCATGGTGTGGGAGAGCGCCGAGCCGGAGGAGGCGAGGTGGTCACCGAAGAACGCGTTGACGAAGGCTCGGACATTGTTGGGTGCCCGGTGGTGGACGATCTCGTCGGCGACGCCGGCCACCCGCTCGACACCGCGCGTCAGGGCCCGCTCGACCGTGGTCGGCTCCTCGGTGCCTTCGGACTCATCTGTGCGCCCTGGCTCGAATTGCCCAGCCTCAGACCTCTGCGAATCCTCAGTCACCCCAGAAGCGTGACACGACCACGCCGACCGGCCCACTGGCGTCACCGGAATCCCCCCACCCAGCCCACTTGGCTCCTCGTTGCCTCCCTGAGTGGTGTCGTGTACAGAACCGTCCAATTGGGTGAGTTCGGCAC
>NZ_AVPJ01000011.1 GCF_000768705.1 Knoellia sinensis KCTC 19936
CCAATCCCCACCACTCCCCGGGGCTCTGTCGTAGGTCCAGCCGCCGGACGGCTCTCAGGATCGATCCGGGTTTTTCGGTTCCAGGATGGAACCACCATTAATGTCGCGAATGGGCGGGACTTGCCCGGATTTCTGCGGGTGGCACGTGCTGCGCAAGATCGCCCGCGCGCTTAGAAGCGCTCGTAGTTGGGAAGGCTGAAGTGTCACTTAGTCGGGTCTACGCCACACTCGGCGGTGCATGTTGTGTGATCTCGGCGTATCTCGTAGCCCTTGCCAAGGAGCCGCTGCCCTGGTCGGCCCTGATCGCCTTGGGCGCGACTTCGTTAGGGGCGATGATTCACGCCATCGGTTCGGCCATTGGTCGACTTTCATACCGCATGGATGACCGAAGGTCGAATCGCTTTCGCGACATATTCGGACATCCGTCCAGAGCGACGATGATCGTCGGCGCTGGCCTAGGTGTAGTCGCTTGGGCGCTGCTGCTGATTGGCGTTGCCGCGCCGAGCCAAGGGGTCCCCTATTCGGACGGTCCGGAGAATTGCCAGTATTATCTTGCTGATGCCGGAAAGCGAAAGTGCGTACCACTTTCCGAATACCAACAGGAGCTCGCTACGCAGACCTCTCTGGGGTTCGCTGCCGCGGGTTTCTTTTTTGCGTTGAGCAGCATCGTGGTGATGAGTCGTGCCCAGCGCCGGGAAAGCGCCATCGCATTGACAGGCGGGTAAAGCGGCCTCATCAAGTCGAAGGCGTAGGTGGCTTCGGTCCCCACCCAACCCCTCGATTTTAGAGCCTACGGGCACATCGACCGGATGGCCGCGACAGTCCATGATGGCGCGATGAGCGACGTCGACCTCACTGATCCTGCCCTCATCGACGACCCCTATCCGACACTGGCGGAGTGGCGGTCCCAGGGCCCCATGCTGCGGGCGCAGGACGGTCGGTGGGTCGCGACGACCCATGCGGCGGTGGGCGCCACCCTCCGCGATCGAGCCCTGGGTCGGATCTGGTCCGACTGGCAGCCGGTCGAGGAGATGGAGCCCTTCAACTTCCTGCACCGCAACCAGCTCATGGAGAACGAGCCACCGGAGCACACGCGGATGCGGCGCCTCCTCGCCGGTGCCTTCGCCAAGGGGCACGTCGAGCGCATGCGACCACGGATCGAGGAGCTGGCCGAAGCGATGCTCGACGACCTCGACCCAGACCCCGCCCGCCCGCTCGACATCCTCGCCACCTACGCCGAGCCGATGCCGGTCTTCGTCATCGCCGACCTACTCGGGGTCCCGCGTGAGGACCACGTCCGGCTGAGGGACTGGTCGCAGGCGATCGTCCACATGTATGAGCAGGGCGTCGACGAGACCACGCGCCAAGCAGCCGTCCGCGCCAGTGTCGACTTCGCGGCCTACGTCCGCGAGGTCATCGAGATGCGCCGCGAACGCCCCGGGGAGGACCTCGTGAGCGACCTCATCGCCGAGCGGGACGATGACGCTGCCGGCTTCACCGATGACGAGCTTGTGGCGACCGTCGTCCTGCTGCTCAACGCGGGTCACGAAGCCTCGGTCAACACCTTCGGCAATGGCCTCGTCTCGCTCCTCCATCACCCCGACCAGCTGCGTCGGATCACGTCCGGTGAGGTCAGCGCGGCAACGGCGCTCGAGGAGCTCATCCGCTTTGACGCGCCGCTGCAGATGTTCGAGCGGACGGCCACCCAGGACGTCGAGATCGCGGGCGCGAACATCCGGGCAGGGGAGACGGTCGCCTGCCTCATGGGGTCGGCCAATCGTGACGCGGACGTCTTCGGCGACGACTCCCTCACCGGCGCCGACGCCTTCGACGTGTCCCGTGACCCCAACCCGCACGTCGGCTTCGGGCTGGGCCGGCACTTCTGCCTCGGCGCGCCCCTGGCCAGGGTCGAGCTCGAGGTCACACTCCGCCGGCTCCTCGCCCGCTTCCCCTCGATCGCCCTCTCCGACACCCCTCCCCGCCGGCCGACGTGGGTGCTGCGCGGCTACGAGTCAGTCCCCGTGAACCTCACCTTCGCCTGAGCGCACCTCTGAAGAGTCTCCGTATGCCGTCCGCTCGCCTTCACGTGAAGGCGGGCGGACGGCATACGAAGGCTTTGAAGCGCCGAGACAACGGGCGTGGTCAGCCCAGCAGGGAGTGCTGGAGCGCAGCGACGAGCCACTCCACGTACTGGTCGTGCGTCCAGTCGTAGGTGTTCACGAGGCTCTCGTATGTGGCAAAGGAACCGAGGGTGACGATGATGTCTGCAGCGCGCTCCGGCGTCAGGCCCACCTTGAGCGCTCGTCGCTCGTCGAGGAGGCGCGCGAAATCTGTGAGGCCCGCATGCCGCACCGCCTCCTGTTCGGCCTGCATTGCCCGCAACTCAGGCTCCGACTCGGCGGCGGTGGCGAGGACCCTGAGCAGTGGGCCGACTCGTGCCCAGATGCCTGGCTGCGTCTTGGCATAGAGCCGCAACTGTTGGGCCGGATCCGGCTCCTCTGTGATGGCGCGAATGGCAGGACGCTCCACGACGGGGACCTCCCCGCGCGCCACGCCGCCGGCCACGGCAGCTGTCACGGACGCGGCGAGCAGCCCCGCCTTGCCGGGGGCAGCCCGGTAGACCGTCTTGAGCGCAACACCGGCTCGTGCGGCGATGTCAGGGACGGTGGCGCCGACGTAGCCCAACTCCAGGAAGGCTTCGGTGGCTGCCAGCACGACACGGGCGCGCGTCGCCTGCGCCTGGCTCCGGCGGGACGTGGCGTCGTAGCGGCGTTTGGGTCTTGCGTTCTCCAACATTGAGGAGAATGATAGTGCCATCAATACGTCGCCACTGAGGACGACGCGCCCGGAAGGAGAGGCGAGATGGGACTCGACAACAAGACGGCGGCCCGGCGGGTTCTGGAAGAGGTCTTCCCCGCCAACGATCAGGAGGCGTTGCGCGACCTCGTGAGCGACCAGTTCGTCAATCACGAGGCGCCAGAAGGGACTCCACCCGGACTGCAGGGCATCACGATGTTCATGGACATCCTCAATCGGGCGTTCAGTGACCAGCATTGGGAGATCCACGACGTCATCGCCGAGGGTGACAAAGTGGTGATCCGTTGCACCCACAGCGGTGTGCACACCGGTGAGTACTTCGGACTGCCCGCCTCTGGGCGGCGGTTCGCCTACAAGCAGATGCACATCCTGCGCATGGCCGACGGCAAAGGCGCCGAGCACTGGGCCGTCCGCGACGACGCCACGCTGATGAGACAACTCACTGCCTAGCGTGCAGAGTCGACGCTGGCTGCGGCTGGGTTACTCGTTGACGAGGGTGGTCTGGTGCCGGACGGCGGCATCGATGAGTTCGCGGAGTTCCGGTCGGTCGAGGTCCTCGTGTCGGGTCACCTTGAGGCTCCGCATCGAGAGCGTCCCGGAGACCTGCGTGCCGCCCGCCTCGGGCAGCAGACCGGCGGGGTCCGGCAGTTCGCCGCCGTTGTAGAAGCCGAGCGTGGCGTGCTTCTTGAACGTCATGAGATAGGCGAACTGCTCGGTGAACTTCTTGGGGCCGACGCCCCAGCCGATGGAACGCTGCTTCGGCCACACGACCTCCACCGTGTCCGGATAGACGTCATAGACCAGCGCGCGGACAGCGATCGCCAGCTCTTGGACTTCAGCCGGCGAGGTTGAGATGGCGTCCCGGAACTCTGAGTCGTGGGTGCGCCCGTCCCGATTGACGACCCCTGCTGCCTCTGCCACGTCGATCTCCCTATCTCGTGTGCCGTGGAACGCCTTCGCTCCCACGTTACGGGCCTGGAGCGACCGGCGATTGGGGCGCCTGCTGCGCGCCGCACCGCGGGCGATTCGCTGCGTTGTGACCGCTCAACAGGCCTCCGGCCTGCCTTCGCGTCCGCGCCTTGCGATTCATCCCGCGGATGCGACGCTCGCGACGGCGTCCCAGTCGCCGGTCGCTCCTACGGCGCCCGGGAGATCGTGACGTCGGCGGCGCCGTCCGACAGATCGAAGGCCGCTGCGTCGTCCACAGTCATCCGGGCCAGCGGGATCAGCCCAGGCTCGGGCACGGGTGTGCCAGCGCGCTTGTGGTACACCGCGATTCCGTTCGTCGGTGGCCAGTAGACGAGCTCACCGATCTCGTATGCCGTCCGGCGCGGTGCGTCGTCCGTCAGGTCCGTCGGTAGTCCGGTTCCGTACGCCTCCCGGCCGAGCATGTCGCCCATCCGCATCGTGAGGGGCAGAAGTGCCGCGAACTCTCGTGAGGTGGCGTTGTCGACCATCGTCGCGTCGATGACCGTGTCGTTCACTGTCAGGCGTAGGGCCTGCCCCTCGACACTTCCGGACTCGTCAGTCGCGGACGAAGTGCCGGTCGAACCAGACGGGCTCGCCGACTCGATCGAACTCGTCGGGGCAGTCGCCCCCGGGACGGGCTCCCCGCCCTGGCTGCATCCAGCCAGGGCGAGGAGAGCCGCGCCCACCACAAGGGCGGGAGTGCGCCAGCGCATCCTCGGCTCGCTCATCGGTCGGCGAAGGTCAGCACGACCTTGCCCACCGCGTCGCCGGGGCGGAGCCGGTCGGCGGCCTTCTGGAAGTCCGCGATGTCGACAGTGGAGTCGATGACTGGCCGGATCTCCCCACGCTCAAGAGCGGGCAGCACGTCCGCCCGCAATCCCTCGAGGATCGGCACCGTCTCCCAGTCGCGCGAGAAGCCGAACGACACACCATGCAGGTGAGGTGCCGATACGACAGGGCGTCCAGGTCGATCGTCGAGGCCGGGCCGGCGAGGCGACCGATGTTCACGACATGGCCGTCCTCAGCGGTGGCGGGCAGGCACTGCGCGAAGGTCTCACCGGCGACGTGGTCCAACACGACATCGACGCCCTTGCCGTCCGTGGCTGCCAGTACGGCCTCGGTGAGGTCCTCCTCGTCCGTCACCATCACGACATCGGCACCGACACCGACCAGCAGTTCCTTCTTGGCCCCACCGCGAGTCGTCGCGATGATGCGCGACGCACCTACCGCCTTCGCGATCTGGACACCGATGAGCCCGATCCCGGTCGTGGCACCGGTGACCAGCACGCTCTGACCGGCCTCGAAGCCTGCGACCCGCAGCGCGCCGAACTCGGTGAGCAGAGCCGTTGGCAACGCACAGGCCACCTCCGGAGCCAAGCGCGCCGGCCGCGGCAGCACGAACCGATGGTCAGCCACGACGTACTCGGCGAACGCCGACGGGAAGGTGCCCATCACGAGGTCGCCAACCTGCCACGCACCCGCGTCCGCTCCGAGCGCATCGACCTCGCCGGCATACTCAAATCCGGCGATGAACTGCTCACCGGACCCACCGCTGGAGGGGTCCGCCTCGGCGAGCATCGGCAGGTCGGCGTTGTTGGTTGCGCTGGCCCGGTTGCGGATCAGCACCTGCCCGGGGGCCGGCTGCGGGACTGGCACGTCGGCCAGCACCCACTCGGGGCCGCGACCGGACACGAGCGCGCGCATCGTCTCAGTCATCTGCGATCCCGCCGCTCACTTGCCGCTGTAGACGGGGAAGGCGCTGTGCTCGCCGTAGTCGGCCGCGCGCATCCAGCGCAGCGTCTCCATGTCCTCGTCGGAGATGACGAAGTCGACCTGGGCGTTGGAGCGCATGTGCTCCGGGTTCGAGGTCTTGGGCAGCGACACAGTGCCGAGCTGCAGCGTGTAGCGGATGCCGAGCTGCGGCACCGTCACGCCATAGCGCTCAGCCATCGCCTGCACCTCGGCGTTCTTGAGCATCTCGCCGTGCGCGATCGGCGAATACGCCTGCACGAGAATGCCGTTCGCCTGGCAGTAGTCGATGAGCTCACTGGGCGTGTTGCCCACGTGGACGAGGACCTGGTTCACGTGCGGTGCGACCGTCGCCGACGACATCACGTTCTCCAGGTCGGACTGCTGGAAGTTCGAGACGCCGATCGACCGCAGCTTGCCGGCCTTGTGCGCATCCTCCAGGGCGCGCCACGCCTCCCGGTTCCCCTCCGCGTAGTCGCCACCGCGGAAGTCGTCCCACGGCTGAGGGCTGTGGATGAGCATCAGATCGATGTGGTCCAGGCCCATCGTCGCGAGCGACTCGTCGATCGCCAGAGCCGCGGAGTCGTAGTCCTTGATCTCGGCCGCGAGTTTGGTCGACACGAAGAGCTCGTCACGAGCGACGCCGCTCGTGCGCACCCCCTCGCCGACGCCGCGCTCGTTGCCGTAGGCCTGCGCCGTGTCGATGTTGCGATAGCCGGCTGCGACCGCGTCGCGCACAACCTGCGCGGCCACGTCGTCGTCGATGAACCACGTGCCGAGTCCCAGCTTCGGGATCGTCACTCCGTTGGACAGGCCATAGGTCTCGTTGAGAATTGCCATGCCTCCATGCTCGAACCCAGAGCCGAATCTGTGCAGAGGAAGGATTCATCCGGGGAGGGATTCCTCCCCCTCAGGGATCGGCGATCGGCTGCGACACTCGAACGATGAGCCGCGACCCGAAGCAGAACGAGCTCGGCACCTTCCTCAAGGCCCGCCGTGCCGAACTGTCACCTCGCGATGCGCTGTTGCCGGAGGGTGTCGGCGCGCGTCGCGTCGCCGGACTCCGCCGCGAGGAGGTCGCCCAACTCGCCTCGATCAGCACCGACTACTACACCCGCATCGAGCAGGGCCGCATCCAGGCGTCGGCACCCGTCCTTGGGCAACTCGCGGACGCGCTGCAACTCGATGAGGACCAGCGCCGCTATCTCTTCAGCCTGGCCGGCAAGACCTCGACGAGGACACCTCGGCAGTCCATCCAGAAGGTCAAGCCGCAACTCCGCCGCCTCATGGACGACCTGTCTGCCACCCCCGCGATCGTCATGGGACGACGGATGGACGTCCTCGCGTGGAACCGGCTGGCCGCAGCGATGATCACCGACTTCGGACAGGTGCCAGCGAAGCACCGCAACTACGTCCGCATCCTCTTCACCGACCCCGCGATGCGCACGCTCTATCAGGACTGGGAGTCGGTCGCCAAGACCGCCGTCGCCCAACTGCGCATGCAGGCCGCCAAGAACCCCGCCGATCCACGCCTGACCGCGCTGGTCGGCGAGTTGTCGGTGCACGATCCCCAGTTCGCCCAGTGGTGGGCCGCCCGCAACGTCGCCAGCCTGAGCACCGGCACCAAGACCCTCGTCCACCCGATGGTGGGCGAGTTGGTCCTCGACTGGGACACCCTTGCCGACGTCGCCGATGCGGACCAGCAACTGGTCGTGTGGACGGCGGCACCCGACAGCGCCACGCACGAGGCCCTGCGCATCCTCGCCTCGTGGACCGCAGCTGACTCCGCAAACGCCCCGAGCGAGCGAACGCAGTCTTGACCGTCGCTCGCCTCCGGCGAGACATGCACGTGGGTATGCCGTCCGCTCGCCTCCGCGCGTGCGCCTCGGGCCCGTTCAGGCGGTGTAGCGGGGGCGGGTGACGATCAGTGCAGCGGCGCTGACGGCCGCGAAGATGCCGTCCGGGACCCAGGTGCCGAGGAGCGCTGCATGGGCGAGGAAGAACGCCGGCAGCACCCACAGCGCCAACCAAGCCCATCGTTCGCCCGAGTTGATGCCAGCGGTGGCCAGGGCGATGACCAGCACGCCCAGAGCCGCGCCCCCGGTGGCAATGAGGGCATTGGCATCGCTGGGGAAGGCGTCCGCGCCTGCGGCCGCATAGACAGAGGCGTAGAAGACGATGGTCAGCAGGCCGAAGATCACCATGAGGCCTTGGGCCGAGCGCTGAATGGCGGTCATGAGAGTCCCTTTCGATTCGTGGAGTGGGCGTCTCGGACGCTAGGGAGATGGCCGCACCTGGTACCACGTGGTTGACCGCAGTTGTGGCGCTTTTACGGTCGACCGCAGGGTGGGCAGCGCCCGTCGGGGCCACACTTGAGGCGTGCTCCAGATCCTCATCGCGCCCGCCTGCTTCCTCGTGGCGGGACTGATCGGCCACCTGCTGGGTACGCCCGCGCGAGTGGCAGGCGGGCTGGCGGCCCTGGGATCTGCCCACCTCCTCGCCTTCCTCGGTGCCGGGCAGGCCCTCGCCTCGGACGGAGCCATGGCCGGATGGGTCCATGTCGCGTCGCAACTGCTGTTCGTCGGCGGCTTCGTGGCGCTGGTGTGGCTTGCTGCGGCGTACCCAGACGAGAAGCCGTCGCCAAAGGTGGTGACCGCGGCTGCCCTGCTGGCAGTCACCGGGCCAGTTCTGGCTGCGATGTCAGGCCCGACGCCGAGCATCATCGACGCCGACCGTGAGTTGGGGCCTGTCGTGCAACTCCTTCCGGAGGGAGTCGCCAATCTCGGGGGGCTGGCGCTCGTGCTCCTGCCGGTGCTCGCGCTCGTCCTCTTCGTCGTGCGCTACCGCAGGGCGGGGGCCGACGATCGCGCCGCCATGCGTTGGCCCATTGCGGGCCTGGGCGTCGTCGCCGGACTTGTCCTTCTCGGGGTGGTGGCTGGCTCGCGATACGACAACGCCGTCACGTGGATGTGGCTGCTCGCTGCGCCGGTCCTTCCGCTGACCCTCGCGCTCGGACCCGTCCTGCGCCGTCTCGACTCCATGACCGGAGAGCTCGCGCACCTGCGGGACGCGGCACGTCGCCCACCCAGACCCGAGGCCACGCCAGAGGCTCTCGCTCGGTTGACCCCCCGGGAGCTGACCGTGCTCAGGGCCATGGCCGAAGGCCTGTCCAATCCGGAGATCGCCAAGAGCATGCACCTGTCCCTCTCCTCGGTCGAGAAGCACGCCACCTCGATCTTCCGGAAGTTCGGTCTGACCGACGCGACTCAAGGACACCGTCGCGTGTCCGCCGTGGTCACGTACCGAGACGCCGTGGAGTCAGCGCGCGACGAGCGTCAGGACGAGGTGCGGCCGTAGAACAGCTCGGACGTCAGGTCGCTGAGTTTCATGTCGGGGCGCTCGCCGTAGGTCAGCACTGAGTTGATCCGTGGGGTGTCGCCCTGGATCGGCGTGACCTGGTGCAGTGCGTGCTCGCCGCGGAAGAAGGCCATGGTGCCCGGCGCGCTCGGCAGCACCTTGAGAGGGCTGCGGTCACCCTGAAGGACCGCCTGGACGCCCTCATAGTTCTCATCGCTGTCGGACCGGAGCCCGGGGGCGTACTCGAAGTTGCCGCCCTCCTGCGCCTGCTGATACATCACCGTCACCGAGAACTCGCTGTTGTCGAAATGCCATCCGAGCTCCTCGCCCGGGTGGAACGCGGTGACCTGCAGCGCATCCAGTGGGTCAGCGCTGCGATAGAGGACCGGCCGCCCAAGGGCTGCGGCGATGAAGGCGGTGAGGTCGTCGCTCTCGTAGAGCCGCCGCATCGGCGCGTCACTCGGGATGTAGTCGTAGGCGATTCCATGCTTTGCCGAACGCACCTGGTGGGCGCGGGGATGCTCAGCCGGCACGCTCTCGTCCACTGGCTCGAAATAGATGGTGTGGGTCTGGTCCGAGGCCCACGCCTTGGGCCCGAGTCGTCCGGCGAGTTCGACCATCGCCTGCACGGCCTCGGGGCGGATGAATCCCTCCAGGGTGCACACACCGTCCTTCGCCAGTGCGGCTCGGCAGTCGTCCACGAGCCGCTGGCCGGCGTCACTGTCGAGCCGATGGATCGGGTACCGCTCCAGATCCACGACGTCTGCGTACGTGGGGCTGCTGGCGGTCTGCGTCATGGCCGTCTCCTCAGGTCGGAAGGGTTCGATTCCAGCCTGCACCCACCCCCTCGCCGGGACAACAGCATCGGGACCGGTGTCGGATCCTCGCGGCACCGGATCAGTCCGCTGCCTCACGAAATCTCCGGATTAGTCTGGCCACTGTGAGCGATCTCGACCATCTTGTCGTCGCGGCAGCGGACCTCACCGAGGGCGCCCGGTGGGTCGAGCAGCGCCTCGGCGTGACCATGGACCCAGGGGGGCAGCACGAGGTCTTCGGCACGCACAACCGCCTCCTCTCCCTCGGCCCCGACTGCTACCTGGAGGTCGTCGCCGTCGACCCGCAGGCGCCCTCCCCGGGGCGGGCGCGATGGTTCGAGCTCGACACCGAGGTGATGCGTGCCCGGCTCGCAGGTGGTCCCGCGCTCGTGCACTGGGTGGTCCGCGTCCCAGCGCTCGCAGGTGAGCACGTCATGGAGTTGGCTCGGGGGAGCAACCGGTGGGCGCTCACAGTTGAGCCAGACGGTCGTATGCCGTGGGGCGGGCTCGCGCCGTCACGCATCCTTTGGCGCACCCCACCACCGTCGTCGCTCCTGCCCGACAAGGGGATTCGTCTGGAGATGCTGAGGATCTCCACTCCCGAAGACGCCGCGATCCGTCCCCTCATCGGCGACGTGGTCGGTCCCGTCACCGTTGGACCGGGCGAACCGGGGTTGCTCGCCACGTTCTCAACCCCATCGGGTCCCGCGGCGATCGGCGGCCTCACGGCCGGTGGTGCGTGACCCGAGCGCCCAATCCACGCGCTCACGCCGGGTGAATCTGGTGGGATGGAGGCATGGTGGCCGTGGGGGAGACAGCGAACCTCGACACGATCCAGCTCCGCGGGTTGCGTCAGAACAACCTCACCGGCTTCGACCTCGATCTGCCCAAGCGCTCGCTGATCGTGGTCGTCGGCGTCTCAGGATCGGGCAAGTCGTCGCTGGTGTTCGACACCATCGCGGCTGAGGCTCAACGGCAGGTCAACTCGCAGTTCAGCGCCTTCGCCCAGAACTACCTCCCGTCCTACGGCCGCCCCGAGGCAGACCGGATCGAGAACCTCTCGGCCTGCATCGTCATCGACCAGAGCCGACTCCATGGCGGGCCGCGATCGACTCTTGCGACCATCACCGGCATCGGCGACTGGATGCGGATGCTCTGGTCCCGCGGCGCCGAGCCCTTCGTCGGCTACTCCAACGCGTTCTCCTTCAACGACCCCGCCGGCATGTGTCCCACCTGTCACGGCCTGGGCGTCCAGAAGATCCTCGACGTCGACGCGTTCCTCGACGAGTCGCGTTCCCTGCGCGAGGGCCCGTTCAACCACCCCGACTATCAGCCGGGCAAGCTCACCTGGCGTCGCTTCGCCGACAGCGGTCTCTTCGACGTCGACGTCCCCATCGAGCACTACACGGCCAAGGAGCGCCACCGCCTCCTCGAGGCCCAGCCCGGTGAGGTCGAGACCACCGGCGCCCACGCACTGCCCGGCCCCTATGAGGGTGTCCTCGTCAGGTTCCGACGAATCGAGCTCACCAAGGACCCCGCGTCCCTCAAGGGCGAGGCCAAGAAGGCCTACGAGCGGCTCGTCACCCAAGGACCCTGCACGGAGTGCGAGGGCACGAGACTCAACGCGGCTGCACGGAAGGCGACGGTGGGCGGACTCACTCTGCCGACGGCATACGGAATGCAGGTCAACGATCTCGCGACTCTCATGGCGACCTGGGATCTCGGATCACTGGCTCCTCTCGCAACCGACGTGGTCACGCAGCTCACGAGGCTCGGGGACCTCGGCCTCGGCTACCTCCACCTCGCCCGCGAGACCGGGACGCTCTCCGGTGGGGAGGCGCAGCGCGTCAAGATGGTGCGGCACCTCGGCAGCACCCTCAACGACATGCTCTATGTCTTCGACGAGCCGACGACAGGACTTCACGCTCGTGACGTCGACCGGCTCGGGCAGATGCTGATCACGTTGCGGGACAAGGGAAACACCGTCCTCGTCGTCGAACACGACCCGGCCGTGATGGCGCTCGCCGACCAGATCATCGAGATCGGCCCCGGCGCTGGACACGACGGTGGCAATCTCATTCACCAAGGGTCCTTCGACGACCTCCGTGGCGCGGACACACCGACGGGCAAGGCCCTCACCGAGGGCGTGCAAGCCGCACGCGAGCCGCGCAAACCCGATGGAGCCATCCGAATCGAGGGGGCCAACAGCAACAACCTCAAGGACGTCTCGGTCGAGATCCCCACTGGCGTCCTCACCGTCGTGTCGGGTGTCGCGGGATCGGGGAAGTCCAGCCTCATTCACGGACACCTGCCTGATGCCGCGCCTGATGCGGTCATCATCGACCAGGCCCCGATCCGCGGCTCGCGTCGCTCCACCCCGGCGTCGTGGACCGGGATGCTCGACGAGATCCGCCGCATCTTCGCGCGCAGGACCGGGCAGCCCGCCGCCAGCTTCTCGCCGAACTCCGACGGCGGGTGTCGCGACTGCGAGGGGACGGGGATCAAGTTCGTCGACCTCGGCTTCACCGACGCTGTCACGACGCGGTGCGAGACGTGCCAGGGCCGGCGCTTCCGACAGGGCGTCCTCAAGTACACCGTCGACGGCCGGTCCATCGCCGACGTCTTCGAGTTGACGATGGAGGACGCCCGACAGGCCTTCACCGACAAGAAGCTCGTCGCGCTCCTCGACCGCACCATCCAGGTTGGCCTGGGCTACCTCACGCTGGGGCAGAACCTCACGACGCTGAGCGGTGGCGAGCGTCAGCGGCTCAAGCTCGCCCGCGAGCTCACCGACGACGCGCCGATCATCGTCCTCGATGAACCGACCACGGGCCTCCACATCAAGGACACCCAGCGCCTCGTCGGCCTCCTCCAGGACATGGTCGACGCAGGCCGCACCGTCATCGTCATCGAGCACGACCTCGGCGTCATCCGCGCCGCCGACCACGTCATCGACCTTGGCCCCGAAGGCGGCCACGACGGTGGGACGATCCAGTTCAGCGGGACGGTCGACGAACTTCTCGAGACCGACACCCACACCGCCCGAGCTCTGCGAGCCGTCGCAGCAGAGTGATACCCCGAGGGGGTATCATGGTGAACCTGACGCCGGACTGACCGCCGCCACGGTTTGCGACACTGGACATCCAGACCTTCGTTCAAGGAGGACCCGGACAATGCAGCACGACCACCACGAGACCGTGGCCACGGGGCAACTCGTCACCGACCCGGTGTGCGGGATGCAGGTTGACCCGGAGACGGCACTGTCGTTGGAGCACGACGGCACGACGTACTACTTCTGCTCCGAGCGGTGCCGCGATCGGTTCCGGGAGGAGGGCCCCGACAGCTTCCTCGCTCCCGCAACCCACGACGCAGGCTCAGACGCGGGCGACACGGAGCCGGACGACGACGTCGCCGAGTGGACGTGCCCGATGCACCCGGAGATCCGTCAGCCCGGTCCGGGGTCGTGCCCGATCTGCGGGATGGCGCTCGAGCCGGTGACGATCACCGCGGACTCCGGCCCGAGCCCGGAGCTGGCCGACATGACCCGTCGCTTCTGGATCGCGACCGCCCTGACGATCCCCATCGTCATCCTCGAGATGGGCCGCCACTTCATCCCGTGGCTGCACGATCTCATCCCGACCCGCGTCTCGGTCTGGACCCAGCTGATCCTTGCCACACCCGTGGTTCTGTGGGCAGGCTGGCCCTTCTTCGTGCGTGGCTGGGCCTCGGTCCGCACGCGCAACCTCAACATGTTCACCCTCATCGCGATGGGCACGGGCATCGCCTGGCTGTTCAGCGTCGTGGCCACCCTCGCGCCGGGGATCTTCCCCGACTCCTTCCGCGACGAGGACGGCACAGTCGCCGTCTACTTCGAGGCCGCCGCGGTCATCACCACGCTGGTCCTGCTCGGCCAGGTCCTCGAACTCCGAGCTCGCGAGCAGACCTCCGGCGCCATCAAGGCACTGCTCGACCTCAGCCCCAAGACCGCCCGACGCATCACAGCCACCGGCGACGACGAGGAGATCCCGCTGGAGCACGTCCAGTTGGGTGACCGCCTCCGCGTCCGTCCCGGAGAGGCCGTGCCCGTCGATGGGAAGGTCGAGGAGGGCCGTTCCGCAGTCGACGAGTCCTTGGTGACGGGTGAGTCCATGCCCGTGACGAAGAGCAGCGGCGACCCGGTCATCGGCGGCACCATCAACGGCAGCGGGGCCTTGGTCATGCTCGCCGAGAAGGTCGGCCGCGACACGATGTTGGCCCGCATCGTCGCGATGGTCGCCGACGCGCAGCGCTCCCGTGCACCGATCCAGCGCATGGCCGACAAGGTCGCCGGCATCTTCGTGCCGATCGTCATCGTCATCGCCGTCGTGGCGTTCGCCGTCTGGGCGATCGTCGGGCCCGACCCGAAGTTCGCGCATGCGCTCGTCGTGGCAGTGGCCGTCCTGATCATTGCCTGCCCCTGTGCACTGGGCCTGGCCACCCCGATGTCGATCATGGTCGGCGTGGGTCGAGGCGCCCGCCTCGGTGTGCTGATCAAGAACGCCGAAGCCCTCGAACGCATGGAGAAGGTCGACACCATCGTCGTCGACAAGACGGGAACGCTCACCGAGGGTCGGCCCAGCGTCACGGGCATCGTCGCCACTGGCGACCGCTCGGAGGACGACCTGCTCCGCATCGCCGCCGGGGTCGAGCGAGCCTCCGAGCACCCGCTCGCGCTGGCCATCGTCGAAGCCGCGAATGAGCGTGGGCTGAAGATCCCCGACGTGACCGACTTCGACTCGCCCGTCGGTCGCGGTGCCCTCGGTACCATCGAGGGCGATCACGTCGTGATCGGCAGCGCGAAGTTCCTCGCCTCCCACGACATCGACACCAGCGAGTTGTCGGATCGCGCCGCCGAGCTGGGCGACACCGGAGCAACCGTCATCTACACCGGCATTGGTGGCCGGCTCGCCGGGTTGTTCGCGATCGCCGACCCGATCAAGGAGACCACCCCCGCTGCGCTGAAGGCGCTGCGAGAGGACGGCATCGAGGTCGTCATGCTCACTGGCGACAACCGGGTCACCGCACAGGCCGTCGCCAAGACCCTCGGCATCGACCAGGTGGAAGCAGAGGTCCTGCCCGACCACAAGAGCGACATCGTCAACAAGCTCCGAAGCGAGGGCCACGTGGTCGCCATGGCAGGGGACGGTGTCAACGACGCCCCCGCGCTCGCCGCCGCAGATGTCGGCATCGCCATGGGTTCGGGCACCGACGTCGCCATGGAGAGCGCGGGCGTCACCCTCCTCAAGGGCGACCTCACCGGCATCGTCCGGGCCCGGGAGCTGTCGCAGAAGACGATGAGCAACATCCGGCAGAACCTGTTCTTCGCCTTCATCTACAACGCCCTCGGCATCCCCATCGCCGCAGGCGTGCTCTACCCGGTCTTCGGGATCCTGCTCTCCCCGATCATCGCCGCCGCTGCCATGGCCCTCTCCAGTGTGAGCGTCATCGCCAACGCCTTGCGCCTTCGCACCCAGGCCCTTCGCTGATCGTCTCGTGGACGGCGCTCGCGCCACGCCGGCCACGTCCTCTGATTCGCGAGATCGAAACCCTTGCCCCCAGTTCGACGTCAGGTGGCCGACTTCCAGAAGTCCAGGAGGAGGTTGATGACACGGCGTGGTTGTTCGAGCGGAAGCAGGTACGCGGCGTTTTCCACGACCTCGAGTTGGCCACCCTCCACGAGGCCGATGGCCATGGCCGCCTCGTCGGGTGTGAAGCCGGAGTGATCGCGCCCGGTGGCGAACATGACCGGGAGCGCGAGTCGGGGCAGCCGAGCTGCGAGGTCCTCACGATGCAGTGAAATCGACTGGATCGCGTTGTAGAGGCCGTGTCGATCCGCAGTGCGCAGGCATCGATTCGACAGCGCCACGGCCTCCGGGTCTTCGGCCCGGGTGGAGGGTGAGAGTTGTACCTCGGTCACACCGTCGGTGAGATAGCGGATCGGACCGAGCAAGCGATACGCATGAGCGAGGAGCGCGACACGGAGCCGCTCCGCTGGGCGATAGGAGTGCACGGGGGTGCCCAGCGCAGTCAGGGACCGGAGGCGGGGCCTGGACTCGTCCGCAGCGATGATCCCGACGTGCCCACCCCAGGCGTTGCCCACCCAGTCAACGGGCTCAGTGACTCCAAGGGTGTCGAGAACCTCGAGGGCCGCGACGGCACAGTCGGACTGGGTGTAGCGGTGGCCCGGGTCACCGCTCTTGCCATGGCCCGGTCCGTCGACCAGGACGAGTCGGCGGTGATCGGCCAGCTCGCGTTCGACTCGGTTCCAGCTCGAACTGTCCACGAAGAGCGAGTGCCAGAGGAAGGCCGGCGGCCCGTCGCCCAGCTCGCGCACGTGAAGTGGGCCGACCCGGGTCAGCACCCGTCGTGTCGTCGCCTGCGATGCCATCTCGACCTCCCGACGCGGTCGTCCTTGACACTGTCAAGTGCTACGGTAGGACCGCCGCCATGACAGTGTCAAGTGCCTCCCCCTCGCTGCCCGCGGGCGCCGACTGGGCGCCCGCGGGCCTTGAGGCGCGACTCGTCGAAGCCGCCCTGACCGCGCTCGAGACGACATCGGTCGACCGCCTCAGCATGCGCAGCGTCGCCAGTTCCGTGGGGGTCAGTCACCAGGCGCCCTACACGCACTTCCGCAGCCGCACTCGTTTCCTTGCCGCGGTGGCCGGGTCGGGTCTCGCGGGCGTGGTCACGGAGGCCGAAGTCGCGGTGGAGCGAGCCGGCGATGATCCGATCGCCCGGTTGCTCGCGCTCGGCGACCACTACGCGTCATTCATCGAGCGCCGCCCGCACCTTTTTGATCTGGCCTTCGGCCCAGTGGTGGCGATGCGCGACCACCGGGTGCTGCAGGAGGCAGCCATCGCCTATTGGTCGCTTCTGCGGGGGGTCGTCCTTGCCTGTCAGCCGCCCGGCACTCCGGACGGTGAGGTGCAGAATCGCTGCGAGATCGCGGCGAGCACCGTCTATGGGATCGCCCGCATGGGTGCCCACCACAAGATCCCGCGCGTCGTGCCAGCCACTCCGCGTGAGCTCGTGAATTCTGCCCTCCGCACCCTCCATGACGGCTGGCATGTGATTCCGGGCCAGGCGCCGAGAACGCCAACTCCCGGACCAGACCACCAAGCCGACGAATCCCGAGGACTCCCATGACCCCGTCTCTGCCTCCTGCCCCCGCCCAGGTGCCGGTGGCCCACGAACTCAGCGGCACGGCATACGCCGGGGTTGCCGTCGAAGCGATCCGCAGCGTCAGTGAGTCGCAAGCGGAAGCAATCGCAGCCGCAGCCGACGTCATCGCCCGCTGCGTCGCGAACGGCGGTGTGCTGCAGGCGTTCGGGACCGGCCACTCCGAGGCGTTCGCCATGGAGATTGCCGGGCGCGCGGGTGGCTATATCCCCACGAACCGGCTGGCCCTGCGTGACGCGGTCGCGGCAGCGACGGCGGCCGCGAGCAGCGCCGGGACAGGTGCAGGGGAACTCGAGCGAGACCCGGACTTCGCGCAGTTCATCTACGGCCTCGTCCCGGACGTGCAACCGCAGGACGTCTTCCTCATCGCCTCGAACTCCGGAGGCAACGGCAGCATCGTCGAGTTCGCGCGCCTCGTGAAGGCCAAGGGGCACCCGCTCATCGCGGTCACGTCGCTCGCGCACACGACGCGGATCGAGTCGCGGCACCCGAGCGGTCAGCGCCTTTTCGAGGTGGCCGACATCGTGCTTGACAACGGTGCGCCCTACGGCGATGCGGTGCTGCCGCTGCCCGGGGGTGGCGCCGCCTGTGGTCTGTCCTCGATCACGGCTGCGCTCTTGGCGCAGATGATGGTTGCCGAGTCGCTCGCCCGGCTCATCGCCGACGGCCACGAGCCGCCCGTGTACCTGTCGGCCAACATCCCCGAGGGCGACGCTCACAACAACGAACTCGAAGCCCGGTATGCCGGCCGGCTCCGTCGCGGACTGTGACTGCGCCTTCCGTGGGTGGCCGCCTTCTGTGGATGGATGGCTGACGTGACTGACCTCGTCCTGGGAATGGACATTGGCGGGACCAACAGCCGCGCAATCGTCGCCGACCTGACCGGACGAATCCTGGGGCGGGGGATCGGGGGCGGGGGCAACCCCGTCTCGCGCGGGATCGGCCCGGCGATGGCTGAGATCCGTACGGCCCTCGAGGGTGCGCTGGCCGGACTGGACGGGCAGCCCGTCGATCGAACCCAACTGCGCGGCAACGTCATTGGCGCGGCTGGGTTCGGCGCGATGCCGGCGCACGAGGCTCTGACCGGGGTCTGGGCCGAGCTCGGTCTGCCGGGCACACCAGTCGTCGCGGGCGATGTCGAGGTGGCGTTCGCGTCAGGGACGGATGCCCTCAACGGATCGGTCCTCATCGCCGGCACCGGGTCGGTCGCGGCAGCCATCGTCGACGGCAAGCAGGACCTGGTGGCCGACGGGTTCGGGTGGTTGCTCGGCGACCACGGGTCAGGGTTCTGGGTGGGTCGCGAAGCGATCCGGCGCGCCCTCGCGCAGAGGCGGGACGAGGGCGACCCACTCGGAGCAGAGGTCGCGGTGTTCCTGACCGGCCAGCGACACGTGGACCGCAACGCCCTCATCGCGGCAGCCCATGCGCTGGAACCGGTGCGGCTCTCCGAGCTCGCCGGGGTCGTCGTCGCTGCCGCCGACGCGGGGTCGGCAGAGGCGCTGGCGATCCTGGAGACTGCGGCTGAGGAGCTCAGCCAGACCCTGGCGGCGGTGCGCGATGCGGGTGACCAGTCAGTTGTTGGGCTGGGCGGCGGGCTCCTGGGGACACCGCGACTCCACCAGCTCGTGGTCGAGCGCATCGCGGATCGCTGGCCTGGAAGTGCGGTGCGGCACACCGGTTCTGGTGTCGGGGGAGCGGCCTGGCTCGCCGCCCGCGCGCTGGGGGTCGAGCTCCCGGACGGGCTGCATGCCGCCCTGACTAGACCTTGATGACCGTGAGGGCGCCGAGTTCGTCGAGCGGATCGAAGTCGTCGTCCTGCGTGACGACCGGCAGGTTGTTGCTGATCGCGATCGCGGCAATCCACAAGTCATTGACGTTGATCCGACGGCCAGCCTCCCGCAGGAGCACGCGGAGTTCTGCCCAGACCTGAGCTGCGCGAACATCGACCTGCAGGACCTCGGCGTCCAAGGCGACGTGCAACGTATCGAGGCGGCGCGACCGGGAAGTGCTGTCCTGTGCCGCGATCACACCGGCCTGGAGCTCGGCGATGGTGATGACGCAGACCAGTGCCTCGTCCGGGAGGCGGCCGCGGTCGACCGTGCGACCGAGTTCACCCGAGATCCAGACACTGGTGTCGACGAGGGCCCGGCTCGGGCTCCGTTCAGCCAAGATCGTCGAGCTCGTCCGTCGTGCCCTCGGTGATCCACGCCATGTCCGCCGCCAACGTCGCATCGATGCGCTGTCGGTCCAGAAGTGCGACAAGGTCTGCCTTCGGCACTGCTGGCCTGCGCTGGCTCGAAACGCGTCGCAACTCAGCGACTGGGCGGCCATGGACGGTGACGGTGTAGGTCTCGCCCCTGCTCACGCCGTCGAGCACCGTCGCGGTGTGGTTCCGCAGGTCCCTCGAGGCAATGTTCGGCATGTGCGCAAGTGTAGCATTTCACGCACATCCGTTCGATGGTGCTCCTGGCGACGGCAGCGGACCGTGAGCCGGTCGGGGTGTCGGCACCACGGCATACGGTCTCGTTCGTGCTCACGACCGTCGCGATCTCGGGATACCGATCCTTGCGCGACGTCGTCGTGCCGCTGCGCGGCCTCGACGTGGTCACGGGCGCCAACGGGTCCGGCAAGTCGAGCCTCTATCGCAGCCTGCGACTCCTCGCCGGCTGTGGCCGCGGCGACGTCATCGGGACCCTGGCTCGCGAAGGTGGCCTCCAGTCCGCGCTGTGGGCCGGCCCGGTCTCGCTTTCCGGTGCCCGGACACATGGGTATGCCGTTCAGGGGACTGTCCGGAAGTCTCCCGTCAGTCTTCGGCTGGGGTTCGCGACCGAGGAACTCGGCTATCTCGTCGATCTGGGGCTGCCCGTGCAGGGCCCGGCGTCGGACAACAGTGGCTCGGCGTTCCTGCGCGACCCGGAGATCAAGCGTGAGATCGTCTGGGCCGGACCGGTGATGCGTCCGAATGCGGTTCTCGTGCGTCGCCGTTGGGGCACTGTCGAGGTGCGCGGGGGCGCCCGTGGCCGGCCCGGAACCGAGGACGACTGGTATTCGGGTCGTGACGCCGGCTGGGAATCCGATCCCGAACCGGTCGAGCCGACGCCCGGTCGGACTCGGGGCTGGACGCCGTTGACGACGTCGTTGCGACCGTGGGAGTCGATGCTCACCGAGCTGGCCGACCCCGATCGTGCTCCCGAGCTGTTGCAGGTGCGCAGGCTCATTCAGGGGTGGCGGTTCTACGACGGGTTCCGCGCGGACGCTGCGGCCCCTGCCCGTCAGGCTCACGTCGGCACTCGCACTCCCGTCCTCGCCGATGACGGCGCCGATCTGGCGGCCGCGCTGCAGACGATCCGGGAGAACGGGAGGTCCGGGCTCGACGCCGCGATCGCCGACGCGTTCCAGGGTGCGACCCTCGACATCCCGGTCAGCGACGGCCGGTTCGACGTGCACCTCCACCAGCCGGGGATGCTCCGCCCACTCGCCGCTGCCGAACTCTCCGACGGCACGCTTCGCTATCTCTGCCTCGTGGCTGCCCTGCTCACCGTCGACCCGCCGCCCCTCATGGTCCTCAACGAGCCGGAGACGTCGCTTCACCCCGACCTCCTCCCGCCTCTGGCGCGACTCATCCGCACGGCGGCGGAGCGGAGCCAGGTGATGGTCGTGTCCCACTCCGAGGCCCTGGCCCGTGAGCTCGGCCTCGGCGAAGGCGATGACGACGCCGACGAGGACGATCCTCAGGTGGGGCTGGGCTCGTCCGCGCGGCGAATCACGCTGGTCAAGGATCTCGGCGAGACGTTCGTCGAAGGGCAGGGCCTGCTCACCACCCCTGCCTGGAACTGGGGGTCCCGCCGATGAGCGACCGCAGGAGGTGCGACGACAATGCGTGGCATGGACATGGGTGACCCGATCGAGTTCACCGGCCCAATGGTGGAGTGGCGTGGCCCGGCGCCCTACTACTTCGTCGCGATCCCGGCCCCCGAGAGCGACGACATCAAGGACGCCGCCAAGGGCTTGGAGTACTGGGGGCAGGTGCCCGTGCGTGTCCGCATCGGGGAGACCGACTTCAGCACCGCGCTCTTCCCCAAGGACGGCGCCTACCTTCTGCCGGTCAAGGACGCCGTGCGGCGCGCCACCGGCGTCGAGGTGGACGATGTGATCGGTGTCACGCTCTGGGTGGGGCGTCAGGGCTGAAACGGCAGGTTCTTCAACGCGCGGATTCAACGATGTTCGCCTACGGTGTCCGGATGGATTCGCTGCTCTCGACTGACGCCTGCACGCTCCCGAGCCCGGAGCGACCCCTGCGCGTGGCGGAATTCGACGAGCTTTTCGCCAGCCACGTGCACCAGGTCGAGTTCAGTGGCGAGGACGTGCGACTGCAACTCTCCGGCACCGAGGGCCTGGTGGACCGAGTGCGCGATCTCGCCGAGCGTGAGTCCTACTGCTGCTCGTTCTTCACCTTCACCGTGACGGGAACCGACGAGAAGTTGACGCTCGACATCTCGGTCCCGCCGGAGCACCACGCGATCCTCGACGATCTCGCCGCCCGGGCCCACATGCTGTCCGCCTGAGCCCAAGCCTGAACCGACACGGACGCAGCCTCAGGGGCCGCACCCTGACACGATGACCGGGTGGATGCCCTCAAGTCGATGGTTCTGTTCGTGGCAGCAGCCCTGGCCGAGATCGGGGGCGCGTGGCTCGTCTGGCAGGGCGTGCGCGAACATCGCGGCTGGCTCTGGATCGGAGCGGGAGTCATCGCGCTCGGTCTCTACGGCTTCGTGGCCACCCTGCAACCGGAAGCGCACTTCGGAAGGATCCTCGCGGCATACGGAGGGGTCTTCGTCGCAGGATCGCTCGCCTGGGGGATGGCGATGGACGGATTCCGCCCCGACCGCTACGACGTCGCGGGCGCTTTGCTGTGTCTCGCGGGGGTCGCCGTGATCATGTATTCGCCGCGCGCCAGCTGACGCCTCGAGGGGCGCCCGGGAGCGCCAGCGATCCGCGAACTCACCGGCGGACTCGGTCCCACCTCTCGTGGATCGCGGCGAATCCTGCGGCCCCATAGGTCGCGACGGCTCCGACGTTGCTGGTCGGCGTCGCGACCAATGCACTCGACGACCCCAACTCGCGCAGCGCGGCCGCGGCCGCGACACAGATCGCCGCTCCATGACCGCGGCCTCGATGGTCGGCGTGGACGCCCATGGGTTCGATGATCCCGGGTCGACCCTCACCGGCCGACCACACCGTCACCGCAGCGACGGTGCGGTCCTCCTCGTCGTGGGCCACGAGCGAGCGAGCGTCGGCATGCGCAATTCCGGCCGCCATCGCGAACCACCGCTCGTCGACGGCGGCAGGGTTGTCGAAGGCCGAACGCTGAACGGCGGCCCACACGTCCGCACGCTCCGGTCCGACGACTTCGATTCGCAGGTCGGGCGCCTCGACCGGCTCGGCCAGGTCACGACGAAGGACAGTCCACGGCTCATCCTCGGCCCAGCCGCGCTCACCGAGGAGGTCGTGCACGGCTGCTCCCACCGGCGTCTCGACGCACACCTCGCCGTCGGGCAGCACGCCTGCGGACGGATCGGCGATGTCAGCCACCACCTGCGCAGCGAGACGCATGTCGGCCTCTGCCTGCGGATGGAACGCCAACCGCAACAGGTCGTCACCGTCGAGCAGCCCGATCGCGACAAGGTCGCCGTCCCGGCTCCACGTACGAACGGCAGCCGCAGTGGCCTCCGCTCCGAACCGCCAGAACCAGCCGATGTCGCCCGGGTGCAGTTGCATCGGCGCAGTGTTGTCCTGCCACTCCCGGAGGGTCATCACGACGTCGTCAAGCTCGTCCACCGTCGGAGTTCCGCGAGTCGTCGTCATGGCTGCAATCCCACAACAGGGCGAGCAGCGCTGTCGAACGAATACTTGACCGACACGAGAACGTGGGCGGACGGCATACCGGCTAAGACGTCGGCAAAAGGGGGAAGATCGGCAGGTGACCACCCTAGAAGTGAGCGTCTTCGTCGCCGTGATCGCCGCGCGCTTCTTGGTGCCGCTGTTCATCTTCCGCTTCCCGCTCCCGGCGATCATCGCGGCCCTCATCCTCGACGGCGTCGACCAGACGATCTTCCAGACGATGGGCTACGACCCGCCCGGCTATCAGGGCTACGACAAGGCGATGGACGTCTTCTATCTCGCGATCGCCTATCTCGCGATGTTGCGCAACTGGACGTCGATGGCGGCGTTCGCGATCGGGCGCGCGCTCTACTTCTATCGCCTCGTGGGGGTGGTCGCGTTCGAGTTCAGCCAGGAGCGTGCGCTGCTCCTGATCTTCCCCAACACGTTCGAGTACTTCTTCATCGCCTACGAGCTCATCCGCCTCCGCTGGGACCCGACGCGCTTGTCGAGGAGTGCCTGGCTCGCGATCGCCGCCGGGATCTGGATCTTGGTGAAACTCCCTCAGGAGTATTGGATTCACATCGCGCAGCGAGACATGACTGACGAACTGGCCGCGCACGCCTGGCTCGGTCCCCTTTTGCTCGTGGTCGTCTCGGTGATCCTGTATGCCGTGTGGCGGCTTCTCGTCCCGCGTCTCGGTCCGGTGGCGTGGCCGTGGCGAGTGGTCGCGGACCCGCTGCCCGAGTCCGTGGACGAGGCGAGCGAGCGAGCCTTGTGGACGGCCAAGTACGCCCGGGTGTGGTCGATCCCGACGCTGGAGAAGGTGCTGCTCGTCGGCCTGATCAGCGTGATCTTCGGCCAGGTGCTTCCGGGGCTGCGGACGACCGGTACGCAACTCTTCATCGGCATCGCGGCGGTCGTTCTGGCGAACGCGGCCATGACCCTGGCGTTCGCACGGGCAGGGCGTTCGGTGGAGGGAGCCTTCGCGGCGTTCGGGACGAGGGTGCTCATCAACGTCAGCCTCGTCATCGTCGGAGGGTGGCTCCTCGGCCGGGGTGGTGGCGACTCCAACCAGCCCGCCACCCTGTTCTTCATCCTGCTGCTCAGCCTCATCACGACGCTCCACGACCGCTACTGGCCCGTCCACGCCGTGCGCGACCACGAAGACCCCCCGGACACTGCTGTCAGGCGAGCTGGATCATGACCTTCGACGAGCCCACCGAGCGATCGGCGGCGAGCTCGAAGCCACGCACCGCCTCGTCGATCGAGACCTCGTGCGTCATGAGCGGGCTGACGTCGACGCGACCGGCCATGAGGTCGAGAGCGGTCGAGATCTCGTCGACGAAGCGATAGGCGCCCCGGTAGTCGATCTCGCGGGTGACGACGTTGCCGAGTGCCGCGGAGACCTCACCGGCCGGCAGGTTTCCCACCTGGACCACGACCCCGCCACGGCGAACCGCGGCGAACACGCCACCGAGGGCGCGTGGGGCCCCGGAGGCCTCGATGGCGACGTCGATGTCCTGCGGAAGCAGCTCTCCCGAGCCCGGGTTCACCGTCTCGTGCGCCCCCATCCGTCGGGCGATGTCGAGCGCGGCGTCCGAGAGGTCGGCGGCCACGACGCGGGAGGCGCCGGCCTCCCTCGCAGCGGCCACGGCGAGCGCGCCGATGGGTCCGGAACCGTTGACGAGAACGCTGCGGCCGGAGATGTCGCCAGCCCGTGCGACGGCATGCAGCGCGACACCGAATGGCTCGGCGACCGCGGCCTCCTTCGTCGAGACACCCCCGGGAAGGACGCGGAGCTGGTCCGGGCGGACCGCGCGGAACTGGCTGAAACCACCCTGCTCATGCGGCTGGAACGCGGCCGAACCGAAGTAGCGGACCTCGGGCCACAGGTTGGTGCGGGCGGCCAGCTCCGGCGCGACGCTGTGATCGCCGACCAGCGTCGCCGGGTGGACCGTCACCGGTGTGCCGACCTCGATCCCGAGCCGAGCCATCTCGGCGGCAGCCCCAGACCCGATTGTCTCGACCACCCCTGACACCTCGTGCCCGAGCACCAGAGGCTCCTTGAGGACTGCGGTGCCGGACACTCCGCTCTTCCAGTAGGCGACGTCCGAGCCGCAGATCCCTCCCCACTGCATCGCGACGATGACGGTGTCCTGCGCGTCGGCGGGGTCCGGGACCTCGTCGACCCGCAGGTCGTTGGCGCCGTGGACGACCACTGCCTTCATGTCTGTGCCCCAGCCCTTAGAAGAGGTTGTACAGACCGACGAGGCCGACGGCGACGATGGACGCTGCCGAAACCCAGAGCATGACCTCGAACGCCCTGCCGTCCCGGACCGCAGGATCAGTCTGGTTGCGCGACAGGTAGACGGTCGAGATCGCCACCCCCATGAGGAAGACCGCGTTGAGGATGCCGGCGAGGATGACCAGGGCCAACGGTGAGGAGATCACCGTCCCGAACACGCCCCAGACGATGGGCAGGACGATCATGATGATCCGCATCCAGCGGTCGCGCTGGGCGCGATCACTCCAGTCGAAGGCCCCGAACACTGCGAGCGTGTTGGCCACCTGCCGACCCAGGCTCGGAACGTTGGCGATGATCGTCTTGAAGAGGCCGATGCCGGCGCCGATGAGGAAGATGATCCCGCCCCATCTGCCGACCGCGGAGTCGAAGATGCTCGAGATCGTCCTCATGACCTCGTCACCCTCGGGGACGAGTCCCTGCGGGTGCAGGACCGCGGCGCCGAGGATGTAGAACGCCATGGTCGAGATCGTGTAGATGACCCACGCGACCCAGGCATCGAGCTTCATGACCGAGACCCAGCCTCGCGCTCGCTCGGCCCACGCCTCGGTTCCGTCGTTCTCACCGGCCCACGCGGCATACCCCTTCTCCACGCACCAGTAGGTGTAGGCCGTGACCTCACCGGCACCGACACCCGTCAGGCCGAACATGGACAGGGCCACTCCCATGGAGCCTGCTGCGATCTGGAACCGCATCCCGTCGCTCACGTCAGCGAGGTTCCAGCTGAACTCCGTGCCCTGGATGAGGAACACGACGGTCACCGCGAATGCCGTGACGAGCACGACCAGGATCGTCGACACTCCCTCGACGATCGTGTAGCGGTTGGCGAGGTGGATGGCGATGGCGATCGCGACGAGGATCGCGACCCAGATGCCGATCGACTGCACGGAGTAGGGATCGTCGCCGAAGGGCATCAGCGACGAGAAGGCGAAGGCCGACGCGCTGATGACTCCCGCCTGGCTGGTGAGGAACTGGACGAACATGAGCAAGACGAGCCAGGCCATCCAGCCACGGCCGGCGATCTTGGGTGGGACCTCGTTGTAGCCCGTCACCGCGACCTTGCCGGTCGAGATCGCCCAGCGGCCGAGCTCGATCTGCACCCACACCTTGAGGAACGTGGAGACGAGGACCAGCCAGAGAAGGATGAACCCGACCCGGGCGCCCAACGTCGTCGCAGTCAGCAACTCGCCGGACCCGACGACGGCCGCGGAGGTGATCATCCCGGGGCCGAGGAACTTCAGGCGGCCCCGCATTGTCGTGGGTGGATCCTGGACGTCCCGCGGATCCAGTGCATAGGGATCGACGATGTCTGCGGTGTCCAGCGTGGGTTCGGATCCGGTTGCGGCGATGGCGGTCCTTGTCGGTGGTGACGAACGACGAACTGACCCTGCATCCCTCGCGACGTTGCGGGACCCCTCTGACGCTAGCGGCGTGGCATCCCTCCGACAACCCGTGCCGAGCCGCGTGGTTCAGCCGGGTCGATGCGGCGGATGTCGGTCCAACCAGTCCAGCCGCGCTCCTCGAGCAGGCGGAGCAGGCGGGGCGCGCTGGGGACCGCCTCGATGAACACCGTGTCGAGCAGCTCGATGAGGTCGGAACTCACGGGTGGGAAGTCGGCATCGAGCTCCTCGGCGCCGGCGACCTCGGCCGCGCCCTCGATGAACGCTGCGACCCGGTCGGCCATCGCAGGCAGGCGCGGGTCGTCCGGCTCGATGTCGACCATCTCGCCGACATCGAGGTAGAGGGTTCGTAGCCCTTCGTTCTCGAGTTGCGCATGCTTGAGGGCCATGAGGGTCGGCACCTCCTCAGGCATCCGGGCCGCGAGGAGGATCCAGCTGTCCCGCTCGATCTCGATGAGGCGCTCGTTGAAGCCGAACTCTCGCATCCGTTCGAGATAGGACACGGCTTCGGGCGGGAGCGCGAGGCTGTCGCCGGCAGCCAGCAGCGCGATCCGGCTGCGGTGCTGCTGGCGTTCACGGATCTCGGCCCGGAGGCGGCGGTCGATCTCCTCGACCGCCGCCGTGAACTCCTCGTCATCCGCCTCGAGGAGCTCTGCGACCCGGGACAGCGGGACGCCCGCATCGGCCAGGGTGCGGATCCTCACCAGGTCCACGACGGCTGAGGCGTCGTAGCGCCGGTAGCCGGAGTGGTCCCGATCGGGCTCCGGGAGAAGCCCTTTGGCGTGGTAGTGGCGGACCGCTCGGACCGTCACCCCCGCGTAGGCCGCGAGCTGGCTGATGGTGAGCATGGCCCTATTCTGCGAGTTTCGCGGCGACCGCGCGATTGAGGGTGTCGCGCCATGTGCCCGGCAGGTCGTCCAGCCACGACGCCGTGCCGGCGAGTCGCTCGTCGCAGAACGCTGCCACGTCGGGCCCGGTGACGTCGAGGGCCGATTTGCCTTGTGCTGCACCTGTTTCGAAGAGTGACAGGATCTCGTCGAGGGCGGCAACGGTCTGCATGCCGTCGCCCGCACTGAGTCGGAACGAGTAGGACGTCACCTCGTCCCACACGACGCGGTAGTCGCGGGGGAGCGCAGCTGCCCTCTCCTGCATGGCCTTCCAGGCCTTCTTGTCGCCGATGACCTTCGTGAGGATGTTGCGCATCGTTCTCTCCTTCTCTTTCGCTTCAGTTCCGATGGATTCGTATGCCGTGACGCGAGTCAGGCGATCTTGCTGCGGTAGGTGCGCATCGCCAGGGCGTAGGCCACGACGAGCAGGCCGACGCTCCAGGCCACGGCGATCCATCCGTCGTTGCCCACCGGCTGCTCGGCCAGGAGGTTGCGCAGGGTGTTGACGATCGGCGTGACCGGCTGGTGCTCCGCGAACCAACGGACCGGACCCGGCATACCGGCCGTGGGCACGAAGGCCGAGCTGATGAACGGCAGGAAGATCAGTGGATAGGAGAACCCGCTCACGCCGTCGACCGACTTGGCAGTCAGACCAGGGATCACGGCAAGCCAGGTCAGGGCCAGCGTGAAGAGGACGAGCAGCCCGAGGACTGCCAACCACGCGAGAACGCCTGCGCCGGAACGGAATCCCATGATCAATGCCACCCCGATGACCAGGGCCAGCGAGACGAGATTGGCCACGACCGAGGTGAGCACGTGACCCCACAGCAGTGACGACCGGGCGATGGGCATCGACTGGAACCGCTCGAACAGTCCGGTCGAGACGTCCGTGAAGAGGCGGAACGCCGTGTAGGCGATGCCCGACGCGATGGTGATGAGGAGGATCCCCGGGAGCAGGTAGTTCACGTAGGACCCGCCGCCGACGTCGATCGCGCCGCCGAGGACGTAGGTGAAGAGGAGGAGCATCGCGATCGGCGTGACTGCCGTCGTGATGATCGTGTCGGGGCTGCGCAGGATGTGTCGCAGCGAGCGGGAGAACAGGACGGTGGAGTTGCTGATGACGTGGGTGGTCATGGTGAGTCCTCAGGCCTTCTGGGCAGTCGTGGTCGTGGTGGTCGTGGCGGTGGGCCGGATGGTGCTGGGGCTGGTGTGGCCGATGATCGCCAGGAAGATGTCCTCGAGGCTGGGCTGCTTCTCGACATAGGTGACCTCGGCCGGCGGGAAGAGCGCCTTGAGTTCGGCGAGCGTGCCGTCGGCGATGATCGAGCCCTCGTGGAGGATCGAGATGCGGTCGGCAAGTTGCTCGGCCTCGTCGAGGTACTGCGTCGTGAGCAGGATCGTCATGCCGCGCCCGGCGAGCTCCTTGATCGTCTTCCACACCTCGATGCGCGACTGCGGGTCGAGGCCGGTGGTCGGCTCGTCGAGGAAGAGGACGGGCGGCTCCCCGATGAGGCTCATGGCGATATCGAGCCGGCGGCGCATGCCACCGGAGTAGGCGGCGACACGCTTGCCGGCGGCGTCGGTGAGGTCGAAGCGGGCGAGCAGGTCATCGGCGATCTGACCTGGGTCGGCCAGGCGCCTCAGCTGCGCGACGAGGATGAGGTTCTCGCGTCCGGTGAGGATCTCGTCGACGGCCGCGAACTGACCCGTGAGGCTGATCGCTCCCCGCACCTCTGCCGGCGAGGTCGCGACGTCGTGCCCGTCGATCTGGGCGGTCCCCCCGTCTGCCGTCAGCAGGGTGGAGAGGATGCGGATCGTCGTCGTCTTGCCGGCGCCGTTGGAGCCGAGCAGGGCGTGGATGCTGCCCCGGGCGACCGTGAGGTCGACGCCTCGGAGGACCGACTGCTCGCCGTAGGACTTCGTGAGCCCGGCGATCTGGATGGCTGGTTTCGTGTGCATGCGGCCAGCGTCCAACGTTGACCCTGCGTCAGGGTCAAGCCCGAAATTTCCCAAGGGGCTCAAGGGGCTGACGTCGCTCGCGGACCTCAGCCGTAGCCGTTGGATATCGGCTGAGGCTAGTCATGGCCGAGGCCGCGCTCGGTTCGTCGCCACGGATTCCGTACCATCATTGAGTGGTGTGGCGTCCGGGACCTATCGCCAGTTGCCGGCCGCCCGAGCCAATCCGGCCTTGAACTCAGCCCAGCCAACCGACGGGTCCGGCTCGAAGAAGTCGAGCGGCTCGCGACGGACTCCGACCGCCCACGTGAGGTCATAGAGGCCTGTTTCACGGACGCGGTGACACATGATCGCCATCCGATCCATGTAGGTCAGGCCCGAGAACACGGGATCAATATGGCCGGCGGCGCGCTCGAGACGCACGGGCCGTGTGGTCGCCGACGTCTCCTCCATAAGAAAGATGTAAGCCGTCCTCAGATCAGGATTGACGAGCCCGCGGCTCCGAGCCTGAGAGAGATCCTCGGCGATACCGAAGGCCTCGTCAGCCCGGTTGTTCATGTTGCGGCCTTCGCTGCCTGTCATGGACTTGTATTCCACGGCCAAGACCGGTTCTCCTCGCCAGATCGCGAGGAGATCCCAAGCTTTCGTCGACCGGTAGAAGCCGGGAAGGACCGCCCCGCGGTCGAACTTAAGGTCGAGGTCATGGAGCCCAAGGCGATCCAACTCATCAACGATAAGTTGGTTCACGCCGGCGAGGTGCCTTCCGCCGGTCACCGCCCCGCGGTTGCCGCCTTGCGCTCGTCCGCTCGCTTGGGTGGCGTCAAGTTGATCGCCCTTGGATCTAATCCAGAAGTCGATTGCGTCCAAGATGCGTACCTGGTCTTCGTCCGAGATCAGGTACGCGTCCATGATGAGGGACCCTAGCGGCTCAGCCCGGTGGGAGCGCGTCCATTCCGAAAGCCTGAAGCGCCCAAGCCGTCGCGGCGGCCCGGTCGCGAGTCCTAAATGCCTCCGCCAAGCCATCGAGGATCTGTTGGTCCAGGTCATGGGGTCGGGGGGCACGAACCTGACGCAGGACTGTGGCTTGGAAGCGCAGAGTGCCCCCTCGCATCTTGACGCAGTATGCGGCGACCTGACGCTCCACGACCTCCGAGAGCAAGAGGCCTCCGAGTGCGTCAAGGTCCCACGCGTCCGAAACAATCCAATACAGATTGTGGTGCGGGTAGTAACCCGCCGGGACGCGGACCGGATGCGCCGTTGCCTTCATGTCTTCCATGACAAGTAGGTCCCGGTCGAGCAGACCGTCGTTGACTCGGTCGATCGTGCGGTACCAGCGCGGGCCCGACCGCTTGGCGACGCTGCGACTCTTCAGGGCCTCCATCGAGTCCTCGTAGTACCCCGCGAGTTTCGGGAAATCGCCGAGCTCGACTGGTCCGGTCGGGGTCCATGGATTGACCAAGTGGTGACCTGTCCACTGGAAGGTGCCGGACTTGATGTCGGCCGAAGTGACCATTGGTAGGAGCCGGTCTGGTTCAACATCCGGTGGGGGGGCCTTTCGGACATAGACCTTGTCGTTTCCGGTTGCGATCCCGATGCCAAGTTTCGTCCCGTCCTCGGCACACTCCAGCGGCGGGAGCGTCTCCTGAATGCGCTCCAGCCAGGCCAGGGTCTCTGGTGAGCCGTCGGGCCACACCCCCTCGGTCTCGTACCACGAGGGCATCCGGGCGGCCCGAACAGCAGGCGTTGTGAGTCGCACGTCCTTGCCTCTGCGCCAAGAGGCGAGTTCTCCTGCCGCCGCACCATCGAACGATGCAGTTGCGACCGCCGAAATGACCTCACCCTGCCCGCGGTTCGACAGAACTGTGATCGCGGGATACGCCGATACGTCCGCTTCGAAGGCGTCTGCGTCATGCATCACAATCACGTCGTCAACCGAGAAGCGATCGACAACCTTGCGGCGCAATGCTTTTCCATATGAGTTACGCATCCAGCGGTCGGCGCAGATGAAGGCGAGACGGCCACCCGGCTTGAGCATGTCTAGACCGTGTTCGTAGAAGCCGACAAAGATGTCTGCTCGGCCGCCCATGGTCGGGGCCGCTGATCTGTAGGCCGCGAGCAACCGGGGGTCAAGGTTCTCGATGCGGATATAGGGGGGATTCCCTATCACGAGATCAGCCTTGAGATCGCCGTGGTCGGTTAGGAGGAAGTCGCCGTGCCTGACCCACATCTCGGCGAGCCGCCGAGCGATTTCGTTCGGACATCCGGCCGCGGTCAACTCTGTCAGGACGACCTGGCGTGACGTCTCGACATGTTGTTCCTGCAGCTCGAACCCTCGAACTGCGGTCGATAGTGATGACCAGTTCGGCTCTGGCCGCTGACCAAATTGGCCCGCAAGCCTCTCAACGAGCGGACCGAGAAAGGCACCTGATCCGACAGAGGGCTCGACGACGACGAGCTGCGAGAGATCGACTTTGTCCGTGTAACCGGCCAGATCGAGCATCAGATCCACAACCCAGCGCCGCGTGAAGACCTCGCCATGAATTTGGGAAGGGTCGGTCGCAGATCGAGTAGCCATCAGCCAAAACTACCGGCCACCACCGACACGGGCACCACATCGACTTCGGGGCTGGGCCTCGACGAGGATCCGGTGCAGAAGCTCGCCCACGTGCCGCGGGACGAGTCCGCCACGAAGGACACCGTATCGAGCCGAGTCGCCACAGACATCCGACATGGCTGGGGCGGCCCGGAGAATACGCTCGGCGTCCGCCTCGCCTTTGATGGTCGCCATCAACGCGGACGAGTCGACGATCAGCGGGGCAGCCCGGTCGCGTCGTCGCAGAGGTCCTCGACGGCCAGGATCGTGCGCGTCCGGTCGCCTGCGTCGGCCCGGTATTCGCTGGCGAGCTCCGCGACGAGGGCGATCTTGCTGCGGGCGCGTGCCCCACCGGTGTCGTGACCACGCTCGCGCAGCAGCAGCTCCAGTGCATCCCCGATGGCTTTGGTCTGGCTCTGGCCGGTGAGCCGCGCTGCCTCACGGGCGAGAGCCTGGACCCGTTCGTTGCTGATGTGCAGACCCATGGAACCCATCTTGCGTCTCAACGGACAGCCGATCCACCCTCGCGGTCCACGGGAAGGCGAGCGGACGGCATACGGAAAAATGCTTGTCGGTATGCCGTCCGCCCACCTCACGCGGATCGCTCCCGTCAGGGGCCGGGAGCCATGAGACCCATCTGCGTCGGCAGCCACGTCGACAGGGCGGGCAGGAAGGTCACGATGAGCAGCCCGATGCAGAGCGCCCAGAAGAACGGCATGACCTTGCGCATCAACGGTTCGATCCGGACACCGGCCACCCTCGCCGCCACGAACAGGTTGTTGCCGATCGGTGGCGAGATGTTGCCGAGGCACATGTTGAACACCATCATCGCGCCGAAGTGGATCGGGTTGACCCCCATGGCCGTCACCGCCGGCAGGAAGATCGGCGTGAAGATCAGGATGGCTGGCGTCGGGTCCATGACCGTGCCCGCGAGGAGCAGCACGATCATGATGATGATCAGGACGATGACGACGTTGTCGGTGAGCCCGAGGAGCGACTCGGCCACGGCCTCGGGGATGCGAGCGAACGAAAGCACCCAGGCGAGGATCCCGGAGACACCGACGAGCAGCATGACGATGGACGTCGTCTTCGTCGCCTCGAGCAGGATCTTCGGCAGGTCCTTCACGCTCAACGTGCGCTGGAGGAGCCCGAGGATGAGCGCATAGAACACCGCGATCACGGCCGACTCCGTCGCGGTGAAGAAGCCGGCGAGGATGCCGCCGATCACGACGACGATCATGAACAGCGCCGGGATCGCCTTGAGGAGAACGGTGAGTGCCTGCCGGGCCGTCGGGCGCCCGGTCGAGCGCAGCTCCGGGTGCTTCCGGGCATAGAGCGCGACGACCACGACACAGATGAGCGCCCAGAGCAGTCCCGGCCCGACACCGGCCATGAACAGGGCGGCGATCGAGGTGCCGGAGACGAGCGAGTAGACGATGAACGTGTTGCTCGGCGGGATGAGCATGCCAGCAGGGGAGGCGACGGCGTTGACCGCAGCGGCCCACGAGGGGTCGTAGCCCTCCTTCTTCATCCGCGGTGACAGCACCGTGCCCACGGCCGCGGCCGAGGCGACTGAGGCGCCAGACACAGCGCCGAACATGGCGTTGGCGACGACCGTGGTCTGCGCGAGCGAGGCGGGCAGCCGGCCCGAGATGACGAGAGCTAGGTCGATGAGTCTCGTCGCTATCCCTCCGGTGTTCATCAGCCCTCCGGCGAGGATGAAGGACGGGATCGCCAGCAGGGCGAACGAGTTGTTGGCAGCGAAGAGGCGCTGGGCCGAGGTGAGCGCTGCACCCTGCGTGCCGAGGAGGATCGCGATGGCGATCGCGGACGGCACCGCCATCGAGACGGCGACCGGGACGCCGAGCATGAGGAGCAGCGCGATGCCGACGAGCAGGACCGTGGTGGCGAGTGCGACGTTGTCCATGGTGGCCTCAGATCCCCTGTGCGGATTCGTCGAGCTCGGGCACAGCCGCCTCAGTGCCGGCGAGGACGCTGACGAGATGGCAGATCGCGAAGTACGCGATGAGGACCCCGGCGACCGGCAGCACGGCGTAGATCTGGCCAACGCTCACCGGCATGGTGGGGATGTTCTGGCCCCAGGCGTTGCTCGCAGCACGCATCCCGCCATAGATGAGGACGAATGCGGCGAAGAAGACCACCGTGAGCTCGACGACCACCGCGAGGACCTTCTGTGCGACGCCGGGAAGGCGTTCCGCCAGCAGTTCCACGGCGATATGGCCGCGCTCCGAGAAGACCAGTGCACTGCCGAGCATCGCGAGCACGACGAAGACGTAGCGCGCCGACTCCTCGGTCCAGGTCGCCGGGGTCGGGAGCACCTGGCGGGAGAACACCTGCCAGCCGACGATGAGGACGAGCGCCGTGAAGATCACGACGCACAGGACGGCAAGGATCTTGTCGATGACCCGCCTCGGGGCGTTGAGGATCGCGGCCAGGGTCGTGAGCGCCCCGCCCCGCGCTGTGTCGGGTGGGCTTGCGTCGTTGCTGTCCACGGGTTCGTCCTTCGTTGGAGAGGTGTGGGGTGTCGCTGTGAGGGCCGTCAGGGCCGTCGGCGGAGGCCGGTGGAGGCTCGTTGCACGAGTCGAGTGGGCAGCACGGTCGGCTGACCAGCGGGCGACCAGTCCTCGCGGGGAGTCAGCAGGGTCTGCACCGCAGCGCTGCCCATGAGCCGCAGGGGTGCGGAGACCGTGGTGAGGGACGGCCAGGAGAGGTCGGCGATGAGGGTGTTGTCGAAGCCGATGACGCTCACGTCCTCGGGCACGGAACGTCCGAGGCGCTGGAGGCCGCGGATCACGCCCACGGCGACGAGGTCGTTGTAGCAGAGAGCGGCAGTGTCACCGTCGGCGGCGAGCTCCTGTGCGGCATACGCTCCGCCCTCGAGTGTGGGTGCGAAAGGCCCGACGCGTCGTGCGCGCAGGCCCAGTTCGGCGGCCGCCGCGACCAGCTCGGACCACCGTATGCCGTCCGCCCAGGACTCGCTCGGACCCGCCACGTAGGTGACCGATTCGTGGCCCAGCTCCCTGAGGTGCTCGGCCGCCCGGCGCACCCCTCGGGAGGTGTCGGTGACGATGCAGTGCACGTCGGGGACGGCGCGGTTGAGAACGACGATCGGGCGCTGCTTCGACAGCACACGGATCGCGGCTTCGGGCATCCGCGTGCTGGTGAGGATGAGGCCCTGCACGGCGGGCATGGCTCGTTCGATCGCCTCGCGCTCGAGGCGTTGGGACTCCTCGGCATCGGAGAGCAGGAGGGTGAATCCCGCCTCCGCTGCGGCCGACTCGGCGCCGCGGATGATCTCGGCATAGAAGGGGTTCGTGATGTCCTGGACGACGAGGCCGAGGATGCGTGTTCCGGTGGGGGGGAGTCCGGTGGTGCGAGTCCTGGACCGGTAGCCGAGTTCGGTGGCGACCTCGCGGATGCGTTGTGCCGTCTCGGCGTTGACCCGGCCCGGCCGGGAGAAGGCTCGCGAGACCGTCGACGGTGCCACGCCTGCAGCGCGGGCAACGTCATAGATCGTCGGGGGCGTACTCATGGCCGGGCCGGTGTCTGTTGTTGTCGGTGGGGTGGTGGGTGACCTGGCGGCGTCAGCTGCCGGCGGACTGGGCGGCGTCGTAGATCTTGCGCTGCGCGTCCGAGGTGAGGAACTTGTCGGTGAGCGGCTTGAGCACGGCCTCGAAGGCTGCCGCGTCGACCTCGTTGAACTTCGCGCCAGCGGCCTCGGCCGTGGCGATCGACTTCTCCGTGTCCTTGGCCCAGAGGTCGGTGTGCTCGGCGTAGGCAGCTGCCCACTCCTTGTCGAAGGCGGCCTTGTCCTCGGCCGAGAAGCCCTTGAGGAGGTCGCTGTTGACGATGAGGAAGTCGAGTCCGACGAGGTGGTTGGTGCGCGAGTAGAACTTCGCGACCTCGTAGTGCTTCTGGGTCACGTAGGAGACCTCGTTGTTCTCCGCGCCGTCGAGGACGCCGGACTGGAGGGCGGTGTAGACCTCACCGAACTCCATCGGCGTTGCGGAGGCTCCCATCGCCGAGATCATCGAGGTGTGGAGCTCGCTCTCCTGGACCCGGATCTTCTGGCCAGAGAGGTCGGCCGGGGTGTTGACCGGACCCTTCTTGGAGTAGACGTTGCGCGTGCCCTGGGTGAACCCGCCCACAACCGTGACCTTGTTGTTGGCCTCGAGGGAGGAGTAGAGGTCGCCGACCACGGCGGGGTCGTGGATGGTCTTCATCTGGCTCTCGATGGAGTCGAAGACCAGGGGGAGGTTGAAGACGGAGAAGTCCTTGTTGAGGTTCTCCAACTGGGTGCCGGAGACGATCGCGAGGTCGACGGTGCCGTCGCTCACGAGCTGCAGGGCTTCCTGCTGCGCGCCGAGGGTGGCGTTCGGGTAGACCTGAATGCCGAGGCGTCCGTCCGTGGCCTCCTCGAGTCGCTTGCCGAAGTTGTCCAGCGCGACGAAGGAGGGGTGCTGTTCGGTCTGGTTGAGGGCAAGGCGCAGGGTCTTGGTCTCGCCGCCGCCGGCAGCGTCGCCGTCGTCGCCGCTGCCGCAGGCAACAAGTGTCAACGAAGCGGCAAGGGCAACAGCTCCGAGCCGCACAGGGGTGGTGATTCGCATGGTGTTCCTCTCGTGCCCACGACCTTTGTGGACTTATCCGGCCCGGCCGATCCCGGTGCCAGAGCTGCTCGGACCCGGTTGTTCGGGCCGCCTCGCTCATTACCGCAACCGCTGCGAAAGGACTGCAATCTGTTGCCATTTGTTGTCGCGGACCGCGCCAGGTGACGTCACTCGCATCGGTGAGCGGACGGCATACGAAGGATCCCTCCGTATGCGCGTCCGCTCACCCTGCGTACCGAGCTCACCCAATTGGACGGTTGGGCACGCGGACCAATCGATCCGGTATGCCGTCGGCTCGCCGGGCGTGTGCCGAACTCACCCAATTGGACGGTTGGGCACGCGAAAGGTGCCCCAGCCGTCCATGTCAGGTCAGCGAGAGGCGCATGACCCAGCGCCATTTCGCGATCTTGCGGTCGCGCTCGAACCCGAACTCCTCGAAGAGGTTCTCGGGGCCGGTGTGGAGGTAGGCCCCTCGTTGCGGCGGTCGGTCCTCCACCTGCTCCGGATAGGCCTCGACGACGCCGCCGCCAGCGGTGCGAATCTCCTCCAACACGCCTGCGACGGCGGCACGCGCCACTCCGTGACGGCGGTGCTTGCTCCCGGTGAAAATGCACCCGATCCGCCAGTCGGGCGGTGTCGTCAGTTCGCGTTCGTAGGCCTTCTGGTTCTTGTGGTTCGGCAACTCAGCAGGGCTGCCGAACTGGCCCCAGCCCACGCACTGGTCACCGTCGTAGACGAGCACCTGGTGCACGGTCCCCGCTCGCGCGTGGGCCTCCTTGTTGGCCCGGTTGGTCTCGGCGCTCGGCGGTGACTGGAAGCCTTCGGGGTGGAAGCCGATGCACCAGCAGCCGCCCCACACACCGTTGTTCGCCTCGACGAGAGTGGCAAAGTCGGGCCACGTCTCCGCCGTCAGCAACCGCGTCGTGAAGTCGCGCTCCATGGGATCCACGGTCCCATGGTTCGGGCCACTCGTGTAGGTCACTTGACCTGTTCGCTCCGTGAAGGAATCCTTGCCGCCATGACGACGGTGGCAACGAGGCCAGGCGAGGCACGCGACGGCTGGCGCAACTGGGCAGGCACCGAACGGGTCACGCCCCGTCGGGTGGTGACACCCCACTCGCCCGAGGAACTCTCCGACGCGATCCGCGCCGCCGTTCGGGACGGACTGCCCGTCAAGGCAGTCGGCTCGGGCCACTCGTTCACCGGGGCAGCAGTCGCACCCGGCGTGCAGGTCCGCCCGGAGGGGATGGCGGGGATCGTCGACGCCGACGTGGAGGCCGGGCTGGTCACCGTCGAGGCGGGCATGCCACTGCATCAACTCAACCCACGCCTGGCCCAACTCGGCCTCGCGATGGAGATCCTCGGCGACATCGATCGGCAGACGATCGCCGGCGCGATCTCCACGGGCACGCACGGGAGCAGCCGACTCTTCGGCAGCATCTCCACCCAGGTGCGGGCGCTGGAGATGGTGTTGGCCGACGGGTCGATCGTCACCTGCTCCGAGTCGGAGAACCCGGACCTCTTCGCCGCCGCCCGGATCTCCCTCGGCGCGCTCGGGGTCGTCACCAAGGTGACGCTCCAGTGCGTGCCGCTCTATGCGCTCGAAGCTGTCGACGCGAAGCTCCCACTCGACGAGACGTTGGACTGGGTCGATGAACTCGTGGAGGCCAACGACCACTTCGAGTTCTTCTGGTTCCCGCACACGACGACGGCACTGACCCGCCGCTTCAAGCGGGTCCCCGGGGACACGCCACTGCGACCGAGATCGAGCGTGAGCCGTTGGCTGGACGACCGCGTCGTCACCAACATCGGCTACGACGCCCTGTTGCGGGTCGGCGCGCTTCTGCCTCGCACCGTCCCGGCCATCACCTGCCTGGTCACCGCTGCGGTGAGTGCGCGCGAGTTCACGGAGTTGGCGCCGAGCGTCTTTGCGTCGGATCGCGACGTCCGCTTCGTGGAGGGGGAGTATGCCGTCCCGCGGGCTGCGCTCCCCGACGTCCTTCGCGAATTGCGGAGTTGGGTCGACACCCACGACGAGCCGATCGCCTTCCCGTTCGAGGTCCGGTTCGTCAAGGCGGACGACATCTGGCTGTCGCCGGCGTATGAACGCGACGTCGCCTATGTCGCCTTCCACCAGTACCACCGGATGTCGCACGAGCGGTGGTTCCGGGTCTGTGAGGACGTGCTGGGCGCCGCAGGGGGGCGTCCGCACTGGGGCAAGATGCACCGGCTGACCCACGTGGATTTCGCCGAGCGAGTGCCACGCTTTGGCGACTTCCTCGCCGTGCGCGAGGACGTGGATCCCCTCGGCGTCTTTGCGAATCCGTACCTCGATCGTGTCCTCGGGGAGGTCGGCCAGTGACCGTCATGGAAGCACGGGCGTTGCCGCTCGAGAGGGGTCGCTTCGAGGAGTTGGCCGCCGCGACGGCTCACCTCGATGCCCCGTATGCCGTGGTCGACCTAGACGCGTTCGAGGCCAACGCCGCGGATCTGGAGCGACGTGCTGGTGGCAAGCGGATCCGCCTCGCGAGCAAGTCCGTGCGCTGCCGGTCGTTGATGCGCGACGTCCTGGGGCGCCCGGGCTGGCATGGGGTCCTGGCCTTCACGCTGCCCGAGGCGCTCTGGCTCGCCCGTGAGGTCGACGACGTGGTCGTCGGCTATCCGAGCGTGAACCGAGAAGCGCTGCGGGCGCTGGCTTCTGACGAGGATCTGGCAGCCCGGATCACGCTCATGGTCGACGGCGTGGAGCAGCTCGACTTCATCGAGTCGGTCGTCGGCGGGGTCGGGCGAGGTCCGAAGGTGCGCGTGTGTCTCGACCTCGACGCCTCGCTCCGCCTCGCCTCCGGGCGAGTCCACCTCGGCCCGCGCCGGTCCCCGCTCCACACTGCCGACGACGCCCGCCGGATGGCCTTGGCCGTGCGTGGCCGCCCCCGGTTCCGACTGGTTGGCCTGATGTCCTACGAGGGTCAGATCGCCGGGCTGGGGGACGACGCTCCCGGGCTGCGACGGTTCGCGGTGCGAGCGGTGCAGGCCCTCTCCGAGCGCTCACTGCGGGAGCAACGAGGTGCCATGGTGCTGGCCGTGCGGGGGGTGGCAGACCTCGAGTTCGTCAACGGCGGTGGCACCGGGAGTCTCGAGTTCACCTCTTCCGACGCGTCGGTCACGGAACTCGCGGCCGGTTCGGGCCTGCTCGCGCCCGCGCTCTTCGACACCTACCGGCACTTCCAGCCCAGTCCAGCGTCATTCTTCGCGCTGCCCGTGGTTCGCCGTCCTTCGCCGGATCACGCCACGCTCCTGGGTGGCGGCTGGATCGCATCCGGGCCGAGCGGTGCCGACCGGCTGCCCACCCCCGTGTGGCCCGAGGGTCTGTCCCTGCTCGGAGCCGAAGGTGCTGGTGAGGTCCAGACACCCGTCACGGGGCCCGGCGTACGCGACCTCCGGGTCGGCGACCTCGTGTGGTTGCGGCATGCCAAGGCCGGCGAACTCTCCGAGCACGTCGACGCCCTCCATCTCGTGCGGGGCGACCTAGTCGTCGACACCGTCCCCACCTACCGCGGCGAGGCCCAAACCTTCCTCTGAGCGCCGCGTACCGAACTCACCCAATTGGACGGTTGCGTACCGAACTCACCCAATTGGGTGAGTTCGGGACGGGACGTGAGCGGACGGCATACGTCCGGCTTGTTCAGGGTTTGTCCCCAACCGTCCAATTGGGTGAGTTCGGGACAGTGCGCGGCGCGGGTAAAGTCGCGGCCATGCCACGGATGCCGATCGCCGAGCGTCGGCAGCAACTCGTTGAGGCGGCCATCGCCGTCATGACCCGCGACGGCGTCCGCAAAGCCACGACCCGCGCCATCGCCAGCGAGGCCGGGACGTCCCTGAGCGTCTTCCACTACTGCTTCGACTCCAAGCAGGAGTTGCTCGAGTCCGTCGTCACGACGATCGTCGGCAAGACCGTGACGCTCGCCGAGGAATCTCTGGCTCAGGCCATGCCCTCCAACGGCGCCACCATGGACAAGAAGGAGCGGCTCGACGTCGTCCGCTTGGCCATGCACGCCTACTGGGACCACGTCACGGCCAACCCCGAAGAGCACCTGCTGACCTACGAAGTGACCCAGTTCTGCCTGCGTGACCCAGAGTTCGCGCACGTGGCGCAACGTCAGTACGAGCTCTACGCGCAGGCCTACGTCATGGTGTTCGAGAACGTGGGGCTCACGTCGACCTGGCCGGTGGCGACGGTCGCAAGACTGCTCGCCGTGACGTTCGACGGGCTCACCCTCGACTGGCTGGTGCGTCGCGACAGCGAGTCGTCCGTGGCCGTGCTCGACGCCGTCGCGCAGCAGCTCAACGCCGTGCTCGTGCCGGTCGCGTCCAGCTGACGGAACGTCGCAACCCGTCCCCGAGAACTCCTCGCCATGGCAGGGTCGCGAGTGTTAGCGTCACCCGCGACTAGGTCACTTGACCTGAACGAGCAGCACAAGCAAAGGAGCTCACCGGTGAGCACCTCCGTGGCCCCCACGACCGAGCGCGCCCCCGTCACCACGGGCTGGATCGCGCGCTTCGGCCTGATGTATTTCGGCCAGCACATCTCGTGGGCCACCCCCGCCCAGATCCTCCTCGCCGTCCAGGTGCTCGCGATGTACCCCGACGACAAGGAGCGGATGCTCGCTTGGCTCATGGGCGTCGGTGGCCTCGCGGCGGTCATCGCCGGTCCGCTCGCCGGTCGCTTCTCCGATCGGACCCGCAGCTCCTTCGGACGTCGGCGTCCTTGGATCGTCGGCGGCACCGTGGTCGCTTCGGCCATGCTCGTGGTCGCCGGAATCACGGGCTCGTATGCCGTCCTCTTCGGTGCGTGGGTCGTCTTCCAGATCGCGCTCGCGACCTCTCAGACCAGCGTCCAGACGATCCCGCCGGACCGCGTGCCGCACCAGCAGTACGGTCTCATCTCCGGGGTCATGGGCCTCACCTACACCGCGGCAGTCGTCGTCGGCGCGGCCCTCGGCGCGCTGCTGCCGGTCCGCGGGGCCTACCTCGCCACGGCCCTGTTCATGCTCCTCTTCCTCGTCCCCTTCGTGGCGACCTACCGCGAACCCGAAGGCGAGGCGGTCCCGAAGGTCGAGTCACGGCATACGGAATCGGGGGTGAAGCCGACCGGGCTGGGACGGGTCGGGTTCAACCTCCCGTCGTTCCGCGAAGCGCCCGACTTCTGGTGGGTCTTCATCGCCCGCCTGCTCGTGACGATGACCCAGGCGATCGCGCTGTTCTACCTGCTCTATTTCCTCCGCGACCGGGTCCAGCACCCCGACCCGGAGACCGGCGTCCTCATCCTGTCTGCGGTCTATGCGGTGTTCGTCATCCTCACCGCCGTGTGGTCGGGTCGGGCGAGTGACCGCAGCGGCAAGCGTCGGGTCTTCGTATCGCTGAGTTCCTTCGGGGTGGCCGTCGCCTGCCTCGTCATGGCATTCGCGACGTCGTTCACCGTCGTCATCGGCGCGGCCGCGCTGCTCGGCCTGAGCTGGGGCGTCTTCCAGGCGATCGACCAGGCCCTCATCAACCACGTCCTGCCGTCCGCCGAGGACCGAGCCGCCCACATCGGCATCGTCAACCTCGCCGTGCACATCCCCAACACCGCCGCCCCCGCCATCGCCGCCGTGCTCGTCACCCAGGCCGGTGGCTATCCCGGCCTGTATGCCGTCGCCGCGGCTCTCACGACCATCGGCGGCATCGTGGTCTGGAAGGTCCGCAACGTTCCCTGACCGCCGTCCTCACTCGAGACGTCCGCACCACACGCAAGGAGAGACGATGCGCGCCATCGTCGTCATGTACGACACGCTCAACCGCCGCTACCTGCCGCCCTACGGCGCGACCGACGTCCACGCCCCGAACTTCACCGAGTTGGCGCAGCGCGCGGTCACCTTCGACAACGCCTACGGCGGGTCGATGCCCTGTATGCCGGCCCGTCGCGAGATGCACACCGGTCGCCACAACTTCCTCCACCGGGCGTGGGGTCCGCTCGAGCCGTTCGACGACTCGGCGCCGGAGATGCTCAAGCAGGCCGGTGTCCACACGCACCTCGTCACGGATCACCAGCACTACTGGGGTGACGGTGGCGCGACCTATCACATGCGCTTCAACACCTTCGAGTTCGTGCGCGGGCAGGAGGGTGACGAGTGGAAGGGCGTGGTCGACGACCCCAAGGAGTGGGCCGACGAGCCGTGGCAGGAGGCCACGACCAACCACGCGCTGCGCCGCCAGGACCGCATCAACCGCGAGTGGACCAACACGGAGGCGACCCACCCGCAGACGCAGGTCTTCGACCTCGGCCTCGAGTTCATCGAGCGCAACGCCGACGCCGACAACTGGCTCGTGCAGATCGAGACCTTCGACCCGCATGAGCCGTTCTTCGCGCCCGAGGACTTCCGGCGCCTCTACGGCGACCGGGGTGCGCAGCGCGACGGACCGGACCTCGACTGGCCCGACTACCGACCGGTGACGGAGTCGGAGGACGACGTCGAGCACGTCCGCACGCTCTATTCAGCGCTGCTGTCCATGTGCGACAAGAGCCTCGGCCGAGTCATCGAGGCGATGGACCGCCACGACATGTGGGACGACACGATGCTCATCGTCTGCACAGACCACGGCTTCCTCCTCGGCGAGCATGACTGGTGGGGCAAGAACACCCCGCCGTACTACAACGAGACGATCCACCTGCAGATGTTCGCGTGGGATCCGCGCGATCGCGTTGCGGGCGAGCGGCGTTCGTCCCTGGTCCAGACCATCGACCTCGCCCCCACGTTGCTCGACTTCTTCGGCCTCGCCCCGACGCCCGATATGGAGGGGCGGCCGCTACGCGAGGTCATCACGCGCGACGAGCCGCTGCGCACGGCTGGGCTGTTCGGGATCTTCGGTGGGCACGTCAACGTCACGGACGGGCGCTGGGTCTACATGAGGGCGCCGGTCGACCCGGGCAACGACGGCCTTCAGGAGTTCACGCTCATGCCGACCCTCATGCGGGGTCGGATGCCGGTCTCGATGCTGCGTGAGGCCGAGTTGGTCGAGCCCTTCCGCTTCACCAAGGGCGTGCCGGTGCTGTCGCTTCCCGGTGTCACGTACTCGGATCCGCACGCCTTCGGCACCATGCTCTTCGACCTCCACGCCGACCCGTTGCAGGCGAACCCCGTCATCGACGACGAGACTGAACTCCGCCTCGCCACCCTCATGCGTGACCTCATGGTCGCCAACGACGCTCCGACGTCGCAGTTCGTGCGGCTCGGCCTGCCCGAGAAGGATGCCCTCGACGAGAGCCACCTCCTGTGCCGGGCGCACGAGGGCCAGGTGCAGGGCGCGCGCATGGCGTTCCTCAAGCCGGAGGACTTCCCGACCGGCGGCGTCCCCGTCACGACGAGCATCGGTGCGCTGCGGTCGAACCCGGCCACGCTCGACGTCCTGCGAAGGCACCTCGGACCGCTCGCCGACATGGACGTGCCCGAGGAAGCGCTCGCGATGAACCTGCTCGATCTCGCCGTGGTCGCTGTCGGCGTCATCAGCCCGGCCCAGCTGCGCGCCATCGCCGCCGACCTCGCCACGCTTCCGGAGCCGGTGACCGCCGATGGCTGACGTCGAGACGAAGGCCTGCTGCACGCCAGCGCGCAACTCCGGACTTCAGCTCAAGGCGCCACAACGACTGCGGCACAGTGCTGTTCACGATCTGGCCGACACCATGCGTACGCGCGCCTTGAGTATCGAGGCACAGACGTTCCTCATGGGCACCGATGACGGGATCGGCCTGCCTGAGGACGCCGAGGGACCCCAGCGCCCAGTCGCCGTGAGTGCCTTCGGCATTGACCCGTATGCCGTCCGCACCAGTGAGTTCGCCGCCTTCGTCTCCGCGACCGGTCACGTGACGGACGCCGAACGGTTCGGATGGAGCCACGTCTTCGCCGGGCTGGTGCCCGAATCGATCGCGGCCGCGAGTCCACGTCCGGCGAGTGCGCCGTGGTGGTGCGCCGTCGATGGGGCCTCGTGGCGTCAGCCCGAGGGGCCGGGCAGCGACCTCGATGGACGAGCCGACCACCCGGTCACACACGTCTCCCACCGCGACGCGACAGAGTTCGCGCAGTGGGTTGGGGCACGGCTGCCCACCGAGGCGGAGTGGGAGTGCGCGGCTCGAGGGGGACTCGTGGGTGCCCGCTACCCGTGGGGCGACGACTTCGAGGATGGGGGCGCCGAACGCCTCAACATCTTCCGCGGCGACTTCCCCGAGAGCCCGGCAGTGAGCCGGACCGAGGGCTGGGTCGGCACGATGCCCGTCGACGGCTTCGCGCCCAACGGTTTCGGGCTCCACCACGTCAGCGGCAACGTCTGGGAGTGGACCGCGGACAACTGGCGAGGCGGCAAGTCCCTGCGCGGTGGCTCGTACCTCTGCCACGACTCCTACTGCAACCGCTACCGGGTGGCCGCCCACACCGCCAACGAACCCGACGCGAGCAGCGGCCACTGCGGCTTCCGCCTCGCCTGGACCGTGTGACGAACGTGAAAACCGGAGAAAGTGACTGACCTTGCCTGACGACCTGCTCTTCAGCACCCGCGAACTGCTCATCGGGACGGCCACCGCCTCCCTCCAGATCGAGGGCGGCGACCGCAACAACAACTGGTACGACTGGGCCTCGGTCCCCGGCAACATCAAGGACGGCTCGACGCCGTTGCGCGCCACCGACCACTGGAATCGCTGGCGCGAGGACACCGCCCTCATGGCCGACCTCGGCCTGCAGGTCTATCGCATGTCGCTCGAGTGGTCGCGCATCGAACCGCGCCCGGGGGAGTTCGATCGGGAGGCGATCGACCGCTATCGGGAGGAGATCTCCGCGATCCGGGCGGCCGGCATACAACCGCTGGTGTCTCTCCACCACTTCTCGCACCCGTCCTGGTTCCAGGGGCTGGGCGGCTGGACGAGCTCCGCCGCTCCGGACATCTTCCTGAGGTTCGTCGACGTCGTCCCCGCCTTGTCGGACCTCGTCACCGAGTGGGCGACGATCAACGAACCCAACGTGTATGCCGTCCAGGCCCACCTTTTCGGTGAGACGCCGCCGGGGAACCGCTCGTGGTCCGCTGTCCGCAGCACGTTGCGGCACATGGCGATCGCGCACTGCCGCGCCTACCGCCGCATCCACGAGTTGCAGTCCGACGCGAAGGTCGGATTCGCCCACCACGCACGGGTTTTCGCGCCCCTCAACCCGCGCAACCCGTTGCACCGAGCCCTGTCTCTGTTCAACAGCGCGATGTTCCAGGACCAGCTTGCTGACGCCATGCTCGGTGGACGCTTCCCGAAGGTGCTCGGCGCGAAGCCCGACGACATCACGCCGGGGAAGTACTACGACTACCTCGGCATCAACTACTACTCGCGCACCGCGGTCAAGGGCATCGAGGACGGCACCTTCCCCGAGTCGCCGATCAACAACCTCGGGTGGGAGATCTATCCCGAGGGGCTCGTCCAGGTCGCGCGCGAGCTGCACTCGCGCTATCCGGCGCCGATCTGGGTCACCGAGAACGGCACCGCCGACGCTGCCGACGCCTTCCGGTCCCGCTACATCCACGACCACCTCAAGGCCATCGTCGAGAGCGGGCTGCCGTTCGAGCGCTACTACCACTGGTGCTTCGTCGACAACTGGGAGTGGGCCGAGGGTGAGGTGCCGCGCTTCGGCATCGTCGAGAACAACTACGAGACCCAGCAGCGCACCGTCCGCGACAGTGGCTGGTTCCTGTCGCAGGTCATCGCCGACGGTGGCGTGAGCCAGTCGACCTTCGACAAGTACGTCGCAGACCAGTCGTACCCACTCAACTCCTGAACCCGGGACTGGTGACCGTGCCGACGGACATGCAGTAGTCGTCGCGCCGTGCGCCAGCCGTGCTCAGGGGGACGCATGGCCAGCGAGGTGGGTTGACCACTGCATGTCCGCCGACCCGCCTGGCTCACAGCGTCACGACGACCTTGCCGAGGGCGTTGCCGGCGCCGACGTGGTCGATGGCGCGCGGCACGTCCTCGAAGGGCACGGTCAGGTCGATGACGGGTCGCACCTTCGACTCCTCGACGATGGCGTCGAGTTCGGCAAGGTCACTCCCCAACTCCTTGGACATGTGCATGACGAGCCGCTGCTTCACGAAAGGGCTCAGCAGCGCCGCAGCGATCGAGCGGTGCAGCCCGCCCGTCAGCCCACCGGTCTCCGTGCCGACGCAGACCAGCGTGCCGCGTTCGGTCAGAACGCTGCGGAGTTCGCGCCGTGGTCGGTTGCTCGCGATGTCGATGACGTCGTCGTATTGGACGCCCTCTGAGTCCAGGGCGTCACTCGTCCGGTCGATGACGTGCTTGGCACCCAACTGGTGCATGAGCGCGATGCCGGCCGGACGGCATACGGCAGTGACAACGGCACCCGCCGCGATGGCCAGCTGAACGGCCAGGTGGCCCACGCCCCCGGAAGCTCCCACGACGAGAACTCGCTGTCCCGCAACGACTTTCGCGCCTCGAACCGCCTGGTATGCCGTGAGTCCCGAGATCGGGAGCGCCGCCGCTTCCGCGGTCGTCAGGTTCGCAGGCGGACGGGCGATCCGCTTCACCGAAGCGGTGACGAGCTCGGCGAGCGAGCCGTTCGTCGTGCCATGCACCGCGTCGCCGACCGCCCACCCGACGGCATCGGAACCGACGGCTTCGACGACGCCAGCGAAGTCGCGCCCCGGCGTGCTGAAGCCGGCGCGGGGCCCGCGGAAGCCGAGTGCTGGTCGGGCGATGAGCGGCGTTCCCGTCATGACGTGCCAGGTGCCCCGGTCGACTGCGGCGGCCTTGACGCGCACGACGACCTCGCCGGCGCCGGGGGTGGGCTCGGTCGCCTCGGTGAGGCGGAGTTGCTCGGTGCCGCCGTAGTGCTTCTGCGTCCAGGTGCGCATCGCACCCTCCTTACGCCGTAAGGCTATTGTCTCGTGTCAGAGTAGGCTTACGGCGTAAGGTTTGGCAAGAGTGTTCGTGGCACATCGGCAGGAGAAGGGCAGATGACGGCACAACCCAAGGTGACCTTGACCCGCGAACGCGTGGTGGCGGAGGCGGTGGCGCTGGCGGACGAGTCCGGCCTGGGGTCGCTGTCGATGCGCGCCCTGGCGACCAGGCTCGGGGTCGAGGCGATGTCGCTCTATCACCACGTCCGCAACAAGGACGAGCTGCTCGACGCCATGATCGACGTGGTCTTCGGCGAGATGCACCCGCCCAGGCCGCGCGCTCGGTGGCGGCCGGAGCTGCGGCGTCGCTCGGTCTCCGGGCGGGAGGCCCTGCGCCGGCACCGGTGGGCGGTCGGACTCATGGACGCGCGGCGCACCCCCGGCCCCGCATCCATCGCCCACCACGATGCCGTTCTTGGGTGCCTCTTCGCGGGCGGCTTCTCGCTCGTGGCGGCAGGGACGGCCTTCGCGTTGCTCGACGCCCACCTCTACGGATTCCTCGTCCAGGAGAACGCCCTGCCCTTCGAGACCGAGGCCGAACTGGCGGACATCGGCGCTGCGATCATCGGGCCGGAGGTGCGCGCGGCGTTCCCGCACTTCACGCGCTACGCCGAGGAGCGGGCCATGCAACCGGGCTACCGGTTTGCCGACGAATTCGAGCGCACCCTCGACCTCACGCTCGATGCGGTTGCCAGCCTGCGCTGATGTTGTTGGATGGGGGCATGACGGCAGCGCAGCCTCGCACGGACCTTCGCGTCGCGCTCTTCGCGACGTGCTTCAACGACACGATGTGGCCGGAGACGCCCAAGGCCGTGGTGCGGCTCCTCGAGCGGCTCGGCGTCCGGGTCGAGTTCCCCATGGACCAGACCTGTTGCGGTCAGATGATGACGAACACCGGGTATGCCGGTGACGCCGTTCCGCTCGTCCGTCACTTCGTCGACGTGTTCGAGAAGTACGACGCCGTCGTGGCGCCCTCGGGTTCGTGCGTGGGCTCGGTCCGTGACCAGCACCCGATGATTGCCCACCTGGCGGGCGACCCCGGGCTGGCCTCCGAGGTCGAGGAGGTGCGACCCAAGGTCTACGAACTGTCGGAGTTCCTCGTCGACGTGTTGGGTGTGACGGACGTGGGGGCCTGGTTCCCCCACCGGGTGACCTATCACCCGACGTGCCACTCGTTGCGGATGCTGCGGGTCGGTGACCGACCGTTGCAGCTGCTCCGGGCCGTCGAGGGCATCGACCTCGTCGAACTCCCCGGCGCAGAGGAGTGTTGTGGCTTCGGAGGCACGTTCGCCGTGAAGAACGCCGACGTCTCCGTGGCCATGGGTACCGACAAGGCTGAGCACGTCGCCGAGACCGGGGCCGAGGTCCTCGTCGCCGGCGACAACTCCTGCCTGGCGCACATCGGCGGGATCCTCGGAAGGCAACGCTCCGGCATACGGACGATGCATTTGGCCGAGATCCTTGCCTCGACGAAGGAGAACCCGGCATGAGCATCGGACCGGTGCAGGAGACGTCACCGACCTTCGTCGGAATGCCGGCCTTCCCGGAGGCCGCGCGGGAGGCGCTCGCGAACACGCAGCAGCGCCAGAACCTCCACAACGCGACCCACACGATCCGCGCCAAGCGCGCCGCGGTGGTCGCCGAGGTGGACGACTGGGAGGCGCTGCGCGTCGCCGGCGCGGACGCCAAGGACGAGGCGCTGCACCACCTCGGTGACTACCTCGAGCAGGTCGAGGAGTCACTGACGGCGAACGGGGCGATCGTGCACTGGGCGCGCGATGCGGCCGAGGCCAACCGGATCGTCATCGACATCGCTCGCGCCAAGGAGGTCGACGAGGTCGTCAAGGTCAAGTCCATGGCGACGCAGGAGATCGAGCTCAACGAGGCCCTCGAGGAGGCGGGGATCAGCGCGTGGGAGACCGACCTCGCCGAACTCATCGTCCAGCTCTTCGGCGACCGGCCGAGCCACATCCTCGTCCCCGCGATCCACCGCAACCGCACCGAGATTCGTGACGTGTTCCTGCGCGAGATGGCGAGGTTCGGACGCCCGGCGCCGGACGACCTCACCGACGATCCTGCTCGGTTGGCCGAGGCCGCTCGGCTCCACCTGCGCGAGAAGTTCCTGCGCGCCAAGGTCGCCGTGTCCGGCGCGAACTTCGCCATCGCTGACACGGGGACGCTCGTCGTCGTCGAGTCCGAGGGCAACGGCCGCATGTGTCTGACGCTCCCCGAGACACTCATCTCCGTCGTCGGCATCGAGAAGGTCCTGCCGACGTGGGACGACCTCGGCCCGATGCTCCAGCTGCTGCCGCGGTCGAGCACGGGGGAGCGGATGAACCCCTACACGACCATGTGGTCCGGGGTACACGACGGCGACGGGCCGCAGGAGGTCCACGTGATCCTCCTCGACAACGGTCGCAGCCACGTGCTGGCGGATTCGGTTGGGAGACAGGCGCTTCGGTGCATCCGGTGCTCGGCTTGCCTCAACGTGTGCCCGGTCTATGAGCGCACGGGTGGGCATGCCTACGGGTCGGTCTATCCCGGGCCGATCGGCGCCGTGCTCAACCCGCAGCTGCGCGGCACCTCGAGCGAGGTCGATGCGTCGTTGCCCTATGCCTCGAGTCTGTGTGGTGCCTGCTTCGACGCGTGCCCGGTGCGGATCAACATCCCCGAACTGCTCGTCGAGCTGCGCGGCACGGTGGCCGAGCAGGGCGGTCACCGGGCCGAGTCGGCCGCGATGAAGGCCGCGGCGTGGGTGCTGTCGGATCCTCGACGGCTCGCCGTGGCCCAGAAGGGCGCAACCACGGCAGGCAAACTCATCGGCAAGCGCACCATCACGAAGGTGCCGGGCCTCGGCGCCTGGACCGACGCCCGCAACCTCCCCACGCCACCGAAGGAGACCTTCCGCCAGTGGTGGGCTCGCGAGCACGAGGAGGGTGGTCAGCGATGAGTCCCTCGACCAGTGCCCGCGAGGAGATCCTGGCCCGGGTCCGCTCAGCCACAGCCGACATCACCTCCGAACCTCGACTTATTGCCCGTTCGGCCAGTGGCTCGCTGCCCTCGCAACTGGCCGAACGGGCAATAAGTCGGGCGGTGGGTGCGGAGGAGGGGACGCTGGAGCTGTTTGCGGAGAACGTCGCGGACTATCGCGCGGCCGTCGTGCGGGTCCCGGCCGCCGAGGTCGGTGGTGCCGTCGTCGACGCCCTGCGATCGGCCGGCGTGCAATCCGTCGTCACACCGACCGGACTCGACCAGAGCTGGGCCGAGGCGGTGGGTGCGGCGTTCGACGTCGTCACCGAAGCTGCGGCCACGTCGGCACAGCAGCTCGACCAGGTCGACGCCGTCGTCACCGGATCCGCCATCGGCATCGCCACGACCGGCACGATCGTCCTCGACCACCAGCCCGACCAGGGGCGGCGGGAGCTCACGCTCGTCCCCGACACCCACGTGTGCGTCATCCGCGACGATCAGGTGGTGCACGACGTTCCCGAGGCAGTGACGCGACTGCGGACCGCCGCCGGGCAGCAGCGTCCCCTCACGTGGGTCAGCGGACCGAGTGCCACGAGCGACATCGAGCTGCAGCGGGTCGAGGGCGTCCACGGCCCCCGCACCCTCGTCGTCATCATCGCGGGGACGCCCTGATGAGGCCGCTCAGTGGTGTCGCGACCAACGGCACAGGGGCCCCGGCCAGGACGCCCGTGTTCTTCGTCGCAGGGGGCACCGGCATCTCGGCCGAGACGCTCGGCAACCTCCTGCTCGCGCAGTTCCCGGGGCTGAGCTTCGTCCGGCGCAAGATCCCGTTCATCACGACGGTCGAGCACGCGCGCACCGTCCTGGCGCAGATCGACAAGGCGATGACCGACACGGTGACGCCCATCGTCTTCTCCACGGTCTCCGACGAGCCGATCCGCCAGGAGTTGCAGGCGACCAAGGCCGCGTTCATCGACCTCTTCGGGTCCCACCTCGACACCGTCGAGCGGGTGCTCCACGTCAACGCGACCCACAGCGCCATGGCCCTCCACGGAGTCGGCGACACCGTCCGCTACGAGCAGCGGATGAAGGCCATCGAGTTCGCGATGGAGCACGACGACGGGGCGAGTCTGCGCAACCTCGAGCAGTCCGACCTCATCCTTGTCGCCCCCTCGCGGTGCGGCAAGACGCCGACGTCGATGTACCTCGCGCTCCAGCACGGTCTCAAGGTCGCGAACTACCCACTGGTGCCCGAGGACTTCGAGACCGAAGCCCTTCCAAGACCCCTCGCAGGCCTCGCTGACAAGTGCTTCGGACTGCTCTCGACCCCCGCCAGACTCAGTCAGGTGAGAGGGGAGCGCAGACCCGGATCCACGTATGCCACGCTCGCCCAGTGCAGTTTCGAACTGCGCCGCGCGGAGGCGATGTACAGGGCGCATCGCATCCCCTCAATCAACTCCGCCAAGATGTCCGTCGAGGAGATGGCTGCAGTGATCATGCAGAGCAGTCGCCTCCCCGACCTCGGCTGACCAGAGACGCTGACGCCGAACCGACGAAAGGGACGATCATGACCGCCACCCAGCAGGGATCCACGGGCACCAACATCGCGTGGTTCGCCGAGCTCGGTCTCGACGACGTCGAGCACGTCGGCGGCAAGAACGCCTCCCTCGGCGAGATGGTCCAGCACCTCTCCAAGGCCGGGGTGCGCGTGCCGGACGGCTTCGCGACCACGGCCGACGCCTACCGCCGGTTCCTCGCGCACGAGGGTTTGGCAGACCGCATCAACGGCATCCTCTCCGAGCTCGACGTCGAGGACACCCGGGCGTTGGCGGCCGCCGGCGCCGAGATCCGCGACGCTGTCGAGCAGCAGCCGTTCCCGGCCGACCTCGAGAGCGAGATCCGCACGGCCTACGAGCGGCTTGTCGGTGACGCTGGAGCGGCAGCTGACGAGGTGAGCTGGGCGGTCCGCTCCAGCGCAACGGCCGAGGACCTGCCCGATGCGAGCTTCGCCGGCCAGCAGGAGACCTTCCTCAACGTCCGCGGCATCGACAACATCCTGCTCGCCATCAAGCGGGTCTTCGCCTCGCTCTACAACGACCGCGCGATCTCCTACCGGGTGCACAGCAACTTCGACCACGAGGCCGTGGCGCTCTCGGCCGGCATCCAGCGCATGGTCCGGTCCGACATCGGCTCGTCGGGCGTCATGTTCACGATCGACACCGAGTCCGGCTTCTCCGACGCCGTGTTCATCACGAGCAGCTACGGCCTCGGTGAGGCGGTCGTCCAGGGCGCCGTGAACCCCGACGAGTTCTATGTCCACAAGCCGGCACTGAGGGCAGGGCGCCCCGCGATCCTCAAGCGCGGGGTGGGCAGCAAGGCCACCAAGATGGTCTACACCCAGGACTCCGCCGTGGGCCGCTCCATCGACTTCGTCGACGTCGACGAGGCCGAGCGCGCACGGCTCAGCCTCACCGACGCCGAGGTCACCGAACTCGCCGAGCACGCCCTCAAGATCGAGGAGCACTACGGCCGCCCCATGGACATCGAGTGGGGCAAGGACGGGGTCGACGGCGGGATCTACATCCTCCAGGCCCGCCCCGAGACGGTGAAGTCGCGCCAGTCCGGGTCGACGCTCCAGCGCTTCCGCATGGACGAGGGTGGCGGTGACGTCGTCGTCGAGGGCCGCGCCATCGGCCAGAAGATCGGCGCGGGCGCCGTCCGCGTCCTCGACAACGCCGAGGCGATGCACGACTTCAAGGCGGGTGAGGTGCTCGTCGCCGACATGACCGACCCCGACTGGGAGCCCGTCATGAAGCGCGCCAGCGCCATCGTCACCAACCGTGGTGGTCGCACCTGCCACGCGGCGATCATCGCCCGCGAGCTCGGCATCCCGGCCGTTGTCGGCACCGGCTCCGCGACCCGCGACCTCACCGACGGCCGCGAGGTCACGGTGTCGTGCGCCGAGGGCGACACCGGCTTTGTCTACGACGGAATGCGCGAGTTCTCCGTCTCGGAGACCGAGCTCGACTCCATGCCCGAGATCCCCGTCAAGATCATGATGAACGTCGGCACCCCCGAGCAGGCCTTCGAGTTCTCTCGCCTGCCGCACAAGGGAATTGGCCTCGCCCGCCTCGAGTTCATCATCAACCGCCAGATCGGCATCCACCCGCGCGCCCTGCTCGAGCTCGACGACCAGGAGCCGGAGCTCAAGGCCGAGATCGAGAGCCTCATCGCGGCCTACGACTCGCCCCGCGACTACTTCGTCAAGCGCGTCGCCGAGGGCATCTCGATGCTGGCTGCGGCGTTCGCTCCCGAGCCGGTCATCGTCCGCATGAGCGACTTCAAATCGAACGAGTATGCCGGCCTGCTCGGTGGCGCTCGCTACGAACCGCACGAGGAGAACCCGATGATCGGGTACCGCGGCGCGGCGCGCTACCTGTCGGCGGACTTCGCCGAGTGCTTCGCCATGGAGTGCGAGGCGCTCAAGCTCGTGCGTGACGACATGGGTCTCACCAACGTCAAGGTGATGATCCCGTTCGTGCGCACCGTCGCCGAGGCCGAGGGCGTCATCGACCTGCTGGCGTCCCACGGCCTCAAGCGCGGTGAGAACGACCTGCAGGTCGTCATGATGTGCGAGGTCCCGTCCAACGCGGTGCTGGCCGATGCCTTCCTCGACCACTTCGACGGTTTCTCCATCGGCTCCAACGACCTCACGCAGCTCACGCTCGGCCTCGACCGCGACTCGGCTCTCGTGGCGGATGGCTTCGACGAGCGCAACCCTGCGGTCAAGAAGATGTTGTCGATGGCGATCGAGGCGTGCAAGGCCCGCGGCAAGTACGTCGGGATCTGTGGGCAGGGACCGTCGGACCACCCGGACCTCGCGGACTGGCTTCTCGACCAGGGCATCGAGTCGATGTCACTGAACCCCGACACGGTCGTCGACACCTGGCTGCGCCTGGCCAAGCGCGCCGGCTGACCTCCCCGCCCGGGACCCGGGAAGCGGGACGTGACGAAACGGCATACAACCGAGGTTGTATGCCGTTTCGCTGCGGTTCACGCGTAGAAGGCGCGGATCGCTTCGGCCAGTTCTGCCGGAACCTCCATCGAGGCGAAGTGGCCGCCCTTGGGGTGCTCGGTCCACGACACGATGTTGGTGTTGTCGCGCTCGGCGAAGGGCCGCATCGAGCGGAAGTCGTCGGCGAAGACCGCGACACCGATCGCGCCCTCGTTGACGCGCGCCTCAACCGACTTCTCGGTGAAGTAGTAGCGACTCGCAGCCGCGCTGCTGTTGGTGAACCAGTAGAGGCTCACCTGGGTGAGGACCTGGTCGCGCGTCAGGGTCGCCGTGCCGTTGCCGAAGTTCTCGAAGAGCTCGTTGTAGGCGAGCTGCCCGACCGGTGAGTCGCTGAGGGCTGCCGAAATCGTCTGCGGCCGTGAGGCATTCATCTGCGCAAAGCCGTTGACCGTCTGGAACCAGCCGGCGAACTCGAGAGCCGCGTAGTCGGCCGGCGTCATGGTCTCGAACTCGGTCGGGTCGCCCGATGGGAACGCGAAGAGCTGCAGCACGTGCGCCCCGAGGAAGCCCTCCGGTGCCTGCATCGCGAGCTCACGCGACACCATCGCGCCGTTGTCGGATCCGTGGGCGCCGTAGGACTCATAGCCGAGGCCACGCATCAGGGCGTCCCACGTGCGCGCGACCCTTGCGGTGTCCCACTCGCCGTCCGAGAGCGGCTGGCTGAAGCCGATGCCGGGGAGGGTCGGGATGACGAGGTGAAACGTGTCGGTGAGGTGAGGGATGAGATCGAGGAAGTCGACGAAGGAGCCGGGGTAGGTGTGGCAGAGCAGCAGCGGCGTGGCGTCCTCGTTGGCCGAGCGGACGTGGAGGACGTGGATCGTCTGACCGTCGATCTCGGTGAGGAACTGAGGATGGGCATTCATCGCCTTCTCCTGGGCTCGCCAGTCGAAGCCGTCCTGCCAGTGGTCGACCATCGTGCGCAGGTAGGAGACCGGGGCGCCGTGGGTCCAGTCCTCGGTGCCGGTCTCGGTGGTCGGCTCGGCTGCGAAGCGGGTCCGGGCGAGGCGGCTCTGGAGGTCGTCGAGCTCGGACTGCGGGAGCGCGACGGTGAACGGGCGGAGGGACAGGGCCTGGGTCTTCTGGTTGGTGTCCATGGAAGGACCGTATGAGGGGTTCCGGAACGATGCATTCCTATTTATTCTGAGCTGCGAAAGAACTTCTGGAAGGAGAAGTGCTTGTGCTCCAGACATCGGCGCGACTGCTCGCCATGCTCGGCCAGCTGCAGGCGCGTGACATCGTCTCGGGCACCGAACTCGCGGCGCGCCTCGACGTGGGCGAGCGCACGATCCGCAAGGACATCGAGCGACTGCGCGAACTCGGCTACCCGATCGACTCGGTGCGTGGGCCGGCCGGTGGCTATCGGTTCGGCGAACACGGCCGGATGCCGCCTCTGCTCCTTGAACCGGACGAGGCCGTCGCCGTCGCCGTGGGGCTCGGATCCGTCGCCACGGTGCGGGGTATCGAGGAGTCGAGCGCTCTTGCCCTGGCCAAGTTGGAACATGTCTTGCCCGACCGGCTGCGTCGGCGGGTGCGAGCCCTCCACGAGAGCACCGAGGTCGGGCCGGTCAACACCGGCACCAACGTCGAGGCGCCTCCGGTTGACGTCGCCCTCCTCGCTGAGCTGGCGGCCGCCGTTCGTGACCGAGAGGGCCTGCGGTTCGACTACCAGCCCGGCGGGCGCGAGGACGCGGAGGAGCGGGTCGAGGCCGACCCCTATCGGCTCGTGAGCTGGCAGGAACGGTGGTACGTCGTGGCGCGGCGACGACCCACGGGCCAGTGGCAGGCGTTCCGGGCTGATTGGCTGGCGCTCCGGACGCCCAGCGCTGGACGATTCGTCGCGAATCCCCTTGAGGGAGGCGACTACTCGGCCTTCGTCCTGCGCGATGTCGCGTTCTCGGGGTGGAGTGTCCACTGTCGGATCGCCGTCGACGCGCCCGCCGCCGAGGTGCTCTCGCGCATCAACCCGACCGTGGGAGTCGTCGAGACCATCGACGACACGCACTCCGTCCTCGTCACGGGCGGTGACAGTGTCGAGGTCGTGGCGGTGTGGATCGGGATGCTCGGGCTCGACTTCCACATCAGCGAGCCGCCCGAACTCGTCGAGCACCTGCGTGTGTTGAGCCATCGCTATGCAAGGGCGACCCCGGCACAGGCAGACTGAGGCGAGCACACGGCATACGAAATCTGCCCCTGCCGGAACCGTTCAGAGCGGCAGCGGCCGGTCCGCCACGACGCTCTTCATCACGAGCGTCGAACTGAGCCGCTGGACGCCGGGCAGCGCCGTGATCTGCTCGTCATACAGGGTCTGGAACGCCGGCAGATCACGTGCGACCACCTGCAACAGGTAGTCGGGGTCCCCGAAAAGTCGCTGGGCCCGGATGACCTGCGGGATCTCTCCGACGGCTGACTCGAAGCCCACCACGGTGTCCCGGTCTGCCGCCGCCATGGTGACGAAGACCAGTGCTTCGAACGTGAGGCCCAACGCGTGGGCATCGAGGTGGGCGCGGTAGCCGCCGATCACGCCAGAACCCTCGAGAGCCTTGAGTCGACGGTGGGTGGGGGACACGCTGAGCCGGATCCGATCAGCGATCTCGGTGATGCTCAGCCGCCCGTCAACTTGCAGCTCGGCAAGGATCTTCTTGTCCACGGCGTCCATGAGGTCGATTCTCCCTCAAGAGCGCCTGTGTGTGGCAGAACTTGGAATCGCTTTTGGGGTGGTCGTCAATAACCTTCCATCAGGTGTCGGATCACCCGGATCCGGACCAGCGAAGGCAGGAGCGACCGTGGCACTGAGCAGCATCACGGCTTTCTGGGCGGTGTCGATCCTCCTCGTCCTCACGCCAGGGGCCGAGTGGGCGTACGCGATCAGCGCGGGGCTGCGGCACCGCAGTGTCCTACCGGCAGTGGGGGGAATGCTGTCCGGTCACCTCCTCGCGACTGCCCTGGTGGCCGCGGGCCTCGCGGCGGCGATCTCGCGCTCGCCCCTCGTCCTGGCGGCCCTCACCGCGACCGGTGCTGCCTATCTCGTCTGGCTGGGCGTCTCGACCCTGACTCAGGAGGCGCCCCACCCTGCCGACCTTGCGAGCGGCCCCGTGACGGAGGAGTCCACCTGGTCTCGGCAGCTCGTGAAGGGCCTGGGCGTGAGCGGGCTCAACCCCAAGGTGTTCCTGCTCTTCCTCGCGCTGCTTCCCCAGTTCGTCCAGCCGCAGCAGCCAGCGTCCGTGCCGGTCCAGATCGCGGCGCTCGGAATCCTCCACGTCGCTACCTGTGCGGTGGTCTACATCGCGGTCGCCGTCGGTGCGAAGCGGGTCCTGCGCGCGAGGCCGCGGGCCGCGATGGTCGTGACCCGGATCTCCGGTGTGGTCATGGTGGCAATGGGGGTGTTCCTGCTCGTCGAGCAGGTCCTGCACGCGTGAGGGGAAGGCGTTCGAGAGTCAACAGACGAGAACGCGCGTATGCCGTGGGGCTGGGGCCCCACGGCATACGCGCTTCTTGGTTGGGTCGGCTCCTACAAGGTGCCGACCAGGTCACGGATGGACTGCTGCAGCGCCGGGTGGCTCGAACCGAGCTTCCGGAGTGCGTTGTTCAACTCGGCCACCGACGACTTGCCGTTGCCGACGAGCTTCTCGGCCTGGTCGATGTGCTTCCCGACCTGCTTGGCTGTGTTGCCCGACAGGGTGCCGGCCCGCACGGCCTGGTCGTAGTGCGAGCCGACGACTGCGAAGCTCGGCTCCCACGTCAGCTCGGACTGGAGCTGGGCGTTGAACTCGTCCTGCTTCACCTGCGCCGCCGCCTCGAGCTCGTTGTCCGACATCTGCGCGCTGCGTGTCAGGGCGAAGGCGTCGAAGCCACGGGCGATCTCGGTGCCGTAGAAGTGGCCGTTGTACCAGTACGTCGACCAGAATCCGCCGAGGTTGAGACCGGTCGGGTTCGGGCTGTTGATCGCGCCACGGTCGTAGTAGCCGATCTCCTTCGGATTGGCCGCGTCGGTGAAGTCGACGACGGACATTCCGCCCTGGTACCACGCCTGGACGAGGATGTCGCGACCCGGGACGGGGACGATGGAGGCGTTGTGCGCGACGCAGTTCTGGGTGGAGTCCTGCGGCACCGGCAGCTTGTAGTAGCTCTTGAACTGCATCTTGCCGTTCACGATCTCGAAGATCGCGTCCGCGCCCCACTCCTTCCTGTCGGTCGGCCGGCAGCGGGGGGAGGTGCCGCCGCCCCACTCGTCCGTGAAGATGACCTTCGACCCGTCGTTGCTGAACGTCGCCGAGTGCCAGTAGGAGAAGTTCGGGTCGGCGACCGCGTCGAGCCGCTTCGGGTTCACCGGATCCGAGATGTCGAGCAGCACGCCGTTGCCCTGGCACGCGCCGGCGGCCACACCGAGTTCGGGGAAGGCCGTGATGTCGTGGCACGTGTTCGTGTTGGGCAACGGGCCGTAGGGAACGCCCGATGGGTGCAGTGCGCCCGGGAGGGTGTTCTGGAGTCCGTTGAAGGCGCCGGTGGCGGCATCGGTGAAGATCCGCGGCTGGCTGACAATGCTGGCGGTCTGGGGTGCCGCGAGCGGGACCTTGATGACGTCGATCCGCCACTGCGTCGGATTGCCGGTCGTGACCGGGGCGGCCGTCAGGGCGGCGTTTTGGCAGCCGGCCAGCTCGGTCGCGGAGCGCACGCCGGCGGTGCCGGAGTTGTAGACGTAGATGTTGTTCGGGTCATCGGGATCGGTGACGAGGGTGTGGGTGTGCGACCCACGGCAGGTCTGCACGCCGGGAAGCTGCTTCGGGCTGCTCATGTTCGAAATGTCGAAGATGCGCACCCCCCGGAAGCGTTGTGCTTCGGAGCCCGCGGGTACGCCCTGCGTGCCGCAGTCGATCCGGCCGCGACCCTCCTCGACCGACATGAAGAGCAGGTCGCCGAAGACCGAGACGTCACCCTGACCGCCCGGGCAGACGAACGAACTCGCCAGCACCGGTGCCTTCGGGTCCTTGAGGTCGTAGACCTGGAAGCCGTTGAACGAGCCGACGACCGCCTTGTCGCCGGTGAAGGCCAGGTCGGAGTTGACGAAGCCGAAGTTGCCGGGAGCCGCGTCGAACGGTGCCACCCGGGGCGTGTTCTTGAGCAGTTGGACATTGCTGCTCGCATCGGAATAGGGGAAGTAGCCGGGGGCAAGACCGGGCCTCGGGTCGACCGCGGCGGTGGCCACGGCCGGGACGAGGGCCACGGCGGCCGCGATGGCGGCCGTCATGGCGATCTTGCGCGTGCGGCTTCGAGCAGAGAGGACAGCCACAGCAATTCACCAATCACTCAGGTGGCCTGGTGCCCGATGAGGCCGAACACGCCGTCGTGGGCCCTAGGATCATGACGAACCTAGTGGTGGATCAACCCCTTTGACCAGAGCTGGATTGACCAGCTTTGCGCGGGTCGCGGGTCGCCGCCACTGCCGGATGCGAGGAGTCCATGGACGTCACCAAGGCGACGTATGCCGGTGCCGCGGCACTGCTGGTGGTCACGACGGGTGCGCTCGCGGTCGCCCTCACCCGCGACGACGACCCTCGGCCTGCACAGGCCGCGCGGCCCACGTCGACCGCTCCCGTCGTCCAGTTGGGTGCTCCCGGTCAGCCGAACCGGACCCTGTCACCGAACGAGGCGGCCCCGTCGGCCATCGCCCACACCGCTGCGGACGTGGCGTTCATGGAGGGGATGGTGGCGCACCACGAGCAGGCACTCGTCATGACGGCCCTCACGCGGACGAACACGAGCAACTCCGATCTGGCCCTCATGGCCGAGCGGATGGATGTCTCCCAGCGCGATGAGATCGTGCTCCTGCAGAACTGGCTGAAGCAGCACGCCTCGGGATCGGCGGACGCCTCGGGAACAGTGGGGGGCCATGCCGGACACGGTTCGACGGGCGTCGGCACGCGCAGTGCGACCCCGACGGGCTCCGGGGGAGCCGCCACCCACACGATGCCCGGCATGCTCAGCGATACCGAACTCGCCCAGCTCCGGTCAGCGAGGGGCGCCGAGTTCGACCGACTCTTCCTTCAATACATGATTCGCCACCACGAGGGCGCGATCGTGATGGTCGAGGAGCTGCTGACGGGGGGCGAGGGCGGGCAGGCCAGCGATGTCTTCCTCGTGGCTCAGGACATGTCCTCGGACCAGGGGATCGAGATCGCCAAGATGAAGGCGATGCTCGCCGCCAGGTGAGGTGTCGGAGTCACCCGGATCGCGGCCCCTCCACCGCGATCGGGCGAACATTCGTGCGCTCCGTCGCGACGCCTCGCGTCGTCAGGGTGTGGCCCGCCCCGGTAGCCGGTCCGAGGCGGGCCAGTCGTGCGACCGACGTGGGTCGGTCAGTCCCCTGAGCGTCAGACCGCCTCGCAGTCGACGGAGTTCGCGCCCTCGACCCAGGTGTCGATCATCTGGAACGGGAGCTCGGAGCCGGCTTCGAAGTACTCGAGGCCCTTGCCGTTGGCCCCGTTCGGGTTCATGCGGCCGGTGTGCTTCGGGTCGCCGATGACCATGTCGTCCCGGATCTTGATGCCGACCGGGAGCTTCTCGGCCCGCAGTGCCGCATAGCCTGCGTCCACGGCTTCTGGACAGGCGGCGACGTAGCCGTGCTCGAACTGGGCGCCGAGCTCGGCGCTGACCACGAACCAATTCGCACTCACGGGGCCCTTGAGGCTGTACATCGGGATGAAGCAGTGGTGGGCCATCGCCGGGGCGGCGGCAAGGACGGTCGCGGTCGCCGCGCCGGCGACGGCGAGGCCGGCGCGACGAAGGCTGAGTCGATGGGTCATGCGTTCCTCCTGCTGAGTGGTTGATGCGGTGCCTGTGCAAGCAAGCACACCGCGTTGAGCCGGGCAGGCGCATCGCTCTCAAGGCTGATCGTGGTCATCCTCAAGGCCAGTGCGCCTCGTCCTCAGAGTGGTTGGACCGGTGTCCCGGACGACAGGGGCGCCTGTCCCGACGTTCCGGGAATCCAGCCCGTTCGAAGTGGACCTGTCCACGTCGGAGACCTGATCGCCGGCGGCGAACCGTCGCTACGATCGGGTGATGACCACGACACTCGTTCTGTCCGTTATCGGTGACGACCGTGCCGGACTCGTCAAGGCCCTCGCCGACGTCATCGAGGAGGGCGGTGGCAACTGGGAGCGCAGCCACCTGAGCGAGCTCGCCAGCAAATTCGCGGGCATCGTCGTGGTCACCGTGCCCGAGGGGCGTGCCGACGCCCTGCGCGATGCTCTCGCCCCACTCGAGGGTCTCCTCGACGTCACGGTCCATGACGGTGGATCTCCCATTGACGAGGGCGACCGTCAGGAGGTGCGGGTCGAACTCCTCGGCAACGACCAGCCGGGCATCGTCGGTGCCGTGTCCGGTGTCCTGGCCCAGCACGGCCTGAGCGTGGCCGAGCTCGTCAGCACCACGCGGGATGCGCCGATGGCAGGCGGTCGGCTGTTCGAGGCGATCGCCGTTGCGACCGTGCCGGAAGGCGGCGACCTCGAGGCGCTGCAGGCCGACCTCGAGCAGCTGGCCACCGAGATCGTTGTTGACCTGACCCTCAGCCCCCACGACGACGAGAGCGACTGAGTCAGCTCCGGGGGACTCGCGCAACGTCAGCGTGAGCGGCTGCTCTTGCGACCGTTGGCGCTGACGTTGCTGGTATGCCGTGTGCTTGCGTCAGCGTGAGGGGCTGCTCTAGCGACCATTGGCACTGACGTTGCGGCTGTGGCCGTCAGAGCATGCGGCGCAGGTGTCCGTGCCGGGCGTGCACGAGGTGGAGCCCGACGTGGACGGCGACGGCCGCGAAGAACACGTAGTGCGTGGCGATGTGCAGCGAGAGCCAGTCGTATCCGCCGAACAGGAGCAGGAGTCCGCTGGCCGGGATCACGAAACACAGGCCCAGGAGGACCTTCTCGGTGATGCCTGCGATGGTCCGCGCCGTTCCGCCGAGGTAGGGCGCCCAGGGTGGCAGGCCTGTGCGACGCCACAGCACGCGTGCGAGACCGAGCCCCATGATGAGGACCCCGAGGGCGACGTGCAACAACGGTAGGGATGGGTCGGTCGGACGGTTGAGGCTGTCGCGCACGAACGAGTCCTCGGCGTCGTCCTCACGCGCGTCGAGTTCGTCCTCGAGCCGGTCGGCCTCGGCCCTTGCCGCGTCGCGTGCGGCACCGTCGAGATTCTCGGCCTGCGCGTCGAGTTGCTCGATGCGCGCCTGCTCCGCGGGGAAGGCGACGTCGGCGGGCTCCATGTTCTTGCCCACCCAGAACTGAGCAACGATCGCCAGCACCGTCGTCCAGTGCAGGATCTTGGACACGAGTCCGTAGCCGTGCTCTCCGTTGCGCCAGTGCACCCCTCGACGATAGCGAGGTCGGGGACCTCACGGCGATGCTCCAGAGAACGCCGTGGGTCGGGGGCTGTGTGATGGGTCGGGGCTACCGGGCGCCCCGACCCATCACACAACCCCCGACCCGTGGCCACGTCCGCCGCCGAGTCGGGAGAGTCAGAGGCCCATGCCTGCGCGGTACTGCCAGACCGACAGCACCGCGCTCGCCCCCTCGCCGACGGCTGTCGCGACCCGCTTCGCCGACCCGAGGCGGACGTCTCCCGCGGCGAACACCCCGGGGATGCTCGTCTCGAGGAGGTAGGGGTCCCGCTCCTCGGACCATGCCTTGGCGCTGTCCCCCGCGAGGATGGCCGTGCCCGTGGTGATGAACCCGTGCTCGTCGCGTACCACCGCCCCGTCCAGCCAGCTCGTGCGCGGTGCCGCCCCGATGAAGACGAAGACGTGGTTCGCGGACTCCGTCGTGCTCTCACCGCTGGCACCGTCGAGGATGACCACCTCCTCGAGGTGGTCGGTGCCACGCACCTCGGCGATGGTCGCCCGGCAACGGACCTCGATGTTGTCGGTGGAGAGGATCCGGTCGGCGAGGTACTGCGACATCTTCGCCTCGAGTGCGGCGCCCCGGACGAGAATCGTCACGCGCCGGGCCAGGGTCGCGAGATGGATCGCGGCCTGACCGGCCGAGTTCGCCGAGCCGACGATGTAGACGTCCTCGTCCTTGACCGTTGCCGCCTCGGACAACGCGGCGCCGTAGTAGACGCCGCGCCCGGTGAACTCGTCCACGCCCGGCGCCGCCAGGCGGTTGTAGGCGACACCGGTCGCGATCACGACCGAGTGGCCCCGGATCGTCGAGCCGTCGCTCAGCGTCACGGCGAGGGCTCCGGGGTCGGAGCTGATCGCCGTGACCTCGCGGGCGAGCAGCAGCTCCGCGCCGAACCGTCGCGCCTGCGTGAGCGCACGTCGCGACAGGTCCGACCCGGACAGGCCCTTGGGGAAGCCGAGGTAGTTCTCGATCCGACTGCTCTGCCCGGCCTGACCGCCCGCGGCCTCACCTTCGATGACGAGCGTGCTGAGACCCTCGGACGCGCCGTAGACCGCGGCAGCCAACCCGGCCGGGCCGGCGCCGATGATGATGAGGTCATAGAGGGGGACTTCCGCGTGCCCCCCGATCCCGGCCTTCTCGGCGATCTGTGCGGTGGTCGGCGCGACGAGGACGTCGCCATCCGGGAAGACGAGGATGGGACACCTGTCGGCTGTCTGGCCCGTGAGGTCGAGGAGTTCCAGCGCCTCCGGGTCGGAGGTCAGGTCCAGCCACCGGTAAGGCACTTGGTTGCGGGCGAGGAAATCGCGGGCGGTGTGTGACTCGACGGACCAGCGATGCCCGATGACCCGGATCCCACCGAACGTCGGTCGGTGGGTGGCCGTCCAGTCCTCGAGGAGGTCGTCCAGCACGGGGAAGAGCCGCTCCTCGGGGGGATCCCACGGCTTGACCAGGTAGTGGTCCAGGCGCACCTCGTTGATGGCCGTGATGGCGACGTCGGTGTCGGCGTAGGCCGTGAGCAGAGCCGTCTTCGCATCCGGGTAGAGCCCCACCGATGCCGAGAGCAGCTCGATGCCCGTCAGGCCGGGCATCCGTTGGTCGACGAGGAGGAGCGCCACCGGCTCGTCGGCGAGACGAAGCCGCCGGAGCACCTCGAGCGCGCGATCGCCCGACTCCGCCCGCATCACCCGGAAGTGCTCGCCGAAGCCGTGGCGGACGTCGTGCGCGATGGCCTGCAGAACGTCGGGATCATCGTCGACGGCGAGGATGATCGGCTTGCCGGCCATGACGCCCCTCTCGGCAGGTGGGCAAATGGGCACGGCGTCGAGTGGCCACAGCGACGCGCGAGCCCTCCTCAGTATTGCGCGAGTTTGCTTGTCCGGTACCGGGTTCGAGCCATACGCTCGAAGGGCAACGAGCCGGGCGAGGGTGGCACACCGCGTGCTGCAGAGGGATGACGTCCACGGCTCGCAGGAGGCCCACATGACCGATGAGGCCACTCCGTTCCATGACCGAGACCTGCATGACCGAGAGTTCCATGAGCGCGAGCTCCACGACCGGGTGACCCGCCTCGGCGAGATCGCCCCGATCGTGGACTTCTTGGTCGAGAGCGAGCAGCGCTACGCGGCCGTCATCGAGAACGCATCGGACATGATCCAGAGCGTGCGCCCCGACGGGACGTTCGAGTTCGTCAACGGCGCCTGGCGGCGTGCGCTCGGCTGGTCGGACGCGGAGCTCGACGAGATGATCATCTGGGATCTCATCCCGCCGGCCGAGACCCCGCACTGCCAACGGGAGTTCGGCCGCGCCATGGAGGGCCATCCCATCCCCTTCATCGAGACGAAGTTCATCGCCAAGGACGGTCGCGAGGTCCCCGTCGAAGGCAGCGTCACGCTGCGGATGGTGGGCGACGAGGTGGTCGCCACCCACGGGTTCTTCCGGGACGTCACGGAACGGCTCCGTGCCGAAGAGCTCGAAGAGCGAGCCGCCCGTCTCGAGCGCGAGGAGCGTGCCCGCTACTTGGAAAAGATGGCTGCCCTCGGCAAGCTCGCCGCCGGTCTGGCCCACGAGCTCAACAACCCTGCCGCCGCGATCCAACGGGCTGCGGGCCGACTTGAGGAGACGACGGCCCGACGCGACGCAGCGCAGCGGGCCCTCGTCGCCGAGGGCGTCAGCGCGGAGGGTTTCCTCGCCATCGACGCACTGCTCCAGCGCAGCGCCTCGTTCGGGGAGGAGGCCGGCACTGACCCGGTGGCGCGTCAGGAGCTCGAGACCCGGATCGAGTCGTGGTTGGAGGGCGCAGGTGTGACGGAGGCCTGGCGTCTCGCACCCGTCCTCGCGGACGGGGGCGTCACGGACCGTGACCTCACCGCTCTCGCTGAGGCCGTGCCGTCGTCGTCGATGTCGTCCGCCATGGGATGGATCACCGAGTCCCTCAGTGGTCACGAGGCGACCCGCATCGTCAGCCACGGAACGCACCGCATCTCCGACCTCGTCGCCGCGATCAAGAGCTACTCCCACATGGACCGGGCCACGGAGCACATCAGCGACGTCCACGACGGGATCGAGGACACCCTCGTGATTCTCGGACACCGGTTGCGCGACGTCCGGATCGAGCGCGACTTCGATCGGGAGCTGCCACCGATCCCGATGTTCGGCAACAGCCTCAACCAGGTCTGGACCAACCTGCTCGACAACGCCCTCGATGCCATCGACGACCACGGTCACATCGCCATCCGCACGGCGCGCGACGGAGACCGGCTCGTGGTCGAGATCGAGGATGACGGCCCCGGGATCCCCCCGGACGTCCTCCCACGGATCTTCGAGCCGTTCTACACGTCCAAGCCGCAGGGCGTCGGGACGGGTCTGGGCCTCGACACCGTCTGGCGCATCGTCACCGAGGAGCACGGCGGCAGTGTGGAGGCGACGTCGGCTCCGGGCCGCACGCTCTTCCACGTCTCATTGCCCCTCCCAGCCGCCCCCGCGGGCCATGAGCCGGTCAGGCGGTGACGATCTCCAGGAGAGCGGCCTCGGCGGCCACGAGGTAGTCGTCCAACTCGCCCGAGGCAGCCTCCACGTCGCCGGCCGCGAGCAGGTCGATCAGGCTTCGGTTGCGGCGCAGGAACGGCTCGTGCAGGGCCTCACGGTCGGGCAGTCGCAGGAACGCGAGCCGCAGCTCGGCGAGGAGCCCCTCGAACATCGAGGACAGGTGCACGCTGTTCGCGGCGGTGACGAGGCGTCGATGGAAGTCGATGTCGGCCGTCCCGACCGCCTCCCAGTCGCCCGCGTCGGCGGCCTTCTCGGCCGTGGTGACGAGGTCGTCCAGTGCGGTGAGAGTGGCCTTCGTGTCGGCGACGTCCCGCAGTGCAAGCGGCTCGATGAGCCGTCGCGTCCGATACATCTCCCGTATGCCGTCCGGTCCGACCGTGCGGACGAACACACCTTTGTGGAGGGCGTGCTCGACAAGCCGCTCATGAGCCAGCAGGCGGAACGACTCCCGCACTGTGTTGCGGGAGACCTCGAGGGTTGCCGCGATCTTCTCCTCGCGCAGTTGGGCGCCCGGAAGAAGCCGTCCGTGGGCGATCTGCGACCTGAGGACACCGGCGACGGCCTCCGCGGTGCTGGCCCGGCGGGGGAGGGCTGGAAGGGCACCCAGGTCGGCGTCGACGGAAGCGGGGGCGGACGGCATACCGGGAGCATAGTCACGACACGACAAAAAATGTTCTCGAAACCTCTTGTCGGATTGTTCAACAATCCGCTACCTCCGTCCGAACAGCCGACACCGCCGTCGGCCCGGACCGCAAGGAGCAGACCCGTGAGCCACACGCTCGAGAGCTTTGACTCACCGAAGGCCCCCAAGGTGTCGTCGGTCCGCCGCGTCATCATCGCGAGCCTCGTCGGTACCTCGCTGGAGTGGTACGACTTCTTCATCTACGGGACCGCCGCAGCGCTGGTCTTCAACAAGCTGTTCTTCCCCGAGTTCGACCCGCTCGTCGGCACGCTCCTCGCCTTCGCCACCTTCGCGGTCGGCTTCATTTCGCGCCCGCTCGGTGGCATGGTCTTCGGCCACTACGGCGACAAGCTCGGCCGCAAGAACGTCCTCGTCGTGACCCTCCTCCTCATGGGCATCGCGACCTTCGCCATCGGCCTGCTGCCGACCTACGCGACGATCGGCTTCTGGGCTCCTGCCCTGTTGGTCATCCTCCGCTTCCTCCAGGGGCTCGGCCTCGGCGGCGAGTGGGGTGGCGCCGTCCTCATGACCCTCGAGAGCGGTGACCCGAAGCGGCGCGGCCTCAACGCGAGCTGGCCGCAGGTCGGTGTCCCGCTCGGTCTGCTGCTCGCCAACGGCGTCCTCTCCTTCATGGGTGGCGTCACCTCCGACTCGGCCTTCCTCTCGTGGGGCTGGCGCATCCCGTTCCTCCTCAGCGGCCTGCTCGTCATCGTCGGCCTCGTCATCCGTCTGACCGTCGCCGAGAGCCCCCTCTTCACGGAGTCCGAGGACACCGGCCACGAGGCCAAGACGCCGATCGTCGAGGTCTTCCGCAACTACCCCAAGCAGGTGCTGCTCGCCATCGGTGCCCGCGTCGGCGTCGACGTCGCCTTCTACACGTTCGTCCTGTTCATCACGACCTATGTCACGACCTATCTCGACCTGCCCAACAGCTACGCCCTCAACGCGGTGCTCATCGCGGCCGCGTTCCAGGTCATCTTCATCCCGATCTTCGGCCACCTCTCGGACGTTCACGGCCGGCGACCCGTCTATCTCTTCGGCGCCGTGGCAGCGGCCGTCTGGGTGTTCGTCTTCTTCCGGCTGCTCGACACCGGAAACCTCGCGCTGATCATCCTCGCGGCGATCATCGCTCTGATCCTCCACGCGGCGATGTACGGCCCGCAGGCCGCCTTCATCAGCGAGATGTTCCCGACCCGGGTGCGCTACACCGGTGCCTCGATGGGCTACCAGCTCGCCGGAATCGTGGGTGGCGCCGTCGCGCCGATCATCTCGACGGCCCTGCTCAACCGCTACGACAGCAACCTGGCCGTGTCGGCCTATGTCGTCGGGATGCTCGCCATCACCGTGGTCTGCGTGCTGCTCGCCCCCGAGACCTCGAAGATCGACCTGCACGACGACCCGGCCGACCCGGCGCACGAGCCGGTGGGTGCACGGGGTGGGGCGTGAGCTCCGCACCGGGCGGAGTCGGCGAGCTCGTGGTCGACCTCAACAGCGACCTCGGTGAGGGCTTCGGGCGCTGGACCCTCGGCGACGACGACGCCATGCTCGAACTCGTCACGAGCGCCAACGTCGCCTGCGGCTTCCACGCCGGGGACCCGAGCATCCTGCGGCGGGTCTGTGCCCAGGCCGCGGAGCGCGGGGTCGCGATCGGCGCCCAGGTGGGCTACCGCGACCTCGCCGGCTTCGGCCGACGCCACATCGACGTCGACCCCGCCGAGCTCGTCGACGAGGTGATCTATCAGATCGGCGCCCTCGACGGCATCGCCCGCGTCGAGGGAAGCCGGGTCACCTACGTCAAGCCGCACGGCGCCCTCTACAACGACGCCGCGAGCAATCCAGCCACGGCCGACGCCGTCGCCGAGGCGATCGCCCTCTATGACCGCACGCTGCCGCTCGTCGGGCTCGCCGGCTCCGAGCTCGTTGCGGCAGCGACGAGGTCCGGCCTCACGCCGGTGGCCGAAGCCTTCGCGGACCGGGCCTACACGCCCGAGGGGCTGCTCGTGTCGCGACGCCTCGAGGGGGCGGTCCTCCACGACCCCGAGACCATCGCTGCGCGGTGCGTCCGGCTGGCGACGTCCGGCACGGTCGAGGCGATCACCGGGTCGACGATTTCCGTTGCGGCACAGTCGATCTGCGTCCACGGAGACACTCCCGGAGCCGTGGCCATCGCTGAGGCCGTGCGCGTCGCGCTCGTCGGTGCCGGCGTCACGATTGCGCCCTTCGCCACCCCGACGGCGGCGTGAGCGAGGCGCCATGAGAACCCTGCTTCCCACCGGACACAACGCACTCCTGGTCGAGTGTTTCGACCTCGAGGACGTCATGGCTCTCCACTGCGCCCTCACGTCGTCGCGACCGCACGGTGTCGTCGACCTCGTGCCCGCGGCGCGAACGCTGCTCGTCACCTTCGACGACACGACGACCCGGGCGGAAGTCGCACGCGCCGTGACGGGGGTCGAGTTCGGCGCGCCCGTCGTCGCGGCAGCCCCCGCCGAGGTGACCATCGAGGTGACCTACGACGGACAGGACCTCGACGACATCGCGGAGCTGACCGGCATACCGAAGGATGACGTGGTGCGTCGGCACCTCGGTGGGGACTACGTGGTCGCGTTCACCGGCTTCGCCCCCGGCTTCGCCTACATCGCCGGCGGCGACCCGGCCCTGGTCGTTCCGCGCAGGGCGACTCCGCGCACCCGCGTCCCTGCCGGATCTGTCGCTCTCGCAGGCGAATTCACCGGGATCTATCCCCACGAAGGCCCCGGTGGATGGCAGGTGATCGGCCGAACCGAGGCTCCCCTGTGGGACCTGCGTCGCGAGTCGCCGGCCTTGCTCACGCCCGGCACGCGGGTCCGCTTCACCGAGGGGCGGGCGTCATGATCGAGGTTCTCCGCTCCGGCCCGTTGACGACGATCCAGGACCTCGGGCGCCCCGGCTTCGCCCACCTGGGCGTCGGACGCTCCGGAGCTGCTGATCGGCCCAGTCTGCGGTTGGCCAACCGACTCGTCGGCAATCCAGAAGGCTCGTCGGCACTCGAACTCACCTTCGGTGGCCTCGCCCTGCGCGCCACCGAGCCGATGACGATCGCCGCGACGGGTGCGCGGTGCACGGTGCGCGTCGACGGGCGCGAGCAGGACATGTTCGCCGCCCTTTCCGTCCCGGCCGGGTCCACGATCGAATTCGGTATGCCGTCACGCGGCGTCCGCACCTATGTCGCCTTCCGCGGTGGTCTCGAGTGCGAGCTGGTGCTCGGATCCGCGGCAACGGACGTCCTGTCGCACCTGGGTCCCGAGCCGGTGCGGGAGGGTGACGTGCTCAAGGTCGGTGCCCCCGAAGGTTCGGTGCCTGCCGTCGACGTCGTGCCGGTGCGTCAACTACCGGACGAGGTCGTGTTGCGAGTCGTGACCGGGCCGCGTGCCGACTGGTTCACGCCTGACGCCCTCGACCTGCTCGGACGGAGCCGGTTCGAGGCCACGCCAGCCTCGGACCGCATCGGCGTGCGACTCGACGGGGCTGAGTTGCAGCGGACCTGCCTGGACGAACTGCCTTCCGAGGGCATGGTCGAGGGTGCGGTGCAGGTGACGCCGGACGGACACCCCGTCATCTTCCTCGCCGACCACCCGGTCACGGGTGGCTACCCGGTCATCGCGGTCGTCCATCCCGATGACATCGCCCTGGCTGCGCAGCTGCGGCCCGGCCAGTCGGTGCGCTTCGACGTCCGGGCGCCGATCCCGGTGACCCACGCCGTGAGCGCCGAACCGGCGTCGACGGGGGTGCCGCGCATCCCGTTCCCGGCGACCCTGTCACCTACCGGGCAGGAAGTGGGGTGATCACCCCACTTCCCGCCCGGTAGGTGGGTTGTTGGCGCGGTGGGTAGACGGGCGCCCGGTGGAGGGGTCGCTGGGAGGTGGGCGGACGGCATACCGGCCCTTGGGGCGACGCGAAACGGGTCCGTCGGCAACGGTGGTCGGCAGGCTCCAGACGCGGTCGGCATCGGCGGCGACGTGCATGCCGAGGTGAGGGAGCCGGGGATCTTCACGCGCAGCGCCCCCTCGCACGGCGCCGGGAAAGTACGACTCGCAAGAGTGCATCCCTCCGGGGGGTCAGGACGGAAGTAAGGGGTGGGACGCACCCCGGCGCCCCGCGACGAAGGGATCCTGACCCATGACACCCCGCACTCTCGTCTCAGCCCTCAGTGCGGTCGGCCTCGCCGGCCTGCTGTTCGCTCCGCCAGCCACGGCGGGCCCGCCCGGCACCTCGACCAGCGAACCAACGGGCACCCGCAGCCTCGCCGCCGTCCTCACGGCCGACGGCAACCAGTTCGACCGGAACTGGCGCGACTACGACATCGTCACCGAGGCCGTTCTCGCGGTGCTCGCGACCAAGCCGGCGAGCCCGGTGGGCCTTCTCGCCGACGGCACCGTGCCCCTGACGGCCTTCATCCCGAACGATCGCGCCTTCCAGCGGCTCGTCGGCGACCTCACCGGCTCGCGGCTGCGTTCCGAGCAGGCAGTGTTCGACGCGGTTGCCGGGCTGGGTATCGACACGGTCGAGACCGTGCTGCTCTACCACGTCATCCCGGGCGCAACCCTGACCTCGAAGCAGGCGGCGGCCGCGAACGGCGCAATCCTCACGACCGCACAGGGCGGCACGATCGGCGTCCGCGTCCTCAGCAAGCGCCTGCCGCTGATCCAGCTGCGCGACAGGGACCCCGACGACCGCAACCCGTTCGTCAACCCGCGGGCGCTCGACATCAACAAGGGCAACAAGCAGATCGCCCACGGCATCACCCTCGTCCTCCGTCCCGTCGACCTCTGACCACACCTACAAGGAACTGGAGAACTGACATGCGACCAGTACGACACCTCGCCATCGTTGCGATCTCGGCCGGCCTGGCCACCGGATTCGCGGCACCCGCCATGGCTGCGGACGCCACGGTGACCATCTTCCACGGCGTGCCCGGAGCCACGGTCGACGTCTATGCCAACGGCAACGCGATCCTCGAGGACTTCGAGCCCGGGACCATCACCGACCCGCTCACGCTGCCCGAGGGGTCCTACGACCTCAAGGTCACGGCGGCCGGCGCGGGTCCCGACGGTGCAGCCGTCATCGAGGCCAACGACGTCGCCGTTCCCGGCGGCGCCAACGTCACGGTGGCTGCGCACCTCAACGCGTCCGGCACACCGGTGCTCACGCCGTTCGTCAACGACACTGCTCCGACGAAGGCCGGTCAGGCGCGCATCACGGCTCGGCACACCGCTGCCGCTCCGGCAGTGGACATCCGCGCCAACGGTGAGGTGGCCTTTGCCGGCGTGACCAACCCCATGGAGGGCAAGGCCGACCTGCCCGCGGGAACCGTATCCGCGGACGTCGTTCTCGCCGGGACGGACACAGTGGCCCTCGGCCCGGCCGACGTCAACCTCAAGGAAGGGACGAACACCATCGTCTACGCCTGGGGCTCGGCTACGGACAACAACCTCAAGCTCGCCGTGCAGACGATCTCTGGCCTGCACAGCGCACCCGGTGGCGTCCCCAGCGGCACCGGCGGGCAGTCCGGCAGTTCCGGCTGGTCCGCCCTCGGCCTCGCCGGCGCGGCAGCCCTGCTCTGTGGCGGTGCCGCCTTCGTGGTGACGCGCCGGCGCGAGGTGCACGCCTGAGGTGAGGCTGCCAATCAGGTCCGGTCGGGAGAGGGCGGTGTTCGTCGCGGTGGTCGCCCTGTTCGCAGGCATCCTCGCGTTAGCCGGGTATGCCGCCCTCTCCCCTCCGCGGATCACCGAACCTGCCGATGCGTCGGCGGCTCTCGAGCCGTCGGCGACGTCGGTGGGCACCTCGACCCCGTCGCCGGCGGCAACCCCTTCGCCGTCGGCGACGGCCAGTCGTCCAGCGCGGACTCCGCGACCCTCCCCGACACCGAGTGGTTCGGCCACGTCAACGCCCCCTTCGCAGGTCAACAGCCCGGCGTTCCGCGTCGAGATCCCGGCTCTCGACGCGATGCTTCCCGTCCTTCCGGTCGGAGTGGCCAAGGACGGCCAGATGGAGATTCCCAAGGACCCGAGCATCGCCGGCTGGTACCGGTTCGGACCGGGACCGACGTCGGACCAGGGCGCCAGTGTGATCTCGGCGCACGTGGATTCGCGCGACGAGGTGGGCCCGCTCGCGCGCCTCGACCGGCTCGACCGGGGAGACCGCATCATCGTGACCGTCGACGGAGAGCGGGCGACCTACGTTGTCGACCGGGTTGACCGCTATGCCAAGACCGCGCTCGATCTCGACGCCCTGTTCTCGCGCACCGGCCTGCCGCGGCTCCACCTCGTGAGCTGCGGCGGGGAGTGGGACCCCCGGACGCGTCACTACGAAGACAACGTCGTTGCCGTGGCCCGACGCGTCACCGTCACCTAGAACGTCACCTATCGTGGGAAGGGTGGTCAACGATGCGCGCACCGAGGTCGGTGACGCCGAGCTCATGCGGCGGGTCGCTGCCGAGGATCGTGACGCGCTGGCCGAGGTCTACAACCGATTCGGAGCTCTGGTGCACACCATTGCCCTGCGCTCCCTGGGTGACCACCACGACGCCGAGGACGTCACCCAGCAGGTCTTCGTCGCACTCTGGAAGGGCAGACGGTCACTCAACCCTGATGCGGGATCGCTGCCCGGCTGGCTCGCCACCGTCACGCGACGTCGATGTGCCGACCACCACTCGACCCGTGCTCGACAAAAGCGTGACGAGCACGTGTTCGCGGCCGCCGAGTCACACTCGTCCCCCGGGACGAAACCCGAGGACGCGACCGAGCGCGTGCTGCTCGCTCGCGAGCTCGAGGCACTCGGTGACCCGCGGGCAACGATCATCCGGATGGCGATCATCGAGGATCGTCGTCAGCAGGACATCGCCGACGCCCTCGACCTGCCCCTGGGGACTGTGAAGAGCCACATCCGCCGCGGACTTCTGGACCTGCGATCCCGCCTCGAGGAGGTGACGCCATGACCCGCACAGCGAACGCGTGGGAGAACCACATCGACGACGAGCGACTCGTCGATCTGACCGTGGGCGAGTCGCCCTCCGAGGTCGAGCGCGTCCACCTCGATGACTGCGCCCGATGCAGCGAATCGCTCGCCTCGCTCGTCCACACAGTCTCCGTCACCCGTGACACTGCCGACGTCGAGCTCGTCGCCCCCAGGGAGGACCTGTGGGCGCGGATCGAGGCCACCCTGGACGGCGAGGTGCGCCAGTCGTCGCCGGGTGGCGCGCCGATCGCCATGTCGTCGAAGTCGGAGTCGTCGGAGTCGTCCGGGTCGTCGGAGTCGTCGGTGGAATCGTCGCTCGCCCCTGCGGCCCGCCCCGGGCCCGCAACCGGCAGACGGCCCGCACTGACCTGGCTCGCCGCCGCCTGCGCAGCCGGCGCTCTCCTCGGCGCGGGTGGGATCGTCGTCGCCGACCGGCTCACGTCGGACGAACCGGCACCCGCGCGCACCGTCGCCACGGCAGAGCTCGACACTCTCGACACGAGACAGGCTCTCGGCGCGGCAACGGTCAGCGAGCGGGGCGATGACGTCACCCTGGAGGTCAGCGTCCGCGAGCTTGTCCCTGCGGAGGGCTATGTCGAGGTGTGGCTCCTCAACCGCGACGGCAAGAGGCTGGTGTCGGTCGGCGTCCTGCGAGACGGTGCCGAACGCGGCTCGTTCCCCATCTCGCAGCGAATCCTTGACGAGGGCTACGACATCGTTGACCTCTCGCGCGAGCAGTTCGACGACAAGCCCGACCACTCCGGCGACAGCCTCGCTCGAGGGTCGTTGACCCGACCCGCCTGACCTGTCTGACCCGCCTGACCCGCCTGACCTGCTGTCACGGCCGCGAGGCCCGATCGAACCAGGCGGCCGCACGACCCAACCGGAGGTGCCAGCCGATGTCCCAGAGGGCCGACTCCGCTCGGAGCGCGCGCCGTGACGAGAGTGTGCGCAGCCGTTCGCCCACACGCTTGGGCGCGCTCCGCAACCGCGTGGGGGCGGCGATCTTCCTGCGCGTGGCCGGCCCCGACGGACCACGGCACCGCGAGCGAATCCATGGCACGACAGGTCCACGCTGGTTCCCGGCAGGCAGCCCCATCACGATCGTCCACGGTGACGCGTCGATGTTCGTCGGCGGTATCCGTGCCCTCCTGCTGCAGACCCTGCATCCGGCCGCCATGCGCGCGGTGTCGGAACACTCCGGCTTCCGCGGTGACATGTGGGGGCGACTCGCTCGCACCAGCCGCTTCCTCGCCGTCACCACGTTCGGCACGGCCGCCGACGCTGCGCAGGCGGTCGACGCGGTCCGGTCCATCCACGAGCGAGTCACCGGAACGATGCCGGACGGAACCCCCTATGCCGCGTCCGACCCTCACCTGCTGATGTGGGTGCACGTCGCCGAGATCGACAGCTTCCTCCTCGCCCATTCCGTCTACGGCGCGGAGCCGCTCGATCAGGCGGGCCGGGACGAGTACGTCGCCCAGACCGCCGAGATCGCCCGCCGGCTGGGGGTGCTGGATCCACCGACCACAGAGGAGGAGCTGAAGGCCCAGCTGTCGGCCTTCCGCCCGGAACTGCGCGGCTCAAGCGAAGCCAGCGAAGCCAGCCGATTCCTGCTCTTCCGCCCTCCACTGCCGGTCGCCGCCCGCGTGCCGTACGCGGGGCTGATGTGGGCTGCCGTGGGACTCATGCCCGCGTGGTCCCGACGCCCTCTGCGGCTCCCGCTCCTCCCGGTCTCCGAACGCACCGTCGGACGAGCGCTGGGCGCGGCAACGGTGAAGACCATCCGGTGGGCCATGACACCGCCGGTCACCCCCGGCCGCGGGCCAAACTGAGTCCCTGCATTCCGCTGATCCTCCGTCACACGGAAGGTGAGGCTTCGTGGGAGGTGGGCGGACGGCATACGGGCTCGTGGGGCGACGTGGAACGCTAGCCTCGGAACGTTCGAGAGCACCCTGCGTCGAAGGAGCCCACACCGTGTCCGAGAACGCCCCCGGTGTCCTCGGTCCCAAGGTGGCGGCGGCACTCGTCTTCGGCGCCAGTGCCGCGGTGCTCGTCGTCGAACTGGTGTCACTGCGGCTGCTCGCGCCCTATCTCGGACTGACGCTCGAGACCAACACGATGGTCATCGGGATCGCGCTCGCGGCGATCGCGACGGGCGCCTGGCTGGGTGGGAAGGCTGCCGACGGTGCCAACCCTCGACGCCTGCTCGGCCCCTTGCTCGCCGTGTCGGGCGTTGCCGTGTCGTTGATGCCCTTTGTGGTGCGCGGCGCCGGCGAGGTGGCCGGAGCGAGCGTGATCCTCGTGGCCGCCTTCGCGATCCTCGTACCCGGTGCGCTGCTCTCCGCCGTGTCGCCCATCGTCGCCAAACTGCGGCTCACAGACCTCGCCGAGACCGGCACCGTCGTGGGGAGCCTCTCCGGCATCGGGACGGTCGGCGCCATCGCCGGAACAGTCCTCACGGGGTTCGTCTTCGTCACGGCGTTCCCGGTGAGTCTCGTGCTCGTCGGCCTTGGCGTCCTGTTGGTTGTGGCGGCTGTGGCGGTCGAGGTGCACGCGCGGCGGCTGCACGATCGCGATGCGGTGGTCTCCCGCGCCGTACTGCCGATCGCGCTCCTCCTGCCCGGAGCGCTCGGCGCCGCGTGGGGGCCGGGCAGTTGCGATGCGGAGACGGTGTATCACTGCGCCCAGGTCGTGCCGGACCCGAATCGGGCTGAGGGGAGGACGCTCGTTCTCGACGGTGTGCGGCACTCCTATGTGGACCTGGCCGACCCGACGCACCTCGAGTTCGAGTACGTCCAGGCGTTGGCCTCCGTCGCCGACACGGCCTTCCCTGCTGGAGAGGCACGCGCGGCCTATCACCTCGGCGGTGGTGGACTGACCTTGCCGCGCTACCTCGCCGAGATGCGTCCCGGGACCACCAGCGTCGTCTCCGAGATCGACCGCGGAGTGCTTGACGTCGACGTGGAGCGGCTGGGGCTGGAGACGGGCCCCGACCTCGACGTCCGCATCGAGGACGGACGTCTCGGGATTCGCCGGATCGGCGCCGCGAGCCAGGATCTCGTCATCGGGGATGCGTTCGGTGGCGTGACGATCCCGTGGCACCTCACGACGCGGGAGGCCATGGTGGAAGTGGATCGGGTGCTGAAGCCCGGTGGGGTCTATGCCGCGAACCTCATCGACTTCGGGCCGATGTCGTTCGTCGGGGCCGAGGTGACCACGCTGCAGACGGTGTTCGACCACGTCGTCCTCGCGGCGGAGAGCGAGACGATCGCCAAGGAGCGCGGTTCGGGTGGCAACGTCGTCGTCGTGGCGTCCGATGCGCCGGTGGACGTTGCTGCACTGGGGGCGCGCCTGGCGGAGCGTGACCTTGGTTGGGAGGTCATCGAGGGCGCGGCGCTCGACGCGTGGGTGGGGGACGCGATGGTCCTGACCGACGATCACGCTCCGGTCGACCAGCTCGTCACGCTCTTCTCCTCACCCCGCTGACCCAGCGCCGAGCGCCCAGCGCCCAGCGCCCAGCGCCCAGCGCGCAGCGCCCGGCGCCCGGCGCCCGGCGCCCAGCGCCCAGCGCGCAGCGCCCAGCGCTGGTCCTGTCACAAAGTGCTGCCCAGAAGCGTCGTCCTTGTAGCGGGTGTCCTTGTCCGCGATGAGCAAGGAGGGTGGGTGCGATGGCTCTGGAGGCTGCAGCGTCAGATCGGCGGGTGGTTCACGACCGCTGGTCCCTGTTGACCCGGCAGGTGGCGATGGTCGCCTTCGTCGTGTGTGTGCTCACGGGTGCGATCCTGATGTTCTGGTACGACCCGACGAGCAGCACCGTGCGCTATCAGGGGTCGCACGCCCCCTTGCAGGGAGTGGAGATGTCCGGGGCGCTCGCGTCGACGCTCGACATCTCGTTCGACGTGCGAGGGGGCCTGCTCGTGCGTCAGCTGCACCACTGGACTGCCTCGGTGATGATCGCCGCCCTCATGCTGCACATCCTCAGGATCTTCTTCACCGGAGGGTTCCGCAGGCCACGCCGCCTCGGCTGGGTCCTCCTCTTCGGCATCCTCTTCGCGAGCATGGGCGCGGGCCTCAGCGGGATGGTCCTCCCCGATGACCTGCTCTCCGGCAGCAGCCTGGCCGTCCTCGACGGTGTGCTGAAGTCCGTCCCGATCGTGGGGACCTGGCTGTCGGGGCTGCTGTTCCAAGGACGGTTCCCGAGCGGGGCTCTCGCCACGTTCTATCCCGCCCATGTCCTCGTCCTCCCCTTGGCGATGATCGGGCTGGGTGTCGTGCTGCTTCGCCGTGAGGCACGCCAGAACCCGCCCATCGCGGGCCGCAATCGCACGGCGACGGTCGCTCGATGGGTCGGCCTCTTCGGCCTGGTCTCGGGTGCGCTGACCTTGGTTGCAGGGTTCGTGACCGTGAATCCGGTGTGGGCGTTCGGGCCGGCCGACCCCGCCAACGCCACGGCCGGGGCTGCGGCCCCCTGGTACATGGCGTTCCTCGACGGCGCCCAGCGCCTCGTGCCGCCCGGACTCGAGGTCGTGTGGGCGGGACGCACCTGGACCCTCGCGCTCCTCCTGCCCCTCGGGGTGGTCGGGCTCTTCCTGACGGCTGCTGTGGCCTACCCGTTCGTCGAGGAGTGGGCCTCCGGAGATCGAGGTGGCCACCGTGGGCCCACGCAGCCCCGCTCGACGCCGACCCGGACTGCGCTTGGCGCGGCCGGGGTCACGTTCTATGGGGTCCTGTGGGCGGCGGCGGGCTCCGACTTCTTCGCCCTGATCTTCGCGTTGAGCCTCGAGGACGTGGTCCTCGCATTCCAGATCGCCCTCGTGCTTGGCCCGGTCAGCGCCTTCGTCCTGACGCGTCGGGTGTGCCTCGAGTTGCAGCTCAGGGACCGGGATGCCGTGCTGCGGGGGTCACCGACAGGCCGAATGGTCCGACTGCCCAGTGGCGGGTTCATCGATGTGCACGAAATGCCGGATGGAAGCGAACGCCGAGGCGAGGAGCGGCAGGTGGGCGGACGGCATACCCGGGTCTCCTGAGTGGTGCGAAGCGCTCCGGGAGACGATGGCGGTATGCCGTCCGCCCCCGTGCCGCTGCCCGCAACTGTTCCGCTACCTGCCGATGAGGCGCGCCTCGTCCGATCCCGCCTCGACGACCTCGGCCTGCCGGGTCTGATCGACGTCCACACGCACTTCATGCCCAAGCGGGTGCTCGACAAGGTGTGGGCCTACTTCGACGTGGCCGGGCCGAAGCTCGGGCGCCCGTGGCCGATCGCCTATCGCGGGAGTGATGAGGAGCGGGTGGCGCGGTTGCGGGCGCTCGGTGTGGAGAGGTTCACGTCGCTGAGCTATCCGCACCGGCCGGGGATGGCGCCGTTCCTCAACGAGTGGTCGGCGGGGTTTGCCGACGCCCACCCGGACTGCCTGCGATCGGCGACGTTCTTCCCCGAGGAGGGTGCGGGCGACTATGTGCGCGACGTGATCGCGGCGGGGACCCAGGTCTTCAAGGTGCATGTCCAGGTAGGCGAGTTCGACCCCAACGATCCCTTGCTCGACGACGTGTGGGGCGTGTTGCAGGAGAGCGGCACGCCCGTGGTCATCCACTCCGGTGACGGGCCGGTGCCGGGGCAGCACACGGGGGTCGTGGGGATGGTGGAGTTGCTGCGCCGCTTCCCTGAACTCACGCTCGTGGTCGCGCACCTGGGGATGCCGGAGTATGCCGAGTTCCTCGACCTGTGTGCGGTGCACCCGCGGGTCCACCTCGACACGACCATGGCGTTCACGGCCTTCACCGAGGCAATTCACCCGTTCCCGCCCGAGCTTCGGGGCAGGTTGGGCGAGGTGGGGGATCGCGTCCTGTTCGGCAGCGACTTCCCCAACATCCCCTACTCCTACCTGGAGGCGGTGGATGCGGTGATCGGTCTGGACCTCGGTCGGGAGTGGACGCGGAACGTGTTGCGCGAGAACGCTGCTCGCCTGTTCGGGATCGTTCCTTCGTGACGCGATGGCTCCACCCGCCTCTGGTGTTCGACCGTGACTGATCTCGCGGCGCGACCCGTGTTGTTCCTGGATGTCGACGGAACCGTGCTCCCGACGGGTGGGGTGACGTTGCCGGCGACGGACGAGGCCTGGGAAGCGGAGTGGCAGAACGCGTCGAATCCCCATCTGTCGGCGATCGCCCCGGAGCACGGACCGCGACTGCTGGGCATGCCGTGCGACCTGGTGTGGGCCACAGCCTGGATGGAGGACGCAAACGCCGTCATCGCCCCCATCCTCGGCCTGCCGGAACTTCCCGTCGCCCAACTGGGCGACCTTCCCGGAGTCGACGATCCCCTCCACGGTGAGCACGACGAGGCGGCTGAACTCAACTGGAAGACGCGCGGCCTCGTCGATCTGGCGGCTGGTCGTCCCTTCGTGTGGCTGGACGACGAGCTCACCGACGTTGACCGCGAATGGGTCTCGACCCACCACACGGGCCGAGCGCTCCTCCATCGCGTCGATTCGCGCTGTGGCCTCACCGCGGACGACCTCTCCGTCGCCGAAGAGTGGCTCGAGGACTCTCAGGTGAGCTCGCGGCGGTAGTGCTCGGCGAACACCGGGTAGTAGTCGTTGAAGTCGATCGCGGCCAGATCGGCACCGGCCTCGGCCGCGACCATGCGGTCGAGGTAGTAGTCCCAGCCCGGGCCGACGCTCTCGGCCAGGACGACGTCGCTGACCTCTTGGGCGAAGACCAGGGTCGTCACGCCGTCGGACTCCGCAAGGTCGATCTGCCAGCGCCACTCCTCGGAGTGGTCATCGGGGCGGGCAGAGCGCATGACGAGCCGCCTGGGCGCATCGCACTCGTCAATGTGAACGGTCTCCGCGGGAGCGTCTTCGGCCTCGGCAGTCATGAAGAACGACACGGCCCCGGTGCTCGGGTCGCCGGCCCAGTGACCGATCCAGCGGACGAGCCGATCCGACTCGGTCACCGCTGCCCAGACGTCACCGATGGGTGCACGGAAAGTGCGTTCGAAGACCAGGTATGCCGTCCCGTCCCGTTCCTCTCGACGTCCCGTCGCGCGCGGGGTGGGCTGCGTGGTGGTCATGCTGTCTCCTCGGTCGAGTTCTGCTGAGTGTCTGTGGATTGCGGGGTGGGTGTGGTTCTGCGCTCGCGGACTGTGCGGCGCACCTCGAGGTCGAGGCCGTCGAGCACCGACTCGTCGAAGCGTGGTGCCGGGGCCGCTGCGGGCGTTCGCGCCGGTGTCGCCAGCGCAGGCTCCATCAGGGCCGCCACGTAGTCCGAGGCAGGCGCGAGTCCGGCTCGCTCAAGTCGGTAGTGCCGCTCGCGTCCGATGTCCTCGGCGAAGACGAGGCCGGCCTCGGTGAGGACCCGCAGATGCCGGCTGATCGCCGGACGACTGATCGTGTGGTCGGCGGCGAGGTCGACGACTCGCGCCGGCCCGGCCACCAGGCGGCGCAGCAGATCCCGGCGCACCGGGTCGGCCAGGGCCTCAAACACATCCACGACTTATTGGTAACGCAACAGTTACCAATAAGTCAAGGGGGCGGCTCGTATTCATCACCGTGAGGCCTCTGTCGGTGGTCGCGGGTAGCGTTGCCGGCATCGGCTCTCGACCGATGCGTCAGTGCTGCGGTTCGGGCGAATTGCGCTGTGGCAGTTGAGGATTCACTCGAAATTGGTGTTCGCTCAAGGTGCAATGTCGAACGTGAGTTCGATAGGATGTGGGGTATGGGCATGGAGCAGTCGAGGGGGCCGGTGGCGCAGTTGCGCACGGCCCTGACGGCTGCCCGGGACGGTTTGGCGGGGGTGGGTGCGTCGTTGGCGTCGTTGTCGGCGGCGGAGTTGGCTGAGCTGATGACGTTGAGTGACGAGGTGAAGGCGCAGGTCGGGGCGGCGCAGGTGCGGGTGGTGGGGGAGGCGGCCTCGCGCGGTGAGTTCACGGCGGCGCGTCGCGGTGTCGGGTCGGGTCAGGCGTGGGTGCGTGAGCATGCGGTCTCGTTGCGTCAGGGCGGGTCGGGGCAGCTGGCGCAGTTCGCGCAGGAGGAGGCGGCGGCGACCCCGTCCGGGTCGTGGGTGGATGGGGGTCCGGTGGCGGGGGTGTACGCGGACCCCGAGCGTGCCGAGGGCGTGGTGTGGGGTCGGGTGGTGACCGGTGAGGTCGGGCCGGAGTTGGCGTTGGCGGCGTTGCGGGAGATGGGCAAGCTCAAGGACCGTGTGGTCAAGGAGGCGACCCCGACGGTGACGGGGGCGATCCTGGATCACGGGTCGCAGTGGGGTGCCGGGGATGCCCGGAAGGTGCGGGCGGCGGTGCTCGCGAAGTTCGGGGTGGAGGGCGAGTTCGACGACGAGCAGAAGAAGTTGCGGGCGGGGGCCTACCTGTCCTCGCCGCAGGTCGCGGACGGGGATGTGTCGGAGTATCGGATGGGGTTGACCCCGGAGCAGGCGTCCCGGCTCGAGGCCGCGATCGGGCCGTTGTCGAAGCCGGTGCCGAACCCGGTGACGGGGGAGGCGGACCTGCGGCCGGCGGGGCAGCGGCGGGTCGAGGCGTTGCATGCGGTGTTGGGCAGGGCCGTCGGTGCCGACGCGGTCGACAAGGACGCGCCCGGGGGTGCGGCCACGGTGGTGCATGTGAGCATCACGTTGGCGCAGTTGCTGGCCGGACTGGCCGGGTTCACCCGCGACGACACTGGTGCGGGCTGTGGCGGCGCGGGCCGTGGCGGCGCTGGTTCGGTGTTCGGGGCCGGCGTCGACGAGCAGGCCGGCACGGCGGACGGGTCCACCGTGGGCGCGGGCTCCTCGGCTGGGGCGGGTGTGCTGGGCGGTGCGGAGGTGCTGGGCGGTGCGGGGGTGCTGGGCGGTGCGGGGGTGCTGGGCGGTGCGGGGGTGCTGGCTGGGGCGGGGTTCGTGATGGGGTCGCGGGTGCAGGGCACGATGCTCTCACCGTCGGTGGTGCGTCAGATGGCGTGTGACGCCGACGTGATCCCGGTCGTGCTCGGTGCCGAGGGTGAAGTGCTGGATCTGGGGCGGGCGACGCGGTTGTTCACGCGAGGCCAGCGGCGAATGTTGTGGCATCGGGATCGGGGGTGCACGTTCCCGGGCTGTGACATGCCCTCGAGTTGGGCGCAGGCGCATCACCTGGTGCATTGGGCCGATGGTGGGCCCTCGGATCAGACCAATGCGGCGTTGTTGTGTCAACGCCACCACACGCAGGTCCATGAGCAGCGGTTGATCGCGTCCGTGGGTGCCCCCGATGAGTGGGGGCGGTGTGTGACCTGGGACCTGTCTCCGGGCAGTTATGACCGTGACCTGGCCGCCCGACTCGCCCAGTTCCGGCGAGCCCGCGACACCTCGGACGGTGCACACGGCGACGGTGCACGCAAGCGACGGCGGCGTCTGGATACCGGGCCCTCCGAAGGGTGGGGGTCCGTCATCCCCGACGACGTCATCGACGACATCGCCAGCGACTTCGAAGCCGAGCACCTCGCAGCCGATCAGGTGGTGTGGCTGAGTGATGTCCTGGGCGACGACGACCTGCCCTGGAACATCCCCGCCTGAGGGAGACATGCCCTGGAACGTCCCCGCCTGACGTCGGAAGCCCGACCAGTCGCTGCAATCAGTCGAAATAATCTTGGGTGAGGTGTCGAATCGGGACTGGGCCGCACGGCATACAGGTCAGAAGGCACCAACGGGGCGCCTCACCACGAAGGAGAAGCAGTCATGGGTTCCATCACGAGCAGCCTGTTCATCTCACTCGACGGCGTCATCGAGTCGCCCGAGAAGTGGCACTTCCCGTACTTCAACGACGAGATGGGCGCGGTCGTCGGCGAGCAGATGGGCAAGGCTGACGCCACGCTCATCGGTCGCCAGACCTACGACGAGTTCGCCAGCTACTGGCCGACCGCCGACCCGGAGGACCCGTTCACGCAGGCCATGAACGGTGGCAAGAAGTACGTCGTCTCCTCCACCCTCGAGGAAGCCACGTGGGAGAACACCACCATCGTGCGCGGTGGGAGCAACGGCGAGGCCAAGGCCGAGCTCGAGTCGCTCAAGGCTGAGCAGAACCTCGGCACGACCGGCAGCGCGACCCTCGTCCGCTGGATGCTCGAGCAGGGGCTCGTCGACGAGCTCCACCTGCTCGTCCACCCGATCGTCGTGGGCGAGGGCAAGAAGCTCTTCGCGGACGGTGAGACGGTGCCACTGACCCTCGTGTCGTCCTCCACGTTCAGCACCGGAGTGGTCCACTTGGTGTACGCGCCCGCCAGACACCCCTGACGATCACCCGACCCGCGAATTCACCGCGAATCCCACTGGAGGAGAACGCACATGCGCTACATGGTCATGCACTACCAGACCCAGGAGAACGAGGACGGTGTGGTGCCGTCGGCCGAGGAGCAGAAGGCCATCGGCGAATACATCCGTGACATGTCGCTCTCCGGCGTCTTCCTCACCGGTGAGGGAGTCCACAGCAGCCGGAAGGGCGCTCGGCTCGACGTCGCCGACGGGGCAGTGCGCGTCATCGACGGACCGTTCGCCGAGGCCAAGGAGCTCATCGCGGGCTTCGCCATTCTCGACGTGTCGAGTCTCGAGGAGGCCGTCGAGCACGCACGGAAGTACGCGCTCCTCGTCGGCACGCATCGGGTCGACGTGCGCCAGGTCGTCGAGTTCGCCGACCTCGCGTTGCCCGACCAGGCCTGACCGGCCGCCGTCGGGTCCCGAACTGGCCTGATCCGGCCTGATCCGGCCTGATCTCACCGCCTTGTGAAGGAGAACCGCGATGACCACCAGCGTCGACACGACCATCGCCACCCTGTGGCGCGTCGAGTCGCCGCGGCTCATCGCCCGCCTGGGCCGGCTCGTCGGCGACCTCGACACCGCCGAGGAGCTGGCCCAGGACACGTTCGCCGCAGCCATAGAGAAGTGGCGGGCGGACGGCATACCCGACAATCCCGCTGCGTGGCTGACGACAACGTCTCGCTACCTCGCGATCGACCGCATTCGCCGGCGGGACACCGGACGAGACAAGCTGCGGACCGTCGCGGCATCGACGGCCGAGACCACCGAGATCGACGTCGAACGAGTCGTCGACGGGGACCTCGCCGATGATCTGCTCGGCCTCGTCTTCATGTCCTGTCACCCACTCCTCGCGCCGGACGCCCGCTCGGCCCTCGTCCTCAAGCTCGTCTGTGGCCTCACGACAGGAGAAGTCGCCAAGGCGTTCCTCACGCCGGAAGCCACTGTGGCGCAACGGATCGTGCGCGCCAAGCGCACGCTGGCCGCAGCCAACGTTCGGTTCGAACTACCGGGCGAGAACGAACGCGGCGCCCGTCTCGACGCCGTTCGCGAGGTCATCTACCTCCTGTTCAACGAGGGGTATGCCGCGTCGTCCGGTGACGCCTGGATCCGCACCGATCTCTGTGACGAGGCCTTGCGACTTGGTCGCATGCTCGCGACGCTGACCCCGCGCGACCCGGAGTCGTTGGGCCTTCTCGCCCTCATGGAGATCCAGGTGTCACGGCTCGCGGCCCGGGTTGGTCCGGACGGCGAGCAGGTGCTCCTCATGGACCAGGACCGGTCACGCTGGGACCGCCTCCTCATCCGACGCGGTCTCGACCTCATCGACCGGATCGACGCCTTGCGCGGAACTGCCGGCCCCTACGCGTTGCAGGCGGCGATCGCGGCCTGCCACGCCCGTGCCGCCACACCCGAGGACACGGATTGGGAGCGGATCGCGGCGCTCTACGACGGCTTGGTGCAGGTCGTCCCGTCACCGGTCGTCGAACTCAACCGCGCCGTCGCGGTGGGTCGGGCGTTCGGGCCCGAGGCTGGCCTCGAGATCGTGGGGCCGCTGCGAGCGGTGCCGTCGCTCAGGGGCTACCACCTGCTGCCCGCCGTCGCCGGTGACCTCGAATGCAGTGCCGGGCTGCATGCGGAAGCCCGCGACGACTTCCTCCGCGCGGCCGCACTGGCCGGCAACGAGCGCGACCGAACCACGATGCAACAGCGCGCCACTGCGTGCGTCACCCATGCCGAATCGGCCACACTGGATCGATGAGCGACCAGGAGATGCACGATCACCGTGATGGCCACACGCCCGCCGACTGGAACGCGCACTACAACCAGAGCGAGCAGATCTGGAGCGGTCACGCCAACGCGCAGCTCATCGCCGAGGCCGCCGACCTCTCGCCCGGGAGGGCTCTCGATGTCGGATGCGGCGAGGGTGCTGACGCCATCTGGCTGGCCCACCAAGGCTGGGACGTGACCGGCGTCGAGGTGTCGGACGTCGCGCTCGAGCGAGCACGTCAGCAGGCCGCCCTGGCGGAGGTCTCCGTGGACTGGCAGTTGGGGGCCTTCCCTCGTATGCCGTCCTCGGACAATGCTTTTGACCTCACCATTGCCTTCTATCCGGCTCTGATGAAGAACGACGGGCAGGTGATCGCGGCCCTGTTCCGCAGTGTCGCGCCGGGAGGGACCTTGCTGTTCGTCCATCACGCCGACGTCGACCACGGCCGCGCGAAGGCCCACGGCTTCAACCCCGATGACTTCGTCGGCGTCGACGACGTGGCGGCCGCAGCGCCGGAGGGCTGGACCATCGAGGCGCACGAGGAGCGTGACCGAGAGATCCTCGGCGGCGCAGGCGCCCACCACGCGCGCGATCTTGTGCTGCGCATCCGTCGTGGTTCCTGAGGAAGACATGGCATCCTCCTCCCCGTGACCAGTGCAGGGGGAGGAGAGATGAGCCACGTCCAGCGTCCGGGACGAGTGTTGCCGGGGTGGGCCGTCTTCGTGCTGTCTGCCTCGGCCTTCTGGGTCGTCGGATTCCTGCCGTGGATCGTCGGGGGGATGCGGCTGCCGAGCTCGCCGGCGTGGCCGACCTTCCCCCCGAACAGCACCCCCCTCGTGGTTCTCCCGTTCGGTGAGTACCAGGTGCTCCAACTCTTCGTGAGCAGCGTCATCGGCGGGACGGCTGCGCTAGTCGTCGCCCGACTCTCACACCCTCACGTGCGCCACCCCCGTCTCATCGCCGCCTTCGGCGCTGTCGTCGCGTTGGTCGTTTCCGTGACGCAGACCCTCCTCCCGATCCGGCCCGCCCTGGCGCCAGGCATCGAGGCCAAACTCCTCCTGACCGCCCTCATCGTCACGGTCCTGGTGTCGGCGCTGGTGGGGCTCGTCGTCGGTTCCGGGGTGGCGAAGGGGAGCGGCTGGCCGTGGCTCCTGGGTGGGGCCGTCGCTGCCTCCCTGGCCGGGTCATGGTTCGCCGACGTCGTCATGCGTGGCCCGGAGGCGGCGCCTCAGTGGGTGGTGCAGGTCGCGCAGTGGTCGCCGTGGATCAGCGGGGTTCTGCTCGGGCTCGTCCTCGCCGTGTTCGGGTTCCGGCCCATGGCGCGCCTTCTCGGCTGGGCCGTCGCGCTCGGGGTCGCGTGGGTGATGCCATCCCTGCTGACGGCGGCGCACCATGCCATGGACATTGCTCGCCGTAGTCCCCTGCGCCGCAGCGACATCCGCGAGGTGCTCGACGCCGGGCGCGACGTGTTCGTGCAATCGCTCCTGCCGGGCAACCACCTCATCGGGCCCCTGGTGCTGGCCGTCGTCATCGGCGTCGTCGGGTCAGTGGGCCGTGACAGGTTGTCCTCATGACCTCCGCGGACCCCAGGCCGGCCGAATCCATCCTGCGTCGACTCATCGAACTCATCGATGCCCAGGACTGGGACGGCCTCCGGACCGTCCTCGCACCGGACGTGACGGTGACCTTCGCCCACACCGGTGAGCAGTTCGACCGCGACGGCTATATCGCGCTCAACCGGGACTACCCGGGGCGCTGGTTCCTCGAGGCGCAGCGGGTCGTTGCGGACGATCGGTCCGGGGCCGCGCACGCCCTGGTGTTCAACGCTGACCGCTCGGAGGTCCACCACGTTGGCAGCTTCGCGTCCGTGGCGGACGGACTCATCACCGAGCTGACGGAACTGTGGGTCGAACTGACCGAACCCGATCCCGAGCGTCGACCCGCGTCAGGGCTCAGCTGAGCCAGCGACCGTCCTTCATGAGGGTGCGGTCGGCGATCTCGGGGTGCTCGCGCCACGCCTGGATCGTGCGAGGCGTCACGACGTAGGCCACGTAGTCCGGACCGGACGTGCGCGGATCCCAACCGGTGCGGACGGCATACCCGTCCCAGCGATCGGCGGGCACGTCCGAGAGGGGCACCTCGACGACAGACCCGTCGATCATCACGACGTCCCGTAGACCCCCGAGCGCGAGTCGCACGAGGCCGCTGTCCCGCATGTTTCGGCCTGCAGGGGTGCCGCGGTCCGTGGCGAGAAGGAGGTCGGCGCCGTCCCAGTCGAACGACAGCGGCACGAGCCCGGGTGCGCCACCCTCCGGCGAAGCCGTCGCCACCCAGAGGTCCACTGCGGTCTCGAGGCGCGCGCGGGTGTCGGCGAGCCGCACGGCGCGAGGGCGGGGAGCGTCCATGCGCACATCCTGCCCGTGACGGGAGTCCTGCTGGCGCCCACCTGCCATGCTTGGGTGATGAGCACATCTGGAGAACCCGCAGCCGGGGACCCCGTCGTGGTCGATGTGGAGTACTCCCCCTTTCCGGTGGTCGTCTCGCCTCCGGAACATGTGGTGACGATCGACAGCGTGAACGCTCACCGTGACGATTCAGGCCCCACGACCGACGACTGACGCCTGGGCATCGGACGGGACGCGTGATGTCGGTGGCGGTCCATCGCGTGGGCACCATGCCCGCCTAGTCCGAGATCCTCACCGCTGTCACGTCCGTTCGCCCCGACGACCGGGAGGGCAGTCGCGCCCGACTCCTGGCCGTCTGGGACCAACTGGACGACGCCGACCACGCCCAACGCTGCGTCGTCGCGCACTACGTTGCCGATCTCGAGCCCGCCCTCGATGACGAAGTGCGGTGGGACGAGGCGGCGCTGGCCGCTTATCCACATGTCTCCGACGAGGACCTGGCACCCGTGGGGATCCCGTCCGCCCGGGGTCTCGCGCCGAGCCTGCACCTCAACCTGGCCGACGGCTACCTCCGGCAGGGGCGCCACCAGGAGTCGCGACAGCATCTCGAGGCAGCGACCGGAGCGCTCCCGGCGCTGGGCGATGACGCCTACGGAGAGCTCGTCCGTGACGGCCTCGCCGGGGTGGCCGAGAGATTGCATGCTGCCAAGGACGCGCCCGGACCTCCCGCCGCGGTCTAGGGTCACGACCATGCTGATCGTCGCCTACGTGTTCGCCGGGATCGCCGCCCTCATCCACGTCTACATCTTCCGGCTCGAGTCCCTGGCGTGGACCGAGCCGGCGACCCGCAAGGTCTTCGGCACCACACCCGAGACCGCACTCGTGACGAAGCCGCTGGCCTACAACCAGGGCTTCTACAACCTCTTCCTCGCGATCATCGCGGTGGTCGGGATCGCGGTGTCCGCCTACGGTTCCGACGACGTCGGCAGGGCGCTCCTGTATGCCGCGTGCGGATCGATGCTCGCCGCTTCCCTCGTGCTCGTGACGAGCAACGCCAAAGCCCTGCGTGCTGCCTTGGTCCAGGGCGTGGCGCCTGCCCTGGCCGTCGTCGCCCTGCTCCTCGCCTGACTGGGGGTAGCGTCTTCGACATGGCTGAGCCTGTGCAGTTCCAAGAGTCCGCCGACCTCGACCCGAGCGTGCCGCCGTCAGGACCCGGCTGCGCCGAGTGCACCACCGCGCAAGGGTGGTGGGTTCACCTGAGGCGGTGCACGGCCTGCGGCCACATCGGCTGCTGTGACACCTCGCCGAGCCAGCACGCCACCGCCCACTTCCATCAAACCGGGCACCCGATCATGGCGAGCTACGAACCGGGTGATGTGTGGTTCTGGAACTACACCACCGAGCAGATGGGGAGTGGCCCCACCCTGGCCGAACCCGCGTCGCATCCGGCCGACCAGACCACGCCCGGGCCGCAGGAGCGCGTGCCCGACAACTGGCGGGATCTCATCCACTGATGACCGGACGGCATACACGAATGAATGATGCGACCAGACTGCTGGCCGAACAGCAGTACGTCGAGCTGACGACGTTCCGCCGCAACGGAATCGGTGTCGCGACGCCAGTGTGGATCGCCCCGGACGGCGAGGACCTGCTCATCGTCAGCGTCGACAACACCGGCAAGACCAAGCGCCTCGGTCACACCGCGCGCGTCGAACTGCGACCGTGTGACCTCCGCGGGAACGTCGTGCCCCATGCGCCCCGGTATGCCGCCCGCGCGACGGTGCATCGTGACCGTGCGGCGATCGCTCGGGTCAAGAAGGCGATCGGAGCGAAGTACGGCTGGTGGTATCGCGCCCTCACCACGGTCGAGCCCGTCCTCAACAGGATGCCCGGGCGCAAGCCGCGCGCAGCGATCGTCGTCACCGACGTCGAGCTTCTCGAGCCCTGAGTTCCTTCTCGATCGCGCGCTCGAACCCGGCACCCATGGCGGTGAGAACGCCCTGCATCGACGCCTGGACTGCGGGCTTCGCCAGCCGTGGGAAGGGCAGGTCGACGGTGACGGTCAGCTCGATGCGCAGGTCGGTCGCATCCTTGCCCGCATCGTTGAGGTCGTAGCGCCCGTCGGTCCCGGCGAGCTCCTCACGGTCCGGGGCGTGCCGGAAGGTGATCCGGGTCTGCGGGTCGTAGGTCATCTCCTCGGTGAACCCCAGCTCGAATGACTTCCCGAGCACCGGGATCTTCGCCAGTTCCCAGTGCCACAGCTCGCGGTTGCCGGTGGTCGTGGCCTTGATGGAGCGGACCATGGGGGTGAGGCGAGCGACGGCCGCCGGATCGGTGAGGACCTCCCAGACGAGGTCGCGAGGGTGGTCCACCATCGCTTCGGACGTCTTGGTCGCGGAGAAGGTCGCCATGGTCCACCCTCCCACCGAAGGGACCCCGTCTGGGGCTCAACCGCGCCTCGTGTGCCTGAGCGGAACCCCTGCCTTCGCGCCCTCGCCTTGCGATCCATCCCGTGGATGCGACGCTCGCGACGGCGATCCCTCTCCGCGGACGCTCCCCGGCACACGAGGCGGCGTTCTAGGGGACGAGGCCGCGTTCGCGCGCGATCGCGGCTGCCTCGGTCCGAGATGATGCCCCGAGCTTGGCGAGGATCCGCGACACGTGGACACTCGCGGTCTTGGTGGAGATGAACAGCTGCTGCCCGACCTGCCCGTTGCTCAGGCCGCGCGCCACGAGCTCGAGGACTTCCTGCTCGCGGGGGGTGAGCGTCTCGGCACCTGCTCCGTCGCCCGCCCCGGACCCGCCAAGGGTGAGGGCATCGAGCTCGCGCAGCAGCGGTGCCGCGCCGAGTCGGACCGCGACCTCACGGGCCAGGTCGGCCTCGCGGCGGGCGCCGGCCGCGTCTCCGGTGGCCGCGAGTACCGCTGCCAGCCGGGTCCGCGACCGCGCGATCTCGTAGGTGTGGCCATAGCGCTCGAACGCCGAGACCGATGCTTCCCAGGCGACGACCATGTCGGTGGGCGCCGGCGACGCCTCGTCCGCGAGCCGCCACTGGAGGCGGAGGAGTTCGGCGCGCAGTCGCAGGTTCCAGGCCCACGTCTCGGTGTTGGTCTGGTCGAGCTGCTCGCTCGTCGGCTCGAGGACGCCACGCTGCGGCTCGGCGAGGATCTCGTCAACCTTCGCAGTCATCGACTCCAGCAAGTCCCCGGCACGTCGTCGCACCGCGCGGTCGAGGGTCGGGGCGGCGGTGGCGACCTGACCGGCGACGAGCGCCCCGAGACGGACGACGGCATGGAACCGCCCCCAGGTCCGTTCGAGGGTCGTGACCGCGTCCTGGGCGATGTCGAGGGCCCGCCTGATGTCACCGTGCTCCCCGTAGTGCTCGACGGCCGGCATGACGAGTTGCACGACGCCGAACCCGTCGACGTGCCACCAGTCGCGCACGGCGGCGATCTCGTGGTCGCCGATCCCCTCACCGCGACCAGCCCGCACGAGCATGAGGGCCGCCTCGAAGAACGAGCCCCCCGGCTGGGGGATGAACGCGTCGCCGACATGCAGACGCGATCGGGCTCCGTCCCAGTCGCCCAGCTCGTATGCCGTGAGCCCACCGATGAGTCGTGACTCCAGTGCCCAGGGGGCCCAGTCGAGGTGCAGCTGTCGCGCGATCGCCGCACCCCGGTCGTAGTGCTCCAGCGCCTTGGCAAGGTCACCGCGCCGGTGGTGCATCGTCGCGGCCTGGTGGTGGATGCGGATCCGAAGGGGGTCCGGCCGGTCCCCGAGGTCGGCGAGGAGCAGGTCGATGTGGTGCTCGAGGGTGTCGAGGTCGTCGTGGATCTCGATGACGCGCGACATCACGGTGCGGACCTCGGTGAGAGCACCCGGCAGGTCGAGGCGCTGGGCCAGAGCGGTCGCCTCCTCGCCGATCGCCGCCGCCTCCGCGTAGCGGCGCGAATCGACGAGTTGTTGCATGTGGGCCGTGAGCACGAACAGCCGCTCAGCAGAGCCACCCTCGTCGACGAGGGTCATGGCCTCGGCGGTCATGGCGGGTCCGCGCTCGCCGACAGCGAGGTCGTTGAGCCTGGCCCGATTGGCGCAGGTCGCCAGCAGGCGCGCGCGCATCGCTGGCCCCTGGTCGGGCTCGGGGTGCTCGATGCGGTCCAGGAGCAGTTGCACGGACCGCACGGTGTCGCCGGCGGCCAGGGCAGCGTCGGAGGCTTCGAGGCTCACCTCGTCACGCTCCGGTGCCCCCTCGGTGAGCCAACACAGCGCCTGCTCGAGGTGATCCAGGGCGTCTGAAGGGCCGCCGACGGCGAGGTCGGCCCGGGCAGCCTCTCGGGCTGCGGCGACCGCCGTCACCAGGTCCCCGGACGCGGCGGCGTGGCGAGCCAGCTCCGACGCTGGGCCGAGCGTGGCGTCGGAAGCCAGCGCAGCGGCATACGAGCGATGGAGCCGCAGGCGCTGTCCGGGGAGGAGGTCGGTCACGGTTGTCTCGGCGAGCAGTGCGTGTCGGAATGCATAGGCGGGCGGCCAGCGAGTCTCGATGACGAAGCGTTCGACGCCTTCGGCGACCGCCATCTCGAGCTGGTCCTCGGTGAGGTCCACGAGGCGGAGCAGGAGGTCGTGGCTGATCATGCGGCCACCGACGGCCATGGTGCGCACCACGTGCTGGGCCGGCTCGGACAACTGGTCGACACGCGCCCACAGCACCCGTCCGAGGCCGCCCGAAATCGCCTGTCCGGCAACGGTGCTCGCCGCCAGCTCCTCCGCGAAGAAGGGGTTGCCCTCGGCCCGTCGGGTGATCTCCTGCGTGGTCCGTTCGTCGAGCTCGGGCGCGTCCGTGGTGTTCGCTGACTTTGCCGAGTTCACGGACGCCACGATTTCGCGAATCGCACTGTCCCCCAACGGTTTCAGATCAAGATGCTCGACTCCGGCGATGCGGGCCCAGACGGCGAGGGTCTCGTGCAGCGGGTGGCGGCGGTGGAGGTCGTCGGAGCGATAGGTCACGACCAGTGCGACCGGCGAGGAGAACCCTCGGGTCAGCAGAAGGGTCAGGAGGTCGCGCGACGAGTGGTCGGCCCAGTGGGCATCCTCGACCACGACGAGGAGGGGCCGGATCTCGCCGACCGCGGTGAGGAGGGCGTGCACGGCTTCGGCGACCTGGCCGGGAGTGAACGTGGCGTCGGTGGGCTCGCGGTGGCCGGAGAGGAGGACGCCGAGGGCGGGGCGCGTCGCGACCACCTGCTCGACGACGTCGGGGGAGAGCAGTTCGAGCCGGGCGAGGAGCTCGGTGAAGGGAAGGTGGGCGACGCTGCTCCCGGACTGCCCCACACAGTGGCCCCAGGCGACGTCCCAGCCGGCCTCCTCGGCGTCCGCGGACACGCGGGCGAGCAGACTCGACTTGCCGATTCCGGCGTCCCCCGACACGACAACACCGACCCCGCGCGGGTCGTCGAGTCCGAGGATCTCGGCGAGTCGGGCAAGGTCGGTGTCGCGTCCGACGAGTTCGCGGACGGGAGGAGTCATAAGTCGAAGTATTGACGACTCCACTGACACATGCGTCCACAACCCGTGCGGCGTCGCGGTCTCCGTGTTCTTGGTGGTCTCCGTGCTCTTGGTGGTTGCTGTGGTCTTCCTTGACGCAAGCACCACTTCGGTGGCCACGGGCTCAGCGAGCCTTGCGCGCGGCCTCGACCCGGGCGCGAACCCGGCGGATGACGTGGAGCGACGATCCGGGACGCTCCTGCGTCTCGGGATAGAGGCCGTAGCGCGCGTGCATCTCCGCGCGGACCATTTCGGGGGTGAGGAACGAGGTGTTCATGACGGGTCCTTCCTGACCTGTGCTGTTCGTGCCAGCTCGTGCTGACACCGTCAACAGTCGTCTGGTGAGGTAGGCGCCCACATCGGTCAGGTGCCGTATTTCGTGCGTGGCACCTACCTCAGACGCGTCCGGTCCACTACCTCAGGAGCGGCGTATGCCGTCCGTCCCGCCCTCGTGGTCCGCTCTCCGATGCGTCCGCGCCAGATCGGGAACAAAATACCCCTAGGGGGTATTGTCATGGGCGTCCGCCGAAACGGTCCGCCGAAACGGTTTGCTGAAACGGTCCGCCGGAACCGCCACCACGAAGGAGATGCCATGAACACACGCAATGCCATGGCCGCCAATGCCACCCTGCACTGCCTCACGGGCTGTGCCATTGGCGAGATCATGGGCCTGATGATCGGAACCGCGATGGGCCTCTCGACCGGGGTCACGATCGCCCTCGCCGTCGGCCTCGCCTTCCTCTTCGGCTACGCCCTGTCCACCTTGCCACTCATGAAGGCGGGCCTCGGATTCTTCGCGGCCCTCAGCGTGGTGTTCGCCGCTGACACCCTCTCCATTGCGGTCATGGAAATCGTCGACAACGCCGTCATGGCAGCCATTCCCGGCGCCATGGACGCCGGAATCGTCAACCCGGTCTTCTGGCTCGGCATGATCATCGCTCTGTCAGTGGCGTTCGTCGCCGCCTTCCCGGTGAACCGCTACCTCATCGACAAGGGCAAGGGGCACGCCCTGACTCACGCCTTCCATGAGGGCCACGAGGCGCCTGGCGACCACGCTGCCCACGAGGCGCCTGGCGACCACGCTGCCCACGGCGACCACGCTGCCCACGACCACCACAAGGAGCACTGACCATGAACACCAACACCCTCGCCGCCGGCGTCATCGGCTTCCTCCTGGGTGGCCTGCTCGTCTCCACGGCCGCCGAGCTCCAGAAGGACGACCCCGCGCCCAGCCACGGCATCAGCCAGCAGGTCACCGAGGAGCCCGGGCACGCTGCCGGCTGACGCCCGTGCAGGATGACCGGCATGGCACGCATCCTCCTGCTCCACTCGGCGCTCGGACTGCGCCCCGCCGTCCTCGACTTCGCCACACGGCTCGTCGACCTCGGGCATGAGGTCGACGCCCCGGACTACTACGAGGGCCACGTCTTCGATGACGAGGCGTTGGGGATCGCGCACCGCGATGCACACCCCGAATACTTCGAGCACGTCCGGGGCCTCGCCGACGACCTCCCGCCGGACACGGTCCTCGCTGGCTTCTCGCTCGGTGCCTGGTTCGCTCAACGCCTCGCGGCGAAGCGGCCACGGGCCCGCGCGGTGATCCTGCTGCACTCCGCTGCCCCAGCACGCGGGGCGTGGCCCGGCGTCCCGGTCCAGGTGCACCGCCATGCCGTCGACCCGTGGATCGCCCCATCCGACGTCATCGCCCTGGGCAGCGCCGTGACCGCCAGTGGCGCGCCCTTCGAGGACCACGTGACACCCGGGTCTGGCCACCTCTTCACCGACCTCGACGGACCCGATGCCGACCAGGCAGCCACGAGCGCAGCGCTGGATCGGATCGACGATTTCCTCACAGCCGCAACGGGTTTGCGAGCGCTCGCGGTGCGCCCCGGTCACTGACACCAATCCGTCGCCCCTGTCGCGTCGAACTCTCCACGCATGGTGATGGACCGAGTCCTCGGTCCCACCCGACAAAGGAGCTCCACGATGCGACTGACCACGAAGACCGCCCTGGCCCTACCAGGCACCGCCCTTCTGCTGCTGGCCGGAGCCACCGGTGCGAGTGCGGATGAGTTTGACATGAAGCTCACGGACACGATGGGCAACAAGAGCGGGTCGAGCTCGACGGCCCAACTCACCGTGGAGGGCGACAGCCTGTCCATCAAGATCACCGGGCAAGGCTTCACCCCCAACTCGCCCCACGCTCAGCACTTCCACGGGTCGTTCAGCGACGCGAAGAAGTTCACCTGTCCCGACTCGTCCGCCGACGCGGATGGGGACGGCCAGGTCAACACCGAAGAGGGCCTGCCGGCATACGGCGACATCGTCCTCTCGTTGACCACGTCCGGCGACACGAGCCCCGAGAGCGGCTTGGCCATCGACCGGATGCCCACGGCGGACGCCGCAGGCAACCTGTCCTACGAGCGCACCATCGAACTTCCTGCCGGGGCGGGTGCCAAGCTCAAGAACCTGCACGTCGTCCAGCACGGACTCGATGCCAACGGCAACGACAAGTACGACCTCGAGGCTCTCGGCGAGTCGAGCTTCGCGAAGTCGCTCGGTGTCGACGGCATCCCCGAAGAGGCCACGAACCCGGCGACGTGCGGCACCGTGACGGGTGCCTCGACGGGCGAGATGCCCCAGGGTGGCGTCGACACTGGTGACGGTACGACGGGCGGGACCGAAGCAGTCGGCGCCTTCGGGCTTGCTGGTGCGGCCTTTGCTGCCGCCGGAGGAGCCCTGCTCTACCGTCGCCGGTTCGCCACGGACCGCGCCTGATCGGTTGAGCTGAATGTCTGCTGTTGAATCGACACCCCGCAGTCGGCGCCTGACGGCGTCGGCTGCGGCGGTCGTCGTCTTCGGGCTCATCGGGATCGGCGCCACGGGCTACGCCCTGTCGCAACAGGTCGGCACACCGCCGAACGCCATGGCGCCGTCGGGTGGGGCGGGGCATTCCGGACACGGAGGCGCGCCCTCTCCGACGGGATCGACCACCGGCCCCTCGTCGAGTGGGTCCCCCGGCGCCCACGCCGGCCATGGCGGCCCCGCCCTGGCCGACACGGAGTATCACACCCCCAAGGGACCGCTCCTGGAGCGCTCCCGTCCGACCAAGGTCATCCTCCCGACTCTCGGTGTCAATGCGCCGATCATCGATCTCTCGCTCAAGCCCGACAGGCGGATGGAAGTGCCGGACAACGGGACCGAAGCCGGCTGGTTCACGAGCAGCCCCACTCCGGGTGAGCTCGGGCCGTCGATCATCGCGGCCCACGTCACGCACGAGAGCAAGCCCGCCGTCTTCTTCGAGCTGGGTGGGATGCGCCAGGGCGACAGGATCGAGGTCGAGCGCGAGGACGGCACGACTGCGACGTTCGGCGTCACCGAGGTCGGCCAGTATCCGAAGGCACACTTCCCCAGCGACAAGGTCTACGGGTCCGTTGACCGTGCGGCCCTTCGTCTCATCACCTGCGGCGGCGTCCTCGACGGCGAGACCGGGAGCCACGTCGACAACATCGTCGTCTACGCGCACCTGCTCAGCTGATCGTGACCGTCAGGGCTGAGTGGTCGGTGAGGCCTTTGGTCCGCGGCTCAGGCAGCAGGTCGCATGCCTCGACGACGAGATCGGTTGTCACGAAGGCGTGGTCGTAGCGGCAGCCCACCCCCGAATGGTCCATCCACGAGATCGCTGCCTCGTCGGGATGGTGGACCCGGAACGCGTCGACGAGCCCGTGTGCCTCGCTCAGGGCGTGATAGGTGGCCGTCTCCTCGGGAAGGACGTACTTCAGTGGTGCCTCGTGCACAGGATCGACGAGGTTGAGGTCGCCCAGGACGATGCCCCGCTCGCCCTGCGCGGTCCACTCGCCGACCACCCTGTCGTATGCCGTGAGCCACTGCCGCTTCCGCTCCCGTTGCGTCTTGCTCGAGTAGCGCACCGGATCGCTCGCCGCGCCGTAGGTCGCGAGGAGCCGCAGCGCTGCTTCGCCCGAGCCCGCCGAATTCGGCTGCCACACCAGTGAATCCACCCGCCCGGGGAGGAGGGGTGGGGGTGCGAGCTCCGCTCGCTCCCACGATCCGACCCGGGCCACGGTCATGACACCCAGCTCCGAGCGGTCGGTGACGTGCACGTCGAAGCCGGCGGCACGGCATACCGAAAGAAGGAGTCCGGAGCCCGCGCCGCGACCGACCTCGGTGAGCACCCACACCTCCTCGTCCCGGGGCCACAGCCAGTGCAGCAGCGCCTCGGCACGCTCACGCGGCGGGTTCGAGACGTTGAGGGTGAGCAGGGAGGGCACCACCGCATCTTTGCGTGTCCGGGTGTCAGTGCGGGCTGCAAGACTGGGTGGCATGCCCGACTACGGACATGAGATCGAGTTCGGGATCTTCCCGACGCCCGATGCTGCGCGCCACCGCGAGGTGGTCGAGCTGGCGCAGTTGGCCGACTCGCTCGGCCTCGATCACGTGAGCATCCAGGACCATCCGTACCAGCGGAGGTTCCTCGACACGTGGACCCTGCTCTCGGTGATCGGCGCCCGAACCACGCGGATTCGGCTGTCGACCAACGTCGCGAACCTGCCGCTGCGTCCACCGGTCGTCCTCGCCAAGGCGGCTGCCTCGCTCGACGTCCTGACGGGCGGCCGGGTCGAGCTCGGTCTCGGGGCCGGGGGCTTCTGGGACGCGATCGTGGCTGCTGGCGGTGTGCGCAAGACGCCCAAGGAGTCGGTCGACGCGCTCGTCGAGGCCATCGGCATCGTGCGCGCGTTCTGGGCCGGCGAGCCCGGGAGGTTCGAGGGTGAGCACTACTCGAACCGCGGCCTCAAGCCCGGGCCTGTTCCCGCCCACGACATCCCTCTCTGGATCGGTGCCTACGGGCCGCGGATGCTCCGGCTCACCGGTGAGCTGGCGGACGGGTGGGTGCCGAGTCTGGGCCACACGAATCCGCCCGACCTCCCCGGGATGAACGCGCGGATCGACGACGCTGCGGTGGCGGCCGAGCGGGCGCCTCGGGACATCCGCCGGATCTACAACATCCACGGCTCCTTCGGCACCGGCGACGGGCTGCTGCAGGGCACGCCGCAGGACTGGGCCGAGCAGCTCACGGACCTCGCCGTCGGACTGGGGATGAGCACCTTCATCGTCGCCAGTGACGACGCGGACTTCGTGCGCCGGTTCGCCGAGGAGGTCGTGCCCCTGACCCGTGAACTCGTGGCAGCCGAGCGACGAGGAGGCGTGGCATGACGCCCGCTTCATCCACCGGTCCAACCACCGAGTCGGCTGACGTTCCGGGCATCCCGCTCGACGCGGTCGCCTTCTATCGCGAACTCGAGGCGGACAACTCACGTGAGTGGTGGGCCGCCAACAAACTCCGGTATGCCGTGAGCGTCCAGGAGCCCATGGCTCACCTCGGGGACGTGCTCACCGAGGAGTTCGGGGAGCCCAAGCTCTTCCGGCCCAACCGGGACGTGCGGTTCAGCAAGGACAAGTCGCCCTACAAGAACCATCAGGGCCTCTTCGTGGCGACCGGGTCTCGGATGGGCTGGTACGTCCAGATCGGCGCCGACGGCCTGCGCACGGCCGGGGGCTTCTATGCGTCGGAGTCCGACCAGGTGGCTCGCTACCGGGCCAGCGCGGCCGACGACGTGGCGGGCGGTCGGCTCGTGGCCGTCGTGGATGCCCTGTTGGACAAAGGTTTCGACATCGGTGGCGACATCCTCGCGACGCGACCACGCGGCATACCGGAAGATCATCCGCGACTGGAGTTGCTGCGGCACCGGACCTTGACCGCTTCACGCGACCACGGCACTCCGGACTGGTTGGAGTCGGACGCGGTCGCGGACCGGGTGCATGCGGACTGGGTCGCGATGCGGCCGCTCATCGAGTGGTGTGAGCAGTACGTCGGGGCGAGTGAGAAGCCCGGGCGGCGCTGACGAGAAGCGAGGAGATGAGTCAGGCGATGAGGTCATCATGACCAAGAGGAAGCGCAAGGCCAGAGCCAGCGACGTCGACGAGATTGCCGGCGCCCTGCCCGAGACCGAACTGGGGCATTCGTGGGGTGACCGGCCGACATGGAAGGTGCGTGGCAAGGGCTTCCTGCTCTACCGGATGCCGCACAAGACCGCGATCGACCCCGAGACCGGTGAGATGTGGGACGACCTGCTGGTCGTCATCACGCCCGACATGGGCGTGAAGCAGTCCCTCGTCGAGGCGGACAACCCGTTCTTCACCATCGACCACTTCCGCAACCACCCCGGCGTCCTCGTCCGGCTGTCCCGGCTCGGCGAGATCGATCGCGACGAGCTCGAGGAGATCATCACCGAGGCGTGGGCGGCGAAGGCCCCCAAGAAACTCGCCCGCGAGTTCTTTGGTGAGTGACTCAGGGGTGAGTGACACCGGGTGAGTGACACGGGGCGGCGACGGCGGCTTCGACTCGCTGCGCGACGTCACCTCGGCACAGCGGCAAGCTGGGTCGTGACGGCCGCGTGCTGGACCTGCCGGTGACCGAGGTAGCCCCAGACCGCGAGGCCGAGCAGGATCCCCCAGGGCGCGAACGGGAAGACGAGCAGTGCCACCAGCCAGCCCTGCAACGTTCCGTCGATGTTGATCGCCATCATTGACGGGGCCCCGGCCAGGAGAGCCGTCGCCACCGTGAACCCGGGCACGGCCGCGAGGGCGACCGGCACCGGCCGGCCGGCGTAGCCGGGGATCCATCGCGGGAACACCTCGCCCCACCGGCTGATGAGGCCGGAGGTGAGGATCGCACCGAGGAGGCAGGCGGAGCCGAGCATCAGTCCCCAGAGGCGGGTGCTGTCGTCGAGCTCGAGCCGCGTACTGGTGTCGAGGAGGTTCTCCAGCGGCCACGGCGTGAGCCACATCAGGCGAGCCAGGCCATAGGGGGCGGCGCAGAGGATGGCCCCCACCGTGAAGCCGCGGCGGTGCCGGGTCACCCAACCGGTGGCGCGCCGCACCGCGCCCGGAAACGTCGTGACGAGGAGCGCCACCCAGGCGAGCCCGACGGCGACCGTCGCCAGGTTGGCGAAGAAGAACGGGCTGTCGGCGAGCTTGCCCACGATGGCGCCGAGGGTCGAGCGGACGTTGGACCAGGTCAAGACACCGGACCACGCGCCGGCGGCGACCACTCCGGCAGTGAGGCCGAGCAGCGGGACGCGCCAGCGCGGCATACGCACGATCGCCAGTGCCCCGACGACGACGAGGAGGACGGGGATGCACATCGCCAGGGCGTAGCCGAAGGTGGGCATGGTGGCGGAGCCCTGGTAGCCGACGAGGAGCGTCGCGGCCTCGGCGGTGGCGACGCCGCCGAACGCAGCGCGGGGCAGTCGGCTGCCGGCCGTCAGGGCGGCAGTACCGAGGAGGGACGCCACGAGCAGGGGCAGGCCGAGCCGGTCCTGCGGCAGCCAGGTGCCGAGCAGCACCTCGGAGGTCCCGGCGTACGGCACGGTCTCGGGACGGAGCGTCCAGAGTGCGCCGGCAGCGAGGGCGAGCAGGGTGCCGGCGAGCGCCAGGTTCTTCAGCCGCGGGGGTGTTGTGGTTTCCATGACTTCAGACTGGCTTCGACCGCAGGGCCGGCGCGTCACCCGTCACGACGAACAGGGTCCCCCGCGCGGGCGAGTCAACGTGGCTCCGTCGGCTCCAACGGCACGAGGCCGGTCTGGTAGGCGATGACCACGGCCTGGGTGCGGTCACGCGCGCCGAGCTTGCCGAGCAGGCGCGACATGTGGGTTCGCACCGTCTCGACGCCGAGGAACAGCTCTGCCGCGATCTCGGCGTTGGTCATGCCGGCGGCGACGAGGGAGAGCACCTCGGCCTCGCGGTCGGTCAGCGCCGGCCCGTCGTAGCGCGGAGCCTTCGGCACGCTGCGCATGGCCAGCGCCCGCACCGCCTCGGGAAAGACGATGCTCTCCCCGGTCGCGGCCGTGCGCACCGCGGTGATGATGGCCTCGGCGCTGGACCGCTTGAGGAGGAAGCCAGAGGCGCCCGCCCGCAACGCCCCGAGCACATGGTCGTCGGAGCCAAACGTGGTCACCACAAGGACGCGGGGCGGGTCGTCGAGGGCGAGGACACGCTCCGTGGCCTGGATGCCGTCGATCCCTGGCATCCGCACGTCCATGCACACCAGGTCGGGCCGGTGTCGCCGCACCACGGTCAGAGCCTCCGCTCCGTCGGCGGCCTCCCCGACGACCCGGATGTCCGGTTCGGACTCGAGGATCGTGCGCACTCCCTGGCGCACCAGCGGCTCGTCGTCGACGAGAACCACTCTGATCTGTTCAGTGCTGATCGGCTCAGTCACGTCGCCCTCCCATCGGCAGTCTTGCCGTCAGCACCCACTGCCCGGCATCCTCGGCGGTCTCGAGGCGACCGCCCAGGACGGCGACCCTCTCACGCAGCCCTTCCAGACCGCGACCGGCTCGGCGCTGGCGCATGACGGACCCGCCCAGCGGGTTGGTGACCCGGACGACGAGGTCGGCGGCGTCACGGCGCACCTCGAGGGCGGCGCGCCGCCCGCTGCCGTGCTTGGCAGCGTTGCTGAGTGCTTCTGCACAGACCCGGTATGCCGTCGCGTCCAGGAGCGCGGGCACGTCGCCTGCCGCGGTGAGTCGGGGGTCGATCCGGGCGTCGACCTCCAGGCCGAGGTCGCGGTGGGACTGAAGCAGTGCGTCGAGTTGGGCGGCCCCCGGCTCGGGATGACGGGGTGCGGAGCCATCGCGCAGCACCCCGAGTGCGTGGTCGAGTTCGCCGGCGGCGGTCGCGGCGAGCTGCTCGATTGCAGCCAGCGCGGCCTCGGTCCGCGCCGGGTCGCGCCCGATCACTCGACGGGCGGCGGCGGCCTGAAGGGAGATGCCGCTCAGGGCGTGGCCCACGCCGTCGTGCAGGTCTCGGGAGAGTCGGAGGTATTCCTGCTCGCGGCGCAGGCGGCGCTCGGCAAGGAGCAGCCGATCCTCACCCAATGGCCCCAGCAGCAGCGGCGCGGACCAGCTGGCAGCCAGCCCGGCTCCGACGACGAAGGCGACTCCGGCCACGACGATGGCCACCACCACTCCGGCTACCGCAAGCCATCCCAGCCCGGTGGTCGGCGGGTCCAGTGGCGTCCCGGTGAAGTTCACAACGGTCCGGCCGGACAGGAGCACCCACGGCACGGCCACGGCCAGCCCGACGGCGGCGATGGCGAGGCCCGTGAGGAACCCGATGATCTGGTGGACACACGTCCAGAGCGCCGTGCGCCAGCGGTGCTTGGGCCGCATCGGCTCGGGGACGACGACCTCGGTCGCGCCGAGGAGGGTCTCGGCGGCGGCAGTCTGCACCTCACGAATTCCGGGCAGGAAGCCCACCAGGGCGATCGAGGCGAGGGCGAGGACGAGGAGCGCCCAGAGGTTGATCGAGGTCCCCGTGGCAAAGGCGCCCACCACGCTTGCGGCGAGGAGCAGGAAGGTCACCGCCACGGCGCCACCGATGAGCAGGAACACCGTCCTGCGGACCACTGCTCTCACCGGCACCCCACCTATCGTGCCAAGGTCTGGGTCAAGTACTCGCCGGCGGGCACGCAGAACAGCCCACAGACCAGTGCCAGCCGGGCGATCGAGGGTCGGCGAGTCAGCACGGCATGGGTGAGAAGCGGCAAGGGGGCCGTCAGCCACTGGACCGGGCTGAGGACAGCCACCCCGAACGATCCGGCCGCCAGTCCGATCATCCACGCGCCCGTGGCCACCGCGAAGAGCCCGACTCCCAACCAGTGCACGACGCCCGGACCCCAGCGCACCGCGAGGGTGAGGTCCCCGGCGGCCGCGTCGGAGGTGTGATCGACCGCCGTGGTGGGTGCATAGAGGGCCGCAGCGAGGGTCACGCCGAGGACGGCCAACAGGGGCGGGTACTCGACGAGCGGTCGGGACAGCGACCAGCCGGCGAGTGGTGCGAGCAGTCCCAGCGCGAGGGCGTTGGCCGCGACGTCCAGCCCGGGCCGGCCCTTGAGCCGGAGGGGAGGAGCGCTGTACGCCCAGCCAAGAGCGAGAACGAGGGCGGTGCCGAGAGCGAACACCGGCCCCACGAGGGCGGCGACACCCAGCGCGGCGCCGCTGGAGATCAGGTGCGTCCGCGCCAGCCCAGCGGCCGTCGCAGCGCCCGAGACCAGGGGGGAGGACACCTTGCGTGGATTGGTGCGGTCGGAGGCCACATCGTGCAGGTCATTGACCGTGCACAGCGACACCCATACCAGCGGCCCCATGACGAGGGCGGCGGCGGCCAGGCGCCACAAGCCGACCCCGGGCGGCAACCACGAGCCAGTCGCCACGACCGACCCGAACCACGCGGGCGCGATGCCGATCGGCCAGAACCATGGGCGGGCCACCTGCACCGCCACGACCGCTGCAGAGGGTCGGCACGAGGGGGCAAGGGTCGTCGCTGGGGCAAGCGTCGTCATGGCAACCATGCTGTGCAGGGGATCGCGCACGCACCTCCCCCGGAAGGGTCGACCCTGCCCCCGCTGGGGTGAGAGGCGAACGCCGCCCAGCCGTCCCGAACTCACCCAATTGGACGGTTCGGCACAGACCAGCAGGTATGCCGGCCGCGCACCTCCCGTCCCGAACTCACCCAATTGGACGGTTCGGCACGAGCGGGTCGTCAGGCGGGGCCGCCCGGCCGTCCCGAACTCACCCAATTGGACGGTTCGGCACAGACCAGCAGGTATGCCGGCCGCGCACCTCCCGTCCCGAACTCACCCAATTGGACGGTTCGGCACGAGCGGGTCGTCAGGCGGGGCCGCCCGGCCGTCCCGAACTCACCCAATTGGACGGTTCGGCACAGACCAGCAGGTATGCCGGCCGCGCACCTCCCGTCCCGAACTCACCCAATTGGACGGTTCGGCACGAGCGGGTCGTCAGGCGGGGCCGCCCGGCCGTCCCGAACTCACCCAATTGGACGGTTCGGCACAGACCAGCAGGTATGCCGGCCGCGCACCTCCCGTACCGAACTCACCCAATTGGACGGTTCGGCACAGACCAGCAGGTATGCCGGCCGCGTACGTCCCGTCCCGAGGTCACCGAATTCCTCGGTTAGGGACGGGCCAGCAGGTATTGCCGGCTGCGCACGTCCCGTCCCGAGGTCACCGAATTCCTCGGTTGGGGACGGGCCAGCAGGATGCCGGCCGCGCACCTCCCGTCCCGAACTCACCCAATTGGACGGTTCGGCACGAGCGGTTCGTCAGGCGAGGTCGACTCACCGAATTCCTCGGTTGGGCACGAGCGGTTCGTCAGACGAGGCCGCCCGGCCGTACCGAACTCACCGAATTCCTCGGTTAGGGACAGACCAGCAGGTATGCCGGCTGCGCACGTCCCGTCCCGAGGTCACCGAATTCCTCGGTTCGGGACAGCGCGGCGGTCAGGGGGCGGGCGCCCCGATCTCGGTGCGGACCGAGAACAACTCCGGGAAGAACGTGAGCTCGAGCGCGCGCTGGAGGAAGCCCACCCCGCTCGACCCGCCCGTGCCGGTCTTCATGCCGATGGTGCGCTGCACCGTCTTGAGGTGGCGGAAGCGCCAGAGCTGGAAGTTGTCCTCGAGGTCCACGAGCTCCTCGCACGCCTCATAGACGTCCCAGTGGTTCTCGGCGTCGGCATAGATGCCGGTGAGCACCTGGACGAGGCCGTCGTTCGGAACGTGAGCGATGCTCACGTCGCGGTCGAGGATCTCCTGCGGCACGGCATACCCGCGTCGTGCGAGGTAGCGCAGGAACTCGTCATAGATGCTCGGCGCCTCGAGGAGTTCGGTGAGGAGTGCGTGGGCCTCGGGGTCGGCCTCGTGGACCTTGAGCATGCCGCGGTGCTTGTTGCCGAGCATGAATTCGACGGCGCGGTACTGCCAGGACTGGAACCCGGACGCGTGGCCGAGGAAGCCGCGGAACTGGGAGTACTCGGTCGGGGTGAGCGTCGCGAGGACGGACCACTGGTCGGTGAGGGTGCGCTGGATGTGCTTGACCCGGGCGATGCGCTTGAGCGCGATGCGCATCTCGTCCTGTGCGAGCAGGTCTGCAGCAGAACGCAGTTCGTGCAGCACGAGCTTGAGCCAGAGCTCGGAGGTCTGGTGCTGGATGATGAAGAGGAGCTCGTCGTGGTGCTCGGGGTCGCTCACGGGATGCTGGGCGCTGAGGAGCTCGTCGAGGGCGAGATAGGAGCCGTAGCTCATCTCCCGCGCGAAGTCGGTGTGGATGCCCTCTTCGATGGCCCGCGTATTGCGCGCTGATGTTTCACTCACACCAGCAGCGTACGCACCCGCTCAACCGCCGACTCATTGCCCGAATGGGACACGCGCGGCAGCCGGAGGCCACCACAGGGCGTCCCATTCGGGCAATGGGTCGAGCCTCAGATGCGGCGGAAGAGGGCGGCGAGGGCCTGGCCACCGCCGATGCACATCGTCACGACGCCGGTCTCGAGGTCACGACGGTGCAGGTCCTTGGCCACGCGCAGCGACAGGATCGCGCCCGTCGCACCGACCGGGTGCCCCAGGGCGATCGCCCCGCCGTAGGGGTTGACCTTCTCCGGGTCGAGCTTGGCGTCCCGCACCACGGCGACGGCCTGGGCGGCGAACGCCTCGTTGACCTCGAAGGTGTCGATGTCGTTCGGCCCGAGACCCGTCTGCTCGAAGAGCTTCTCGAGCGCGATGACCGGGGCGTAGCCCATGAGCTCGGGCTCCATCGCGCCCGTCGTGACAGCCTCGAGCGTGACGAGCCCCTTGAGGCCACGCTCCGCGGCGACGGACTCGCGTGCCAGCACGACCGCTGCGGCGCCATCGTTGATGCCGGAGGCGTTGCCGGCCGTGACCGTGCCCTCCTTGGCGAACGCCGGACGCAGGCCAGCGAGGATCTCGAGGGTCGTGTCCGGCTTCGGGTGCTCGTCCTCGGTCGCCGTGAACGGCTTGCGGCCGCCGACCTCGACGGGGGTGATCTCCTCGGAGAACGCAGCACGTCCCTTCTCGCTCGTCGCGAGCTGCTGGCTGCGCAGGGCGAACTCGTCCTGCTCCTCGCGGCTCACGCCGTAGCGCTCGGCGACGTTCTCCGCGGTGACGCCCATGTGGATGCCGTGGAAGGGGTCGGTGAGCATCATGACGGTGCCGTCGACGAGCTCACGGTTCCCCAAGCGGTAGCCGTTGCGGGCGCCGAAGTCGTAGAACGGCATACGGGTCATCGATTCGTCACCACCGGCAAGGGCGAGGTCGACGCCGCCCCAGCGCATCTGCATCGCGGCCGACCAGATCGCCTGCAGACCGGAACCGCACAGACGATTGACCGTGTATGCCGGTGCCGACTTCGGGAGTCCGGCTGCCAGTGCCACTCGGCGCGCGTTGTAGGCATCGGGGCCCACCTGGCCGATGCAGCCCATGACGACCTCGTCGATGTCCTCAGGCGCCACGCCGGAGCGGGTGAGGGCCTCGCGGACGGCCGTCGCGCCGAGCTCGTGCGCGGGGACGTCCTTGAACATCCCGCCGAAGCTGCCGATGGGGGTGCGGGCGCCGTCGATCAGGACGATCTTCTCTGCGTTGGCTGAGGTCATGCCTTCATCGTAGGAAGCGGCTCGTGGCGGCGACAGGCCTGCGGGGTGTGACATGTGCGGCGCTTAGGGTTCACCGAGTGACTCGCACCGCCGACCCTGACCGCCCACTCAGCGCGCTCTGGCGCCGCCACCGCCGCTACCGGGGCCGGCTCGTCGCAGCAGTGACGATGTCGACGGTCAACAAGGTGGCCGACGTCGTCCCCGAGCTGCTCATCGGTGCCGCCGTCGACGTCGTCGTCCGAGGTGACGACTCGTTCGTCGGGTCGCTGCTCGACATCGAGTCGCGCTACGCCCAGCTGGCATGGCTGGCCGCCTTCAACGTGGTCGTGTGGGTCATCGAGTCGGTGTCGCAGTACGTCGCTGACGTGCTCTGGCGCGGGCTGGCGCAGGGGGTCGAGCACGACCTGCGCGTCGAGGCCTACGACCACGCGCAGCACCTCGACATGTCGTGGCACGAGGGCCGGGCGAGCGGCACGACGCTCGCGACGCTCAACGACGACGTGAACCAGCTCGAGCGATTCCTCGACGTCGGGGCGGCCGCGATCCTCCAGACCGCCCTCAACGTCGTGCTCGTCGGGGCCGTCTTCGCGGCATCGAGCGTGCAGCTCTTCGTGTTGGCGTTCCTGCCCATCCCGGTGGTCATCGCCGGATCCCTGATCTTCCAGCGTCGCCTCGAACCCCTCTATGCGCGGGTGCGCGAGACGGTGGCGGATCTCTCCGGTGCGCTGAGCGCCAACCTCGCCGGCATCTCGACGATCAAGGCGTTCACGGCCGAGTCACGTGAGCGAGACCGGATCGCCACGTTGTCCACGGCCTATCGCCAGGCCAACGTCGACGCCATCCGGTCGAGCGCCGCCTTCGTCCCGCTCGTCCGGATGGCCATCCTCGCGGGCTTCACCTGCACGCTCCTCTTCGGCGGCTGGGCGACGCTCCGCGGTGACCTCGAGATCGGCCTCTACTCAGTGCTCGTCTTCATGACCCAGAGGCTGCTCTGGCCGTTGACCGAAGTGGCCACCGTGCTCGACCTCTATCAGCGGGGGCGAGCCTCGGCTGGGCGGATCCTGCGCCTGCTCGACGAGCCGGTCACCGTCCCCGCGGGAAGCGAGGCGCTCGCCCGGCCGGTGCGTGGGGCCGTGGAACTCAAGGGCGTGCAGGCCGGCTACGGAGAAGGGCCGGCCGTCCTGCAGGGCATCGACATGGTCATCCCGGCCGGCGAGACGCACGCGATCGTCGGATCGACAGGGTCAGGCAAGTCCACGCTCCTGCGGCTGATCCTCCGCTTCGACGATCCGCGCGACGGGGCGGTCCTGCTCGACGGACGCGATGTCCGCGAACTCGACTGGGACTCGCTGCGCGGGTCGATGGGCTACGTCGCCCAGGACGTCTACATCTTCTCGGGGTCGATTGCCGACAACATCGCCTACGGGCGTCCGGGCGCCAGCCGGGAGGAAATCCGCGAGGCGGCCGTCGCTGCAGCTGCGGTGGACTTCATCGAGGCACTCCCCGAGGGGTTCGACTCGCAACTGGGGGAGCGCGGAGTCAACCTCTCCGGCGGACAGCGGCAGCGGATCGCCCTCGCCCGCGCCCTCCTGCGTGACCCGGCGGTGCTCGTCCTCGACGAGGCCACCAGTGCCGTCGACAACGAGACCGAGGCCGCCATCCAGGCGTCACTGCGGCGAGCCACCCTCGATCGCACCGCCATCGTCGTGGCCCACCGGCTGTCGACCGTGCGGCACGCGCACCGGATCTGGGTGCTCGACGCCGGACGCGTGGTCGAGTCCGGCACGCATGACGAACTGTTGGTGACCGGCGGCGCCTACGCCGGACTGTGGAAGGTGCAGACCGGAGAGCTCTGACCGCGAGCCTCACTGTCCCGAACTCACCGAATTCCGGCTCTCCT
>NZ_AVPJ01000012.1 GCF_000768705.1 Knoellia sinensis KCTC 19936
CCGACCTACACCCTCATCTGGGAAGAGCCCGCAATCTCTGCGTCGCCCTTGCGCGCACGGGTACGTTTGATGGCGGGGTGCGCCAAGGGGGCGCATCGCACCCGGTGACGGCGTTGTGGTTGGTCCGCGACGCGTGAGAGGCGGTCTGGTGACAGGGAGTACGTAGCGCCAACGGGGCGGCGCTGGGAGCCTCAAACACCCCAGACACACACAAGGCCGGGCGGGAACCCGGCGCGTGTGTGGTGTACCGCGCGATTCGTGGTCGCGCGTCGAAACCTGTCAGATCAAGCAAGGAGGCTTTGCCTTGCCATTCTTGGGGACAGCCCACGTTGTGTCAACGCTGTGTCGAAGGTCCGGGTGCCGCTGTGACGGTCACGCGCGCGAGCGTGTCGCATCGTCGCGGAACCCGAGTGGACTTCCTCGAATCTCTTCGTGGGCCGCGAGCCCCGTGGGAAGAGGTCGTTTCGGCGGCACAGGACGCCGCTCTGGCTCGCCAGGTCGCGCTCACCTCGTCGGTGACCATCCGGGAGGTGGACCTGGTCTCGGGTCGTGACCGGCAGAAGACGTGCGATGTTCCAAGCGCCGCGACGTTGACACCGGATGTGCTGGCCGAGGTGCGTCGCCCGGTGTCTTACCAAGGGATGCGGAACTACATCGGCCGGATGGCGTTACCGTCGGTGGACCGGGAAGCCCACGCTGGGTGGTTCGAGTCCCGCAACGAGCAGGAGAGCTACCGCGACCTGCTGCTGACGCGTCCGATCACCCAAATGACCACCCAGCCGCTGCGACTGGAGTGGCCCTTCGCGTCGGGGGTGCGCACCCACGTCCCGGACGCGCTCTATGTCACGGTCGACGGTGTCGTCACCCTCCTCGACGTGACACGGCGTGCCCGCCTGGACTCCGCGGAGGCGCACGCGGTGTTCGTCCTTGCCCAGGCGACGGCCACCGCCTTGGGCTGGCGTTACGAGCTGCGCGGCGAACTGTCGGCCCAGCACCAACGCAACGTCTCCTTCGTGTACGCCCACCGGCACGCGCCCCCGGAACGGGTGCCTGGATGGGTGCAGGCCGCCCGTGGCCTCCCAGAGACATGCACCGTGCAACACGCCGCGGCCGCTCTGGGGCAGAGCCGGCCCGACCACGGCGCCTTGTGGCACCTGGTGGCCACCCGGCAGCTCTTCGTTGACCTGACCGCCCCGATCCGGATCGACAGTCGCGTCCAGCGACGCCCCCTGACCCGAAGGAGTTCCTCATGTCAGATCTCGCTGTGACCCCCGAGGATGAGGAGCCGGGGGACCCGCCCCGCGGACGCACCCGACTGCAGCCGGGCGAGTACCTGCAGATCGACGGACGCACAGTGCGGCTCGAGATGTTCGACCGGGACGCCTCCGGCAAGCTGACCGCCTTGCTGGACACGGGAGAGGGGTTGGAGCGGGTGTCGTGGCTGGAGCTGGTCGGCCGCCTCACCGCCACCTCAACCGAGGCGGCCGACGAAAGTCAGAACGACGACGACCCTCCTGTTTCGCCGGTCCTGGCCGACCTGCCACCCTCGGTCCGAGCCCAGGTCGAGGAGCGATACCAAGACCTCCTGCAGGTCGACACGGGCAGCCGCCGCGGCGACCCCGACGGCGACCGCCGCCAGGGCCGTCTGTCGCCGGACTACGACCCGGACACCACAACCAAAGCCCAGCGCCTGGAACGCAAGTCCCGTGAGTTGGCCGCACGCGAGGTGGCGCACGGTTCGGTCCCCACCCTGCGCCGGCAGCTGCGGCACATCCGACGTGGCGGCATCGACGCCCTGATCCACGGCAACCGCAAACTGCACACCCGCCGCCTCGAAGGAGTGTCCGATCATGCCCTGACCGTCATCACCGAGGCCCTTCGGAAAGAACCGGACCGGGCCAGGATCAGCGACCGCGCCCTGCGGGACAAGGTCCTGGCCGCGCTGCTGCGCGAAAAGGTGCCGGATCGCATTTCGCAGTACAAGCTCGGCGTCGTCATCGGGGAGCTGTCCAGAGACCTCGACCTGCACCTGGACGCCAAGGGCCGTCAACGGGTGGCGATCAAACCCGACACCGTCTACGGCCGCCGGCAGGTGTCGCGACCCGGGGAGATCGTCCAGATCGACGCCACCGACACCACGATCCACGTGTGGGATCCCCGGCTGGGTTGGGCCAAGGCGACCATCCTGTCCGCGATCGACGTGTTCACCCGCTGCGTCGTGGCCCTGCGGGTGGTCCTGGGCAAGGCGACCAGCCGCGACGTGTCCATGCTGATCTGCGACATGGGGCGACCCATGGTGACCCGCGCCGGATGGCCCTACGAGCTGGAGAACTTCCACGGCATGCCCCGCCTGGTCTCCATCGTCAACGAGGTCGACACCGACCCCGAGCCGGGCGCCGTGGTGGACCTGATCGGGCGCAAACCCGCCATCGTCCCCAGCACCATCGTTCTCGACCACGGCAAGGAGATGGACTCGCTTCACCTGATGTCGGTGTGCGCCCGCGCCGGCGTTGACGTCGTGTTCTGCCCGCCGAAAGCCGCGCACGCCAAAGGCACCATCGAGGCGCTGCACAACACCTACCGGGAGATCGAGTCCATCCTGGGAGGGTTCAAGGGCGAGCACCCGGGCAACCACCCGGCCGACGCTGAGAGCCGCGCCTGCCTGACCGCTCAGGATCTGCGCGACGCCCTGTGGGAGTACATCCTCAACATCTACAACTGGGAACCCCACGACGGGCTCGCCGAGCTCCACCAGTCCCAGGTGCCGTTGTGCCCGGCCGGGATCTTCACGGCCTACATTGCCGGTGGCGGATGGATCGAGATGCCCAGCGACCCGTGGGATCACATCCGGGCGATGAAGGACCAGCAGTGCATCGTCCACCCTTACGGCGTCAACGTCGACGGTCGCCAATACAACAGCGCCGAACTGCGCTCCCTGCGCGCGCTCCTGGCGCGAGGCGTCGGAGCCCCCGCCCGACCATTGACGGTGTACTGGGATCGGTGGGACACCGACCGGGTGTACGCCCGCCACCCCGTCACCGGGGACTACCTGTGCATCCCCAGAGCTGGCGCGGCCATCCCCACCCGCATGCCCGCCACGGAACTGTTCGACCGGGCCGTTCGGGCCCAGATCGTCACCTCCACCGGACGCCCTCTGACCGGACCGCAGGTCTCCCAGTTGCGTGCCGAGTTCATCAACCGCCACTCCGAGGACGCCTTCGCCTCCCGCAACGAGGCCCGGCTTGCCGCCCTGGAGGCGTCCAGGTCACGCGACTACGCCCACGACCTCGCCGACGCCAGCCCCGAGTTCCGCAAGCTTGCCTTCGGTGACGACGACGTCGTCACCGGCCAACTCGTCGACACGACCGCCGACAGCGACGAGATCCTTGACGCCGACCTCGCCGATGACGAGGACGACCCGGACGAGACCCTCGACTTCACCGGGCTCGCCGACGACCTGTGGGATCAGGCGTGAACGCGACCTTCCACCCGCAGAACCCCGACGACTGGGGTGCGTATCTCGACCGGGCCACCCCTGCTCGACCGAGCGTCACCGGCGCCACCCTCGACGCCGACACCCTGGACGCTTTCGTGGCCTACAACCTCAGTTTGGGGCCCATCCCCACCGACGACGTCAGAGCCATCCGCGACGCCATCGAGCGCGCCCAACTCCGCAACCGGCACGCACCCCTGCACGGACAGCACGTGGTGGTCGTCGACGGACCGCCCATGGCCGGCAAGACGTATGCCGTCCTGGGCTGCGCCCTCGAACAGACCCGCGCTGCCCGGCAGCAGCCACCGCCGGACCCATCCTGCTTGCACCCCACCGCATGGGCTTACACCGAAGTCACCCAGCACCACGGCGCCGCCTCCATCACCGAGGCCCTGGGCGACGCCATCGGCATCGTCAAAGACAGCCGGGACCGCACCCCGCAGTTCTTGTCCAAGATCCGCGATCTGGCACCCCAGGTGGGGATGGTCGGCTACATCGTCGATGACAGCCACGGAATCCTTGGCGCCCGCAGCCGAGACTCGACCAGCCTGGCGACAACGCTCAAAGGGTTGATCACCGGCATCCCGGCCACCGCTGTCATCGTCGGCGCCAACCTGCGCGAGCAGGGAATCTTCTCCGGCAGCGCCGGTGAACAGGTCCGGCTCCGCAGCGCCGGAACCTGGGTCACCTGCGCGCAATGGCCACCACCGGACGGCAAGCGCGTCACCGGGTGGGAACGGCTGGCCGCCACCATGAGTGAACGGCTCGCGTTTCCCGGCGGACCGAAGCAGTGCCGACTCAACCAGAAGGGGGTCATCGCTTCGCTAGCTGAGGGCTCCGCAGGACGTCCTGGCATCGCGATCAACTGGGTCAAGGAGGCCGCCATCCACGCCATCACCCACGAGAGCACGCTGGACGGGGCAGCCCTGGCCGCGACCCGCCCCGCCCTCGACGACGCAGCCCCGGCCTGAAGGACCGCGCATGCCCGCCGTTGCCCTGCGGACCGCGACCCACGACGACGAAACGTGGCAGTCCTACCTGTCCCGCAGCGCCGCCGCCCACCTGTGCACCCTGCAGTCCTTGGCTCGTCACATCGGCCTGCTCCACAACGGCCGGTGGCCCGGATACCACGGCGTGGTCCTGGCTCCTGATCATGCGACCCGCGTTGCGCACCATCTGGGCATCAGCCCCGACGACGTCCACGCGATGCACCTGTCCCGCTTCGACCAGCGAGCCTTCGACCTGACCGGCCTGTTCGACCACGACGGACGGCGTCGAATCGACGGCACTCGCCGGGTGGCCAACCAGGGCTGGGTCTTCTTGGCCGGGAGCCGTTACTGCCCCACCTGCTTGGCTGAGGACGGGATTTGGCGGCTGTCCTGGCGCCTTCCCTGGGTCCTCACCTGCCGCGCGCACGCCACTTGGCTGCGCCACACCTGCCCGGGGTGCGGCGGCACCCCTGGCCTGTACACACACCTGCACGCCAGCGCCCCCTCCCGGGCCATGAGCCGCCCCGACGGCAAGCGATGCGACCTCCCGTCCCTGAACCGCGCGCCGGGCACCTGCGGTGCCGACCTCACCGCCCAAGATCCGCTTCCCGCTCCGTGGGAGACGATCCGGGCCAGCGCCATGTTCGAGCAGGTCATCGCGGGCGGCCACGCAGCGGTCCACGGCATCGACTACCCCTCACTTGAGACGCTGCGGGCGTGGCAGTCCGCCATCGGGATCGCCGTCGCCCTGGGCCGCACACCCACCATTGACTGGGGGCGCACCCACCGGCGGGCAACCCCGCCACGGGACCCGGCGGTCATGGCAGACCTCGTGATGACGGTCCAGCCCCTGCTCGACGCGGCCACCCCCGACGAGGCCGCGGACATCCTGCAACGGTGGTGCCGCGACGCCGGCATCCGCAGCCCTCACGCCGACACCTTCGGCCGTGTCACCGCCCCCTCCACGGCCTTGACGCCGGCGATCGCCACGGCGTTGCAGCGCACCGGCCGAGTCCACATCCTGCTCACCCGGGAACGGCTGATCGCCCAACAGCAGCTGCCAGTCCAGGACTGGACCCTCGACGACGTCCCCCAACTGGTCTGGCCGTGCGCGCTCCCGCCGCAGCGCCGATCCAGCCGCAAGCCAGATGTCCTGATCCTGCGAGCCGTGACCTCACTGGTCCTCACCCGCATCCACGACGGCCACCCATGGGCCGAAGCCGGCGCCCGGCTCGGCATCCCGCCGGCCAAGGCGAGGCAGTGGACCCGGTACTGCTTCTCCAGCGCGTTCCCGGGCCTGCGAGGCGACCTGCTTGCCGCCGCGCGCACGTTGAGCCCCCAGCTGGCGGACCAGCCGGAACGTGCCGCCTGGGCACACCACCCCGTGCTGCCCGACGCGTACGGGCTGCTGTCCTTGCGTGGAGCCCAGGACGCGACGTGTCGTCGTGTCGACCCGACCAGCCCTTGGTGCCCCTGTAGCGTGCCGGCGAGGACACCATGACAACAGACGACGTCCACGACGCACCACGACCGCTTCCGTTGCGGTTGGAGCCGCAACCGCGCGAAACCCTGCCCGGATACCTCAAACGTGTCGCCGTCACCTTCTCGGCCAGCCCGGCCGCCGTGGTCGCCCCCATCAGTGCACGATGGGCCACCCGGATCCGTGCCGGCAGATGCGCCCGCAGCAGCGGCATCGCCATGACGGACCGTACTGTGGCATCCACCGCGAGGCGACTCAACCTCACCCCCGACGAGGTCCGCGCCATGCTGGCCTCGACCGATGAGGACATCACCATCGGCTTCGACCGTGTCCCTGCCGCAACGTTCGACCCCGCCACCGGCACCGCGACCTTGGCCGATCAGGCAACCCTCGGGTGGTTGGTCGATGCCCGTTTCGACAGATTCTGCCGTGCCTGCGACCGGCAGACCCCCGACATCACCCGGCTGGAATGGCGCTACCCCTGGTACACGATCTGCCCGATCCACCTCTGCCTGTTGCGTCCCCACAACCCCGACGAGAACGCCGACACGGACTTCGATGAGTTGCTCGAGGTCCAAGAGCAGTTCATGGCCATCATCAAGGGTCAGGACAGCTTCGCCCGGCTCAGCCGGCGCGACGGGTTCATCGAGCTCAACGCCGCCGTCGAGGTCCTCTCCCGTGTCCGCGGTGGCCTTCGTCTCAAGATGACTGGACTGGTCGAGCCGTGGTTCATTGCGCGGATCCTGCCTGATGCGTTCACCGCCATCGAGACGCCCATGGACACCTGGCCTGACACCGTTCTCGACCTCGCCGGCGCCAAGCACCCGGGCGGAGCGCTCTCCTGGGCTCTGGAAAGGCACGGCGCCACTTCGCCGTTTGGATTGCGCGCCGATCTCCTGCGTTACGCCGGGCAGCACGGCCAGTACTTGGGGCTCTGGGCCAAAGACATTCGTATCCCCGCCGAGCACCTCCTGTTGGCGACTTCTGAGGCGAAAGTGCGGGCACGCACTACCTTCCCGCCGCTCCTGCCGCGCGAGCTCGTCGTGCCCGAATTGAGCGACTTCACACCCTGGCTATCCATCCCGCAGGCGCAACGGGCCGCGGGCCTGGCGGCCCTCATGATCGTCACCGGAGACGACATGAGAACGGCGGGCGAGCACCAAGGGAACCAGGGCCGTCATCAGATGGCCCTGCGTCGTACCTGGTGGAACCTCGAGAGCCGGGGGCTCCTGGCGGACTACTTCGGGGCCGTCGCCGCGACAGCCCAACGACTCCTGGCGAGCACCGACGTGCCCGCCGAGGCCTCGCGCACCAGCGGGCAGCGTGTCTCGTGATCTGACGATCGGGCCTGTCGTGCTCGGCCGGTCGCGCGGTTCGCGGGGAGCGCTGCCATTGCCACGGCGCTGAGACAACGCGCCACCTACTCGTAACCGGCAGGGGCGAGCGCAGGACTACTCGGACGACAAGTCGGTCATCACCTGGGCACTACTCGGACGACAAGTCGGTCATCACCTGGGCGGCTGCCTCGACCAAGGCCTCCAGCGGCGGCAGCGACCTTTCGGGCCCGCCCGCGAGGGCCTCTGCCGTGCCCCGGGCCCGGTCCAGGGCCCTCTGCAAGTCTTGGAGGTGGGCGTGGCGGATGTGCTCCTGCGGGGCGGAGTCATCGCCGCGCTCGAGATACAACACCGTGCGCCGCAAGTCAGCCACCACGCCCTCGAAGTGAGCCAACCGGGCCCGGGCCTGACGCAGTTCCCGGTAGGCCTCCGTGCGGCATACCGGGGTGCAGTACAACGCGGGCCGGCCCGGTTGTGCGGGGCGCGTGAACTCCGTGTGGCACCGCAGGCAGAACGCGCTGAGGTCCTCCGGAGTCAGGGAAGGCACCGGGACAAGTCTCGCCGACCTTGGCATGCCCTCACCTCCAACCACCATCAATCCGCGCAATATCTTCCCTTCGACTGTACTGGTCAAAGCCCATAAGGCGATCGGAACCCGGCCAGCGACGCGCCGACAGGGCGCGCATCATTTCGACACTAATTCTCGATGCCACACTCGAAAGCCCAGTGGCAGCAGAGTTGGAGCAGACCATGGAGTCGATCGGCACCTACACCGTTCACGGCCATGCCCACACGGTCGCGTCGGCACACGAGAGCTGGACCCGCCCGGTCCTGATCCACGACGCCAAGCCAGGGGTGGTGCAGCGAGCCTGCTGGCCTCGCGCGGCCGCGGACCAGGTCACCCTTGACTGCGGTTCGTGGCGGCGCCACGTCGCCACCGCGCAACGACCATCAGAGCTGGGGGGCGACGATGGCCTCCTGGGGGTGACCCTGACGCAGTGGGCGTCTGGGTTCCCCCCTGGGGCAACACTGCTCGCCCCCTCGGGGTTCGTCCCTGCCGAGGACTGGGGAACCCTTCAGGCCCAGGTGCGTCACTGGACGCAGGAATCAGTGGACAGGGTCATCCCGTTCATCCCGACGGATCAAGGCATGCTCCGCCGCGGCAGCCGGGACCAATTCGTGGATCAGGTGTCGGCGCTTCCCGAAGGGCCGGTTGCGCTGCTGTTCGCCGCCAAGGGGGAAGGCTTGCAGAGCAGTGAAGTCCTGGACGGGCTGCGCTGGATGGTGACCAAGCTCGAGCGGGTGTGGCTGGTCGGGGTACAACCGCTGGTGGCGCTCGACGCGATCGCCCACGGCGCACAGAGGGCCTATGTGGGCACGAACTCCACTCTGCGGTTTCCGTCACCGCCTGGCGTCAACGGGTTCAACAAGAACGCCAAGGACTTCGTGCCCGGGCTGCTGCACCCTGACCTGCTCGAGATGCGCAGCCCAGGGGTCTACGCCGACTGGTACGTGACGTCCCACGCGCCGCGTTGTCCGGTGTGCGGTCGTTCTGTCGATGGCTACACCCCGACACCGGGCTCGCGACTGAGGGTCGTGGATCACAACATCCACGCCGTCTCGCAGGCCCTGGCCGCCCTCGAAATGGACGCCGAGTTCTCCACTCCTGGACCGGCATCCGCACACCATCAGCGCATCGGTGCGGCCCTGGCGCACTTGCCGCTGAGCCGGGTCCTCCCGGTCAGTGACTACGACCGGGTTCTGATGAACTTGCTGCGGTTGGATCGAGAACTGTTTCCGGTTCCCGACGAGGTGTCCGCGATCCTGTAGTGGTCAGCCACTGGCGGTAGGCCCATTCCTCGAAACGCCACTTGGCCGCCTTGACGACCCCGCCGGGAGGGACCTCGGGCGCGACCAGGACCCTGTGGTCGGCGCCTTCGACCTGCCACACCCCGATGCCCAAGAGCTGCGCTGCCCACAGCATCGACGAGTCCACCCGAGCATCTGCAGGGGTTCGAACCACGACGGGAGCGGCTGCAGCGAACCGTCGGGCCGTCTCGAGGCTCTTGTGCCAACGGTCACCGTCCACCACGACCGTTTCGACTTGGCAGGGCCGCTGCAGCAACCTGACGATGTCCACGCCGTGATCGCCGGTCCAGCAACCTCGCGGGGCCCGTCGCAGGTGGTCCCAGTCCTCGGGGTCCAACGCTGTGGTGGCCACCGGCCACCCCTGCGGAAGGGTGAGGAACAGGTCTAGCAGGGCCAGGTCGGTCACCGCACCCAGGTGCGCCTGCATGCGGCGTTCATGCTCGAACGGATTGATGGTCACCACTGCGTTGGCCCTGGCCCCCGACAGGCGGGCCCCGTTCTCGACCCAGGCAGGCGCCCGTGGCGTCAGGGCCGAGGCGACGTCCCGGCTCATGATCGGTGGCCGCTCATCCGCGTCTGGTCCGGGTCGACACGGTAGGCGACGTCTGCCAGGACCTGATCAACCGACAGGCCCAACTCGCGCGCCACCGCGGACACGACGAACACTCCCGGGGAGGCCACACTCCCACGTTCGATGGCCCTCAACGTGTCGACGACGACGCCACTGGCGCGCGCCACGGAGTCGCAACTGCGTGCGCCTCGCGCCTGAACCAGAACGAGGCCGAGGGCGCGTCCCTTCTGATGATCTTGCTCAGTCAGCGCGGGTCGAGGCACGCGATAAATATACTGGATAATTATCCCAAATGAGGTGCCTTCTTGTGGGAGGTGCTGGGAGTCCTGGACAGCTGCTCGAGGACAAAGTCTGCTGACTGGTCGGGCATGCCGTTGTGGAAGTAGGCCACGTGCCCATCGACGTCGGAGCCGGGAGCATTCTGTGCTGCGATGTCTGTGAGAGTGCAGTAGTCGCGGATGCGGTCGGTGAACTTCTCGAGCGCACCCGCGTGGTGTGGGGTGACTCCACTGACTCCGGGCGCGTACTCGCCGGCGTTGTGGGGCTGCCCGGCCGTGAAGGTCGGGTTGCCGAACAGTGCCACCGCGTGCACCAGTCGCGCCGCCGTTCGGTTCAGTGCGGGTGCGTCGTGTCCGGCCCGCCGATGGTGCGGCGCAGCGAGCGTGTCGGTGATGACCTGGGCCCCTTGGGACCAGCCGAGCAGGACGATCCGTTGCTCAGGGCGAGTGGCCGCTTGGTCATGCAGGGCCGCCACCAGGTTGCGGACACCGATCGCTGGGCTGCGTCCGAGGTCGATGCGCGCGGGGAACGTCGGGTCGAAACTGGTGAAGGTGGCCGGGTAGGCCAGGCTCAGGATGCGCACGTCGCCGGCGTATCGCCGCGCGATGGTCTGCGCGATGGGTGTGAGGAGTCGGGACCCACTGGCGGGTTCGGTGCTGCCGCGGGCCGTGATGATGAGGACCGGTGGGCTCGGCGCGGTGGTCATTGGCTCTCCGGGTTGGTCGTGGCCGGGATCGCGGCTGACGTGGCGGGCCTCAACGGCGCCAGGTGCGCTTCGTCGAAACCTTCCACATCTTCAGCCCTGCTGGACCGCGCCCGTGGACGCCGACCACGCGGGTGGCATCCAGGGGCGCGGCAGGGTCAGCGCGACGGTGTGGTGCCGATGCTGAGGAGTTCCTGTGGTGCGGGTGCGCCGCAGCAGCCGCCTGCCTGGGCGTCTGCGGGGGCGGGTTCGTCGAACAGGCCTGAGCCGCCACACGCCCCGGAGTCCGGCAGGGTGAGTTCGACTCGCTCGGCTGCCTCGTGGTCGCCGGCGATCGCGGCTGCGACGCTGCGGACCTGCTCGAAGCCCGTCAGCGCGAGGAAGGACGGCGCGCGACCGTAGGACTTCATGCCGACCAGGTAGAAACCCATCTCGGGCTGGGCCAGCTCCTTGGCTCCGTGAGGGTAGACCGTGCCGCAGGAGTGCACGTTGGGGTCGATCAGGGGAGCGAGTGTTGCTGGGGCCTGCAGGACCGGGTCGAGGTCCAGGCGGACCTCGGACAACATGCTGAGGTTGGGCCGGAAGCCGGTGACCACGATGACCTCGTCGACACCGGTGACCTGTTGCCCGTCGAACGAGGTCAACGACAGGGTCCCGTCGCTGGTGTTGGTCACCTCGGACGTGCGGAATCCAGTAATGGGGGTGATCGCCCCGGAGTCGACGGCCTCCTTGGCGCGGGTGCCGAGCGCGCCACGGGCGACGAGCTGGTCGTTGTCACCGCCCCCGAAGGCACCGCTGGCCGTCGGCCGTCGCACGAGCCAGCTGACGCGAGTCTTCGGGTTGTCCTTGGCGATGGCCGCAAGCTCGACGAGCGCGTTCTGGGCGGAGGCGCCGGCGCCGGCGACGACGACGTGGCGGCCCTCGTAGCGGGCCCGCACGGATTCGTCCCGCAGGTTCGGGACCTGGTAGGTGATGCGGTCCGCAGCGGCGCGCTCACCGATGGCCGCGAGCCCGTCTCCTCCCAGTGGGTTCGGGCCGCCCCAGGTGCCCGACGCGTCGATGACCGCATGCGCGGTCAGGCGCTCGATGCCCGCGGCGCTCTGAACCTGGAGGACGAAGGGTGCGGTCTCTCGCCCGGAGTCAACGACCAGGTCGCGACCCTGGCGGGTGACCCCCACGACGCGCGCGTCGTACCGCACCGTGACCCGATCCGACGCGTGCAACGCTTCGGCCAACGGCTGCAGGTAGGCCTGCGACCACTGCTCACCCGTCGGGTAGTCGTCAGGGTTGGGCGCGGACCAGCCGGCCGACTCGAGGAGGCGGCGACCGGCCGGGTCCACGAGCTCGGACCACTGGGAGAACAGGCGGACGTGGCCCCACTGGCTCACCGCTTCGCCGGCACGGGTTCCGCCCTCGAGGACGACGACGTCGAGTCCGCGCTCGAGCAGGTTGGCGGCGGCGGCCAGGCCGGACGGGCCCGCCCCGATGACGGCGACCGGGTGGGTGGTGCCGGACAGGGGATCGGTCATAACGCACTCCTTGAATCGATAACTGTCGATATAAGGATCTTGCTCCAACGTATCGACGGATGTCAAGATAGATGAATGTCGAAGTCATCCGTCATCGAGGCGCCCCGCACCGCTGCCCAGGCGGTGGGGTGCTGCCCGCCCCTGTCGGGCGCAGTCCTCGAGGTCAGTCAGGCCGTGACGGCTGCGGCCATGTTTAAGGCTCTGGGTGACCCGGTGCGGCTGAGGATCTTCTCGATGATCGCCTCGTCGCCGGGGGGCGAGTTGTGTGTGTGCGACGTCCTGGATGTGGGGGTCTCCCAGCCGACGGTGAGTCACCACCTCAAGAAGCTGCGTGAAGCCGGCCTGCTCACCAGTCGTAAAGAGGGGACCTGGGTGCACTACGCCGTGTCACCCGGAGTGCTCGGGGCGTTGGCCTCGCTGCTTCAGCTCCCTGCCTAGGAGACTGCCGTCGATCCTCGCGCGGTGGTCAGTGGGCGAGGAACTTCTCGGCGTCGAGGGCCGCGGCGCAACCGGAGCCGGCAGCGGTGATGGCCTGACGGTAGGTGTGGTCGACGAGGTCGCCACAGGCGAAGACGCCGGGGAGGTTGGTGAGCGTGGAACGGCCCTGGACGAGGACGTAGCCCTCGTCGTCCAGATCCACGACGCCCTTGATGAGCTCGTTGCGGGGGTCGTGGCCGATCGCGATGAACAGGCCGGTGACGGCCAGGTCGCTGGTCTCACCGGTTGTGGTGTCGCGCAGGGTCACACCGGTCAGCTTGTCGCCACCATTGACCGCGTCCACGCCGCTGTTCCAGGCGAACTTGATCTTGTCGTTGGCGAACGCGCGCTCGGCCATGATCTTGGAGGCGCGCAGCTCGTCCCGACGGTGGATGAGGGTGACCGACTTGGCGAACTTCGTCAGGAAGGTGGCCTCCTCGATGGCGGAGTCGCCACCACCGACGACGGCGATGTCCTGGTCGCGGAAGAAGAACCCGTCGCACGTCGCACACCAGGAGACACCGTGGCCGGAGAGGCGCTTCTCGTCGGGCAGGCCGAGCTCGCGGTAGGCCGAACCCATGGCCAGGATGATCGAGCGGGCGCGCCAGGTGCGTCCCTCACCGTCGATGACGGACTTGATCTCGCCGTCGAGGGAGACGGACTCGATGTCGTCGGTGACCAGCTCGGCGCCGAAGCGCTCGGCCTGGGCACGCATCTGGTCCATGAGGTCCGGGCCCATGATGCCGTCGCGGAAGCCGGGGAAGTTCTCGACCTCGGTCGTGTTCATGAGGGCGCCACCAGCAGTGACGGCCCCTTCGAACAGCACGGGTTGGAGATTGGCGCGGGCGGCGTACACGGCGGCGGTGTAGCCGGCCGGGCCGGACCCGATGATGATGACGTTGCGGACGTCGGTGGTCACGTGCGTTCTCCTCGTGGGACGTTCAGGCGCTCACGGGCGTCACGCCGAGCTCGTCGAGGAGGGTCAGAACCCGCTGCTTGATGTCGTCGCGGATGGGGCGGACGGAGTCGACGCCCTTGCCTGCGGGGTCTTCGAGTTCCCAGTCCTCGTAGCGCTTGCCCGGGAAGATGGGGCAGGTGTCGCCGCATCCCATGGTGATGACCACGTCGCTGGACTGCACGGCATCGGTGGTGAGGATCTTCGGGGTTTCGGCGGTGATGTCGATGCCCTCTTCGGCCATGGCTTCGACGGCGGAGGGATTCACCTGGTCTGCGGGTGCGGATCCGGCCGAGAGGACCTCGACGGCGCCGCCGGAGAGGTGATGGGTGTACGCGGCGGCCATCTGCGATCGTCCGGCGTTGTGCACGCAGACGAACAGGACCGAAGGTTTGGTTGCGGTGCTCATGGGTGGGCTTCCTTCTGGTGTGGCGGATTCGGGTCAGTTGAGGATTTCGCGCAGGAGGGTGGTGACTCGGGCCTGGATGTCATCGCGGATGTCGCGGACGACTTCGATGGGCTGGTCGGCCGGGTCGGCGACGTCCCAGTCCTCGTAGCGTTTGCCCGGGAAGATGGGGCACGCGTCGCCGCAACCCATGGTGATGATCACGTCGGCTGCGCGAATGACATTGTCGGACAGCGGTTTCGGGTAGGCCGTGACCAGTGAGATGCCGCGCTCGGCGAGAACGTCGACGACCATGGGGTTGATCTCTCGCGACGGGGCGGAGCCGGCGGAGCGGACGTGGACCCGGCGGGCCGAGAGGTGTTCGGTCATCGCTGCGGCCATCTGGGAGCGGCCGGCGTTGTGGACACACACGAAAACGATCTCGGGGACCGTCTTGGCGATGTGACCTTCCGCCTGGGCTGCGGCCATCAGCTGTTCCCGGGCCTGGCGTGCGACCAGCACGGGAAGGTAGGTCTGGACGGTGGACACCGGCTCGAGTGCCAGACGTGCGGCGTCGACGGCAGCGGCGACGCTCTGCGAGGAGAAGACACCTTCGTAGGAGTAGGTGAGGTCCTCGGTGATCGCCGCGTACGGGTCCTTCGAGGGGGAGACAGTGCTCATGACGGAGCCCTTTCCTTAGGCCGAGTTTGATGGAGCGGGGTGAGGGACGACGACGTCGTCGGCGCTCGAGGCGGCGTCGGGGTACAGAGCCAAGGTGATGGCGACGCCCACGACCAGGCCGACCAGCTGCGCCACCACGAACCCCGGGGCCGAACTCGGGGCGATGCCAGCGAACGTGTCGGAGAAGATACGGCCAACGGTGACCGCCGGGTTGGCGAACGAGGTGGAGCTGGTGAACCAGTACGCGGCACCGATGTAGGCACCGACGGCCGGGGCGGCCATGGCGCCGCGGCCACTGCGCGCCAGGGCGAAGATCAAAGCGACCAGAACACTCGTGGCGACGACCTCGGCAAGCAGGTGAGGGCCGGTGGCGCGTTCCTTGGTCGACAACGCCATCGATGCACCGAACATCGCGTTGGCCAGGACGGCACCCGTGATCGCGCCCACGACCTGCGCGACCGCGTAGGCAGCGACCTCCGAGAGGGAAAGGCCCGTCCCTGCGCGCCGCCCGATGAACCAATCGGCCAGAGAGACGACCGGGTTGAAGTGAGCCCCGGACACCGGGCCGAACATGAGGATGAGCACCGCGAGGCCGAGCACGGTTGCCGTGCTGTTCTCGAGGAGCTGGAGCCCGACGTCCCCAGGGGAAAGCTCCGCTGCCGCAATGCCGGACCCGACGACCACGGCCACCAGGAGGGCAGTGCCGAGGAACTCGGCGAGCAAGCGGCGCGGCAGGGGCGGTGTCTCAATGTCGGTCACACGAGAATGTTGACTCAACCCAGTCACTCAGTCAAACTTGAGTCAATGAACACTGAGCAAACAGAGATTCTGCAGCGGCGAGCAGCTCTTCATGGCGCCCTCGCCGACGTCACACGGCTGCGCATCGTCGATCTGCTCGCTGTCAGTGACTGGTCGGCGACCGAGTTGGGCAGGGCCCTGGCGATTCCGTCCAACTTGCTCGCACACCACCTCAAGGTCCTCGATTCCGCCGGGCTTGTAACGCGCCGCCGCTCCGAGGGTGACGCACGCCGCTCGTACCTCTCCCTCAACGGCCACAACGAGTGGCTCCTGCGAGATCTGGGTCCGGGGCAATCTCAGGTGAGCGCCTCCCGCGTCGTCTTCGTATGCACCGCGAACACCGCGCGCTCCCACCTGGCGACCGCCGCTTGGCGACGTGTCAGCGCCATCCCCGCGACATCGGCGGGAACCCACCCGGGCGAAATCACCCACCAAGGCGCGATCGCTACGGCCCAACGTCACGACCTCGACCTCCCGGCGATCACCCCGCGCGCACTAGGGCATTCGGACCTTGCCAACGATCTCATCGTCACCGTGTGCGACCGTGCCCACGAGGACCTCGACGGCCGCGACTGGGCCCACTGGTCCATTCCCGACCCCGTACCCGCAGGCACCGACAGAGCCTTCGACGACGCCCTCGAAGCCATCACCGCGAGAGTGGCTCGGCTGTCCGCCCAGGTCGTCAGCGCCACGGGCTGACGACCTGTGGGAGGTAAGGGTAGGCACCGCCCGGGGCTTTGGGCGCTGAGCTACCCGTGTTGCCAGACCTTGTGCGCGGACACGACGAGGAGTGCGGCCAACAATGGCACGAGGAGTTCGGTAGGGATGACGCCCAACAGTGCGCCGCCGGCGACGGTGCCGATGATGGATCCGGTGGCCATGGCCAGGAGAAGGTGCGGTTGCGGGCAAGAACGGTGAAGGACTGGTCTTGGCTGTAGCGGGCGAACGCGACAAGCATGGTGGGCAGCGACACTGCCAGGGACAGGCTTCCCGCGAGTTTGATGTCGGACCCGTACAGCAGCACGATCGTAGGGATCAGAAGTTCACCTCCGGCGACCCCCATCAACGCCGCGACGACTCCGATACCGGCCCCTGCGGCGATGCCGGTGATCGTGACAAGAGGGCCGTCGAGGCCAGATGGGTGCACGTCGCCCAGATGGGTGGTCAGGAGAGCGGCCGCGATCAGGATCAGCAGGATCGCCAGGACCCGGTAGAGGGTGCGGTTGGCCATGCGGGTGGCCCAGCCTGCGCCCAGGTAGGCACCCAGCAGGCTTCCCGTGAGGAGGTTGACGACGATCGGCCAGTGCGGAGCGAGCTGGTCCAAGGGCACCGCGACCAAGCGCGCGGGCAGCGCGGTGGCGACCACGAGCAGGCTCATCGCCTTGTTCAGGATCACTGCTTGGAGGGCGAGGAACCCGAACACCCCGATAAGCAGCGGCAATCGGAACTCGGCGCCCCCAAGGCCGATCATGCCGCCCAGTAGACCGACAGCGGCTCCGGCACCCGCGGCCGCCCATCCGTTTCGCGTCGGAGGTTGCGAGGCCCGTGGCGCCTGGGTCCCGGGTGGTGCGGTCATGAGGTGAGCATGACTCACCTTCGGCCTCGAGATCCACAACGCAGCGCTGCGCAGCCCGGGCGCCAACTCGTGAACCCAAACGCACCGACGCACCAACCCCGTCGAGTTGAAAGACTCTGCTCCATGTCCGTCGTGAAGTCCCTGGCGTTGTTCGCCCTGGCCGCCCTCTCCGAGATCGGCGGCGCCTGGCTGGTCTGGCAGGGAGTACGCGAACACAAGGGCTGGGCCTGGATCGGCACCGGAGTCATCGCCCTCGGCGTCTACGGGTTCGTCGCAACCCTCCAGGACGACGCGAACTTCGGACGCATCCTGGCGGCCTACGGCGGCGTCTTCGTTGCCGGCTCCCTAGCTTGGGGGATGGTCATGGACGGCTTCCGGCCAGACCGGTACGACATCGCCGGTGCGCTCGTCTGCCTCGTCGGCGTCGCGGTCATCATGTACGCCCCGCGCGCTGCCTGAGTCGACACCAGCGCAAGCAGAGGGCGCGTCCGGGGGTCATGGTCGTACACGTGTGCTCAGAGTCCTTTCGAGGGCGGGATCAGTTTCGTCGATTCCCGTACCTCGAGTGCCCAAATTCCCTGAAGAGCGGACAACAACAGGTGGTGTCGCTGTCGGATCACCCTGCTCTGATGGTCGGATGCAACAGGTCGTGATCGGAGCGCTCGTCCGCGGACGTCGCGTACTGCTCGCCCATCGGAGTCCGAACAAGCGTGCCTACCCGGGAGTGTGGGATCTACCCGGCGGAGTTGTCGAGGCGGGCGAGTCTGAGCTGGAGGCCCTCACGAGGGAGCTGCACGAGGAGCTCGGGGTGCGAATCGCGACATCATCGGCATCGCACCTTGGCCGGGTGGAAGGTGGACCGGCAGGGGAGCCGGCGCACATCAGCGCCTGGATCGTCCGTAGATGGCAGGGAACACCAGCGAACGTGGCGCCCGAAGAACACGAAGACATCGCTTGGTTCGACATCGACGACCTGCCACCACTCGCCCACGGGCTCGTGCAGATAGCCCTGGTGAAGGCGATGGAGCGTCGCCGCTGCTGACGGTCCACGTGGACTGCCAGACTGTCCGCCGTGAGCGTTGATGTCCAGGTCGAGACCACGATCGAGCAGCCGCCCCCGATCGTCGCAGCCTTCGCGGGTGACCCCACAAACGCGCCGAAGTGGTACGCCAACATCGCGTCGGTGCAGTGGCAGACGCCGCCTCCCCTGTCCGTCGGTTCCCGCATGGACTTCGTCGCCCAGTTCCTCGGGAGGCGTCTGGCCTACACCTACGAAGTGGTCGAGTTCGAGGCCGAGCGTCGGCTGGTGATGAGCACTGCGGACGGTCCGTTCCCGATGGAGACCACCTACGAATGGGAGTCCGCTGGGGAGTCGGCGACGAGGATGACGCTGCGGAACAGGGGCAATCCCTCGGGCTTCTCCCGTGCCGCAGGGCCGATCATGGAACGCGCGATGAGGCGGGCCACGACCAAGGACCTGGCGAGGCTGAAGGCGTTGCTCGAAACCTGAGGCCCTGCCGGAGCAGTGGTCATTGGAGTTTGACCGGACACCTCCGGCTCGGTCACAGGTCAGGGGTCGCGCCGCACGAACCGCAGCAGCCGGTACTCGAGCAGACCGGCGCGGTGGCACTGCTGAAGGGCATGGCCGCCCACGAGGGCTCTCGCCCACTCTGAGCGATGCCGCAGCCGTCGCAACACTGGCTGGGCCGCGGCGACGAGCCGGTCACGGGGACGACCCAGGCGTTGGTAGCCCGAAAGGTCGATCGTCGCGTCGAGGTCCAGACCCACCGCGGCCGCGAGCGCCTCAGCCTCGTCCAACGAGAGCAGGGACTCGGCGCGCCAGCCGGTGCGGACCTCGTCGATTCGGGGGTCGTCAGGGGCTCGGGTGCGCACGTCGTCGATGACGAGCAGACGCCCACCCGGGCACAGTGCACGGGCGGCCTCACGAAAGAACCCAGCTGCCGGGTTCGCGTGCACGAACGACTCGATGGCAAAGGCGACGTCGAACCCAACCAGGTCGTCGGGCAGGTCGGCAAAGTCCGCAGTGACGAACCGGACGCTGCCACGCAAGTCGCCTGCCTGCTGACCGAACCGTTGCGCCATCCGGATCTGCTCCGGGCTGATCGAGACGCCGGTGACGTCGACCGGATGGTGCCGAGCGAGGCGGATGGCGGCCGTGCCGACCCCGCAGCCCAGGTCGAGAACCCGCCGGTCATCAGCGGTGAGCTCGTCGGCGACCAGGTCGTGCACATGGTGCAACGCGGCCTTCGCGTCGGTGATCCCGGGGGCCCACAACTCCCGGTGGAGGGCCCGCTCCCCTCGGTCGCTGAGCAGGAACTTCCAGGTGTTGGCGTCGTAGTAGTCGCGAACCTGGTTCACCCGAACGAGCCTATCGGCGGTGGCAAAGGGAGGTTGGGCGAGCGCTTCAACGCATCAGCCCGACGAAGATGATTGCCACGGCGACCAGGTCGGCGATCCCCACCCCGATCAACATTGTCGTCACCACCCGCTCGTGTCCCGGGCTCCCAACGCGTCCGCCGGAAGCGATGGGGGTGAGTCTTCCCGTGCCCCACACGCCCGCGAGCAGGGTGGCGGCCCAGTTTGCCCACATGCCGTAGACGAGAGCCCAGAAGGCGATCTGGAGCCACAGGTCGCCCAGTTCGAGACGGTCCCAGATCAGCCCGGCAAGGATCAGGAACATCCCGTTCATGGTGCCTTCGAGGTGACTGGTCAGCCCCAGCCTGGGGATGGCCAGTTTCGGGATCACCAAGCCGCTGACCAGCCCGGCAAAGAACAGCGCAACACCCAGCGCGATCAACACGTCGCCTCGACTCATACCTCACTCCCTTCAGGAGTTCGATCACCCTGTGCTCCAAGCGTTCCGCAGGCCCCGGAGGTCGCACATCCCCAACATGGGCTCGTCGGCATGGGTCCACTGGCCCAGCCCTTCGCGCAAGCGGATGCGGCGAACGGAGCGCTATCGGCCGTTGGGTGGCAGGACAGCCCTGGGCGGGACTGGTGAGGACACGACGAAGGAACTGGTCGTCTGGCCGAAGAGGAGGAACTGGTCGAGGACGCCCTCGAGATCCTCGATCCGTGCCACGTGCACCTTGACCAGGAAGCAGTCCTCGCCGGAGATGCGATGGCACTCGCTGACGTGGGGGATCTTGGCCGCGAGCTCCGCGACCTTGGGCAACTGGCCGGGGCCGGGGCGGATCCGGACCCAGGCCGCCACGGGCAGTCCAATCGCAGCGGGGTCGATGTCGAGGCGGTAGCCCCGTATGACACCGGCTTCCTCGAGGCGCTTGACCCGCTCGCGCACGGCCGGTGTGGACATGGCGACCTTGCGAGCGAGGGCCGCGGTGCTCAGCCGCGGGTCGTCGGCGAGGGCGGTCAGGATGCGCCGGTTGGTGTCGTCGAGGTGCGAACTTCCGTTCTGAAGGTCGAACCCGCCCGGACGCCTCGAGTCTGAAGTCATGTGCCCTCACTGCCTTCGTATCGGCATGGTGGTCGGTGTTCCTCTGTTCGATCATAGAACCGTGCCCAGGGATCCCGCAGGCGTCGCGGGTCGCCGCGACTCATCGGAGGTTTTGCACCCCGGCGTTGGAGCTCCAGCGATCGTGGCCGTCCTGCTGTCGGCGTGGGGCATTTCGACGAGCTACGGCATGCTGTTGCTCCTGCCGCTGCACGTCCAGGGCCTCGGCGGCAACGAGGCGAGTTTCGGCCTCGTGCTGTCGGCTGCAGTGGTCCCCGCAGTACTCACCCTTCTGGCAGTCAGCAGCCGACCTGAGGCCCTCCGCCCTCAGTGGATGTTGACGCTGGCGATCGCGGTCTTCGGTGCCGGCTGCGTCCTCGCAGCAACCGTGACCAGCGGCTGGGAACCGTTGATCGGAGTCGGTCTGCTGCTCGGCACGTCGTGGGCGGTGGTCTACACCGTCGCGCCGATGGTCGTGAACGAGATGGTGACCGATTCCGGCCGAGTGACCTACTTCGGCTATCTGACCGGCACCCAACAACTCGGCATCGGCACCGGTCCCGTCCTGGCGGGATGGCTGGCACACACGTCCGTCGGCCTGCGCGGCACCTTCCTCATCGCCGGTCTGGTGTGTGCGGCTGCTGCGGCGGCCACGACGCTTGCGGCGGCGCTGACCCCCGACCGGCGGCAGACCCATCCGAGCAGTCTGAAGCACGCAGAGCGAAGCGGCCTCTGGCAGGAAGGCAAGTCGATCGTTCGGTCACCCGCCGGGCCGTGGCTGCTGGTGATCGCCCTGTTTGCCTGCCTTTTCACCACGATGACGCAGTTCCAGACGACCTTCGCCGCAGCTCAGGACCTCGACTTCTCGATCTTCTTCGTCGCCTACACCGTCGCCGTCATCGCGGTCCGGTTCCTGGTGGCGCCGAGGGTCAGACGTTTCGACCAGACCCGGGTCATCGCCACCGCGATCACCGTCATGCTGATCGCTGTCGCGTCCTTCCTTGCCGTGGGCGCCAACCCCATCGCCTACGCAACCGCCTCCGCCGCCATGGGCCTCGGCTACGGCCTGGCCCTCCCGGCCACCCAGGCCCACGCCGTCGCCGTCTCCGCCGAGGCACTGCGGCCGCGGGTCCTTCCACTGGCTGGCCTCGTGTTCCAGACCGCGATCCTCTCCTTCCCACTCGCCGTGGGGTGGATCGTCGTCCAGTTCGGCTACTGGGAGCTCTTCACCGTCCTGGTCGCCTTCGCCGTCGTTCAAGCCGCCATCGCGTGGCGGCAGGTGGCGACGCAGCGCTCCTCAAGCCCTTGATGTGAGCCCCGGCCGGGCGCGCTCCGGCCGAGACTTTGCCGTCAGCAGCCGCAGCCGCAGCCGCAGCCGGGCGGACAGGGCACGTCGCCGCAACACGCAGCCAGGGTGAGATCACTCATGGAGGTCACCTCCCTCCGGAGTCGGGTGGGCACCAGGTGGACCCCGGTGGTGGTTGGCAGTCGTCCGAAGGCAGGGCCGCCGCCATGGCGGCCATCTCGGCTCGCAGCACGGTCAGCCGCTCGAGCTCGGCATCGACCTCAGCGATGCGACGCTGCAGGTGCTCCTCGGCAGGTTCGCACGGGCACTCGCCGGTGTCCCTGATCGCGAGCAGGTCGCGAATATCGCTGAGCCGCAGGCCAATTCGCTGGCAGCCCTGGATGAAGGCCAGCCGGTCGACGGCGCTCTGGCCATAGCTCCGGTATCCCGCCGAAGTGCGCTCGGGTGGCGGGATCAGCCCTTCGCGCTCATAGAACCGGACCGTGTCGGTGCTGACGCCCGCTGACTTGGCGAGATCACCGACACGGAGCCCTCGAGAAGCTGTCGCGATGCTCATGACATCGACGGTAAACCTTGGACCTGACTCCAAGGTCAAGGCTTTGCGTGAATCACGGCGGCGCCGACGACCACGGGCGTACCGTCGAAGGGTGGAATCCGCGCCGCCGGCGGGCGGACGCCTGTGGACGCCCGACTTCGTCCGGATCACGTTCATGGACCTGGCCTACTTCCTCGCGGCCGGGATCATGATCTACGCGCTGCCCCTCTACGTAGTCGGACCGATCGGAGCTAGCGAGCGCGGGGCTGGGCTCGCGTTCGGCGCCTTCACCCTGACGGCTCTGGTTCTTCGTCCGTATGCCGGCCGCCTCACTGATCGTGTCGGCCGACGCCCGCTGTTGGTCGGCGGGGCTGCGCTCGCGGTGGCGTGCACCTTGGGTTTCCTCTTCACCACGTCGATCGAGGCGGTCATCGCCCTCCGATTGTTCTCCGGCGTCGCGGAGGCGTTCGTCTTCGTCGCGGGCTTCGCGATCCTCGCGGATCTCGCCCCAGCGGGACGGCAGGGCGAAGCCCTCAGCCTCAACTCCGTCGCCCTCTACCTCGGCATCGCCACGGGCCCGGTCCTCGCCGAACGAGTCGTGGCGCTGGGCGGGTTCGAGGCTGCCTTCTGGACGGCTGCCGGTCTGTGCCTGATCGCGGTCGCGCTTGCCTGGACCCTCACAGAGCCACCGCGCGAAACCCCCGGTGAGACAGGCGATCCCGCCGTCCAGCAGCTGATCCATCGCCCGACCATCGCACCGTCACTCGGATTCCTCACCGGCGTATTCGCCGCCTCCGGGTTCATGGCGTTCTGCATCATCCGGGCAGAGGAGATCGGCCTGACGAGTCCGAGCGTGGTGCTGCTGGCCTACGGCGGAACGGTGATCGCCGTCCGGGTGGGCCTTCCTTCGGTCGCTGACCGGTTCCCGCCCTTGCGGGTGCTGGCCTCCGGGATCGCCATCATCGTCCTCGGATCCCTCATGGCTGCTGCTGCCACCAGTTCCTACATGTTGCCTGTCGCTGCCGCAGTCATTGGCCTCGGTATGGGCTTTGTGACCCCGGCCTTCTTCGCCGCCGTCTTTGCGACCGTGCCCGCGAGCCAGCGGGGTGCAGCCTCGGGCACCGCGACCATGGCGATCGACCTCGGGCTCGGTGGCGGTCCCATCGTGTTCGGTCTCGTGGCCGCGCCGCTCGGCATCCCTGCAGCCTTTGCCGTCGGCGCGGGAGCAGCCGGGCTGGGCCTGCTCTGGACCATGACTCTCATCCGCCGACGTCGTCCTTCGGCCGGTCTGCTTGCAGCCCAAGCGAACTGATCACGAGGAAGATGGCCTCCATGGCTCTCACCACCGCGAAGGACGTGCGCGCTCGGCTCGAGGAGTTGGCGTCGCCGGAGGAGCTTGCCAAGGTCCGCAAGCGACTGGCGCCCGATGAGCCGGCCATCGGACTGCGCATGAAAGCGCTCTTCGACACCGCGAAGGAAGCGGCAGGGATGCCGCTCGGTGAGGTCGAAGCGCTCCTGGACGACCCGGCATACGAACCGCGTTTGGCGGCCTTCTGCATCCTCGACTTCAAGGCTCGGAAGTCGCTCGGCAGCGAGGAGCTGTGCGAGGTCTATCTGCGTCGGCACGACAGGATCACGACGTGGGACATGGTCGACCGGGCCGCACCTCGCGTCGTCGGCGGCGCGGTCGCCGGAGGGCCCTACGACGTGCTCCACGAGCTCGCCAAGAGTTCGGACCCTTTGCGACGGCGCAGTGCCATCAGCGCGCCACTGTTCTTCACCCAAGCCGGCAGCACGGCCGATCTCGCCGAGGGGTTCGCCCTCGCCGCGTTGCTCCACGACGACCCAGAACCGGTGGTCACCAACTCCGTCGGGATCTTCTTGGCGTATGCCGGTGGGCGCGATCGCGCTGAGCTGTTGCGGTTCCTGGGGGAGCACGGTCCGTCGATGCCTCGTCCCGCGCTGCGTCTCGCGGCCCGGAAACTGCCGCCCGCCGAGCGGCAGGGCGTCCTCGCGCCGAGCCGCTGATCCGCCTAGCTCGTTCCCTTGGGGCCGTAGGCGCGAGTGACCGTCGCGACGCGAACGACGTAGTCGTCGTACCAGACCGCCCGGCCTCGCTCCTGGGCGATGAGATGCTCGGCCACCTGCTTCCACGCTGCCGCGGCGTCGTCGTCCCGCCAGTAGGACACCGTGATGCCCACGCCCTCCCGGGCTGATTCGACCCCGAGGAAGCCCGGCTGCTGCGAAGCCAACTCGGTCATGCGAGCCGACATCACGGCATACCCGTGGTCGCCTTCGGTGCGAAGCGACGTGAAGATGACCGCGGTATAGGGCGGTGCGGGTGTCTGCGCGATCGGCCCCGCCTGCTCGCTCATGACAACGTCGCGAGGAGCAAGCCGTCTCCGCCCTCGTAGTCACCGTTGAGGCTGGGCCCCGGCGCCAGTTCCGCGCCGACGCGACGGGCGACCCCCAGCGTGAGGGAACCGACCGGCACCAGGGTCCGATCGATCTCGTCCACCGGTGAGGCGGGCGCCGGCAGGTCGGTGGGAAGGTCGCCGCCGCTGCCCTGGGCGCGGGCCACGGGTTCGCGGACGATTTCGGAGCCGTCGCGCATCTGCATCACGAGGTTGGCGTGGGTGCCCTCGGTCCGGATCGTGTCGATCAGGGTCGACACGAAGACCGGGTCACCGCACGCGTCGTAGACCCAGCGCTGGCCGAGCACGGAATGCTCCATCGTGCCGATGAGGTGGGCCTCGCCGCCAGCCAGGGCCGCGCCGCGATAGGTGACGGGTACGAAGAGTGTCGATCCTGCCTCGGAGCCGAAGAGGAAGCACTCGATCCCGACCTCACCCGCGGGATCGTCCAACCGGAACGTCCCGACCGGGCCGCGGGACTTCTCTCCGTCCCACCACGTGCGCGTCTGGAGCCAGGGACCGATGAGCTCGTCCTTCGTCGGAGTGATCGTCGCCTGGTGGAGGGTCGCCATGGCGCGAGCCTATGGCGAGTGCGGGCGTTCCCGCGCCCCGGTTTCACTCGTGGCCGAGGATGGGTGCATGGGACAGATCCGGCAGTTCGACCACGTGGGGATCACCGTCGCCGACATCGACGCTGCGGCCGCCTTCTTCGAGCTCCTCGGGTTCGAGACCGAGGGGCGCGCCTTCTTGGAGGGCGAGTTCGTGGACGCGGTGATCGGTATCCCGAACTCCCGCAGCGAGGTGCTCACGCTGCGGCTGCCCGGCGGCGGGACCAAACTCGAGTTGTCGAGCTTCGTCCGCCCCGAGCACACACGCTCACCCGATGCGGTGTCGACCGAGGTCGGCCTGCGCAACATCTGCTTCGAGGTCGAAGGACTCCGGGACATCCTCGACCAGCTGGCCGAGGCCGGCTATGGACTCGTCGGTGATGTCGGGGAGATGGAGGGCGCCTGGCTCATGACCTACGTTCGCGGCCCCGAGGGCATCATCGTCGCCTTGGCCGAACGCCTCGGCTGAGCGGTCCGGGCCCTCGCGGAGGGGACGCCCTCAGCCTTGTCTCACGACTGATCAGGGTCCTCGACGGCAAGCCATGAGGATTTGCCTGACGTGGCAACTCAAATCGGTCAGGCTGGGCGTGAAGCTGCAGAACTCCGTGGGTTGTTTCCATGCGCAGGAGGCCTCATGTCGGTAGAACAGTGGTCCGCACTCGGTGCCGGCTTGAGTGCCGTTGCAGCTGGAGCCGCGGCCTGGGTCGCGTGGGCCTCCTTCCGTCTCCAACGCAGCATGCATCAGGAGTCAGGCCGCATGCTTGTCGTCAGTGGGCACACGATTTCGGTCCAGTCCGGCGCCGACTCGTCACCCGTTGAGGCGGCGATCAGCATTGAGCTCAGAAACCCGGGCCGCATGGACGCCAAGGTCCAGAATGTCGTGCTCTCGTTTCAGGTTCCTGAGGCCAAGAACCTGTACCCGTTGTTCAAACCTGGTTTCGATGTGCCCGCCGGTGGACGAGGCGGAGTCACGACTCCGTTCTACGACTGCCGTCCGAACCTCGTGGAGTGTCGCGTCAAAGTGGAACTGGGCGACGGTCAAACGCTCACCCAAACCCTTCAGGCCTACGAACCCTCCGAACAATCCGAGCGCTGGCCGATAGTCGAGTACACCGAGGCCATCAGCTGATCGCTGGCCGGGAGTCGCGACGTCGGTGGAATGGCCCTGCGTCCGTCGTGGGTGGATCGACCGAGCTTCCAGTGCCCTACGAGTCCCCTCGTTCGGAGAGGCTCTGGAGCTGCCCTTCGTGGACGTCGCTGACCCATTCCCAACCCTCCTTGGCCTCCGGACCGATCCGCGGATCGTCGGAGCCACCGCCGGTGCGGAGCGCCTCGACGTAGGCGCGGTCGAGTTCGAGGCGTGCGCGGAGTTCGTCGGCTCCGCCCACCGACCCATGTCCGGGAACCACGACCGCCACGTCACTCGCCACACTCTCGAGCAGTCCCAGGGCGTCGAGATAGTCCTGAATCGGGTCAGCCGTGCTCACGTCGAGCATGGGGACCAGAACGTCGGAGAGCATGTCGCCGGCGACGAGTACCCCGAGTTCCTCGATGAGGAGCGCGCCATGACCCGGCGCGTGCGCCTGATGCTCAATGAGGCGAGTGCGCGGCCCGTCCCACGGGATCTGCGTCGAGCCCTCCGGAAGGCCGCTGACCCGGCCGAAGAGGTTCCACGGAACCTCCCCGGCAATCTCCGGCGGCAACCCCTCCTCGAGGTGGGACTCCCAGTCCGGGCTCGACAGCACCTCACGCAGACCTTCCGCGCAGCGGGCGGTGGCGTAGCGCGGAGCGTCACCCAGCGCGGCGTGCCAGAGCGCGTGGTCCCAGTCGGCGTGCGTGGCAAAGCCCGCGACAACGGGCTGACCCGACTCGCGACAGCCGTCGGCGATGGCGAGCAAGTCGTCGACCGTGAGCCCGGGATCGACGAGCAGGACACCTGAATTGCCTTGCACCACAACGGTGTTGCTCTGGATGCACTCGCTCTCGTGGACCAGCACCCTGTCTGCGACGCGCGTGAGCATGGGACTCCTTGACTCGTGATCCGTGGTGTCAGCGTCAACGGCCGCACGAGCCGTTGACGCCGACGTCCGGAACCGTCGGCGTCGGACGAACCAGCGCCACGGCATACGGGATGGGTTGTGGTGCGCTCCGGCTAGAGAAGCTTGACGTCAGCCTCGCCGGTCACGGTCGCCGCGGGACCGAGGGAAGCGCGGAGGCGGTCTTCCAGATCATCCAGCGCGGACCCGGCCATGCTCTGGCGGGCCTGCGGGGCAGCGTTCTTGAGGCGATCCACCTCGGATGCCAGGAAGGCCCGGAGTTCGGCGCGATCGCTCTGGGTGAGCCGCGTCAGCTCCTCGCTGACAATGACGATCTGGTATGCCGCCGAGGCAGCCTTGCATTCCGTGCACCCTGCGTTGACGGCGATGGAACGGTTGTTGACCGACAGCAGCGTCTGGGTGCGGGCCAGCACCACCTGCAGTGACACGGCAACCGTCCCGCACCCGGTGCAGTCGCTCGTGGTCGTGGTCGCCATGTTGTCCACGACGGCCCGGCCGGTCGCCTTGACGCGGCTGTAGGGGTGGCCGCCATCGGTGGCAGAGACGATGGTCAGGGCCGAGGCGGTCGCGGTGCAGCCGTCACAGTCGGCGGTCGCTCCGGCCACTGAGTTGGCTTGTGCAGGAGCCTTGCGAGGCCGCACCTTGAGGCGGGCGTTCTGTTCGATCGAGTCCATCGCGGGCGTGGCGTGCGGTGCCGCGAGAGCAAGTGCGGCGACGTCGATGCGACTGGAGCCGCCCCCCGAATCAGAGCTTGCGGAGATGCCGCTCGTCAGACCAGGAAGCGCGAGACTGGCCGTCACTGCTGTGACGGCCAGGACTGAACTGAGGTTTCGGATCTTCATCGAGCAGTCCCTTCGTGGTGGGCGAATCCGTCGGAGACGGCGGCTGCCATCTCGACAATGCTGTTGCGCGTGATGGGGCGCAGAGCGGACAGGTGGGTCTGGGCACCGACCTCAAGGGCGGGGTCCCACGGGATGGTCACGACACGGCGGCACCGGCGGGAGAAGTGGTCGACGATCGGCTCGATGGGGGCACCGACGCCCTTGCGGACCGCGTTGATGACGACGACTGCGTTGGCGACCAAGGTGCTGTTCTCGTGCTGGTCGAGCCAGTCGAGCGTCAGCGCGGCGGCACGTCCGCCGTCGACCCCAGCGCGCAGGACCAGGACGAGCTGGTCCGCGTCGGACAGCAGTCCTTGGTTGGCGCTGTCGAGGATCCCCGTGCCGGTGTCGAGGACGATGAGGTTGTAGAACCGATCGAGTAGGTCGATGAGGTCGTGGTAGTCGTCCCGCCCCAGGGCCATGCCGATCTTCGGGTCGTCGTCGGAGGCCAGCACCTCAAGTCGGGACTCGTCGGCCTGAGCGGTGTATTCGCGCAGCTGGGCGTAGCTGGAGATCGACTCTCGGTCGCGCAGGACGTCGGTGATACTGCGTTCGTTCGGTTCGGCGACGCGGTGCGCGAGGTTGCCGGCGTCGGGGTTGGCGTCGACGGCGATGACCCGGTCACCCCGCAAGCCGGCGAAGGTGCTGCCGAGGGCAAAGGTCATCGTCGTCTTGCCGACGCCGCCCTTGCGGCTCATGACGACGATCCGGCGGGACCCCCGGATGGGGGCGCGCAGGCGTGACTCGATGTCGAGTTCGCGCTGTTCGGCGGGACTCAGTCCCGGGTTGACGCTTCCTCCGCTGACGACATAGACGGCCCGGCGCCAACCGGTGGACGGCACGGGCGCCACGCTGGGCAGGATCAGGTCGTCACGGAAGGCATCCGCATTGAGTGTCGGAACCTCGGTGCTGACGTCTGGGGCCTCGTCGTCGGAGAAGTCCCGCGGATAGGTGACCTCGGCCTGGGCCTTGCCGTTGGCCTTGCTGTTGGCCTTGCGGTTGGCCTGGCCGTTCGACGTGGCCTTGACCTTGGCACCGTTGGCCGCAGCGGCGCCGCGATCGGGAGCGCCCCGATCGGGAGTGTCACGCTCGGTCGTGGGGGGCGTGTCAGTGGCGGTGTCCGGGTCCATCTGAACCTCCGGCGTCGGGAGCGGGCCGTGGGAGTGGGACCTTCGGCTGCGTGTCAGTCGAAGCGTGGCTGGACGGGCGACGAGCCGTGCCAGCGTGCGGATCAGTCGGTAGAGGAGGACGGACAGTCCGAGCAGAGGAACTGCGAGCAGGAGGATCGAGATGCTCGCGATGGCGACCATGACCAGGTCGCCCCCGCCCCGTGCCGCGGCCCATAGATCGGCCTGCACCCCGATGGCCTTGAGGTTGGTTCTGACGATGAACGGCAGGTTCCACAGTAGCCACAAGATGCCCGCCGTGAGTGTCGGAACGACGAACGCGACCCACGCGATGACGATGCGGCGGGCCGCCGGACGCAGCTCCGCGACCCGCGGATCGGTGATCGCGCCGGGGCGCACGCTGCGCAGGACCGGACCCACCCGCGCGAACAGGTCCGGGACGCCGGCAAGGTCCGAGAGGATGTAGTAGCCGTCCAGGCGGACCGCCGGAACGAGCTGCTGGACCATCTCGATGTGCATCAGCACGACGGCGATGAGCCAAGCGGGCTCGTCCGTGGCGAGCGAGAGGGCGCCGAGGGGGATCAGGGTGAGCACGTTGAAATACAGGCCACCCAGGTCGGTTCGTAGGCGACCGGCCCGATTCAGGCGGTAGGAGTCCGTGACGTCGGTGTAGAACGCCGGAAAGAGGAGGTACACACCGAACCCGATGGCGCCCGGCTTGCCGCCCCCGTAGGCGCAGGCAGCCGCGTGGCCCATCTCGTGGATCAGGCCACCGCACGTCAGGATCACGAACAGCGCAAGCATGGTCGTGGGCGTGGTCAGCAGCGTGGTGAAGGAGTTGGCGAGGTCGGCGTTCATCACCAACTGGATGTCAAGGGCGACGACGGCAGCGAGTGCGACGATGACGACCGGGGGCCAGAAGAGCGGGGCGAGCAGCTTGGCCACGACGGGGACAGCTCGTTCGGGAACGATCACGCCCCGCAGGGACAGCGACAGCAGCGGGACCGCCTTGGGTGGGTGCTTGGGCGCGAGCTGCTGCGCCTCAGCGCCGGGAAGGGCGCCTACCGTCGCGCCCTTCCCGGACCCGGAGCCCGAGGCGCCAGCCGCACGCTCACCCTCGCCGGGCAGCGCGCGCCGATCGGCGCCTCGGGACGCACCAAGGGGCTCGCCGGGGTCGCCGGTGAATGCGTCACCGGTCGGAGCCACGTCGGCGAGCCCCAGGGGCTGAAGGCGCTTCGTCACCAGATGCATGAGGCCGTCCGTCGTGAGTTGCCTGCTGTAGGCCTCGGTCACGGCGTCGGCGATCCGGGTGGCAGACCGGTTGGGGTGGAGGCCACGCAGCACCAGATAGAGCAACTCGGAGAGCTGGACGACCTGGCCGTCTCGGCGCCGCACGAGATAGGTGGGGGAGGACAGCCCGGAGTCCTGCACCGGACCCAGGTCCTGCAACCCCTCCGCCGCTCGCCAGCCCATGGCCTGCGAGAGATCCGGATCCCCCCCGGTATCAACGTCGTTCACGTCGTTCTTCTCGTGTGTGCTGCTCATCCCCACTCCCTCGGTCGAGCGTCGGGCCGAACACGACGAGTGGTGCCGCGACCGACCCGACGGTCGATGGTCCTACTGCAGAACCACGAGGTACTGCCCAGCGACCGCGTTCGCGGTGGCGTTCGCCGACGCCGCGTTGATGGCAAAGGCGAGGTTCACCCCCACGATCGTGGTCACGTTCAAGTTGCACGCGGCGAGGCACAACGTGTCGCGCCGAGGCAGCAGGGCCGCGGTCTCGGTGTCGAGCTCTGCAGTGTCGATCAGTGGCCGAAGAGTCATTCCGGCCACCTCCCTTCCTGTGCGACGAACTCACAGACTGTGCGGCGCGACCCCCGTCAGAGCAGGGGCCGCGCCACGAAAGGTCAGCCCTGGCCGACGACGATGGTCTGCACGGCTGCGCTGTTGGCCTGCGAAAGCACCGTGGCGGCGTTGAGTGCGACCGAAGAGTTGCTGGCGTAGATGCCGACCCAGTTGTTGTTGAAGAACAGGGTCTCCTTGGACGGAAGCAGCGTCACGAGCTCAGAGTCGAGCTCGGCGTAGGTCATCTCCATGGTTAGTCACCTCCCCTCCCCCGAAATGTCGAGACGCCGAACAGTGCAGCCGTTCCGTCGTGACCAGGGTGTGACCCTGATGTGACTGTGTTCGGCGTAATCCTCGGAATGCCCAGACAAATGTGGAGAATGGGGGCTACTCCCGGTATGGACACCGGAGAGTAGCCGGAAAGGACCCCCATGGAAGAGGCAGCCCCAGAGGCCCCCCAGTCGGGTCGGGCTGAGCCGGTGCTGGTGCTCAGCTACTGGCACGAGCCCCCGGATGGGGCGCTGCTCGTGCGGGCGACGCTGTCCGTCGCGGGACGCGGCGCGGACATGCGCAGACTGAGTTCACGCGAGCAGGTCCACGCACTCCTGGACGAGTGGCTCGACGGCGCCGAGAGCCCCCCAGCCGGCGATCCGAACGACTCCTGACGTCGCGCCTCTCGGGGTTGATGTATCTGAGTACCCCTGACCTGCTCCTTTTGGGGTGCAGGGTCCACCGAATGAGTGAATACTGGGCCAGACAACGGTCCAAACGTGCGTAGGTCCAGCCCCGGACGGCAGCGATCGTCGCCTCAGGGTGCCGCGCGGGTCGGTCACGTGTGAGGGGTGTCCATGGAGACCAGGGTTGAGGGGTGCCGAGTCAGCCTGCTGGGTGGATGGGGTCTGGCCGAGCACGACCGACCCGTCCACCTCGGTCTTCGCGAAGAACGTGTCATGGCCCTCCTGGCGTTGCGCGGACATCAGTCCCGAGCAGCCACTGCTGCCACGTTGTGGCCGGACAGTGCCGAGCCCCAGGGGCGCGCCAATCTGCGCACAGCCCTGAAGCGCCTGCGCGGCTTCGGCACTGATCTCGTCACCTCCGTCCGCAACGACCTGGTCCTTGGTCCCGGCGTTCACGTCGACGTGTGGGAGCTGCACGACTGCCTCGACACCATCGAACGCGGCTCCGGCTCGAACGGCCTCAAACCGACCGACGTGCTGAGTCTGCTGCGGAGGCCGGATCTCCTGCCGGACTGGTATGAGGACTGGGTGTTGTTCGAGCGAGAACGGTTGCACCTCCGGAGAATTCGTGCGCTCGAAGACATGGGTAGGCGGCTTCTCAACGACGGCGACGCCTCGCTCGCCATCCGATTCGCTGAGGAAGCCCTGCTGTTGGAGCCCCTGTTGGAGAGCGGGACCCGGCTCCTGATCGAGGCCCACCTGGCGGAGGGGAACAGGTCGTCGGCCGTCCACACGTTCCAGCGCTACCGGCATCGGCTCGAGTCAGAGTTGGGCATCACGCCGTCACGAGTCATGAGTGAGCTGCTCACGAGTCGATCCGAGCGTCGCGCCTACCGCTGAGCGTCCGAAGTGTGCCCTCGTTCGCGCCGCTCGTCGACCTGGTCTTCCAAGCGGTCACCTTCGACAACATCATCAACGCGAGCGAGCCTCGGTCGAGGTGGGAACTGGGCGGTGTCGTCGCCAGCCTGCTGCGCGCCCTCCCCGCAACAGTGGCCGAGTTCCGATGACGGGAACACACGACGCGCGGCGCGCATAGGCTCGAGCGGTGACGCTTCCCTTCCTTGACCACCTCGACCTGCTGGACCGGCATGGCCGGTCCGCTGTCGCGGCGCTCGGACGGCTGCGCCCGAAGGACCGACTGCCCCCGCGGAATGAGCCGGTACGCGACGTGGCGTCGGCCCACTGGGCCACTCTTGAGATCTGGGCATGGTCTCTGGAGCACCCCCACCAACACTGGAGTGGGCGGGCAGAGCCCACCTCGCCGACCGACCACGAGGCGCTCCTCGCTGGTGTGACGACCCAACTCGACCGGCTCCGTGAATCGCTGCCGGCAGCGGGTCCGGACAGGGACATCGACTATTTCGGACATCCCGGGAACGTGGCCCAGGTAGCGCGGTTGCTCGCGCACGAAGCCGTCGCGACGGCGCACGCGGCCTGTGTGGCAGCAGGTCGTGAGGTGCCGACACTGAGAGTCCCCGTGGCAGTCGATGCCATCGACCATGTCATCACGCACTGGGCCTCGAGCACCTCGGGCGCGACCTGGCGGCCGCGACCGTTCGCGGTCAGGGACACGGACACCCGCCAGGTTCACTACATCGTGGCGTCCGATGGTGACGACCCGACGGACTTCCGGCGCGCCTCCCCGCAGACCCCTTCCGCCGTCGTGGAAGGACCCGCCGTGGACCTCCTCTGGTGGCTGCATGGCTACCCGACCGCCGAGGGCGTCGTCGCGGTGAGCGGCAACGAGGAAGATGTCCGCGGACTCCTGACGACCTTCCACCACCCTGTCCAGAAGCCTCACCGGAAGCGCCGCTGGTTCGGCTGGAGTTAGCGGCTCGATTCGAGGTCAAGGACCAGCCGCGGGGTCTTCCACCCACCGACCAGCGCGAGCCATTGACGTGGCGGATAGGCGAGCCGCACCACGAAGTAGTTGACGTACTCGACCACTCCGAACGCCCAGACGGCCAGGCAGAGCACCGCCACCCAGGTCCGTTCGGGCCACCACGTGAGGAGGCCGGCGAGGCCGAGGCCCAGCAGCACCACGTCCCCAATGCGGAAGATCCGGTATGCCGTGGCAACCGTTCTCGTCATGCGCCCGGCTCCCACCCATCGCCGCGCCAACAGCCAGTACCCGCCACCCTGGACGAGCACGACGAGCAGAGGGCCCAGAGCGCTCCACAGCGCCCTCACCTCGTCGTCACCCTCGAGGCGCGGGGCCACCGAGAACACCGCCGCGCCCGCGAAGACCGCGGCAGCGACGAACTCACCCGCCCCGAGGCTTAGGTACTTCCGACGGAGCACGGCCCGTTGTGCGTCCTGCAACTGGCCCTCCTCGCCCTCGTGATTGTTGGGAGTGTGGCGTCCCGGACTCAGAAGTCGAGACAGCCGCTGTCGCAACCGTCCAGGAAGTCCCCGTCCGGGACCAGGTCGCCGATGCCGCCGGCGAAGGACGACAGGGCCGACCCGAGACCTTCGAAACCTTCGACCAGCGCCGACACCGCATCGTCCGGCACCAGATCCCCCAAGGCGCCCAGGTCGGGCACGTCGAGCGCACCGCCAAGGTCGACCAGCCCCGAAACCAAGTGCAGGACACCGGGATCGAGCGAGGCATCGACCGCCACGGCCAGCGCGTTCTGTGCGCCTTCGGCAAGCTTCGCCGCGCGCAAGGCGTCGGCGAGGACTGAGGCGACGTGCGGAGCAACGCCGAACGCGACGGCATACGGGAGCATGGAACGGACTTCGCCGGCGAGCTCCTCGCGGCGCAGCTGGTTCGCCTCCGCGGTGGCGAGGTACTTCTCGTAGCCGAGTGCCTGGATCCGCGCCGCGGAACCCGCCGCGGTGCGCGGTGTCCGGCCGCGGCCGAGGCGCACCAGGAGGGCGCCGCCGAGCCCGAGCCCCACGCCCAGTGGCACCCAACGCCAGTGATCGTCGGCGATTCCGGACGCCACGCCGGCCACCACGGCACCGAGCACGAGGATCACCCCGAGCGCGGACAGCCAGCCGTTGCGAGAGCGCGGGTGCTTCGAGTACCAACCTCGGTCGACCACCGCGCGATAGACGGCGATCTCGGCCTCCCGCCAGCGCTGCGCGACATCGGCCCGCCGCAGCTCCCCGAGGCGGACCGAATCTGCCTGTCCGAGAAGGGAGTTGAGCAGCACCTGTTCGTGGTCGGCCATGGTGTCGTCACCGACTCCGGTGCGGCTGACCCTGAAGTCGTCGCCCTCCTTCTCCAGGCTGACGATGCCACGCAGGGCGAGGTCAACGAGCGTCGCGGTGAGGTCGCGTCCATGGACGATCCCGTCGAGGACCGTGCCGGACAGCGCCGGGGTGGACTCGTCGGGCGCGTGGAAGCGCGGGGCCACCGACCCCGCCCACTCCACGCCGCGGCGGACACGCGACGAGCCGGTGCCCGAACCGAGCCGTGGCACCTCTCCGGGGGTCACCTCGGTGAACACCTCGTCGCGGCGTCGCCAGTGGAAGGCGGCCAGCGTCATGACAGCGACCACCAGCGGGACGAGCCCACCGACGATCTCGAGCGGTGTGAGGTCCCCGGGCACCAGCACACCTTATGGGGCTGTCGGGGGCCGCGGCCGGGGTGCCTGCTCAGGTCCGTTGCGGCGTCGAGCCGGTATGCCGTCCGGTCGCCTCCGTCGGCCGGCTCGTCTCGGTCTCATGGCGGCTCTCGAGAACCGCAAGGTCTCGCTCGGCGAACTGCCGATGCCACCACTCCTCGTTGAGCAGAGTGTCGAGTGCCTCCTTGACGGGCACCTGCTCGCCCGGGGGTGGCCAGCCCGCGCCAGCGGGCACCTCCCTCGTCCCGGCCAAGTCCTCGTTCGTGAGCGACGACAGGTGAGCCCGGACCCGCTCGAAGCGGTCACGGCGCAGTTCCAGCGCCTCGTCGAGGGTCGGTCGCGCCTCCCGGTCATGGGGGACCCCGGGCGTGGGTGGCATCTCGTCCCACGGGAGTTCCCACGGATGCCACGGCGACGGGTCGCCCTGAATGGCCCGGCTGAGCCAGGAGCTGGTGGCGAAGGCCAGGTGGCGCAGGGTCTGGACGAACGACCACTCGCCGTCGACGCACTCGTGAAGCGCCTGCGGGGCGATGGCTTCGAGTCGTCGGGCCCGCTCGAGCGTGCCCGTCCACAGGTCGTCGATGACCTCCCACGCGCCGCGGAAGCCGTCGGCGTCGGCCGGATGCAGCTGAGCTCGCTCGGGGTGCTGCCGCATCAGCTCTGCCTCGACCAGGGCGCCGACGTCGATTCCGTTGAGGCGAACGTCGATCAACTCACCCCAGATCTCGACCTTCCGCAACTCCACGCCGCGTAGCCGGACGTCGGCGAAGGAGGCGTTGCGGATGTCGGCACCGTCGAAGTTGATCGAGCGCAGGGTCGTGCGACTGAGGTCGACCCGATCGAAGGTCGCTCCGGTGAGGTCGACGTGCTCGAACGTCGCGTCGTGCATCTGGCGATCCCGGAACTCGTGTGGTGACGTCATGCGCCACACCGTAGGCCGCATTGCGGACGTTTGACTTCCGCAATGGCGGCCCCAGCCGTCCCGAACTCACCGAATTCCTCGGTTCGGGACGTTGAATCTTCGATGTCCCGAACCGAGGAATTCGGTGACTTCGGGACGTTCGGGGGAGGGGAGAGCGGGGGAAGGGGGAGAGGGTGGGGGCACTGAGGGGCGGTGGCCGCTCGGCAGGCGTCACTGACGGGAGGACGCGCCGAGGTCGTCTCCGACGCGGTCCAGCAGGTCGCGAGCTGCGGCCCGCCCTGACTCGATCATCCGGTCGAGCTGGTGGAACTCCAGGAGCCCGACACCCATGGGGCTCGGACTGATGACGTGGGCGTCGGGATACTGCTGGGCCGCGTCCGCCGAGCCGCCGATCATCATCGTGCGCAGCAGGGTCTCGCCCAGCATCGGGACGCGGATGGCCCTCGTCGGCTTCGCGGACGGCGGCGGCGTCGTGGTGGCGGTTCCGGGAACGCGCGGCGGCGACGGTTTGGCCCCCATCGTCACGTTGACGACGACGAGCGGGCCCTCGCGGCGCTCCCTGAGCACGCTGACCGGGGTGTTGTCGAGAACCCCGCCGTCGACGAGAAGCTGGCTCGACGTGGCAATGGGTGGGAACAGGCCGGGCAGCCGCGACGATGCCCGGACGGCCTCACGCAACGACCCGTTGCGGAAGACGACCAGACTTCGGGTGAGGAGATCGACACTGACACAACGGAATTGGCGTGGCAGCCGCTCGATCTGGAGGTCGCCGAAGGTGCGCTCCATCACGTCATCAGTCCGACGTCCGCGCACCAGGGCCACCCGAGGCACCGTGTAGTCGCTGAACGGCTTGCCCCGCACCATCTCGCCGTAGGTGAGGGCTTCGACTTGCTCCGCGGTCTGACCGCTCGCGTAGGCCGCGGCGATGATCGCACCGAAGCTGGCACCGGCCAGTCGGTCTATGTGGATCCCTGACTCCTCCAACTCGAGCAGGACACCCACGTGCGACAGGGCGCGCGCCCCTCCACCCGAGAGGACGAGTCCGAGCGATCGGCCGGCGAGCCGTGCGGCCAGTCGCGCCACCCCGCCGCCCAGCTCGCGCTCCGCAACAACGGTGACCTGCCATGGATCGAAGGACGACCACGTCGCCAACTCGGCCTCGGACGCCGGCCGCCCGACGACGACGACATCCGGTTGGTGCCGATCGGACGGCTGCAGGGTCGGCACCTCGCCCGCGCGAGCGACGAGGACGACGACGTCGGCCTGGCGACGGCACGCATCGGTCCATCCGGGATCCTCTCCGGAGGACACGAGGAGGACCCTGTCGTGGGCACGCTCGACCCGGTCGAGCGCACCGTCGGTGGCCGCCCGTAGGACCGCCACCCGCAGATGCGTGCTGAGCCTGTCCCGCAGGGCTTCTGCCACCTCGTGGACGGGCGCTCCGGCCGTGGCGGCCACCACGGCCACGACCCCCGGATGCATGACCTCCATTTGAGGTGGGCGGGCCTCGGCCAATTGGTGTGCCAGCGTCGCGACGAGGGCAGACATCGCTGCCGGGTCGTTCCAGACAGACTCCTCGAGGTCGCTGCGATCGATCTCCAGGACCTCGCAGTCACGGCGCGCCCGGACGGATGCGGATCGAGTGCTGCCCGTGAGGAGGGCGAGCTCTCCGATGACGGCGCCGGGTCCGAGTTCGCGCACGGACTGGTCGCCGATGACGACCTCGGCCCGCCCCGAGACGAGGACGAACAGGGAGTCGGCGACGTCGCCCTGACGCACGATCAGGGCTCCGGCAGGGATCGTGGATGGTGTGGCGCGACCGGTGATGCGGTCCCGTGTCTCGGCCGGGAGTTGTGAGAACAGTGAGGAGCCCGTTGCTTGGACCGACGCCAAGGGGCCTCCCGTGGCGGGTCCCGACGCCTCGCGCGATCCCCTTGCCAACCCCGCCGGTTCGCGACCCGAGCCGGTCAGGAGCGTGGCCGGCGTGGGTGCCTCCGCAGGTGCGCGGTCGGCACCAAGGAACAGGGCGCCGATCGCGCACAGGACGAAGCAGACGATGCTCAGGGTCCAGCCGTCCCGGAGGAGGTCCACGACGGTCTGCGGAGTCGGGGTGCCCAGGATGATGACGAGGATCGAGATGCCCAGGACCCCGCCCACCTGGCGAGTGCTCGAGATGATCGCGGAGGCGGTCGCCGATCGCCCGCCCGGCACGGCCTCGAGGGCGAGGCTCCCGAGGAGCGGGAGGGTCGCACCCACACCGATGCCGCTGAGGATCTGACCGGGGAGCCATTCGCGGAGGAAGGCGGGGTCCGTGCCGACGCCGCGGACATACCAGACGAAGGCAGCGACCCAGACGAGGGAGCCGAGCACGATGACGCCCCGATAACCGCGTCGGCTTGCCACCGGTCCGAGCACGCCCGCCACGACGGCAGCCGTGAGCGCCCCTGGGACCAGGGCCAGCCCGGCCCGGAACACGTCATAGTTCCAGACGTACTGGAGCCAGAGGATGTTGGTCAGAAGGTAGGCGAAGAATCCGGCACCGGCGATGAGGGTGACGACGTTCGAGATGAGGAACGGTCGGCTCCTGAGCAGATCGACGTCGAGCAGCGGCGAAGGATGACGGCGCGAGCTGAGGACGAACCCGCCGAAGAGCGCGAGGCACCCGCCCACCACCGCCCACAGGAGGGGATCGCCGGCACCCCACTCGTGGGCCTTGATCAAGGCGGTCGTGCCCAGACCCATCGCGCCCGCAAGCAGGACGGCACCCAGGAGGTCCGGCATCCTCCGGCGGCCAGGGGCGCGACTCTCCACGAGAACGCGTCGCGACAGCACGAGGGCGGCGATGCCTAGGGGGATGTTGATGAGGAAGGCCCAGCGCCATCCACCGCTCGCCACGAGGGCGCCCCCGATCGGCGGTCCGAGGCCGGCAGCGACGGCTGCCGCGGCACCCCACAGTCCGATCGCGTGGGCGCGGTGCTCGCCGGGGAAGGCCTCGACGACCAGGGCCAGCGACGCCGGGATGAGCATCGCCGCCCCCAGAGCCTGGAAGATCCTGGCGATGACGAGCACGTCGATCGACGTCGCCGCCGCGCACCACGCCGAGGCCAGGGTGAAGAGCAGGATGCCGGAGATGTAGACCCGGCGGCGTCCGAGGAGGTCGGACAGCCGCCCACACACGATCATGAACGCGGCCAGCACGATGTTGTAGGCGTTCAGGACCCACGAGATCGATCCGATCGTGGCCTCGGGGAACGACTCGCGGATGCTCGGGAAGGCGACGTTGACGATTGTCGCGTCCAGGAACGCGAGGAGTGCCCCGAACGACGCGACCAGCAGCACGGTCCGAGGAGCCACTCGCCCCTTCCGCGGGAGGGCCGCCGTGCTGAGGGTGTTGCCCGATCCGGGTTCGCTCACGCTCACGTCCCTGCCGAGGGTCGAGGTCATGCCTCGATCCTTGGGTCGCGCGACCCCAAGGGCATCGGTGAACTCACGGAAGTTTCGCCGGGAAGGTGTGCGGACGGCATACCGGAATCCACCGGCCGGATCGGATCGAAAGATCAGTGAGGACACGGATGCCCCGTCAGGTGATCGACGCCAGAGTGGGAAGAGCCGCGGCCACGCGTGCACGCTTGGTCGACCTTCCAGTGTTGCCAGGAGTTGTCATGACCGAGCGTCAGCCACACCCGTCACCTCGATTGCCCAGGTCTCACCGTCGGCGCCGGCCCCGCTCCAGGGTCACCCTCATTCTCGCCGCGGCGTTCGCGCTCGTCCTCGCGCTCGCGCAGGGAGCCATGGGTCCGGCGTCTGCTGGCCCGCCCCTTCCGCAACCGACGAGCATGGTCGTGAGCGCCTACAGCGACCCGGCGTTCATCGCCGAGCGCCTCGGCGGTGCACCGGCTGCGGCCATCCCGGCGGTGCTGGCGGCGCAGGGCGACTCCTTCCTCGTGGAGGTCGACCTGAGGGCGGGCACGGGCGGCTCGCTCGACGCGGCCTATCCCTCGGCCCAGACCGTGACGTTCTCGGCGTCCGGACCGGGCACGCTGAGCCCCTCGTCCGCGACGATCCCGGGCGGCACGACGACTGCGGTCTTCACCGTGAGCTACTCCGCGGAGGCCAACGGAGTCGCGATCACCGCCACCGTGGGCAACGGAAAGAAGGCCATTCGCGCCACGAGCAACACCTTCGACATCACCCGGTTCCTTGAGTTCGTCGAGGGCGACTCGGCGGCCTTGCGCAACGGAACCGCGGGCGCGGACGGTGCCGCGTGCACGACCGTGGACCGTGCCACGCCCCTCTGCGGCATCGTCATCCTGCCTCGCGGAGCCTCCAGTCACGTGGCGCTGACGCTGGCCGAGTGCCGCACGACCGACGCCTGCCTGCGCGGGAGCCTCGTCACCCAGATGATCGCGAACCTGACGGCGAACGGCACCAACCTCTATGACCGGGCCAACCCGGCCCGCATGGAGCTCGTGTGCGACAAGACCATGTGCGGTAGGGCTGGCGTCAACGGCTTCACCGCTCTCTGGTCGCGCACCGCCTTCGGTGCACTCACGCCCGTCCCCGCGTGCAGCGCGAAGGGTGTCATCGACGCAACGCTGGAGTACTGCACGGACTACAGGGCGAGCCAGCGCGACAACGCCGGGGATCTTCACCTGGTGGTGCTGTTCCTCGACGACGTCCGCGGGAGCATCTGAGAGTCCGCACCGAGCGCGTGGGCGGCCAGCCGGACGACACCGAGTCGATCGAGCGTCGCCCACGCCTCGGCGCGACTGCGTTCCGCCTCCGCGACGACGGCGGCCATGGCCTCGGCCTGCACGAGCCTGAGCAGCGCCTCGTCATAGGTGCCCTGCACGCTGGTCACGGCCGCGAGGCCGCGCTGCACCTCGTCCATCGCATCGGTCGCCCGACCTGCGGCGAGCAGGGCGAACGCATGGACCCGGTGCAGGCGCGGCAGCACATCGGTCACCTTGCGCGCGAGCGCGTGGTCCAGCGCCTCCTGGACAAGGCGGAGGCCGTCCTCGACAGCGCCCATGGCGACGAGCGCCTCGGCCTGCGCCGCGTCGAGCAGGGCCGTCTCGATGGGCAGGTGGAGGTCGACGAACCTGGCGCGCGCGTCGCCGAACAGCTCCCACGCCTGCTCCTCGTTGCCGAGCGCCGCGTGGGCCCGCGCACCTTCACGCAGGGCCAGCGCCACGAGCTCCTCGTCGTCGACTCCCCGGGCGAGGCGTAGCGCCCGACGCAGCACCGGCAACGACTCCTCGAACTCGCCCCTGGCGACGAGCACGTCCCCGACGTTGTAGGTCACGTTGCCCTCGTTGGCCTCGTCGCCCACGCGGTGGAACATCGTCGCGGCACGCTCGAACATCGCGATGGCCTCGGACCAGCGTCCAGCGTGGTAGTCGTCGATGGCGAGGTTGTTGGCACAGTGCGCCTGGCCGCTGAGGTCCCCGAGACCTTCGTAGGCCTCGAGGGCGAGCCGGCCGTAGGGCCGGTCCTCGTCCCGTGCCGAGGCGCCATAGGCGAGGTGCAGCGCGTTGTAGGCCCGGGCGAGCACGGCCACGTCGCCGCTCGACTCCGCCCACGCGGCGCCGGTCGTCGTCCAGCGGATCGCGTCGTCCGGGCGGCCCTGCAGGTGTCGGCAGAACCCGTAGCGCGTCGTCACCTCCGCGCGCACCGCATCCGCCTCCGGGCCCGGGTAGGCACCGACGGTGTGCAGCGCCCGCGTGAGAGTCCGAAGGGCCTGCGGGTGACGTCCGAGCCTGAGCGTGACGCGAGCCTCCCGCTCCAGGAGCCGTGCCTGCCCCACGGGATCGTCAGTGAGGAGGGCTCGGGCAGCGCGGAAGGCCGTGATCGCACCCACCGACTGCCCTGCCAGGTCTCGTTCCTCTGCGAGGCGGATGTATGCCGTGGAGCGGGTTTCGTGGTCCAGCGCGGGGAGGTGCCCCGCGGCTTCCAGGGCGCGGCCGAAGTAGACGGCGGCCTCGCCGTGGGCGTAGGAGTTCGTGGCCTCTTCTCCGGCGACGAGTGAATGGGTCCACGTCTGCTCGTGCATCCCGGCCGCATGGAAGTGGCGGCTCAGGGCGGCTGAGGTGGCGGACGCACCGTGGTCCGTCTCGAGCAACCGGGCCACTCGCGCGTGCATCTGTCGCCGGAGCCTGAAGGGGAGGCCGTCGTAGGCGACATCGCGCACGAGGGTGTGGCGGAACTGCATGGCACCGTCGGGCTGCTTCTCAATGAACTCCTCGAGCTCCGCGAGGGCCCCAGCCCCTGCTTGCGGGACCAGGCCCTCGAGAAGGTTCGGGTGGAAACGAACACCCAGCACCGCGGCATACCGGAGCATGGTCCGCGCACGGGGGGTGAGCCGATCGAGTTCCCGGAGATAGACGTCCTCGACGGACTCGGGCAGGCTGCCGGACTCGCCCTCGAGTTGTGCGACCCCGGCGAGGGACGTGAGGAAGAGGGGGTTGCCGGCCGCGCGGGCGGCCATCGCCTCGATCGCCCGCATCCCGAGGTGGGCATCCCCGGCGGCCGCCTCGATGAGGTCCACCGAGTCCTCCGCCGACAGGGGGCCCAGCGAGAGTTCGACGATGTGGCCGGCTGCGGGGACGAAACCGGTGGCCCCGACCAAGAGGGTGTCGCGGCGAGTCAGGATCACGCACCACGGCCGATCCATGGTCTCTGCAAGGAGCCGTTGCAGCAGAGAGGCGGATGCCTCGTCAATGAGATGCGCGTCCTCGAGGACGAACACGGTCCCCGTGGGCAGGGCGGCCCCGAGCAACTCGATCGCCACTTCTTCAAGTCGGTTCCGCCGGAACTTCGGAGCGAGGTCCCGCGTCTGCGGAGTCGGTGGGACCTCCACGCCAAGGACTGGGGCGAGCAGTGGCAGCCAGGGAACGAGGCGCGGGGCGGAGTCCTGGACGCGCAGGGTCAGCCGGTGCAGGATCTGGGCGCCGGAGTCCTCCGGCCGGATGCCGAGGAGGTCCCGGAGCAGCGTGCGGAAGGGGAACCACGAGGTGCTGGAGTCGTAGTCGCTGCACGGCGTGAAGAGCACCACGAGGTCCTCGGGGGGCGCGAGTTCGGCGACGAGGCGGGATTTGCCGATGCCCGGTGCGCCGGTGACGTCCACCACCGAGCCGGCCCGCTCGTGGAGGCGGTCGACCGTGTCGCGCAGCAGCGCGAGTTCGCGCACCCGGCCCGTGAAGGGGACCTCCGGCCGTGCGACGGCCCGGCCCTCGGCGAGGCCCAGGACCCGGGACGCGTGGACGTGGGCGGCCTTTCCCTTCACGGCGAACGGGCCGAGGGCCTCGGTCAGCACGTGCGTGCGTGAGCGGGACAGCACCTCGTCGGTGGCGAGGACCTCGCCCGGGCCAGCCCTGGCCATGAGCCGGGCCGCGAGATTCACGGCATCGCCCTTGATGGAGTACGTGCGCCGGAAGGGCGGTCCGAATCCGCCTGCGAACACCGGCCCTCGATTCACCCCGATCCGGAGGGGCAGGACCCCAGCGCGGTCGATGATGTCGCGTGCGGTGCGGAGCAGCCGCTCGCTCTCGTCACCGGTGCTGCGCGGGGCGCCGGCGGTGAGCATGATCTTGCCGCCGTCCTGACCGAGGTCGGACTCGAAGAAGGTGACGTCGTGCGCGAGGCAGGCGCTCTGGACGTTGCGCACCATGGCGTCGAGCGCCTCCGTCGCGGCGGGGCCGCCGTGCTCGCGCACGATCTCGTCGACGCCGGAGAAGGCCACGAAGGCCACAGCCACCGGACGGTGTTCGGACGTTCCCGCCGCGCCCGTCTCACCCGACTCACCCGACTCGCCCGTCTCGCCAGGTGCCCCGACCGCGGTGGCCGCACCCGCATCGCGGTGGACGGCAGTCAGGTGCGCTCGGATGGCTGGCGGGACGAGCGGCGAGACGTCGGTGTCGGGGGGCTGGCGGTGCGGCCGATCCGCGTTGGTGGGAACCACCGCGAGCGCCGGGCTGGACTTCAACAGGCGCCCCGGTGGACCCATCTGGTGAGGCACGAGGGGGCCGCGCCAGGCAGCGGGGGCCAGTGCCGCCGTGTCTGCGCTCAGGGCAATCTGCCCGGCGTCGGCAAGGGCCTCCATCCGCACGAGCTCACTCGCGGCGGGACCCGCGATGAGCAGTTCTCGGTGGCTCGTCGGATCGCCGACGAGGAACATGTCGAAGGTGCCGGTGTGGACCCCGATCGACATTCTGAGGTCCACTCGGACGGGGAGTGCGCGCCGGCGGACGAGACCTCGCAGCGCGGCCCTCATCCGGTGTGCCGAGCGAGCCGCGCGTGCCACATGCTCTTCGCCGTCGAACAGGAGGGCGACAGCGTCGCCGCCCCACTTGAGCAGGTCGGCCCGGTCCGAGGCTGCGACGGTGAGCAGTTCGCCGAACGTGTAGTCGAGGGTGTCGCTCATCTGCTCCGCACCCACCGTGCCGAGACGAGCGAGCCGTTCGGTCAGCGCGGTGAAGCCACTGATGTCGGCGAGCACGACGGTGCCCCCGACCTCGCGATGTCGTTCCTCGGGCATGGTCTCCAACCACTCCGCGACGAGTCGGGGAACGTAGGGCCGAAGGGTCCCCGGGCCTGCGGAAACGCCCTCCGGCACCCATGGGCCAGAGGTACCGTGAGAGGTCAAGGGCACGGGTCGCGGCATCAGCTGTCTCCGCAGTTGCCAGTCGCGCCGGTGCCGGCCAGACCGGCAGAAGGGGTCCCATGGCGCTCGCTGCGCAGGGGGGCGAGCGCATGCGCCCCGTCGGACGTGACGACGAGCTCCGGGCCCTCACCCACGCCCTTGGCCCGCAGGGGCACGCGGAGGGGCGCGTCGTCCTGGTGCGCGGCGAACCCGGGATCGGCAAGACCACCCTGATCGAGGCGGCCCTGGGCGAGGTGGGCGCTTCGGCCGGTCGAGTGCTTCGTGCGGGTGCGGACGCCATGGGGCAGCGTCGCCCCTACTGGCCGCTCCTCAATGCCCTGGCCGTGGACGTCGGAGAGGGGAAGGGGTCTCTTGCCGGGCCGAAGGCCGCCGACGGGCACTCGGACCTCGGCCTCGGCGAGCACGTCCTCGACCTCATCGACGTGCTGGCCGCACGCGGTCCGTTGACCCTGGTCCTCGAGGACCTCCAGTGGGCGGACCGGGGGACGTTGGCAGTCCTCGTCCGGCTCACCCGATCTCTTCCCCAGCAGCCGATCGTCATCGTGTGTTCCACCCGCCCGTTGCCCCACAGCGGGGACCTCGACCAGTTCGCCTCGGAGGCCGAGGCCCGCCACCTGCTGACGACGATCGACCTGGGGCCCCTCGGACACGGTGCCTGCACCGAACTGGCCGAGGTCGTGACCGGGGCCAGGGTGGACGACACCGTCGCGCATCAGCTGGAGTCGGCGGGCGGCAACCCGCTCTTCCTCATTGAGATGCTCGGAGTCGCCCAGCGCGACGGGTCCCTCACGGTGGCCCCGGACGGCACGGCTCGGCTCAACTCGTCGCCGGACCGACCGCCGTCCTTGGCCCTGATGATCATGAACCACCTGTCCGCCCTCTCCGCCCCGGCACGGGATCTCCTCCTCCTCGCATCGGTCCTCGGGGCCAGGTTCCCCATCGCTGACCTGCGCCTCATCGCACGTCAGCCCGTCAGCGAATTGATGCCGGCCCTGACCGAGGTCATGGCTGCCGGCGTTCTCGGGGAGGTCGACGCGGCCACGCTGACGTTCCGCCACGGACTGATCCAGGAAGTCCTCCTCGCCGACGTGCCCGAGACGATTCGAGGCGAGCTGCACCACGAGATCGCCCGGCGGCTGGACGAGGTGGGGGCGCCCCCGGTCGCCGTGGCCGAGCACCTGCTGCGAGCGCCACCGGCTGCGGAGTTCGTGCCCTGGACCCTCGAGCTCGCGGACCGTGTCGTGCCGATGTCGGGCGGCACCGCGCTCGAGTTGTGGCGCCACGTCATGGATGCCACGGCGCTGACGGATCCGGCGCACGTGCGCGCGATGGCTGGCATCGCTCGGGTCTATCTGCGGCTGGGCAGGACCGCTGATGCTGCCGACCTTGCGCGCGACGCGCTCGAACGAGGCGCAGCCGACGGATTCGAGAGCCATCTGAGGGTGACCCTCTCGCAGGCCGTGCTGTTCGGGGGTGACGTCCTCGGCGCCGAGGACGAGGCGCTGCGCGCGGGGCGCAGCCCGAGACTGTCGCCCAAGGACCGCGCGGCACACCTTGCGCTCGCGGGCTGGCCTCGCCTCCTTGTCGGTGACACCGAGGAGGCACTCGCCCGGGCACGGACCGCCGAGCAGGCGGCGGCCGACGCCGGCAACGTCTCCGCCGGTGCTCTGGCCTCCGTGCTGCGCGGGCACATCGCCGCCTGTCGTGGAGACCTCGGGGAGGCACTCGAGCTCTTGTCGCGCGCCGTCGAGGTCGCGGATGCGGAGCCGAGCCTCGAGACCATCGAGGCCTTCCCACACCAGCTCGCTGGAATCGTCCTCGCCGACCTCGACCGCGTTCCGGAGAGCCGAGCGATGTTCGAGCGTGGCCGGCGGCTCGCCGAGCGGCTGGGCTACCTCCCGGGAGTCTTCTCGGCGTTCTATCTGGGCTCTCGGTCGAGGGCCCTGAGCAGTCACCTCAACGACGTCGAGGCAGACCTCGAGGCGAGGGACTCGCTGCGCGACAAGGTCGACCTCCAGATGGACGGCCCGATCCTGGGGACGCGCGCCTGGGTCGCGCTCCACCGTGACGGTCCGGACGCGGCGCAGCCGTGGATCACCCGGCTCGGCGACCTTGCCGCCACGTCCGGTCTGGGTCGGGGGCTCGCGTGGATCTACGGTCCGGCCAGCAGCCATGCGGCCGCACTCGGCGACTCGCACCGTGCTTTCGACATCCTCTGGAGCGGGTGGGAGCGATGTCTCGCTCGCACCATGGTCATGGACTGCGTCCAGCTTGCCGTCCCACTGGCGGCCTTGGCAGTCGAGGTGGGGGCGCGAGACAGCGCCGAAGCGGCGCGTGGCGTGGTCTCGGTGGCCGCTGCGGCCAACCCGGACGTCGCGCATCTTCGGGCGACCGCCCTCGTCGTCGGCGGTCTCGTCGAGGAGGACGCTCAGCAGGTGCGCGCCGGCGCTGACCTGTTCGCCACGACGCCTCGGCGTCTGGCCCATGCCCAGGCCAGCGAGCTCGCCGCCGTCGCACTCGCCCGGCAGGGGAATGCCGCGGAGTCGGTCATCGTGGGCGAGGAGGCCCTGTGCGCCTATCGCGCGGTCGGTGCCGACCACGACGTGCGCGCCGCCCGGGCGCGCCTCGCCTCCCGCGGTGTCCGGCTCAAGGGACACCGCGCGGAGTCGCGGCCGACAACCGGCTGGGGAGCCCTCACGAGGACTGAGGAGACCGTCGCGAGGCACGTCGCGAGGGGTCTGTCGAACCCCGAGGTCGCGGAGATCCTCGTCGTCTCCCGACGCACTGTCGAGAGTCACGTGTCACACGTCCTCGCCAAGCTCGGACTGCGCTCGCGGGCCGAGCTGGTGCTCTTCGTCGCCCGCCGAGTCCACGATGTCCCCGAGAACGGCCATGAGCTCGAGCCAGCCCCCGAAGGGCGCGCTGGTGCCCCCCTCGAGCACCGCGATCTTGCCGGTCGGAGGCCTGGCGTGGTCGAGCGTGATCTGGATGAGCACGCCTCACCCTGACACCGCGGGCGGGCGATGTCGTCCGTGCGTTCACTGATCTTTGTGCTGGGCCGGCGGTCAGCCGCCCACGACGGCGGGCGCCCCGGTCTGGGTCGCGCGGTAGTGGGACGGCGACACTCCGTAGCGCGCGTGGAACGCCTGGCGCAGCGTCTCCACCGTCCCGAGGCCACACCTCGTGGTCACCGCCTCGACGGTGAGCCGGGTGCTCGTGAGGAGGTGGGCCGCCGCCTCGACGCGACAGCGCCGGACGAAGCGCCCCGGGCTGGTCCCCAGCCCTTCGTGGAACAGCCGGCCGAGGTGGCGCTCGCTGACCCCGACGCGGCGGGCGAGGGCCGTGGTCGACAGGTCCTCACCGAGGTGTGACTCCACGAACTCGACCGTGTCGCGCACCAGTTCGCTCTGCGCCGGAGGCGCCGCGGTGAACATGCTCATCTGGGCCTGATTGCCGGGGCGCTGGAGGTAGGTCACGAGGTGTCGTGCCACGTGGCGGGCCAGTTCCGCACCGGCGTCGGCCTCGATGAAGGCGAGGGTCTGGTCGAGTGCGGCCGTCACGCCGGCCGAGGTCCACACCCCACCGTCGGTGACGAAGATCGGTGCGTCGTCGAACCGGACCTCGGGGAAGCGATCGGAGAGGTAGGCCGCGTGGTGCCAGTGCGTCGCGGCTCGTCGCCCGTCGAGGAGGCCGGCCGCAGCGAGGATCCCGGAGCCGGTGCAGACCGACGCCACCCGCCGCGTCTCACGGGCCAGGCGGCGGACGTGGGCGACGAGCCGCTCGTCGTCCATGGCGTCGACGTAGCCGAGCCCGCCCGTGACGACGAGCGTGTCGAGTGGGCCGCGAACCGTCTCGAGGGCGACGTCGCTCGCGAGGGTCAGTCCGGTTGCGGTGCGGATGGGAGCGCCGCCGGGCGAGGCCACCTCGATGCGGTAGAGCGGCCGGCCCTTGAGGTAGCTCGCGATCTGCAGCGCCGACGTCACGCAGGCGATGTCGACGAGCTCGGCACCCGGGTAGCCGACGACGACGACACGGCGAACAGCGTCCATTTCTTCACCGTATGCCGGGTGCGCACCTTCCGCGCCCGTGGCGGTCGGACAGGGTTCCCAAGATTTCGGACATCCAGGGTTCAGCGGCCCATGGTGGTGGCCATCCCCACGAGAACGGCGGTGAGCCAGCACGCCTGCGACAGCAGGCTCGAGAAGACCACCTTCCTGCGTGGGCCCGGCGCCAGGCTGCGGAGGCCGTCGGACGTGGCCGAGGCGAGGTGGTGCCGCAACTGCGCGGTGGCGACGCCGTTGAGCGCCAGGACGAGGACAGCGACGAGCTTGATCCAGGCGATCGGGCTGCTGAAGTCGGGGCCGAGGAGTCCGCCGGTGAGGAACAGCGCGGCCAGCCCCAACCAGATGAGCGGGGACAGCGCATGGCTGAGCCGGATCGACTCCTCGATCGCGCGCTGGCGACGCTCCCAGAGGAGGCCGTGCCAGTCGAGCGCCATGACCGACCCGAAGGACACCGTCATTGCGAGGAGGTGGAGCGCCACGAGGATCGATCGGCCCGGGTGCGACTCCGGCGCCACCCACGCGAGCAGGAGGCAGCCGAGCCACGCCGTGATGACGAGGGCGTAGCGGTCCCGCATCGGCAGGCGCTCGCCCCAGCGGACGATCCGGTCGCCGGACTCGGTCGCGAGGACGGAGAGTTCGTCGAGGCCGTGGTCCCTCCCGTCGTCAGGCTCGGCCGTGGCCACGGACTCCGATGGCTCGGCGGTCACGTCGCCGCGACCGTCCTTCGACTTCCGAACCGTCCGGTCCCCGATGCCTTGTGCCGCAGCGTCTTCGGCCGTCTGGCGCTCGATCGCGGCGTCAGTGTCGAGGGCGGAGGTGGAGTCGGGTGCGGACGCAGGGGCCGCGGGGCGCGGCGCAGGATCGAGTTCGGGGAAGAGGGTGATCGGCTCGAACTCCACTGGGTCGAGTTCGACCGGGTCGAGCGTCACGGGCTCCAGGACGAAGGGTGCCGCCACCCGGCGTGGTTCCGGTGCCTTGAGCAGGGCCGACATGAACGGATCCGGTTCGTGCTGCGCAGGCAAGGCGGCGATCGCACTCGTCGGTGACTGCCGGGTGGCCGACACGGCTGCAGCCCTGGTGGGTCGGGTGGTCGCTGGAGCGACCGTGGGGGGAGTCGTGGGGGTCGCGTCGGATGACGCAGCCGCCTTGACCCAGCGTCGGACAGTGCTGGGGTGCACGCCGAGATCGGCCGCCACTGAGGCAGCCTTGTCTCCTGCCAACACGCGCTCGATCGCTGCCGCGCGAGCGGCGGCGTCTCGGGTGTTCACGCGCTGGTGTGGCCAGTGACGGGGAGTGCCCTCGCCTGGTCACCGTGAGCCATCATGAGGCTCATTCAAGACCCTGCGGGCTCCGGGCGGAACCCCGGGTGGCGCCATACGGGTCCGAAGGTTGGGCTACTGCTGGGTGTTACCCAGCGGTTGCCACGGCCCCACGTCTGCGGTGAGGTGGGAGGCATGGGCGAGCACCCGGCATACGTGCACACCGTCTTGGACTGCGAGCGACCGCGCGAGGTGGCCGAGTTCTATCGGCAGTTCCTCGGACTGGTCTATCGCGACGGCGACGAACCACCGACCGACGGCTCACCGGACGACGCCGACTGGCTCGTCCTCACCCAGCCGGACGGCACGCGACAGCTTGCCTTCCAACAGGTCGAGCACCTCGAGCGCACCACGTGGCCGGAGGGCACCGTGCCCCAGCAGGTGCACATCGACTACCTCGTCGACAGCGTCGAGGAACTCGAGCGGCACAAGCAAGTGGCGTTGCGGCTCGGCGCGGAGGTGCGCCTCGACCGGACCGACGACGAGGAGGAGCCCCTCTACGTCTTCGTCGATCCCGCCGGGCACACCTTCTGCGTCTTCGTCGCCTGACTCCGCAGTCGATTTCCCTCGTGAGGTGGCGAGGGGGCGCCGCCGCGTCCGGCATGCGGGCGAGGGTGGCCAGCCCGTGGACGACGCAGTGCGCGCTGTGGCTACTCTGCGTTAACTTACGCGACGGGGCCTCGTTGTTGGGCTCGCCGTGCCACTACTTCGTCAGGGGAACCCATGCGTCCATCCAGAGCTGCCGCCATCGTCGCGGCAGCCGTCCTTGCCTGTCCCGCAGCCGTGCTCGCCACGGCTCCAGCGGTCGCTGTCGAGTCCAAAGGGGTCGAGATGCCGGCCTTCTACGACCCGCCAACGTCGATCCCGTCGACCCCGGGCACGGTGATTCGGACCGAGCCGATGCCGACGGCTCTGAACCTGCCGGTCGTCTTCCCGGGCACGTCCACGCGGCTCATGTATTCGACGACCGACTCCAACGGTCTCCCCGCGCCCGCGACCGGCGCTCTGATCCGGTCGACGAAGTCGTGGGGCGGCCCGGGGCCGCGCCCGGTCGTCGCCTTCGCGTTCGGCACCATCGGTCAGGGCGACCAGTGCGCGCCTTCCTACGGTCTCGAGCACCCACTCCTCATCGGCATCGGCTCCGACGGCGGCACGTTCAACGCCAACTACGAGGTCGTCCAGATGTCCGGCCTGCTCGCCAAGGGCTACGACGTCGCCCTCAGCGACTACATCGGCCTCGGCTCGACCGACCGGCTGCACACCTACATGAACCGGGCCGACCAGGCGCATGCGCTGCTCGACGTGGTCCGCGCCGTGCGCAACCTCCCGGACAGCCCCATCGTGGCGGGCACCAAGGTGGGCCTCTGGGGCTACAGCCAGGGCGGCGGGGCCGTGGCTGCAGCAGCAGAGCTCCAGCCGACATACGCACCCGACGTCAACCTCGTCGGCGCCTACGCCGGAGCTCCGCCGGCCAACCTCCACGAGGTCATCAAGGGCGTCGAGAAGAACGCGATCGCCGCAGTTCTCGGCTACACGCTCAACGGCCTCATCCAGTCCTACCCCGAGCTGCGGCCCGTCGTCGACGCACGCATGAACGACAAGGGTTTCGCCGCGCTCCGGGACATCAGCACCCAGTGCATCCCCGACTCTGCGGCGACCTATGGCTTCTCGAGCTCGACCGAGTGGACCAAGGACGGCAAGTCGCTCACCGAGATCATCGCCGAACTCCCCCACGTGCGGGACATCGTCGACGAGCAGCAGATCGGCACGCGCAAGCCGACCGCACCGGTCCTCGTGACCACGAAGCTCAGCGACGGCACCGTGCCGCACAAGCAGGCCCGTCAGCTGGCCGTCGACTGGTGCGGCAAGGGTGCTCGTGTCACCTATGTTCCGCTCGGCTTGCCGGCTCTGCCGGGAGACACGGACCGGGGCACCCTTCACCACATCGCAGGTGTCCCCGAGGGATTGCCGACCGCATCGATCTGGATGCAGAAGCGGTTCGAGGGCGCGTCGTCGGTGAACAGCTGCCCGATCATCCGCGCCTTGCCCTGATCTGCCCTCCCACGGGATGACGACCAACCGTTGCCCGCCCACTCGCAGGGGCGTGGGTGGGCAACGGTCACACTGGAGTCATGGTCGAGGCCCTCAACGAGTTCATCGCGCTGCACGCCGGCGCGGGGTGGCTCGTGCCCGTCCTCTTCGTCTTCTTCGCCGTCGACGGCGTCGTGCCGCCCCTGCCCAGTGAGGGCGTGCTCGTCGGGCTGGCGGCGGTCGGTGCCTCCACCGGTGCGCCCCACTGGTTTGCACTGTTCGCCGCAGGGGCCGCCGGTGCGTGGGTCGGGGACAACATCGCCTACCTCCTGGGTCGTCACGCGCGCCTGGACCGCCTCCTCGAGCGGACCGATCGAGGGCGGCGCGCGCTCGCCTGGGCCCGGACCCGGTTCGAGCGGCGAGGCGCTCTCATCGTCATCATCGGGCGGTGGGTTCCCGTCGGTCGCGCGGCGGTGAACCTCACGGCCGGGGCAACAGCCTTCTCGCAGAAGCGCTTTGCCGCGCTGACTGTCGTGTCGGGCGGCCTCTGGGCGGCATGGTCGGTGGGACTGGGCACTCTCGCCGGGCGCTGGGTCCAGGACAACGCCCTCGCGGCCGCCGGACTCGGGGTCGCCCTCGCGCTCGTCGTCGCCTTCGCCGTCGAGCGCATCCTTCGCTGGCTCTCACCGCCGACGCCGGTGTGACGATTCCGTGAGAATCCCCCACTGGGGACGATATCGCCGCGCCTTTCGTCCCCTCGGATGACACAGTTCGCGTATGCCGGTCCGCTGGGTGATCGGGTCAACTGGACGTCCGTTTCGTGGAGGGTTGCTCGGTGGGTGCACGTGGGTGGGGAGTGAAGGCCGGGATCGCGGTCGTCGTGGCGGCGCTGGTCGGTGTCGGTGTGTGGGGCGGACTGACCTGGTTCGGGCGTGACGCCGAGGAGGCGCGCGCGGCGGCAGAGAAGGTCGCGTCCGGGCTTGCCGCCGGGAAGTTCGCGGACGGCACGGTCGTCGCCGACGGTGGAGGGCCGGACCTCGAGCCCATCGTCGAAGGGATGGGGAAGGCCGAGCACGCCGTCTCGGTCGTGACCGTCGCGGAGCCGCAGGACGCCACGGCGGAGGCGACCCTGCGGCATACATGGAGACTCCCAGGCTCCGAGGAGTCCTGGACCTACGAGACGCCGTTGGAACTGCGGAAGTCCGGCGACGTCTGGGCTGGCGTGTGGAGCCCCGCGATGGTGGCGCCGGGTCTCGTCGACGGTGAGGCGCTCCGGACGAAGCGGCAGCAGCCGCCCCGCGCCAACGTCGTGGGAGCCGGGAATCAGCCCATCGTGGAGGCGCGCGACGTCTATCGCGTCGGGATCGACAAGACCCAGGCCAGCGCTGCCGAGGCCGCAGCATCCGCCCGACTGCTCGCCGAGGCCATGAACATCAACGTCGACAACTTCGTCGCCGCGGTGCAGAAAGCGGGGGAGCGGGCGTTCGTCGAGGCCATCACCGTGCGCGTCGGCAGTCAGGAGGCAGACGCTGCGCTGGCAGTCAACGAGCCCGGGGTCCGCCTCCTCCAAGGGGAGCGCATGCTCGCCCCGACCGCCGGCTTCGCCCGCCCGATCCTTGGCGTCGTCGGAGATGCCACGGCGGAGATCGTCGAGAAGTCCGAGGGTCGCGTCGTCGCGGGCGACACCGTCGGTATCGGCGGGATCCAGTCGGCCTTCAACGATCAGCTGGGCGGACAGCCGAGCCACTCGGTCGTGACCAGCGGCGGGCCCGAGGAGCGGACGCTCTTCGCGACGGAGGCGAAGCCTGGCTCCGCGGTGACGCTCACCCTCGACGTTGCCACCCAGACAGCGGCGGAGTCGGTGCTCGCCGATGTGGCTCCTGCCTCAGCCATCGTCGCCATCCAGCCCTCCACCGGTCACGTGCTCGCGGCGGCGAGTGGGCCGGGAAGCAAAGGCCAGTCGACGGCGACGCAGGGTCGGTATGCGCCGGGTTCGACGTTCAAGACGGTCTCGACCCTCGCCCTGCTTCGCTCCGGCGTGACGCCGACGTCGAGCATCCAGTGCACGCCGACGGTCACGGTCGACGGGCGGACGTTCAAGAACGTCGACGGTTTCCCGACGTCGGCCCTCGGGTCGGTGCCCTTCAGCACGGCCTTCGCGAACTCGTGCAACACGGCGTTCATCCGCGCGGGCGAGAAGCTCGACCCGTCTGCGCTCCCGAGCGCGGCCGCAGGGTTGGGACTGACCGCAGAGGCAGACCTCGGGGTGTCCGCCTTCCTCGGCTCGGTGCCCGAACCCCAGCCCGGCACCGACGAGGCTGCGTCGATGATCGGTCAGGCCAAGGTTCAGGCCTCCCCCCTCGGCATGGCGACGGTCGCGGCGTCCATCGCTGCAGGCAAGCCCGTGACGCCGACGCTGGTGCTGGCGGATGACGGCGGTGGAGTGGGTTCGGACGTCTCGTCGGACGCCTCCCCATCGGCGTCCGCATCGGCGTCCGCATCGGCGTCCGCATCGGCGTCGGCGTCGGCGTCGGCGCCCGCGAGGCCCGTCACCGCAGCCGAGTCGGAGACTCTCAAGGCGCTCATGCGCAGCGTCGTCGAGCAGGGCAGCGCCGACTTCCTCTCCGACGTCCCCGGCGAGCCGGTTCTCGCGAAGACCGGCACCGCCGAGTTCGGCGAGGCCGGAGCCCTCAAGGAGCACGCCTGGATGATCGCGATCCAGGGCGACCTCGCCGTGGCGGTGCTCGTGGTCGAGGGTGAGGGCGGTGCAGCGACCGCTGGTCCGCTGCTCGAGGAGTTCCTCCGCGCCGTGGCCTGACAGCGCCGAACCGGCCCCACGACGCGAGGTCGTGGGGCCGGCTGGTCTCAGGGGGTTGATTCACGCTGCTCGTGAATCAGGTTCCACTCAGGGGCGGTCCAACCCGAAGGTGTAGGAGCCCGAGCCCGAGTAGGACTTCACGCGCCACGAGTAGTAGCCCGAGGTCCCGGTGTAGGTCACTCGCTCCTCCGAGGTGGCCGACAGGCCGCTGGCGACGACGACCCAGCTCGAGCCGTTCCACTTCTCGAGGTAGAGGTCGAAGTCGGCGCTGGCCGGGCCGGTGATGCAGCCGACGTGGGTGCCGGACGCCGAGTAGTAGTAGTCACTCGTTCCGGGGTGGTAGGCGGTGCCGCCCGAGCTCAGCGAGCCCGATTCCTTCTCCGGCATCGCGGTGCACGTCGAGGGGTCCGGGTCGGGGTCGGGGTCGGGGTTCGTCCCGCCGGTGCCGATGTTCAGCAGGCGGTTCGGGGAGCCCGTCCCGATGTTGCTGAGCTTCCCGGTCGTGGAGTTCGCCACGAGCGTGCTCGCGATCGACGCGGGGCTGGCGCTCGGGGTGGCCTGCAGGAGCAGGGCTGCCGCACCCGCCACGTGCGGGGTCGCCATCGACGTGCCGCTGATCGTGTTGGTCGCGGAGTTGCTCGTGTGCCACGCCGAGGTGATGTTCGATCCCGGGGCGAAGAGGTCGAGGCAGGAGCCGATGTTGCTGAAGCTCGAACGCGCGTCGGTGTTCGTCGAGGACCCAATGGTCAGACCCGCGGCCACACGGCCGGGGGAGCCGTTGCAGGCGTTGGCACCCGAGTCGTTGCCTGCGGCGAGGGCGTAGGTGACGCCGTCGGCGATCGAGTTGCTCACGGCCGAGTCGAGTGCGCTGGAGACGCCGCCGCCGAGGCTCATGTTGGCGACCGCGGGCGAGCCCGCCGTGTGGTTCTGGGTGACCCAGTCGACGCCGGCGATGACGCCGGAGTTGGAGCCGCTGCCCTGGCAGTCGAGGACTCGGACCGCGACGAGTCGCACGTCCTGGGCCACTCCGTAGGTCTCGCCACCGACCGTGCCGGCGACGTGGGTGCCGTGGCCGTTGCAGTCGTCGCTGCCGCGGCCGTCGTTGATGGCGCTGTAGCCGGAGACTGCTCGCCCGCTGAACTCGGCGTGACCGGTCCGGATGCCGGTGTCGATGATGTATGCCGTGACACCCGCTCCCGACTGGGTGTAGGTGTACGAGTTGTTGAGAGGCAGGTCCCGCTGGTCGATGCGGTCGAGGCCCCACGTGGCGGGCGACTGCGTGTCGGTGGCGCGCACCGGCAGGTCGGGTTCGATGAAGGCGACGTTCGGGTTGTTGCGCAGCCCGTTCAGCGCCTGCGCCGGCAGCTTGGCAGCGAACCCGTCGAGAGCGGCGCTGTAGTTGTGCGTGATCTGTGCACCGTTGCTGCGTGCCTGGTTCTTCGCGCTGCTCTGGCTGCTGGCATTCGCGTTCTTGTTCATGACGACGATGTAGCGGTCATTCGACGAGGTGCCGAGAAGCGGCGCCTGCTGCTTGCCAGCGGCGGCGGATCGCTGCGGCTTTGAGTCGGGGCCGGGGGCCCCGCTCGCGGCTGGCGCGACCGTCACGCTGGCCCCGGCGAGCGCTGCGACGAGCGCAAGCCCGAGTCGTGGTGTGCGGATGTTCATCTCGAATCCTTCCGATGCAGGTGGACGGAGACGACCTTGTCTGTTCCACGGTCCCTCGGGAAGGGTTGCGAGAGGGTTAACAGTTAACTCAGGCCGGACAGGTGCTCGGGCCAGACCCAGCGCAGACCCGTCGCCCCGGGTGTCGTGTCCGGGTGCGCGATGGTGGCGCGATGTTCCAGGTCGAGCCCCACCAGGGACTCGCGGGTGTCCGTGAAGGCCGTGACTGACGCCGGGCTGGCCTCGGGGTGGAACTCCACCTCCAGGAGCAGCTCACGCAGCGGTGTCCGGAGCCTTCGGGTGTAGTCGACATCGGCAGGGCCGGGCCCGTCCCACGTCATCTCGTATTCGACGATGACGGTCTCGCCCCGGCGCAGCGGCTGGCAGAAGTGCAGCTCGGCCCCGACGACACCGCCCACGGGATCGCTCTCGACGCGATCCAGACTGGCGCCGCGCAGCACCTCGAGGTTGGGGAGCGGAACGGTCGGGTCGTCCTGCCAGTGCAGCAGGACCCGACGATCGGGCCCATCACACCGTGCCCGCAACGCCTGTCGCACCACCAGGCTCTCGTGTCGACGGTTCGACCCGACGCGGAGGCGGTCGTGGAGCATGACCCTGTCGAGGTCGGCGTCCCAACGCGTGTCGAGTTGGCTGAGCACCGCGGCAGGGGAGTCCTCGGACCACAGGCTGTCCAGGTCCGGGACCGGGGTGCGGCGTGAGCGCTCCCGAGTGAGCGGGAGCACGCCCATGAGTTCACCCCGTTCGAGGCCGAGGATGTCCTCGAGGTGCGGGAGGGTCGTCAGCGACGACTTGCGCCCCGGCTCGCTGCGCCCGGACTTCCAGTAGCTCAGGGTGGCAACGCTGACCGCCGCACCACGATCGCCCAAATGCGCCTGGATGCGGTCGAGACTGAGGCCACGCTGCTCGATCGCGTGTCGCAGCGTGTCCGCGAAGGTTACTGCTGAGTCGTACATCCGAATCATCAAACCACCGCGAGGCGCAGGCCGCTCGTTGAGCGAATCTCCGCCCCTCGCATGCGTCCGCAAGATGGGTCGTCCAGGCGACCAGAGTCGCGGACGGGAGCGGACGGCATACATGCGAGGTCCGCAAGATGGGTCGTCCAGGCGACCAATCTTGCGGACGCGTGATACGGGACGTGAGGGCGCTGGCCCCTCAGGGTGAGGCCGTGAAGACCTCCAGGACGTCGGCTTCCCGGCGCAGGTCCGCGGCGCGCTCCGGGCGGCCGGCTGCGTCGATCTCGCCAGCCACCTCACGGCGTTCGGCAATCTCGGCCCGCAGCACGCTGTGCACGTCCTCGACGGTGAGTTCACGGCGGGCAGCCTCCGTGGCCCCCAGTCCGACCACGGCACCCGCGATGGGTGCGTCGTGAGCCGCGAAGGAGGCCGGTTCGGTCGGTACGGCCTCGGCGTTGTCGATCGCGCCGAGCGCCGACCGCAGCGCGCTGGTCGCTGGCCGGTCGCGGTCCTTCATGGCGGTCCTGAGCGCGGTGCGCATGGTCGCGCGCAGGTCGTCGACGGTCCGGACAGCTGTGGGCTCGGAGGTCATGGCTCCACCCTCCGAGACCGGGCCACAGGCATGCAACCCCTTTGTCCGCGGCACCCTCCGTGCACCCACGCCCCGACTGCTTGCGGCCGCCGCTCACCAACCGACTTTGTGCCCCAGTGGGACACGATCCGTCGGCCGAAGGCCTTCGTCATCGTGTCCCAATGGGGCACAAAGTCGGAAGGTGCCATGAGTCGGTCTTGCAGGAGGGACGGCGAAGTCGTGCGCGGATCACCCCTCCGGAGGAAGATGGGCAGCCTGACCGGGAAGGCAGGTGGGCCGTGGAGTTCCTCGCCCCGTCGAGTTTGGCCGAAGCCCTCGAGGCAAAGGCAGCGCACCCCGACGCCGTGCCCATCTGCGGTGGCACCGACGTCATGGTCGAGCTCAACTTCGACCGACGCCGCCCGGACCACCTGCTGGATCTGACACGCGTGCCCGAACTCGCGGAGTGGAGCGTCGGGGCCCACCCGTCCGACCCGTCCGGCGCGTCCGACGCGTCGGAGTTCGTCCGATTGGGCGCGAGCGTCACCTACGCCCGGGTCATCCGTGAACTCAGTGACCGGCTGCCCGGTCTTGCCCTGGCCGCTCGCACCGTCGGGTCGCCCCAGATCCGCAACCGCGGCACGGTGGGCGGCAACCTCGGCGCCGCTTCTCCTGCGGGAGACAGCCACCCGCCGCTGTTGGCCGGCGGCGCGGAGGTCGAGTTGTCGTCGGTGCGTGGAACCCGACTCGTGCCGATCGACGACTTCTTCACCGGCCCGAAGCAACACGCCGGTGCCCCCGACGAGCTCATCACCGCGGTGCTGTCCCGAGCGACAACCGGCCCGCAGCAGTTCAGCAAGGTTGGGACCCGCAACGCCATGGTCATCGCCGTGACGTCGTTGGGGCTCGCCCTCCACCCGGACAAGGGCACAGTCGGTGTCGGAATCGGTTCTGCCGCACCGACGCCCGTTCGCGCCTCCGACGCCGAGGGCTTCCTTGCGGCAGCTCTGGACGAGACCGGTCTGTGGCAGTCACGCAACGCGCTGCCACCGTCCGTCGCCACCGAGTTCGCGGTGAAGGTGGCCGACGCGGCGGCGCCGATCGACGACGTCCGGGGGACGGCGGCATACCGGAAGCACGCCCTGACGGTTCTCGCCCGCCGCACCCTGACGTGGGCCTGGGACGACTATCGAGGGAGTGCCGCATGAGGATCACCGCCCACGTCAACGGTGAGGTGAAGCAGGCCGACGACGTCTGGCCCGGCGAGAGCCTGCTGCACGTCCTGCGCGAGCGGATGGGGTTGCCCGGCTCCAAGAACGCTTGCGAACAGGGTGAATGCGGCTCGTGCACCGTCTATCTCGATGGCGTTCCGGTGTGCGCCTGCCTCGTCGCCGCGGGCCAGGCGGAGGGGCGCGAGATCGTCACCGTCGAAGGACTCGGCACACCCGAGGACCTCCACCCCGTGCAACAGGCCTTCCTCGACGCCGGAGCCGTGCAGTGCGGCTTCTGCACACCCGGGCTCATCGTCGCCACGCACGACCTGCTGACTCGTGACCCGGGTCCCGACGACGCCGAGATCCGGGAAGCGTTGGCCGGCAACCTCTGCCGGTGCACCGGCTACGTCAAGATCATCGACGCGGTCCAGTTGGCGGCTTCACGTCAGCGCGGCGAGGACCGGCCATGAGCACCACCGAGACGGAGCGCGACACCCGCCGCCCGGAAGCCCCGTCTGACGCGGGAGGCGTGGGGGACAGCGCTCCTCGACCGGACGGCATACTCAAGGTCAGTGGCGAATTCGCCTACGGCAGCGACCTCTGGATGGCCGACATGCTGTGGGGCACGACCCTGCGCAGTCCACACCCCCATGCCCGCATCGCGCGTATCGACCTTTCCGAGGCGCTCGCCGTTCCCGGTGTGTATGCCGTCCTCACCAGTTCCGATGTCCCCGGCACCAACCTTTATGGGCTCGAACACGCGGACCAGCCGGTACTGGCATCGGACGTCGTGCGCTACGAGGGCGAGCCGGTGGCCGTCGTGGCAGCCGACCATCCGGAGACCGCGCGCCGGGCGGCCGGGCGGATCCGCGTCGACTACGAAGTGCTCGACCCGGTCACGGACGCACGAACAGCCCTGCAGGACAACGCTCCTCGCCTGCACCCCGATGGCAACCTCGTGCGGCACCTCAAGATCCGAACCGGCGACCCGGAGCCGACTGCCGAGGTCGTCGTCACCGGCGAGTTCGAGGTCGGAATGCAGGACCAGGCCTTCCTCGGACCGGAGTCCGGCATGGCGATCCCGGACGGTGAGGGCGGCGTCGACCTGCACGTCGCGACGCAGTGGTTGCACGCCGACCAGGCGCAGGTCTGCACGGCGCTGGGGCTGAGGCCAGACCAAGTGCGGCTCTCCCTCGCCGGTGTCGGCGGTGCGTTCGGCGGGCGCGAGGACCTCTCGATGCACATCCACGCGTGCCTGCTCGCGCTGCACACGGGTCGTCCGGTGAAGATGGTCTACAGCCGCGAGGAGTCGTTCTTCGGGCACGTGCACCGGCACCCTGCGTTGTTGCACTACGAGTTCGGGGCGGATCGGACGGGGCAACTGGTCTATGCCAGGGCGGAGACCTGGCTCGACGGCGGTGCCTACGCGTCGAGCACCGGTGCGGTCGTGGGCAATGCGGCGACGCTGGGCCTTGGGCCCTATGTCATTCCCTCGATCCGGATGGACTGCTGGGGCGCCTACACCAACAACCCGCCGTGCGGGGCGATGCGTGGGTTCGGCGCGACCCAGGCCGCGTTCGCCTACGAGGCGATGATGGACCGGATGGCGGCCGCCCTCGAGATGGACCCGGTCGAGTTCCGGGTCCGCAACGCCATGGCCGAGGGGTCGCACGCCGCCACCGGCCAGCTCATCGACAGCGCTGCACCCGTCGCCGAACTCCTCGAACGGGTCCGCGACCTGCCGATGCCTGGCCCGCTGTCGACGTCCGGCGACGGTGTCACCGACCTGCGCGAACTCCCCGGTGGCGTCTCGAACACCACGCACGGCGAAGCGGTTCGCCGCGGCGTGGGCTATGGCGTGGGCATCAAGAACGTCGGCTTCTCAATGGGCTTCGACGACTTCTCGACCGTGGCGGTGCGGCTCGAACTCGTCGGCGGTGAGCCCACAGCGACCGTTCACACCGCAGCCGCCGAGGTCGGGCAGGGGCTCGTCACGGTGATGCAGCAGATCTGTCGGACCGAGCTGGGGGTCGAGCGGGTCGTCATTGCACCGATCGACACGGCCATCGGTGGAGCCGGGTCGACATCGGCTTCACGCCAGACCTATGTCACGGGCGGCGCCACCCAGGAAGCCTGCCGACGGGTGCGCGCCCGCCTCCCGGAAGGTGGCCCGGGGGCCTTGGGGGACACCGTGATCGAGGAGACCGTCGAGTGGCGGCACCGCCCCACCCATCCCGTGGACCCGGAGACCGGGCAGGGTGATGCGCACGTCCAGTTCGCCTTCGCGGCCCACCGTGCGGTCGTCGACGTCGACGTCGAACTGGGCCTCGTCAAGGTCGTCGAGCTCGCCTGTGCCCAGGACGTCGGCCGTGCCATGAACCCTGACGCCGTGATCGGGCAGATCCATGGCGGGGCCGTGCAGGGGCTTGGTCTCGCGGTCATGGAGGAGATCCAGATCGAGGACGGACACATCCGCAACCCGTCCTTCACGGACTACCTCATCCCGACGATCCTCGACACACCTTCGATGCCGGTCGACGTCCTCGAATACCCAGATCCCCACGCGCCCTATGGGCTGCGTGGGGTGGGGGAGCCCCCGAACATCTCGTCGGGGCCGGCGATCGTCGCGGCGATCCGGGCGGCTACCGGGCTCGACCTGAGTCGAGTCCCGGTGCGCCCGGAACACCTCACCCGTCAGCTGTGGGGCGGAAGCCCCTGAGCCGCAGGCTGTTCGTCACGACGAACACCGACGACAGCGCCATCGCGGCGCCGGCGAGCATCGGGTTGAGCAGGCCGGCCGCGGCGATCGGGATGGCCGCGACGTTGTAGCCGAACGCCCAGAACAGGTTGCTCTTGATCGTCGACAGCGTGCGTCGTGCCAGCCGGATGGCGTCGGGCGCGACCCGTAGGTCACCGCGGACGAGCGTGAGGTCGCTCGCTTCGATGGCGACGTCGGTGCCGGTGCCCATGGCCATGCCGAGGTCTGCGGTCGCGAGGGCCGCGGCGTCGTTGACCCCGTCGCCGACCATGGCGACGACCTTGCCCTCGCCCTGCAGGCGTTGCACGACCGACACCTTGTCGGCGGGCATGACGTCGGCGATGACGTTGTCGGGGTCGATGCCCACCTCGGCCGCGACCGTGCGTGCTGCTTCGGCGTTGTCTCCCGTGAGCAGCCACGGCGTCAGCCCGAGCTCGCGAAGTCGCGAGATCGCCTGTGCGGACGTGGCCTTCACGGTGTCGGAGACGGTGAGGATGCCGCGTGCCTTGCCGTCCCAGCCGATCACGACCGGCGTGGCGCCGGTGTTGCGGGCAGCTGAGAGTGCTGCCTCGAGTTCTGGGCCAAGGTCGATCGACCAGTCACTCAGCAGCTTGGGACGGCCGATGACCGCGGCGTGACCATCCACGACACCCTGGACACCCAGGCCGTCGACGCTCTCGAAGCCCTCGACGCGAGCGAGTTCCAGCCCGGACTCCGTGGCACCGGCCACGATTGCCCGTGCGATGGGGTGCTCTGAGCCGTGCTCGAGCGCCGCAGCGAGCCGCAGCACCTCGTCGCGGTCCTCACCCGGTGCGGCGACGACGTCCCGCAGGCTCATCTCACCCGTGGTCACCGTGCCGGTCTTGTCGAGTACGACGGTGTCGACCTTGCGGGTCGACTCGAGGACCTCGGGACCCTTGATGAGGATGCCGAGCTGGGCTCCACGGCCCGTGCCCACCATGAGCGCGGTCGGCGTCGCCAGTCCCAGGGCGCAGGGGCAGGCAATGATCAACACGGAGATCGCGGCGGTCAGGGCGGCGGTCCAGCCGCCACCCGTGCCGAGCCAGAAGCCCAGCGTTCCCACGGCCAGGGCGATGACGATCGGCACGAAGACACCGGAGATCCGGTCGGCGAGGCGCTGGACCTCGGCCTTGCCGTTCTGGGCGTCCTCGACGAGCCGCGCCATTTGGGCCAGCTGGGTGTCCCCGCCGACGCGGGTGGCGCGGACGAGCAGACGACCGCCCGAGTTCACGGTGGCGCCGACGACGGCGTCACCGACGCCGACCTCGACCGGAACGGACTCGCCCGTGAGCATCGAGGCGTCGACTGCTGACGACCCCTCGACGACGACGCCGTCGGTGGCGACCTTCTCACCGGGGCGGACGACGAACTCGTCGCCCACGGCCAGCTGGTCGACGGGGATCCGCACCTCGGCACCGTCGCGGATGACCGCAACGTCCTTGGCGCCCATTTCGAGCAGGGCTCGCAGGGCTGCACCGGAGCGACGCTTGGCGCGCGCCTCGGCGTAGCGCCCGGCGAGCAGGAACGTCGCTACTCCGGCTGCTGCCTCGAGATAGATGTTGCCGGCGCCGTCGCTGCGCTCGATCGTGATCCGGAACGGGTGGGTCATGCCCGGCGTCCCAGCGGTGCCGAGGAACAGGGCATAGAGAGACCAGCCGAACGCCGCGAGCGTGCCGACCGAGATGAGCGTGTCCATCGTCGTCGCGCCGTGACGCAGGTTGGTCCAGGCCGCCTTGTGGAACGGCCAGGCCCCCCAGACCACGACGGGCGCCGCGAGGACGAGCGACAGCCACTGCCAGTAGGTGAACTGCAGCGCCGGGATCATCGCCATCGCGATCACCGGCACGGTCAGCACCGTGGAGATGATGAGCCGGTCACGCAACGCCTTGGTCGGGTCGTCCGCAAGGCCGCCGTCCCCGTCCGCAGCCCCGGCCGAAGCGCGAGGTGCGTCAGGAGCGGGAGGCAGCTGTGCGGCATACCCGGCCTGTTCGACGGCGGTGAGCAGATCGTCAGTGGAGATGCTCTCCGGGAAGGCGACCTTCGCCTTCTCGGTGGAGTAGTTGACCGTTGCCGTGACGCCATCGAGCTTGTTGAGCTTGCGCTCGATCCGGTTGGCGCACGAGGCGCAGGTCATGCCGGTGATCTCGAGTTCGACGCTCTCCGTGCGTGCCGCCTCGGCGGGCGAGATGTCAGTGCCCGTGGCCATTGCTGCCTCCGATCGGTTCGCCTGCGGTCAGCTTGAACGCGGCGGTGCGGACGACTCCCTCGTGCTGGAAGTCCAGGAACAGGCGGTAGGTGCCGGCGCTCGGGACCGACGTGCCGAACGTGATGTCGGGACCGGGCTTGGTGGTCCCGTCACCGGGTTCCCCAGTCGGGTGGACGTGCAGGTAGGCGAGGTCGCCGCTCCGCAGCGCCACCAGGTGACCGAACGCCCCGAGGTAGGGGTCGAGATCGGTGACCGGCTGGCCCCCGCGGCTCACCGAGAGGGTGAGGTCGGAGTCGGAGCCGGGCGCGAGGTCGCCCTTGAGCGTGACGGTGTAGTCGTCGACCGTCGCGGTGCGCACGTCTCCGGTCGGAGCCGCGACGGGCTGGTAGTCACCAGCCACCGAGACGTCCGCGCCGAGGGTCAGTGGCTCCGCTCCGGACGGTGCCGTGTCGGCGAAGACCCGCCACGTTCCCGGTGTCAGCGCGAGATCCGTCGACCACGTGCCATCGGCGGCGCGGGTCGGGTGGACGTGCTGGAAGCCGGAGAAGTCGCGTCGCACCGCGATGAGGTGCAGCTCCTTCTCGTGCTCGACCTCGTATGCCGTGACCGGCCTTCCGTCCGGACCCTCGACGACGAAGTCGAGTCGGGTCTTCGGACCGGCAGCCAGGGTGTCGTGGGCGAGGCGCAGTGAGTAGCCGTCCTGCGAGACCTGGAGCCCGCCGGGGAGGGAAGCGGCATGGGCGTCGCCGCCCTCCGCCTTCTCACCGGACGCCGTCGGCTCGGAGGAGCCGCCGTGCCCGTGGCCGGCTGCCTCACCCGTGCCCGACCCGCCGCTCGCGTTCGCGGGGGTCGTGTTGACCGGGCCGAAGGCCTGCCCGGCAGCAAGGGTGATGCCAAAGACCGTGGCCAGCGCCGCGATGAACCCGATGACCCGAACCGGTGTGCTCATCGAGTCGAGGCTCATGCGGGGGCTCATGCCAGGGCGTAGCCGGCTTCCTCGACGGCGACGCGCACGGCGTCGTCCTCGAGCGGCGTGCTGCTGGTGACGGTGACCGAACCGGTGGCGAGGTCGACGTCAACGTTCTCGACGCCGGAGATCTCGCTGATCTCCTCGGTGACGGAGGAGACGCAGTGGCCGCAGGTCATGCCGGTGACGGTGAAGTTCGTGGTGGAGGTGCTCATGGTGATTCCTTCTCTCTTTCATCTCGCCTCGCTGGCATGAGGGAACGCTGGAGCGTCCCTGCAGGCTCACGAGGCCTGGGTGGGTTGGGTGTGGTGTGTGGGATGCGTCAGGACTTGACGAGGCGGGCGATCGCGTCGCTCGCCTCCTTGAGCTTGGCGTCGGCCTCGGGCCCGCCCTGGCGCGCGGCGTCGGCGACGCAGTGGCTCATGTGCTCGTCGAGCAGGCCGAGGGCGACCGACTGCAGGGCCTTCGTCATGGCGGAGACCTGCGTGAGGATGTCGATGCAGTACTTCTCCTCGTCGACCATCTTCTGCAGGCCGCGGGCCTGGCCCTCGATCCGGCGCAGCCGCTTGAGGTAGTCCTCCTTGTGGCCGCTCGCGATGTAGGAGTGCTGGTGACCCTCGTGCTCGTTCATGGCTCGATACTATACCCCCCTTGGGTATCTGTCGAGCCCACCCCAGTCAGAACGCGGAAGTCGTCGAATGACGCGGCAATATCCGCGACACCCGACGACTTCCGCGTCCTCGGCTGAGAGCGTCCGTGCAGGACGCGCGAATCAGTGGCGACCGTGGCGGGTGCGGCTGCGAAGGCGACCACCCGGCAACTCGGGCGCGGGTAGCCAACGGAGCCGGCCGGCATACCCGTCGACCTCACCGAAGCGCTCCGCGCGCGCCTGCCACGCATCGCGGAAGGCGACGATCTCGTCGTGGTCGCGCCCGATGAAGTTCCACCACATGACGATCGCTTCCTCATAGGGCGTCCCACCGAGCAGCACGGCCCGCGTCCCCTCGATCGCCTCGATCGTGAGCTCGGTCAGCCCCGCGTCGACGATGCCGAGGTCGCCGCGCTCCAGGGCCGTCCCGTTGAACGTCACCTTGCCCGTGTCGACGAGAACACCGTGCTCGTATGCCGTGTCGACCGGCACCGTCCACACCGCACCTTCGTCGAGCGTCACCTCCACCCCGAGCAGCGGTGTGCGGGTCCTGATCGGGGACGAGTGCTCGCCCAGGGTCCCGATGAAGACCCGCCCGTTCACACCCTCGGCGAGAGGGACGGCGGGTACCGCGTGGTGCTGGAACTCGCGCTCCAGGTCGCGGTCGGCCTCGGGCAGAACCACCCAGAGCTGCACCCCGTGGAGCGTCGACGTCGCGGACGTCGAGACCTCGGAGTGGGCGATGCCGTGGCCGCTCGTCATGAGGTTGACCTCTCCGGGGCGGACGAAGGCGTGGACGCCGCCGCTGTCGTGGTGCTCAACCTCCCCCTCGAAGAGCCAGCTCACCGTCTGGAGCCCGGTGTGCGGGTGTGGCGGCACGTCCATGCCGCCGGTCGACGCGACGTCGTCAGGCCCGTAGTGGTCCACGAAGCACCACGCCCCGATGAACGACCGGTCGCGGTGCGGGAGGGTGCGACGCACGGTCATGGCGCGGGGGCCACCGAGCGGGACCTCGCGTGGGGTGAGGACGTGGACTTCGGTCACGGCAGGCCTCCCGGCGTCGTCGGTGTGATCTGATGTCAAGCATGGCTGACAACGCTGGAAACGTGGTCGTGACGAACCATCCCGAGCGACTTCGCTACGAAGCGCACCTCGACGGCGAGCTCGCGGGCTTCGCCGCCTACCGTCTCGACGAGGGCCGGATCACCTTCACCCACACCGAGGTCGACTCGGCTTTCGAGGGCAAGGGAGTCGGCTCGTCGCTGGCCCGCGGCGCCCTCGACGACGTGCGCGCCAACGGTGAACTCAAGGTGCTGCCGCTGTGCCCGTTCATCAAGGGCTGGATCGCCAAGCACGAGGACTACCAGGACCTCCTCATCGCGCACTGACGCTAGGCGCCCGGCGGGCCTACGCCCCCAAGTGGCTTCTGGAACAGCGCCACGTCCTGCCAAGCGCCCTGCTTCCAGCCGATGCGTCGATAGGTGCCGACCGGCTCGAACCCCACCGCCCGGTGCAGTGCGACGCTCGCGTCGTTGGGCAGGGTCACGCCGCCACATGCCATGCGCATGCCCAGCTCCTCGAGTCGCTGGAGCAGCGCGGCATACAGGTGTCGGCCGAGTCCGCCGCCGCGGGAGGCCCGGTCGAGGTAGACGCTGACCTCGCACGAGTACCGATATGCCGCACGGGCCTTGAATGGCACGCCGTAGGCATAGCCGACGATCTCGCCGTCGCGTTCAACAACGAGCCACGTATGCCGAACCTGTGCGTTAGCGATGCGGGTCGCCATCTCATCAGGGTTGGGTGCGATCTCCTCGAACGTCGCGGCCGTGTGCTCGACGTAGTACGCATAGATCGCCGCGCAGGCGGCGGCATCAGCGGCCGTCGCGTCCCGGATGGTGCTCACGACTGACAGTGTGGACCCGTGCGCGACGAGCGGAAGACGTGGATCAAATCGGTGCGCGGTGGTCCTTCGCGGTACGCCGAGTGGGAGGCGTGCGGGCTGCGTTGGCTCGGCGAGGGGTCAGCCGCCGGTGGGGCTCGCGTGGTCGAGGTCCTCGACTCGGACTCGGATGGGCTCGTCCTCGAGCGACTCGTGCCTGTCGCGCCGACCGTGGAGGCTGCCGAGGAGTTCGGATCGGCTCTCGCCGCAACCCATTCCGCCGGCGCGCCGGCCTGGGGTGCGCCACCAGAGGGTTGGGACGGGCCGGGGTGGTTCGGACCCGCTGACCGACCGTTGCCGCTCGAGTTGGGTGCGTGGTCCAGTTGGGGCGAGATGTATGCCGTCCGCCTCGCTTCCCTGACCCGACTCGCCCGCGATGGCGGCGAACTCACCGCCGATGAGGCTCGAGACGTGGACGCACTCGGGGCTCGGTGTGCCGCAGGCGAGTTCGACACGGGAGAGGCTCCCAGCCGAATCCATGGCGACCTGTGGTCCGGCAACCTCATGTGGACCGCCGACGGCGTCGTCCTCATCGATCCCGCGGCTCACGGTGGTCACCGCGAGGCCGACCTCGCCATGCTCGACCTCTTCGGTGCGCCACATCTGGAACGGATCCACACGGCATACGACGAAGTTCGTCCACTCCAGGACGGGTGGCGAGATCGAGTCGGACTCCACCAGTTGTATCCCGTGCTGGTCCACGCCGTCCTGTTCGGAGGCGGATACGCGCGGCAGGCGATGGGCATCGTCGCTCGGCTCTGAAGCGGACCGGGGAGGGGTCGCTCGCGCGCGGGGTGCGCGAACGGCATACGGTCGAAGTCATGGCGACACACACCCGGCGCTGGGCGCCCGGCACCCCGTGCTGGATCGAGATCATGGTCGGAGACCTCGAACGCAGCCAGAACTTCTACCGGTCCGTCCTGGGCTGGGAGTTCGTGGACAGTGGGCCTGACTACGGCCACTACAACTTCGCGATGTTGAACGGTCGCCGGGTCGCGGGGATCTCGCCGCCGGCACCCGGCGACGACGAGTGGCCGCACGTGTGGACGACCTATCTCGCGTCCGACGAGATCGAGGCGACGGCCGAGAAGGCCGAGGCGGCAGGTGCCGAGGCACTCATGGAGCCCATGGCCGTGGGCGACCTCGCGCGGATGGGGCTGTGGCTGGACCCCACCGGAGTGGCGTTCGGCGCCTGGGACGCCCGCGAGCACACCGGCTACGAGGCACACCACGAGCCCGGCGCGGTCGGGTGGATCGATCTCACGACGCCGAGCCTCGGGATCTCGAAGACGTTCTACGCCCATGTCTTCGGGCTGACGTTCGATGACATGGAGACGCCGGGGATGGACTATGCGATGTTCACTCCGGAAGGGGAGGACGTGCCCGTCGGTGGGATGGGCGTGCTCCAGCCGGGCGATGAGCTCGGGCAGCGGTGGTGCGTGACGTTCGAGGTCGACGATGTCGATGCGGCGTGTGATCGGGTGCGTGCTGCTGGTGGTGAGGCGCCGTCGGAGCCGTACGAGTTCGAGTCCGGGCGGATCGCGACCGTGCGGGGGCCGGACGGTGAGGAGTTCACGCTGCTGACTCCCGCGCCGACACCCGAGGATCCTGAGGACCCGTCGGCTGACGACGAGAACTTCCGCTGGTTGTAGGGCTCCGTGGGTGCCCCGTCGCGTGACCCGGGACGTGCGTCGGTCCGGAGGGATGTGCGCGCAAGCCCTGCGAGGTGCGCTGATCGGGGAACGGGCGCGCACAGACTGGAGGGCCGCTAGCGCGTCGCGGGCCACGCGAGGGGCACGCACCCCGGACCACGCCATGGGGCAGCCCTCGCTGGTCAGCGGGCGCGGGCGACCCTGGCTTCGTCCCAGACGGGTTCGGGGGTCTCGACGACGCGACCGTCGGCGCCGAACACGAGGAAGCGGTCGAAGCCCCGCGCGAACCAGCGGTCGTGGGTCACGGCGAGCACCGTGCCCTCGAAGGCGCCCAGGGCGATCTCGAGGGCCTCGGCCGAGTGAAGGTCGAGGTTGTCGGTCGGCTCGTCGAGGAGCAGGAGGGTCGCGCCCGAGAGTTCGAGCAGCAGGATCTGGAAGCGGGCCTGCTGCCCGCCCGAGAGCGAGTCGAACGTCTGCTCGCCCTGTCGAGCCAGCTCGTAGCGGTCGAGGACCCGTGATGCTTCCTCGCGCCCGCGGCCGGCGCGGTGCTCGTCGCCGCGGTGCAGGATCTCGAGCAGGGTGCGCCCGCGCAGGGCCGGGGAGTCGTGGGTCTGGGCGAACCAACCCGGTCGCACGCGCGACCCCAACCGGGCAGAACCGTTGTGCCGCACCGGTTCCACGACCAGATCGCCCACTGGCCGGTGTTCGACGTCGGGGTCGCTCCCGCCGACCGCCAGAAGCCGCAGGAAGTGCGACTTGCCGGACCCGTTCGATCCGAGCACGGCGACACGCTCGCCGAACCAGACCTCGAGATCGAACGGCTTCATGAGGTCGTCGGCACCCGACTGCGGATCAGGCGCCAACAATTCCACGCCCGAGCACACGACCGCTCGCTTGGCCGTACGCCCGCCGGTGAGCCGCATGCGCACGTTCTGCGGGATGGCGACCTTCTCGGGCGGCCCGGCCTTCTCGAAGCGGTCGAGCTTGGTCACGGCGGCCTGGAGCTGGGAGGCCATGTCGGCGTTGTAGGAGGCCTTCTGGCGATACCTGATGACGAGCGCCTTGAGCTTGGCGTGCTCCTCGTCCCAGCGGCGCCGCATCTCCTCGAGCTTGTCGTTGCGGTCGACCCGCGCCTGGTGCCACGTGGCGAACGACCCCGGGTGCGTCCACGCATTCGCCCCGTTCGCTCCGGGCTCCAACGTCACGATCGCCGTCGCAACCCGCGACAGCAGTTCGCGGTCGTGGCTGATGAAGAGCACCGTCTTGTCCGAGGCGATGAGCCGATCCTCGAGCCACCGCTTCGCCGGCACATCGAGGTAGTTGTCCGGCTCATCGAGGATCAGCACGTCCGCAGGCCCGCTGAGCAGGGCCTCCAGGACCACGCGCTTCTGTTCGCCTCCCGAGAGGGAGGTGACGGCACGCCACTGAGCCCGCTCGAACGGCATACCCAAGGCTTGGGTCGTGACGGTGTCCCAGACGGTCGTCTCGAACTCGTAGCCGCCCGCGTCGCCCCAATCGGCGAGCGCCTGTGCGTAGGCCATCTGGGCGGGCTCGTCGTCGACCTCCATGATCCGCAGCTCGGCGGCATCAACAGCGAGCGCCGTCTTCCGAATGCGTTCTGGCGCAACGGAAATGAGCAGATCGCGCACGGTCGACTCGTCTCGGACCTTGCCGACGAACTGGTTCATCACCGCGAGCGTCCCCGACAGAGTGATCGCTCCCTCGTGCGCGGTGAGGTCCCCCGAGATGATCCGGGTCAGCGTCGTCTTGCCCGTCCCGTTGGGGCCGATGAGCGCGACGCGCTGCCCCTCGCCGACGCGAAACTGGACGGCGTCGAGCAGGGGGCGTCCGTCGGGCAGCGTGAACCCGACCTGGTTGACCTCGAGATGTGCCACAAGAGTCGATTGTCCAATCCCGTATGCCGTCCCGTCACCTGACTTTGTCGGCGCCAGTCTGGGGACGACGTCAGTTCGGCGGCAGCAGCCCGATCGCGAGCGCCATCGCGGTGACGACGAGGAACTCGTTGAGCACCGTGTGCCCGGTGACGGCGAACTTGCGCGGGTCGAAGGCGTCGTGGACGAATACGCGGGCGGCCGTGAAGCCGAGCCAGAGGATCCAGGCGGTGACCAGGGCGTTGGTGAGGTAGGAGCCGCCATAGAACTCGTGGCTCAGCCACGTCGCCCCGGCGAGCACCCACGCGGTGACGAAGCTCGCGACGATCATCATCGGATAGACCGCGTTCGACCCGCCCTGGACCGACTCGTCGGTGTGACCGATGGCCTTCATCCACCGCTCACCCATGACCTTGGGGTGGTAGTAGACGAAGCCGACGACCATGCTCGCGATGACGGCGAGGACGACGGCCAGATAGTTGATGTCAGGGGTTTGCATGAGCGGAGACTAGGTCCTCCCGGGTCGCCCCGGGAGGACCTAGCGCCGGTCATCTTGGCCGTGTCAGTCGACCGCGGTTGCTTCCAGTTCGACCATCTGTCCGGGGATGGCCAGTCGAGTGACGCCAAGCATCGTGGTTGGGGGTGCGACCCTCGCCGCGCCGAGGCGTCCCGCGAGCACGCCGTAGTGCTGAAAGAGCAGGTCGACATCAGTCGTGTAGACGTTGAGCCGGACGAGGTTCGCCAGGCTCATGTCGGCGGCGCCGAGCACCGCCTCGAGGTTGTCGAGGGCGAGCGTGAGCTGAGCCGCCATGTCGCCGTCGTGCTGCGGGGTGCCGTCGACGCCCATCGCTGTCTGGCCGGAGCAGTAGAGCGTGCGCGTCTGCCCGGTGACGACCTCCCCCTGGTTGAAGCCCATCTCCAGTGACCACGTCACCGGGTTGATGGCCGTCCGTTCGATTGCCATGTCTGCTCCTCGTTCGTTGATTCGGTATGCCGGGTCGTCACGTTGTCGGCTCGACTCACCTTGGTGGGCAATCACGACACGTTGTGTCAGGTATTCCTGCGAGGATCAGGAGGTGCGTGCAGATCGGTTGGTGTCGCTGGTGCTCCTGCTGCGCCAGCACGGTCGGATGTCCGCCTCTGCGCTCGCACAGGAACTTGAGGTCTCGACGCGCACTGTCCTGCGGGACATGGAGGCCCTCTCCACGGCAGGCATTCCCGTCTATGCCGAGCGGGGGCGGCACGGGGGATTCGCGCTGCTGCCCGGGTTCCGTACCGAACTCACCGGGCTGGGTGACGACGAAGCCCTCGCCTTGCTGGTGGCCGGATCGAGGCGTGGTGCGCAACTGCTCGGACTCGGGCCCGCCCTGTCCGCGGCGATGCTCAAAGTGGTCGACGGACTCCCGGCTCGCCATCGGCAGACAGCCTCAGGGGTGGCCGAACGCCTGCTCATCGATCCGGGGACGGACCTGCTCTCGCGCCAACAGTTCCCGGAAGAGGTGCCCAGCGAACTCATGCGTGAGGTGCGCCGGGCTGTCCTCGCCGGGCTGAAGTTGCGCATCCGCTACGCGCCACCAAACCGGCAGGCAACCTCGCGGACGGTCGACCCGATCGGGCTGGTGACAGTCCGCGAGCACGCCTATCTGCTGGCCACGAAGTCGGGGGAGGACCGCACCTATCGGCTGTCCCGCATCGAGTCCGCCGAAGCACTTCCAGAACCCGCCGAACGCTCCGAGCGCGTCGACCTCGGCAAGGCGTGGCGGGAGCGGAGTGAGCGCTTCCGTGCAGGCGGCGATCTCCTCACCGTGCAGGTGCGGGTGAGTCCGTCACGACGCGACGAGCTCGCGGGGACGGTGGTCGCCCTGCACGACGAGACGGTTGAGCCCGGCGGGTGGGTGCGAGTGGCGGTCGCCTTCCAGGACTTCCGGCATGCGGTGTGGGCCCTCTGGCAGTTGGGGGTCGGTGCCGAGGTTGTGGACCATCCCGAGTTGCGCGCGGCCGTGCGCGATCGTGCGGCCGCGGTCCTCGCTCACTACGAAGGGGCCGGCGAGCCTCACGGCGAAGGAGCCGGGGAGACCTGACCCTGCCGCGGGTAGATTCGGCGCCATGGCCACGGACGTTTCCCGCATCAAGCCCACCCTCGAGGAACGGATCGAGATCGCTGCGACCCCGGAGCGGGTCTGGTCGATCGTCGCCGACCCGGCCGCCATGGTGCGGCACAGTCCGATGGTGATCGCCGCACACGTCCGGCCGCGCCCGGTGCGCGAGGGCACGCGCGCCTGGAACCTCAACCGCAAGGGCCTGCTGTTCTGGCCGATGCGCACCAAGGTCATCGAGTACGACGAGCCCAGCCGCTTCGCGTTCGTCGCCAAGGACAACCAGTCGGTGTGGTCGTTCTCCCTCGAACCCACCGAGACCGGCACTCGCGTGATCCAGCGCCGTGAGACCCCAAGAGGGACGACGGCGTTCTCCGACACCCTCGCCGATCGTTTCCTCGGCGGGCAGACCGGGCTCGAGCGCGAACTCGTCGACGGGATGCGCCGGACGCTCGAGAGCATCAAGCGCGAGGCCGAGGGTCGGGCCGCCTGATGGCTGACTCGCCCAGGGCCCAGAAGCCCCTCGACCTCTTCGGGATCGACGGGCTGCTCCTTGCCGAGGACCGCGACATGCGCGACACGGTCCGGTCGTTCCTTGATGACCAGGTGCGACCGCACGTCCCCGGTTGGTTCGAGGCCGGCTCCGTTCCCGTCCGGGACCTCGCCCCCCAGCTCGGGGAGCTGGGTCTCCTCGGGATGCACCTCGAGGGCTACGGCTGCGCTGGGACGAGCGCCACGGCATACGGATTGGCCTGTGCGGAACTGGAGGCGGTCGACTCCGGCATCCGCAGCCTCGTTTCCGTCCAGGGGTCGCTCGCGATGTTCGCGATCTGGCGCTACGGGTCCGAGGAGCAGAAGCAGGAGTGGCTGCCGCGGATGGCGAAGGGCGAGGCGATCGGGTGTTTCGGTCTGACCGAGCCCGACTTCGGGTCCAACCCCGCGGGGATGCGGATGCGGGCGCGACGCGACGGTGAGGACTGGATCCTCGACGGCACGAAGATGTGGATCACCAACGGCTCGGTCTCCGACGTCGCCGTCATCTGGGCGCGGACCGACGCCAGCGATGGTGAGACGGTGCGCGGGTTCGTGGTGCCGACGTCGGCGCCTGGATTCTCGGCGCGCGAGATCACCGGCAAGCTGTCGCTGCGGGCGTCGGTGACGGCCGAACTCGTCTGTGAAGGCGTGCGGTTGCCGGCATCGGCGATGCTGCCCGAGGCGCGCGGGCTGTCCGGGCCGCTGTCGTGCCTCTCGGAAGCGCGGTTCGGGATCATCTTCGGCGCGCTCGGCGCGGCCCGCGATGCGCTGGAGACGACGATCGCCTACACGCAGGACCGCGACATGTTCGACAAGAAGCTCGCGGGCTACCAGATCACCCAGACCAAGCTCGCCGACATGACGCTCGAGCTCGGCAAGGGGATGCTCCTGGCCCTGCACCTGGGCGCCTTGAAGGACGCCGGGACGCTGCGGCCGGAGCAGGTGTCGCTGGGCAAGCTCAACTCGTGCCGCGAGGCGATCGCGATCGCTCGGGAATGTCGAACCCTGTTGGGCGCCAACGGGATCAGCGGCGAGTACTCCCCGATGCGGCACGCCAACAACCTCGAGTCGGTCCTCACCTATGAGGGCACCTCCGAGGTCCACCAGCTCGTCATCGGACAGGCGCTCACCGGGCTGCCCGCGTTCCGTTGATCGGCTCGGCTAGGAATATCTTGGAGGACTCCTAGATTGCACTAGCGGCACACATCGAGGAGGAGAGAGATCATGGGCGAGGACTCGTTCGCCAAGGACTACGAGATGGCACGCATGCGCTTCGAACTCGGAGAGTATGCCGCGGCCGCACCGCTCTTTGCCGAGCTCGTCGACCGCTCTGCTCTCGAGCCGCCCCTGCACGGCACGACCGAGTTGCGCCTCTATCTCGCGCGTTCCTACTACCACTCGGCCCAGCTCTCCCGCGCCGAGGAGATCCTGCGCGCCATGCTCGTCGACCACGCCGACGACCACTACGCGCTGCTGCTGCTCGGTCGGACCCTGCAGCGCCAGTCCCGGCACGACGAGGCCAAGCCGCACCTGGCCATGGCCAAGCTGCTCGGCGGCTACGACATCGACGGCCCGGACTTCCCCGACCCCTGACCTCCGGTGGCCGCAGTGCTGACCTCGGACTGGAGCAGGGCTGCGCCGGCGGCGAAGTCGTGACCCAGGTGGGTGACCCCGGAGACGTCGTCCTGGTGGCGCCCACCCACCCCGATGACGAGGTCGGGTGACCCGGCCCGCAGGCGATCCACCACACCCTGGGCGGCGACCACGTCCGCGAGTCGCGGCACCGCCATGACGACGGCCGCGGCACGGCGCGTCTGAACCGCGGACTCCCAGGTGTCGCCGGGGAGGTCTGCGCCGACATAGGCGGTGGACACTCCTGCGCGGCGCGCCGCCACCGCGAAGGTGAGGATTCCCAGCTCGTGCCGCGCCCCCGGCGGCAGCCCGAACACGACGAGCGGCCCGGCGCCCCGCCCCGACGCCGACTCGTAGAAGGCCGCGAGTCGGCGCTGCACCGCATAACTGACGAGGTGCTCCCCGGCGACGCTGAGCCGACCGTCCGCCCAGGCCTCCCCGACGCCGATGAGCGTCGGCATCAGCCACCTGTTGGCCACCTCTTCGAACGTCCCCCCAGAGGCGAGGCCGCGGTCGAGGAGAGCAGCAACCTCCGGTGCCTGGAGGTTGTCGGCCGCCCGAATCAGCTCACCCAGTGCCTCCGTGCCCGCACCGTCGGCACCCGCCGGATCCGCGCCGGACTCGAGGTGCTCGAGGTGCTCGACGCTGCCCGTCACCCGCTGCAGGGTCTCCGCCGCGGCTTCACCGGCGCTCCAGCCGTCGTGGACCAGCGCGGCCATGATGGCAATCGTGCGCACGTCCGCGTCCGTGTAGAGCCGGTAGTGCCCGTCCGATCGCTGGGGTGTCACGACGCCGTAGCGGCGCTCCCAGGCGCGCAACGTCGAGAGCCCGACCCCGGTCAGCTCGGCGACGCGCTTGATCGTGTACATGGTCTGTGCAGCCTAGGCCCCGGTCTTGCCGCGCCCGGTCCCAGCCAGCCGCTGGAGGGCGGAGTGCAATCCTTGCTCCGCGTCGTCGCCCAGCTTTGTGAAGGCCGGTGCCAGGAGCGGCGCCACGACTCGTGCCAGGCCCTTGAACGTGAAGGTCGCCTCGTAGGTGAGCTCGGTCCGGCGTTCGTCGCCCGCAAAGGTCATGACGTCATGGGCCACGAGGGTCTTGTTCTCGCCGCGCAGGGCGAACCTCCGGCCGGGCTCGAGGGTGGTGACTTCGTAGGTCAGCTCCGACTCGCGCCCCAGGAAGCGGGACACATTGCGATACACGGTGCCGACCCCTCGATCACCGCTCACCCGCTCGGTGAGGACGGTCGCCGGGTCCCACTCCATGGTCGTCGTGAAGTCGCTCAGGAACTCGAACGCCGCCGAGCGGGGGACGTCGACCGTGATGGTCCGGATGATGCGCATGGTCCCACTCCTCAAACCTTTGACAAACCTTGTACAACCATCTTACGTTGGCGCTGACCCCATCCGCGACCCCGTCGGCCACGAACTGTCCGCGACAGACCCGGCACCGCCAGCAAAGGAGCACACGTGACGCGACACCAGCGCCCGACCGTTGCGGTCATCGGGGCCGGCGTCACCGGCCTGACCGCAGCCCACGTCCTCGCCCGCACCCACGACGTGACCCTCTTTGAGGCCGACTCCCGCCTCGGCGGCCACGCCCACACCCACGACGTCCCCGGCTCGTCCGGCGGGAACCTCCGCGTCGACAGCGGGTTCATCGTCCACAACGATCGCACCTACCCCCATCTCACCCGACTCTTCGACGAGCTCGGAGTGCGCACCCAGCCTGCCGAGATGAGCATGAGCATCACCTGCGACGGATGCCGGCTCTCGTATGCCGGTGGGCGCGGACTCGGGGGCATCCTCGCCCAGCCGCGTCGGCTCGCCGATCCGCGCTTCGTGCGGATGCTCACCGAGGTGCCGCGCTTCCATCGGGCCGCCCGGAAGGTGCTGGCCGGTGCCGACTCCGGTTCCGGACAGGGCCACGAATCCGGCCCCACCTGGGGCGAGTTCCTCCGCGACGGCGGCTACAGCACCTACTTCATCCGGCACTTCGCCATCCCGCTCGTCGCGTGCGTGTGGTCGTGCGGCGACCTCGACGCCGAGAGCTACCCGGCGCGACACCTCTTCCGGTTCCTCGACCATCACGGGATGCTCACGGTCACCGGTTCGCCGACGTGGCGCACCGTCGTCGGCGGGTCGGCCACCTACGTCGACCGGCTCGCCTCGGGACTCCCCGATGTCCGTCGGGCGAGCCGGGTCGCTGCGGTGTCGAGGCACTCCGACGGGGTGGACGTGCGGGTCGAAGGGCAACGCACGGTGACGCACGACAAGGCAGTGGTGGCGACCCACGCCGACCAGGCGCTCGCGCTGCTCGTCGACGCCAGCCCGGAGGAGAAGGAGAGCCTGGGCGCCATCCGCTACTCCCGCAACACGGTCTGGCTGCACCGCGACTCGACAGTGCTGCCGTCGACTCCGGCCGCTCGGGCCTCGTGGAACTACCGCATGTCGTCGTGCAGCACGCCGGCACCGAACGTGACGGTGAGCTACTGGATGAACCGGCTGAGCGGCATACGGGATCGGGACGACCACGTCGTCACGCTCGATCCGGAGGGGCGCGTCGACCCGGACCTCGTCACCGCCCGCATGGAGTACGACCACCCGATCTTCACCGCCGAAGCCGTCGCGGCAGCCGACACCCTGCGCACTGCGGGTGGTCCGCGGCTCGCCTTCGCCGGGGCCCACCTCGGCTGGGGATTCCACGAGGACGGCTGCCGCTCCGGTGTCGAGGCGGCCGCCCGGCTCGGTGCGTCATGGTGAGGCCCTCGACACCGAGCCTCGTGGTCGGGGAGGTCTCGCACGCCCGGCGCCAGCCGGTCGTCCACCGGTTCCGCCACCGTCACTACCAGTGGCTCGTCGACGTCGACGACCTGCCGCGTCTGCCGTGGCCGCTGACCTCGCTCGCGAGATTCGACCCCCGTGACCATCTCGCCGGCGGGGGCGCTGTCGACCGGCACGGAATCGGCATTGCCGGTGACGTCCGCCGCTTCTGCTCCGAGCGTGGGCGCCCACTCCCGGACGGGACGCGGATCCTCATGCTCGCCCACGCCCGTGCCCTCGGCCACGCGTTCAACCCGCTCACGGTCTTCTTCTGCCTCGACGCCGAGGACCGGCTCGGCACAGCGGTGCTCGAGGTCCACAACACCTACGGGGAGCGGCACTCCTACGTGCTCGCGCCGGACGCGGACGGCAACGCGAGCGTCGACAAGGCGTTCTACGTCTCCCCGTTCAACGACCTCTCCGGCTCGTATGCCGTCCGCCTCCGTCTCGACGCACGTCGCGTCGGCGCGTCCATCCGTCTCGACCGGGCCGGCGAGACGGTGTTCACGGCGTCGGCCATGGGCGACCCGCGCCCGGCGACGGTGCACTCCGTGCTCGCGCTGTCCCTCCGACACCCGCTCATGACCTACCGCGTCCCTGCCCTGATCCGGTGGCATGGGATCCGTCTCTGGCTCCGGCGCCTCCCCGTCGTGAAGCGCCCATCACACGAATCCACCCCCAGCCAGGAGGCTGCACGATGACCACCGCCACTCACCGGGCCGAACTCGCCCCGCTTGCGCTGCTCACGCCGCCGCGTGTCCGGGCAGCCCTGGCCCGCAAGGTCATCGGCACCGTGCTCGACCGGGTGCCAGTCACCGTTGAGCTGCCCGACGGCACCCGCCTGGGTGACGTCGCCGGGCACGATGGCGAGCGAGTGGCCTCGATCCAGCTCGTGCGCCCGGATGCGTTCTTCGCCCGCGTGGGCCGTCATCCCAAGATCGGCATCGGCGAGTCCTACATGGCAGGGGACTGGCAGCCCGGTCCGGGCACCGACCTGGCCGACGTCATGATCCCCTTCGCCGATCGGATGACGACCGCTGTCCCCAAGCCGCTCCTGGCCCTGCGCCGCATGGTCGACAGTGCCGTCCCCGCCGTGCAGCGCAACACTCCTGCCGGGTCCCGCCGCAACATCGAGGCCCACTACGACCTGTCCAACGACTTGTTCGCCGCCTTCCTCGACGAGACCCTCACCTACTCCTCCGCGCTCTTCGACCACACCCGCCCGCTGGCCGCGCAGTCACTCGAGGAGGCGCAGCTCCGCAAGGTCCACGCGATCCTCGACGGCGCCGGGGTCGGGGCGGGGACACGGGTGCTCGAGATCGGGACCGGTTGGGGCACGCTCGCCATCGAGGCTGCTCGCCGCGGCGCCGACGTCACGACGCTCACCCTGTCCCGCGAGCAGGCCGACCTCGCTCGAGGGCGGGTCGCCGCCGCAGGGTTCGACGATCGCGTCGACATCCGTCTCGAGGACTACCGCGAAGCGACAGGGGAGTACGACGCCATCGTCTCCGTCGAGATGATCGAAGCCGTCGGCGAGGAGTTCTGGCCGAGCTACTTCGCCTCCCTCGACCGTCTCCTCGCGCCGAACGGTCGCATCGTGATCCAGTCGATCCTCATGTCGCACGACCGCTACCTCGCCACGCGCAACTCCTTCGGCTGGATCCAGAAGCACATCTTCCCCGGTGGGCTCATCCCCAGCCTGCAGGCGATCGACGAGGTCGTCCGCGACCACACCGGGCTGCGACGGCAGGCAGTCCACGCGTTCGGCACCGACTATGCCGAGACCCTGCACCGGTGGCGCCAGCAATTCACCGAGGCCTGGCCGCGAGTCGAGGCACTCGGGTTCGACGACACCTTCCGGCGCAAGTGGGAGTTCTATCTCGCCTACTGCGAGGCCGGGTTCAGCACGGGCTACCTCGACGTGGCCCAGATCAGCCTGGCGCGACGCTCATGAGTCGTGAACCCGTTGCGGGACAGCGGATCTGGATCGTCGGAGCCTCCAGCGGCATCGGCGCCGAGCTGGCCCACGAGCTGGTGCGCCGAGGTGCCCGTGTCGCCATCAGCGCGCGGCGCCGCGAGGAGCTCGAAGCGGTCGCCGGGTCGGGCCGCTCGGACGCCGCCTCGATCGCTGCGGCGCCGATCGCCGTCGTCCCGGTCGACGTCACCGACCGAGCGTCCGTCGATGGCGCGGCGGCCGCCGTCCGCGCCGAACTCGGCGGCCTCGACGGTGTCATCCACAGTGCCGCCTACTGGAAACAGTTCGACGCGACCACGTGGGACCGCGACGACTTCGCCCGTCACATCGAGGTGAACCTCCTCGGTCTCAACAACGTCCTCGGTGCCGTCGTGCCCGAATTCGCCCGATCGGGGGCCGGGCACGTGGTCGGCATCGCCTCGGTCGCCGGCTACCGCGGCCTCGCCGGGTCGGAGGCCTACGGGGCGACGAAGGCAGCCCAGCTGAACCTGCTCGAGGCCATGCGAGCGTCCCTGTCCCGCAGCGGAGTTCGCGTGACCACGGTGTCCCCGGGCTTCGTCCGGACACCGATGACGGACACCAACCGGTTCACGATGCCCTTCCTCATCGACGCGGACGAGGCCGCTCGCTCCATCGCCGACGGCATGGAGTCCGGGGACGACGACATCTCCTTCCCGCTGCCCATGGCCGTGGCGATGAGGGTCGCGCGCCTCGTCCCCGGTCGCGCCTGGACCGCCCTCAGCTCGCGGGCGTCGCGCGAGTGACCGTGTCGGTGCTGTGGTTCCGCCGGGACCTGCGGCTCGGCGACCACCCCGCCCTGCTCGAGTCGATGAAGGCCGACGCGCGAGTCGTGCCGGTCTTCGTGCTCGACCAGCGACTCCTCGGGCATCGCACGCCCCGCACCGAACGGCTCTTCGCATCCCTGGCCGACCTTCACGAGACCACGGACGGTCGGCTCGTCGTCCGCTCCGGCGACCCCCGGACGGTCATCCCGGACCTGGCGCGTGAGGTCGGGGCCTCGTCCGTCCACGTCAGCCGCGAAACCACCCCCTTCGGCCGGCGCCGGGACGAGGCCGTCGAGGCGGCGCTCGCGACCGACGGTCGCCACCTCGTCGCCACGGGAACGCCGTATGCCGTGGGGCCGGGACGGATCCGCACGGGTGCGGGGACGGCATACAAGGTCTTCACCCCCTTCGCCCGCGCCTGGCGGGAGCACGGCTGGCCGGGGCCCGCCCCGCATCCCGGAGCGGTGAGGTGGGCCAGCGGGGTGGACAGCGAGATCCTTCCGAGGGCCGCCACCTCCACCGACAGCCCCGCAGTGGGGGAGGCGGCCGCCCTCGCGCGGTGGCGGACGTTCCTCGACGAGCGACTGGCCGACTACCGGACCGAGCGCGACCGTCCCGACCTCGACACCACGAGCCGGCTCTCGATCCCGCTCAAGTACGGCGAGATCCACCCCCGCACCCTCCTTGCCGAAGTCGCGGCGCACGACGCTGCCGGCTCGGCGGGAGCGGAGACCTTCACCACCGAACTGGCCTGGCGGGAGTTCTATGCCGACGTCCTCTGGGAGAACCCGGACTCCGCGTGGCACGACCTGCGGGACAACCTCACCCACCTGCCCTACGACCGAGGTCCCGAGACCGATCGGCTCGTCGACGCATGGCGCGAGGGCCGCACCGGCTACCCGTTCGTCGACGCCGGCATGCGGCAGCTCCTGGCCGAGGGGTGGATGCACAACCGGCTGCGGATGGTCACGGCGAGCTTCCTCACCAAGGACCTGCACGTGTGGTGGCCGGTCGGTGCGCGCCACTTCCTCGACCACCTCCTCGACGGCGACATCGCCTCGAACAACCACGGGTGGCAGTGGGTCGCCGGGACGGGCACCGACGCCGCGCCGTACTTCCGCGTGTTCAACCCGGTGAAGCAGGGCCTGCGGTTCGATCCCGACGGTGGCTACGTCCGTCGATGGATCCCGGAGCTGCGCCACCTCGAGGGGGCCGCGGCCCACGAGCCGTGGCGCAGCGCGGGCGGGTTGGGGCACGGCTACCCGGAGCGCATCGTCGACCACGACCAGGAACGCCGAGAGACGTTGGCGCGGCACGAGAGCGTCAGGGGGCGGAACGGGCCTCGAGCGTGAGGAGGAATTCCTTGGCCGCCGGCCCGCCGGCATACCCGCCGACGTTGCGGACGCCGCCCTCCACGGAACCGCCCGCTGGCAGCACTCGGTGACAGGGCACGAAGACGCACAACGGGTTCGCGCCCAGCGCAGTCCCGACCGCCCGAGAGGCCTTCGGCCGAGCGATCGCCGAAGCCAGCGCGCCATAGGTCGTCGATGACCCATAGCCCACCTGCGCTGCCAGCGCCGAGAGCACCGACCGCTGGAACGCACTGGCCAGCACCAGGTCCACGGGCACGGAGAACCGCTCCAACCGCCCGGCCAGGTAGTCGTCCAGCTCCCGACGCGCCCCGTCGAGCGGCCGTTCGTGGTGCAGCACCCGCGGCGATACGACATCGGCCAGCCGCTGCAACCATGCAGATTCTTCGTCGGCCGACGCGACATACGCCGACGTGACAAGCCGCCCGTCGGAACGCACCGCCAACAGCAAGCGACCCACGGACGTGTCAGACACGGCATACGAGATGTCGGTCTCCGGCAGCACGGGCCGCCGCACCTCCGGCGCAAACTCAGCAAACACAGAACTCATCGCATTTCCTCCACATCCACCCGGAGCGCAGCGAGCGCATCCGACACCAGACGCCGACTCATCGCCGGCGTCGTACCCAACGCAGCAGCCACAGCGCGATGGTCGAGGTCCCCGACGTACTTGAGGACCACGGCCTCCCGTTGACGCTCAGGGAGGGCCGCGACCCGCGCCCACAACCCGTCGTCCGGCTCCACCGGCGCAGCCACGACAGGCGCCGCAGGCAGAGAACCAGGGTCCTCGTGGGCCACCGTCCGGCGCCGTGACCGGTGCACATCCATGGCGCACCGATGCGTGATCGTCAGCAGCCAACCCCGCAGGTTGCGCGTCGACGTGACCCGCGGATAGGCCGCGAGCGCCTGGGTCCAGGCCTGCTGGGCGACGTCGTCGCCGTGATCGGGACCGGCCAACGCATGCGCGAGTCGACCGACGTCGCGCCAGTGCGCGTCGACGAGGCTTTGGAAGGGCGGCAGGCTCACGATGATTCAACGGTATGCCGTCCAGTTCTGTGAGTCGCTCCTCCCACCGGAGGCGCCGCGCTGGAACGATGGGGCGCATGCAGGCGAGTGCGGCGGGGAGCGCGGGCGAGCGGAGGCAGCCCGGCGACAAGCCCCGAGTCGTCGCCCACCGCGGAGCGAGTGACACCCACGCCGAGCACACCCTTGCCGCCTACACGACCGCGTTCGGTCTCGGAGTCGACGGGATCGAGTGCGATGTGCGGCTCACGGCCGACCACCACCTCGTGTGCGTCCACGACCGGCGAGCCAATCGCACGAGCAACGGCAAGGGCGTCATCTCCACACTTGAGCTGGCGCGGCTGGAGGAACTCGACTGGGCCAGCTGGAAGGTCCTCGACGACGGAACCGCCCCCGAGGGCGCCGACCGGGACCCCGAGCGCGGCCGCATCCTCACCCTCCGCAAACTCCTCGCAGCTCTGGTCGATCAGCGCCAGGACTTGCTCACCCTCATCGAGACGAAGCACCCGACGCGCTACGGCGGCCTCGTCGAGCGGCAGCTCGTCACGGTGTTGCGCGAGTTCGGGCTGACGACCGGTGACCTGTCTCAGTTGCCGCACGTGCGTGTCATGTCGTTCTCGCTCCTGGCCCTCATGCGGATGCGGGGGCTGGCACCACAGGTTCCGCTCGTCTATCTCGTCGAGATGGGTGCACCGCGCATGTCCTTCGACGGGTCACTTCCCACGGGCATCGACATCGTCGGCCTGGACGTCCGAATCGTGCGTCGGACCCCGTCGATCGTGCGTGCACACCAGCGCCGCGGTCACCAGGTCTATGTGTGGACGGTGAACGAACCCGAGGACGTCGAACGCTGCGTCGAACTCGATGTCGACGTCATGATCACCGATCGACCGCGCGACGTGATGGCGCTGCTCGATTAGAGTCCAGCGCGTGACTTCCAAGGACGAACCCGCCCTCGACGAGTTCGGCGGCCCCATCGGCCACGGCCAGGTGCGCACGATCCGCGCGCCCTGGGGCGCCTCGACGGTGACGCGCGTGCGCAAGGCCGTCGTCGCCGACCTGCGAGCCCGGGGCCTCGACGAGCAGACGGTCGACGAAACCGAGATCGTGGTCTCCGAACTCATGACCAACGCGATCCGGCACGCCCGGCCCCTCGCCGACGGCTGCCTGCGTGTGCGCTGGAAGGTGCGCGGTGAGGTCGTCGAGGTCGAGGTGACCGACGGCGGCGGCGACACCGTGCCCGTCCCGGCCCCGGCAGCCGTATGGGTGTCCAGTGGCCGAGGGCTGCGCATCATCCGCTCGCTCGCGCACGAGTGGGGTGTGGGCGAGGACAAGGGTGCCCAGACCGTGTGGGCTGCCATGGGCGGACCGAGCCGCCGCCGCGCCACCTGACCTGAGCTCGTAGCGTCCGGCAACCCGACGGCATACGCCCCGAAGTTGCGGACGCAAGGGCAAGGCCAGCGACAGCGTCCGGCAACCCGACGGCATACGCCCCGAAGTTGCGGACGCAAGGGCGAGGCAAGTCGACCACACCACTACGCTGCACCCCATGGGCAAGGCTTCGCGACGACGCAGGACCACCGACGACTCGGGCGCACCCGCCAAGCGGCAGCGCTCGGCGGCCGTTCCGTATGTGAGCCGTCCCTTCGAGGGGCTACCGCAGGAGACGGAGTGGGTGGCGATCCGCGAGATCCTGCCCGCTGCCACGGCGGCCGTGACGTTCGCTTCGGGCAAGGCTCCAGAGGGTGCCGAGAACGTCACCATCGCCACGGTGCTCCCCATGGCCTGGCCGGCCCTGCACCGCGCCGACGGCACCGTCCTCATCGGCACGCAGTCCGGCTCCGCCTCGGGTGACCCGAGCCGCGACCTCGCCGCGCAGATCCTCGCCGGCGCCGCTGTGGAGCCCGGCACCGCCGTCCAGCACGTCGCCGCCGCGACCGGCGACACGCCGCGCCTCCAGGACCTCCTCGACACGAGCGCCCCGTTCGAGGTCGTCGTGCACGAGGGCTTCGAGTTCTGGGTCGACGGCCAGGAGCTCGACGAGGAGGGTCAGTCCTCCCTCGACCGCGCCAACGAGTCGGTCGTCCCGACCAAGCGCATGGAGGCGCTGTCGTCGGCCTACTGGGTCCGCATCGGTGACCGCACCTACATCCGCCTGATCCTCCCCGAGGACGAGGACACGGCCACCGATGCCCTCGCCCGACTGCATGCCGCTGGCTCGTCGGCCCTCGGCGACGGCACCCGCCTCCTCGGCGCCTTCCGCGCGTGCGGACTCCTCGTCCCCGTCTTCGAGGTCCCCGCCGATTCGGACGCCGCCGACCATGAGGCCGGTCTCGGCGCCTTCGGCGAGAGGTATGCCGCCGCGCTGGCTTCCACGGACGCCCTCACCGCCGAGGAGCGCCGGGCGCGTTCGGGTCTCCTGAGCCGCCAGGTCACCCTGCGCTGATGGTGGTCAACGGGGCGTCGGTCGTGAACCCGCACGGTCAGCGGACCGTCGCTGCCATCATCCCGTGCAAGGACGAGGCGGATCGGATCGTCGCGACGGTCGAGGCCGTCCTGGGGCTTGAGGGAGTCGACAAAGTCGTCGTCGTCGATGACGGCAGCACCGACGACACCGCCGCTGCGGCCGACGCGGCCGGGGCCGACGTCATCGTCCACGCCCGCAACTTCGGCAAGGCCGCGGCGCTCGAGACCGGCGTCCGCCACCTGCGCGAACTCGAGTCGTTCAACGCCACCGACGAGAACTCACCCCGGCACCTGCTCTTCGTCGACGGCGACCTCGAGGGCTCGGCGAGCAACCTCGGCGTCCTCATCCCGCCCGTCCTTGAAGGGCGTGCGGACATGACCATCGCGACCCTCCCGCCGCAGCAGACCGCGGGCGGCGGACACGGGTTCGTCGTCCGTCTGGCCCGCGACGGCATCCAGAACCTCACCGGCTGGACCGCCAAGCAGCCCCTCTCCGGCATGCGCTGCCTCACCGCCGAGGCCTTCGACGCCGCGAGCCCGCTCGCCCCCGGCTGGGGCGTCGAGGTCGGTCTCACCGTCGACATCCTCGGCGCCGGCCTCCGGGTCGAAGAGGTCCCGTGCGACCTCCAGCACCGCGTCTCCGGCAAGGACTGGCGGGGCCAGGTGCACCGTGCCAAGCAATATCGCGATGTCTGGCGCGCCCTCACCCGTCGGCGCGTGCGCAAGGCCCTCTCGCAGCGTGCACCCGGTGTCGCACAACGGTTCTGACGCAGGCGATCTGGCTCCGGCCGTCGCCCCTGTCACCCGGAACGCGTCGTGGGCAGGGGCCGACCATGCCCGCACCGCGTTGCTCATCGCGGCGTTTGGCCTCCTCGTCGCCCTAGGGCTGAGCCTCCCGAACGCCGCCTCCCCCAACCTCGGCGAGCGCGGCTGGGCGCCCGGCACTCTCCTCCCGATCGCGCTGGGACCGGGAGCGGTCACGGCGGCGATGTGGACGGCATACACGCTTGGCGCGATCGCAATCCTGATCGCGCTCCGCAGGCCAGAACGCGAGCTGCCCCGCGCCGCCGTCGCCGTCCTCGCTGTCGGCGCGGCGCTCTCGGCACCCTTCGGGTCGGGCGACCACCTGAGCTATGCGGCCTATGGGCGCATCCTCGCCCAAGGGGGCAACCCGTGGCTCGTGTCGCCGATCGACTGGCGCGGTGACAGCGATCCCGTGGTGTCCGCCGTCGAGGCGCCGTGGCGTGAGGAGCCCAGTGTCTACGGGCCGTTCGCGACGCTCCTCCACGGGCTCACCTCGCTGGGCGGCGGCGACAACGTGCGTCAGACCGTGTGGCTGTGGCAGCTCCTCGTCATCGCCGCGTGGCTCGCGATCCGCTGGTTGCTGCGCCGGATCCTGCCCGGACAACGCGGCCGGATCGACGTCCTCTGGACCGCGAACCCGCTCGTCTTCTCGGTCGGCGTCCTCGGTGCGCACGTCGACCTCGTCGCGACGGCTCTCGTCGTCGCGGCCGTCTGGGCGATCCACCGGTATGCCGGACTGCCCGGTGCCGCACTCGCCGGCACCTTCGCGGCGCTCGCGCTGTCGTCGAAGTTCACGTATGCCGTCGTCCTCCTCGCGATCCTCCTCGCCATCCGTGGTCGTCGGTTCGCGCGTGGCGGCGTCATGTTCGGAGCGGCGGCGCTGGTGGCGGGTGGTCTGCACCTGTGGGCCGGTCCGAACGTCTATGACCAGGTCGAACGGTCCGCGAGAGCGGTGTCCCTTGCCACGCCGTGGCGGTGGTTGCTCGAGGCGGTCGGTGGAGGGCAGGACGTGCGCACCCTCATCTCGGTGCTCGCGGCGCTCACCGCGATCGTCTTCGCGATCTGCCTGACCCGCCTCACCCGCGCTTCCGTTGCGTCAGGGTCAACGGCTGCACGGGCGACCGTTGACGCTGACGCAAGGGTGGGGGAGCGGGCGCTGCTGTGGCTCGCGGTGCTCACCGGCGCCTATGCCCTGGCGGCGTCCTACACGCTGCCCTGGTACGACGTCGTCGTCTGGGCGGCCCTGCCGGCCGTCGCCGTCGGCCTCGACGTCGTCGTGCCGATTCTGCTGGCGCGCCTGTGGGTCATGGCGTGCGCCTACACGCCGGGTCGGGTGCTCGGGATGACACCGGAGGTGCAGGACCTCACGATGGCGGTCCGGACGAGACTTGCCCCGGTCGTCCTGGCACTGGTCTGGATCTGGCTCGTCACGCGCGCCGTGCGCGCCGCGTCCCTGCGACGGACCGCAGGTCCTCCTCGAGGTTCCTGACGACGACGCTCACGATGAGTGGCACCGCCACCGTCGCGCCGACCGCGGGGATCGCCGTGCCGGAGTCGTTGATGAGGAAGCCGATCGTCAGCGTGATGACCAGGGCGATGAGGCCGGCACGCAGCGTGGGCGCCTTCTCGAACGACTTCGCGAGTCCCTTCGAGCCCCACGACGTCGGCCGTGCGAGGACGTAGATGACGAAGAGGAGCGCTGCCGGCACGAGCAGGGTCAGGGGAGCGTTGCCCAGCAGGATGCTGATGTTCTGCTGACCCTTGCGGACGACGATGTCGAGGGCGTTGCCGTCGATGATCGCCTGGATGAAGCGGCCCAGGTGGCTGCGGTTGTCCGGTGCCCGCAGGAAGTCGAGGAGGGCGACGACGAAGAAGAGTCCGACCGACCCGAGGCCGATGAGCCCGACCCGCTGCCACGTCATCCGGATCCCGAGGATCGAGAGGATGAGATAGGTGATGCCGGGGATGTAGGCGGGGGGTCCGCCGCCATCGGCGCCCCAGAACGGTGCCCCGTCGACGATGACCGTTCCCACGGCGATCACGATGACCGCCAGCGCCGCGATGCGATCCCGACCCGCCCGCACGAGATAGCTCGACACCGCCGTGGCGAGGAGGATCGACGACGTCGCGAACAGTGCGAATGTCACGTTGCCCATGCCATAGAAGCGCCCGGCCACGACGGGCTGGAGGCCCATGAGCGACGACAGCTGCAGGCGTGATCCCGTGATCACGTCACCCGCCAGCACGGCGACGGTCACGCCCGCGACGAAGGCGAGCGGTCCGAGAGCCGAGCGGGCCCACGGGCCGCGCAGCGCGGCATACGCGATGGCAGCGACGAAGATGCCGACGGCGCCGACGATCGAGATCATCGGGATGGGGAAGCGCCACCAGGGGATGAGGTTCGCGAGGAACGTCGACGCGGGCACCGACGCGGCGGCGACGGCGACGACGCGCACGATCCCGAGGACCTTGCGGCGGGTGTCGGGGCCGCCGATCTTGCCCTTCCACACGAGGAAGACGAGCAGGTAGATCACGAGCTGGCCGTAGGCGAACGTGTTGAAGAACGGCGGCACGAGGCTGTGGACCTCGTGGCTCGCGAGGTCGTAGTCGACGAGCGCCTGCAGGCGGTCCTCGGCGCGCGCCTCGGAGTTGTCCGGGGCCGGATCGAAGGTCATCCGGGTGCCGCCGAGGCCGGTCGGGGGCTCGATGCCGGTGATCGCCATGAGGGTCGCCGGGACGTCCTGCGCCTGGACGAGGCCGGGCTGTCGGGTCGACTGGGCGTTGAGGCGGCCCGAGCCGAAGTTCGGGCCACGCGCGACGGCCAGGCGCAGGCGCTCGGTGACGCCGGCGTCGGAGAGGCTGGCGACGATGAAGTCCGCGCCACCGGGAGCGGCGTTGATGACGTCCCCGATCCGCTTGTCGATGGCCGCAATCTGCTCGGTCCGGGAGCCGCCCTCGACCGTCTCGCCCGCGGCGACGTCAGCGGGGTCGCGCACGCTGCCGACGTCGACGATCGTCACCGGGCAGGTGTTGAGGTCGACCAGGAGCGTCTCGTCCGAATAGGGCGAGTAGCGGTCCGCTGTCCCCTCCGGCATCGCCGCGGCGATGGCCGCGCCCGGCCCGACCGGCTTGATGCACGTGTCCGACTTCGCGGCGGCCTCGCCGAGAAGTCCCAACTTGGCGTCGAACTGGCGCGATGCCGCAGCCTTTTGGTACTCCTCCCAACGCGGGATGACACCGCCCGCAGGCTCCTCGATCGGGTCGCACGGGCGCTGCTGGACCGGCCCGGTGCCCGCTCGTGGGGCCGCGGCACGGTTGGCCGCCGAGACCCCGAGCCACCCGTCGAGAGGGCAGGTGTTGGTGTCGACGGAGCGGATCGACATGGCCGCACTCGAGCCGTCGCGCAGGAGCTGCCAGAGGTTGGGGGTGCCCTTGGCGGACACGTCGGTCCAGGTGATGCCACCGGTTCCGATGAGGACGGTGGCGCCGAACGGCTCCGGAGCCGCGGAGGCCGGAGCCGCGGTGGTGACGGGCGTGGCGGCCGACGCGGGAGCCGTCGCGACGCTCAGCCCGAGCACCGTGGCTAGGGCGAGCAGCAGGGCGGCGAAGGTTCGGCGAAGCACATCAGGATCCTAAGGGGGCGGGTTCGATCGGCCCTGAAGCGGACGTGAGGGGCATGTGGAGAACGTGTGTGAACGGCATACAGGGAACAATGGCCCGGTGACCACGACGCAACCGCAGGCTCGGCGCCGACCGCCAGCGTCGAAGTGGCAATGGCCGCTCGCGGTCGCGGTCATCGCACTCGCGGCCGTTCCGGTCGTCCTGCGCTACCTGGTGTTCTGGCCGCTCGACCAGTGGCAGGTCGACGTCGAGGTCTACCGCGAGGCCGGCGTCTCGATCATGACCGGGCGGCCGATCTATGCCGCGATGACCGAGGCGCCGCAGCTGCTGCCGTTCACCTATCCGCCGTTCGCGGCGATCCTCGCGATCCCGCTGGCGTGGGTGCCGTTCGGGGTGGCCGGCTGGCTCTGGACCGCCGCCCAGGTCGCGGCGACCGCCGCGATCGTCTGGTATGCCGGGTGGCGGCTCATCCATCGAGCCGGACCATGGGTGCCCCTCGCGTTGGCGGCGCTGGTCGCGCCGATGCTGTGGTTGCACCCGGTGTCGGACGGGATCCGGTTCGGGCAGGTCAACGCCTTCATGGTGCTGGCATGCCTCATGGACCTGCGACGCCCCCGACCCGGGTTGCTCAAGTGGGTGCCCCCGGGGGTGCTCGTCGGGCTCGCGATGTCGATCAAGCTCACGCCCGGGGTGTTCGTCGTGCACTACCTCGTGAACCGGCGCTGGCGCGAGGCGGCGACGGCGGTCGGGACGGCGGTCGGCGTGACGCTCGGCTCGTGGGTGCTGCTGCCGGAGGCGTCGTTCGCGTTCTGGGGTGGGGCGTTGCAGGACCCGGCGCGGCTGGGGCCGAACTTCGGCACGTCGAACCAGTCGATGCGCGGGTTCCTCCTGCGTGTGGGACCGGAAGGCCTGGCGGGGACGGCGATCTGGCTCGTGCTCGTGGCGATCGTGGGGTGGTTCGGGTTCCGGCTGGCGCGGCAGATGTGGCTGCGCGACGACTCGATCGGTGAGGTGGCGGTCGTGGGCCTGCTGGCCTGCCTGCTCTCGCCGGTGGCGTGGATCCACCACTACCACTGGATCGTCGTCGTGATCTTCGCTCTGTTGGGGGCGCGGCCGTGGCAACGCTCGGTCGGCGCAGCTGGGACTTCCACGTGGCGCTCGCGCCGGCTCGTGGCCGGGGTGGTCGTCGCGGTGTGGTTCCTGTGCCGGATGCCGTGGTGGGGCATCTCGTATCTCAACCATCCCGAGTGGCCCGAACTGCCGGGGCGGATCCTGCAGAACGCCGACGTGGCGGGCGGGTTGGTGGCGCTGGGGCTCCTCTGGTGGGTCAACCGGGACGAACCCGACGATGTGTCTTCCTCAGATTCTTCCTTTCTTCCTTACAAGGTGGAATCCGCGTAGCCTGAGGATATGGCCCTCAACATCAAGGACCCGGAGACGGACCGCCTCGCCCGCGAACTTGCTCAGGCCACCGGCGAGTCGATCACCGTGGCGGCGCGACGCGCGATCGAGGAGCGCCTCGAGCGAGTTCGCCACCAGACTCGGGCGGCTCGTCGCTCCGTGGGGGAGGAGATCATTGCTCGGGGCCGGGCCCGCCCCATCCTCGACGAGCGACCTGTGGATGAAATCCTGGGATACGACGAGAACGGTCTACCTTCCTGAGCATGGTCATCGACAGTTCCGCGCTCGTCGCGATAGTCCTGGGGGAGCCAGAAGCAGAGGTCTACCTCGACTCCATCGTGACGGCGGGCGAACCCCTGGTCATGTCGACCGTCACGCTGGTCGAATCGACGATGGTCCTGGAGGCTCGCGCGGGTCAGGATGCGGCCCGCGACCTGGAGCTGTTGATGGGCGAATACGGCATCCAGGTGACGCCAAGCGGCCCGGATGACGCTGCTGTGGCCATCCGGGGCTGGCGACGCTTCGGGAAGGGCCGTCATCCGGCAGCACTGAACCTGGGGGACGTCTTCTCCTACGCGCTCGCCATCAGCCGAGGCGATTCGCTCCTGTTCAAAGGTGACGATTTCGCTCGGACCGACGTGCGGAATGCCCTGGCCTGAGGGGTCCGACTCCTCACCCGGCCCGGGTCGAGCCGGGACTCGGCGGGGCAGAACTCAGCGACCGGGCTCAGATGACGCCGAAGATCTGCAGGGCGCTCACCGTCGCGAGGATGAGGCACACGACACCGCCGATGCGCCGGATTGTCGACAGGTGGATGCGCTGCAGCAGCGTCCGGCCGAGCAGGGCCGCCACACCCGACACGGCGGCCAGTGCGAGGAACGCCCCGATGAACACCGACACCGGGTCGTCGAAGCGCAGCACCATCGACGCCGTGAGGATCTGCGAGAGGTCGCCCCACTCGGCGAGGAAGAGCACTGTGAACGAGAAGGTGATGATCTTCCAGCCCGCGAGGTGCTTGGCGGACGCGGACTCGGACTTCTCACCGAACTCCTCCTCGGTCTCCGCCTCCTCCGCGTCGGCCTTGCTCGCCCCGCGGAGCAGGATGATGCCGCCGATGAGGAAGAGCACGGCCGCGACGATCTCGATCGGACGCTTCGGCAGTTGGGCGAGGACTCCACCGATGGCGACAGCCACCAGCGTCTGCACGAAGAACGCCGCCACGACACCAAGCCAGACGAGCAGCGGCCGGAACCGCGTGGACATCACGAGCGTCGCGATGAAGGTCTTGTCGGGGAGTTCGACGACGAAGATCGTGCCGAAGACGATGGCGATGGTGACGAAGTCGATGCCCATGATGCAGTTGATGCTACAAGTAGCCCGCGGCGCCGCCCAAAGCCGAGTCCACGGACCGGTGAGCCCGCTCGAGAGGTGGGCGGACGGCATACGCTGACCGTCATGTTCGGGATCAGCGGAGCCGAGGTGCTCGTGCTCCTCGTCCTCGTGCCGCTCCCGATCGTCATCCTCGTGGCGCTCCTCGTCGCCGTGCTGCGCCTGCGCGCCCGCGTCCAGCACCTCGAGCGGCAGCGACCGGTCGGCGCCGGTGACCTCGAAGCCCTGCGTGCGGACATTGGTCAGGCGCTGCGACACGTGGCGGTGGTGCGCTACGACGCGTTCGGCGACATGGGTGGGCGGCTGAGCTTCAGCGCCGCAATCGTCGACGACCGCGGTGACGGCGTGGTGCTCAGCTCGATCCACGCGCGCGGCGAGTCCCGGACCTATGCCAAGGGCATCGCCGGGGGCGGCTCCGACGCGACCCTCACCCCCGAGGAGCAGCAGGCCCTCAGCGCGGCACGAACCGGAAGGCAGCAATGACCACGACGAGCACCGCGAGTGCGCGCGCGACCCGCTACGGCTATCTCGGCCCCGAGGGCACGTTCACCCAGATGGCCCTGCTCGCCTGGGCGGAGTCCCACGGTGGTGAGCAGACGGCATACGGATCGGTGGATTCGGCGCTGGAAGCGTTGCGGCTGGGCGAGATCGACGCGGCGATGGTGCCGATCGAGAACTCCGTCGAAGGTGGGGTGTCCGCCACGCTCGACGCGCTTGCCTCCGGTGACCCGCTGGTGGTGATCGGCGAGGTCAACGTGCCGATCACCTTCGTGCTGGCCGCTCCCGCGGGGGTGGCGCTGGCTGACGTCCGGTCGGTCGGTACGCATTCGCACGCGTGGGCCCAGGTCCGCGGATGGATGGACGCGAACCTGCCGCGCGCCGCCTACATCCCCACGCTCTCGACGGCCGCTGCTGCGGCGGGACTCGCCGACGGCGGGGTCGAGCAGGGCTACGACGCCGCGGTGTGTGCCCCGATCGCGGCGGCCAACCACGGCCTTGAAGTGCTCGCCGAGAACATCGGCGACCGCTCGGAGGCGGTCACGCGTTTCGTGCTCGTCGCCCGTCCGGGGACCCTGCCGGAGCGCACTGGTGCGGACAAGACGACCGTCATGCTCTTCCAGCGCGACGACCGCGCCGGTGGACTGCTCGAACTGCTCGAGCAGTTCGCCGTCCGCGGCATCAACATGACCAGGCTCGAGTCACGCCCGACCAAGGACTCGCTGGGGTCCTACTGCTTCTCCATCGACTTCGAGGGGCACGTGCTCGACGAGCGGGTCGGCGAGGCGCTCATGGGGCTCAAGAGGGTGTGCGCGGAAGTGCGCTTCCTCGGGTCCTATCCCCGGGAGGACGGGGCGCCCGTCGAGGTCGCGCAGCACACGTCGGACGCGGACTTCGGCTCGGCTCGCGAGTGGCTCCGCTCCCTCCGCCGCCCCTGAGCGTCGCCCGCCCCGTACCGAACTCACCCAATTGGACGGTTGCGCACGCGACACCCAAACGATCCGGTATGCCGTCCGCTCACCTCGCGTACCGAACTCACCCAATTGGACGGTTGCGCACGCGAACCACACCTACTCTGCTCACATGCAGCCGATGCCGCCGCTTGAGGGCGCTGTTCATCCGCCCCGAGTGGACCCGCCGACCTTCGTCGAGCGGCACCCTCGCGCCTGGGCACTCATGTGGATCGCGATGTGGTTCGCGTCGGCTGCAGTGTCCCTGCTGAAACTGGAGCGAGACGGGTTCAGTTGGGTTGTCGCACTGACAGCCGTCTTTGCCGCGAGCAACCTCGGCTACTGGATCGCAAGACTCGAGCGCCCCGACCCCGGCGTGAACGGCGCCTGACGTCACGACTCGACGGTGGTGACCCATTCGTCGATCTCGGTCCAGTGGTCGTCCAGCCAGGTCTCGATCCCTGCGGCGTCATCGGGAATGGACCCGGCGGCATACGTGCGCGTTTGGACGAGGAACGGACGGTCCGTGAACGGGATGGCGCCCCAGATCTCCTTCGGTGTCGTCAACTGCCCGAAGCCCGCGTGCGCCACGATCATCACGTCGGCGTCGGGTCGTTCATCGAGGACCGCGATGACACCGCGGGTTTTGGGCGGCAGGACATTCCACAGTGAGATCGCCCGTCGGGCGCGCAACTCGTGTCCGGCCTCGCGCAGCCGGTCGATCAGCCGACGGCGACGCCCCTGTGAGAAGTTCTGACCCTCGGGGAAGAGCAGCAGCACGTCGTCGTCCTTGAGTCCCCGTGCCAGTTCGCGCACACCGGCGACCCGGTCATCGCCCGCCCCCGTGCGCGACGGCACGAAGTAGGAGCGCATCCGCGTCAGCAGCGCGTCCACCGTCGGATCCCACCGAAGTGCTTCTGCGAGAACGATCTTGGGCATGCGACCGGCCGTGTGGCCGAGCAGCCAGGCCAGGGCCAGCGAGTCTCCCGGACCGGCGTGCCGAGCGAAGGCCACGAGCGGGGCCGTCTCCGAACCGAAGTGCATCCGACCGTCGAGCTTCACCTCGAAGCCAACCCACTGCTTCGCCAGGATCATCGCCCGGTTCAGCCCGGCGAGAAACACCGCCTCGTGGTCGTCCTCCCACTCCGGCCCCTCGCGGTGCGGGTTCTTGAGCGAGAGCCGCCAGGTCTCCAGGAGCATCCGCACGTCGACCCACACGAGCCCCACGCCGAGGACACTGACACGGAACAGCCGCGCGCGCTTGTCGACGAACGAGTGGAATGCGCCCGCGACGATGACCGGAGTCGCGAGTCCCGTGATCGCGGCGGCCCCGACGGGCCACACGACGGCGAGGGCTCGTCGTGCGTACTTCGGCGGCGGGGGGATTCCGGCCAGTCCCATGACGCGACTGTATGCCGTCCGCTCCCCGACTCCGCTTCGGAACCTCGGTCTTCGCAGCACCAAGGAAGCTCTCGCCACCTCGAGAAACCCACTTCCGGCGGGGAATGTCGGACGCGACTACTCGGAGTCGGCGAGGCCGTGGCGGTGGGCGAGCACGACGGCCTGGACGCGGTCGCGCACCTGGAGTTTGGCGAGGATCCGGGCGACGTGGGTCTTCACGGTTGTCTCGGCCATCCAGAGCTCCCCACCGATCTCGGCGTTGGACAGGCCCTTCGACATCGCGAGGAGGACGTCGGTCTCACGTTCGGTGAGGCGGGCGAGACCCGGGTGGGACTCGGGCGTGCCGCGGTGGGTGTACGAGCCGACGAGTCGCTCCATGACCGTCGGACCGACCGTCAATTGGCCTGCGGCACAGGCCTTCACAGCGGCGATGAGTTCGGCAGGGGGAGTGGTCTTGATGAGGAAGCCGGAGGCGCCGGCTCGGAGGCCCTCGACGACGTACTCGTCCAGGTCGAACATCGTCAGGATGAGGACCCGTGGCCCGTCGGCCGCTGCCGCCAGGGTCGCCGTCGCGGAGATGCCGTCCCCGCCGGGCATCTCGATGTCCATGAGGACGACGTCGGGGTGATCGCGTCGGGCAAGCGACACTCCCTCCGGCCCCGACGAGGCCTGCCCGACCACCTCGAGATCCGGGTCGCTGTTGATGACGGTGACGAGGCCGGTGCGGATGAGTTCGTTGTCGTCGACGACGAGGACACGGGTCATGCGTCGACCTCCTCGCGCACGGGCAGGCGCGCCTCGACGACGAAGCCCCCGCCGGGCGACCCCAGCGTCCGCACAGTGCCCCCGAGGAGCGCGGCCCGCTCCCGGAGCCCGGTCAGGCCGAACCCGCTCCCTGCCGAGCCGCGCGACGGTCCTGGTCCGTCGTCAGTGACGCGCACGTCGACGTTGTTCGCCTGCGTGCGAACGCGGACATCAACGGCAGCGCCCGGGGCATGACGGGCGGCGTTGGTCAGGCATTCCTGCACGATCCGATAGACGATCGGCTCCAGACGCTGTGGGACAGGCTCTGCATCGAGTCCGACGGACATTCCGGCTGCGCGCAGTCGGCCGACGAGGGCTCCGAGATCGTGGGACACCACGGGCAGCCCCTCGACCGGCGGCGAGTCCGGGAGAGCCGCGGGCCGTCCTGACCGCACGGAGTCCGGGCCAGGTGCTCGATCGAGCTCGGCCAGCGCGCGTTCGACCGCGTCGGAGACGGTGGACAGAGCCTGCTTCGACGCCGTCGGATCGGCTGGCCAGGACACCTCGGCCGCAGCGGCCTGGGTCGCGATGACCCCCACCGCGTGGGAGACCACGTCGTGGAGCTCGCGTGCGGTCGCGAGGCGTTCGGACCGCAATGCCTTCTCGCGGGCCACGTCGATCGCCGACTGCAGCGTCGCGGCTCTCGTGGACGCCTGGAGGTGTCGCCTCCGGTTCCACCCGACGACGGCACCGATGGACCACGCAAGGACGAGGGTCACGATGAGGATGCCGGCGTTGTCCCGATCCTCCGCCAGCCGCGACCCACTCGCGACGATGGCCAGGACGAGCGCGGGGGCGACTGTGCGTGGGGTCCATCGCGCGGCACCGAGGGTCCACATGAGCCCTCCCAGCGTGACCATCATCCAGCCCCCGGACAGGACCTGAACGTCTGGAAGAGCCCACGCGACCGCGAACACACACGCGCACAGGAGTGCCGCCCACGACGCCGCAGCGCGCCAGCCCGCCAGTGTCGCGGCGGCGAGGACGGTCAGGGCGAGGGGCAGGGGTCCCACGGCCTCCGGCATCTCACTCCGGGCGATCGTCACGGTCTCGACAGCCGCCAGTGCCCCGACCGCTCCGCCCAGGAGCAGGTCGCGCCGCTCGAGCGCGCGCTGCGGTCGAGCCACATTCGCTCCCTCATCGGCTGACCCGGCTGCGCGGGCGGGTTCACCGGTGTCCGTGGCTTCGTCGGCTCGCAACAACCCCAGTTGGCGACGCAGTTCTGAACTCGCCTCGCGCGCATGCGCCTGGATTCGGCGGGCCCGAGGCCGTGGGTCATCCCCGTCTCTCCACGCCGCGACTTCGCCGGCCACCCGGTGGAGCGATCCCCGGATGCACGCCTCGACGTCGGACGAGAGTCGTGCCCGCTCCTGCACGACCGCGACCCGCGCAGCCTCGCCGGGGTCGATGTCCCCGAGCTCCCGTGCCTTCCTGTCCTGGGCCAAGGCACCACGGGCCGTCTGGACGCCGAGGCGCAGGAGCAGGCCCAGGACGGTTCCCACGATCGTCCCGAAGAGCACGGTGCCGACATAGGTGCCGTCATGCGGACTCGTCACGAGCGCGAATGCAAAGGCGACGCACGCGATCGCGAGATCAACGAGATCCGGACGTCGCGGCATACATCGAATGTCCCACGCGCACGAGCCGCGCGGATCCTCCTTGCGGAGTACGGCGGAGTCGTCCCCGCGGCGACGGGTCGGTGCTCCACGGGCGACGCGCCTGACAACCCCCCGCTCCTAGCGTCGACGGCATCACCACCGTGACCACCGAAGGGGGAGTCATGCAACTCGGAACGCATCACCGATACGCACTGGCCGGCGCAGTCGTGCTCAGTGCACTCGCGCTCTACGACGCGGCCACTTGGGGGCTGACCGGACACTCGTCGGTCTTCGTCGACACCGGTCCCCGATGGGCCCAGATCCTGGCCGGCGTGGTCCACGTCGTCGCCTATACCGGCGCCCTGGCGGTGCTCCACGCGGAGCGACGGCGGATCCACACCAACCGAGCCGCTGCTGTTTTCGGCTGGCTCCTGTTCGTCGCGTTCATCCCGCTCGCCGTCGGCTATCTCCTCATCGCCATCCCGGCGGTGACGGAGGTCGTCCAGTCGCGTGGGGAGGTCGTCTTCGGCCTCGCGTTCGGACTGCAGTTCCTCGCGGCGATCGGACTCGGGCTCAGCCTCGTCAAGCACCCAGAGACCCGCATCGGCTCGCGAATCCTGCTCGGGATCGTCCCGACCATCGGCCTCACCGCCGCGCTCGCGGCGTGGACGTCGAACTGGGCGCACCCGGCATACGTCGAGGCCGTCACCCTCATGGGGATCGCCCTCCTCGCCACGCGCACCCCGACCCATCGGCCCGATACCGACAGCGCCCGGCGCGCGTTGGTCGAAACCCTTTGACCACAGGAGGAATCATGCAGTTCGCCAAGCACCACACCTTCGCGCTTCTGGCGGCACTCGGACTCAGTGCCATCGCTCTCAACGACGCCGTGACACATGGCCTGACCGGCGAGTACTCGGTCTTCGCGGACGATGGGCCGACGTGGATCGTCGCCCTCGGCGACGTGATCCACGGACTTGCGTATGCCGGCGGGCTGGCCGTGCTGCGCGCCGAACGTCAGCGGATCCATGCCAACCGAGCCGCCTCGATCTTCGGCTGGCTGTTGTTCGCGGCCTTCGTGCCGCTGGCGTTGGGCTTCCTCCTTGCCGGGATCGTGCCCCTGCGCGACTCCCTGATGACGCTCGGCGGTCCCGTCATCGGCGTCGCGTTCGGGCTCCAGTTCCTGGCCGCGCTCGGGCTGGGGCTCAGCCTCGTCAAGCGTCCCGAGACAGGTGTGGGGTCACGGATCCTGCTCGCGATCCTGCCGGCCATCGGGGTGACCGTGGCGCTCGCGGTGTTCGCGACGGACTGGGCCCACCCGGCCTACGTGGAAACCGTCACCATCATCGGCACCGCGCTCCTCGCCACGAGCACCCGTCGGGCCAGCCTCGACACACCCACTTCGGGCGGGAACATCGGAGTTCGCAGCACCAAGGAAGCCCTGCCCACTCCGAGCAACCCACTCCCGGCGGGAAACTCGGGGCGTGTCAACGTCAGGTGAGGTCGTCGAGGTAGGCGGTGGACGCGGCATACGCCTGCGTTGTCCTGGCCCGCAACCGCGAGGTGCGCCCGTAGCCCAACGCGACCGACGGCGTCTCGGGCGCACCGCTGGGTAGGACGTGCACCTCGACGCCCTCGGGGATCGACTCCATCTCGTGGACGTAGCGGTGTCGCCGGGCGATCTCGAACGCCACGACCCCGACCTCCCACGGCCGACGAGGCGGGGCCAGCGGCTGCTCGACCCGGCCCACTTGGAGGACGAAGATCCGGTCCGCTCCCAAGTCGACCGCGCGACCCACGGGGATCGAGTGGACGAGTCCGCCGTCGAGGTAGTGCCACCCGTCGATCTCCACGGGTGGGAAGAGCCCCGGGACCGTGCACGACGCCACGACCGGGTCGACGAGGTCGCCCGAAGAGAACCACCCCGAACCGGCGGTCTCGATGCAGGCGGCGACGCACTGGAACTCGACGGCCAGCTGCTCGAAGGTGTCGACCGGCAGGTGTGTGTCGACGATGTCGCGCAGGGGCGCGCTAGAGAGCAGGTGGGTTCGGAAGCGTGCCAGTCGCGCGGCCGAGCGCATGGGGTTCTCGAGGAAAACCCCGCTCGCGCCGACCGCCTCCCATACCTCGCCGAGGGCACGAATGCCGTCGACGGACGGGTCGGCCGCGACGAAGACGCCGTTGAGCGCGCCGATGCTGGTGCCGACCACGAGGTCCGGGCGGACACCCTTCTCGGCGAGCGCGCGCAGCATCCCCACCTGGGTCGTGCCGAGCACGCCGCCACCGCCGAGCACGAACGCCGTCGTCATGGCCATCAGCCTATGCAGCCGTCCCTCCGCCAATAGGGTGGAGGCCATGTCCGGTGCCGCCTTCTTCGACCTCGACCGCACCCTTCTCCAAGGTGGCTCCGGGCCGCACCTGTCCGAGGCGATGGCCGAGTTCGGGCTGGTGCCGCGGTCGGTGCCCGGCCAGGGTCTGCTGTTCAAGGCGTTCGACCTGCTCGGCGAGAACATCCCGTCGATCTTCCTCGCCCGCCAGGCGACGCTCGTGGCGCGTGGCAAGGACAAGAACAGCTTCGATCAGGCCGCGGCCAAGGCGGCCGAGGTCATCGCGGAACTGGTCCACCCCTTTGCCCTCGCCCTCATCGAGCAGCACAAGGCCGAGGGGCGCCCCGTCGTCATGGCGACCACGACGCCGGAGCACCTCATCAAGCCGCTCGCCGACAGGATCGGTATCGACCACGTCGTCGCGACGCGCTACGGCACCAAGGAGGACGGCCGCTTCGACGGGTCGATCCGTGGCCCGTTCGTCTGGTCGACCGGCAAGCTCACGGCCGTCAAGCACTTCGCTGCACAGCACGACATCAACCTCGCGGAGTCTTTCGCCTACTCGGACTCGATCTTCGACCTGCCGCTCCTCGAGGCCGTCGGGTCACCTGCCGCCGTCAACCCCGATCCACGACTGACCATGTATGCCGTGGCGCGCCGTTGGCCGATCGTGCACTTCGACGTGTCGCCGGGTGTGCTCAAGATCCCCGTGGTGGGTGTCGAGTTGCAGCGGATCGCGCTCGAGGCGCTGCGATCGACCTTCTTCCCGGCGGCGCGTTTCACCCTCGAAGGTGTCGAGAACATCCCGCGCCACGGGCCGGTCATCCTCGTGGCCAACCACCGCAGCTACTTCGACCTCGTCGCCATGGCCCAGGTGGTGCGCCGGTCCGGGCGTGCCGTGCGTTTCCTCGGCAAGAAGGAACTGTTCGACATCCCCCTCGTGGGGTCGTTCTTCTCTGCGGCCGGAGGTATCCGGGTCGACCGGGTCGAGGGAGGCGCCGAGTCCTACGACATGGCTGCCCTCGCACTCGAAGGCGGCGAGATGGTCGGCATCCTGCCCGAGGGGACGATCCCTCGTGGCGAGGCCTTCTTCGACCCAGAACTCAGGGGCAAGACGGGTGCAGCGCGGCTCGCCGCCGCCAGCAGGGCGCCGGTCATTCCAGTCGGACTGTGGGGGACCGAGAAGGTCTGGCCGCGGTCGTCGACCCTGCCGAACCTCCTCAACCTCTCCGATCCACCCGAGGTGCAGATCCGTATCGGCGAACCGGTCGAGTTGAAGTACCGCTCGCCTGCTGCGGACACGAAGCGGATCATGTCGGCCATCTCCGACCTGCTCCCGCCCGAGGCCAAGGAGCATCGGACACCCACGAAGGACGAGCTGCGGTCGACCTTCCCCGGCGGGAAGCTTCCCAGCGACGACTGACGCGACTTTGTGCCCCACTGGGACACGCTCGGCGGCCGAAGGCCACCTCCGCGTGTCCCAGTGGGGCACAAAGTCGGATGAGGGGGAGAGATGAGCGGGGGCTGTGGATAACGGGTACGGCGTGTCAGCGGGACGGCATACCGTAGTCGTCGGCTCGCGCGGACGAAGGAGGTGAGCCCGGGGATGGATCGTGCCTCTCACTCACTCGACGAATTCACCGACGGAGAGCTCTCGCGAGCCTTCGACCCGCTGACCTTGGCGCGGGGTGTCGACTACTCCCGCGCCGGGCGGGTCACGAGCATCATCACCGCCGACGAGGGCACCCGGGCGGCCGCCCGGGTCATCGGCAGCGGCGCCGCCATCTATCGCACCGAAGTGTCGGTCGAGCAGGAGGCAGGGGCGCGGTGGCTCGACACCGACTGCACCTGCCCGGTCGGCGTCGACTGCAAGCACGCTGCGGCCCTTGTGCTCGCCCTGCGGACCCAGAAGCCGTGGCGGACCGACCAGTCGCAGGGCACCTCATCCGGGACTGCCGCGTCGTGGCGTGACGCGCTCGGGGAGCTCCTCGACGTGCCCGAGCCCGAGGTCGAGACGGGACTCGTCGGCCTCCTCCTCGACGTCGATGAGCCTCGTCGGGCGCAGCGCTGGATGGAGCCGACCGGCCCGACCGTCCAGCTGCGCCCCATGGTTCCGGGCGCGGTGCCGGGGCGCTGGATCAAGACGGGGATCTCGTGGGAGGCCGTCGCAGGTGGCTACTACTCCTCTCCCTACGCGTACTCCGTCGACGGCAAGGCGCTCGACGCGCTCACCGCCATCGCCGACGCCCACCGACGCGGCAGCCGGATGGCGAGCTACGGCCGGATGCCCGCCTCGATCCCACTGGGCCTCGTGGGGCGCGGCTGGGTCGAACTGCTCGTGCGGGCCCGTGACGCGGGTGTCGTGCTGCTGTCGCAGTCCTCGGGTGGGGGTGACGTCCACCTCGTCGAGGAGCCCGGCCACTTCGTCCTCGACCTGCACCCGCGCAAGGGCGGCGACGTCCGCGCTGTGCCCAGCCTCGATCTGCCCGAGGGCGAGGGTGACGTCGTCGTGGTGGGCGACCCACCCACTGGCTGGTTCCGTCAGGAGGGGCGCGACCTGAGGCTCGGCGGGTTCGGACCCGATGTCGACCTCGCGGCCGCCCGAGTCGTCGAGCGTGGCCCCTTCACCATCCCCGGCGAGGACTGGGCGACGTTCGCGCTCGAGAAGCTCCCGGTCCTGCAGCGCCGGGCCACGGTGCGCACGCATGACGGCCTCGAGTTGCCCGAGGTGGCACCCCCACGTCTGCATCTGGCCGTGCGCTTCGCCAAGAAGCACGCTGTCCACCTGACGTGGTCCTTCCGCTACGGACCACGCGACACCCCGGTCACTGTCCCCATCACCCGTGAGCAGGTGGCCTTCCGTGACCCCGGGGCTTTCCGCGACTCGGCGCGCGAGGCCCAACTCCTCGCGTCCGTGCCCGACCGGGGCGAGCTGCCGGCGCTGTGGGACTACACCCGCACGGGCTGGCACCTGCGAGACACGGTGTCACTCACCGGCTTTGACACCGTTGCCTTCGCCGAGCTTCTCCCCGCCCTCGAGGCCCATGACGACGTCGAGGTCGACATCGTGGGTGCGCGGACGGCATACACCGAAGTCACGGACGCACCGCGGATCGCGGTCGGGACGTCCGAGTCCACGGAGGGCAACGACTGGTTCGACCTGCAGATCACGGTGACCGTCGGCTCGCACCAAGTTCCGCTCGCCGACCTGGTGACGGCGTTGGCTCGGGACGAGGAGCGGCTGCTGCTCCCGGACGGTGCGTGGTTCACCCTCGACCACCCCGAGTTGCAGCGACTTCGAGCGCTCGTCGAGGAGGCACGAGCGCTGCAGGACAAGCCTTCTGACCCGCTGCGCCTGTCGGTGCTCCACGCCGGGCTCTGGGACGAACTCGTCGAGATCGGTGTCGTCGAGGAGCAGTCCGGGCGTTGGCAGCAGGCGGTCAATGCGCTGCTCGGCATCGATACGGCGCACACTCCGCCGCCCGCCGAGGTGCCCAGTTCGCTCAAGGCGACGCTGCGCCCCTATCAGGAGGAGGGGTTTCAGTGGCTCTCGCTCCTCTGGGATCTCGGCCTCGGTGGGGTGCTCGCCGACGACATGGGACTCGGCAAGACGCTCCAGGTCATCGCCACCGCGCTGCGGGCCAAGGAGCGCGGAGAGCTCACCGACCCGATGCTCATCGTCGCGCCCACCTCGGTGCTGGCGACGTGGGCCGGTGAGGTGGAGCGGTTTGCCCCCGACCTGTCCGTCGTCGTCCTCGACCGGACTCGCGGGAAGGCCAAGCTCGCCATCGACGAGGCCATCGAGGGTGCCGACCTCGTCGTCACGACCTATGCCGTCGCGCGCATCGATGCCGAGGAGTTCCGGACGGTGCGCTGGTCCGCCGCCGTCCTCGACGAGGCGCAGTTCGTCAAGAACCACCAGGCGAAGACGTATGCCGCGATGCGCCGGCTGCCCGCCCGCGTCACCTTCGCGCTCACAGGCACTCCGCTCGAGAACTCGCTCATGGACCTGTGGTCCTTGCTGTCGATCGTCGCGCCGGGTCTGCACCCGAGGCCCGCGATGTTCAAGGAGCAATGGGCCAAGCCGATCGAGACCGGGTCGTCGCCGGAGCTGCTCGCGACCCTGCGTCGACGCATCCGGCCGCTCATGCTGCGTCGCACCAAGGACATGGTGGCCTCGGACCTGCCGCCCAAGCAGGAGCAGGTCCTTCACGTTGCCCTGCACCCCAAGCACCGTGCGATCTATGACCGACACCTGGCCCGCGAACGCCAGCGCCTGCTGGGGCTGATCGACGACCTCGACGGCAATCGGATCGCCATCCTTCGGGCGCTGACGGTGCTGCGCCAGATGGCCCTCGACCCGGCGCTCGTCGACGCCGAGACCTACGGCGGGGTTGCCCCGAGCGCCAAGGTCGAGGCACTCGTCGAGCAGATCACCGAGCTCGCCGCGGAGGGTCACCGCGCGCTCGTCTTCAGCCAGTTCACCGGATTCCTCGCGGTGGCGCGGGCGCGGCTCGAGGAGGAGGGCATTGCGTACGCCTACCTCGACGGGTCCACCCGCGATCGCGCTGCGGTCGTCAAGGCCTTCCGCGAGGGGGATGCGCCGGTGTTCCTCATCTCCCTCAAGGCAGGTGGCTTCGGACTCACCCTCACCGAGGCGGACTACGTCTTCGTGCTCGACCCGTGGTGGAACCCTGCGGCCGAGAACCAGGCGATCGACCGGGCCCACCGCATTGGCCAGACGAAGTCGGTCAACGTCTATCGGCTGGTGTCCACCGACACCATCGAGGAGAAGGTGGTCGCGCTCCAGGACAAGAAGCGAGACCTCTTCGCCCGGGTCGTCGACGACGGCAACCTGTTGTCGAGTGCCCTCACGGCCGACGACCTCAGAGGACTGTTCGAGCGCTGAGTCACCTCGCTCGGGAGAGTGCGCCCCGGCTCCCGTGTACCGAACTCACCCAATTGGACGGTTGCGT
>NZ_AVPJ01000013.1 GCF_000768705.1 Knoellia sinensis KCTC 19936
TTGACGACTTACAACCCTGGGATGTCTAACCCCCTGCTTGCAAACTCGGCGCCTAGCCATCGTGACGCCCCGTCTGTGCGCGGGCTGCGCCACCGGGTGTCACATGTTGCCGGGTGTGGGGCGGTGGGTTGCAGTACTTCGTTGCAGTACTTCGGACGGTGCCCGAGATCGTTGGGAAGACCTCTCGCCGCTCTACTCAACAGCACCACGGCGCGTGCCAGACCGGCGCCTTGGAAGTGCTTCCGCCTCGAGAATCGCGGTGGCCACCTCGATGACCTCCCACCAGGCGCTGTCAGTGCGGAAGTAGTAGACGCGGTTCTCACCGTCAGGCCGTTCCTCGTCCAACATCCCTGCTCGAGTGAGCCGAGCCAGCTCTTGCCGGATCGCAGTCGGCGAGCCCAGCTCCCGAGGTGGCTCGGACTGAAAGAAGTCAGGCTTCTCGCGGGCAAGGATCCACATGGCCACGGGCAGCCGGCATCGGCGACCGAACAGGTCAGCACTGATTCGACCAGCATCCATGTCAGAGGCCTCTTATAAACCTTGTAACAAGTAACATGCGACTACAACCAAGGATCGGAGCTACACCTTGCGCCGTCAACCGCTTCCGTCATCACGGTACGACCGCGGGCCCGCACAGACGGCCGAGTTGCTCTGGCCCGGCAAGAGCACCGGTGCTCTTAGGACTCTGGCCCCGGTTACGTCGTCAGCTCGAGCCAGTTGGGATCTCAGGGGCCGATTGGTGCGGGGGGAACGAGCTCACAGCCTCCTCATTCACGGCGATGCAGGCAAGGGCTTGGACGAACTACGTGCGACAACCGGCGACCAGTCCCTGGCTGGCACTGTCAAGCTGTGCTACATCGATCCGCCCTACAACACCGGCGAGCGATTCGCGCATTACAACGACCGCGCTGACCGCGCTGAGTGGCTGAGCACTCTTCACGAGCACCTGCTCGCGGCGCGCGAGCTTCTGGCACCCGACGGGAGCCTGTGGCTACACCTCGATGACTCGGAACAGCACCGCGCACGATGCGTCCTAGACGAAGTGTTTGGGGAGGACTGCTTCGTCGCGACCATCGTCTGGCAGAAGCGCACAACGCGAGACAACCGCAAGTCGTTTAGTTCGATGCACGACTACATCCATATCTATGCTCCTGCGGGGCCAAAAGCGTGGAAGAAGGTTCGCAACGGGCTCCCGGACACGGGGGCGTTCGCCAACCCGGACAACGATCCACGAGGAAGCTGGCGATCGATCCCGATGAACGTTCAGGCGGGTCACGCCACGGCCAGTCAGTTCTACACCGTCGTCACTCCTACGGGCGTCCAGCACGATCCCCCTCCCGGCCGGTGCTGGACATACACAGCTGAACGGCTGGCAGAGTTGGATGCTGAAGGCCGCGTGTACTGGCCGCGCGGGGGCGACGGTAAGCCACGGCTCAAGCGATTCGAGAGTGAGGTGACGGGCCTAGCGCCGTTCACTATTTGGTCCTCAGACGAGGTGGGTGACACTGGCGCCGCCAAGCGCGGGTTGCTCAGCGAGTTCCCTCACCAACAGGCGTTCGACACGCCAAAGCCCTTGGCCCTATTGGAGCGAATCGTCTCAATTGCGACCGAGCCGGGTGACGTGGTGCTCGACTACTACCTGGGATCAGGAACTACCGCCGTCGCCGCGCAGCGTCTCGGGCGGCGCTGGGTCGGAATCGAGCAGAACCTTCGGACTATCGAGCAGTTCGCGCTGCCGCGTCTGAGTACCGCGTGGGACTCATTCCCTGACGAAGGCTTCGCGTTCGCTCAAATCTGAGTTTCACACGTGCATCGTCGCTATCATCGGTCCGATGAGACGGATTCGGCGGTGACCGGTGCTCAAATTTCAGATTGCTGGGGCACCTGGGGGCTACCTACTCGAACACTTGCTGCTCGAGTCCATCGGGGCGGAGCGGGGCGGAGGGATCTTCGCTTGGGCCAATACCAACGGGGTCAAGAGCCTCTTAGAAGATGATGCTTTCGATGAGTTCCTTCTCGCTGGGAACTTCCGGCTTTTCGTCGGCACCGACTCAATCACCGACCCTCCCGCCGTAGACAAGCTAGTTCAAGTGGCTACCAAACGGCCGCGCCTGGACGTTCGGGCCTTCATGAGTCCGACGACCTCACTCTTCCACCCCAAGCTGGCGTGGTTTGAGCACACGACGCACTTGAGCCTGATCGTCGGTTCAGGAAACCTCACCATGGGCGGGCTTCGGTCCAACTGGGAGGCCTTCGTATCGTTGAAGCTGACTGGCAACGATCGGCGCGACGCGCTGACCAGCATCGAGGCCTTCCTCACTTCTGTGACAGGCCATCTGCTGCCTATCACGGACCCACGCGTACGCGAAAGGGCCGAGAGGAACACTGGCAACGAGCGAAGCCTGCGAGCTCCTGGCGTCGTGACTTCGAAGAAACCAACTGTCACATCGTCCGTAAGTCAAGTCCTCGTTGCCGAAATCCCTAGGTCAGGCAACCGTTGGAAGCAGGCAAATTTCGATCAGGAGAACTACACGGACTTCTTCGGCGCGAAGGTCGGATCCCAGCGTCGCATTTCCCTGCACCACGTAGATTCCTCCGGCGTAGTGGGCGCGGTGGAAAGTCGCCCGAGTGTCGAGGTTGCTAGCCAGAATTATCGGTTCGAGCTTGCGGCGGCGGGAGGAATTGCGTACCCGTCTGGCGGACCACCCATTGGGGTCTTCCTTCGCCTGATGACTGGGGAGTTCCTTTACTCGTTGCTCCTGCCAGGGGATCCGGGGTATAGCGAACTTGATGGCCTACTTTCAGCCAACTGGCAAGGGCGAGCCGATCACAAGCGCCGAGTCCGCTTCTCTACGGACCAAGTTCAGCAAGCTTGGCCTGCTTCACCACTGTGGACTGTCGCCCTGCCCGCCCTCTAGTTCGAACCGACGATCAGGACCTCGGCGTTGCCGCGCACTTCAGCACTCACCTCCACTCGATTGAAGCGGCTGTGTGAAGACGACTGGATGGTGAGGACCTGGACGTCCGCGAAATACTCGGACGCCAACGACGTGAGGCCGTCGATGGACACCAGCCGGGTCTCGGGCCTCGCTTTAGTCCCCTCGCTCATTGGCGAGTAGGACAAGACCAGCGGCACGTCGAGGCGCTTGGCATTCGCGAATAACTCTTGGAACGCTGGCATCACCAGTGATCGAATGCTGAATGGCGACTGATGGCGATTCTGTCGATACAGGCCGCGACTGGGCTGAGACGACCCTGGAACCAGGGTGACACCTGGGTCGTCGTCAAGAACAAGCGTCTCGAGGACATGGTAGAAGCGGCTGTAGTGGTCTCGCGTATATGGGGGATCCGCGTAAATCACGCCGACCTCGGGACCCAAGTTGGCGAGCATCGAGGTGTAGTCAGCTTGGACGGCCCGACATTCGAACCTAGTAGGCGTGAGCGAGGCGTACCTCGTGAGCCATGTTTCAAAGGCAGGAAGAGTCTGCACGCCCCTGCTGCGCATCACCTGTCGGATCCAGTTCCGCTTCAGGCTGCCCACTGCTGTGCGAGGCTGAATGGGCTGAGCGAAGTGGCTTCCAACCGTCGAGACGAGGTCGCTCGCTACGCCTAGCAGGGCGGCGGTGGCGGTGGCGTCACGTTGCTTGCCCCAAGTCGTTCGAAGCGCGTATCGCAGGGCATCGAGCGCGGCAGCTTGGCGATACGAGAAGTAGACACCTCCGTAGTAGCGCGTCATCGTTGCCATCCGGTCGTCGAGGACTGATCGTGCCGTCTCTTTGGCCGCCTGCAACTGAGACGAGCCGCGTCCAGTGGTGGTCAATGAACCGTGCTCGATGATGTCAGCCAAGGTGCCTGGATCCGCATCGGCGTTGCTCATGGCCCGCTCTTCCAAGACCAAAAGATCCTGCATCCCTGACTCGGTTTCGGCCAGCCAACCGTGTGCGGCTTCCATGACGGAGCGAACCTCGCCGGAGGTGAAGGCACGAGGGCGAGTCAGCGCTTGGGCGAGCACGGCCGAGTAAGCCTGGACGTCGGAAGAGATGACCGGGCGCGTCATCGCTAGGCGCCGCCCTACGACCGACGTTCCCGCGAAGAGGTCGCAAGCGGTGCTGTCCGGCGCTGCGACAGCGGACACCGCTGCTTCAATGGCGCTGAGGAAGCGCGACTTGTTGCCCATGTAGTGAATGGGCCGAAACTCGGCCACCGGCGCTACACGTGGCCCAGCTTCACTGTCGCTCATTGGCCGATTGTTGCAGGCCCCTCCCTCAGAGCCGGGAACCAGCCGGGATGTTGCTTTCGAGTCCGCGCCACGAACCAGAGCAGCCAGCCGGGATGTAATCCGCCCCGGGCCCGACCAAGGCCGACGGTGGGTGCTGACCCAGAGGGCCAGGTCTCGGCCAGGCTGGGTGCCCGACCCGCACTACGCCGTTACGAGCCCACAGAACGGGCGTCGAGGACGGCGCGCCAGCGCCGCCCGCAGATGGCCGGCCCGGCGAAGCCGGGCCTTGATTGTATAGAGGTCAATTCAGCAAGGCCGCGTGCAAATCCTTGCTCTCTATGCTGGCTCGCGTAACAGATGGCTGAGGGTGCCTGACTAAACCTCCCGCTTGAGAGTACCGTCCTCGAGCACTTGGACGCCGTTGAGTCGGAACTTTTCGACGACCTGGTACACCGCGTTCGTCCGCGTAAAGCCCTGTTTGACCTTGGGAGGAATGCAGAGAAGGTCTAGGACCTGCATCCGCATGACCAATTTTGCCAAGTTGGTGATGACGGCAAGTTCGACACCGTTCGGACGATTGGGTCTGTCGGCGTGCTTCAAATCGTTGGTTGTCTTGGCTATGGCTCGAGCGATGCCAGCCTCGGTCCCAATGGCGGACCAGTCGTGTTCCGTTGCCGCTAGGCAGCGTTCGATTTGTTCCGCCAGCGTCCTTCTGGGACGCCGCAGTGGATCGCGATAGTGGCCGGCAGCTTCCAAGGACATGGCAGCCATGATCAGTTGGGGTTCTCTGAATCGAGAGGCGCCGTTGATGACTTCGACCGCTGGCTCGATGGCGCGCCTGAGGATGTGGTCGTCGTAAAGCCGATACCAGCGCTTGAGTCCGGCGGTTCCCAGATCGGAGAGTTTGAACACTGGGAGACTGAGGTCCGACGTACTTGGGACCGCCTGCTCACCGTCCTCAGAGGTCCGCTGCAACTGCACGTCCACAGGACTAGGCTCCCTGGCTTCACCGCTGAGCATCCACGTGGGGAAGTTGTCGTCTCTAATACTGTGCTCACGCCAGTAGAGTGGAGTGCCGAACGCGAGCACTAGTAGTGCGCGAACGGGCCACTGCGACACAAGGTAACCCTCGGGAGTCTCCCCCCTTCCTCTGGTGGTCGTCAGAAACGCCTGTGACGTCGCATCAAAACTATGACCGAATCGTGCGCTCCATATCGCGTCAGCACGGATCTCATGTGTGTAGCCGCCATGTCGCCAGCGGAAGTGCTGGGATGGCTTGAGGGTGGCAGTAATGGGGTCTTCTCGAGTGCGGCGTTCGCCGACTTCGACGGAACCGACGTTGGTGAACTCCGAAAGGCCGTCGATCTGCGATGTGAACTCGCGTATGCGGTAGGTGTCCTTCAACCTTCGAGGTCTGCCGGCGAAAGTCACAGACGGCGACAGTCGCCCTACGCGATAGACGCCTCCTGTATGGCCTCGCCACCTCAACCCCGTGAGGGTGGCCACTCCGCGGTCATCGCAGAAGAGCAGAGTCTCGGGGGGTCGCTCTCTATCGAACCAGTCGACGGCATGAGAGAACTGGGGAGCGCCTTTGATGTAAGGCACCGAAAGGAGTGGTCCCATCCGCGGCTCATAGGTGAGGGTTGCCGCTTGGTGGGGGGTCTCAGCTCCGTCCACGAGATGTCCGATCCGGGTCTGTTCGGGCTCCACAGCGCCTGCCATGACGTGAATCTACGCTTGAGTCGCGGACATCTTCGACAACGGCGCCCCAGGCACAAGTTGACGAGCACCGATCCGGCCATTGCCTCCATAACAAGAATCGCAAGCACGATGCAATGTTGCTGGGTGCAATTATCCGTAGGGGTGGCCAGGCGCAGCGTGACGCCCCGTCGGACGGCTGACGCAAGTTGGTGACTCTGGACTCAACCTGTCTGCCCCCGCAGATGCTCAGGGAGCCAAATGAGACCCGAGAGATCGTAAAGTGCGCGCCCCTGTGCGTCTTCGTCGACCTTGAGATAGACATCCGGTTCGTCCACCTCTGTTCGAGTGACGATGAGCTTGTCACCGACCTCCGTCGGAAATCCCCAGTCGCCATTTGGGTCGTTGGCGCGCCACCGGTCGAGGAAGTCACCTGTAGCATCTGCCGTTGCGACTGGCCGGCCGAAACCGTTCCAGGTTCCCTCCAGCATGTATGCAGCCTTGAGCGCCATGCTCTCGCAGATGTTTTCTGGAGCAGAGTCCAGACAGACAAGTAGCTTTTGCTCCCTCGTCATGGCTCCTCCTGACGTGTTGGCGGTTGGGATCACCAGTCTGACCCAAACGGACCTCGCGCCTGCAGCGTTATCCACAGGTCTGGCAGACCTCCCGCGTCTTTGCACCGACCGAAAGCCAAGCGGCACCTGGGTGCCCGGCTGCGATGCCGAAACGGAAGCTAGCCACACGGGTCTGAGAACCCGAGCCCCAAGGGTCCGGGACGGCGGGGGCTTACGGAAGCCAGCCACGCGCGTTCACCCCCGTCCTCGTCATCAGCGCCTGTAACGCAACGCGCCTCGCAGGCGAGCCGGGAACAAGGTCAACCACAGGTGACCGGCCGCTGTCCCCACACCGAACGGAATCTCAGCTCAGGTCAGCGCTTCTTCAAGAGTTGGTAAAGGATCCGGTTCCAACTGGATGCATCGCATGACCCGCTGCGCAATGGCTGTGGAGGAACACGCCTCCACGGATGCAAGGGGACACCATGCACACCATCGTCAGCACACTCGTCGCCGCTCCTGGCGACACCACCAACCTGCAGGAGTGGATCAAGAGCAACATCATCCCGCTGCTGCTCCTGCTCATCGCGGTCATGCTCTTCGTCGTCGCCCAACGAGGCGACAACGCCAAGGCCATGCGAGTCGTCGGAGGGGTCGTCATCGCCCTCGCCGTCCTCGGTCTTGCGACAAGCGGTCAGGCCGGCGAAGTCGGCACCTGGCTCGCCAGCCTCGTGACGGGCTGAGCCATGCGACTGCCTGTCGACGATGAGATCTACAACGTCAACTCGGTCTGGTTGGGTCCACCCGGACGCACCCTGCCGTTCCGCGCGCGGTACGTCGCGTATGCCGTAGGGGCGGTCGTTTTCGTTCTGCTGCAGGCGATCGAGCGCCGACTCGGCATCGGGCTCGGCTTCTTCGTACTGGCCTACAGCGTCCTCGCCACTGTCGGAATCACGCGAGGCATCCTCGCGCTGGTTGATCACGACCGACCCGTGTTCTCGGCGCTGCGCACGCTGGCCAACGAGGTCGGCGCACCCCGAGCCGACACGCGTCTTCGTCGCGTCACAATCCGCCCGGCTCGGGTTCGAGCCGTCCCCTCTCGCCCGAGCCGGGTGCCCCCGCATGGCAGGACGGAGGTGGCGGCATGAGCCGGGGACTGTCATTGCGTCGGATCTCGGGCCACTGCACGGTCAGCTCTGACCGGGTGTACGCCTGGTATCGGCTCGCGCCGCAGGCGTGGTCGTTCAGGCCCGACGGTGTCCGTGAGCAGCTGATCCGGGAGTCCGCGGATGCCCACGCCCAGCTGGCCAAACGGAATCTCCACGTCAGGGTCACGACCCGCCCGTACCCAGTGAGCCGCTGGGCCAGGGCTCACAACGCCAACGCGCCTGCGCCACTGGAGGGTTGGCGTCACCACCTGATGACGGACCAGCTGCACCTGGCTCGGCGCAGCATGGCCGACAAGGAGGTCTACTTCGGAGTCGAGATCCCCGCTGTCCGCAGGGTCCTGCACTCTCTCGGTGCCTTCGTCCGGTCGCTGTCGGACCATGAAGTGGCATCTCTCGACAAGCCCATCCGTGAGACCGACGAAATCATGGCTCTGTCGGGTATGGCCGGGTCGCCGGCTTCCCCTCGGGAGCTCGAGTGGCTTCTGCACCGATCCGTCAGTCTCGGACTGCCGGCGCCGCTCACTCTGGGTGCCGTCGAGGACGACAAGTGGGACCCCGAGGACCTCGGTGAGTTCACCGACCAGGTCCACTGGTCGTCGGTGCCCTTCGGTCGAGCGATCGCGGTGCAGGGCGAGGCCGATGGTCGCGAGGTCACTCGCTACGTCTGCGTCATGAGTGTTGGTCGCATGACCGACCTGGAGATCCCGCCCGGGGTCCCGTGGATGCAACGCACCGACCAGCTGCCGTTCCCCGTCGAATGGTCGGCCCGCATCCAGATCGAAGACCCCGGCAAGGTGGGGGCGGCCATGCGCCGCAACATCCAGAAAATCCGCGCGCAGAAGGACCACTACGAGGTCGAGCATCAGGAGCCCGCGCCGGGTGCGCTCGACCGCCAAGCATCGAAGGCCTTGGTCGTGGAGGACGAGATCTCCATGGGGCTTTCCGGTCTGAGTACTCGCACGACAGGCTGGTATCGCATCGCCGTCTCCGGTGACACCGAAGAGGAGGCCCTCGAACGAGCAGCCTCCGTTCGCAAGCTCTTCGCTCCCCAGATCACGATCACCCGCCCGGCGGACCAGTACGCCTTGGCACGGGAGTTCATCCCGGGCGAGAAGCTGGCGAACACGGCATACAGACGTCGTATGCCGGTCACAACGCTGGCGGCGGCCGTCCCGGCTGCGACGGCGAAGGTTGGCGATCGGGTCGGCATCCATCTCGGTGAGACGTCCGGTACGTCCGCTCGAGTCGTGACATGGGAACCATGGCTGTCGACAGAGAGGGACGAGGAGTCAGGGCTCGCCGTGATCTGCGCCGGCCTTGGTGGTGGGAAATCCACCGCCGGCGGAAACATCATCTACCGCACCGTCCTGCAAGGGATTCCGTGGACGGTGCTCGACCCATCGGGAAGGCTGACTTCCCTGTGTCACCTTCCCGAGCTCGCACCGGTCTCGAAGCCGGTCGACCTTCTCGACGCTGAGCCCGGGGCGCTGTCGCCCTATCGGGTGATCGTGGAGCCACGGCGGGAGCACTTCGCCTCGGAGAGCGAGTGGCGGCTGGCTCAGACCACGGCGGAGAACACGAGGCGTCTGCTCACGAGCAGCGTGCTGCGGTCGATCCTGCCTCGACAGATGCAGGAGCACGTGCTCACGGAAGTCGCGCTCATGCGCGCTGTCGGGCAGGTGAGCGCCAACCACACCTCCTCTGCCGGCGAGGTGGTCAAAGCACTCCATCGTCTGGAGGGAGATGACGAGCTCGTGCGTCACGCGGGCTACATGCACGACTTCCTCAGCGAGGCGGCGCGCACCAGCCACGGACGCCTCATCTTCCCGCCGGGGTACCAATCGGACCACAGCACGAGCGAAGCGCTGCTCACGGTGTACTCACTGCGTGGCCTTTCGCTGCCCGACGAGGACGCCAAAGGTTCTGAGGACCTCGACGAGCGCCTCAGCATGTGCGTGCTCTACATCGCGGCGTGGCTCGCCCAGCGCGGGATGTACTTCGGCGACGTGCACGCACGCAAGGGCATCTTCATCGACGAGGCCTGGGCGCTCTCGTCGTTCTCGACCGGCCGCCGCTTCATCGAACGTGCAGGGCGAGACTCCCGCAAGCACAACACCCGCGTCATCATGGCGAGCCAGAACCCCTCGGACCTGCTCAAGCTCGACCTCGCGAACCTCGTCTCGGCCGCGTTCATCGGCCGGCTGACGGGGGAGGACGCTCAACGCGATGCCCTTCGGTTCCTTCCGGGGGCACGACCGGCCCAAGGGTACGAAGGGATCTTCGAGTCGCTGTCCCGCCCCAGCACGGAGGGGCACCGAGGCGCACGGGAGTTCGTCTTCAGTGACGGCACCGGAGGCGTCGAACGCATGCGCATGGACCTGTCGGCCCACCCGCGGCTGCTCGAGGCGCTGAACACGACAGCCGACCCGACGAAGGCGCGGAACCGCTTGGAGGCCAACGGTCGCCTTGCCGACGGTGACCTTGATGAGGGTCGTGAGATCGCATGACGCGCACGGCCAGCCCATGGACGGCTCGCGTCCTCGGGGTCGCAATAGTGGCGCTCCTGCTTGGGTGCTTCGGCGTGGCTACGGCGATGGCAACTCCCTCGATCCCGGGTGTCCCGGACTGCAAGGACGCCCCCGTCGCGGAGCAGCCCGATCGCGGAGTCTCGGGGATGTTGGACCCGGCTCCTGACCCGGTACCGCCGGCTGGGGACCCGTTCGCCTCATCGCGAACAACGAGCATCTACGACCAGTACGGGTATGCCGGCTTGCGGTGGAACACCTACGACCTGGGCTGCGGTGGCTCCGTTCGCGACCCAGAGGCGTCGGCCGACACCATGGTGGGCAACCTCGCCATGTCGGGCGCTGTATTCGTCACCTCCCTGAGCAACGGCATACACAACGCGGTCAGCAAGCCCCAGGACTACATGGGCCCGCTCGACCGAGTTGTCGACCGTGTCTCGAGCAGAATGCATGACGCGATCTGGACGCCGTGGGGTGCCGTCGCACTTCTCGGAGTGGTCGCGCTGTTGCTGACGTACTCGATGCGCGGTCAGATGTCCTCCGTTGTCTCGGGCGGGCTCTGGGCCCTGCTCGTTCTCGCTATCGTGAGCGGCCTCGGCGCGTATCCGAGTCGCGCAGCGTCGTTCTTTGACGACACGGTCACCCGCACCATTGGTGCGCTCCAGGTGGGCAGTGCAGGGCTGGTCGCAGGTGACGACTTGGCGGATCCGGGTCGCAGCCAGGGGGCATTGGCCGTGGACACCGTCCTCTACGAGGGCTGGCTCCGAGGTGAGCTCGGAAGCTCGGACAGCCCGGCAGCTGACAAGTGGGGCCCGCAGCTGTTCAAGGCAACCGCGTTCACCCGCAGTGAGGCAGCCGAGAGTCGGGATCCCAATCGCGCCCAGGAGATCTCGGAGGAGAAGGCGGAGGCCTTCACCACCCTTGCTGACGAGATCAAGGAGGAGGACCCCTCGACGTATGCCGTACTGCAGGGGAAGGCGGGGGGGCGTGCCGGGACTGGGCTGCTGACCTTCATCGGTTCACTCTTCACCGTCGGGTTCCGGGTGATCGCCGATGCCTTCCTTGTCGCCGGGCTCGTGATGCTGCGACTCCTGGTGATGTTCTTCCCAGCAGCCGCGGTCGTCGGGGTACTCGCCCCGCTGTCCTCGATCGTGCGCCGGATCGGCAACATCGGTGCCGCCTCGCTCGTGAACGTCGTGGCGTTCTCGGCTGGGTCGGTCATCCACACAGCCGCTGTCAGTGCGCTTCTCAGCTCGGGTCAGGGTGCCGGGATGTCGGTGATGGTGCTGCTCCTGTGTCTGGTCCTAACCGTTGCCGCGCTCGTGCTGATGTTGCCGTTCCTCTCGATGACTCGGATGCTTGGTGGCCAGTCCCGTCATGGCGTCATGAGGTCCGTCCGCCGAAATGCCATCCGGTATGCCGTCAATCGCAAGGCGACCGAGGACGGAACCAACGACGTGATCGATGAACAACGTGAGCGCCGTTCACAACCCGACGGTGACCCCGGCTCGAGAGTCTCCGACCCGACGCGGTCTGAGTCGTTCCGGCGACCGTCGCCTGTCTGGGATGTGACGAGCGACGGTGTTCGGTGGCGCGATTCGTCGAGCGACGACTCGCCCCAGCCCGTTCTGTTGACCTCGGCTCGCCGGCCCGGCGCCCGTTCTGATCCGGATCCGAGTCCCTCTTGGCCCGACGCTCCCCGAGGTCCCAACGAGCCACGACCGCAGCCGGGTCCGCAGGGTTCGCCCTCAGAGAGAGTGCTTGTCGGCCGACTGGTCGCCGATGAAGCGAACTCCGATCGAAAGCTGGGCCTCGTCCGGGAGCACGACGGAGACACCGAACGTCGGCACGACGGCTCCTTCGGGCACGAGATCTACGACCCGGGCACCGGACGCGACGCCGATCGGGAGGCGTCATGAGCGTCAGAGGTCAGCAGCTGTGGCGTTGGCCCCTGTGGTCATGGACGCACCTGGCCATCACGTGCACCCTGATGGCCTTGGTGCTGACCGGTCTGGGTCGTCTGCAAGCCAGTCGCGAAGACCGAAGCGCTTCCCATCCGACGCCGAGTCCAACTCAGACCGCTGAGTCCGCGGTCAACGACTTGGCCTCAACCGACGCCTCGGCTGCTTCTGCATCTCCGTCGTCGGCCGAGACCGTGGAGGCCTCGCCCTCGCCGTCTATGAGCAATCCTGTCGTAGTCGCACGCGCCTTCGTGACTGCCTGGTCCCGGCCCTACGACCCGGCGCCGAAATGGCGGGGCCGGTTGACTCCAATGGCGACTCCTCAGTTCGCAGCGCAGCTCTCGAGAACGGACCCGCTCCGGGTCCCGGCTACCGCTGTTGTCGGTGACGGTGTCGAGGTGTCGAAGTCGGCGACCTCGGTGACCATCCGGCATACGACGGACAACGGACGAGTGCTTGTCACGCTCGCTCGATCCGGTCCGCGCTGGCTTGTGGCCGCCATCGCTCCGGACGAGTCCGCTGGAGGTGTTCCGTGAGCGACCCGATCACAGCCCTTGCGCTCGAGAAGGGTCGCCAAGTGATCGTGCGGCGCTTGGTGAAGATCCTTGCGTGGGTGATGCCGCTCGTACTCGTTGTCGTTGGAGGGCTGGCGATCTTCGCGAGCCTGCTCTTTGCCGGAGGGGATGGTGAGGAAGTGGCGGGCGGCGTTTGCCCGGGCGTGCAGCGACCCACGGTGCAAGCGGAAGCGGACCTTGATCCTGAGCAGATCGCGAACGCGCAGAGCATCGTCGCGGTGGGTCGTCGACTCAACGTGCCGGATCGTGGCCTGGCGATCGCGATTGCCACGGCGATGCAAGAGTCGACACTCCACAACGTCCCCTACGGAGACCGCGATTCGCTCGGACTCTTCCAGCAGCGCACCCCATGGGGAAGTCGTGCAGAGCGTCTCGACCCGTCGACGTCAGCAGAACTGTTCTTCAACGGCGGACGAGGTGGCCAGCCAGGCCTGTTGTCGATTCCGAACTATCTCTCGTTGCCGCTGACGCTTGCCGCGCAGGCTGTTCAACGCAGCGCGTTCCCCGACGCGTACGCCAAGTGGGAAGGGCTCGCCAATAAGTTGCTGGGCCAGCGCGCGGTAGCGGGGGCGCGGTGTCTCGTCGGTGTTGCCGGTGGTTCAAGTGCAGTCGTCGACGCTGCACTCAAGTGGTTGGGCACCCCGTACTCCTGGGGAGGAGGCGGACTCGAAGGCCCCACGTTCGGCATCGCCCACGGGGCTGGCACGCAAGGTTTCGACTGCTCAGGACTCACGAGGTACTCCGTGTTCGCAGCAACCGGCCGTGTGATCCCTCGCGTCGCCAGCGACCAAGCGCGAGCACTGCAACGTGTACCGACTGATCAGATCCAAGCGGGTGACTTGCTGTTCTTCCATGCGGATGGAGATCCTCCCGGCTTCTACCATCACGTCGGCATCGCCGACGGAAACGGCGGGATGGTGCATGCCCCAAGGACTGGCCGAACGGTCGAGGTTGTTCCGAACGTCCTATCGAGCGGCTACTTTGCCGAGCAACTGGCCTTGGTCGGTCGCGCCTCTTGATGACCCCGCCAATGGAACCGACCGCTCATGCCACCTGTCGAGATGCGGCGAACTTTGCACACCCGACGTTTCTATGTTGCATGGACGGACGTCGATGTGTGCGGCAGCCCGCAGGGACCTATCCCATCGAGCCGGGTGCCGACGTGCGCGCCGCCAACTCGGGCTCATGCCGATGAGCGGTAGACGGCGGCCGCGTCTTTCCGTCCGGTGAGGACTGTGCCGTGACCTCGTCGTCGCCCCGATGAGTCCGGCCGTGGCCGCTCGAAACGAGCTCCTGTCAGTCCCTCGTGGGACGCTTTTCGCGTGACGATGCCAGATCCCGCCGGACCGGCCTGGTCGCTTCGAGAGGGCGAGGTCCCAGCGCCAGTAGAGGTTCACGAGGCGCTGTTGGAGACCGCGGACGGGCGGCGGATCACCCTTGTTGCGGCCAGCGAGGCAGCCTTGATGGCCACTGCCGCGCAGATCGACGCCTACGCCGGTCAACTGCAACCGTTGGAACCGGGCGAAGAGCCCGGGCGAGACCAACTTCCCGCGGTGGTCGAGCATGCCGCGCACCACATCGAGAAGTTGGTAGGGGGTCACGACTCCTACGACGTTATGACCATGCTGCGCCAGTACTTGGTGCCGCCCGACTTGGCTCTCTGGTCGGAGAGCGGCTCATCGCTGGGTGACTCCTGGGCTGCCGCCGAGGTGGTCGCGCTAGTTCTACTGGGCCTTGGCCTCCCCACACGCGACCCAGAAGTGGAGACCCCCACTGCCTCCATCGTGCCGGAACTGGCGACCAGCGGCGCGGCAGTCGTACAGCTCGCCGCAATCAATGGGATCACCCGCTACAGCCGAATGTCGGCAAGTGCGGACTCCTCCGGCGGATTGACGGCCATGGCATTCCGCCTTTCCAGCCACGAAACCTCCGTCCGCGGTCGCCAGTACCCAACCGTTGCAGCCCAGATCAACGACGCCGTGCTGCGCACCCCACAGACAGCCACCACCTTCCGGAACAGCCTCGGGTTTAGCTACGACGACGTCATAGCCGTGCGCCACGCACTCGTCGATCTCGTCGGCCGGGCGCACGAGCAGGCTTACGCCGCTCTCGCCCTTGCAGCGCAAGCTGGCGGCGCACCGGATGCGACTGCGCAGGCGGCAGTGGAAGCCTTGTTCCAGACCCCTTCCCAACTGCAACAGGTCACGGCACGTCAGGTCGCGGACCACGCCGGACTCGAGCCCGGACTGGTGGAGACGCTGCTTGACAGGTTCAGCGTCCGGCCCAACGGGGGCGCCCCGCTCGAGCTGGTCAGAGCGTTCGTCGATGGCCGCAACCCCATGGCCGGTACTGCCATGCTGTCGGCACCGGACCGGGGATACCTGCCGCTCCCCGGGGCCATCGCCCTGGACGAGATCCGACGCACCTGCGAGGCGCCGATCAAGGGCACCAGCGCGTGGACCCGGTACGGGCGCGCCCGGGATCGAGCGGTGGAGGCCTTGGTCGCCGACATCCTCACGGCCATGCTGGACGACCGGGCCGCAGTCCATCGCAATCTGCGCTATCGCGAAAGCCAAGCAGCCCACGATTTGTCAGCCACGTCTACCGCTCACGCGGTCGCTCCCATTACCGAGGTGGACTGCCTGCTGGTCCTCGATGGGGTCGCCTTGTGCGTCGAGGTGAAGGCCGGTGACCTGCGCCCGCGGACACGCCAAGGGGGCTTGGCCCAATTGCAGGGCGACCTGGAGAAGACCGTCAAGGCCGCCGCGAGCCAGGCCGACCGGCTGCGCCGACTGATCGTGGATCACGAAGGCCTTTGGCTCGAGGACGGCACTTGGCTCGACTTTGGAGACATTCAGGAGATCCACTCTCTGGTGGTGTGCTTGGACGACCTAGGTCCGCTGGCGCTGTGCACCGCCGAGCTCGTGCGTGCCGGCGTGCTCACGCAGACCCAGCTGCCTTGGGTGGTGAGCGTTCACGACTTGGTCGTGACCCAGCACGTCCTGAATCGGCCCGAACATTTCCTGAGTTACCTCCGCCGACGCACCAACCGCGACGCGGCGCTGTGGGTGACCGGCAGCGACGAGCTAGATCTGCTGATGTGGTTTCTCGCCGGTGGCTTCTACTTCGTCCCTGACCCGGACCGAATCCACGCCGAGCATCCCGGCTCCAAGCCACCCACGGCCCGAATGCGCAGGGAGTACTCCGAGCAGGGCCGCACCCAGGTCGGAACGTTTACTGACCCGTTGGACGCGTATTACTACTGGCTGGACGGCAGTTCGAGCCAGGAAGTGGCCTGCCCTCGCCGCGGCGACCCACCCCCGCTCTTCCACCGCCTCATCGACACCATGCGGCAGCAGGCGGCCCCGGGCTGGTGGCGAGTCGGCGCGGACCTAGACGGGTACTCCACCCAAGCTCAGGAGCAGATGGCTACGAATATCGAGACCACTCTGGAGAGCAGTCGTCGCGACGGCAAGTTCCACACCTTCACCACCGGCGGCACCGATGACACGGGCCGCTGGCTCTACATCTTCGCGACCGGACCGGTCACCCCCGAGAGCCGCGACCATCTTCGGCAGTACCTCGCTGCGAAGAAGCATCAGCAGCACGCTGACCGTGCCTTGGCGGTCCACCTGAATCCCGACGGGTCGCCCCGGCTCACCCTGTGGCTCGCCTACCCGCCCGAGAACGACCCAGAGCTCGACCGCCTCGCCCGCGCCATGCGCCTGATTCCACCTGACCGCGCCCCGGACAGCATCCCACCCAAAGCCAAGGCCAAGGCCAAGGCCGTCCGGAGGAAACGGCGACGGTAGGCCCCACGGAGTCCTTCGCTCGGGTCCTGACTTTCGCTCAACGGCGTTGCTCATTCACGGTTTGGGAGTCCGGGATGACAGACCCAGCGACTACCGCAAATGCCGCGATCCGATGGATCGTGCCGATGGGCGGTCCCTCACTCCAGAAGCGCGGCGGGCATGAGGCTCCGCGCGTCAAGCACCTCAAGGCCAAGTAGCCGCCCGTAATCATCTACATCGAGGTTCACCATCCACGGTTCTGAGCCGTCACCTACGGGGACTGTTTTGGCCACGCCGCCAGGCTGTATATCTGGGACGAAGTAGATGTAGGCGGCATCGGCTTCGGAGTCGTACGTGACTCGCAGGGGCTTGAGTGAGTCCTTCATGGCTCCATGCTCCACCACGTGGGCTCCGTCCGCTCATGCCGCTGCCGGGATCTGATGTGCAGGATCCGACACCGCCTGCGGCAGACTCGGCATTCGTGACGAGTGACCGAGCAATCCGACTTCGACGCACCGGCCAGCGCCGCACATGGCCGTGGTTTCGGACGCGCCCTGAGTATGAGCTGGTGATTAGCGTCGGGGACGCCGAGATCTATCGAGGCCTAACGATGGTGCCGTCAGCCGTTCTAGTCAGGAAGGGCGGGGTCCACAGCACCGACTCGTACGACTGGGTCCGCGCCGCCGATGAGGCCTACGAGCGGCACGACGGGACTTGGATATCGGACCCGTTTGGCGGCTGAGGCGTGAACTCGATGGCGAGCCGAACCTTCCGCTCATGCCGCAGAGTGCACATCAGGGTGCTGACGGCCGGGTGACTCAAGTTCGCGACACCCGGTAGAAACCACATCCCGCTTGTACCCTTCCCCCCATGGGGGACGCGGAAGTCGGGTTTTATGTCAACTGGTCCATCCTGCCCATCTTCCTGGTGTTCGCGCTCGGAGTCGCCTGGTACGCCACGAAGGTCTCTGGTAGCTGGACGCGCCCTTGGCTCGGCACGAAGCCGGTCTGGTGGTTCGTCGTTCTCTTCCTGCTTCCCCCGTTCAGCTACCTGTATCTCGCCGTGACCCTCTTCTCCAACCGGCACGCGCCGGAAGCCATCACTGGTCGACGCCCAGTTCGATGAAGGGCGCCGCTCCAGTCGCAGTCGATGACGGGTCCCGGACACACATCGGCATGGCGAAAGATGCTGCCGTGAACGAACGCTCATGCCGCAAATCGGGCCGATCCACGGCGGATAGTGCTGCGCTTCGGGGAGGATGTGCTCATGGGGCGTTTCGCTTTGAATGCGGCGACGATGCTGGTGGGCGGCGCCATCCTTGCCCTATCGGCTTGCGCCGCACCTTCTGCGGACAGTGCTTTGGTGCCGCCACCGGGTGCATCTGCTCCTGTCGTGCTCGACACGTACCTTCGAGCCCTCGTGGCTGGCGAGTGTGCCATCGCTCGCGCTGCTGCGGCACCCGCCTTCTCCTCCGAGAACGGCGACCTCTGTGGCGACGTGGAAGTTTCGGCGTTCTCCGTCCGTGAAGACGCAGCGACGCCCGGGCCGGATGAAGTCGTGTACTCAACCATCCTCACCACGGACGGAAGCAGCGACGGCACCATCGCGCGCGGGGAGACCCTTTGGTTTTACCAACTAGAGCACCGAGGCGGCGAGTGGAGGGTTGTGAGCGGTGGGTCAGGGCCGTAGGCCACACATCTCGCTATCAGCCGACGCTCTACCGGATCTGACACCGATCCTGCGGGAAGTCTCTACGTAGCCGCGTTGCGCGAGTCTCGATCACTGCGGTTGAGGCAGCCGAGGATCGAGATCTCGGCTTACCGCCAGGAGCGGTACCTCCAGCATTGGAACCTGCGGCGGGCACGGGATTGATAGGTGCTGTCCCGGCGCCGCCGAATCCTGATGTGGTTGTCATATTGGTAGGGTGCTTCCTATGCACTACTGCATGAGGTCGAATGTCTGAAGAGTCCAGAGCCCGTCTGGGCCACGAGCTGCGCCGCATACGCGAAGCGGAAGGGCTGTCAGGTATGTCCGTGGCAAAGGACTTGGGATGGTCTCAGTCCAAGGTGTCTCGGGTCGAGACTGGGCGCTTCGGGGCGTCATTGGCGGAGGTCGCCGACCTCTTGAACTTCTATGGAGTCCCGGAGGAGATCCGAGCCGAGCTCCTGGGCGCGGTTGCCCGGGCCGAAGGTCTCGAAGGTGCGTGGGTGGTCCGCGCCGGCGGCGCCCCTCGACGTCAGTCGAATGTTCAGGTCCTCGAGTCCCGGGTCCGGCAGATCCGCCAATACCAGGCACTGTGGATTCCAGGTCTCCTCCAGTCGCCCGCATATGCGGCCGCGGTAGCGCGCGCCGCCAAGCTCGGTTCAGTCGAGTCCTTCGTGTCCCGCCGTCTGGATCGCCAGCGGGCCGTCACGCAGGCGCGGGGTGTCAAGTACTCCGTCGTCCTCGAAGAGCAGGCCCTTCATCGCGCGCCGGGCCGGGAGCTGGACATCATGCCGGCGCAGATGGAACAGCTCGCCGACGCGATCGATGCCGGTTGGGTCGACGTCCGCATCCGGCGGACTTCCGACGCCGCAACGTTCTCGGTGTCCTCGTTCGTTCTCTACGACTTCCGGGAAGGTCCACCAGTAGTTCTGTATGAGGCCCAGGCCGCCGATCTGTACCTTTCGGCTCCAGACGACATTGCCAACCATGAGAAGCAGTTCCGCGCAGTCCAACGCGAAGCTCTCGACCGGGACGCGTCCCGTGCTCTGGTCGAGTCGATGCGGCGCAACAGGGCGTCGCTGCAAGGTTAGGAGAGAGATTAGATGGAACCAAACTGGCAGAGCGCCATCTGGCGCAAGAGCGTGTTCAGCGACACCGGCGCCTGCGTCGAAGTCGCTCACTCCGCTGGCCTGATCGGCGTGAGGGACACCAAGGCGAAAGGTGAGGGTCCCATCCTCGCCTTCACCGAGCCCGAGTGGCGTGCCTTCGTGGGCGGGGTCGTAGACGGTGAGTTCGACTTCGACAGGCTGTCCAAGTCCGGATGAGCCACGAGGTGACCAATCAGGAGCCGACGCCAGCTCGCACATCAAGCGGGCTGGGTCGGTTGCTGGCGTCCACTGGCGTATCCATCGCCGGTCAGGGCATGGTCATCGCGGCTGTGCCTCTTTTGGCCGCGTCCCTGACCCGCGAACCGCTGGGTGTGTCGATCGCGGTGGCCGCGACGTATGCCGCGTGGCTGGCGGTAGGCCTTCCGGCCGGTGCGCTGGTCGACCGTTGGCACCGTCGTCTCACCATGGTCGTCGCGGACCTGGTCCGAGTGGCCCTTTTAGGCTTCCTTGCCCTAGCGGTGTGGCTCGACGTTGCGTCCATCCCTCTACTGGTCGCTGTCGTCTTCCTCGTTGGAGTTGCTGGGTGCTTCTTTGATCCCGCAGCCCAAGCCGCAATCCCGACACTGGTGGGCCGTGACAATGACGCCCTTGCGCGTGCGAACAGCAAGGTGTGGTCCCTCGACATGCTTGGCCGCTCTCTCGTCGGACCGCCTTTGGGTGCTGCGCTGTTCGCCTCTGCTGCCGTCTTGCCCTTCGCGGCCAATGCTGGCACCTTCGCCCTATCGGCCATTCTTCTCACCGGGCTGAGACGCCTGGGTCGTCCGGCGGTTCCGCCAGATGGTCACCCGCGCTTGTATGCCTCTCTGGTCGAGGGCGTCGCATTCTTGACGCGTCACCGCGACTTGCGAGCGTTGACGATCGGGATGGGCGCGTTCAACCTCGTCTACAACCTGGCCTACGCCACGCTCGTGCTCTTTGCCCAGGACCGTCTCGGGATCTCGGACCGTGGATTTGGATTCCTTTTGGCGATGCTTGCGGTCGGTGGGCTCATCGGCGCCTGGCTCGCTCCGAGGCTTCGTAAGGCGCTCTCGTTCAGACAGCTGTATGCCGCGGGGCTGGGTGTGCAAGGTATCGCTTGGATCGTCGTGGTCATCTGGCAGAACACGGTGGTTGCTGGGACAGCCCTGGTGGCCGTCGGCATTGCCAGCATGCTTGTGACCGTGGTTGGCGCGGCCGCTCGCCAGAGCCTCACTCCCGACGAGCTGCTGGGCCGAGTCAGTTCCGGTACTCGAGTAGTCGGCATCGGGTCAGCGGCGATCGGGGCCGTGCTGGGTGGCCTCGCGGCCAATCTTGGCTCCCTCGCGACACCTTTCCTTCTCGCGTCGATCTTGGCCCTGAGCTGTGCCTGCGCCTTCCTCCTCGCGGACCGTCGTCTGGGTGACAGACAAAAGGGGGATCACCCCTCCAAGCCTGCTTAGGGGGCAAGATCCACCCCGGGTAGGGCAGGTTCTCCAACCGGTGCACGGGCCGCGAGCAGGTCGAGTAGTTCTTCGTTCTGGTCGCCAACCTACGGTCAGTCGGTCACGTGCCCTCCAAGCACGCCGAGCTGAGTCCCTGTGGAAAAACCCGCGGTCGGTTTCGCGATTTCGGCTTCGATGGCTCCATGGACGGCTTGGACGGGTCAGATGACCCCCGGTATGCCTGCCGACACCGGATCGCGGCGACGGATCTTGTGTCGCTTGCTCGTTGGCCCGGGTACCGGCCGGGGCTGACCGCCTCGCCGCCCTAGGGCAGCTGACATCAGAGGGCTTGACTCCCGTTATGCAGTAGTGCATGGTAAGGTTCTATGCAGTAGTGCATAAGGCACTACTCCGAAGGTTAGGAGAACCCAGTGGCACTCGCAGGAAGATTCCCCATCGCACACGACGTCGCCTTCCCCGGGGGCGCCTACCTCGTCAGCGAGGTGACCCCGGTCTACGACTTCGACAGGTCGACCAAGGACAACAAGGTCCAACAGGTCGACAAGGACAACGGCCTGCTGCTCTGGCAGATCGACGTCGTGGACCCTGACCCGAACGCGCCGCGGAAGCAAAAGACGGTCTCGGTCAAGTTCGCCGCCAAGGTTCAGCCGGTGCCACCGTCGAACGACGGCTCATCGCCCTTCACCCCGGTCGAGTTCGAAGGGCTCACGGCGCTGGCGTACATCCAGGAGAGCGGCGACTTCAGCAGCGTCGTCTACTCCTACAAGGCCAGCGGCATGAAGTCGCCCGGTCGACCGGCGAGCTCCCGGCCCGCCGGCGATGGCAAGGCGGCATAACCCATGCGACGCGTCGACATCGCGGCGTGGACGGACCTCCTCGGGGTCGGTGAGAAGGAGCTGCCTTGGGCGCTCAAGGCTCGCGTCCGTGTCGTCGAGGACACGCAGGCGGACGTCAACCGTCTGCGGCAGGGGCTTCGAGCCGCACCCGATGAGGAACTCGTCCTCATGCTCGAGGCCGCCTGCCGGTCGCTGGCCATGGCTGGTGAGCGGTTGGAGGAGCACGTCTCCGACTTGGCGAAGGCGTCGTGATGAGGGTCGGCACGCCACTCGAATGGGCGACCACTCTCGGGGTCGGTCCCGATGACCTGCCCGCGGCATCTCGTGTCGTCCTTCGTGGAGCGGTCGTCATCGATGAGGCGATCGTCAAGCTTCGGACGACCTTTCACGGATGTCCCGACCCGGAGCTCGAGAAGGGCCTGATCCAGCTGGAACACCAGATGGGTCGTTCGCTCGACCAGATCGAGGACCTCCACGCCGAAATCAGGAAGGAACTGGACTGATGCAGAACCACTCGAGGAACCAGATGTTCGACTCGGACGAGCCGCTTGCGTTGATCGTCGAGGGGGTGTTCCGCTCCCTGTGGTTCGCGGTGATCGCGAGCTTCAGCATGGTTCGGCTGGTGTTCCGAGCGCCGCTCCTGATGGTTGCGGCCGCGTCAAGTCTGGGTGCGATCTGGTTTTTCGGGTGGCGCTGGTCAGCCTTCACCTTGGCTGGATTTCTCGCTGGCGTTGTGATCTGGCGCTTCACCCATCGGGCGAGCTACATGAGTCTCCTTCAGCCGACCCTGAGCCAGACCTGGCGCGCGCCGCTCTACCGCCTGTGGTTCCCGCACGTCGCCCGCCGCTGCGGCCTCGTCGTACACGAACCGTCCCTGCCTTCAAGAGAAAGGAGGGATCTGGAAGCCGCTCGGCTCCTCAAGGTACGGGTACAGGGGACAGGAGCCGAGCGACTTCTCCTCCGGTTGCCAGTTGGGATGACGCCCGAGGATGTAGCGGTCCGCGCCCAGGCAGTGGGTCAGGCGTTCGGTGTCGCGGAGACTCGCACGTTGGCCTCGCGACCGGGTCGCGTCTGGCTCGAGTTCCGCCGTCGCGACGTCCTCAAGATGACGGTCCGCCCTGTCGCTCAGGACGTGCCCGACCTTGCGGCCCTCACGCTGGGTCTTCGCGATGACGGCCGGCCGTGGCATCTGCGACTGCAGGGAACGCACGTGCTGATCGCTGGGGCAACCGGTGCCGGCAAGGGCTCGGTGCTCTGGTCGATGGTCGCCGGTCTCGCTAAGGCAATCGAAGGTCGATGGGTCGAGGTCTGGGCACTTGACCCGAAGGGTGGCATGGAACTCGGACTGGGGCGGGCAGCGTTCTCCCGCTTCGAAGGTGGGTCAGCCGAGGCAATGTGCGACTTGCTCGAAGAGCTGGTCGAGCTGAAGACACGCAGGAGCATGGCGCTGTCCACACACGGCATACGGACTCACGTTCCTCACGCCGAGAGCCCACACATCGTCATGGTCATCGACGAGCTGGCAACGCTGACGGCCTTCGCGGAGAGGAGCGTCGTCCGTCGAGTGGAACAAGCACTCGGTGTGCTCCTCACGCAGGGGCGAGCAGTAGGCATCAGCGTCGTTGCGGCAGTTCAGGATCCAGGCAAGGACGTCGTCACTTGGCGCGATCTCTTCCCGGCCCGCGTGGCCATGCGGCTGGACAACCCGATCCAAGTCGACATGGTCCTGGGCGACGGCGCACGCGAGCGGGGAGCGCTTGCCGACCAGATTTCCGAACTTCAAGCGGGAGTGGCCTACGTGCGCGTTGAAGGCACCCGCGAGATCAGCCGGGTTCGTGCGGCCTATCTGAGTGACGAGGACGTTCGCTCCTTGGCCGACGGGATCGAGGCTTCTCGAACAGCCCAGCCGCAACCCGAGGAGGCGGCGTGAGCCGGCGTCGGAAGGTGGGTGACGCTGCTTCGCAGCGGATCTACGGTGAGTTCGCCGACGGCATCCGGTTCCGGAATCCTGAGCTGCGCCGCCGGCTCCTGGGAATCCTGTGGCGCCTGCGCGGATCGTGCGTCCAGCATGACGTCCGCCTCTGGTTCACCGAGCGAACCAAGCCGAGTCACCGCGTTCTCGCCATGTGCCGTGGCTGCCCGGTCCGTGGTCTATGTCTCGCGTCGTCCATCGCGTACGCCGAGGAGTTCGGGGTGTGGGGTGGGTACACAGCGCCGCAAAGGGAGGCCATGATCCTCACCGCTCGGCAAGGAGTCCCCGTGGACCACATCGTCACCAGCGTGCTCAGCCACGAGGAGGACCGACGTGCTGCCGCAAGCTGACGTTCCTGTCGAGGCTGTGCGAGAGCTTGCCGCCAAGGAGGGTGTCTGCACTCGACCGCTCTTTCGTCGGGTCGTCGACACGGCCACGGGTGAGGTGGCGACCGTGTCGTTGCCCTGCCAGTCCACACGCGACAGCCAATGCCCTTCTTGTGCCAAGCGAGCCCGCGCACTTCGCGTCCAGCAGTGCTCGGCGGGGTGGCACCTTGAGCAAGAGCCGGAGATCGCGCCAGCCTCGTCGGACGACGAGGACGACCAAGACGACGATGGAGAGTCCGACACCGCAGCCGACGAGCGCGCGACCCGGTCGACCCGCCGCCGCGACGACGTCCCGGATCTGCCGCGCGTACCTCAAGAGGACAGGACCCTCGGGCGCGTCTTCGAAGGGAATGACGGCAAGGTCTACCGGCCCTCGATGTTCATCACCCTGACTCTGCCGGGCTACGGCCGGATCCTCCCGGGCAAGGGATTCCCTTCCGACCCGACCAGGTACGACTACCGCCGCGCTGCGCTTGATGCCCTGCACTTCTCGAAGCTCCTCGATCGGTGGTTCCAGAACCTGCGGAGGTGCGCGGGCTACAAGGTGCAGTACTTCGGGGCTGTCGAAGCTCAGCGCCGACTTGCTCCGCACTTCCACGTTGCCACCCGGGGTGCAATCCCGCGCAAGGTCATCAAGGACGTGACGAAGGCGACCTACGTGAGCATCTGGTGGCCAGCCATGGACGAGCCCAAGTACGTCGCAGAGCTCCCGTGCTGGGACGGCATGGACTACCTCGACCCGCACACCGGGATTCCGTTGAAGACCTGGGGCGCAGCGATGGAAGAGCTGGAACGCGACCCAGATGCCCGACCGGCCCACATCGTTCGCTTCGGGAAGCAGGTCGACGCCAAAGGCCTCATCGCCGGGACTCCCGACACCGACCGCACCGTTCGCTACCTCACCAAGTACCTCACCAAGGCACTCGCCGAGACGTATGCCAACGACGACCACGTCGAACACGCCTACGACGTGCACATGGACCGCCTCTGGAATGAGGTGCGGTTTCTTCCGTGCTCGCGTGACTGCGCGAACTGGCTCCGCTACGGCATCCAGCCCCGAACGGTCGGGCCAGGCCTCGAGCCGGGCTGGTGCCCGTCAAAAGCACATTCGCGTGAGCACCTCGGTCTCGGTGGCCGCGGTGTCCTTGTGTCACGGGGCTGGTCGGGGAAGACGCTCGCCGGTCACCGAGCGGATCGGTCCGAGGTCGTCCGACAGGCGCTCAAGGAAGCTGGGATGGAGATGGCTACAGCCGACCGCATGGCAGCGCAGGTGGTCGACGAGAACGGGAACGCCCGGTTCGAATGGGCTGCGGTCATCCCGGGGACAGGCACCAAGGCGCATCTGCTCATGGCCACGATCCTCGAACGTCGTCGTTGGCGGGAGGACTACGAGCGAGCTAGAGCCCTTCGAGTGGCCAAAGGTCCCCCTGTGGACAACTCATTCGGCAATTCAGCGAGCCAGAGGAGGTGAGGGAGATGGAGAGGATCTACACGTTGGACGAAGCCGCCAAGGTGATGGGCACGACCACGAGCTTCCCTCGCCGGCTCGTTGCACAGCGGCGAATCCGGTTCGTGGAGGACGGACTGCTCGTGTGCATCCCGGAGTCGGCGATCGACGAGTTCCTCGACGAGAGGTCAGAGTCAGAAAGGAGGCAGACATGAGTGACGTGGTGCTAAAGCGACGTTGGCACACGGTGGCCGAGGTTGCCGAGATGCTGGGCTACGGCGAAACCAAGGTCCGGATGGCCATCATTGCCGGCGACCTGAAGTCCGTGAAGGACGGCAAGCTGCGCCGGATCCTCCCCGAGTGGGTGGATGAGTACGTGGCCCTGAAGGTCGCCGAGTCCGAGCAGGAGCTCTGATGGCCAAGCGAGGCAACGGGGAAGGCTCGATCTACCCCTACCGGAATGGGTTCGCGGCCCACGTTTGGATCACCACGCCGGAGGGCCGGCGGGTACGCCGAGTCGTCTACGGGAAGACCCGTGAGATCGTGCGTGAGAAGTTCCTGGCCCTCCACGAGCAGGCGCGTCGTGGCCCGGTCGCGACGAGGACCCCTACACTGAGGGAGTTCGCCGAAGGCTGGCTCCGGGACGTCGTCAAGCCCAACCTCGCTCCCACCACGAGTTCCAACTACGCCTTGTTCTTGAGGCACTACATCGAGCCGGACCTTGGCACGAAGCGCATAGACCGGCTCAGTGTCCGCGATGTTCGGACGTGGCTCAACGCGCTCAAGGAACGGTGCCAGTGCTGCGCGCAAGGCAAGGACGCCGCCCGGGAGAAGCCCAGATGCTGCGCCATTGGGAAGTGCTGCGAGCAGCGTGCCTCTGAGTGGACCCGCCACCAGGCTTGGACCGTGCTGCGCAGCATTCTCAGCGAGGCGATGCGCGACGAGCTGGTGGCGAGAAACGTCGCAGCCCTTGTGAAGGTGCCCTTGCCTCGTCCCCGGAAGCGGAAGTACTGGACTGTCGAGGAAGCCCGCCAGTTCCTGGAGTCGGCCAAGTCGAACGACGACCCGCTTTTCGCCGGCTACGTCCTCATGCTCGTGCTGGGCCTGCGCCGCGGTGAGCTGCTCGGCCTCAAGTGGGAGGACCTCGACGTCAAGGCAGGAGAGGCCCGGATCGGCTGGCAGCTTCAGCGCATCGACGGCGAACTGGTCCGTCGTCAGACTAAGACCCACTCGTCGGACGCGCCCCTCCCCCTGCCTGACATCTGCGTGCAGGCACTCAAGGATCGTCGCCTCACCGAGAACAAGCTCCGTCTCGCCGCGGGGGAGGCGTGGGCCGGCACTGGTCTCATGTTGACGACACGACTCGGCGACCCGCTCGATCCACGCAACTTCCAGCGAGCCTTCCGCTCCAGCGTGCGGCGCGCGGGTGTGCCGATCATCCCTGTGCATTCGACCAGACGAACCTGCGCGAGCCTGCTCGTGGCGCTCGACGTGCACCCGCGCGTGGCGATGGCCATTCTTCGGCACAGCAAGATCGCGGTGACGATGGACATCTACTCCCAAGTGTCCGCAGCCTCGACCCGGGAGGCCCTGAAGCGGCTCGGGGAGGCGTTCCAATGAACCGCGTTGCCGTACTTTGCTGGAATCAGGGGACGAAAGAGGCCCTCCCCGGATTCCGGAAAGGGCCTCTGACCTGTGGTGGAGCCAAGGGGACTCGAACCCCTAACCCCCTGCTTGCAAAGCAGGTGCGCTACCAATTGCGCCATGGCCCCGAGGCGGTGACGAGCACCGCCAGGGTGATTCAGTTCTTGGTCTCGACCGAACCCGAACCCGAGTCGGTGGCCTCGGCCCAGAGCCGCTGGTCAGCGCCCTGCGCGTCGAGCTTCTTCTTGACCACGCCTGCCGTCAGCGCGGTCAGGACGAGGAAGAGGACCTTCTTCACGGGTGCACCACCTGGTGGGTCGAGGATCGGATGGTGGGCCTAAGAGGACTTGAACCTCTGGCCTCTTCCTTATCAGGGAAGCGCTCTAACCGTCTGAGCTATAGGCCCGTCGCCAATCCGGCGGCGCCACCGGGGTGGCGCGAGAAACGAGGTTACCTCACCCTCCGTCTCCCCTCCAAAACGGTATGCCGGCCGCTCTGGGCGAGCGGCCGGCATACCGGCTGTGGGTGGAGACTTCACCCCGAGAACTCGGGCTTCGCGCGGCCAAGGAAGCCTTGCGAAGTGCGACAAACCCACTTGCGGCGGGAAAGTCGGGGGGTGGTGCGTCAGTCGTCGGTGAGGGTCAGCTGGAGGCCGCCGACGAGGCTGCTCGACACGTTGTAGAGGAACGCCGCGAGGGTCGCGAGCGCCGTCATGAGGATGACGTCGATGACGCCGACGACGATCGCGAGGGAGATGACCCGGCCGAAGCCGAGGAAGTCCATGATGTCGAAGGTGTTCTCGCCGTCCTGGATGATCTGGCCGACGAGGCCGTTGACCTGCTCGAAGACACCCATGCCGGCGAGGATCGTCCACAGCACCGCCACCATGACGACGCCGGCGATGCCGAGGGCCACGGAGAGCAGGAACGACATCTTCATCGCCGACCACGGGTCGACGCGGGAGACCGTGAGGCGGACCCGGCGACCGGTGCCGCGAGCGGCAGGAGCAGGTCCCTGAGGTGCCGTGGCCGGGTTGCTCGAGCCGTTGGGTGCAGCGTCGGCCGGAACGTTCGCGCCGGAGTCGGGACGGGACAGGGAGCGGGTGGGTTCAGACGAGGAACCCGACACCGATCGCATCGAGGTTCCTGCGTGGTCTGCCGTGCTCACTCGTCGCCTCCGTCACCCTCTGCATTGCGCTCAGCGCCGTCCTTGTCCTCCGACGGTACGCCATCGGCCGCGCTGGGGTCACTCTCGACGCCTGCGGGCTGAGACGTGTCGGCTCCGGCCTCACCGCTGGACGGTGCCTCCGTGACCACCTCGTCGAGGGGTGTTCCGTCGACCGGGGAGACACCCTCGGCGTCGGCCTCGGCGACCTCTTCCTCGACGGCCTTCTCGGCGTTGCGGGCGACACCGACGATCGGGTCGTTCTTGCCGGGCTTGGCGAACCAGACGCCGGCGGTGTTGCGGCCGGTGAGCCGGACCTCGTCGACACGCGATCGCACGATGTTGCCGCGCTCGAAGACGACCATGACCTCGTCGTCCTCGCTCACGGTGAGGGCACCGACGAGGTCGCCGCCCTTGTCGGTGAGCTTGGCGACGGTGACACCGAGGATGGCGCGACCCTTGACGTTCCACTGCGACGCCTTGGAGCGCTTGGCCAGGCCGGACTCGAAGACGACGAACACGTCAGGGTCGGTGCCCTGCTCGATGACGGACATCGACAGGAGCTTGTCGTCGCCGCGGAACTTCATGCCGGTGACACCGGACGTCGAGCGACCCATCGGGCGCAGCGTCGCGTCGTCGGCGTGGAAGCGCACCGACTGGCCCTTCTTGGAGACGAGGAGCAGGTCGTCGGACGAGGACGTGAGTCCGGCGCCGACGAGCTCATCCTCGTCGCGCAGGTTCACGGCGATGAGGCCGCCGCTGCGCGGGGAGTCGTACTCGCTGAGGCGGGTCTTCTTGACGAGGCCGTTCTTCGTCGCGAGGACGAGGTAGGGCGAGATCTCGTAGTTGCGCAGGGCCAGCACCTGGGCGATGTGCTCGTCGGGCTGGAACGCCATGATGTTGGCGACATGCTGCCCCTTGGAGTCACGGCCGGCGTCGGGCAGCTCGTAGGCCTTGGCGCGGTAGACCCGGCCGAGGTTGGTGAAGAAGAGCAGCCAGTGGTGCGACGTCGTCGTGAAGAAGTGCGCCACGACGTCCTCGCCGCGCAGCTGGGCACCCTTGACGCCCTTGCCGCCGCGCTTCTGCGAACGGTAGGCGTCGACCTTGGTGCGCTTGGCGTAGCCGCCCCGGGTGATCGTGACGACCACGTCCTCCTCCGGGATGAGGTCCTCCATCGACATGTCGCCGTCGAAGCCGTGGATCGTCGTGCGGCGCTCGTCGCCGTACTTCTCCACGATCCCCGCGAGCTCCTCGGACACGATCGTCCGCTGGCGCTCGGGCTTGGCGAGGATGTCCTGGTAGTCCTCGATCTCACGCTGGATCGCGTCGTGCTCGTCGATGATCTTCTGGCGCTCGAGGGCGGCCAGGCGACGGAGCTGGAGCTCGAGGATGGCGCGGGCCTGGATCTCGTCGATCTCGAGGAGCTCGATGAGTCCGTCGCGGGCGGCCTCGGCGGTCGGCGAGCGACGGATGAGGGCAATGACCTCATCGAGCATGTCGAGCGCCTTGAGATAGCCGCGCAGGATGTGGATCCGGTCCTCGGCCTCCTGGAGGAGGTAGGCCGTGCGCCGCTGGATGACGTCGATCTGGTGGTCGACCCAGTGGCGGATGAACGCGTCGATCGGCAGGGTGCGCGGCACCCCGTCGACGAGGGCGAGCATGTTGGCGCCGAAGTTCGTCTGGAGCTGGGTGTGCTTGTAGAGGTTGTTGAGCACGACCTTGGCGACGGCGTCGCGCTTGAGCACGATGACGAGGCGCTGCCCGGTGCGGCCGGACGTCTCGTCGCGGATGTCGGCGATGCCCTGGAGTCGACCCTCCTTGACGTGCTCGGCGATCTTCTGCGCGAGGGAGTCGGGGTTGACCTGGTAGGGGAGCTCGGAGACGACGAGGCACTGACGCCCCTGGATCTCCTCGACCTCGACGATGGCCCGCATGATGACCGAGCCGCGGCCGGTGCGGTAGGCGTCCTCGATGCCCTTGCGACCCATGATGAGCGCGCCGGTCGGGAAGTCCGGGCCGGTGATGCGCGCCATGACGGCCTCGAGGGCCTCGTCACGCGACGCCTCCGGGTGGTCGAGCATCCACTGGGCCGCGGCGGCGACCTCACGCAGGTTGTGCGGCGGGATCTGCGTGGCCATGCCGACGGCGATGCCGGAGGAGCCGTTGACGAGCAGGTTGGGGAAGCGCGCCGGCAGCACCGTCGGCTCGAGCGTCTTGCCGTCGTAGTTCGGGGCGAAGTCGACCGTCTTCTTGTCGATGTCGCGCACGAGCTCCATCGACAGCGGCGCCATGCGGCACTCGGTGTATCGCGGGGCAGCGGCCGGGTCGTCACCGGGGCTGCCGAAGTTGCCCTGCCCCTGCACCAGCGGGTAGCGCAGCGACCAGTCCTGCACGAGGCGCACCAACGCGTCATAGATCGCGCTGTCACCGTGCGGGTGGTACTGACCCATGACGTCACCGACGACACGGCTGCACTTGTTGAACCCGCGGTCGGGCCGGTAGCCGCCGTCGTACATCGCGTAGATGACGCGGCGGTGCACCGGCTTCATGCCATCACGCACATCCGGCAGCGCACGACTCACGATGACGCTCATGGCGTACTCGATGTAGCTGCGCTGCATCTCGGTGTTGAGGTCCACCGGCTCCGTGCGGTCACTCTCGCCCGGGCTCCGGTCGTGCATCACCGACCCCTGCTCGCCAGTGTCCTCAGCGTCCAGGTCGTTCTCGGTGCCGTCGATGTCGTCAGCCATGAGTTTCCTTGTCCTTCAGTGCAATTCAAGCGACGTATGCCGCAAAGTTCAGTTCGAGCGAAAGGCGAGTCACGCTGTGGCCCGGGAGTCGAGCAGCGTGCGTTTCGAACGCAACCACGCTGGGAAGGTGCCGTTCCGTGGAGCAGATCAACGTCTTGTTCGCCGCTGGCTGGGCCTGGCGGGAGCCGCGAGCGCGCTCAGCGCGCGAGCGGCGGATGGAACTGCGGCGAACAAGATGTTGAACTGCGACGCAACGAAACGGCATACGAATCAGATATCCAGGAACCGCACGTCGCGAGCGTTGCGTTGAATGAACGAACGCCGCGACTCGACGTCCTCACCCATGAGGATCGAGAAGATCTCGTCCGCAGCAGCCGCGTCGTCGAGGGTGACCTGGAGCAGGATCCGGTTGTCCGGGTCCATCGTGGTCTCCCACAGCTCCTGATAGTCCATCTCGCCGAGGCCCTTGTAGCGCTGGATCCCGTTGTCCTTGGGCATGCGCCGACCCTTGCTCTGCCCCTCGGCGACGAGCGCGTCCCGCTCACGGTCGGTGAACGCGAACTCGTGGGGGGCGTTGCTCCACTTGATGCGGTAGAGCGGGGGCTGGGCGAGGTAGACGTAGCCGGCCTCGATGAGCGGCTTCATGAACCGGAAGAGCAGCGTCAGCAGCAGGGTGCGGATGTGCATGCCGTCGACGTCGGCGTCGGCCATGACCACGATCTTGTGATAGCGGGCCTTCTCGATGTCGAAGTCCTCGCCGATGCCGGTGCCGAACGCCGAGATCAGGGCCTGGACCTCGTTGTTGGCGAGGGCCTTGTCGAGGCGGGCGCGCTCGACGTTGAGGATCTTGCCGCGGATCGGGAGGATCGCCTGGGTGTGCGGGTTGCGGCCGCGGACGGCGGAACCACCGGCGGAGTCACCCTCGACGATGAAGACCTCGGAGACGGCGGGATCCTTCGCCTGGCAGTCGCGCAGCTTGCCGGGGAGGCCGCCGGACTCGAGGACACGCTTGCGGGTCGCCTCGCGGGCCTTGCGGGCCGCCATGCGGGCGGTCGCGGCCTGGATCGCCTTGCGGACGATCTCCTTGCCCTCGTTGGGGTGACGCTCGAGCCAGTCACCGAACGAGTCGGTCATGGCGCGCTGGACGAAGCCCTTGACCTCGGAGTTGCCGAGCTTGGTCTTGGTCTGACCCTCGAACTGCGGCTCGCCGAGCTTGACGGAGATGACGGCGGTGAGGCCCTCACGGACGTCGTCGCCGGTGAGGTTCTCGTCCTTGTCCTTGAGCTGGTTCTGCTTGCGCGCGAAGTCGTTGATCATCTTGGTGAGCGCGGCGCGGAAGCCCTCTTCGTGAGTGCCGCCCTCGTGCGTGTTGATCGTGTTGGCGTAGGTGTGCACCGACTCGCTGTAGGCGCCGGTCCACTGCATCGCGAGCTCGAGGCTGAGCGCACGGGCCTCGTCCTCGACCTCGATGCTGATGATGTCGGGGTGCACCGGGTCGGACTTCTTGCTCGCGACGAGGTGGGTGACGTAGTCGACGAGGCCGTTGTCGTAGCGGTAGGAGACCTGGCGCTTGCGCTCGTCGTTGCCCTCGACCTCCTCGGCGTCGGCCTCGTCGTGCGTCTCCTGGACGCGCTCGTCGGTGAGGTTGATCGTCAGGCCCTTGTTGAGGAAGGCCATCTGCTGGAACCGTGCGCGGATCGTCTCGTAGTCGTAGGTCGTGGTCTCGAAGATGTCGCCGTCGGCCCAGAACGTGATCGTCGTGCCGGTCTCGTCGGTCTCGCCGACCTTCTCGAGGGGCGCGAGGCGCTCACCGTGGTCGAACTCCATGCGCCACACGTGGCCGAGCTGCTTGACCTCGGCGATGAGGCGCGTCGCGAGGGCGTTGACGACGGAGGAGCCGACGCCGTGCAGACCACCGGAGACCTTGTAGCCGCCACCTCCGAACTTGCCACCGGCGTGGAGCTGGGTGAGGACGAGCTCGACGGTGGAGATGCCGTAGGCGTCGTTCATGCCCGTGGGGATGCCGCGACCGTTGTCGGTGACTCGGATGCCACCGTCCTGGAGGAGGGTGACATCGATGGTGTCGGCGTGGCCGGCGAGGCTCTCGTCCACCGCGTTGTCGACAATCTCCCACACGAGGTGGTGCAGACCGCGCTCACCGGTGGACCCGATGTACATCCCCGGGCGCTTGCGGACCGCCTCGAGGCCCTCGAGGACCTGGATGGCGGACGCGTCGTAGGTGGCGTCGTCGTCGACCGCGGACGACGAACGTCCGTTGGTGGGCGTCGACGGCACAGCGGCGTCGCCTGCCGCCGGGTCCACGGTCGGCTGTGCCGGGTCTCCCTGGGTGGTGTCGGGCGTCTCGATGCTGTTGTCGTCGGGCGTGCTCGGCACGGTGCTCCTTCAGCTGGCGTGGCTCATGCCGCGCGCCCGGGGCGGGAATTCGCCCAGGGCGCGACGTTCACCGGCCAGTTTACCCGTCAGTCCTGTCAGCGCACGCCAATGGAGGCCCGAGAAGGGCGTTTCTTCGACTTTCCACACCCGTTTTGGACCCGGCATACGCCCCCCACCCCTCTCAGGGCCTCTGTGGGCGTTTCCAAGGCCTGTGGACGGCGGGTCAGTGAGCGCGCTCCACCACCGGTCGTGACGTCGACCGAAGTCGGCGGGTTCGTCAGCGGCCGGTGGTGAAGAAGGTCCAGGTGCCGTCTCCCGCGAAGCCCACCCGGTAGCCGGTGTAGCCACCGTCATTGAGGCGCATCTTCGCCGCGCCGTCGCGGGTGACCAGACGGGCTGCGATGACCTTGTCCCACTCCGCCTCGTTCTCGGCGAACTGCTCCGAGAAGACCCGCGGCTGGATCGTGCCGTCGAAGGTTTCCGTCGGCGGCAGCGTCAGCACGGTCGCGAGGGCGACGTAGGTCTGCGGGGCGTTCGACGTGAAGATCGCGTTCGCGGCCTTCTCCCCGGCGAAGCCAGTCGCGTCGGCCCGGGCAAGGCTGATCAGCTTCTCCGCGTCACAGGCCTTGGCGGCGCTGTGCACCTGCTTGGCCTTGGCGGCCGCCTTCGCCGACATCCCGGAGGTGTTCGGGGCCGCGACCTGCGAGGCCGCACAGCCCGATGACCCACCGGAGCCACCGCTGCTGCCACTGGTGCTGCCTGAGCCGCCCGTGCCGCTCGCCGACTGCGCCGGTGCAGGGGCGGTCGTGGCATCGCTCGACGCCACACTGGGAGTCGCCGTGGCGGTCTCGGTCGGCCCACTGCTTGTCGGCGCCGACGCGGACGTCGACTCGCTGGTCGCCGGCTTCGGCGCCGCGGTCGGTTCGTCGTCGGAGCAGCCGGCCAGCGCCGCCACCGACAGGACTGCTGAGGCGATCAGCGCTGTGGTGCGGCAAGTGGGCAGGACGATTCCCCGAGACGACATGACTCCCACCGTAACGGGTGTGACTGGTGAGACTGAGGAACCCACGCGGGGTGAGGCGGACCGCGGAAGGTGGGCGGACGGCATACGGGATCGGTGTTTTGGCCGCGCAGGTGTCAGGCCTGCGCAGCGAGGGCGCGCTCGACGACAGCGCGCACGTCGGCCGGGATCGGGACGGAGTGACGGCCGGCGCGGTCGATGTAGACCTGCGCCCACAAGCCATGCGCCGCGATGTCGTCGCTGCCCTCGGCGAAGAGGCCGAACGCAAAGGTGACGCTCTTGGTGCCGATGCGCTCGACGCGTACGCCGACGTCGATGGGGTGGGGGTACGCGAGTTCGGCATAGAACCGGCAGGACGACTCGGCCACGACCCCGAGCGTCGGCGTCGACACCTCGTCGGTGCCGGTCTCGCGGATGAGCCAGGCGTTGAGGACGGCGTCGAAGAGCTCGTAGTAGACCGCGTTGTTGAGGTGGCCGTACATGTCGTTGTCGGCCCACCGCGTCGTCATGCGCTGCATCTCGGGGAAGTCGGCGCGCGTCAGGGTCCGCGGGTCCACCGTGGTCGCGGCGTCTGAAGTCATGCGACTCAGGGTAGATCGCGGTCCAGCCCGAGGGACCGGAGGGAAGGTGTGGGGTCCGGAGGACAAGGAAGCCTCCGGACCCCACACCTCTCCTCATGGGGAGCAAAAGTTGTGGCGGTCAGTGCGTGTTCGGAGCATGGGTCACGGTGCGTTCGCCGACGAGGAGGCTCGGCACCATGCCCGGGTGAATCGAGGCGAACACCTTGGTGCCGACGGGGTATCGGATGGAGTGCGGCTGCCACGAGCGCACCGTGCGGCCTGACGGCAGCAGGACGGTGTGGAGGATGAACGCGCCGTGGTACTCGACGCGGTCGACGACGGCGAGGGCGCCGTGGTGCTCCGCGCCATCGGTCTCCGGACCGGGCAGGGTGAGGCTGACCTCGTGAGGGCGCACGACGACCTCGGCATCGGCGACGTCGGTCTGGACGGTGACCAGCCCGAGTTCGCAGGCGAGGCCGTGCTCGTCGACCGACGAGGGGAGGAAGTCGGCGTCGCCCATGAAGGACGCGACGAACCGGCTCACCGGCCGCTCGAAGACCTGCACCGGCGTGCCGAGCTGCTCGATCACGCCGTCGCGCATCACCCCGATGCGGTCACCGACGGTGAGGGCTTCGGTCTGGTCGTGCGTCACGAGGACCGCCGTCGTCCCCGTGGCGCGCAGGATGTCGACCGTGTCGGTGCGCACCCGAGCACGCAGTGACTCGTCGAGGGACGAGAACGGCTCGTCCATGAGCACGACCGCCGGACGCGGTGCCAGCGCGCGGGCCAGGGCGATGCGTTGCTGCTCACCACCGGAGAGTTCGTGGGGATAACGATCGGCAACGTGGGGCAGGTGGACGAGGTCGAGGACCTCACGCACGCGTGCATCCTGCTCGGTGCGACGCACACCGTCGAGGCCGAACCGGATGTTGTCCCCGACGCTCAAGTGGGGGAAGAGTGCGTGCTCCTGGAAGACGAGCCCGACGCGACGCTTCTCGGGCGGAACCCACTGGGCTCGTGTCACAGGTGCGTGCCCAACCGAGGAATTCGGTGAGTTCGGGACAGCGGAGGCGGTGCCGGCGACGACCTCACCGCCGACCCGCAGCGTGCCCTGGTCGGGGCGTTCGAGGCCGGCGACCAGCCGCAGCAGGGTCGACTTGCCGCAGCCCGACGGCCCGATGAGCGCGAGGATCTCGCCCTGCGCCACCGACAGGTCGAGGGCACGCACGGCAGGAGTGTCGCCATAGGACTTGGAGACGCCGGTCAGGTCGAGGGCGCCGGTCATGAGATCACCTGCTTGTGGGGTTCGGCGAGGCGTACCTGCCGGACGAGGAACCACACCGGCACGATCGCGAGCGCCACGATGAGGAGCGCCGGCAGGGCCGCCTGCTCCCAGAAGTTCTCGTTGGCGAGCTCATAGACCCACACCGACACCGTGGTGAAGCCGAAGGGGCGCAGGAGCAGCACGAGGGGCAACTCTTTCACGGCGTCGACGGCCACCAGCACCAGCGCCACCGCGATCCCCGACCGCGACATGGGCAGGTGTACGCGGCGCAGGACCCGCAGCGGCGACGCCCCCAGCGAGAACGCCGAGTTCGTCACCGACGGAGAGATCGTCGTGAAGCTCGCATCAACGGCTTGGTATGCCGGCGCGAGGAACCTCACGATGTAGCTCGCCAGAATGCCCAGCACCGAACCCGTGACGACGAGGCCCGTCCCACCCGGAACCCCCAGCGCCTCGAGCCAGCCGTCGAAGGCGGCGAAAGCGACAAGGACGCCGATCCCGATGACTGCGCCGGGCACGGCATACCCGAAGGTCGTGAGCTGCGCGGCAGCGCGGGCGAGCCGGCCGCCCGTCATGCGCACCCCGTGAGTGAGGAGCAGCGCCAACCCGACGCACGCGATCGCGGCGAGCGCGGCCATGACGGCACTGTTGGTGAGGTTCGTGGCGAAGCGCGACGTGGACAGGGCCGACGAGTCGGCGGCCGTCGCCGTCACCGCCCACCACAGCAGCTGGGCGACCGGCAACACGAAGCCCGCGGCAAGGACGGCACCCGCGGCGGCAAAGGCCCACCACCGGCCGGCCCCCGTGAGCAGCGTCGGCGCAGCCGGGGGACGGTGGCCCCCGCGCGAGTCGTAGCGGGCGCCACCGCGCAGGATCCGCTCGGCAGTGAGGACCATGACGGCGAAGGCGAGGACGAGCACCGACAGTTGGGCCGCCGATGCGAAGTCGAACGAGCCCTTCCACGTGAGATAGACGCCGACCGAGACCGTCCGCACCCCGAAGTACTGGACCGTGGCGAAGTCCGTCAGCGTCTCCATCATCACGACGGCCAGGCCACCGGCGAGCGCCGGCCGCGCGAGCGGCAACAGCACCTGCCGGAACGCCCGCCAGGGCGAGGCCCCGAGCATGCGGGCCGCGTCCCACGTCGCCTGCCCCTGGCCGCGGAAAGCGGCTCGGGACAACAGATAGACGTAGGGATAGAGGGTCAGGGTCATGACGACCGGAGCACCGAACCACCCGGACAGGAGCTCGACGAACCCGGACCCGCCGAACACCTCCCGCGCCGCCCGCGCCGGACCACCCGCCGGCCCGAACGTCGACAGGAAGAGGAAGCCGAGCACATAGGCCGGCATCGCGAGCGGCAGGACGAGCATCCACGAGAAGAGCCGACGCCCGGGGAACTCGTAGGCCGTCACGAGCCACGCGAGACCGACGCCGAGCACCGATGTCCCCAGCCCCACCAGGAGGAGCAGGGCCACGGTGCTGAGCACCATCAGCCCGAGGTCACCCGGCAGGGCCAGGGACCCGGCAGAGGCAAAGGCCTGGACGAGCACGGAGACGACCGGGATCGAGACGACCACCGCGATGAGGACGACGATCGCGGACCACCGGGGTCGGCCGGCCCCGGTGAGTCGGGGCGCACGCAACCCGGTTCGCGAGCCGGAGGTCCGCTCGCGAGCCTGGTCAACGCGGCTCTGGAGGCTCACATCGGCTCGCGAGCCGTTTCGCCCGGCCGCACGCCTGCGCGCCCAGCCCGGCGGGTCACTTGTAGCCGGCCTCGGAGAGGACCTTGACCGCCTCGGCGTTCTGCGACCCGTAGGCCTCGGCCGACACCGGCATGCGCTTGAACTCGCCGAACTCGGCGATGACCGGCTCGGGCTTGACCGACTCGTTCACGGGGTACTCGTGGTTGCCGTCGACGAACGCGCTCTGCCCCTTGCTGGCAAGCCACTCGATGAGCTGCTGCGCCTGGGCGGCGTTGTCGGAGGTCTTGACGACGCCCGCACCGGAGATGTTGACGTGCGTGCCGGCACCCTCCTGCGAGGCCCAGAACGGCGCGACGTTGAAGTCGGGGTTCTTCTTCTGCTCGCGGGCGAGGTAGTAGTGGTTCGTGATGCCGACGTCACACGTGCCCGCGTCGATCGCCTTGAGCAGCTCGACGTCGTTGGACTTGATGTCGACCTCGTTGGCCACCCAGCCCTTGACCGTGGCGAGCGCCTTGTCGCGGCCCTCGAGGTCGATGAGGCTCGCGACGAGGCTCTGGGTGTAGGCCGACGTGGAGTCGCGCATGCAGAGGCGGCCCTTCCACTTCGGGTCGGTGAGGCCGGCGTAGGTGTTCGTCGCGTCGAAGTCGGTCGGCTTGACCTTGTCGGGGTTGTACATCGTCGTGCGGGCGCGCATCGCGAGGCCGAACCACTGGTTGCCGCTGTCGCGCAGGTCGGTTGGGACGGCCTCGGTGAGCGCGGCCGACTCGACGGGCTTGAGCACGCCCTCCTGACCGGCATTCCACAGCGCGCCGGCGTCGACCGTCATGAACACGTCGGCCTCGCCGTCGGCGCCCTCGGCCTTGATCCGCTGGAGCAGCTCCGCGTCACTGCCGGAGATGAACTCGACGGTGATGCCGGTTTCTTCCTGGAAGTCGCCGAACGCACCCTCGAGGTCGTAGTGCCGCGCCGAATAGATCTGGAGGTCGGCGTTGCTGCCGCCGATCCCGAGCACGCCGCAGCCGGCGAGGGGGAGGACGGTAGCGGTCGTGACGAGGCCGGCGAGGCCGGCACGCTTCAGGCGGCGGGTGGGCACAGGTGACTCCTGGACGGGGTGGCGCTGACGTGTGCATTCTTACGGAGTTAGGTAAGCCTGTCCAAATTCCACTAACCTCTCCGGTTGTGACGACCCCGGTCCTGCCTCGGCACCGCGTCGCCCTGGTCGGGCGACTGCGGTCCTTCGGCGACGCTGTCGCGCTGCGGTGGGAGGGCCGGTCCGGACTCGAGACGATGTCGTATGCCGTCCTCGCCGATCGCGTGGACGCGCGCCGGTCCGCGTTGGGTTCCGCTCCGCGGCTCGTGCTCCTCGAGGCGGGCAACGACGTCGAGACGGTCGTGACCCTGCTCGCGGCGCTCGACGGCGCCCACCCCGTCATCGTCACCTCAGCGACCCCGGCCCCTTCCCCGACGATTTCTGACCTATTGGACGCGAATGTTCGGACCCAGGCGCCCCTCCTCGACGCGTGGGATCCGGATGTCGTGGCGCACGGCGCCCACCTCGAACACCGGACCCCGCAGCACCGAGACAGTGCGCACGACCTGCACCCGGACCTGGCGCTCATGCTCTCGACCTCGGGCAGCACCGGCTCTCCCAAGCTCGTCCGCCTCAGCGCGGCGAACCTCGACTGCAACGCCGCTCAGATCGTCGACGCCCTGGGCATCACCGCCGACGACGTCGCGGCCACGACCCTCCCGCTGCAGTACTGCTACGGCCTCTCCATCCTCCTGAGCCACCTGTCGGTCGGCGCCGGCGTCCTCCTCACCGACCTCTCCGTCGTCGACACCTGCTTCTGGGACGCCTTCCGGGAGGCGGGCGGGACGACGCTCGCGGGGGTGCCCTACACGTTCGACCTGCTCGACGCGGCGGGTTTCGCGGGCATGGACCTGCCCCGGCTGCGTCTCGTCACCCAGGCCGGCGGTCGCCTCGACCCGGCGGCGGTCCGGCGCTGGGCCGAACTCGGCGAGCGCCGCGGCTTCGAGTTCGCGGTGATGTACGGCCAGACCGAGGCCACCGCCCGAATGGCAACTCTCCCAACGCATCTCGCCGCCTCGCACCCGTCGAGCATCGGCGTCGCCGTGCGCGGCGGACACTTCCGCATCGACCCGCTCGACGGTGACGCCGGAGACCTCGGGCCGGGCGTGGGAGAGCTCGTCTACGAGGGCGGCAACGTCATGATGGGCTACGCCGAGAAGCCCTCCGACCTCGCCCGCGGAGCGGAGCTGAGCGAGCTCCGGACCGGCGACCTCGCCCGGTTCGACGCCGACGGTCTCGTCGAGATCGTCGGCCGCCGCAGCCGCTTCGCCAAGGTCTGCGGCCTGCGAATCGACCTGGATCGGGTCGAGAGCGACCTCGCCGAAGGTGGGCGGACGGCATACGCGATGGATGGTGGTGACCGGCTGCTCGTCGCGCTCACCGGATCTGTCGCCGCCGATCTCACCTCCGTGCGCCGCGAGATCAGCGATCGGTATGCCGTGCCACGCGCTGGCGTCGTGGTCACCGAGGTCGGCGACGTCCCGCGGACGGTGTCGGGGAAGGTCGACCGCCCCGCTCTGGCAGCACTCGTCGACGCCTTCGGTGAGCCGACCTGCGTCACCTCCGACCGGCTGAGTGCCCCGTCGCCGAGTGTCACGGATCGTCTTTGTGCCCCCTTGGGACAGGGGTCCCGGGCCGACGGCCCCGGCCGCCTGTCCCAACGGGGCACGAAGACGGAGCAGGTTCGGGCGCTCTACGCCGACCTGCTCGACCGTCCCGACGCGACCGTGGACGACTCGTTCGTGACGCTGCGCGGAGACTCGTTGTCCTACGTCGAGGCCTCGGTGCGGCTCGAGGGCCTGCTCGGCACCCTTCCCCCGTCGTGGCACACGCGCCCGGTGCGGGACCTCGCGCGGCTGTCGTCCGGTCCCGAGCCCAGCACCCACTCCACGACGTCCCGCTCCCGGCTCAGCTCACGACTGCGCAGCCTCGAGACGTCCGTCGTCCTGCGCGGGGTCGCCATCGCCGTCATCGTCCTCACCCACGCGGGCGTCCTCGACATCCAGGGCGGAGCGCACGTCCTGCTCGCCGTCGCCGGCTTCGCTTTCGCCCGATTCCAGTTGTCCGACGCACCCCGACGCGAGCGGATCTCCCACGTCCTCGAGTCGGTGACGCGGATCGCCGTGCCCAGCGCGGTGTTCGTGGGCGTCCTCGTGCTCATCGACGACCGCTTCAGTGGGTGGAACGCGGCCCTGCTCACCTCGATCGGCGGCGACAACGTCCACGCCCAGTGGCGCTACTGGTTCATCGAGGCCATGGTCCACATCCTCGTCGGCCTGGCGTTGCTGCTCTGCGTCCCGGCGCTCGACCGCCTCGAGCGGGCCCGTCCGTTCGCGGTTCCGGTGGGGCTGGCGTTGCTGGGGCTCGTCGTGCGCTTTGACCTCGTCTCCGTCGGCAGCCACCACGTCAATGGCCGGCCGGGGATGGTGCTGTGGATCTTCGCCCTGGGGTGGGCCATGGCGCGCACGACGGTGACGTGGCAGCGGTGGCTGCTCACGGCATACATCGTCGTGGTCGTTCCGGGGTTCTACGGTGACCCGACCCGTGACGCGACGATCGCCGTGGGGCTGCTCGTCCTCCTGTGGGTGCGGTCGGTTCGGGTGCCGGCGTTCGTCGTGCCCATCCTGGTGCCGGTCGCCTCGGCGAGCCTCTACATCTACCTCGTGCAGTGGGAGGTCATGGGCCGCGTGGGCTACTCGCTGCTCGGCGCCGTCATCGCCCTGCTGACGGGATGGATCGCGTGGCGCGGGGCGTCGCCGATCGTCGAGCCGATCGCCCGCTGGGTCGGCGCCCGCGTCCCACGCGCCAGAGCGTCCGCTAGCTGAGGATGTCCTGACGCCGGAACCGCCGGTAGCCGAGGGCCACGAACAGCACCGTATAGAGGATCGACCACAGCGCCCCGTGCCGCAGGTCGACCCAGTCGATCGGACCGGACACGAGCATGTCGAGCCACGCCCGTGAGTAGTGCCCCGGCAGCGCCTTGCGCCAGTCACCTAGCGCGTCGATCGAGTCGAGGATGCCGGAGACGATGAGGAGGATCAGCGCACCGCCGACCGCAGCCAGCGGGGTCTGGCTCCTGACCCCGACCCAGAACGAGAAGGCGCCGATGGGCGCGATCGTCACGAGGACATAGGCCACCGCGACCGCCATCCGCGGGAACCACTCGCCGAACGGCATCTCGCCGCCGCCGAGGATCGTGAACGGCTCCGATCCGTAGGCCATGGTGCCGATGAGCAGCGCCCAGACCGGCAGGACGACGACGAGGCTGGCTGTCGAGAGGAAGCCGATGACGAGCTTGCTCGTGAGGAGTCGCGCCCGCGTTACCGGGGCGGTGAGCAAGTAGCGCAGCGACGCCCATGACGCCTCCGCCGGCACGGGATCCCCGGCGAAGAGCGCGGCGACGATGAAGAGCAGGAGTTCGGCCGACACGACGAGCGTGAAGACGGTGAAGTTCGGGCCGCCACTCGTCGCGAGGTCGACGAGCCGGATCGTGGGGTCGTCGGCGCGACCCGGTTCGTCGTCGAGCGAGAAGGCCGCGACGAGGATGAGGGGGAGTGCGGCAACGATCCCGATGACCCAGAGGGTGCGGCGGCGCCCGAGCTGCCGCTTCAGCTCGGACCGCCAGGAAAGGGGTCGGCTCATCGCGCGCGCACCTGTCGTAGTCGTTCGATGAGGCCGGCGTCGCCGGTGCCGTCGTCGGCTCGGACCTGCGACGAGGCGATCACGCCGAGGAAGACTTCCTCGAGGTGACGCCGACTGCCGACCCCGACGACCTCGGCACCGGAGGCGACGACCGCCCGGACGACCTCCTCACGCGGTCGGTTCGAGACCACGGTGAGGGTCGGCTTGGAGGGTTCGTCGATCGTTTCGAGCGAGAGTATGCCGTCCGCCCCCTCGAGCGCGTCCCGTGCGGCTTCGAGGCCGTCCGCCGTCGCGAGCTCGAACACCGTCGTGTCCTGGCTCGCGAGGAGGTCGGCGACCGGACCCGCCGTGACGACCCGACCGGCGTGCATGACGACGACGTGGCTGCAGGTCAGCTCGACCTCGGCGAGGAGGTGGCTCGACACGACGACCGTGCGACCCGAGGCGGCGTAGGACTGCAGGATCGGGCGCATCGCCGCGATCTGGGGCGGGTCGAGACCATTGGTGGGCTCGTCGAGGAAGAGGACCTCCGGCTTGCCGAGCATGGCTTGGGCGATGCCGAGTCGCTGCTTCATGCCGTGGCTGTAGGTGCGGACCGGGCGGTCCAGAGCGCCGCCGAGGGCCGCGACGGCGACGGCCTCGTCGAGGTCGGCCTCGTCGGCGGGGCGTCCGGTCGCGGCCCAGTAGGCCTTGAGGTTCTCGCGCCCGGTGAGGTGGGGGAGGAACCCGGGGCCTTCGACGAGGGCGCCCACCCGGCCGAGGATCTCCGAGCCGGGGTGCACGGGTCGGCCGAGGACGTGCACCGACCCCGAGTCGGGGGTGATGAGTCCGAGCATCATCCGCATCGTCGTGGTCTTGCCGGCGCCGTTGGGTCCGAGGAGGCCCACGACCTGGCCGCGTTCGGCCCGCCAGGAGACGTCGTCGACGGCCCGGTGCCCGTCGGCATAGGTCTTGACGAGGTGGTCGACGACGAGGGGAATGTCGGCATAGTCCTCGCGGACGTGCTCACGGTGTCGGCGCCGCCAGCGCAGGAGCGCGGACGCGGCGATGACCAGGAGGAGGGCTGCGATACCGGCGACGAGAGCGAGGGACTCGGTGTCGCGCTCGGTCGTCGCGGGGACGATCGCGCCCGCCGCAGTGGGGAGGGTGAGCGTGGCGTCGGCGAGCGTGATCCGGTCGGCACGGGCCTCCCGTGGCACCGTGAACGAGTTGTCGGTGGACGTGACGAGGACCCGCCATTGGCTTCCGGCGGCCATCGACCACACCGACGGGGGGAGGTTGACGGTGACCTCGGTGGGCTCGCCCGGTGTCGTCGCCACGCGGACTGGAGCGGTGAGGGCGCGCTGCTGCACGGCGTCGGATCCCTCGACCCGCCAGAGGGAGACGAAGAAGGTTGCTTCATTGCCCGTGGACGTGACCCGGAGGCTGACCGTGGGTGAGCCGACGACGGTGAGTGAGCGCGGCAGGGTGGCGCTGTCGAAGGCGGCCGACATGCCCGGGAGGGCGGCCAGCCGATACGTCGGCAGCTCGACGGATCCCAGTCCCGGCACGGAGGTCATCGAGTTGGGCTGGCCGCCGGGTGGGGTGAGGACGACGGTCGGGCTCTCGGGAGCCCGCAACGGAGTCTGTTGTGGGCTCCCCTGCAGTCCCGGGTAGCGGTCGAGCGTCGCGACCGGCGCGGTGTCACTGCGCCTGGGAACGGGGAGTGAATAGGTGAACGCGGGAACGGGGAGTGGGTCGGTCCGGCTGCCGGCGAGGTAGGTGCGGAGCCACGTCCGGGCGGCTTCCTCGTCGAGGGTGGGGTTCGAGGAGGCGCCATCGTGTCCGCCGTCGGTCCATCGCACCGCGTGGCGAGTGCCGGCCTGCGCGAGGCCGGCGGCATTGGCGTCGGCCTGGTCGAGTCCGAAGAGGGTGTCGGCTTCGCCCTGGATGAGGAGAGTCGGCGCCGTGACGGAGGCGATCGTCCCGCGAGGACTGTTGCGGCGAAGCGTCGCGGCGAGTTCTGGACTGGGGCGGCCGTCCTCGGCAGCTGCTTGGAGCCCGCGGCACAACGCGACGTCGAACCGGCCACACAGGGCGTCGGCCGGAGCCGCCTGGGGGTTGTTCGGGGTCGTGCCCGGAGTCGCCGGCGTGCCCGGGGTCGTCGGGATGGCCGGTGACGAGGTGGCGGCTGGGGCCGGGGTCCCGCTCGCCGCGGCCCCTCCAGCACCACCGGCCGCGCCGCCACTGGCGGACGCGCCGAAGCTCGCGGTGAAGAAGCGGGTGCCCCAGAGCTGCTTGTAGGGGCCGGGTGTCGTGTTTCCGGATGCCGCCTGCGGGAAGAGCGCCGTCGACAGGTCGTGCCACGTGATCGCGGCAACCGTGGCGTCGACCCTGGGGTCCGCAGCCGCGAGCATGAGCGCGAAGGCACCGCCGTAGGAGCCGCCTGCCACGGCGACGCGTGGGTCGCCCGCCGAGTCCTTGGCGACCTCCGACCGGGCCGCGACGAGGTCGACGAGGAGGCGGCCATCGGCGATCTCGCGATCCGGAGAGTTGAGGTGGATCCGCCCTCCCGAGCGTCCGAAGCCCCGGGCCGTGAAGGCGAGGACGACGTGGCCGTCGGCGGCGTAGCGCCGGGCCTCGTCGTCGACGTCCTCCTTGCTGCCGCCGAATCCGTGGGCGAGCAGGATGGCCGGCCGTGGCTCCCCACTGCCGCCCGGCAGGTAGAGCCGGGTGTCGAGGCGCACCGCGGTGCCGTCGGCCTCCGCGCCCACGTCAACGAACTGGTCGGTCGTCGTCACCGCGGTCTCAGCCTCGGCAGCGGAGGCTCCCGCCGCAGGCACCATGGCGGCACCGGTCAGGGCACAGCCCACGGCGAGCGTGAGGGCTACCGCGCGCACGCCACGGCGGCGGGGACGTGCTGGCGCGGGTCGCGGCATGACTCATCCTCTCCCAGGGGAGGGGCAAGCTGAGTCGTTCTGCACGCGCCGCACACCGGTCGAACGGTCCGGCACCCCATCCGGTTCCGCGCGGCAGGTAGGGCCGCGGCCGGACTCAGGTGCCGAGGGTCCTGTCGAAGAGGTCACGAACCGTGTCGGGCAGAGCAGGTTCCGGGATCGTCAGGTCGATCGGCGGTGCCGCACAGCTCACGCCGTAGCTGAACCGGTCGGGTTGCATGGGGCCACCCGCGAACTCCTGAAGCCGAGGCTCGGGGCCGACGAGCAGGCTCCGCCAGGCGAGGGCGTCGATCTCGGGGAGCTGATCGAGGACGACGGTGCGTTCTCGAACCAGTCCGGCGAACCCGCCCGTACGGCGGAGTTGGACCTCGCGCGGCTCCGTCACCCGACCTGGATCCGGAGCCGGGGTCGGGCTCGGGCTTGGGCTTGGGCTCGGGGTGGGAGTCGGGGACGGAGCCCCCGGCACCGGAGGGCTGCCGGGGGCGGACTCGGCCCCCTCGGTGACGCCAACCTCCCGCCACGCGGCCCGGACCGCTTCGGCTTCAGCCGACCCCTCGCCGTGGAGGGTGACGGCAGCCGCCTCGGTGAGCGCCGCAAACGTCGCGAAGTCGCAGTCCGCTCTGATGTCACCGGTGATCACGGCATACCAAATCGCCCCTGGACGCTCCCACGCGTTGCCGCCGAGCGTGGTCGCGACGAGGTGGAAGGCACGGTTGGGGATGCCGGAGTTGATGTGGACGCCGCCGTTGTCGCCGTCGGTGACGACGAAGTCGCGCATGTGCCCCGGCTGCGGGTCCTGGCCGAGCCGCGGGTCGTCGTAGGCCGTGCCCGGCTCCTTCATCGAGCGGAGCCCGACGCCCTGGACCGTCGGGCCGAGCAGCTCGGCACCGATGATCCAGTCCGACTGCTCGGCGGTCTGGCCGAGGGCACGCTGCTTGACGAGGATGCCGAAGACGTCGGAGATGTGCTCGTTGAGGGCGCCGGCCTGGTCCTGGTAGACGAGGCCCGAGGTGTATTGCGTGACGCCGTGGGCGAGCTCGTGGCCGATGACGTCGAGGCTGCGGGTGAACCCGAGCAGCACCTCGCCGTCTCCGTCGCCGAAGACCATCTGTGAGCCGTCCCAGAACGCGTTGTCATAGTTGCGTCCGTAGTGCACGGTGGCGAGCAGCCCGAGTCCGCGGTCATCGAGCGAATTGCGGTCGTATGCCGTGTGCCACAGATCCCAGGTCGCGCCCAGTCCGTCGTAGGCCTCGTTGACGGCGGTGTCGTCGGTGGCCGGGTCGCCCTCGGCGCGGACGCGGGTGCCGGGCAGGCGAGTCGTGTTCTCGGCGTCGTGGACGATCCGGTTCGGCTCCTCGGTCGTGGATCGGTTGGCACGACGGCTCACCACGGCCCCGCCGTCGCGCAACGAGTGTTCGCGGCCATGTCGCTCGTAGCGGAGCTGGTCGAGGCGCAGGGTCTCCCGGGCCCGCTCCTCGAGGTGCGGGTCGCCCGACGTCGCGAGCGCCTCGAGGACGTAGGGAGGCACGATCCCGCACCACACCGGAGTCGAGGAGGAGGGTCGCTGCGGCTCGGACGTCGGCGTGCTGGGGGTGATGGGCGTCGTCATGCCCCCATCCTGTGCCACCGCACCGACACTCGCGCGCTCTAGGAGAGGGCTCCTGGTCCTCGTTGCCCCGCCAACGCGACGACGGTCCACGGCACGGGCTTGGGCGCTTGGTCGGAGGGCAGACCCAGCATCCACCGCATCACCGAACGGGCCTCCTGGAGCGTGGCAATGAGACCGAGGTGGTTCAGGGAGATTCCCAGGTCACGACGCGCGTCATCGGCGTATCCGTGACAGTGCCAGGAGTGGAAGTCGAGGACTTCCTCGGCCCCGACGACCTCGTAGCCCAGGACTGCAGCCTCCGGTGCGAGGGCCTCCGCCCGATGCAGTCGCTCGAACCACGGCGTCTCGCCCTCCCACTCCTTGACGAAGGTGGAGGCGTCGCTGGGTGCCATCGCCACGGTGAGCAGCGCGGGTGACGGGGTCAGTCGCGCGGCTGCCTGCTCGGCCTGCGCCGGGTCCTGGAACCAGTCGCCCAAGCAGGGGCCCGGCTTCGGCAGGTCCGGTTGGATGCAGTCGCTGATGGTCAGGAGGTGGGGTGGAAGCGAGACGCCGACCGACACGGGGGCATCGACGACCCGGACGAGCACCCAGCCCGCCACGATCAACTCCTCGTCGGCCACACGCCAAGGATGACCCTGTTCAGCGCGAAATACCTCTGGTCCGCGAAAGGCGTGACGCGTGATGCCACAGGGGAGCCCGGGCCCGAGGAACACGGTCGCTCGTGGGGGTCAGGTCAGCCGTAGGTGTCGCGGGGGCCCCGGCCGTCCTGGACGCGACGCCCACCGCGCGACCACGACGGAGCACTCGGTCCCACGACGCGGATCTCACTCACGGTGCCCTCGCCGACCTCACGCGCCAGCGTCGTCATCAACGTGCTCGACATGAGCCGCAGGTTCGTTGCCCAGGAGGTCGAGTCGGCGCGCACGGTGAGGACAGTGTCGGCGAACTCGACCGGCTGACAGTGCTGGGCGACTTCCGGGCCGACGATCGAGGGCCAGCGCCCGATGACCGCGCCGACCGCGACGTCGACCTTCCACCCCCGCTCGCTGACGAAGGCATCGAGCTCGTCCCCGAGCAGTTGGGGATCTCGGCCGCCCCGCCGCCGCTCACCACCGGCACCGTCCGGCACGTCCTTGAAGCGGCGCTTCGGCTTGACTCCCGGCCGCAGCCCCCGCGCCCGGGCGGCCGCCCTGGCCCGGGAGAGCGCGTCCGCGGGAGCCGACGTCAGGTCGGCCACCGTTTCACGTGAAACCTCGCCGGCTGCGTCCGTGCCAGAGCCCTCGTTGCCGGACCCGCGCGAATCGCCCTGTCCCGCAACGGGACCCAGATCGTCACTCACGCGCGGTCACCTCGCCGAGCGACACGGCATACGTGCGTCCGTGCAGGTCGGACGGGACGTCCGCTTCCACGGCAGCGGTGATGAGCACCTGCTCACAGTCCGCGACCATCGCCGCCAGCCGTTCCCGCCGACCCGTGTCGAGCTCAGCGAAGACGTCGTCGAGGATGAGCACCGGATCGTCCCCGAGGTCGTGACGAAGCAGGTGGTATGCCGCGAGCTTGAGTCCCAGCGCAAAGCTCCAGCTCTCGCCGTGGCTGGCATAACCCTTGGCGGGCAGCTCCCCGAGGGTGAGGACGACGTCGTCGCGGTGGGGCCCCACCAGCGTCACGCCACGCTCGATCTCCTGCGATCGCACCTCGGCGAAGGACTCGAGCAGCTCGGCGTGCAACTCCTCAAGCTCGGGCACCTCGCCCGCGGCGATCCGTCCCGCCATCTCCTCACGCAGCGAGGACCGATAGGCCACGCGCGCATCGGACTGGCCGGCCGACACTTCGTCATAGGCCTTGCCGAGCAACGGCCCCAGGTCACGCAACAGCCGCAAGCGCGCATAGAGCAGGGGAGCGGCCACCTGGGCGAGCTGGGTGTTCCACACGTCGAGGGTGTGCAGCGCGCTCTCGCGCTCCGACGCGACATCGGCTCCCTCCACCGGTCGTCGCTGCTTGCCACGCCCCCGCAGCACTGGCGCCGCCGACTTGAGCAGGGCGTTGCGCTGCTTGAGGATCCGGTCGTAGTCGCCCCGAGCCCCGGCCCAGCGCGGCTGGCGAGCGACGAGCAGGTCGTCGAGGAAACGTCGGCGCTCCGACGGGTCCCCCTTGACCAGAGCGAGGTCCTCCGGGGCGAACAGGACGGTCCGCACCTGGCCCAGGACGTCACGGGTCCGCGTCAGCGGCGACTTGTTGAGCCGCGCCCGGTTCGCCCGGCCCGGATTGATCTCGAGTTCGACCATGGACTCGCGCCCGTCCCGCACGACTGCACCGCGCACGATCGCCTGGGCCGCCCCGAAGCGCACGAGCGGCGCATCGCTCGCAACCCGGTGCGACGAGAGCGACGCGAGGTAGCCGATCGCCTCGACGAGGTTGGTCTTGCCCTGTCCGTTGAGTCCGACGAAGGTCGTGACGCCCGGCTCGAGCGGAAGTTCGGCGCTCGGATAGCTCCGGAAGTCGCCGACGGTGAGGTGCCGGACGTACACCTAGCAGGGCCCTCTCACTCGCTCAGGCCTTCTTGGCGGCGCGCTTCCGCGTCGACGCGGCCGTGGAGCCGGCCTTCTTGGCTGCAGCGGTCTTCTTGGCGGTGCCGGTGCCCGAGGTCGGGCCGCCAGCGGCGCCGGTCGAGCCCGAGCCGGACGACGGACCCGCCGCAGCGACCTTGCGACCCTTGGCCGCCGCCTTCGTGGCGCTCTTGGTCGGCTTCTCCTTCTTCGCTGCCTTCACCTGGGCTGTCTTGACCTTCTTGGGACCCATCGCCGCCTCGGCGCGGAGGTCGTCGCCCTCCTTGAGCGTCATGACGTGGTGGCCGCCGAACTGGCCCCGCAGTGCGGCGACGGCCTGCATCGTCGGCGACGACTGCTGGCGCGACGCGAACCGGGCAAAGAGGGACGCCGAGATGACGGGCATGGGCACCGCGTTGGCGATGGCCTCCTCGACCGTCCACCGCCCCTCGCCCGAGTCGGCGGTGTAGTCGGAAACGTCCTCGAGGTCAGGGTTCTCCTCGAGCGCCTTGACCATGAGGTCGAGCAGCCAGGAACGGACGACGGTGCCACGGCTCCACGCCTTGAACGACCCGGGGACATCCTTGACGATGTCCTTCTTCTCGAGGAGCTCGTAGCCCTCGGCGTAGGCGTGCATCAGGCCGTACTCGATGCCGTTGTGCACCATCTTGACGTAGTGCCCCGCACCGATGTCGCCGGCGTGGACGAAGCCCTCGTCGCGCGGACCCTCGGGGCGCAGCGCATCGAAGATCGGCATCGCCTTGGCGACGTTGGTCTTGGTGCCACCGACCATGAGGCCGTAGCCGTTCTCCAGACCCCAGATCCCGCCGGACACACCACAGTCGAGATAGCCGATGCCCTTGGCCTTGAGCAGCTTCTCGTTCTCGATGTCGTCGGTGAAGCGGCTGTTGCCGCCGTCGATGACGAGGTCTCCCTTGTCGAGGAGGTCGGCCAGCTTTGCGACGGTCTCACGGGTGGGGTCGCCGTGGGGGACCATCACCCAGACCACGCGCGGGGCCTCGAGTGCCTTGACGAGCGCCGGCAGGGTCTTGACGTCCGACACCTTGGGGTTGTGGTCGAAGCCGACCACCTCGTGGCCTGCGCGACGGATGCGCTCGCGCATGTTGCCGCCCATCTTGCCGAGCCCGATGAGTCCCAGTTGCATTGCCAACCCCTTCAGCTGTCGGAGAATTCGCTGCCTTCATGCGTGGCGGTGCGGTGCTTCGTTGTGCTGTTCTTCCCCGTATGCCGGGTGGTCCCGTGGACGGGACCGGACGGCATACGCGGTGGTTCTGGTCGTGCGGTTGCTGGTCAGGCTACGCCCGTCAACTCGCGAAACGGACGGGCATGATGACGTAGCGGTAGCTCGTGTCCGCCTCGCCGTCGGCCTCGGCCTGACCGCTGAGGACCGCCGGACGGGACGGCTGCGTGAACGAGAGGCGGCTGAACTCGGTCCCGACTGCGCCCAGACCGTCGAGGAGGAAGCCCGGGTTGAAGGCGACCTCGATCTCGGGACCGCTGAGGGTGGCCTCGACGGCTTCACTCGCCTGGGCGTCCTCGCCGGTGCCGGCCTCGATCGCGACCTGGCCCTCGGTGAACCGCAGCCGCACGGGCGTGTTGCGCTCGGCGACGAGGGCGACGCGCTTCACTGCCTCGACGAGTTCGGCGGTGTTGATCACCGACTCGGTCTCCGAGGTCGTGGGGAAGATCGAGCTGACCTTGGGGTACTCGCCGTCGAGCAGGCGAGTCGTCGTGCGGCGCGAGCCGGCTTCGAAGCCGACGAGCCCGTCACCCCCGGCGGCCGAGCCGAGCGCCACGTCGATGGAGCCGGAGGCGCCGAGCGAACGCGCGGTGTCGGCCAGGGTGCGCGCGGGGACGAGCACGACGTGGCTCGCGGCACTGTCGGTGGGGTTCCACGTGAGCTCGCGCATCGCGAGGCGGTAGCGGTCGGTCGCGAGGAGGGTCACCTTGTCTCCCTCGATCTCGACCCGCACCCCGGTGAGGATCGGGAGGGTGTCGCCCTTGTCGGCGGCGACCGACACCTGGCTCACGGCCTGGGTGAACACGTGGCCGTCGATCGAGCCGCTCGCCTCGGGGGACGCGGGCAGCGTCGGGTAGTCGTCCGACGGCATCTGGAGCAGGCTGAACCGGCTCGACCCGCAGATGACCTGGACTTTGGAGCCCGAGGCCTCGACGTCGACCGGCTTGTTGGGCAGGTTGCGGGAGATGTCGGCGAGGAGACGCCCCAGAACCAGGACGGTGCCCGCCTCGCTGACCTCGGCGGGGACCGTGAGTCGCGCCGAGACTTCGTAGTCGAATGCCGACAGGGTCACGGTGCCCTCGTCACTGGCCTCGATGAGGATGCCCGCGAGCACGGGGACGGGAGGACGCGCGGGGAGTCCGCGGGCCACCCAGGTGACCGCCTCGGCCAGGACTTCACGCTCGACGCGGAACTTCACGGCATACCGACCTAACTGTGTGGGTGGAACGGGCAGAACGACAGATCGTGGCCGCACGCGCGAACGAGCGCCAGCATGCGGGGAACCACGACATTAGTGCACGAATGACAGGAGCGACGCGCGAGTCGGAACTTGTCATTCGTCCCTGGGGAGTGGGGCTCGGGCAGCAGGGTTCCACAGGCAGGTCATCGGGGCAGGACCAGAGATTGAGGGATCTCGTCAGAGTTGTAGGAGGTGTGGATTCTGTGGACAACCTGACGTTCGTGCAGGTCACGTGGCCTCCCAGGGCGGTGGACGGAGCGTGGATCTCCTGTGGAGCTCTGGGTCGCCCATGTTGACGTTCTGTATGCCGTCCACTCCCGTCCACTGATACGTCACCGTTTGTCCACGGCCGGGAAGGGGTTGTCCACAGTTGTCCACAGGTCTTGGGGACGAACCGGGGAATCCGGCTGTCAACAGGTTGTCCACAGCCTGAGTTGTCCACAGAGTTGTTCACAGCCAGTGGATGAATCGTGGTCGGATCCCTGTGGATCATCGAATGTGACGAATCGATGACGAGGTGCCCACAGGTGTGGATTCCCCTGTGGACAACGGGTCGCCTGTGGACGGATACCCCGACTTTGTGCCCCTACGGGACACACTCGCTGCCCTCGCGTGTCCCATAGGGACACAAGGTGGGAGGGGTCAGCGCGACTGCTGCTTGATCCGGTTCGTGAGCTCGGTGACCTGGTTGTAGATCGCGCGACGCTCGGCCATGAGCTGGCGGATCTTCTTGTCGGCGTGCATGACCGTCGTGTGGTCCCGGCCGCCGAACTGCTGCCCGATCTTGGGGAGGGACAGGTCGGTGAGCTCGCGGCAGAGGTACATCGCGATCTGGCGGGCCGTCACGAGCACCCGCGAGCGGGACTGGCCCTGGAGGTCCTCGAGGGTGAGGCCGAAGTAGGCCGCCGTCTGCGCCATGATCGTCGCGCTGGTGATCTGGCTCGACGAATCGTGCGGGATGAGGTCCTTGAGCACGATCTCGGCGAGGGAGATGTCGACCGGCTGACGGTTGAGGCTGGCGAACGCGGTGACCCGGATGAGGGCGCCCTCGAGTTCGCGGATGTTGGTCGTGATGCGCGAGGCGATGAACTCGAGAACGTCGTCGGGGACGCTGAGCTTCTCCTGAGCGGCCTTCTTGCGCAGGATCGCGATACGCGTCTCGAGGTCGGGCGGCTGCACGTCGGTCATGAGGCCCCACTCGAAGCGGCTGCGCATCCGCTCCTCGAAGCCGCTGAGCAACTTCGGCGGCAGGTCACTGGTGATGACGACCTGCTTGTTGGCGTTGTGGAGGGTGTTGAAGGTGTGGAAGAACTCCTCCTGGGTCTGCACCTTGCCCTGGAGGAACTGGATGTCATCGATGAGGAGGACGTCCACGTCGCGATAACGGCGCTGGAAGTTCGCGGCCTTGTCGTCGCGGATGCTGTTGATGAAGTCGTTGGTGAACTCCTCGGAGTTCACGTAGCGCACCTTGACGTGCGGGAAGAGGTTGCGGGCGTAGTGCCCGATGGCGTGGAGCAGGTGGGTCTTGCCCAGCCCTGACTCGCCATAGATGAAGAGCGGGTTGTAGGCCTTGGCCGGCGTCTCTGCGACCGCCAGTGCCGCCGCGTTGGCGAACCGGTTGGAGGCCCCGATGACGAAGGTGTCGAAGGTGTACTTCGGGTTGAGCCTCGTGAGCTCGACCTGCTCGGGCACCGTGACGCCGGGACGGGGGCGGAGTGCGCCCGGGGTACGCAGGTGGGTCACCGAGCCGTCGTCGCGTCCAGAGTTCTGCTCGTCGTCGTCCTCGACGAGGGCGATCCCGTCCAGTTCGGCGCGCCGCTTGGCTCTGCGTCCGTCGGCGTCGGTGGGGCCGGACTCGACCAGAGTCGTGGTTGCGCCACGGCGCTCTGCCTCACCGGAGCTGTCGGTGGCGGCAGACGTGGCCCCGTCAGGACCCGGCGCCATCGAGGGCTGTGCCGAGGTCGGGTCCGAGTCGGCCGGCGGTTCGGCCACGGGGATGTCACCCAAGGACGAGTCGACCGTGACGGCCAGACGGACGGAGTGGCCGAGTTGGGACGCGAGCGTCTCCGTGACCCGATCACGCAGCCGGGTCTCGACGATGTCCTTGGTGAAGTCGTTGGGCACGGCGATCAGCGCCGTGTCGTCGAGCAGGCCCACCAGCCGCGCCAGGGACAGGAAGGCCCGCTGCTGCACCGGGATGCCGTCCGAGTCGAGGGCATCGAGCGTCGTCCGCCAGATCTGGTCCATCCCCACATCCGGCACGTGACCACTCAACCTTCCATCTCGTGTGCGCATCCCCCTGCGCGTTTCCACAGAGTTGTCCGTTTCCACAGAGTTGTCCACAGACTGTGGGTATGCCGGGTGACGCTAACAAGGGGGTGCCGGTCCAGCAAGCCGGTGGTACACCTTGCGAGCGATTCGTGCTCGGATTGCCGGCGTGTCGCGCACAGTTCGAGGCGCCGTGAGGTGAGAGCATATGCGGTTCGCTGTGGATTCTGGGGTGAAGTGCGCCGAGTTTGACCCACATGGGCGCTCTCCCGTACCTTTGACAGGCCTGTTGTGGCGGCCGTTGACGCCTGCCCACGGGCCCTGAGCCTGCAGTATCGAAAGCCCAGAACCATGCGGTGACGTCCGTGTGGTCCGTCCCGTGAGAAGAGATTCGCCGTGAGCAAGCGTACGTTCCAGCCCAACAACCGTCGCCGGGCCAAGACCCACGGCTTCCGCCTGCGCATGCGCACTCGCGCCGGCCGCGCCATCCTCGCCGCCCGCCGCCGCAAGGGTCGCGCCGAGCTCTCCGCCTGAGGCTTCGGTGCTGCCGGCGCCGAACCGACTGCGTGAGCGGTCGGATTTCGCGTCGGCAATCCGCGCCCCTGGTGCGACGCGAGCGGGATCGAGGATCCTCGTGGTGCACGCCAACGTGACCGACTCTCGTGCGGGACTTCCGCCGCGGGTCGGTTTCGTCGTGTCCAAGGCCGTCGGCAACGCCGTGGTGCGCAACCGGACCAAGCGCCGACTGAGGGCCGCGATGGCCACCCAGCTGACCGGCATACCCGACGGCGTCGACGTCGTGGTCCGAGCGCAACAAGCCGCTTCGAGCGTGACGTTCTCAGAACTGTCAGATGCGCTGATTCCATTGTTGCACAAGGCAATTGGGCGTCTAGAGGTTGCCAGATGAAGATGAGCCAGTTCGCTGCCAAGCCGCTCGTGTGGCTCGTGCGCGCCTACCAGCTCGTCCTCTCACCGATGCGGCCGCCAACCTGCCGCTACTACCCCTCCTGCTCTGCGTATGCCGTGACCGCCCTGAGTCGGTACGGCCTGTTCCGCGGAACCTGGCTGACGATCCGCCGGTTGGGCAGGTGTCACCCCTGGTCGCCCGGGGGTGTCGACCACGTGCCGCCGCTGCCCGGCGAGCCTGATGACGGCGAGCTCATTGCCCGCCACATCCCCCACGAGACCACCACCTGACCCACACCCACCGCACCACCGGTGTGGGCCCACTCCCGGCGCCAGTCGCCGGACCTAACGAAGGACAGCATGGGAGACTTCTTCAACAGCCTGATGCACCCGATCGAGCTTCTCGTCGCGTGGATCATGTACGGCTTCCACCAGGTGTTCACCACCATCGGGCTGGACCCGGCCTCGGGTGCGGCGTGGGCCCTGTCGATCATCGGCCTCGTGATCGTCATGCGTGCCGCGATGATCCCGCTGTTCGTCAAGCAGATCAACGCTTCGCGGAAGATGCAACTCATCCAGCCCGAGCTTCAGAAGATCCAGAAGAAGTACAAGGGCAAGACCGACCCTGAGTCCCGCCAGGCGATGACCCAGGAGACGATGGCGCTCTATCGCTCCGAGGGGACCAACCCGTTCTCGTCGTGTCTGCCGATCCTCGTGCAGTCGCCGTTCTTCTTCGGTCTCTTCCGTGTGCTCAACGGGCTCGAGAAGATCTCGACCGGGGAGAACGAGCCGATCGGGCCGATCACCCGGGAGGTCGCCGGTCAGGCCGAGGGTGCGACGCTCTTTGGTGCGCAGCTGTCCGACACCTTCCTCGGGGCCGACAACACCGCGACCTACATCGTCACGATCATCCTGATCATCCTCATGTCGGCGACGACGTTCCTCACCCAGCGTCAGCTGATGACCAAGAACATGCCGGCGTCCGCGCTGGACAACCCGTTCGCGAAGCAGCAGAAGCTCATCATGTACATCATGCCGGTGGTCTTCGCCGTCTCCGGCGTGAACTTCCCGATCGGTGTCCTCCTCTACTGGTTCACCACCAACGTGTGGTCGATGGTCCAGCAGTTCTACGTCATCCGGAAGATGCCGGCCCCCGGATCGGCAGCGGAGAAGGCGCTGCACGCGCGCCTCGCGAAGCGTGGCAAGCCCATCCCCGGTGAGGCGGAGCGCAAGGCCGCCGAGGAGGCCGAGGCGGCTGCGGCTGCGGAACGGTCCAGCCAGCGAGTTCAGCCCAAGAGCAAGAAGCGCGCCAAGAAGCAGGGCGGCGCCGGGGCAGCGGCCAAGAAGCAGGGCGGCTCAGGCGCCGCCAAGAAGAAGGGTGGGTCCGGGGCCGTCGCCAAGAAGAAGCCCCAGACCGACAGCTGAGACCACAACCGAGACCACAACCGCTGCATCAGGGCTCTGACCTGCGACGATGCAGCCCCGGACTGGCTGACGAGGGCGTTGGCCGCCACGAGAGGAACCCACCATATGAGCGAAGTGACTGACCAGGAGACCTCGGCCGACGACACCACTGACGTCGCCGAGGAGGACGCCGCCATCGAGTCGACCGAGGCTACGGACGTGTCCACGGATGAGGTTGCTGCCGACTCGGTCGCGCCAACGAAGGCTGCTCCCGTTGACCTCGAGAAGGAAGGCGAGGTTGCTGCTGACTTCCTCGAGAACCTCCTCGACATCTGCGACCTGGACGGCGACATCGACGTTGACATCGACGGGGATCGCGCCGCCGTGGCGATCGTTGACTCCGAGGACGGTCGCGTCCCGCGACGCCTCGTCGGCGACAACGCCAAGGTCCTCGACGCGTTGCAGGAGCTCACCCGTCTCGCCGTTCAGTCGGCGACCGGCCAGCGCAGCCGCCTCATGTTGGACGTCGCGGGTCACCGTGCCGGTCGTCGCGCGGAGCTCGTCGAGATCGCCCAGGAGGCGATCACGTCGGTCAAGGAGTCCGGCGAGAAGGTGGCCCTCGAGTCGATGACGGCGTTCGAGCGCAAGGTCGTCCACGACGAGGTCCTGGCCGCCGGCCTCTCTTCGGAGTCCGAGGGTGTCGAGCCCCGACGTCACGTCGTGGTCCTGCCCGCGTGAGCGATGTTTCACGTGAAACGGTGAGCAACTCCGAGGAGTTTGACACCACACTTCCGGCCGCACCTTCGGGTGCGGCTGTCGTGTTTGGTGAACGCATGCCGATCGCCCACCGTTTCGCCGAGATCCTCGCCGACACGGGAGTGACCCACGGGCTCATCGGGCCGCGTGAAGTCCCGCGCCTGTGGGATCGCCACGTGCTCAACTGCGCCGTGATCGAGGGCGCCTTCCCCGAAGGCGCCAAGGTCATCGACGTCGGCTCTGGTGCTGGCCTGCCCGGCGTGGCTCTGGCCGTCGTGCGCCCCGATCTCGACGTCCATCTCGTCGAGCCGATGCAGCGGCGGACGGACTGGCTGTCCACCACCGTCGCCGATCTCGAACTCGCCAATGTCACGGTGCATCGTGGGCGCGCCGAGGAGTTCGTCGGCGTCCTCTCGGCTCCGTGGGTCACGGCCCGGGCCGTCGCTCGCATCGCCAAGCTGGCGCGGTGGTGCGTTCCCCTCCTCGACGGACGGGGCACGCTTGTGGCGATGAAGGGCCGATCCGCGCAGGAGGAACTCGACACGGACCGTCGAGACCTCAACAAGCTCGGCCTGGTGGAAGCATCAGTGTCCGAGCACGGTGGAGACGTGTTGGACGACCCGACCTTGACGCTGGACCTGACGTTCGTCCCCAAGGCACGCCAGGCTGCCTCGACGAAGGGGCGTCGCAAGAAGCGGTGACCCCAGGGTGCTGAAGGCACTCCCGCCAGAGCTCGGCCCCGACTCCCATGGAGTTCGGGGCCGATCTGTCTGCGGTGGCCACGCAGAGGTCGCACGGTCCGTTGGGTGCGAGTACGCCATGTTTCACGTGAAACGGTGTGCGAGGTTGGGGCGCCTCGGCTGCCATCCCGGCGAGCCACTCGCGATGCCACACGATCCGTTTCACGTGAAACCTGATGTCAATCTCGGTGAGCCATCGACCCGTCTCCTCGTGGTGTTGAGTGGGGATGCGTCAGGGGTGGGCACGCTGGGTAGGTGCCTCTCGAACCTGCTCCAATCCGTCCACGGGCGTGCCGCTGGGCACCTCGCGGGATCTGGGACTAAGCCGTGAGGACGTTGCAGAAGGACGTCGGTTCGACGATCCACCCACTTGTTGTCGTCGTGGTCCACCGCCCGCTGGATCCGACCCCTCGCGAGATCGGTGTCGCAGCAGCCTCGGCCAGGGGCTCAATCACGGTCACGTCATCGACCCCGGAGCAACGGCCGCGTCGGTACGTCCTTCAGACTCACGCGGGCCTTCTTCAAGTGACGGGCGAGAGTCACTCCCGAGCCGACTCATGGCCCCAATGTGGAGGCGGGCGGCCTCACCGATCCACTGCGGGTCGGGTCCTCACCTGTGTCGCCGCGGCCAGGATCTCCCTCAGGCCTGTGAGGCCCCGACATCCAATGTCGACGCCCGCGGAGCCGGAGGAACCGTGGCCACGCGATTGTCAGGACTCCAGATCCGCAGGACGCAGCTCGCGGGGCTCCGACACCGGCAGCCACGAGAGCCGCCCTGCGACGTGAGGGTTTCACGTGAAACATTGCGCTCGCAGCGGAATTCGCGGCACGGCGCGCCGGTGGTTTGGCGTGTTGGCAGACGGTCCTGTTGGATTGAGTGTCCCTGCCCGATCGACTGTGAGGTGGTCCCCGACGATGGCCGTCGAGACCGAACGCCGAGTGACCCCCGGGCTGGGATTCCCCGCCCTGCCAGGCCCAGAGACGAGCGCCTTGGGGTGGCCCGGAGCTGATGGCGTGTTCCGTGGTGATGTTTCACGTGAAACCCCGACGGAGTCACCCACCGCTCCCGTCACGGACCTGACATCGGCATCTTCGTCGGAGGAGTCGCAGGGACCGACTGAGGCACCCACCCCGGAACCATCACCGGCGTCAGGAGCCGCCAATGCCACGGCGGGGACAGGGGACGCGTCCGCCCCTGAGCCCACTGAATCCGTGACAGCGGCTGTGGGGGAGTTCGACGGCCCAGATGCCGGGTCGGTCCCCAACGGTGAGGACGTCGTGGGGGAGACTCAGCCTGTGGCCGACCTCGATGTTTCACGTGAAACGCACCCTTCCGAGTCCGAACGAGCGGCTGACGCATTGGCGAAGGTGTCCCGGGACGCCAAGGGGGAGGAGCTGCAGGACCTCGCCGATATCCCGGCAGCCGGAGCGGACACACCTCTGGCGCAGGCAGTGGCCGAAGACACCCGCAAACGCCTGACCTTGGCTGGTCGTGAACTCCCGCGCCCTGCAGAAACGCGGATCATGACCGTGGCCAACCAGAAGGGCGGCGTGGGCAAGACGACGACAGCGGTCAACATCGCCGCTGCCCTCGCCCAGGCGGGGGCGACGGTGCTCGTGGTCGATCTCGACCCTCAGGGCAACGCGAGTACCGCGCTGGGGATCGAGCACCACACCGAGGTCCCGAGCATCTACGACGTTCTCGTCGACGGTGATCCGATGAGCAAGGTCGTCCAGGCGTGTCCCGATGTGCCGGGCCTCTACTGCGCACCCGCGACGATCGACCTCGCCGGCGCGGAGATCGAGCTCGTGTCGCTCGTGGCGCGTGAGACGCGCCTCAAGAAGGCGATCACCGCCTACCGTGCGGAACTTGCCGAACACGGCGAGAACCTCGACTACGTGTTTGTCGACTGCCCGCCGAGCCTCGGCCTGCTCACGGTGAACGCCTTCGTGGCGGCGAGTGAGGTCTTCATCCCGATCCAGTGCGAGTACTACGCACTCGAGGGCCTGTCGGCGCTTCTCAAGAACATCGAACTCATCAAGAACCACCTCAACCCGACTCTGCACGTGTCGACCATTCTGCTCACGATGTACGACGGCCGAACACGCCTCGCGGCGCAGGTGGTCGAGGAGGTTCGGCACCACTTCCCGGACCAGACCCTCAAGGCCACCGTGCCCCGCTCAGTGCGCATCTCCGAGGCGCCCAGCCACGGACAGACCGTCATGACCTACGACCCCAACAGCAGTGGCGCCCTCTCCTACCTCGAGGCCGCCTCCGAGATGGCAGCGCAGAACGCCGCCGAGAACAGTGAGGACCGCTCATGAGCGACAAGCGACGTGCCCTTGGTCGGGGACTCGGGGCACTCATCCCGCCGGGCGCCGGCGGGAGCAGCGTCAACCGTCCCTCCGACGTCTTCTTCAAGGAGCGCACCGAGCCGACCACCGATTCCGGGGGCTCAGTCGCCACGGCGGAACGTCCCACCGGCGGTCCGGCGGATCTCCCGGCGAACGGTGCCGTGCCGCCGGTCGACGGGGTGGGGACCGACATCACCGGCCCGGCATCGTCGCAGGTCAGCGGCCAGAACGGCAACGGTGCGGGCACCGTCGAGGCGGAGACTGAGAAGGCCCAGGACGGTCCAGAACTCGTCGCCGTCCCAGGCGCCCAGTTCGCTGAGGTCCCACTCGACTCCATCCGCCCCAACCCGCGCCAGCCACGCACCGTCTTCGACGAGGACGACCTCGCCGAACTCGTGCACAGCATCCGTGAGATCGGCGTCCTCCAGCCCATCGTCGTCCGGCCCCTGCCGGCCGATGCCGCCGACGTGCCCGAGGGCGTCACCTACGAACTCATCATGGGTGAGCGCCGTTGGCGCGCCAGCCGCGAGGCAGGCAAGGACACCGTCCCGGCCATCATCAAGGCCACCGAGGACGACGACCTCCTGCGCGACGCGCTGCTCGAGAACCTCCACCGCAGCCAGCTCAACGCGTTGGAGGAGGCGGCTGCCTACCAGCAGCTCCTCGACGACTTCGGTTGCACCCAGGAAGAGCTCGCCACCCGCATTGGCCGGTCGCGCCCCCAGATCAGCAACACGTTGCGCCTGCTCAAGCTGCCCCCGATGGTCGCCCGCCGGGTCGCCGCCGGTGTGCTGTCGGCCGGCCACGCCCGCGCACTCCTCGGACTCAGCGACGGGGGAGCGATGGAGCGGCTCGCGCAGCGCATCGTCGCCGAGGGACTCTCCGTCCGCAGTGTCGAGGAGATCGTCGCCCTCGGACTGGACGACGAGAAGCCAGTGAAGCGGCGCCCGCGTGCCGGTGGGCGCCACCCGCAGCTCGACGACCTCGCGGCATCACTGTCCGACCGGCTTGAGACGCGCGTCGGCATTGCCCTCGGCAAGTCGAGGGGGAAGGTCACCATCGACTTCGCCTCGGTCGAGGACCTCAACCGGATCCTCGACGCGATGAACCTCCGCGCTACCAACTGAGCTTGTCCGCCGCGGCCTTCGTCCGCTTCGCGCTCATGTGCTCGTTCGCCGCAGTCCCATCCGCACTCGCGCGCTGAGCGCGCTTCGCGCTCCCGCCAGGCCCAGCCAGCGGCGACACGACGCATGCTCGGCTCCGCTCGGTCGCGTTGTCGCCTCGCCAATTCGGTTGGGGTGCAACGCAATTGGTCTCAGCATGACGAAGCCCCGGTCCTTCTGGACCGGGGCTTCGCTGTTGATCTTGGGTCAGGCGAGGAAGGGCTCGAGCTCGCGGAGAAGCTTGGGCTTCGGCATGGCGCCGACGATGGTCTTGACGATCTCGCCGTCCTTGTAGACGTGCATCGTCGGGATGGACGTGATGCCGAGCTTGCCGGTGATGGCGGGGTTCTCGTCCGTGTTGAGCTTGACGACGTCGAGGGTGTCGGCGTGGTCGCGCGCGATCTCCTCGAGGACCGGAGCGATCGCCTTGCACGGGCCACACCAGGGCGCCCAGAAGTCGACGAGGGTGACCTTGGAGTTCTTCAGGACGTCTGCGTCGAACGAGGCGTCGTCGGTGGTGCGGGTGGCTCCCATGTCGGGGGTCCTTCCTGGGTTGGGGTCGATGGTCGTGGCGCGCAATCAGTGTTCAACTGCGAAGGAGGGCCAACTCTCCGCCAGTGGTGGGGCGGGATCAGCCGGGGGCTGGGTCAGGGTGCGACGAGCGCGGGGGCGGCGATCTCTGCAGGGGTCGTCGGAGACGCGGTGTGCTCGGCGTGGGCGAGGAAGCGCTCGGCGTCCAGGGCCGCGGCGCAGCCGGAGCCGGCGGCGGTGATCGCCTGTCGGTACGTGTGGTCGACAAGGTCACCGCAGGCGAAGACTCCGGTGACGTTGGTCAGCGTGGAACGTCCCTCGACCAGCACGTAGCCCTCGCCATCCAGAGCCACCTGCTCGAGGTCGTCGGTCTGCTTGAGGAGTTCGTTGCGAGGGTCGTGGCCGATGGCGATGAAGAGGCCGGTGACAGCCAACTCGCTCGTCGCGCCAGTGACGGTGTCACGCAGGGTCACGGCGGACAGCTTGTCGTCGCCGTGGATGCCCACGACCTCGCTGTTCCACGCAAACTTGATCTTGTCGTTGGTGAGGGCGCGCTCAGCCATGATCTTGGAGGCGCGCAGCTCCTCACGGCGGTGCACGATCGTGACCGACCGGGCGAACTTCGTGAGGAAGGTGGCCTCCTCGACGGCCGAGTCTCCACCGCCGACGACGGCGATGTCCTGGTCGCGGAAGAAGAAGCCGTCGCAGGTCGCACACCACGAGACTCCGTGCCCCGAGAGGCGCTTCTCGTCGGGCAGGCCCAGCTCGCGGTACGCCGAGCCCATGGCGAGGATGATCGAGCGGGCGCGCCACGTGCGACCCTCACCGTCGACAACGGTCTTGATGTCGCCATCGAGGGACACCGACTCGACGTCGTCGGTGATGAGTTCGGCGCCGAACCGCTCGGCCTGCGCTCGCATCTCATCCATGAGGTCGGGCCCCATGATGCCGTCACGGAAGCCGGGGAAGTTCTCGACCTCGGTCGTGTTCATGAGCGCCCCACCCGCGGTGACGGCGCCCTCGAAAACGACCGGGTGCAGGTTTGCGCGGGCGGCATAGACCGCCGCGGTGTATCCAGCCGGCCCGGAGCCGATGATGATGACGTTGCGCACGTCCTTGTCGTCGGTCGCAATAGCGTCGGCGGAGGAGCTCACGAACACCGTCCCTTGTGTCTGTCACGGGTGACCACCGCTATATGCGGTGGTTCAGGTGCAACCGATCCTAGGTGCTCGATATTCCCGACACGCGGCCCGACCCGCCCTCAGGGCAGGTCGATCGGTCCGACGAGGATCGCCGGGTTGCCGAGCGTGCACTCACGACGCACGGCGTATGCCGTCCGCGCACCATCCGTGCCCACGACGATGACCGCAGCGGGCGTCCCGTCAACCGGTCCGAGGTCGACGTCGGCACGGGTGTCAGGGGGAAGGCCCAGGGCCTCGAGGCACGAACGAACCCCGATCTCGGTGCCGATGGGACCGATGCCGGGTGACTCAGCGGTCAGTGGCGTCAGAGGTGCGCTGCGCCCCGCTTCACCGAGTTGGCCGGCGAGGCCCGCGGCCGTGTAGGCCCGCCCGGACATGGTCACCACCACGGGCCCGGTCGCGAGGTCGCGGCCGCTCAGCTGGCCGTCGGAGTCACCCTGGGAGGCGGCAGTCTTCCCCTCGTCTGCGAGGGACCGTGACTCGGCGCTTCCTGCGGCGGAGTCCGCGCTCGAGCCGGCGCTGTCACTGCCCGCCCCGGACCCGAACCCGGATCCGACAAGGCCCGCAACTGAACTGCCGCCGATGAGTACCACTGCCGCCACGGCAACCTTGGATCCGTGCCGACTCCACCAGGACCGGATCCCGGGCCTCACCGTTCCACGTGAAACGGAAGTCACCCCCACTGAGGACACCGGCGGGGTCTCCTCGTCCAGCGAGAGGTCGGACAGCGACGCGCGGATCCGGTCCGCAAGGTCGTCAGGCATCGGACCCGGGTCTGGAAGGGCGCGCAGCAGTGCACGCATCCCCGTCGGGTCCGTGTCGTCGTCGTGCGTGCTCACCACCAGCTCCATTTCCCGGCCACACCTGTCACCCGGAGCCCCGAAGGGGGACGTCGGGTCGCATGGGCCACTCTGGGGTAGGACGTCACGGGCGCTCCTGAGGTTCCCGCGCCGCCGGATCGGTGCGGCCGCCCAGCACGGCGGCCAAAGCCTCGCGACCCCTAGCGCACCTCGACTTGATGGTGCCCACAGCGACACCGAGCACGTCCGCGGCGTCCGCGACCGGCATACCGTGCATGTCGACGAGCACGAGCGCGAGGCGTTGGTGCTCCGGAAGGTGAGCCAGCGCGGCCCGCACGTCGAGCTCGGTCTCGGCCTGGTCGTGCCGGTCGTGGTCGTCGACGATGTCGATGTCGGCCACATCGCCCGCACGCCGCAGGACGTCACGTTCGCGCCGCAGGCGATCGAGACAGGCGTTGACGACGATGCGATGGAGCCAGGTCGACACGGCGGCGTCCCCGCGATAGGAGCCCGCGCGGCGGAAGGCGTTGACGAAGCCGTCCTGCACGCAGTCCGAGGCGAGCTCGCGATCGCCGGTGGTGCGGACCGCCACAGCCCACAACCTGTCCCGGTGCCGACGGAAGATCTCTCCGAACGCGTCGGGGTCGCCAGCGACGTGCCGGGCCATGAGGGCGCGGTCGTCGACGCCCTCGAGGTCGCTCATCGTCAGTTCTTGACTTCGACCTCGCCGAGAATGGCGCGGTAGCGACCGTTGTCGTCGGTGGTCAGTCCGGTGAACCACACGATGACGTACTGGCCAGTGGTGCCCTGCTTGACCGGGAAGGTGACCGAGCCGTCGGCAGAAGCCTTCTCGCCGACCTTCGTCGCAGCGTCGAGGGACTTCTCGGGACCGATGTAGACCTCGACGTCGGCCCTGTTGCCCAAGGTCAACGTGACTTCGCGGGCCGCAACATTGGGTCCGAGGTCGACGCTCACGCCGACCCCGCTCTTGAGGCCACCGAGTGCGGCGGAGGAGTAGCCCTCCGACTGCCACACCGTCGACTTGTCACCGTCGAAGACGCGCGGGGCACGCGTGCCGTTCTCCCGCCCGTCGCCCTGGGGATCGAAACCGTCGGCAGCGAGGATCTGCAGCGACTCCCCGCCGGCCGTGGCACCACCCGCCGCAGGAGGCGATGCTGGGCTGGAAGGCGCGGGGGACTTGCCGGTCGCCGCGGTGGTCTGCTGTGCGGGGACCCCGCCGAAGTCGAGATCGGTGTTGGCGCCGATCCGCGAGACGCCCCACAGTCCGATGATGAGGGCCAGCACGAGGAATCCGGCGACGATGCTCAGCGCGAGCTTGGACTCGTCCTTGGTCAACGGCTGGGACGGGACGAGCGGGGCAGGTGCCTCGAGGAGCGCGTCACTCCCGGTGCCGGGTCGCAGGCGCTCGCCGTCGGGCGTGAGACCCGGCGCGTTGGGTGCGGTGATCCGCTCGCGGAACCCGCGTCGCTCGGCAGCCTTCTCAGCCGCCCGCTCGGCGGCCTGGCGACTGATCTCGCCGACCTTGGTCCCCATCCGGCCCATCGCACCGGCGACTGCCGTGCCCGCGCCGGCCATGGCCGCGCCGGCCGCGGTGGCGGCTGCAGCGGCGCTCGCCGCAGCCTTGGCAGCGGTGACGGCAGCAGGGCTGGGGCCAGAGGGCTCGGCGGGACTCCCGGACTGGCTGGGCTTGGCAGGTGTGGCGGGAGCGGAAGTCGTCTCGGCCCCGGCCCGAGCGCTGGGAGCGGCACTGACGGGCGCCAGCTCGGCCGTGTTGTCGAGGTGGGCGCGCGGGTTCGTGGTGTCGGCGTCGGCCTCGACGTGGTTCCGTGGCTGCGCGATCGACTCTGTCACCGGACTCGAGTCCGAGTGCGCCGCGGAGGTCGAACCCACGGTCATGCCCGAACGCGGACTCGGGCCTGCCCCGTCACGGTCCTCAGCCAGCCCGTCGACGCGCCGTGTCGGCGAGTCGTCGTCGTAGACCTCGACCCAGTCCGGGGAGTCCGGGGTCAGCGGGCCGGCGTCACCCGCTGGTCCCGCGGGCGATGCCGTAGCCGCAGCCGACGTCGCGGCAGCAGCCGCCGGCGCTGCGGCTGGCTGTGCGGGAGGGGCGCCCATGGGTGTCCGGGCACCAGGAGGGGCAGCCGGCACGCGGGGATCCGCGCCCGGCGACGTCGAGATCGCGATCGTCGAGCGACCGGCCACCTGGCGCGAGGGCCAGGGCGCGATCTGGCGGGCGAAGTCGCCGGGTGACGTCGGCCCCTGGTCATCGCCCAAGGTCAGGCGGCACAACGCGTCGAGGTCGCGCGGCACCCCCGCCGCGATCTCAGAGGGCGCGGCAACGCGCCCGAGGACGCGCGGGGCGGACCCGAGCGAGGTCTCGCTGGAGCCGGGCCACAGACCGGTGAGGCCGGCATACGTCAAAGAAACAACGCCGATGGCATCGCGACGCGAGGCTTCCTCGGCCTCGAGGTCGTCGCGCTCGACGATGGCAGCACTCGTGGCGACACCGCGAACCCGGATCTCGCCGTCGAGCGTGCGCAGGACGTCTTCTGGGCGGAGGTCGAGGTGGTGCAAACCGCGCTGGCGGGAGGATTCGAGGGCCGTGGCCACCTCACCGACGATGCGACGGACCTCGTCAGCGGGCAATCCGCCCTCGTGGACGAGCTGCGCCAGGGACCGGGTGCCCGGCGTGTGCGCCTCGACGAGCCAGGCCACACCGCGCTCGCGGCCCACGTCCAGCACCCGCAGCAAGGAAGGCGTGTCGAGTCCCGCAGCCCGCCGTGCGGCGTCGAGGATCGCGCTCGCGCGGTGGTCGCTGTCGGGGAGGCACAGGATGACGACGGAACGACCGAGCGTGGTGTCGTCAGCGGTCCACCGCTCACACCCATGGCGCTGCTCGATCCTGCGCTGGGTGGTGTACCGCCCGTCGAGGGTGGTTCCGGGTCCGACGCCCTCCAACGGGTGCCCCTTCCACTCGGTTTCGCGGCCAGCATAGGTGCACGAACTGTGCAGTGGGCGGTGTCAGTCCCCGGCGAGGCGCTGCCAGGCGAGGCGAGCGATGCGCCTCTCGTTGGGGAAGGTGAGGTGCCGGTGGGCATCACGCAGTGCAAACCAGGCGACATCGATCGCCTCGTGGTCCGGGTCGTTCTCGATGGTGAGGTCGCCACCGACGGCCTCGAGGAGGTAGTGGTGGACGTACTTGTGGATGCGCCGGTCACCGACCGCGAACCAGTAGTCGATCGTGCCCAGCTCGATCAGGACCTTGCCCTGTATGCCGGTCTCTTCCGCGACCTCGCGGGCGGCGGTCTGCGGGAGGGTCTCGGCACCTTCGATGTGCCCCTTGGGGAGGCACCACTCGATGCGGCCTGCCCGGTTGCGCCGCGCGATCACGGCGATGCGGGCCTCGCCCTCGTGGACGTCGACGACGACGCCACCGGCCGAGCGCTCCTCCACAGCAGGGAGCCGCCGGGTCACCCGGGGCGGTTCCGCTGCGGCGTGGCTCATCTGGTCACTCTAGTCACACCTCCCAATGCACCTAGTCTTGTCACTCGTGTCGCCCACCCCGCCCCCCGCTGCGCTCATGAAGCAGGCCGTCGCCCGACTGGCGCCAGTCCTGCCCCTCCTCACCGACCTCGGAACCCGGTTCACGCAGGCCGGTCACGAGCTCGCACTCGTCGGTGGACCGGTGCGCGACGCCTTCCTCGACCGGACCCCGCCGGACCTCGATTTCACGACGAGCGCGTCGCCCGACGAGACCGAGGCGATCCTGCGCGAGTGGGGCACGGCGACCTGGGACATGGGCCGCGACTTCGGCACGATCGGTGCGCGTCGGCGTGTCGACGGGGTCGAGACCACGGTGGAGGTCACGACCTATCGGGCGGACGCCTACGACGGGGTGACCCGCAAGCCCATCGTGGCCTTCGGGGAGTCGCTGGAGGTGGACCTCGTCCGCCGCGACTTCACGGTGAACGCCATGGCCTTGCGGCTGCCGTCGCTGGAGTTCGTCGACCCGTACGGTGGCCTGGACGACCTGCGGGAGGGTGTGCTCCGGACGCCGTCGACCCCCGAGGTGAGCTTCGGGGACGACCCGCTCCGGATGATGCGTGCCGTGCGCTTCGTCGCGCAGCTCGGTCTCGTGCCCGCGCCCGAGGTGTATGCCGCGATGCAGGAGATGGCGTCCAGCCTCGAGATCGTCTCGGCCGAACGGATCCGGGACGAACTCGTGAAGTTGCTCCTGGCTCCCCATCCCCGCGCAGGACTGGAGCTACTCACGCGAAGTGGGCTCGCGGCATACGTGCTGCCCGAACTTCCCGCACTGCAACTGGAGATCGACGAGCACCACCGGCACAAGGACGTCTACGAGCACTCCCTCATCGTGCTCGAGCAGGCGATCGCCATGGAGGGTCCGGCGGGCGGACCGGAGGAGTCGGTGCCGGGGCCGGATCTCGTGCTGCGGTTGGCCGCCCTGCTCCACGACATCGGCAAGCCGCCGACGCGCCGGTTCGAAGACGGCGGGGGAGTGAGCTTCCACCACCACGAGGTCGTCGGCGCCAAGATGACGGCGAAGCGGCTCAAGGCGCTGCGCTTCGACAAGGACACGGTCAAGGCGGTGTCGCGGCTCGTGGAGCTGCACTTGCGCTTCCACGGCTACGGCGACGGGCAGTGGACCGACTCGGCGGTGCGGCGCTATGTCACCGATGCCGGGCCACTCTTGCAGCGGCTGCACCGACTGACACGTGCTGACTCCACGACCCGGAACGTCCGCAAGGCACAGCGCCTGGCGCGTACCTATGACGAGCTCGAGGCGCGCATCGAGAATCTGCTCGAGCAGGAGTCGCTCGCTGCGGTGCGCCCCGAACTTGACGGCAACGAGATCGCGGCGGTGCTCGGGATCACGCCCGGGCCGGTGCTGGGGCGGGCGTACAAGTACCTCTTGTCGGTGCGGCTCGACGAGGGGCCGATCGGGCCTAAGGCAGCGGCTGATCGGCTGCGGGTCTGGTGGGCAGACCAGCCCGAGTCCCGCGCGGACGCCTGACGCACTGCCGCGCGACGACTCCCTCAGTGGAGGTGTCCAGCTGGACGCGTGCTCTGGCCCGCGCCCAACTGGACACATCCCTCACGCGTGTCAGTTGGCGGTCAGGCGGAACTCCTGATTGGTCCTCAGGGTCGATTGAGCGATGCGGAGGGCGCTGCCCTTGGTGCCGGGTCCGACGTCGAGGACGAAGCCGTTCTCGGGTCCGGGGACGTCGTGCACCTCATGCGTCAGCAGGGCTGACGTGATGGTGTAGTTGCGTCCGTCCAGCGTGCTCACCCGCCACTTCTGGGCGTTCGAGCCGTTGGACCGGTACTGCCAGACGTTGGTGCCGTTGGCCGCCACGCCACCCTTGACATCGAGGGCCAGGCCGGAGTTGACGTTGGTGATCGTGTAGTACGAATCCGACCCGCGCACCAGCCGGAACTTCTGCGCGGTGGAGCCGTTGCGACTCCACAGCTGGATGCCGGCCCGAACGGCGAGTGATGCGCGCGTGACGTCGAGCGAGAGCGCTCCGTTGTCGATCCGGTAGGTGCCGTTGGCCGGCAGCGTTCCCGCCGTGTAGTTGCCCGCGAACACCGATCCCAGGGCCCCGTGGCGCCGCAGCAGGTAGGAACGCAGGTGGCCGGTGTCTCGCGCCGGGGTGCTGCCGACGACGCTCTGCCCGCTGGGAGTCCAACGCAGTTTGTTGAGCGCGGCCGACCGTTCGACCTCGCTGGCCGCGTCGGCGAGGTGCCCGGTCTTCGACACGATCGCCCCGACCGCAGGGCCGACGACGGTTGCGTGGGCCTGCTTGACCGCCGATCGGAAGGCGGGCTGGGCGAGGAGTTGGTGGATCCAGCGGGGCTTGACCCGGGCGGGGTCGCCGACGTGCACGCGGTCCACTGCGGGAGCGGTGTTGAGCGCGCCCATGGTGCGGTCGGCGTCCCAGACGGGTCCGGCGTGGAGGGCCCCGCCCTTGTCCATGTACATGTACGTGCTCGACTTGAACGCGTCGTCGTTGGCGGTCATCTCCTGGACGAGGTAGTACCTCGCCCACGAGGGCACGTCGATCAGCTCCGAGAAGTGCTCGCCCTGGGAGTTGCGCCCCGTGGGCGAGGAGATCGCGTCCTCGAGCCGCTGCAGCTTCCGGCCCACGAAGGCCAACTGCTCCGCGTTCGCGTCCTCAGGGGCCTTCACGGTGAACGGCGTCCCCTGTTTGGTGATGACATATGAGCGCTCGCCACGTGCCCCCGCGGCGAAGTCCATCTCGAGGAGGAAGCCGCTCTGCTCGAACCCGGCAGGTGTGTTGGTGAAGGGCACATAGCTCGCCTCTCGGATGCCCGGCGCGCCCGCGAGGCTCGTCGTCCTGGTGGGTGTGAGGGACGACAGGCCGGGGTTGGCCGTCTCGTTCGCCTTCTGGAGGTCGGTGATCGCGAGCCGGGTCGCTCCGACCTGGACCTTCTCGGTCAGGAAGTACGACCCGCGGAAGCCACCGTCGATGAACAGGTCGATCATGCGGCCCTTGATCGAGTGGTCCATCGCCCCGGCCCGTCGCAGCACGTCACCCTCGAGGTCATACGCCACCTTGTTGCGGATCAAGGACGCGTCGAGGTAGTTGGCGAGAAGGATCCACGTCTTGTGAGCACCTGCGCCAGGGACGAGTTCGGTGTTGGTGGGGAGCTTGATCTGGTACGGCTTCTTGACGTAGCCCCACGTCGAGTTGCCGCGGCCCTTCATCTCCGACAGGGCCCCGTTGAACACGGTTCCCGTCGCCTCGTCGACCATCGCCATCGTCCCGCCGGTGTCCTCGAACTCCTTGTCCGCCTCGATGGCGGCGAGGCCCGACCCGGTGGTGATGAACATCGATGGAACCTTGGCCGAGGTGTGCACCTTGACGGGGGCGCCCAGGTCGGAGCGATCGAAGTCGAGGACGTACTCACCCGCCGTCGACGAGGGGGTCAAGGAGTAGTCGTCTGCGTCGAACGCCTCCTGGGTCCCGTTGTCGGACAGCACCCAGCCCGACAACCCCTGCACCGAGGTCGAGGCCGGGAGGAACAGGTCGCGGCCCGAGGTCACCGGAATGTCATCCACGTCATCGGTCGACGCGGGGTCCGCGTTGAGCGCGGGCGCGCCGCTCACGTTGTTGAACACGATGCTCGTGATCGCGGCAGCCTGAGCCTGGGCAGGCATGACGCCGACCCAGGTCAGGGCGCCGGTCACGGCGGCGGTGGCGAGCCGGGAAGACGTTCTCCGGGCCATGCGGGTCGTGGACATCGACAGCTCCCTCTGTTGGCCGCGTCCCTCCCGCGGGTCGCGGAGAGTTTCCCACCGTCACTTGCCCCGGGGAGGGATTTTCGCGATACCCGGGGGGACCTCACCGCACACGGCACGCATGCACGCCTCGCGGGGAGTTCTCCCCATCGTGCGGTGGTGGTGCTCGCGGCTAGGCTGGTTCGGATCATGCACAGCACTCGTTCGACCACGGTGCCCTGACTGCCATGGAGGTGGCCCCGATGCCCACGGTGGGCCATCCCAGCGGGCTCAGTCCGCAGCTCCCCACGATCGAACTCACGCTCCCCGACGGCTGGTCCGCCGGACCCGGTGGTGACGCGCTCTTCCGCGCCACGCGCGGAACGGGAGCCGACCTCACACCGGAGCTCACGGCATACGTGCACACGTCGCGCGAGACGACCACGGACGAACTCGTCGCCGCTCTCGTCCTGGAGGCCCGGGAGGAAGAGGACGGTGAGGCAGACCCGACGTTCGAGGTCGTCCTCGAGGACCGGACCTGGACCGGCCTGAACGTGTCATGGGTCGAGGTGGGCGAACACGCCTACGTCATCCACCTCATCACGCCCGTCGAGGCCGGTGAGGTCACCCAGTTCGTCCACCTGAGCGGCCACGTCACCGGAGCCGACTCGGAGGCCGACTACGACGAGATCCAGGGCATCCTCGAGACCGTCCGCGTCACGCCCGCAGCCCCCGCCTCCCGCACCGGAGAAGGAGGGTGAGCGGCCGGCACTATGCCGCGCTCACAGGACCCGACGTGACGATCCGATCCGGCGCCGCCACCCACGTGGGACGGGTGCGAGACCACAACGAGGACAGCCTCATCGCGGAGGGTCGCGTCTACGCCGTCGCCGACGGCATGGGCGGTCACGCTGCCGGCGAGGTCGCGAGCGGCATCGCCGTCCAGTGCCTGGGTGAGCTCAACGCCCGTGACCGCGTCCGGTCCGAGGACGTCGTCGCCCTGCTGCGCCACACCAATGCCCGCATTCTCGAGTCCGCCGCAGCCCACCCGGAGCAGACGGGGATGGGCACGACCGTTGCCGGGCTCACCGTCGTCGACGCCGGTGGCGCCGACCACTGGATCGTCTTCAACATCGGCGACTCGCGCGTCTACCGGTTCCTCGGCAACCGGATGAGCCTCGTGACGCAGGACCACTCCGAGGTGCGCGAGATGGTCGACGCCGGACTCATCACCGCCGAGGAGGCCCTGCGCCACCCGATGCGCAACATCATCACCCGCTCGCTCGGCACCAATCCGGGCCCGAACGCGGACGTCTGGGTCTTCCCGCCACACCCCGGCGAACGCTTCGTCCTGTGCAGCGACGGCCTCACCAACGAGCTCGACGACCGCACGATCATGGTGGCGCTGCAGAAGTACGACGACCCGCAGGTCGTCGCCGACCACCTGTGCCAGGCGGCGGTCGAGGCGGGCGGTCGTGACAACATCAGTGTTGTCGTGGTGGCGTTCGACGCCGATGACGACGACAGCGACGAGGCCGACACCGCTCCCCGTCACACCCTGATCCCGACCTGAGGACGATCGCAGTGAGCAGCACCGAGGTCACGACCCAGGCCCCCGCGGGCTGGGTTGCCTTGTCCGCCGAAGACCGCCACCTGGTCGTCCGGGGCCATTCCTCGCTGAGTGACGACCTCCGCGGTCCCCTGGGCGTGGGACTCGTTGCGGTGCTCGACGCGCTGTCTCGCGACGGTTTGGGTGCGTTGCCCGACTTCGCCCTCGTGGACACCTCGGGGGAGCGGGCGCGAGTCCTCGTGCGCGGTTCCGCCGTGGTGCGCGCTGACGGTTCCGAGGTCTCCGCGGAGGGTCGTATGCCGTGGCGCGACGTCGACGTCGACGCTGCGGTTCTCGAGGTGGCTGGGTCGGATGGACTTCGCGGGGGCTGGCGGCGTCCGTCGCGACTGGGTCGGCCCGTGGTCGCTGCCGCAGCCGTTGACCCCGAGCCCGGCGCCGTGAGTTCCTCACCCGAGTCCGCCGTCAGTGACGAGCCGGCCGAGCCGGTCATCCCCGCTGAGTCGGACGTCGAGGTCGCGCCGGAGCCGATGGTCGAGGCGGCCCTCGAACCGGAGCCGGGACTCACGCCTGGGCTGGAACCCCAGCCCGCACCTGTGGCTCCGCCCGTCCCGCCGGCCGACCTCACCCTGCCTCCCTCGGAGGAGTACGCCGGTGCGGCGCCGGCCGAGCGGGTCATCCCCGAGCCGGAGTCCCGACCGGCCAAGAAGGTCCTCATCGACAGCGTCCCGTGGCGGACGCTCCCCGACGACGCGTCTCACGGTGCGAAGCCCGAGACCGCTGACCAGGCGGAATCCCCGTCGTCGCAGCCTGCCGCCGCTCCGGCAGTCCCCGACGCGCACGCGGGCCCGACCGGTCCGGACAACTGGGGGATGACCGGACCGCCCCCCGGTGCCGCCGCGCCGGCCGCACCCGGACCTGCCCCGGTCGCCCCCGCTCCGTCAGCTCCCGGCGCAGACACGCCCGTCGTGGATGCGCCCGCCGGGGATGCGCCCGCCGTGGAGGCGCCCGCCACCCCTGCGCCGACCCCACCACCGGTCCCCGAGCTGACCGTGGACCGCGGCGCGGTCGCCCCGAGTCACGATGGCCCGGCCGACAGCCCGATCGTCCTGGCCGTCATCTGCCCGGCCGGACACCACTCGTCACCCCACGCAAGCGCTTGCCGGGTCTGCGGTCGCGACCTCCCGACCCAGCAGCCGTTCCAGACGCCGCGTCCCCAGCTCGGGAGCCTGCGCGTCTCGACCGGTGGCCTCGTGCCGCTCGACCGCGGCATCCTCCTCGGCCGGTCGCCGAAGGTGAACGCCGACCTCCCGCCGAGCAGCCGCCCCCACCTCGTCCGGCTGGCCTCGCGCGACAACGACATCTCCCGCAACCACGCCGAGGTCATCCTCGAGGGCTGGCACGTGCTCGTTCGCGACCTCGGGTCGACCAACGGCACGACCGTGACCCTCCCCGGTCAGGAGCCGGTCCGCCTGCGCCCCACCGAGGACTTCGGCATCGAGCCGGGCGCGATCATCACCCTCGCCGACGAGGTCGCCCTCACCTACGAGGTCTCCGAGTGAGTCGGACAGCACCCAGCACGGCCCCGGAGATCCCCGGACTCGTCTATCGCCAACCCCTGGGTTCGGGCGGCTACGCCGACGTCTTCCTCTACGAGCAGCAGATGCCGCGCATGCCCGTGGCCGTCAAGGTCCTCAAGCGCGACGGGCTGACTCCGGCGATCCGGCGCCAGTTCATCGAAGAGGCCAACACCATGGCCGAGCTCGCGGACCACCCCTACATCGTCCAGGTCTTCCGCAGCGAGCAGCTCGCCGACGGCGGCGCCTACCTCGTGATGAAGTACTACCCGCCGCCCAACCTCGCGACGCGAGCGAAGCGCGAGCGGCTGACGGTCGAGGAAGTGCTGCGTACCGGCATACAACTGTCTTCTGCGGTCGAGACCGCGCACCGCGCGGGCATCATCCACCGCGACATCAAGCCGGCGAACGTCCTCGTGAGCCAGTACGGCGCACCGGGGCTGACCGACTTCGGCATCGCCGGGCGTGGTGGCAACCAGGACGAGCACGACGAGGACGTCGGTGTCTCCGTGCCGTGGTCGCCGCCCGAGGTGCTCTATGGCCAGAGCAACGGGGACTCCCGCAGCGACGTCTACTCCCTGGCCGCGACGCTGTGGCACCTCCTCGTGGGGCGCTCGCCGTTCGAGCAGCCGGGGGGCGACAACTCCGCCTACGCGCTCATGCCGCGCATCCGCGCGACGCCGGCCCCGCAGACCGGGCGTGCTGACGTCCCCCTCAGCCTCGAACGCCTCCTCGGCCAGGCCATGGCCAAGAAGCCCGACGCCCGACCGCAGACGGCGATCGAGTTCGCCCGTGGGCTGCAGGCGATCGAGCAGGAACAGCGCTTCGCACGGACCCCCATCGTCGTCCTCGACGAGTCCGGGCACACGACCGTCGCCGACGGCGGTGGTCGCCCGGCACCGGAGCACACCGACCACGACCGCACGAGCGTTCGCGCGCCTGCGGTCATGTCGCCGCAACCCCAGTTGCCCACTGCGACACCGCGTTCCGCGGACGAAGCCGCCGTCGACGAGGGACCGCAACCTCTCACGATCAGCGGTGGCGCCCTCCTCGCCGGGGTCGGAGTCGTGCTCCTCGCCCTGGTCGGTGCGCTCGTGTGGGCGATCGGCTTCCGCAGTGATGACGCCCCGGTGGACGCCTCGACCGACGCACCCAGGGCGTCGGCGACCGTTGGTGGTGGTGGCCCGGTCGTCGACATCCCGGAGCCGCCGGGCCTCGACGGGCAGGGAGTCCCGGGGTCAGTGGTGTTCACGTGGAACTACGCCGGTGTCCGCAAGGGCGACTTCTATCGGATGCGGATCGCGCCGAGTCAGGCCGAGGTTGTCGATGCTGAGGTGACGACCGTCAGGGAGATGCCGCACAAGGTGGCCGCCGCGCCGGGGGAGACCGTGTGCGCTCAGGTGGCCGTGGCCCGCGCCGCTGGTGCCACGTCGGCGTATTCGGGAATCAAGTGCCTGCAGGGAGGGTGACCCATGGCTGTGACGGTGGAGTTCTGCGGTGAGGAGTTCGTCGCCGGGGAGGAGGCCCCGCTGACGATCGGTCGGGTGGCGGACGTCGAGATCGACGACAACCCCTACCTCCACCGAGTCTTCCTCCAGGTGCACCGCGAGCATGACCTGTGGTGGCTGAGCAACGTCGGGTCGACCCTCACTGCGACGGTCGGCGACCGGCAGGGCCTGTTCCAGGCGTGGCTCAACCCGGGGGCGCGCATTCCCCTGGCGCTCGAGGCGTTCACCGTGTGGTTCACGGCAGGGCCGACGACCTATGACTTCGACATCACCGTCGACGACGCGACGTTCACGTCCATCGTCACCGAACCGGAACCCGAGCCGGAGGACTCGCCGGGTGAGACGACGGTCGGACGCGTCTCGATGACGCCCGACCAGAAGCTCCTCATCGTCGCCCTGTGCGAGGGCTTCCTGCGCACCCCGTCGGCCGGGCAGGGCACGATCCCGTCCTCGGCCCAGGCTGCCGCCCGCCTCGGGTGGACGACGACGAAGTTCAACCGCAAGCTCGACAACGTCTGCCAGAAGCTCGCCGACGCCGGCACCCGGGGCCTGCACGGAGGGCCGGGCAAGCTGGCGAGCAACCGCAAGTCCCGCCTCGTCGAGCACGCCCTCTCGACCCGCATGGTGACCGAAGCAGACCTCGCCCTCCTCCCCTGATCCCTCTGCGACTTTGTGCCCCATTGGGACACGGCCTCTCTCGACTTTGTGCCCCAATGGGACACGGCTCCGCGTTGTCCACAGTGGGCGGATCGGCCCGGCGTCGTCCACAGATCTGCTGGCGCCGTAGCGCGCCCCGAGCCGGTCCTCGCAATGTGGGTGGATGAGCGCCTTCAAGGACCTCCCGCAACCTTTCGCCCGTGCCGACGTTCTGGCCGCGGACCTCTCACCTCGTGCGATCGGCAGGGAAGTCGCGCGCGGACTCGTGATCGAAGTCGCCAAGCGCCTGTATGCCGTCCGCTCGCCTTGGGAGGAGCAGCCCCCTTGGGTGCGCCACCGGTCCATGGCCGCGGCCGCGGTGCGCCTGACCAAGGACGCGATCATCAGCCACGCGAGCGATGCCGCGCTCTTGGGCCTGCCGTACCCGACGCATCCACCCAGCAGGGTGTCGATGACACTCATGGATGACGGTCGAACACTTCGATCCGACAGTTGGCGGCGCTTCGCCCGTGCGCAGACTCCTTATGAGCATGTGGAGATCCGGGACGGGGTTCCCCGGCTCGTGCGGGCTCGAACCGTCATCGACTGTGCCCGCGTCCTGCACCCCCGGGATGCACTCGCCATTGCCGATGGCGCCCTTCGCGCAGGAATGGTGACCCATGAAGCACTTCTCACGATGCGGCGCCACCAACGGAAGTGGCCGGGTGTCGCCAAAGCCAACGACGTCCTCATGCTGGCCGACGGCCGACGGGAGAACTGGCTTGAGTCCGCCTCCGCCTGGGCCGCGCATGAGTGGGGTCTGCCGATCGCGGTCCCACAGGTGAACATCCTGACCTCGACCCGGCGCTTCGCCGGTCGATGCGACGCGCTGTGGCCGGACGAGGGGATCGTGGGGGAGGCCGACGGGGTGGAGAAGTACCTCATGGGCGGTTCCTCCGAGGCCGCAGTGCTCCAGCGACTCGAGGCGGAGGCTGTCCGGCAGCGGGGTTTCACCGAACTGGGGCTCGAGGTCGTGCGATGGGTTCCCCGCGAGGCCATTGACGGCGCTGAGCTCCATGCGCGGTTCCAGGCGGCGAAGCGTGGTGCTGGCTCTCCGACGCTGACGGCCGAGTTCGCCTGTAGCTGTTGCAGTAGGGCGTTGGCCGAATGCTCGGTGGAGGCGCACCTACGGCAGTGGCGTCGACAACTCGTTGAGGAGTTCGCCCCGAAGGTGTGGTGAGGACCACCCGCGTCCGCTCGTGCGCACGCCGGAACGTCACCAGGCTTTCGCTCGTCCTTGTGCCCCGTTGGGACACGACCTTGGAAGGTGAGAGGGCGAGGAACGGGGCGCGACGGCATACGTGCAGGTCCGTCGTCTTTGTGCCCCACCGAGACTCCACCGATCACCGCTGGCTGTCCCAATGGGGCACAAGGACGCGGGGTGCTGGCTGTCCCCATGGGGCACAAGGACGCGGGGTGCTGGCTGTCCCAATGGGGCACAAAGTCGGGGAGGAGCGGGGGAGGAAAAGGTGCCGATTCAACTACTCGGGCGTAGCCCGAACGGGGTATGGACACCGACTGGACCTGTGCGCTCAGGCCGGTAGCATGCATCGCGGCACGCGTGACTTCCTGACAGAGTCGAGGGGGATGCGTCGGTGTCTGAACACCCATGGGGGGTGACGTCTCGCGTCCGGGACCACATCGCATTTCCGGTTCCGCGCGACACGGGTCGCCCTCCACCGCGATGAGAGGACCCTGACCCATGACGGTCACCCATGACCAGGCTGCCTGGTTCACCAAGACCTTCGAGGCGATGGTGAGCAACGTCGACAAGGCCGTGCTCGGCAAGGAGCACGTCATCCGACTGGCCCTGACCTGCATGCTGTCCGAGGGGCACCTGCTCCTCGAGGACTTCCCCGGCACGGGCAAGACCCAGCTGGCCCGCGCGCTCTCGAGCACCGTGCACGGCACCAACAGCCGCATCCAGTTCACACCGGACCTGCTCCCCAGCGACGTCACCGGCGTGACGATCTATGACCCCAACAGCAAGACGTTCGAGTTCCACAAGGGTCCGATCTTCGCGACGATCGTCCTCGCCGACGAGATCAACCGCGCCTCACCCAAGACGCAGTCCGCGCTCCTCGAGGTCATGGAGGAAGCCAAGGTCACCGTCGACGGCACCCGCCACGAGGTCGGCGAGCCGTTCATGGTCATCGCCACCCAGAACCCGATCGAGCAGGCCGGCACCTACCGCCTCCCCGAGGCGCAGCTCGACCGCTTCCTCATGAAGACGTCGCTCGGCTACCCCGACCACGACGCCACCGTCCGGGTCCTGCGCGACGCGAAGACCCGTGACCGCACCAAGGCGCTCGAGCCGGTCGTCACGTCCCAGGTGATCCTCGACATGGCCGAGCTCGCGGACGAGGTGCACGTCGACGACGCGATCCTCGACTACGTCTCCCGCATCGCGGAGGAGTCGCGCCGCCACGTGAGCGTCCGCCTCGGCCTGTCGGTCCGCGGCTGCCTCGCGTTCATCCGCTGCGCCAAGACCTGGGCCATCGGCCAGGGCCGCACCCACGTCATCCCCGACGACATCAAGCTCCTCGCGCAGCCGGTCCTCAACCACCGCCTGCTCGTGACGGCCGAGGCCCAGTTCGCCGGCATCGACGTCGACCAGGTCATCACCCAGATCCTCGGAGAGGTCGCCCCGCCGACCGAGCGGGTCGCCTGACGATGACCAAGCCGGTGGAGTCCGAGGAGTCGACAGTTCGACGGTCCGATCTGTCCGGACCGCCGCCGTCGACCCCTCAGGCACCGCCGCGGCAACCGCTCCACCCCGACCCGGTCGACGCCGAGTCCACCATCTCGCGCTCCTCGCTCAAGGTGCGTCCCGCCCAGGACCAGCCCAGTCGGAGGCGCTCGAACGGCGCCACTGCGTCCGGCGGCTCCCGCTGGCGGTCCGTCCTCGGCCTCGGGTCCCGCGCCGAGGACACGCAGGCCATCCGGCGCAACGACACCCAGCCCGCCGCGGTCAGTGGGAAGTCCACCCGCCGCCGAGCCGAGCTGCCGACCATCACCCTGCCGCGGGTGCAGATCCCGACCGCACTCACCGAGACCGGCGCCCGCATCCTCGACCTGACGGGTGACCGCATCAAGCCGCTCGCCGAGCGCTCCGAGCCGGTGTGGCGCCCGGTGACGCGGGGCCTCGCGTGGGTTTCACCGCTCGGCTGGACCGTCCTCGCGCTCGGGCTCGTCGCGTGGTTCCTCGCGAGCCGCTACGAATGGACCGAGCTGGCGATGATCGCCGTCGCCTGCCTCGTCCTCTTCCTCGCCTGCGTGGCGCTCGCGGTCGGCCACGCCAAGGTCGAGATCCGCACTGATGTCGACCCCACCCGCGTCGTCGTCGGTGAGCCGGCGACCGGTCGCATCGAGGTCCGCAACCTCTCGGGCCGCGGCATGCTGCCGCTGCTGGTCGAGTTGCCCGTCGGCCGGTCCGCGGCGCGATTCACCCTGCCCTCCCTCGCGTCCGGCAAGACACACGAGGAACTCTTCGTCGTACCCACCGAACGCCGCGGCGTCATCAAGGTCGGGCCGGCGACGACCGTCCATGGCGACCCCCTCGGCCTCGTCCGTCGCACGATGGAGTGGACCGAGCAGACCGAGCTCTTCGTGCACCCCGAGACGACCTCCCTCGAGTCCCTCGGTGCCGGGCTCCTGCGCGACCTCGAGGGTGAGGTCACCCCGGATCTCTCGATGTCCGACCTCGCCTTCCACGCCCTGCGCGAGTACCAGCCCGGCGACGACCGTCGCTACATCCACTGGCGCTCCAGCGCGAAGCACGGTCGACTCCTCGTGCGCCAGTTCCTCGACACCCGGCGCTCCCACCTCGCGGTCGTCGTCGACACGACACCCGAGGTCTACACCGGGGAGGACGCGGCGGTCGAGCTTGCGATCTCCTGCGCCGCCTCGCTCGCCGTGCGCTCGATCCTCGACGAGCAGGACACCACGGTCGTCTGCCATGACCAGCAGATCTCGCGGTCCACGGCACCCATCACGCTCGACGCCTTCGCTCGCGCCGAGGTCGGCCCCGTCGACGTCTTCGGGTCGACCGGCGACGCGGCGGCGCTGGCTCCCGACGCGAGCATCGCCATCCTCGTCACCGGCTCGCACCGCCCGTTCATCCAGGTCCAGCGCGCACTCGCCCAGTTCGAGGTCGAGGTCATCAAGGTCGCCCTCGTCATCGACCCGGATGCTCAGGTCGGCGTCCGCAGCGCGGCCGGGCTGACGATCCTCACCGTTCGTGAACTCGCCGACCTGCGCCGCGTCCTCTTCAGTGGAGCTCTCGTATGAGCGCCGACGCCACCGCGAGCCGGCGGGCAGTCGCCGACGAGCGCGCGCGCCGGTCCTCGGCCGCTCGCCCCTCCTTCTCCCGTATGCCGTCCAGTGCGGCTCTCGTCGACCTCGCCTTCGCGATCGCGCTCGTCACGATCGCCCTGATCGGCTTCCGCACCGGCTTCATCGGCTGGGAGTGGGTGGTCGCTGCAGGAGTGGGTGTCGTCCTCGGGACGCTCGTGGCCCACCTGTCCACAGTGCGCGGTTGGCCGCTGCTGGTCACCGTGCTGGTCCTCGTGGTCGTGCACTTCCTGCTCGGGGGGCCGGTCGCCGTGCGCGGTGACCTCGTGGCCGGTGTGTTGCCGACCCCGCAGACCTTCATCGATCTGGCCACCGCCCCGGTGACCGGCTGGAAGGAGTGGCTCACCCTCCTTCCGCCCGTCGATGCGCGTGGGCCGCTCGTGGCCCTCCCGTGGGTCACGGGACTCTTCGGCTCAGCCGCGACCTATGGCATCGCCCGGCGCTTCCCGAGTGTCGGCGCGGTCGCCGTGACGCCGCTCGTGCTTCTCGTCGGGAGCATCGCCCTCGGTACCCAGCAGCCGGCCGCCAAGGTCGTCCAGGGTGTCGTCTTCGCGCTCGTCCTCATCCTCTGGCTCGTCGTGCGCGCCGGCCGCAGCCGCGCGGCCCTGCAGAACGGCGCGGGCCGTCGTGCCCGCACCGTCACGGGCGTCGTCCTCCTCACGGTGGCAGCCTTGGCAGGTGGGCTGCTCGGCCAGTTCCTGCCGGGCACCGACGAGGGGTCGGCCCGGGCGGTTGTCCGCAACGAGCTGACCCCGCCCTACGACGTGGCCCAGTTCACCAGCCCGCTGTCCGGCTTCCGTCAATACACCGAGCCCAACAGCGCCGAGCTCTACGACACCGAGATCCTCACGGTGAGTGGCCTGCCCGACGGCACGCCGGTCCGCTTCGCCACCCTGGACAACTACGACGGTCTGGTGTGGGGTGCCGCGGACCGGGCGATGGACGGGACTCCGTTCCAGCAGGTCGGCTCGAGGATCGCCGCGCGCACCACGGGTGACACCGTGACGGCCACCGTGTCGATCCCCGATGGCGGCTACGACGGCGCGTGGCTGCCGATCGCCGGGTCGACCACGGGTGTGCACTTCACCGGGGCGCGCCGCGACGACCTCGCCGACGCGCTGTGGCTCAACACATCGACCGAGACCGCGGTGGTCCCCGCTCTGGTCCAGCCCGGTGACACCTACACGTTCGACACGGTCCTGCCGCAGAACTACTCGACCAAGCTCCCGGCCGAGCTCGACGTCGCGAGTGGTGGGCAGGTCGCCGAGGACACGAGCTTCCTCGACGCCAAGCTCGACGCCTGGACCGGGCAGGCAGGCGGATCTTGGGAGAAGTTCACGGCCGTCGCCAAAACCATGACGGCCGACGGCGCCTACACCGACGGCGGCACGGCCAACTCCTACGAAAAGGTCTACCTCCCCGGCCACGGCCTCGCTCGACTGAGCCGCTTCGTGGGCTCGACGCAGCTGGCCGGCAACGACGAGCAGTACGCCGCGACCCTCGCGCTCGTCGGCAATCGCCTGGGCATCCCCAGCCGCGTCGTCATGGGCGCGGTCCCCGACGCGTCCGGTGTCATCAAGGGCAAGGACGTCCACGCGTGGGTGGAGGTCAAGGAGGACAACGGGCAGTGGCACGCGCTGCTCCCGTCGACCTTCCTCCCCGATCGCAACAAGAAGCCCAACGAGCAGCAGCTCAAGTCCGAGGAGCAGAAGGTCGGCGCCCAGGTGCCGCCCCCGGCAGGAGTCAACCCGCCGTCGGTGCTCCAGGGACCTGACCAGGCGCAGAACGCGACGGACATCAAGAAGAAGAAGCGCAACCCGCTCGACATCGGAGCCTGGCCGCTCTGGCTCCAGATCCTCGTGCTGGGTCTCGTCCTGCCGCTGCTCCTGGTCCTCGGCGCCTACGCGCTGATCCGCGGACTCAAGGCGCGACGTCGACGCAAGCACGCAACGGCCGGCCCCACTCCGTCCCGGGCTGCGTGGGTCTGGCGCGACCTCGTCTCCGATGCTCGGAGCCTCGGGGTCCAGGTCCCGCGGGGCGCCACGCGGCTCGAGCAGGCGCGAGCCTTCCCGGACAGTGCCGCAGCGGCCCGCATTGCGGCCGGTGCGAACGGAGCCGTGTTCGGGCCGGGCGATCCCGATCCCGCGGTCGCCATGGCACTGCTCACCGACGCCGACGGCGCACGCCGTCAGCTCCGCGGCGCTGCCTCGCGCTGGCGCCGCATCCGTGCGGACTTCAGCATCCGTCCGCTCCTCGAGCGCGATCGCCGACCCGGAACCACCAGGGGTCGCCGCCTGCCGTCGTTGCCGTCCCTGCGTCGTGCCCGCGGCGCGGAAGGATCCGCGTGAGACTACGACGTTCGCAGCGCTCCGCCCCCGTCACCCCGAACGCCCCCGCACGCCGCGCCTCACGCTCCCTCGGTGCACCGCGCCGTGGCCGCGCACGTGCACGGATCGCCTCCACGATGACGGTGGTCCTCGCGGCCGCGACGTTGGGCTATGCCGCCGTCACCTCCCAGGGCGCGACCGTCCACGAGGCCGATGTCGGCGACGGTGGCGTGTGGATCACGTCGGACGCCCAGGCGAAGTTCGGCCGACTCAACAAGGCTGCCAACCAGCTCGACGCCGGTGTCGCCGCCGACGTCGCACCGGGCTCGGGGTTGGACGTGCTCCAGGACGGCTCCGCCGTCGTCGCCTGGGCCAAGGCCACCTCTCAGCTGCAGCCCATCGACGTCCGCACGGCGCAGTTCCGTGAGGAGACTGCGACGTCGCCGGCGGCCCCGACGACAGAGCCCGGCCTCATCTCGCCCACCCTCGTCGACCTGCGCGGCGGAACCCTCGCGGTCGTCGACCCCAAGACCGGCAAGGTGTGGGCGCAGCGCGTCGACACGCGGGCCGGGATCGACGACCTCACGGGTCTCGGAGCGAGCGCCAAACCCCTGGCAACCGTCGGCCCGGCCGCGGTCCTCGCCGTCGGTGAGGACGGCGCCGTCCATGTCGCGTCGGGTCGCCAGGGCACGGTCACGACCCTGCGTCCGGCAGGGGAGGAGTTCGCCAAGCCCGTCACCGAGCAGAGCGGTGCCAAGGGCAATCGCCTGCAGGTCACCGCGCTCGGTTCGACGTGGGCGGTCTACGACCCGGAGCGCGACGCCATCCACAGCTCCGGCCGGACCGACGGTCTCCCCGCCGGTTTCGCTCCCACCCCGGGCGAGGGCGCCTATGCCGCACTCCAACTCCCCGGTCCGAAGGCCGACGCCGTCGCCCTGGCCGGCAGTGCCGGCCTGCGCATGGTGCGCCTCGACGGTGGCGCGGCCAGCGGCGGCATCGAGATCGCCGAGCGGATGAACCGCGCCGGTGCCGTCATGCCAGCCCACCCGGTGGTGCTTCGCGGTTGCGTCCACGGCGCCTGGTCCGAGCCGGGCAAGGTCTTCTATGCCGCGAACTGCGGTCGCCAGGACCCCGTGCCGACGGGGACCATCGACAACGTCAGCGAGACCCCGCTGCGCGACGGCGTCGCCTTCCGGGTCAACCGCGGCGTCGTCGTCCTCAACGACCTCGACAACGGCGCCGCTTGGGACATCCAGAGCGACAAGCAGAAGATCGACAACTGGGACGCGCTGATCCCGCCGCCCGAGCGCGACCAGGACAGCAAGAAGAAGGACAGGAACGTCATCGACGACGCTGTCGTCAAGCAGCCGCCGACGGCGAAGCCCGACAACCTCACCGTCCGCCCCGGACGCACGAGCAAGCTGCACGTCCTCGACAACGACAGCGACGCCGCCGGCTCGGTGCTCGCCATCGACCCCCGCGACGTCAGTGCCACGTCCGACCCCGACGTGCGTGCGACGGTCTCGGCCGATGGCCAGAGCATCGATGTCACCGTCCCCACGGGCAGCACCGCGCCGTTCCAGTTCACCTACCTCGTCGGCAACGGCAAGGTCAAGGCCAAGACGCGCGCCGCCGTCAAGGTGAGCATCGCGGCGGAGGGCACCAATGGCGCCCCGTTCGTGCGCGCGGGGCAGGCCAAACTGGCAAAGACGGCATACCCCGTTCTTGCCGGCCAGCGCCTTGCCGTGCCGGTGATCGCCGACTGGCGGGACCCCGAGTCCGACCCGATCGTCGCCTCCGTCGAGGGTGACGGCCTGAGCATCGACGGCCAGGGGCGCGTGGCCTACCTCGCCCCGCCGGAGGCGGGCAAGGCTGCCATCGCCTACGTCGCCGACGACGGGCGCGGCGGGCAGACCAAGGGCTCGGTCCCGGTCGAGGTCATCGCCCTGACCGAGACCAAGCCGCGACCGCCGGTGACCCAGCCCGACGTCATCCGCGGCGTGGTCGGCAAGCCGCTCCAGATCGAGCCGCTCGGCAACGACATCGCCGGGGCGGATCCGAGCGACCCCGACGACCGCATGCACCTCGCCGGAGACGTTCGGGTCACCGGTCCGCTCACGGTCGACACCAATCTCGACACCAACGTCGTGACCGTGACGCCGTCGGCAGCGGGGACCTTCGAACTTTCGTATGCCGCACAGGTCGGCGGCGGGGTCAGTCCCGGTCGCATCCGGGTCGACGTCATTGCGGCACCCGATCCCGACGCTCCGCCGGTCGCGGTGGGGGACACCGCGACGCTGCGCGACCAGTCGCCGACCCTCGTCGACCCGCTCGCCAACGACTACAGCCCACGTGCCGATGTCCTCGTGACCCAAGGAGCGGTCGCCGCCACGAGTGAGGATGCGTGGCTGCAGGCGTCGGTCTACCAGGGCCGCTGGATTCGGGTCACCGCCCTCGAGCCGGCCGGCTCCGCCACCGAGTCGAACCGTCGCGGGACGATCCGCTACACCGTCAGCGACGGGACCAAACGCGCGACCGGCGAGGTCACGGTCACCCAGAAGGCCGGGCTCGACCTCAGCCCCGTCGTCGTCGACGACACCGGGATCGTCCGCGAGGGTGACACCGTCGCCGTCCCGGTCCTCGACAACGACACCATGGCCGACGGCATCCCGCTGCGCATCGACCCCACGAGCGTCACGGTGCTCGGGGACGGCGTCCAGCAGACAGCCTTCGCGTCCGGCAACGTCGTGCGGTTCGCACCGTGGTCGACAGGCCTCACGACCGAGGAGTCGGTCACGGTCGAGTACGCCGCCTTCCCCGAAGGTATGCCGGAACGCGCCCAGACCGGCCGCGTCGCCATCCGCGTCACACCCCTTCCGACCAAGGCCCGGCCCAACCAGGTTCCGGTCGCCCGCAGCTTCTCCTCGTCCGTGACGGCCGGCGACCCCCTGACGATCACCGTCCCCACGACGGGCGTCGACCCCGACGGCGACTCCGTCGGGGTGACGGGTGTCGTCGGGACCAACGGCGGACCGGTCACCCTCGGACTGGGCCGGGTCGTCTCCACAGGCCCGTCGACCATTCGCTACGAGTCGTTCCCGTCGTCGTCGGGGACCGAGGTCATCAACTACGAGGTCGTCGACCGCTTCGGCTCGGTGAGTCGCGCTTTCGTGCGGGTGGGGGTCGTCGCGCCCGGAGACCCGGAGCCGCCCGTGGCCGTCGATGACAGCGTGCGAGCCGCGCCCGGCAAGACCGTGACCGTCCCCGTCACGGCCAACGACCTCATTGCTCGCGGTGACAGTGTCGACCTCGAGCACGAATCACTGAACCCGCCGTCCGAACGCACCACCTGGAAGGTCGACGCCGAGGACCTCACGGTCTCGACGAAGGTCCCCGACGAGGGAGCGCCGGTCCACGACTTCACCTACGGCATCAGCAACGGGCTCTTCGACCCGTCTCGGGCAAGCCTGCTCGTGCGCGGCCAGAAGGACTGGATCAACCCTCCGACGGCCACGGACGATGTCGCCAAGCCCAAGAACGGCGAAGCCACGACGACGGTCGACGTCCTCGCCAACGACACCGACATCGACTCGGACCCGGCGACCCTCAAGGTCGTCGAGGTGCTCTCGCCGAACGCGAAGATCGAGGGTTCCAAGGTCACGGTCTCGGTCCTGGGCCACCCGTACTCCGCTCCCTACGTCGTCGAGGACGAGGACGGCGCTCGTGCCATGGCGGTCGTCCATGTTCCACGTGGAACGGGCGGAACACCGTTCGTCGTCGAGGGTGCGCTCATCGAGATGGGCAAGGACGCGACGACGACTGTCCGCCTCGCCGACTACGTGAAGTCGCCACAGGGCCGCAGGCTCGGCATCACCTCGGCGAGCACCGTGTCCACGGCCCCTGCCCCCAACCTCGCCATGGTGGCGGACTCCGAGGGCAACCTGACGCTCACGTCTTCGGGCGGCTACGTCGGCCCGGCCTCGGTGATGTTCGAGGTGACCGACCAGCAAAGTGACGTGCAAGAGGACGTCCACACGGCATACGTCTCCATCCCGGTGCAGATCGGACCCAGGGCGCCGCAGCTCAGGTGCCCGTCCACGGCAGTGACGGTGCTCGCGGGGGGTCTCCCTCGGGAGCTCGACCTGCCCACCCTGTGCCGGGTGTGGCTTCCGGTCGGCCTCACCATGGAGGAGGTCGCCTTCACCACCGAGTGGGAGGGCAAGGCCGCCGACGTCGCCCTGGAGCAGAGCGGAGAGGGGCAGCGGATCGTCAGCCTCAAGGCCGCCGCGGGTGCGCGCAGTGGGACCGGCGTCCTCAAGGTGGGAGCACGCGGTTCCGACATCACGTCCAAGGTCAACGTCAGCGTCCTCGGCGGAACGGCCGAACAGGGGCTGGCCGACCTCGCGCCTCCTCGCCTGCGCCCGATGTCCATCAACGGACTCAAGGAGGGCGACAGCCAGCAGGTCGACCTGCGCTCGTATCTCGACTCGCCGCTCGAGAACCCCACGTGCTCCGTCGATGCCGCGTCGGTGACGGCCGGCCAGGGCCTCAGCGTCACGCGAAGCGGCTGCACGATCACGGTCGCCGCAGGAGCGAAGCCCAGTCCCACGGGTCGCATCTCGCTGAGCGTGTCGGATGGGCCAGGTCGCTCGGCGATCGGTGCCGTGGACGTCACCATGCTCGGACGTCCGGGTGCCCCCACTTCCGTTGCGGCACAGGCAGACCGGGACGCCGGCGGTCGGGCGCGAGTCAGCTGGTCGGCGCCGACCTACGACGGTGGGGCGCCCATCAGCGGCTACACCGTGTCCTGGACCGGCGGATCGACGGGCCGTCTGGACTGCACTGCTTCGCCGTGCACCATCGACGGACTCACCAACGGCAAGGACTACTTCTTCAGCGTCACAGCGACGAACGTCGTCGGCGAGAGTGAGCCGGGTGGACCCAGTGGCGCGGCCCGTCCCGACACCAAGCCGGGCCCCGTGTCCGGGGTGACGATGGCCGGCCGGGGCGACGGCTCCCTGACAATCAGGTGGTCGCCTCCGGAGAACAAGGGGTCGGCGGTCTCCAAGTACGTCCTTCGACTCATCCCGACGGGCGGGGGCACCCCGCGCACCACCGAGGTGGCGGCCCCGGCGACGACGACGACGGTCACCGGGCTCAACAACATGAGCGAGTACTCCGTCGAGGCGCAGGCCTACAACGAAGCCGGTCCCGGACCCTTCGGGCCGGGCACGACGATGCAGTCGGCGGGCACACCCCGAGCGCCGAGCGGCTTCAAGGCCACACCTGACGGGCCGGGAGCCAACAAGGACCTCGCCGCGATCACCCTCACGTGGAGCGCGACGAGTCCGAACGGCCCGCCCCTGAAGAACTACACGGTCAAACGTCGGGTCAACGGCGGTGCCTGGTCGGTGCTCAAGACCGTCCCCGCGTCCACGACGAGGGCGTCCGACCAGGTGCAGTACGACGGGCGTCGATACGACTACGTCGTCACCGCCACCAACGGCGCCGACCTCGAGTCGCCCAACAGTGCGGTCGAGTCGTTCACCTCGATCGGTATGCCGTCCACCCCATCCGTCACGGCCTCGACCCCGAGCAGCAATGAGCGTGTCCGACTTGTTGTCAGGCTCGGCCAGCCCCGCGCCGCGGGCTTCCGGTCGGTGACCTGGCGCTCCTCCAACGGTGCGACGGGGACCTTCACCTGCGGCTCGTGCCCGGCGAACGGTCAGGTGACGATCACGACGAGCCAGTTGAGCACCAACCCACAGACGTTCACCGTCACCACGAGCAACGGCACGAGAGCTTCGCAGCGGTCAGCCAACAGCAACCAGGTCCAGCCCTATGGCCCCACCCCGCGCCCGGTCGCCAACGGGGGGTCGACGTCCGGCAAGACGGTGACGTTCAACTGGACCCTGCCGACGAACGGACGACCGATCACGGGCGTCAGGATCAGCGGCGCCAAGTCCTACAACGGCAGCAGGATCACCTCGACCTCGGTGACGGCTGCCAACTTCAACCAGGACGTGACCATCACGATCGTGGCCAGGTCGGCCGCGGGCGACTCGCCACCGCTGACGATGACTCGCCGCACGGGACCGCCCCCGGACCCGGTGATCCACAACGTCCGTCCCAGCCCGGAGCAGTACAACGATCCCAACGGGGTGGGGACCTGCCGCTACTCAACCTGCCCGAAGGTCAACTACAACGTCCGTGACTTCCCCCCGAACACGTCGTGGACCGCGGTCTGCGAGTCCGAGACCTCCGGGAGTTCGTCGCCGCGCACAGCGACCATCGACGGCTCGGGCAACGGCGTGTCCATGCCCCGCTACTGCCTCTTCGCTCGTGGGGGCGTGGGGCAGGTGCGCATGAAGCTCAGCCGCAACGGCCAGACGGTCTATTCACCGTGGGTGCCGTTCTGATGGGCATCATGGTGAGGGTTTCGAAACGTGGGGTGACGTGAGGCAAATGAAGCGCACTACTGGGGGCGTCGCTGCCTCTCGCAGCCGACGGGGCCTGGCCTCGCTCGGCGTCGTCGCCATCGCTGCATCCACGCTCGCATATGCCGCCGTGACCAGCCAGGGGTCAACGGTCCACGAGGCCGACATCGGCGACGGTGGCGTCTGGGTGTCGTCCTCGGCGCAGGCGAAGTTCGCCCGCCTCAACACTGGCGCCCGACAGCTCGACGCCGGTGTCTCCACCGCCCTCGCCGACGGGTCTCGCGTCGACATCCTGCAGGACGGGGCAGCCGTCGTCGGCGTCGCGACGGGCAACACCCTCCTCCCCATCGACGTCCGCACGGCGACGTCGGAGGAGTCCGGAGCAGCGGCCCCCGTGCCACCTCCCGGCAAGCCCGGAGAGTTCACCCCGTCGACCGTCGACCTGCGCGGCGGCACCATCGCGACCGTCGACCCCAAGACCGGCAAGGTGTGGGCGCAGCGCGTCGACGTCAAGGGCGGGATCGAGTCCCTCCAGGACGTCGGCTCGACCGCCAAGCCCCTCGCGACCGTCGGTGGCAACGCGGTCGTGACCGTCGACACGGCAGGCACCGTCGTCGCCGCGTCCGGGTCCACCGGCCGGGTCGTCACCATCGCGCCGGCCGGCGACACGTTCGCCAAGCCGGTCACTGCCAGCACCAGCGTCCGGGCACCACGACTCGACATCACCGCAGTCGGCGACACCTGGGTCCTCTACGACCCCGCCCAGGACGAACTCCACGTCGAGGGTCGCGACGAGGCGATCAGTGCCGGTGCAGCGCTCGGTGACGGGCCGGCATACGCCGCTCTGCAACAGCCGGGCCCCAGGGCCGATACGGTCGTCGTCGCCAACGCCGTCTCGGCGCGCCCGGTCAGGCTCAACGGTGGCGGCGAGGGTCAGGGCGGCGTCGCCATCCAGGAGCAGGCCAACCGATCCGTCGACCCGCCGCTCGTGACGCGTCCCGTTGTGCTGCGTGGGTGCCTCCACGCCGCGTGGGCCGAGACGGGCAACATCTTCTATGGCGCCAACTGTGGTCGCAGCGACCTCATCGCGGCGGGCACCCTCGGCGGCGCGAGTGTGGGGATCATCCGCGACGGCGTGGCCTTCCGCGTCAACCGCGACAACATCGTCCTCAACCAGCTCGACACGGGCGACGTCTGGGATGTCGACTCGACGAAGCAGAAGATCGACAACTGGGACGCACTCATCCCGCCCACGAAGAAGGACGACGACAACGACAAGAAGGACGAGAACGTCGTCGACGACAACCAGGTGAGCCAGCCGCCGAAGGCGATGCCGGACAACCTGCGCGTCCGTCCCGGTCGAACGAGCAAGATCCACCCGCTCGACAACGACACCGACGCCAAGGGCTCCATCCTCGCCATCGACCCCAGGGACCTCACGGCGCCGAGCGCCACGGACGTCACGGCGACGGTGTCGAGCGACGGGCAGACCGTCGACGTGGCCGTCCCGGCGAACCCGTCGGCGTCGACGATCACGTTCTCCTACAAGGTGAGCAACGGCAAGGCGAAGGAGAAGAGCACCGGCAAGGTCGTCCTCACAGTCGTCGGCGACGAGATCAACACCCCGCCGAAGGTGCGTGACGGCCAGGCCGACCTTGCTCGCACGACCTACCCCGTGGTCTCCGGCGGACGCGTCGCAGCCTCCGTCCTTGGCGACTGGCGCGACGGCGAGAGCGACCCCCTCGCCGTCGATGCGGCTGACGCGAGCACGGTCATCGACGGCCAGGGGCGCATCGGCATCACCGCACCGGTCAAGGCCGGGCCGGCGACGGTGCCCTATCTCATCAACGACGGACGCCAGAGCAGCAAGGGCGAGGTCAACCTCACCGTCCTCGACCTGGCCGACCCCAAGGCCGTCGCGCCCAAGACCCAGCCCGACGTCATCCGTGCGGTCCTTGGCAAGCCGATCCAGCTCGAGCCCCTCGGCAACGACATCCCCGGGGCCGACCCGGGCGACCCCGACGCGCGTCTCCGCCTGGCCGGGGAGGTCGCTCCCTCTGGTCCTCTCGACGTCGACACCAACCTCACGACCGGCGTCGTCACCGTGACCCCGAACGGCCTCGGGACAACCGAACTCGCGTATGCCGCGCAGTCCGGTGGAACTGTGACTCCCGGCCGCATTCGGATCGACACCGTCGAGCCCGCCGACCCGGAGGCGCCGCCCGTCGCCGTTCCGGACGGTGCCACGCTGCGCGACCAGTCGCCCACGATGGTCGACGTCCTGGCCAACGACTACAGCCCGCGCGCCGACGTCGTCGTCACCCAGAGCGCCAAGGTCGATGTCGAGAACTCGTGGCTGCGCCCCACGATCTACCAGGGCCGGTGGGTCCGGATCGAGGCGCTCGAGCCGTCTCCGATCAGCGGCCAGGGAAGCCGACAGGGCACGGTCGAATACACGATCAGCGACGGCACCAAGCGGACCACCGGCACGATCAACGTCGTCCAGCGTCCACCGCTCCCCGGCGCGGCGCCGACGGTCGAGGACGACCGCGCCGCCGTCCGTGAAGGCGACAGCGTTTCGGTCGGCGTGCTCGACAACGACACGATGGCGGACGGCATACCGCTGGTCCTCGACCCGGGAAGCGTCAAGGTCATCACCGACGGCGAGCAGCGCGCCTTCGCCTCCGGCAACCTCATCCGCTACGTCCCGGAGGCCACCGGACTCAAGGCACCGCAGGACGTGGTGATCGAATATTCCGCGTATGCCGAGGGCTCACCCGAGCGGGCCAAGACCGGTCGTCTCACGGTCACCGTCAACCCGCTTCCGACCAAGACGTCCCCGAACCAGGCGCCGATCGCGCGCAGCTTCTCGGGGTCGGTGACCGCGGGCGAGTCGGTGACGCTGACGATCCCGTCGACCGGTGTGGACCCCGACGGCGACACCGTGACGATGCGCGGCATCACGGGCAAGGACGCCGACGCGCTCGACCTCACCTTCGGACGCGTCGTCTCGGTGGGGCCGTCGACGATCCGCTACGAGGCCTATCCGAACGCCGCCGGCACCGAGCTCATCCGCTACGAGGTGCAGGACCGCTTCGGCGCGACGAGCCAGGCGTTCGTTCGGGTCGGCGTCGTCCGCCCCGGTGACCCGCAGCCGCCCGTCGCCGTCGAGGACGAGGTCGTCGCCGCGCCGGGCAAGCGTGTGACCGCGCACGTCCTGCGCAACGACCTCATCGCCCGCGGTGACGCAGTGCGCCTCGACCACAAGGACCTCAACCCGGACTCTGCCCAGCGGCAGTGGACCGTCGACGAGGACGAGAACACGGTCACGACGACGGCACCGCAACCCGAGGCCCCGACGCACGAGTTCGTCTACGGCATCGACAACGGGATCTTCGACCCCTCCCGCACCACCCTGCTCGTCCGCGGTGTCGCCGGGCACATCAACCCGCCCATCGCGCAGGACGACGTCGCCAAGGCGACGCCGGGTGAGACCACCGCCCTCGTCGACGCCCTCGCCAACGACACCGACATCGACTCCGACCCGGCCACCCTCAGGATCGTCGAGGTGCTCTCGCCGCACGGCACGGTCGAGAACGGCAAGGTCCGGGTCACCCTCCTCGACCACCCGCAGACGGTGCCCTACGTCATCGAGGACGAGGACGAAGCCAAGGCGCTCGCCCTGATCCACGTGCCCGCCGGCGACAAGGGTCTCCCGTTCGTCGTCGAGGGCGCGCTCATCGAGATGGACAAGGACTCGACCACGACGGTCAAGCTCGACAAGTACGTCAAGTCCCCGCGTGGCAAGGCCATCAGCATCACCGCGGCAGCGACGGTGTCGGCCTCCCCGCGGGAGAACCTCACGGCCGGGGCCGAAGGTCGCGACGCGATCACCCTCACGTCGCGTGGCGGCTACATCGGACCGGCGGCGCTCATGCTCGAGGTGAGCGACCAAGAGGCGGCCGACGACAAGGATGTGCGGACGGCATACGTGTCCATCCCGGTGCAGATCGGACCCAAGGTTCCGCTGCTCCGGTGCCCCGACGCACCCCTCGTCATCGCGGCCGGTGGCCGTGCGCGCGAGGTCGACATCCCGACCTACTGCCGTGCCTGGCTCCCAGTCGGCATGAACCTCGACGAGGTCGAGTTCGAGGCGAAGTGGGACCCGGAAGCCCAGGGCGCCGAGCTCGAGCAGGCCGAGACGGGCGGGCGCCTCGTGACGCTGCGCGCCGGTGAGCGTGCGCCGAGCGGAACGGGGTCGGTCACCGTCACTTCACCCGGTATGCCGTCCGTGAAGTTCCCGGTCCGTGTCCTCGGACTCGCGGGGGACGACGACACCACGGCGGCAGGGTCCGAAGCTGGGGCCGAGGCAGCCGCCGCTGCCGCCGCCGCTGCTGCCCTCGGCCCGCCGCGGATGCGCCCGATCAGCGTGGACGGCCTCAACGAGGGCGAGTCCGAGTCCGTCGACGTCAGTCGCTACCTCGACTCACCGCTGGAGAAGCCAGCGTGCTCGATCCTCGCCGCTGCCCTGGAGAGCGGCACCGGCATCGAGGTGTCCCGCAGCGGCTGCACGCTGACCTTGCGGGCGACGTCACAGCCGTCCCCGACCGCGACCGTGTCGCTCCTCGTGAGCGATGGACCCGACCGTCAGGCGGCCGGCCGCGTCACGATCACCATGCGCGGCAAGCCGACCGCACCCACCGGCGTGAGCGCCATCGCCGACCGGATCGCCGGCGGTCAGGCCCGGGTCTCGTGGGTCGCGCCGGCCTACGACGGTGGCGTGACGATCTCGAACTACAAGGTGCGGTGGACCGGCGGCAGCTCGGGCACGCTGGACTGCTCGTCGTCACCCTGCACGATCACCGGTCTGACCAACGGCAAGGACTACACGTTCACGGTCGTCGCGACCAACGGCGTCGGCGACAGCCCGCCGAGCGCCCCGAGTGGCGTCGTGCGGCCCGACACCAAGCCCGAGGCCACCATCGGTGTGCGCATGGTGAGCCGTGGTGACGGGACTCTCAACGTCGCGTGGTCACCCGCGCCCAACAAGGGCTCGGCCATCACCAAATACATCGTGCGCCTCGTCCCCACCGGTGGTGGATCGGCGCGGACGGTGCAGGCTGCCGGCGGTGCGACGAGCGCCACCGCGTCAGGGCTCGACAACAACACCCCCTACTCAGTCGCCGTGCAGGCCTGGAACGAAGCCGGCGCAGGCCCGTTCGGACCCGCCGTCCAGATGCAGTCCGCCGGCACGCCGCCCGCAGTCACCGGCATCAACGGTGCGACGCGTGGTCCCGGCGCGGGCTTCGACTCCGAGTCGATCACCGTCTCGTGGAACCAGCAGACCAACCCGAACGGTCCGCCGCTCAAGCACTACACGGTCTATCGGAACGTCGACGGTGGCGGCTGGACGCAGATCGGCCGGGTCGGCGCCCAGACGCGCACCCTCGCCGACACGATCCCCTACGACGGTCGCCGCTACGGCTACACCGTGACGGCGACCAACGGCGCGGACCTCGAGTCGGCCAAGGGAAGCCCGTGGACCTACACGTCGGTCGGTGTCCCGAGCAACCCGTCGGTGACGGCCGCGACCCCGAACGCCAACAAGTCCGTCGTCGTCGACGTCCGCGTGGGCCAGCCGCGAGCCGGAGGGTTCCAGTCGATCCAGTGGCGTGGCGGCGGCAAGTCGGGATCGCACGCCTGTGGCTGCGCGCCCGGCTCGACCGTGAGATTCACCCTGCCCAACATGGGGATCGACCCGCTGACGGTCAAGGTGCGCACGGTCAACACCGGAGGACAGCAGTCCAGCGAGGCCACGAGCAACCAGGTGCAGCCCTATGGCGACACGCTCACACCGGTCAACCTCACCTCCTCCGTGAGTGGGCGCACCATCACGTGGCGCTGGGACCTTCGCACGAACGGACGCAACGTCGACCAGGTGCAGATCAGCACCGACGGCGGCCCGTGGCGAGCGCCGGACAACCGGCAGAGCCACAGCCAGACCTTCGGCTACGCCGAGGCGCACGGATTGCGTGTCCGGGCGCACGCCACCCCCACGGGGTGGAGTGCCCCCACTGCTGGCGAACGTGCCACGACGGTGCCGGAGCCGAAGAACCCCGAGATCTACAACGTTCGGGCCAACGGCACGGGGACCGGCGGCGGCAGCTGCGTGAGCGGGTGTCCCAAGATGGACTTCGACATCCGTGACTTCCCGGGCAACACGTCGTGGACGATCACCTGCCAGCACTCGTCGCCGAACGCCAATGACTACACCAGCGGATCAACGGTGAACGTTGGTCCGGCCGGCAACGGCTACTCGTGGGCTGGGTACTGCGTCTTCGACAAGGGGTTGGCCGGCAATGCCCGGATCAGGCTGACTCGGGGAGGCACGACCCACTTCTCGCCGTGGGTGCCGTGGTGACCCTGGGTGAGGGACCGAGCGCGCTCAGTCGATGATCGCGAGGATGTCGCCCTCCTGGACGACATCACCCACCTCGACCTTGACCTCGGTCACGGTGCCGGCGTGTTCGGTGAGGACCGGGATCTCCATCTTCATCGACTCGAGGAGCGCGATCTCGGCTCCTGCCTCGACGGTATCCCCGGCGTGGACGGCGATGCTCAGGACGTTGGCGACGAGGTCGGAGACGACGTGATGCGGCATAGCGCGACCGTATCCACTACGCACCGGTAACCCCGCTTTCCGGGTGCGGCGGCCCGCAGTGGTGGGCGGACGGCATACGGGAAAAGAACCCGACGTATGCCGTCCGCACCCGTTCGCGGTACGGTCTCCGGTTCGTCGCAGGCGATGTTCGCCGTTACTGTGGTCGGTCGGACCCGGCGCCGCGTGGCGCCCTGATCGGGGGAAGGACCGCGACCATGTACTGCCGCTCATGCGGGACAGCCTTGCCTGACGGGGCTGCCTACTGCCTGCAGTGCGGTGAGCGCGTGGACGATTTGAGCCGGACCCAGGAGCTGCCCAGGATCACCCCGGTCGCGCCGCCTGCCCCGGTCGACGCGGTCCCGGAGCGCCGTCACCGGTCTCGGCACGGGGCTCCGGCTGGGGCATGGCGAGCCGAGCTCGCCGAGCACCCCCGTGCTCACGTCATCGCGATGGTCGCGGCCTTCGTCGCCCTGACGATCATCGGCACCTTCGCGCTGACCCGAATCGTGGGCTCGAACTCTGCAGATGAGGCCTCATCCGCCGGTTCCGGCTCCTCGTCACCGTCCAGCCCGGGACCCTCCGCGGCGACGCCAAGCGACGCGAGCTCCGAGTCGGCGAGTGCCTCCGAGTCGCCGACCGCCGCAAACTCACCCTCGGCATCCACCTCCGTCTCTGCATCGCCCACGCAGAGCGAGGCGATCCCGGCCGAAGCGCGCCGGTGTTCGAAGAGCGGCGACGACGCGGTCGCCACGGCCTACGCAGCGAATGACCGCACGTCCTGCGAGTTCGCGGTGTCCGTGCGTGAGGCCTACCGGAAGGCCGGAAACCCGGGAGGGTCGGCGACGCTGCGCGCCTACAGCCCGGTGACGAAGAAGTGGTACTCCCTTTCCTGCGACGGCGGTGAGCCGGTTCGGTGTGCCACGCCGAGCAATGCCGTCGTGATCCTTTCCCCCTGACCCGACGGCGACACCATGACCCACGGCGACACCATGAAGCGAAGCGACAACGACATGCCCTGTACCTCCTGTGGAAACCCACTGCCCTCCGACGCCCGCTTCTGCTCACGCTGCGGTGAGAAGGTCGCGCTGACCTCGCTCCTCGGGGTCGGGACCGACCTGCCTCCCGCGCCCACGCGGGAGGAGTTGCTCGCCCAGGCACAGGCCGCCCGGGCCGAGGCACAGGCGCGCGCCCAGGCGCAGGGCGGCGGGTCGGAGACGGTGACGGCGCAGTCCGGGTCGGCGTCCTCTGCCGGGTCGGACTCCGCTGGGTCGGACTCCGCTGAGACGAACGGCGTGGCGCCGGAGGCTCCGCGGACCGAACCCATCCAGATGGACAACGCCGTCACGCCCCGCCACGAACCGACCGCGGTGCTGCCCGCTGCGTTGCCACTGCAACGAGACGCTGGGGTGCCGATGCGACGAGAGCCCGCAGCGGCCAGGGACAACACCTGGTCCCGCCGGCCGTCGGAATCCCAGTCCGCGTTCCCACCGGGGCGGATCGCGGCGATGGTCGCCACCTTCGTCGTCCTCACACTGGTCGGCACGTTCGCCCTCTCGAAGATGTTCGGGTCCAACGCACCCCAGGCTTCGGCAGACCCCGCGGCCACGAGCGCGGCGTCAGGCCCGGCGGGTTCGTCGGGGGAGCCGTCGACGGAGGAGTCGCCCGAGCCCAGCGATACCCCGACGACCGAGGAGTCGCCCTCGGAGGACGTCAGCGACCAGCTCCCAGACGGTGCCCGACGCTGTTCCTCGAGCGGCAAGAGCCCTGTCGCCACGGCCTGGTCGGGCAACAAGGACACGTCGTGCGCCTACTCCAAGGCGGTCCGAAAGGCCTACCAAGAGGCCGGTGGCACGGGCGGCGAGGCCACCTTCCGGGCCTTCAGCCCCGTGACGAAGCGCTGGTACGACGTCACCTGTGAGGGTTCGCCGCTCGTGCGCTGCGTGGATGCCAGCGGCGCGGCCGTCGTCTTCCTCGGCCCCCGCACCTGACCGGGCTGACCCAGCCAGTCGAGAGTAGACAGAATCCCGCCTCCACCCAGTGGAAGCGGGATTCTGTCTACTGTCGATTGAGCGTCAGCGCTCGACGGATCAGCGCTCTTCGGTGCCCGCGATGAAGGCCTCGAGCTTCGCGCGACCGAGGTCGTCGGGACGCTGCTCCGGCGGGGACTTCATGAGGTAGGACGACGCGGACAGCAGGGCGCCACCGACGCCGCGGTCCTTGGCGATCTTCGCCGCACGGATGGCGTCGATGATGATGCCGGCCGAGTTGGGGGAGTCCCAGACCTCGAGCTTGTACTCGAGGTTCAGCGGCACGTCACCGAACGCGCGACCCTCGAGGCGCACGTAGGCCCACTTGCGGTCGTCGAGCCACGCGACGTAGTCCGACGGGCCGATGTGGACGTTCTTGTCTTCGACCTTGCCGGCGAGCGAGCCGGTGAGGTTGGACGTGACGGCCTGCGTCTTGGAGACCTTCTTGGACTCGAGGCGCTCGCGCTCGAGCATGTTCTTGAAGTCCATGTTGCCGCCGACGTTGAGCTGGTAGGTGCGGTCCAGCGTGACGCCACGGTCTTCGAAGAGCTTGGCCATGACGCGGTGCGTGATGGTTGCGCCGACCTGGGACTTGATGTCGTCACCGATGATCGGGACGCCGGCGTCCTCGAACTTCTTGGCCCACTCGGGGTCCGAGGCGATGAAGACGGGGAGGGCGTTGACGAAGGCGACGCCCGCGTCGATGGCGCACTGCGCATAGAACTTGTCGGCCTGCTCCGAACCCACCGGGAGGTAGGACACGAGCACGTCGACCTGGGAGTCCTTGAGCGCGGCGACGATGTCGACCGGTTCGGCCGGCGACTCGTCGATCGTCATGGCGTAGTACTTGCCGATGCCGTCGAGGGTGTGGCCACGCTGGACCGTCACGCCCGTGGTGGGGACGTCGGCGATCTTGATGGTGTTGTTCTCGGAGGCGTTGATGGCCTCGGCGAGGTCCTTGCCGACCTTCTTGTCGTCGACGTCGAACGCCGCGACGAACTCGACGTCCTTGACGTGGTACTCACCGAACTGGACGTGCATGAGCCCGGGGACGGTGCCCGCCGGGTCGGCGTCCTTGTAGTACTCGACGCCCTGCACGAGCGAGCTCGCGCAGTTGCCGACGCCAACGATGGCGACGCGAATCGAACCCATGATGGTGCTCTCCTTCAGTGTTTTCCGTGTGGTGCTGCTGTTGATGCCGTCCATCGGCCGGTATGCCGTGTGGCTGGCTGTGTTCTGACTTGCCGGGTGGTCTGTGGTCACCGTTGTCTGGGTCGCCGCCTAGGGCTGCGGCCCCGGGTCGGTGGGGTGTCGGCGCTCGGCGTCGATGAGTTCGGTGAGCCACCGGACCTCGCGCTCGGTGCTCTCCTCACCGTGGCGCTGGAGGGCCTGGGTCCAGGAGTCCATGCGCTCGCGACTGCGGCTGGAGTTGGTGCGGACGATCTCGAGCTGCTCCTCGACGCGGGAGCGGCGTCCCTCGAGGATGCGCAGCCGCACGTCGGCCTCGGTCCGCCCGAAGAACGCCAGGCGCACGCCGAATCCGTCCTCCTCGTAGGCGGCGGTGTCGATGCGCCGCGCGGCCTCCTCGAAGGACTCCTTGCCGGCGGCGGTGATCTCGTAGTAGATCCGGTTGCGTCCGGACGTCTTGACCGCAGTCTTGGCGGCGGGGACGGGCTGACCCGTCGGGGTCGACTGGGCGATGAGGCCGCGGTCCAGCAGGCCCGACAGTGCGGGGTAGAGCGTCCCGTAGGACAACGCCCTGAAGGCGCCGAGGGCTTCGTTGAGCCGCCGCCGCAGCTCGTAGCCGTGCGCCGGACCCTCGTGGAGCAGACCGAGAAGGGCGAAGTCGAGCAGCTCGGATCGCTTGCTCACATCACACCTCCCTGGTGGCACCTCGGACCCTGTCCGCAGCACTGTACCTGAGAGTTATATCGACGCGATACATCTTCTCGACACGCGCCCACTGCCCGCCCGTCCCGAACTCACCCAATTGGACGGTTCGGGGCGTTCGGGACGGCTGGGTCACGAACTCCCCGTACCGAACTCACCCAATTGGACGGTTGGGCACGCGAACCCGTCCCGAACTCACCGAATTCCTCGGTTCGGAACATTGAAATGCCAACGTCCCTAATGGGGATGCAGCTTCCCTTCACACC
>NZ_AVPJ01000014.1 GCF_000768705.1 Knoellia sinensis KCTC 19936
TTGACGACTTACAACCCTGGGATGTCTAACCGAGGAATTCGGTGAGATCGGGACGCTGCTGGGGTGCCCGGGGGATCAGTCGCCCGAGGGTGCGGCGGCGAGGATCTCGGCGAGGCGTCGCGGCTGCGTCACCATCGGCCAGTGCCCCGAGTCGATGTCCACAAGGTCGAGTTCGGCGATCTTCGCCAGTTCGGGGAGGTCGCCCCCGTCGATCCATTCCCGGGCCTCGGCCGGCGAGAACTCCGGGCACACGAGAACGGCCGGCACGGCATACCGGCGTTCGTCCCTGAGGTGGACCGTCGCGCGCACCACGCCCTCCGGCACCGCGACCGCCTCTGCGGCGAACCGTTCCTTGGCCGCGTCGTCGAGGTCTGCGGAGTCGGGGCCTTCGAACGGCTCCCACCCCGGGAACGGCAGCACGCCGTCGACCACCTCGAGCGACCCGAAGTACGTCTCGCCGTCCGCGGCCGGCCAGCCGCCGACGAACACGACCGACGCCAGCTTCTCCGGCCGTGCGTCCGCTGCGAGCCAGGCGAGTGACGCGGCCGCCGAATGGCCGACGACCGACACCGGCCCGGGAGCGGCGTCCACGGTCGCGAGGACAGCGGCCACCTGCTCCTCAAGGGTCGCCGTCACCGCGCCGTCCCCCTGGCCGGGCAGCGTCACCGCGACCCCTTCGTGCCCGAGGCCCGCGAGTTCAGTCGCGACTGCCTCCCAGGCCGAGCCGGTGAGCCAGAGTCCGCCGATGAGGACGATGTGCATGCGTGCGCTCCTTGTGTCGTGGTCGAGTCACTCACGGTAGAGCCCATTGCGGACGAACGACTTCCGGTATGCCGTCCGCTCTGGAATGTTGGTCGGCATGCCTTCCGATGCGGTCGGGTCCAGCGAGGTGAGCCCCACGGCTCGGGCGCTGCTGACCCTCGAGATCCTGCAGAACCGTCCCGGCGTGACGGCCGCCGAACTGTCACGGCGGCTGGGCGTGAGCGAGCGGGCGTCGCGGAGGCACATCGCGATCCTGCGGGAAGCCGGCATCCCCGTGGTGTCGACCCGCGGGCCACACGGCGGCTATGCCCTCGGTCGCGGGGCGGCACTCGCACCGGTGGTCTTCACCGAGACCGAAGCGCTCAGCCTCGTCATGGCCGTCATCGACAGCCACCCGAGCGCGGCGACTCCGACGGACGACGACGCCGACACGGTGGGCACGGCGCTCGACAAGGTCGTCAGGGCCCTTCCTCGCGCGGCAGCGCGGCAGGCGGCTGCGCTGCGCGAACACGCCTCGGCCACACCGGATCGCCGTGCCAGCCGTCCCGACCCGCGCACGACGAGCGCGCTCGTCGCGGCCAGTGCCGCCCGACGGCGGGTGCGCATCACCTATGCGAGCGAGTCGGGATCCACGTGGCAGGACACCACCGACCCGTGGTCCGTCGTCGTGCGCCACAGTCGCTGGTACCTCCTGTGCCACTCACACCGCGCGGACGCCGTGCGCACCTATCGCATCGACCGCATCGTCGACGTGGTCGAGCTCGACGGGGGCTTCGAGCCGCCGCCGGCCCTCGACCCGGTCGCCTCCCTCGAGGAGCATCTCGGGATCGGGTGGGAGTTCGAGACGCGCGTCGTGTTCCAGGTGCCGCAGGAGGAGGCGCAGCGGTGGGTGCACCCGGCCATGGGACGGCTCGAACGGCATACGGAAGGGTGTGTGCTCGTCGGGAGCACGAGCAACCCGTCCATGTATGTCCGTGAGTGGCTCGCGCGCATCCCGCTCCCGTTCCGCGTGGAGGGCGGATCCGAGCTCCGAGCGGCCGTGCGCGAGGTGGCCGATCAGCTCGTCAGGGGCGCCTCCGAGGGGGCTTCCGGAACGTGACCTGAGACGTTCCTGAATGTGACACACAGGTTTGGGGCGTCATACTGGGTGAGGCGTCCCCTGCCCCATGGGTGGTCTGCGCCCTCATTCAGAACGTCGGCAAACGAAAGTCATCCATGAGCATCCAACCCCGCACGCGCGCCGAGGCTCGTCGCCTCCAGGCAGCCCAGCCGGGTCGACGGCCCGAGGGGCCGCCGGCTCGTCGTGCTGGTGGTCAACCCCCACGTGGTCCTGCAGGCCGCCGGGGTGGATCCTGGCCGCGCCGGATCCTCTATGCCCTGATCGGCTTCTTCCTCCTGGGCGTCCTCGGCCTCGGGGTCGCCTATGCCATGACCGACGTTCCCAAGGCCAACGAGTCGGCGACCGGCCAGACCAACGTCATCTACTTCGCCGACGGCAAGAACGAGATCGCCCGCATCTCCGACTACAACCGTGAGCCGGTGAAGTTGGAGCAGGTGCCGCTCCACGTGCAGCGCGCGCTGCTCGCCGGAGAGGACCGCAAGTTCTACAGCAACCGTGGCATCTCACCGACGGGTATCGCCCGTGCGGTGTGGGTCGCGGTCAAGGGTGGCGAAGCGACCCAGGGTGGCTCGACGATCACCCAGCAGTACGTCAAGAACTACTTCCTCAGCCAGGACCGCACGCTGTCGCGCAAGGCCAAGGAAATCCTCATCGCGGTGAAGATCGACGGCCAGCAGTCCAAGGACGAGATCCTCCAGAACTACCTCAACACGATCTACTTCGGGCGCGGTGCCTACGGCATCCAGACCGCGTCCAAGGCCTACTTCGGCAAGGACGTCTCCCAGCTCACTGCTGCCGAGGGTGCCTTCCTGGCGTCGGCCATTCGCGGCCCCGACTTCTACGACCCGCGCCTGGGTGAGGAACAGCGGAGCAATGCCGAGACGCGCTCCGGGATCATCCTCGACGCGATGGTGCGCGAGGGCTGGCTGACCCCGGAGGAGCGCGCCGCGGCGACGTTCCCGACCGACAAACAGTTCGTGCCCTATCGGCCACCGACGGCCAAGGGGCCCAACGGCCACCTGGTCCAACTCGTCAAGAGAGAACTGGCCAGCAAGCTCAAGCTCACCGAGGGGGACATCTCCAAGGGTGGGCTGCGGATCGTCACGACGATCGACAAGAAGAAGCAGGACGCAGCCCTCAAGGCCATTGACGCCCGCATCCCCGAGTCCGAGAAGGACCTCCACGTCGGTCTCGCCTCGATCAAGCCGGGCGACGGCGCCGTGCAGGCTCTCTATGGCGGTGCCGACTACGCCAAGCGCCAACAGAACTCCGCGACTCAGGACACGATGCAGGCAGGGTCGACCTTCAAGATCTTCGCCCTCATCGCCGCCCTCGAGAGCAAGAAGCTCAGCATCCGCAACACCTTCGATGGCAGCAGCCCGCAGTACTTCGAGGAGTTCGAGAACCCCGCCGGTGAGACCGACTTCAACAAGCGCGGCGGTGTCAAGAACTTCAACGACAACGACTACGGCCGGATCACTGTCCCCAAGGCGACGGCCGACTCGGTGAACACCGTCTACGCCCAGCTCAATGTCATTGCCGGACCCGAGAACACGGCCGACGCAGCGAAGCGCGCCGGTGTCACGGCCAAGCTCAGCCCGAACTACGCCAACGTGCTGGGGACCGACAACGTCAAGGTCATCGACATGGCCAACGCCTACGCCACGCTCGCGGCCAAGGGCATGAAGGCGTCGCCGTACTTCCTCAAGAGCGTGACGTCGACCGACGGCGCCCTCGACTACAAGGCCAAGATCCAGGTCAAGCGCGCCTTCGACGCCAAGCTCGTCTCGGACGTCGTCTACAGCATGCAGCAGGTCATCGAGGGCGGCAGTGGTGAGTACGCCGGCGAGCGCCTCAACCGTGATGCCGCCGGCAAGACGGGCACGTCGAGCGACAACTACTCGGCGTGGTTCGACGGGTTCACCCCTCAGCTCGCGACCGCGGTGGGCATGTACAAGGGTGACGGCTCCATGAAGGAGGCCAACCAGATGGACGACGTCGAGGGCTGGGGCGCCATCACCGGTAGCACGATCCCGCTGCGCATCTGGACCGACTACATGCGGACCGCCGTCGAGGGCATGGAGCGACTGAAGTTCCCCGAGCCGGCATACATCAACAAGGGTGTCGCGCCGAAGCCGAAGCCGCAGCCGGAGCGCACCCGGGAGCCCGAGCGCACCCGTGAGCCCGAGCGCACCCGCGAGCCCGAGCCCACCAGGACCGAGCGGCCGACGGAGACGCCCAAGCCCAGCAAGACCGAGCGGCCGACCAAGCCGCCGAAGCCGTCCACCCGGCCTCCGAGGCCCACGATCACCTTCCCGTTCCCCGAACCCACAACACCGCCACCCGGTGACGGCGACGGTGGAGGCCGTGGCGGTGGCGGTGGCGGTGGCGGTGGCGGCGGCGGCAACGGCTGACCGTGACGGCTGCCGGTCCTCGCCGCGCTGGTCGCGGTGGGACCGCGGCGGCCTTAGCACCGGTGGCGCTCCTCGCAGCGCTGCCGGTGCTCGCCGCTGTCTGGAAGCAGGGCCCCTGCCTCGATGAGGGCTGGGGAGGGAGGGAGCCCTTCTGGAGGGTCTGCTACTCCGACCTCGCGGTCGGCGTGCAGACGTCGGGAGCAGATGCGGGTCTCCTCGCCTATCTCTCCGGTGACGTGCCTCTCGACCAGCCACCCCTGAGCGGTGCGCTCGTCGCCCTCATCGCGGGGTTCGCGCCGGGCGACGGGATTCTCGCCGCACAGCGGTGGGTCCTCGGCGTGTGGGCGGTGCTCGCGGTCGTCGCCCTCGTCGCCATGGCCTGGTGGGTGCGGCCGACCGGTCGCCATCGAGGTGGCGATCCCCTCCAGGTCGCCCTCGCGCCCGTGGCAGCACTGACTCTCCTGCTCTCGCCGGACCTGCTGGGCGTGGCGCTCGCCACGGCCGGGCTCTGGGCGTGGAGCCGCCGACATCCTCTGGCGGCGGGAATGCTGCTCGGTGCCGGCTTCATGGCCCGCACCTATCCGGCTCTGCTCCTCGTTGTCGTGGCTCTCCATGCGTGGCGGGCCGGGCGCGAGCGTGAACTGCTGCGCGTCGGCGGTGGAGCCCTGGCGGCCGTTGCGGTGGTCGGCCTCCCGCTGCTCCTGACGTCGCCGGAGACTCTCACTCGCTCGTGGTCGGGGTGGCTCGACATGCCCGCCGGCCTCGGCTCGGTCTGGTACATCCCGACGCTCGCCGGCCACGCGTGGTCCCCGTCGATTCTCACGGTGCTGTCCGTCCTCGGTGTCGCGGTGGCCATCGCGCTCGCGGCCCTGCTCGTCCTCGGGTCGCCGATGTCCCCCCGGCTGGGTGCCGTGGCGTTGCTGGCCGTCGCCGTCGTCCTCGTCACCGGCAAGGCCTTCCCGGTCCAGTCGTCGCTGTGGCTCGTGCCGCTCGTGGCCTATGCGGGTCTGCGTTGGCGCGACCACCTCGTGTGGGGGCTGGCCGAGGCAGTGCACTTCCTTGCGGTGTGGCTCTATCTCGGCGGGCTCCAGGACGCCAACCGGTCCCTGCCGGAGAGCTGGTATGCCGTCGCCCTCCTCGCGCGCGTCGGTGCCGTGGTCTTCCTCGCCGTCCGCGCTTGGCAGGTCGCCACGACCTTCCCGCCGGAAGTGGGTTTCGCGCCGGATCCGCGACCAAGCGAAGGGAGAAGTTCCGAAGCACAGTCGCCTGCCGCGGAGCACCCGTCGCCGATTTAGCCCGTATGCCGTCCAGCCGGTACCCTTGCCGGGTTGCCCTGCGCCCTGTGGACAACTCCACGGCGGTGTCGGCAGCAGTGCATACCCTCCTGTCACGGAGAGACCGTGACCGTTCAGACCGAAGGAGGCGGGTTAACGCATGCGCCAGTACGAACTCATGGTCATCCTCGACCCGGAACTCGACGACCGCACGGTTCAGCCGTCGCTCGACAAGTTCCTCACCGTGATCACCAAGGACGGTGGCACCGTCGACAACGTCGACATCTGGGGCCGCCGTCGCCTGGCCTACGAGATCAAGAAGAAGGCCGAGGGCATCTACGCCGTCGTCAACTTCACCTCGGAGCCGGCCACCGCCAAGGAGCTGGACCGCCAGCTCGGGCTCAACGAGTCGATCATGCGGACGAAGCTCCTTCGTCCCGGCGTCTGATCGCACTCCACCGCAGGACCCAGCGATTCATCGCTGACCCAGCCGTACGGCATACCCAAGAATCCGTCGCAACTGCACACCAGACCAAAGGGGATCTGATCCATGGCAGGCGAGACCGTCATCACGATCGTCGGGAACCTCACCGGTGACCCCGAGCTGCGCTTCACTCCGTCCGGCGCTGCCGTCGCGAACTTCACCGTGGCCTCCACGCCGCGCACGTTCGACCGGCAGTCCAACGAGTGGAAGGACGGCGAGACGCTGTTCATGCGCTGCTCGGTCTGGCGTGACGCGGCGGAGAACGTCGCCGAGTCCCTCCAGCGGGGCACGCGCGTCATCGTCACCGGCCGTCTGAAGTCTCGTTCGTACGAGACCAAGGAGGGCGAGAAGCGCACCGTCATCGAGATGGACGTCGACGAAGTCGGCCCCTCGATGAAGTACGCAACTGCCAAGGTCAACAAGACCTCGCGCGGTGGCGGCGGCGGCTTCGGTGGCGAGCAGGGTGGCGGCTTCGGCGGCCAGCAGGACCCGTGGGCGACCGGTGGCTCCGCACCTCAGGGTGGGGCGCCGCAGGGTGGCCAGCCTTCACAGGGTCAGGGCGGCCAGAGCGGTCAGGGCGGCTGGAACCAGCCGCAGGGCGGTCAGCAGCAGGGTCAGGCACCGCAGCAGGGCGGCCAGGGAGGCTGGGGCAACGCCCCGGCCTACGACGAGCCCCCCTTCTGAGCTGTTCAGGTTCGGCTCCTGAGCGCCGTTCGCCACAGCGCGAACGTTCCGGTCGTCGCCGAACCGTCGTGGACCCTACCCGGGGCCCACACCTCTCAAAGATTCACACCATCCCTGGGAGACCAGGGCTCATCCGCTGAAGCACTCAGCAGAAGGAGAGCACCACGATGGCCAAGCCAGTTGTGCGCAAGCCCAAGAAGAAGGCCAACCCGCTCAAGGCGGCGAAGGTCGAGAACATCGACTACAAGGACACTGCGCTGCTGCGCAAGTTCATCTCCGACCGCGGCAAGATCCGCGCTCGTCGGGTGACCGGCGTGTCCGTCCAGGAGCAGCGTCTGATCGCCAACGCGGTCAAGAACGCCCGTGAGATGGCGCTCCTTCCCTACTCCAGCTCGTCCCGCTGACGCGCGACCACAGCACCAGAAGGAGAGCTGAAATGAAGGTCATTCTCACGCACGAGGTCAGCAACCTCGGCACCGCCGGTGACGTCGTCGACGTCAAGGACGGCTACGCCCGCAACTTCCTCTTCCGCCGCGGTCTCGCGACGGCGTGGACCAAGGGCGGCCAGAAGCAGGTCGACTCCCTCGCCAAGGGCCGTGAGGTTCGCGAGGTCAAGTCGCTCGAGGAGGCCCAGTCGATCAAGGGCAACCTCGAGTCCAAGGCCGTGACGGTTCCGGCGCACGCCGGCAAGGAGGGTCGCCTCTTCGGCGCCGTCTCCACCGCGGACATCGCCGCGGCCGTCAAGGACGCCATCGGCACCGAGCTCGACAAGCGCAAGATCGAGGTTCCGTCCCCGATCAAGACCACGGGTGCCCACGAGGCTCTCGTCCGTCTGCACCCCGAGGTGCAGGCCAAGGTCACGCTCAACGTCGTCGCCGGCTGACGCAGCCCGACGAACACCGAGCACCGACAGCGCCCGGTTTCCCTTCGGGGGAGCCGGGCGCTGTCGCATCCCCCGCCCCAACTTTTGCTCCCCATGACGGAACCTGTCGCCGCCGGAGGCTTCATTACCCTCCGGACCCCTCATCAACCCTCCGACGGGTCTGGCCGAACCGGGCCTCGGCCCATACGTCGTGTCGGCCGTGACGCCTAGGGTTCCCGTCGTGCCACCCTCGATGACCCTGAACGCGATGACCCTGACTCGTCCGGCCCACGTGCTCCACGCGGTCGTGGCGGTGCGGGTGGTCAACCGCCTGGGTGGGTTCGGCATGAGCTTCCTCGGGCTCCGACTGGCTCGCGATCTCGGCATGTCGCTCAGCGCCGTGGGCGTGGTGCTGGCGGTGTTCGGCACCTGCACCATCCCCAGCCGGATCCTGGGGGGCATCCTCGCGACGCGGATCGGGGCGCGCTGGACGATCGCCGCCGGCCTCCTCGCCTGCGCTGCCGCGTTGTTCGCCATCGCGCTCGGCGACAGCATCCCCGTCGTCGTCGCCGCGGTGCTCTCACTGGGACTCGCCTACGAGCTCGTCGAACCCGCCACGCAGGCAGTCATCGCCGAATCCATCGATCCCACGAGGCAGGCATCGGCGTTCGCCCTGCTCTGGTCGACCCTGTCGGTCGCGGGGGTCGTCTCCGGACTGCTCGCCGCGCTGCTGGGTCGGTGGGGCGTCTCGGCGATCTTCCTCTGCGATGCCGTGTCGAGTGCGATCGCAGCGGTGGCTGCCCTTCTGTTGCTACCCGCCGCGAGGGGCGAGCGGCACCCGTCCCCGTGGCGGTCGGCCGTCACCCCGCGGCTGCTCGCCTGGACGGGCGTCGGAACTCTCTACGCCACACTCGTCATGGTCATCGTCTTCATGCTCCCGCTGGCGGTCGACCGCGCTGGTCACTCGACCTCGACGACGGGATGGGTGCTTGCGGTGGCGGCCGCCGCTGCCATCGCGGCTCAACGTGTGCTCGCCCGGATCGAACTCCGTATGCCGTCCGCTCACCTTCTCGTCATCGGTCACCTGATGCTCGCGGCCGGTCTCGGGCTGTGGGCCACGGGCGCCCTCGTATGGCTCGTCGTCGGCGCGGTGCTGGAGGGTGCCAGCGGGGCGTTCCTGCTCGGGACCTATCAAGCGACGGCGGCGCGCATGGGCGGGCCCGGCCTCGGAGCGGCCGTCATGACGGTCTTCGGGCTCTCGTGGGGGGTGGCCACCGTCGTCGCCCCACTCGTCGGCGCCCCACTCCTGGGCCAGGGGGCGTCCACGCTGTGGCTCGCGTGTGCCGCAACATCCCTCGCCCTGGCCATCGTCCATGGCGGGAGGGCAACGCTGACCCCCACCAGTCGAAAGTAGACAAAGTCCCGCCAACCCACCCCGGACGCGGGACTTTGTCTACTCTCGACGGCTCGGGACAGGCGGACAATGAGGTCATGGCCTGGCAGGCGGTGCTCGCGGACGCGGTGATGCTCGTGCACTTCGCGTTCCTGCTCTTCGTGGTTCTCGGTGGGTTCCTCGCGTGGCGCTGGCCGAAGCTCATCTGGGTGCATGTCCCGGCTGCGGTCTGGGGTTTCGCGACGGTGGCGTTCTCGATCAGGTGCCCGCTCACCGACGTCGAGGAGTGGGCCCGGGAGCGCGCGGGCGAGGAGGCTCTGGCGGGCACCGGGTTCATCGACCACTACATCGAGGGCGTCCTCTATCCCGAGCGCTACACAGCAGTGCTCCAACTGCTCGCGGCAGCCTCGGTGATCGTGTCGTGGGCCGGCTTCGCGTGGCGTCACCGAGGTCGTGTCACCACCCTCGCCTAGGTTGGGCGCCATGGCAGCGAAAGGGAACCGGCCGGCATACCGGTGTTCGGAATGCGGCTGGACCACCGTCAAATGGGTCGGTCGCTGCGGCGAGTGCCAGGCCTGGGGGTCGGTGACCGAGGTCGGTGCCGTGGCGGCGCGCACGACCGCCGTCAAGAGCGTCGCGCGACCGGCGCTGCCCATCGGCGAGGTCGACCTGACGCGGGCCGAGGCGCGGGGGACCGGCGTCCCCGAATTCGACCGGGTGCTGGGCGGCGGGCTGGTGCGTGGTGCCGTCGTTCTCGTCGCGGGTGAGCCCGGCATCGGCAAGTCCACGCTGCTGCTCGATGTCGCCGGACGCGCGGCGCGCGGGGGAGAGCCGGGGCACGAGCGCCGGGTCCTCTATGTCAGTGGCGAGGAGTCGGCCGCGCAGGTGCGGAGCCGGGCGGAGCGGATCGAGGCCATGGCGCGCACGCTCTTCCTCGCCTCCGAGACCGACCTCGCGACGGTGCTCGGGCAGGTCGAGCAGGTCGAACCCGAGTTGCTCATCGTCGACTCCGTCCAGACGATCAGCAGCGCCGAGGTGGAGGGCGCAGCCGGCAACGTCTCGCAAGTGCGCGAGGTCGCCGCGAGCATCATCGCCACTGCCAAGTCCAGGGGCATCGCCACGTTGCTCGTCGGACACGTCACCAAGGACGGCTCCATCGCCGGCCCGCGTGTGCTCGAGCACCTCGTCGACGTCGTCGTCCAGTTCGAGGGCGACCGCCACAGCCGCCTTCGTCTGGTGCGCGCGGTGAAGAACCGCTACGGCCCCACCGACGAGGTCGGCTGCTTCGACCTCTCCGACGTGGGCATCACCGGGCTGGCCGATCCGAGCGGACTCTTCCTGTCCAACCGCACGGCCGCCGTCCCCGGCACCTGCGTCACGGTCACCCTCGAGGGGCGACGGCCGCTGGTCACCGAGGTCCAGGCGCTCGTCGACCAGAGCGAGGTGCCCAACCCGAGGCGTGCCACGAGCGGTCTCGACTCCGCCCGGGTCGGCATGATCCTCGCGGTTCTCGGCACAAGGGCCCGCGCACCCATCGGCCGCAAGGATGTCTTCGCCTCGACAGTCGGAGGAGTACGCATCACCGAGCCGGCCGCCGACCTCGCCATCACCCTGGCGCTGGCCAGCGCCATCAACGACCAGCCACTCCCCGAAGGCACGGTGGCATTCGGCGAGGTCGGGTTGGCGGGCGAGTTGCGGCCGGTCACGGGTGCCCATCGCCGACTCGCGGAGGCCTCGCGGCTGGGTTTCACGACTGCGATCGTCCCGCCAGGCGTCGTGGGCGGCGGCCCGGTGCCCGACGGTCTCCGCGTCATCGAGGTGTCCTCGGTGCTCGAGGCCGTCCAGGTCTCAGCCGGGGTCGCCGCACACTGAGCAGGTTCGTCATTGCGCGCTCGAGCGAGCCAAGAGTTGGCCAGCACTACCTCCGTGGGTGCATCGCTCGCGAACTCTTGGCTCGCTCGACGTCGGGGCTTCGCGGATGCGTGGATGATCGCACCGGGCTGACCCTTCACGCGCCGCACGCCGCACCGTCGCGGCTAGACTCGCATTCGGGTCGGGGTACCTGACCTGCAACGACATGAAGGGATGCATGTGGCCACGCCGCTGCACGAGGACGAACTGATGCGGACGACCCTCGCGGCCGTCGCGCCCGGGACCGAACTGCGCGACGGACTCGAACGCATCCTGCGAGGTCGCACCGGAGCCCTCATCGTCCTGGGGACGGACCGGGTCATCGACCAGATCGCGACAGGAGGCTTCCCGCTCGAGGTCGAGTTCTCCGCGACCCGGTTGCGCGAACTCGCCAAGATGGACGGCGCGATCGTCTGTGACCGCGACGTCACCAAGATCCTGCGCGCCGCAACGCAACTCGTCCCCGACGCAACGATCGAGACGAGCGAGTCGGGCACTCGTCACCGCACCGCCGAGCGTGTCGCCAAGCAGACCGGCTTCCCTGTGGTGTCCGTGAGCCAGTCGATGCGGATCGTCGCGCTCTATGTCGGCGGCAGCCGCTTTGTCCTCGAGGACTCCAGCGCCATCCTCTCGCGCGCCAACCAAGCCCTCCAGACGCTCGAGCGCTACAAGCAGCGGCTCGACGAGGTCACCGGCACCCTCTCCGCCCTCGAGATCGAGGACCTCGTCACCGTCCGTGACGTCGCCAACGTCCTCCAGCGCCTCGAGATGGTGCGCCGGATCCGCGACGAGATCGACGAATACGTCCTCCAGCTCGGCACCGACGGCCGACTCCTCAGCCTCCAGCTCGAAGAGCTCACCGCAGGCCTCTCCGACGACCTCGGCCTCGTGATCCGCGACTACCTGCACGAGTCGCGCGGCGAGCACGACCTCGGCCAGGCGATCGCCAATCTCACGGCCATCGACGCCGGCGAGATCCTCGACCCGGCCGCAGGTGCCAAGGCGCTCGGCTTCACCGTCGTCGGCGACGCCCTCGACTCCTCGGTGAGCCCGCTCGGCTACCGCCTGCTCAGCAAGGTGCCCCGCCTCCCCGGTGCCATCGTCGACCGCCTCGTCGACCACTTCGGCAGCCTCCAGAAGCTCCTCGCCGCCGGTGTGGACGACCTCATGGGGGTCGAAGGCGTCGGCGAAGGTCGGGCCCGTCTCGTCCGCGAAGGCCTGTCGCGTCTCGCGGAGAGCAGCATCCTCGAGCGCTACGTCTGACCGGTGGGGCCTGCCCTCATGGCTGACTCCGGCGTCGCCGCACTGCACCGCTCCATTCTTGAGTGGTATTCCGTGCACGCCCGTCCGCTTCCCTGGCGCGATCCGTCGTGCTCACCGTGGGGTGTGCTCCTCTCCGAGGTCATGGCACAGCAGACGCCCTTGGCCCGGGTCGAGCCGGCGTGGCGCGAATGGATCGACCGGTGGCCGACGCCAGCGGACCTCGCCGCCGCGTCACCCGCTGATGTCGTCCGGGCGTGGGGTCGGCTCGGCTACCCGCGGCGGGCGCTGCGGCTGCGCGAGGCAGCGATCGCGATCGTCGATCGACACGGAGGCGACGTGCCCCGGGACCAGGGCGAACTCAAGGCACTGCCCGGCATCGGCGACTACACCGCTGCGGCTGTGGCGGCGTTCGCGTTCGGGGATCGCTCGGTCGTCGTCGACACCAACGTGCGACGGGTCGAGGCGCGCGTCGTCACAGGTGTCGAACACGCTGCTCCATCCCTGACCCGGGCCGAGGTGGAGCTCGCAGCGGCACTCGTGCCCGAGGACGACAAGGATGCGGCGACGTGGAACGTCGCCGTCATGGAACTCGGGGCCCTCGTCTGCACGGCCCGGGCGCCACGGTGTGCGGAGTGTCCCGTCCGCGAACGGTGTGCGTGGAACGTCGGTGGGCGGCCGGCATACGACGGACCACCGCGCCGCGGGCAGAAGTGGCACGGCACGGATAGGCAGGTGCGCGGCATCATCGTTCAGACGCTGCGCGACAGCCTGGACCCGGTCGCGCGGGCCGACCTCGCATCGGGTCGTGACGCGGCACAGGTCGACCGCTGCCTGGCCGGGCTCATTGAGGACGGACTCGTCGAACCCGTTGGGGCAGAGCGCTTTTCGCTCCCGGGCCATGACCAGGACGACGCGGTCGAGGAGGTGGCCGGGTGAGCTGGCAAGACGAGCCGACCGAGCCCATTCGCCACTCGAACCCCACCGAGCCGCTGAGCCAGAGCGGCAAGGGGCCGGACGAGGGCGCACCGCCGCCGCACGACGGAGATGGGCACACGGCGCGCAAGACCCCGCCAGACCCCTATGGCGTGCGCGCTGGAGCGGGCAAGGCGTTCCGGGCCATCGGTCGCGGGACGGCAGGGGGAGCGCGGCTCGCCGGTCGCGGGAGTCGCGCAGGCGCCCAGAGGGCGCGGGCCTTCGCGCGGTCCAAGGGTGCCGACGAGAGCGGACTGGCCAGACTCGTCGAACTCCACTTCGTCAACATCTGCGGCGACGCAGCGCTGACCGTCAGCCTTGCCGGGACGATCTTCGCGATCCCGACCGACGAGGCGCGGGCCCAGGTGGCGCAGTTCCTCATCCTGACCATGGCGCCGTTCGTGCTGTTGGCGCCGTTCATCGGCCCCCTGCTCGACCGCTTCCGGCAGGGGCGGCGTTGGGCGATCGGCACGACCCTCGCGTTGCGGGCCTTCCTGTGTTGGGTGCTCGCCAGTGCCGTCGTGACCGACTCGCCGTGGCTCTTCCCCGCGGCGCTGGGGTGTCTCGTGGCGTCCAAGGCCTATGGCGTGACCCGCGCGGCCGCGATCCCGCGATTGCTGCCGGAGGGCTTCACCCTCGTCAACGCCAACTCCCGCATCGCCCTCGCGGGCGTGGCTGCGATGGCCGTCGGTGGTGGTCTGGCCGGTGCCGTGTCCCGCATCGGACCTGACTGGTCGCTGCGGTTGGCGTTCGTGTTCTATGTCGTGGGCACCATCCTTGCGATCCGTCTCCCGGCTCGCGTGGACTCCTCCGTCGGTGAGTTCGACATCGAGGACACCCATCCACTCCTGACCTCAAGCCCGGGCACCCCTCCCGACTTCGTGCCCCATTGGGACGGACATGAGAGGTCGTCGGCCGAACGTGCCCGTCCCAATGGGGCACAAAGTCGGAGCGAGGAAGCAGCGACACCGCCGCCGCGGGCCGTGCGGAGGCGACGGTTCTCTTCGGTGCTCGACCGACTGAGGGCCCGGGTGCTCGCCCTCCCGGCCACGGTTCGGGCAGCGTTGGTCACAGCGATGGGTGGGCGACTCCTCACCGGCTTCCTCACCCTGTTCATGGCCTTCCTCATGCGCGAACACCCGATCCCCGGCTACAGCGGGACGCTCGTGCTCGCGCTCGTCGTCGGTGCGGCGGGCGCCGGCAATGCGCTCGGCACGGTTGTCGGCAACGCTGCCAAACGACAGCGCCCTGACCGCATCGCTTCCGCCGCGTTCCTCGTCATCGTGGCTGCGGCGCTCGCGACCGCGCTGGCCTACTCGCTCTGGACCCTGCTCGTCCTCGGACTCGCTGCCGGACTCTGCTCCCAGGTCATCAAGCTCAGCACCGACGCGATCATCCAGCGCGACGTCGCCGAGAACGTCCGCACGCAGGTGTTCGCCTGGTCCGAGACGGTCCTCCAGACCGCGTGGGTGATCGGCGGTGGGCTCGGCATCGCTCTGCCCCTCAACCCACAACTGGGCTTCGGGGTCATCAGCGGCCTACTCGTCGCCGTCCTCCTCACGGCCGTTCAGCTCCGCCGGCGGACGGCCGCTTGATCGTCAACCTGAGGCAACTCGCCCAGCCGCCGCCTCGACGATCCTCAGCGGAATGCTCGACGGCATCTCGGGGAACTCGTCCGAACTGCGCAGAGTCGTTTGTCCATCCACCACCATGACTCCAACGGGTCCGCCAACCCCCGTCCACTGGTTCTTGTACTGCGTGCCCTTCTCGAAGCCGAACTCATGCAGGAAGAGGATGTAGTCCGTTTCGGACACGGTCGTTCCCCGATCCGTCTCGACGCCAAGTTCACGCACGTCGATTGAGGCGCCAGGGTCGTCTCCACGAAGCACCTTCGAGACCGCAAAAGACCTCACGGTGAACTGGACTCCCAACTCGGGATACTTCTCGCTCCGCACAGTCTCGATCCACGACCTCGACGTGGCCCTAGCCCGCACGACCAGTGTTGCGTCAGCGTTGACTTCATCCACGGATCGGTAGATCTTCAGCGGATCGGTCATGGAGTGGGCAGGCGGGCGGTCATCTTGGTACACCGTGGGCGACGGCGTGGTCGCTGGCCCGTCGGACGCGTCGTGGGAGCAGGCCACCGTCGCTGGAAGGACCGCGATTGTCATGAGAATTCCGAGATGGAGAACTCGCATCGGGCCCACCTCAATAGATCTGATTGATGAAGCCGACATCGCTGGACGTTGGCGAATTGATTCCACAGTCGACCCGATTCGTCACACCTTGGGTCATAATGTGCATGCCTGAGCAAGGGTAAACAACACCGGCGAGGCCGTCGCATTCCAAGAACTCACAGCCGAGGACGCGGGCGTCGAATAGCCTGAGTTAGTTATGGCAGGCTTCCACTTGAGGGAGGCCGTGGTGAAGCTGCAACCCCATGGCGCCGCATTGGCCGACTTGGGCGTGACTACGTGAAAGGCTGCAATCAGCGTCAGACAGACGAATAGCCCCACTATTCCGCGAACCCGGGTTCCCACGCCCAGCATGGGCAAACAATACTCCAGTCCGTCTCGGCACACAATCATTCGGCGTGATGGGGCCGGGTGGGGACCCGAATGAAGCGATTCAGAGGACTCGGAGCATACGCGTGTTTCCCAGAGTGTTCGGTTTGACCCGCTCGAGGTCGAGGAACTCCGCCACACCCTCGTCATAGGAGCGCAGCAATTCGGCGTAGACCTCGGGCTCGACCGCCTGCCCCTCGATCGGCGCGAACCCGTGCCGCCCGAAAAATTCCGTCTCGAAGGTCAGGCAGAACAGCCGCTCCACACCGAGTTCATGGGCCCGCTCGACGAGCCGCTCGAGAATCCGCGACCCGATTCCCTGCCCCAGGGCTGCCTTCGCCACGGCCAGGGTGCGGATCTCGGCGAGGTCCTCCCACAGCACGTGCACCGCACCGCAGCCCAGCATTTCGCCGTCACGTTCGGCGACCACGAAGTCTCCGACGGATTCGTAGTACGCCACCGACTCCTTCTGCAGCAGGACTCGGTCCGCCGCCAACGGTGCGACGAGCGCCCGCATCGCACGCACGTCCGCGGTCCGTGCCGGCCGAATTCGTATGCCGTCCGCCCCAGCCGGGACATCGGGTGCGGTGGGCGCGGAGGGCGTGGACGGCATACGAAGGATTATCGCGGCATACGCAAGGACCGGCCGCCCGCGCACGAAGCGCGGACGGCCGGTCCGTTCAGAGAGCCGAGGTGGGCCCTCCGTGTGCGAGTCAGCGCTTGGGGTAGACCGGCTGGCTCTGCGGGTTGAGCTCGTTCATCTTCACCTTGTCGGCCTGCTTGAGGCTCGGGTTGGTGATCTTGAGGACGTCGAAGCCCTTGCCGAGGTCGGAGGAGTAGACGTGGCCGTTGTAGTAGTACGACGACCAGGTGCCTCCGCCGCCACCGCCGACGTTGCCGTTCGGACCGCGCTCGAAGTACTCGAGCTCACGCGGGTTCTCCGAGTCGGTGAAGTCCCAGACCGACGTGCCACCCATGTACCAGGACTGCACCATGACGTCGCGTCCCGGGAGCGGGATGAGCGAGCCGTTGTGGGCGACGCAGTTCTCGTTGTCGTTCTGGTGACGCGAGATCTTGAAGTAGTTCTTGAACGTCAGCTGGTTGTCGGACGACAGGTCGTAGATCGCGTTGGCGCCCCGTGTCGGGCCGAGCTTCACGTTGCAGGTCCCGAGGCCACCGCCACCGAGCTCGTCGGTGAAGACGACCTTGGTGCCCGTGTTGTTGAACGTGGCCGAGTGCCAGAACGCGAAGTTCGCCGTGTCCCGAACGGTCTCGATGACCTTCGGGGCCTCCGGGTTGGCGATGTCGATGATGACGCCGTCACCCATGCACGCACCAGCCGCGATCTTCTTGGACGGGTAGGCGGTGATGTCGTGGCAGCCGCTGGTGGTGCGGTAGTTGTTGGTGCCCTCGGTGCCGCCGGGGTTGCCACCATCGGGGAAGAGGTTCGGAGCGTCGACCACCGCAGCCGCGGTCGGGTCCGCCTTGGGAACCTTGACGATGCTGATCAGGTCATGGGGCGGCTGGCAGTCCGGGAAGTCCTCGTTGGGCGAGTACGACGACACGTAGATGTAGTCGTGGTCCGCGCTCGGGACGAGCGTGTTGGTGTGCGAGCCGCACTTCGTCTCGACGGCCTTGATGTATTCCGGGTTCTTGGGGTCGGACACGTCGAAGATCTTGATGCCCTCCCACGACTCCTTGACCTCTGCGGACTGCGTCGTCGACGCGCACGACGTGTCGCTGCGCGAGGAGTCGGTGGACAGGTAGAGCAGGTCGCCGGAGATCGTGATGTCGTTCTGCGAACCCGGGCAGCTGACGCGGGCGAGCACCTCGGGCGACGCGGGCGTCGAGATGTCGAAGATGACAAAGCCGTCGTAGTTGCCGACGAACGCCTTGTCGCCCGAGAAGGCGATGTCGCTTCCGGTGGCGTCGACGGGGGTGACGTGCGGGGTGTTGAACAGATGCTTGACGTTCTTGCTGTGGCCGATCTGGTCCGGTGCGAGCTCGAGGCCGGACTTGCCGACTGCCGGCTCTGGGACGTCGCCGGCAGTGCTGGCCGAGGCGACCCCCACGCCAGTGGTGGCGATCGCGGCGATTGCCCCGATGGCCACGCTACGGAAAAACCTCATCGTTCCTCCTCCGTTGGCGGCAACCACGATGCGGCGACCCCCAGGTGAATGTGCGGTGCCGCCAACCCTTTCGGAGAAAGTTCCATCGTTGGGTAAAGGGAGAGTAAGAAATTCACTACTCACGAGTTCTTCCCGCCGGAGAGCGGGCATGTCGGCTGGAAGGCGAACTACAGTGCGGCGCATGCTTCTTCACCGCCGCGTCACCGTCACCCTCCTCGCGGCTGCCCTGACGGTGGGCCTGAGTGGGTGCTCCGGCGACGACAACGTGGCGGTGCCGGAACGGACAGGAGCCGCCCCCAGCGGGTCCGTCATCCAGCCCGGCCTGCCGGGAGAACCCAACGCCACCCTCACTGGCAGCGCCGCCATGCCGAGCCACACGGCCACCGTTGCGCCCACCGATGTGGCCTTCTATCAGGACATGATCGTCCACCATTCACAGGCGATCGTCATGGTCGAGACGGCCATGCCACGCCTGTCCGACACGCAGGTGAAGGCGCTGGCCTCCCGCATGGCGGACGAGCAGAAGCCCGAGATCATGGCCATGAAGACGTGGCTCGAGGAGCGCAAGCAGGAGGTCCCGCCACAGGCGACGAACCCGCGCCTCGGCGATCACGACCATGCGGACATGCCGGGCATGGCGACGCCGGCTCAGCTCGCCGAGCTCGGCCGGGCGAGCGGCGTGGTCGCGGACCGGATGTTCCTCACCCTCATGACGAAGCACCACCAGGGCGCCATCGACATGGTCCGCGAGCACGGGAAGCACGCCGGCGAGGAGATCGTCGGCGAGATGGCCGCCGACATGAACGTCACCCAGACCAAGCAGATCGACCAGATGCAGAGCATGCTCGCCCGCCTCGCCTGACTTTCGACTTTGTGCCCCAATGGGACACGATCCGGCGGCCGAAGGCCTCCGTCGGCGTGTCCCATTGGGGCACAAAGTCGGGGAGGGGAGCAACACAAAGGCGGCGTATGCCGGGGACTTGCGTCCCGGCATACGCCGCCTTGTCGTTCGGTCGGGTCCCCTCAGGTGACCCTGGTGATCACTCGCCCGAGGTGGCCGCGGCCGTCCCGGTGGCGGGTGGGGCCGAGGAACCAGCGGTGACGACCGGCACCTCGATGGCCGCGGAGTGCGCGGTGCCCTCGAAGGTGAAGGTGTCCTCCTTGCCCTCGCCCGTCGCGTCGACCGCGACGATCTCGCCGGACTTCAACTCGCCGAAGAGGATCTTCTCCGACAGCACGTCCTCGATCTCGCGCTGGATCGTGCGACGCAGCGGTCGCGCACCCAGCACGGGGTCGTAGCCGCGCTTGGCAAGCAGAGCCTTGGCCGCGGGCGTGAGCTCGATGCCCATGTCCTTGTCCTTGAGGCGCTTGTCCAGCTTGGCGATCTCGAGGTCGACGATCTGGATGATCTCGTCGCGGGTCAGCTGCGGGAAGACGATCGTGTCGTCGACGCGGTTGAGGAACTCGGGACGGAAGTGCTGCTTGAGCTCGTCCGTGACCTTGTTCTTCATGCGCTCGTAGCTGCTCTGGGTGTCCGGTCCGGCGGTGAAGCCGAGGGCGCCCTTGGAGATGTCGCGCGTGCCGAGGTTGGTCGTCATGATGATGACGGTGTTCTTGAAGTCGACCATCCGACCCTGGGAGTCGGTGAGGCGGCCGTCCTCGAGCACCTGCAGCAGGCTGTTGAAGATCTCCGGGTGGGCCTTCTCGACCTCGTCGAAGAGCACGACCGAGAACGGCTTGCGCCGCACCTTCTCGGTGAGCTGGCCACCCTCTTCGTAGCCGACGTAGCCGGGAGGCGAACCGAAGAGCCGCGAGACAGTGTGCTTCTCGCTGAACTCCGACATGTCGAGCTGGATGAGGCTGTCCTCGTCACCGAAGAGGAACTCGGCGAGCGTCTTGGCGAGCTCGGTCTTTCCGACACCCGTGGGGCCGGCGAAGATGAACGAGCCACCGGGGCGACGCGGATCCTTGAGGCCGGCGCGCGTGCGGCGGATCGCCTGCGAGAGAGCCTTGATGGCGTCGTCCATGCCGACGACGCGCTTGTGCAGCTCGTCCTCCATGTGGAGCAGTCTGCTCGACTCCTCCTCGGTGAGCTTGAAGACCGGGATGCCGGTGGAGGCAGCCAGGACCTCGGCGATGAGCTCCTCGTCGACCTCGGCGACGACGTCGAGGTCGCCGCTCTTCCACTCGGTCTCGCGGCGCTGCTTCTCGGCGCGCAGGTTCTTCTCGTCGTCGCGCAGGCGCGCGGCCTTCTCGAAGTCCTGCCCGTCGATCGCCGACTCCTTCTCGCGCACGACGGCCTGGATCTTCTCGTCGAACTCGCGCAGGTCTGGCGGTGCGGTCATGCGGCGGATGCGCAACCGGGCGCCGGCCTCGTCGATGAGGTCGATGGCCTTGTCGGGGAGGAAGCGGTCGTTGACGTAGCGGTCGGCCATGTTGGCCGCCGCGACGAGCGCGCCGTCGGTGATCGAGACGCGGTGGTGCGCCTCGTAGCGGTCGCGCAGACCCTTGAGGATCTCGATGGCGTGGGCCAGCGTCGGCTCGGCCACCTGGATCGGCTGGAAGCGGCGCTCGAGGGCGGCGTCCTTCTCGATGTGCTTGCGGTATTCGTCCAGCGTCGTCGCACCGATGACCTGGAGCTCACCGCGGGCCAGCATCGGCTTGAGGATCGAGGCTGCGTCGATCGCGCCCTCGGCCGCACCGGCACCGACGAGCGTGTGGATCTCATCGATGAACAGGACGATGTCGCCGCGGGTGCGGATCTCCTTGAGGACCTTCTTGAGGCGCTCCTCGAAGTCACCGCGGTAGCGGCTTCCGGCGACGAGCGCGCCGAGATCGAGGGTGTAGAGCTGCTTGTCCTTGAGGGTCTCGGGCACCTCGCCGCGCACGATGTCCTGGGCGAGGCCCTCGACGACGGCGGTCTTGCCGACGCCGGGCTCTCCGATGAGGACCGGGTTGTTCTTGGTGCGGCGGGACAGCACCTGCATGACCCGCTCGATCTCCTTCTCACGCCCGATGACCGGGTCGAGCTTGCCCTCGCGGGCAGCCACGGTGAGGTTGCGACCGAACTGGTCGAGCACGAGCGAACCGGCGGGCGTGCCCTCGGCGGGACCGCCCTGACCGACACCGGCCGTGGCGCCCTCCTTGCCACCCTGGTAGCCCGAGATGAGCTGGATGACCTGCTGGCGCACACGACCGAGGTCGGCGCCGAGCTTGACGAGGACCTGCGCGGCGACGCCCTCGCCCTCGCGGATCAGACCGAGCAGGATGTGCTCGGTGCCGATGTAGTTGTGGCCGAGCTGGAGCGCCTCGCGGAGGCTGAGCTCGAGGACCTTCTTGGCGCGGGGCGTGAAGGGGATGTGTCCGGTCGGAGCCTGCTGGCCCTGGCCGATGATCTCCTGGACCTGCTCGCGGACGGCATCGAGAGAGATCCCCAGGCTCTCCAGGGCCTTGCTGGCGACACCCTCACCCTCGTGGATGAGACCGAGCAGGATGTGCTCGGTGCCGATGTAGTTGTGGTTGAGCAGCCGCGCCTCTTCCTGAGCGAGGACGACCACCCGTCGGGCCCGGTCGGTGAACCGTTCGAACATTGCTGGCTCCTGACTGATTGCTGCGTCACCTCGATGCTATCTCCGCTCCCTGTATGCCGTGCTCGTCCTTTCACAGGGACGGTCACCGAATCGGGATGGTCGGGGCCACAGCTGAGGTGTGTCATGGCGTCCAACGCAGCGGGCCTACATCGTGTTCCACGGGGTGAGCCGAGGCGACTCATGTTCGCTCTCGGCGGATTCCCGTCATGACCGGGCGTCGATGACCCAGTCGAGGTCGAGGTCAAGCAGCCGCCGATCAGCCGTGGCGAGCTGACACCGCTCCACAGCGGCTTGGGCGAGGAGCACCCTGTCGAAAGGGTCGTGGCGGGCCAGAGACGTGAAGCGCTCGACGCCCACCGCATGTTCGGGAGTGAGTGGCAGGGCGACCAGGCCCTGCTCGACGAAGATCCGATCGAGATCATCGGGCACGTCGATCCGACCGATCATCCGCTTGACCGATGTCTCCACGAGGGAGATGGGGGAGAAGTAGACCGTCGCGGCCGACTCGAGGGCGCGTCGTGCGCTGGGCCCGATGCGCCCCGGGTCGTGCAGGAGCCAGAGAGCCACATGGGTGTCGAGCAGGATCACGCGTCGACGTCCTGCGCCTCGCCGAGACCTGGTTCGTCATGCGGTGATTCATCGTTCAGGGACTCGTCCCACATCCGGGCGATGTCGGCGTCCGCCGCGTCGAAGGCCTCGTAGTCGATGGTGACCTCACCGACCAGCCCACCGAAGACGATGTCCGCGCGAGTGACCGCGGTCAGCTCGGCGATGGGCTTGCCCGCCTTGGCGATGACGATGCGTTCGCCCGCCTGGGCACGCTCGAGTAGCCGAGACAGGTGCGTCTTGGCCTCTTGGATGTTCACCATCGTCATGCACCCAGACTACTGAACCAGACCAGACCAGACCAGACCGAAGTCTGGCCGCGCAGAGCCTCGGGTCAGCCGGAGCGGCCGGTCTTGAGGATGCGGAGCGTCTCGTTGCCCGCCTTGTCGGCGATCACCATGACCCGATCGCCCTCGGCCAACGTCGACACCCCGTCCCTCAGGCGCTCGCGAGTGTCGTCGCCGATCGTGTACTTCACGGAGACGCCGTCATCACTCCTGACCGTGACCGTTTCCTCCGTGACAGCAGTGACCTCACCGTTCTGGAACACGAGCGTTCGCGTGTTCGTGCCGTCGCCCGGCACGATGACCTCACCGCGAAGGGCCCCGTCCGTGCCCGGGGCTCCCAGACCTGGCAGGCCCAAGTCGGGCAGCTCGTCGGCATCTCCGCGGTTCGGACCACCGCGTCGCTCCTGGCCCGGCGGCATCCGGTCCGGCCCGCGCTCCCCGGGATCCATCCGCTCGGGCATCGGTCCCCGCTGGGAGTCCCGGGCCCACCATCCCCCGTCGCGGTCGTCACCGAAGGCGCGGACGAACCCGCCGACCACCAGGCCGGCCATGAGCAGGCCGATGAGCCCCAGGCTCACGCCCGCCACGATGACGGCAACCTTGCCGCCCGTCGTGGACACGGCGTCCCCCCACATCGACCGTCGCGCCACCGGGGCCACCGGGGCCACCGGGGCCGCCGGCGCGGCCGGCGCGGCCGGCGCGGACGAAGGGGTTGCCCCTTGCTGCGTCGGCTGGCCAGGTGGAGGTGCCGGTGCGGCCTCTGACTGCGCCGGACCGGTCGACGCCTCCTCGGGCTCCGCAGGAGGAGCTGGTTCCGGGGGAGGCGCGGACGGGTCGGACTGAGGCGACGAGGATTCTGGACGGTCCGGCTGCTCTGGGGTCTGGCTCATGGGAGGTCCCTTCCGCTCACCACGAGCATGTCCCCCCAACCTGTGACACAGCCGCGAATCGGCTCGGAAGCCGCTGCGTCCCCCGAAGCCTTGCGTCCGCGGGTGTGGCCGCAATGGCGACCACACCCGCGGACGGGGGCGGACGGCATACGGGGAAGGTCCGCAGGATGGGTCGCAATGGCAACCCATCCTGCGGACGCAGCCGACCTCAGTCCGCGTCGCCGCCGACGCCGCCAGACTCGCCGACCCTGACGACGAGCTGCGCGCCGTACGGCATCGCCTGGACCAGACGCATCCGGGCCAGCGCCGGATGGTCGTCGAGCAGCTTCGCGCCGTTGGCGAGCGAACGCAGCGCCGCCGTCTCGGCACGAGCCATCTCGAGCTGGGCGGCACCCCGCTGCCGTGCCGTCGCGAGCTCGAGCGTCGCCGCTCGCACCTCACTCGGGAGGATGACGTCCTTGACGACGACCTCGGTGGCCGCGACCCCGACCGGTCGGGCCACCGAGGCGACCGCCGCTGTGAGGGCGGCGGCGTCGAGGCCGGCACCACGCTGCGAGACCGTCTCGAGCGTCAGCCCGGCGACGGCGTCGCGCAGCGCGACCTGCGTCGCGAGGTAGACCAGACCGAGCGGATCGGTCGCGCGCTCCAGCCACGCGATCGGGTCCGCGACGGTCCACCGCACCGCTGCCGAGACGCGCACCTGCACGCCGTCGACGGTGAGGATCTCCTGCGGGGAGACGGCGAGCAGCTGCTCGCGCAGGTCCACCTGACGGTAGGTCGCCCGCCACACCCGAGCGTGTCGGCCCGGCTCGAGCACCCGCTGGGGGGTGCCGTCGACGTACTCGACTGCGGCGGTGTGGGCCGGGACGGTGATGTGGAACAGGATCATGGGCAACCTCCTTCAGGGTGCGCCGGGATGGTGTGGGCGGCGGACGCGACGGGTCAACGGCTGGCAATGGCGCCGGTCGGCGGATCGCCGCGCGGGGCGCCGGGCGTCTCCCTGACCACCCGGGCCGCAGAGCGCGACGATCCGTGACCCGACCGGCACCACGTGTGAACCGGGAGTCGAACCCGAGCCTTTGCGGGGCATGCCAGTTGTGGATCCCATCGACGAGAGGCGATGCGCAGGACCGGGGTGCGGCACGCCGCTCCGACTGCTTCCTCTCGTCTGTCCGTGGTCCAGTGTGGAGATTCCCGTATGCCGTCCGCCACCGAATTTCCCTGCCCCCACCTCCCGCTCGCCTCAGGGGAGGGCCAACGGGTCAGGCGCGCGGGGTGGCGTTCTCCTGGTCGCGCACGATGGAGAGGACGAGCTTGGCCCAGAGTGCGAAGGCAATGGCCCACGCCACGGCGTGCACCACGTTGAACACGGGGAGCAGCCCCACACCCGAGCCGTCGCCGCTCATCGCCACCCGGTCGGATGCCTGACTCGCGACGAGGCCGACGAGCCAGGCCGTCCACCAGATGCCGACCTGTCGGTTGTCCTTCATGGCGGGCGAACTGCCCTTGCTCAGGTCGCCGAGGATCTGGCGCGGGAACCACAACGAGACGAACGGGACGATCCAGCCGAGCGTGTCCCAGACCTGGCTTCGGCGGAAGTGGAAGCCGGGCCGGATGTTCTGGGTGTTGGCGCGTGCCTTGCCGAGCCAGACGGCCGTCAACACCCAGGCGATCAGCATGGCGATCGTCCACGGGAGAGCCAGGAGGTCGTACGCCGTGAGGGTGTCCGCGGACGTCCCCGTCGCGTCGATGGCCTCTTGGTAGTCGTTGGCAGCCGCAAACGATGTGGCGGCCAGGGCGATGGTGAGGAGCAGGGCCAGGCCACCCATCGCCAAGGTCGCCATGGCGAGTCCCCGGGTTGACCGGACCTTCGGCGGCCCCCATGCCGCCGGTGGTGATGACAACAGGGCGCCCTGTGGGCTGGAAGGCGGCGCGGGTGGGTAGAACTCGGTCATGGTGTCCCCCTGATCGGTATGAAGAGTCGGCACACCTTAGGCGGATCGCGCGGCTGAATGGGGCGGTGCCTCCCCAACGTCTGTGGAATCGGCGGTTCTAGCAACCGAATCCGCAGACGCAACGGGGCGGTGCTTGCGGGGGAGGGGAGTTAGCCGCGGCGTTGGCAGTTGCCGCACCAGAAGAGGTTGCGACCGGCGACGACCTGGGTCCTGATCCGCGAGCCGCAGACGTGGCAGGGCTCGCCGGCCCGACGGTAGACGTAGGACTCCCGCTCAGTGAGACGCACGTCCTCGCCCTCGTCCAGCAGTCGCGCCACATCCTCGACCTGATCGTGGACCGTGACGATCTTGGAGGTCGCAACGCCGAGCGGAAGCAGGGTCACGAACTCGTCCCACATGGCCCGCCAGTACTTGCGTTGGAGCTTGTTGCCGGGCCGAAAAGGGTTGACCCGCAACCGAAACAGCACCTCGGAGCGATAGACATTGCCGACGCCCGCGAGGACCGCCTGGTCCATGAGGAGCTCGGCGATGGGCTTGCCCGATCGTTGGATGCGTTTCCACGCGAGGTCCGGGTCGGAGCGAACATCACTGGGCCGCAACGGATCTGGCCCCAGTCGCGACAGGATCTCGTCGACCTTCTCCGGCGTCACGACATCGCACACCATGGGCCCCCGCAGGTCGGCGACGTGGGAATCGGTCGCGAAGCGGCACCGGACCTGACCGACGACAGGTGCGTCACCGGCATACGCGAGATTGTCGATTCGGAAGGTGCCGATGAGACCGAGGTGCACCCACAACCAGCGGTCCCCGCTGAACTCGACGAAGAGGTGCTTGCCCCACGACGTCGCACCGAGGACCTCATGCCCGCAGATCAGCGCAGCCCCTCCCGCGAACTTCCCCTGCGGGCTCGTCACGGCCGGCGAGGTGCCACGGAAGGCGTCGTCGAGATCGCGGGCAAGCGCATAGAGAGTGTGGCCTTCGGGCATGGGCCCATCATCGGCCACACCTAGACTTCATCTCATGGCAGCCACCGAGACCCGTCTGCTGCTGCTCGGCACCGTGATGCTCTTCGAGCCGGTGAACGGCTATCAGTTGCGCCGCGAGTTGCTCTCGTGGGAGGTCGACGAGTGGGCGCACGTGAACCCGGGATCGATCTACTCAGGACTCACGACGCTGGCCAAGCAGGGATTGCTCGACCGGCACGACCTTGTCGACGGCACTCGTGAGGTGGCGGTCTACACGAGTACGAAGGCGGGGCGTGAGGAGTTCTCGCGCATGTGGGTGTCGGCGATCGAGCAGGTGGATCCGTTGTCCCCGTTGCCTTTTCACACCGCGATCGCGCTGATGCCCCTCAATGACCGAGAGGTGGTGCGCGCGACCTTGCAGACGAGACTGGCACGCATCGATGCCACCGCGCGCGAGCAGATGTCGCGGAAGGGCGACATGTCGGCGTTCCCTCCGCACGTGCGTTCCTTGGCAGACCTCTGGATGGGTCTCATCCAGACCGACCGCGAGTGGGTCGTCAACCTGATCGGTCGCCTCGACCGTGGGGAACTCGCGCTGCAGGGCGACGAGTCGTCGTGGGCGCCACCGTCGGGCGACCCGGGGTGGCAGATGGCGAGTGATCGGGAGCGCTACCTCCGGTTGATCTCCGGGCGGAACTGAACCGGGCGGAACTGTGGAGGGCGACGGGGCGTTCATCTCTCGACGGACGTGCCGGGGCTGCCCGAGCCGCCGTCCATCCGCAGGGGAAATCCGAGCGACATTGTCAGTGGCTCCGCCTAGCCTCGATCGAGGTTGATTCATCGTGCTCGCAGGTCGAACGCCTGGGGTTTGACACCGGTTGTTCAATATTGAACACTGGCGTCTATTCAAGTTTGAACACCAATGAGGGAGATCGTCATGATCCACGCACGAGGACTCGTGCAGACCTTCCAGTCCAGGGAAGGCAAGAAGAAGACCGTGGTCCGCGCCGTCGACGGCGTCGACCTCGATGTCGCCGAGGGGGAGGTCGTCGGCTTCCTGGGCCCGAATGGCGCCGGCAAGACCACGACGCTGCGGATGCTCACGACCCTGCTTCGCCCCACCGAGGGCACTGCGACCGTCGCCGGCTACGACGTCGTCCGCGAGTCCGAGCAGGTTCGTCGGTCGATCGGCTATGTCTCGCAGGCCGGCGGTGCCTTCAGCGCCGCACGTGCCGGTGACGAGGTCGTCGACCACGGGATGCTCTACGGGATGAAGGAGTCGGCGGCCAAGGCTCGCGGTCAGGAGCTCTTCGAGCAGCTCGACCTCGACGGCCTGTGGACCCGCATGCCCAAGAACATGTCCGGCGGTCAGCGTCGGCGCCTCGACATCGTCATGGGGCTCATCCACGACCCGACGCTGGTCTTCCTCGACGAGCCGACGACGGGCCTCGACCCGCAGGCCCGCGCCAACCTCTGGGAGCACATCGCCGACCTCCGCCGCAAGCGTGGGGCGACGGTCTTCCTGACGACGCACTACCTCGACGAGGCGGACCACCTCAGCGACCGGATCATCATCATCGACCACGGTCGCATCGTCGCCTCGGACACCTCGGAGAACCTCAAGGCCAACGTCTCGGGTGACCTCGTCGACCTTGAGCTCAGCAGCGCGGCCGATGTGCAGAGTGCGGCGACGCGACTCGGCTCCATCGCGGAGGCCGCTCGTTCCGGAGGCGACCCGGTCGAGATCGAGGGAAACCACGTGCGGGCGCGGGTGGCCCGCGCGGGCCGCGCCGTCCCGGGCCTGCTCGCCGACCTCGGCACGGCCGGCATCACCCTCGAGTCGATCGAGGTGCACCGCCCGACCCTGGACGACGTCTTCCTCACCCTCACCGGTCGGTCGCTCCGGGACGCGCAGGAGACGACCAAGGACGACCAAGCGTCCGATGAGTCCGCCGATCACACCGAGCAGCCGGCCCTCGCCGGTGTCGGACAGGAGAAGTGATGACCTTCATTCGCGAGTGCTACATCGTCTTCCGCCGTCAGCTGCGGATGAACCTGCGCAACCCGGCCTGGGTCATCATCGGCATGCTCCAGCCGATCATGTATCTCTTCCTCTTCGGCCCGCTCCTCAAGCCGATCGTCCAGCAGCTCGGCGTCGACAACGAATACACGTTCTTCGTCCCGGGCATGCTCGTCCAGCTCGGCATCTTCGGTGCGTTCTTCGCCGGCTTCAGCCTCATCGGTGAGTGGCGTGAGGGAGTCATCGAGGCCGAGCGGGTCACCCCGGCCAGCCGTACGGCCCTGCTCGTCGGGCGTCTCATCCGCGACCTCATCCAGCTCTTTGTCCAGGCGCTGATCCTCGTCGGGCTCGGCTACGCGTTGGGCATGACCGGGTCTGCGCGTGGCATCGTCTTCGGCGTGCTCCTCACGATGCTCGTCGGTGGTGCGTGCGCCGCGGCCTCCAACGCGCTGGCACTGACGACCAAGTCCGAGGACGTCATGGCCCCGGTCATCAACATGGTGATGATGCCGGTGCTCCTGCTCTCCGGGATCCTCCTCCCGATGACGATGGGCCCGAAGTGGCTCCAGTCGGTGTCGGACTGGATGCCGTTCCGCTGGGTCACGGACGCGGTGCGCACGGGCTTTTCGGGCGAGTTCGCTCGCGACCCGATGATCTATGGCACGGCCTGGGCGGCAGTGCTGTTCGCCATTTCGCTGTGGTGGGGGACGTCGACCTTCCGCAAGGAGAACGCCTGAGTCTTGGGCCCCGCTGGGTGACGAAGACGCCTCTGTGTGCCGTGTGGACGGCATACAGAGGCGTCTTTTGTCGTGCCGTGCTGAGCAGCCGTGGCAGCGCGAACCAAGCCCCCACCGAACGCCTGGAACCGCGCTCGACTTGGCGCTCAGGAAGCCTTCTTGCTCGCCTTCTTGGTGGCGGTCTTCTTGGCCGCAGCCTTCTTCGCGGGCTTCTCGTCAGCCGCCGCAGCCTTGGGCGCCTTGGAAGCAGGCTTGGACGGAGCCTCGCCACGCGACGCCTTGGCCTTCTCGACCGACTTCGCCAGAGCAGCGAGCAGGTCGACGACCTCGCCCGACTCCTCGGCCTCGGCAGCCGGCGCCTGCACCTCGCCACCCTCGACCTTGGCCTTGACCAGGGCCTGGAGCGCGATGGCGTAGTCGTCCTCGTAGTCCTCGGCCTCGAAGTCGCCGGCCAACTGCTCGATGAGGAGCTTGGCCATGGCCATCTCCTTGTCAGTGGCCTCGGCGGCCTCGTCGACACTGGCGAAGTCAGCCTTGCGGATCTCGTCGGGCCAGAGCATGGTCTGCATGACGATGACCCCGTCGCGCACGCGCAGCACCGCCATCGTCATGCGGGTGCGGATCGAGACGGTGACGACGGCCATCCGGCCCTCGGACTCGAGCGCCTCGCGCAACAGGATGTAGGGCTTGGTCGCCGTCTTGTCCGGCTCGAGGTAGTAGCTCTTGTCGAGGAGCATCGGGTCGATCTGCTCCGACGGCACGAACTTCTCGACGTTGATCTCCTTGGAGGACTTGCTCGGCAGATCCTTGAAGTCCTCGTCGGTGAGGACGACCATGTCGCCGTCCTCGGTCTCGTAGCCCTTGGCGATGTCGTCGTAGGCGACCTCCTCGCCGTCGATCGAACAGGTCCGCTTGTACTTGATCCGACCGCCGTCCTCGCGGTGCACCTGCCGGAACTGCACGTCATGGTTCTCGGTGGCGGAGTAGAGCCGCACCGGAACGTTGACGAGTCCGAACGAGACCGCGCCCTTCCAGATCGCACGCATGGAACCACTGTATGCCGGTCGCGCCCGACCGTGGGCGGCTCACCGTCCGTGGAGGGCGGGCTCTGCGACGGCCTCGGACGGGTGAGTGCCCTAGGGTCGCGACCGGGCACAAGGACCACGGCACAGAGGGAGCAGTTCATGACCGACAAGAAGGTTGTCCGCGTAGAGAGCGAGGACAAGCCGGAGCGGGGGTCCGAGTGGGCGCCGACCGAGGGTGCGAACGCGCAGGCGACGAAGTTGCGCGTCATCGCCTTCGTGCTGTGGCTGCTGGCGATCGCCGCCGAGCTCTACCTGATCTTCGGGGTTCTCCTGTCCGGCCGCCCGGTCACCACTGCTGTCATGGTGATCCTGATCGTCGGACTGGTCATCATCGCGGCGCTCGCCATCGGTGGCTCGATGCTGTGGAAGAAGGCCAACCGTCTCGACCCGGCGCGCAAGAGCGAGACCGTGAAGTTCTTCGTGCAGAACCAGTTGGGCGCGCTCATGACCCTGCTCGCGTTCCTCCCGCTCATCGTCGTCATCCTCCTCGACAAGGACCTGAGCAAGGGGCAAAAGGCGCTCGCCGGCGGGATCGGCATCGTCCTGGCACTGGTGGCGACGTTCCTCGGTGCGGACTTCAACCCACCGTCGGTGGAGCAGTACACCCAGGAGCAGAACTCGGTCATCGACGCGGTGGGTGAGGACCACGTCTACTGGACCAAGCAGGGCGAGGTTTTCCACATCTGCGCTGAGGCCTCCGACCTGCAGCGCGAGTCCCGGGACAACACGATCTATGAGGGCACGGTCGCCGACGCGCACGCGGCCGGCAAGGAACGGCTCACCCTCAAGGTCGACCAGGAGCTCAAGCAGTGCGGGCTCGAGCCGGCGAACGCACCCGCCCCCAGCACAACGGGCTGAACGTGAGCGTGCGACTTTGTGCCCCAATGGGACAGGGCTCAACGGCCGAAGGCCTCCCTCCCTGTCCCATTGGGGCACAAAGTCGAAGGTGGGTTGGTGGGGTCTGGGTGCGACAGGATGGGGCTCATGCCGCTCCAGCCGATGCTCGCCTCCGTCGCCGACGGCATCCCCCGCGGCGCCGACTGGGTGCACGAGGTGAAGTGGGACGGCATGCGCGTCCTTGCCGATGTCCGCGACGGCCGCCTCGTCCTCTCCAGCCGCACCGGCCGTGACGTGTCGGTGAGCTTCCCCGAGCTCGCGGGCCTCGCAGGCACCTTCGACGACCTCCTCCTTGACGGCGAGGTCGTCGCCCTCGACAAGGGCATACCTTCCTTCGCCGCGCTCGCCGAACGCATGCACGTCTCGTCCCCACGCAAGGCCGCCCAGCTGGCGACGACCCGCCCGGTGACCTTCATGGCGTTCGACCTGTTGCGCCTCTTCGGCCAGGACCTGACCAAGCAGCCGTGGTCCGCGCGACGCGAACTCCTCGAACGGCTCGACCTCCGCAGTTCGGCCTGGCAGGTCCCGCCGGTCTACGAAGACGGCGAAGAGCTCTTCGAAGCCACGCGCGACCAGGGTCTGGAGGGCATCGTGAGCAAGCGGCGGGCCTCGCCCTACGCACCCGGGCGCCGTTCCCCGGACTGGCGCAAGTCCCCGCACCGCGCCACCCTCTCGGTCGTCATCGGCGGTTGGCGTCCCGAGACCGGAACGACGAACCGCATGGGTGCCGTTCTCGTCGGCACTCCCGATGGTGCCGGGGGATGGGAGTATGCCGGCCGCGTCGGTGCCGGACTCGCCGGCACCGCGGGTGCCCGGGTCGGAAAGCTCCTGGAACCCCTGTCTCGCAACGGTTCCCCGTTCTCCAACCCCGTCCCCAAGGAGGACGCCGTGGGAGCGACCTGGGTTGAGCCGTCCGTCGTCGTGGAGGTGCAGTCGCTGGGACGTGGGTCGACCGGGAAACTGCGGCAACCGGCATACATTGGCATTCGCACCGACCTGACTCCTGCCGACCTGCACGAGGTGACCGATGCCTGAGAAGTTCGTCCCCGAGATCACCCGGGTCGACGTCGGCGGACGCACGATGAAGTTGTCGAGCCTCAGCAAGGTCATGTTCCCCGCCACGGAGACGACCAAGGGTGAGGTGCTCAACTACTTCGTGACGGCGGGGCCGATCCTGTTGCGGCACATTGCTGCTCGTCCGGTGACTCGCGTGCGCTGGCCGCACGGTGTCGCCGATCAGAGCTTCTTCGAGAAGAACCTGCCGAGCGGCGCGCCGACGTGGCTTCCGAGGGTCAAGGTCGACGACGTCACGTATCCGCTCGTCGAGGAGCTGTCGCACCTCGTCTATCTCATCAACCTCAACTCGCTCGAGGTTCACGTGCCGCAGTGGCAGGTCACCGACGAGGGTGAGCGCACGAACCCCAACCGACTCGTCATCGACCTTGACCCCGGAAGCCCCGCGGGTCTCAAGGAGTGCGCCCAGGTCGCCCTCCGCCTGCGCGAGCGCCTCGATGCGCTCGGACTCGAGCTCTATCCGGTGACGAGCGGATCCAAAGGCATGCAGCTCTATGCGAGCCTCGGGGGCGACCTCACCAGCGACCAGGTCCGCGACCTCGCCCAGCAGCTCGCGCAGGAGATGACGAAGAAGCACCCCGACCTCGTCCTGTGGAAGATGACCAAGTCCCTGCGGCCGGGCAAGATCTTCCTCGACTGGAGCCAGAACGTCGCGGCGAAAACGACGATCAGCCCCTATTCACTGCGTGGCAAGGAACTGCCCTGCGTCGCCGCCCCGCGCACGTGGGACGAGGTCGAGCAGGGCGCCGCAGGGGAGAAGTTCGAGCAGGTCATGTTCGACGACATGCTCGAACGCCTCGAGACCCACGGCGACCTGCTCGAAGACCTGCTCTGAAACAGGCTCGTCAGGCTCAGCCCGCGGCCGACTGGACGGCGGGACTGACGGTGATCGCCGCGACGAAGCTGCCGACATCGTCGGGTGAGAGCCGAACGGAGTCCGGGATCTGGACGACGAGGGTCTTCTCCATGCCATCGAGCGTGATCGATCGTTCGAACGTCAACCCCGATCCGTGGACGGCCGCGGCTCCGCCCGCAGTGGAGCGGTTCTGCACCATTGCGGTGATCTTGCCGGCGAAGTCGGTTTCGTCGTCGCTGACGCCGCCACTGACGGGGACAAGGAGGCCCGCGTACGGACCACTCGCCCCCGCCACCCATCCGGTCGGCGTCTTGGAGAAGTGGAAGGCGCCTGCTTGCGCGGGGGTGTCGGTCAAGGTGACTGGAGCACTGTTCGTCTGCACCGAGGCAGAGGTCCCTCCACCGGGAAGGGCGGGTCCGCCTGTTGGGCCGGGACCGCCGGAGAGCGCCGCACCACCCACGAGGGCACCGGCCACCAGACCCGCCGCCGCCACACCGCCCCCTGCAGCGGCGAGGCGACGGCGCCGCAGTACGCGCCGTCCGAGGCGAATGTCGGAGGTGACGTCGTGGCCGGTGTCTCGGCCGTCGGGCGCGGCGGGTCGACTGGCCGTGTCGAGGAGGTCGTGGAGTTGGTTCATGACGAGGCCCTTTCAGTGGCGAACACAGGTGACAGTTGGGGGAGCGACGTGCGCAGCGAGGCGAGCGCCTTGTGGTTCTGCGACTTCACCGACCCGGTCGAGATGTCGAGCGCCTGGGCGGTCTGTTCGACCGACCAGTCGAGCCAGTGCCTCAGGACGACGACCGCACGTTGCCCCGGGGGCAGGTCGGCCAATGCCCTGAGCACTTGCTGGCGAAGCAACGGGTCGACCGTGCTGTCGCCCTCGACTGCCACCTCGGAGCGGGCCGGGTCCTCCGACGACCACTCGCGGCGCCGATGCACCTTGCGGCTGTCGTCGATGAACGCATTGACGAGGGAGCGGTGGGCGTAGCGCACGGGATCGTCGGCCCGCGTGACATTCGGCCAGCGCACATACAGCCGAACGAGCACGTGCTGGACGAGGTCCTCCGCCCGCGCCTCGTCACCGGTGGTGAGGAGGCGCGCCGATCGCAGCAGGCCCGGGCGGGCCTGCGTGGCGAACAGCGTGAACGCCTCGTCACGAGAACTGGAGCGCATGACGACCTTCCGTGGTGGTTTCCGTTGCACCCACCATGACGGATGGACCCCGCCCCTGGGTTGCCTCACCTTGCCGACGAGGCTCCTTCAGTTCGCGACGCGCTGTGGTGACCGGACGGCATACCCGATGGCGGCACCCATGACGGCCGGCACGAACGACATTGCAGCGGTCATGGCCCAGAGGATGAACATCTCGGGCCGCAGCCCCCAGTCGGGGGCGGTCTGGCTCACGGCCCAGATGGCGAGGGTGATGACCGCGGGCGCCGCCACGGCGACCGCGGCCCACCGGATCGCCAGCGCCCCGAGGTCGGTTCACTCACGCAGCCCATCGACGAGAGCCCAGGCAAAGGACCCCACGACGAGCACCGCGAACACGATGAGTCCGGCACCGATGTTGGCGTCACCCTGACGGAAGCCGCCGCCTGCAAAGACCAGCGCGAGGTGGCCGAGCACGGCAGCCACCGAGATCCCGAGCGTTCTCACGATGATGGCCATGCCTCCACCATCCCGCGCGAAGCCCTCCGCGACCATGAGGTCTGCTACTCAGGTCGCGAAGGGCCGCGGTCGGGCTCCCGTGACGGGTCAGCGCAGGTCGGCCATCACGTGCCGTGCCGTGAGGTGGCCGATCCGGTAGCCGTCGTCCATGGCGTCCCGGAAGTGCAGACCGCCCCAGATCCGAGCGTGGAAGGCGTCGAACTCAAGAGCCTTGAGACTGGTGTAGGTCCGATGCACCGGCGTCGTTCCGGAGATCATCTCGAGAGTGACCTTGTCCCCGAGGGTGCGGCGGACGACCTCGGCTGCCGGGCCGGTCAGAGAGGCGTGCCCGCTGACGTAGTCGGAGTACGGCGGCTTTCCGATCAGCGGCTCCCAGTTGGCTTGCCCCGTGGTGGCCGGGTTGCCGTCGAGGTCGCCTGACTGGATCGCCTCGAACGGTCGCCAGAAGCCGAGGTCACGCTTGAGCCGCCAGCTCTGGATGATCGAGTCGGCCATCGCCGCGTGGATGCGCGCGAACACCAGGGCCGTGCCACGAATGGTGAGCGCGCCGCTCGCCTCGAGGTTGCGGCCCAGCGCATCCGGGATCATCGTCGCCGCGTTCCCGTTGAAGAAGACCGCGATGTCGGTCTGTTCCTGCGTGCGTTCACTGCCCGTGGCCGCGTTGCCTCCGAGCCGCTTCACCTCCGCGAAGTCCTTGGCGTAGCCACGGCTCGTGAGCTTGTCGGGCCCGTTGACACGGATCGGCCGTCGCAGCACGAGCGGGTCCACCGAACCGAGCCACGCCGCGAGCATGTCCGTCGTGGGTGGGATTGGCTGCCAGACCCCGATTCCCGGCGGGAGTGTGTAGTGGATGCTCGTGTCCCCGAAGCCGTCACCGACCCTGCTGGCCAGCATCAGGCTGGCCGATGCCGCTCCCAGGAAGGACCCCCGGGCCTTCTCGTCCGCGTCGCCGACCGACGCGAGGCTCGTGGCCAGGCGTGCGTCGAGCGTGCCCTTCTGCGCGGGGAAGTAGTGGACCAGGACGTCGTGCGCGGCGGTCGCCACGGCGGCCGTCTCGGAGCTGTCGCCGGCCTTGAGGGAGCGGTCCACGGCGTCGAGCATGGCCATGGACGTGTAGCCGAGCAGCGGGACACCATTCGGGATCGGCATCGCCGGGTAGACCGTGGTGTTGAGGATGCGCTGCCATTCGATGACGACCTGTGCGGAGTCGCCGACGTCGGCTTTCGAGCTGCCCGACGCCTGGGCAGCGGTGGTGGTGCCGAGAGCGAGCGGCACCGTGATGACTGCGGAACTGATCAGGGCGCAGGCGCGCCGAGTGAGATGCATGTTCGTGCCTCCAGGTCTCGCGCGAAATGGCCGCGATTCGGCCGATATCAGCGTGTGGCAGGGAGGTATCGGCCAGATATCAGTGCCGCAGGACGTGGAGCGATCGACTCAGTCGGTCATCGCGAGGCGAGGGCAGCCAGCACACTCCTGGCACCCGGGCAGGGCATAGATGAAGCAGCACGACTGGCGCTCGACCACCGCGCCCCACCCGTCCCCCGTCGCGGCGCGGGCATCACGCTCCGCCATCGCCCAGAGGTCGTCGACCATCCCGAACCGCTGTCGGCTCGACATCTTGACGCCCGGCTCATAGGCGTCCGCGATGGCATTGCCAAGAATCCTGTATGCCGTCCGCGCGCCTGCAATTCGCGTGTCCCGGTCCGCTGATGCCGACTTCACGGAAAGAAACCCCAGCCGTTCCGGGTACATGCCGTCGGCGAGGTCGCAGGAGATCAAGGGTGAATCGATAGTGCCGAGATCAACTTCCCAGGGCCCCGTGGCCGCGGCCAACGCGGCAATCTGCGCGGGAATGCTCAGCAGGTGCTGGAGGACGAAAGCCGCAGCGACCTGAGGAGGTGCGGGAACGGCATACAGTCTGGAGTTCTGGGCCGTGATTTCTTCACGCCATTTCGTTGAAAACGAAAATGCGCTGCTGAGCGGCAGGGAGAGGGTCCGGCCCCCGACGAATTCGAGATATCCATGGTGTCGCGACATGACAGAGGCGACGACACCCGGATCGGGTGCCGTCGCCTCTGCGCTGTGGGTGACGATCAGTTGTTGGCCTTGTCGTAGGCATCCTGGACCGCGGCCGGGATGCGACCGCGCTCGCTGACGTCATGACCGTTCTTGCGCGCCCACTCACGGACGGCTGAGACGTCCTTGCGACGTGCCGCGGCAGAGCCGCCCCTGCCGGACATCTTGCGACCACCCGAGCGGCGGGCGTGACCCACCCAGGGGGCGAAGGCGTCACGGAGCTTGCTCGCGTTGCCCTCGTTGAGGTCGATTTCATACGTCACGCCGTCGAGGGCGAACGTCACTGTCTCGTCGGCGTCACTGTTGTCGATGTCGTCAACGAGCAGCACCTGAACACGCTGTGCCATGGATTTCCCTTTCGCGCATCAGCAATTGATGCACGAAAGACTATCGCCCCGAATTGTTTTTCGGGGTTTTGGACTGCTCGGATTCCCACTGACTTTGGGCGAGCCGTTCGCGGCGGTCACCCTCGAGGATGCTCTTCATCAGATAATAGAAGAGCAGGGCCACGATGATCGTGGGCAGGATGGCTGCGAGATAGGGCCAGATGGAGTCCCACATGGTCATGCCTCCGGCTTGAGGTGGGGGAAGAGAATCGTTTCGCGAATATTGGCGCCGGTGAACAGCATGACGAGCCGGTCGACACCCAGTCCGAGGCCACCCATGGGCGGCGCGCCGTATTCGAGGGCCCGCAGGAAGTCCTCGTCGAGCTGCATCGCTTCGGGGTCACCCCCAGCCGCGCGGAGCGACTGGTCGGTGAGGACCTCGCGCTGGATCTCGGGGTCGATGAGCTCGGAGAACCCAGTGCCCCGCTCGACACCGTCGATGATGAGGTCCCAGGCCTCGATGAGTCCGGGCTCGCTGCGGTGGGGTCGCGCCAGCGGCTGGGCGATCGCGGGGTAGTCGCAGAGGAACGTCGGCTGGAGGAGGTTCGGCTCGACGAGTTCGCCGACGAGTTCGAGGAAGACCTTGTCCTTGTCCCAGGCCGGGTCGACGGCCACGTCGTGCTTCGCGGCCAGGCCGCGCAGGGTCTCGAGGTCGGTGTCGACGGTGACGGTCTCGCCGACCACCTCGCTCACGCCCTGGTAGACGGGCAGCCACCGCCACTCGCCGTCGAGGTCGATCGTGCCGCGCTCGGTCTGGATCTGGCGGCTGCCGTGCGCGTCCGCCGCAGCGAGATAGAGGTCGCGCATGAGGGCCGCGATCGTCGTCTGGTCGCCCCACGACTGGTAGGCCTCGAGCATCGTGAACTCGGGGGAGTGGGTCGCGTCGACACCCTCGTTGCGGAAGATGCGTCCCATCTCGTAGACGCGGTCGATGCCACCGACGATGGCCTTCTTGAGGTTGAGCTCGAGCGCGATCCGGAGCGTCATCTCCTGGTCGAACGCGTTGAGGTGGGTCGTGAACGGGCGCGCCGCAGCACCGCCGTGGATGAGCTGGAGGATCGGCGTCTCGACCTCGAGGTAGCCCTGGTTCTCGAGCTCGCGGCGCATGGCGCTGAGGATGTGCGCCTTGGTGCGGACCATGTCGCGCGCCTCCTGGCGCACGATGAGGTCGGCGTAGCGCTGGCGCACGCGGGACTCCTCGGAGAGTTCCTTGTGCAGCACCGGCATGGGGCGCAGCGCCTTGGACGCCATGGTCCAGCTCGTCGCCATGACGGAGAGCTCGCCGCGGCGGCTGCTGATGACGCGACCCGTGACGGACACGTGGTCGCCGAGGTCGACGTCGGACTTCCAGGCAGCGAGGCTCTCCTCGCCCACCTCGGCGAGGCTGAGCATGACCTGGAGGCGCGTGCCGACGCCCTCCTGGAGGGTGGCGAAGGCGAGCTTGCCCGTGTTGCGGATGAAGACGACGCGACCCGCGACCGAGACGACGTCCTGCGTCTCCTCGCCGGTCTCGAGGTGGGCCCAGTTCGCGCGCACCTGAGCGAGGCTGTGGGTCCGGTCGACCGACACGGGGTATGCCGCCCTCCCCGACTCGAGCAGTCGCGTGCGCTTCTCGCGGCGAATGCGTTGCTGCTCGGACAGGTCGATCTCGGGGGCGCCCGTGGCGCCGGCCGTCTCGGTGGTGGTGTCGGTGGGGCTCTTGCTCACACGCTCAAGGGTACGAGGGTTCGCTGAGTGCTTCTGACACGATCGGTGTGAGTTCGCCTTCGTCCGGGTGGCGCCTCCGGTGCGGGCAGTAGTTTGGGAATCGTGGACTCGGGGCAGCAGGAGGGGTGGCTGGAGCCGCTTCCCGTGCGTCGCATCGATCAGAGCCCGTATGCCGTGGTGCCGCCTCCCGACGTCTGGCCCGTGTCGATCCCGGCCGTCGCGCAGGTGCTGGCCGACGGTCTTGATCTTGGCTCGTGCACGATCCTCGTCGGCGACAACGGGACGGGGAAGTCGACCCTCGTCGAGGCGATTGCCATGGCGTTCGGACTCGGTGCCGAAGGTGGGTCGACCGGTGCTCGGCACCGCACCCACGAGACCGAGTCGGGGTTGTGGGAGTGGCTGCGGCTGAGTCGGGGGCCGGGTGCGTCGAAGTGGGGCTACTTCGTCCGGGCCGAGACCATGCACGGGCTCATGGCCTGGCTCGACACCTCACGGTCGGAATCACCCCGCTCGATGGACCCCGACTTCCACGCGCGTTCGCATGGAGAGTCCTTCGTGTCGCTGTTGTCGACGAAGCGCTTCGACGGTGACGGCCTCTTCGTCTGGGACGAGCCGGAGGCGGGGTTGTCGTTCCAAGCGCAACTGCACCTCGTGGCGGAGCTTGCGGCGATGGCTGCCCGGCCCGGTGCGCAGGTGCTGCTCGCGACCCACTCACCGATCCTGGCTGCGGTGCCAGGTGCCCGGATCCTGCAACTGTCGGACGAGGGGATCGAGCCGGTGGCGTGGGAGGACCTTGCCGTGGTCGACCACCATCGCCGGTTCCTGGATGATCCTCGCCGCTACCTCCGCCACGTCCTCGACTGACTCCCACACACCCTCGACTTTGTGCCCCGTTGGGACACGTTCACGGAGGCCTTCGGCCGAGGGAACGTGTCCCAACGGGGCACGAAGTCGGTTTCCGCCTACCTCGGCAGGATGTAGTGCGGGAAGAGCCGGTTCGTCATGGACTTGTTCGGCGCCACCTCGGTGCACGAGAGGGCGACGGTGCAGCGCACGAGGTCGTTGCCCGTGACCGGGCTCAGCGGTGAGGACGTGTTCCGGGAGAAGAGAACCGTGGCGCCGTCATCGCTCCAGCGCATTCCCCAGCCCGACACGATCTTGCTCTCGTCGGTGCCGTCGTGGCCGAAGATGACACTGCCGTCGGTCACGGTGACCAAGGAGGACGCGAACCAGTGTCCGCCATCGATGTTGTTGGAGCCGAGGAGTTGCGTGCCGTCAGGGCTGAAGGTCAGCGGTTGGAACCTGTTGGGCTTGCTGGCGGTGCCACAGTGGTCGCCGTGGAGTTTGGGCGTCCCGGCCTTCTTGAGGTCAACGACGGCCCAGCAGCCTGACGTCGGGTCGTCGGAGGGCGGCATCCAGTAGAGCGCGGCCAAGCGCTCGTCGTCCGAGACGGCGGCGATGTGACCCGGGGCAGCCTGGGTCACCCCGGTGACGTGGTTCCACACGAGTCCTGTCTCGCCCTCACCCGAGGGACCGCCGAAGTAGAGGCGGTCGCCGATGAGGGCAACGCCAGACTTGTCGGTCTCCAGTGAGTTCAGGGCCTTTCCGCGCGCGTCCACGACGAAGGTCCTGCCGTTGTCCGCATAGAACACCTTCGTGCCGTCCCGCGAGACACGCCAGTCGTCGACGCCGTCCGGCAGTTTCGTGAGTTGACGGCCGGTCGCGTCGAGGATCGCACTCACCCATGGGTTCTCGCCGACGTGGGAGGCGACGACAACGCCTCCGCCCTCGAGGACGGCGAACTGCTCGACGATCGTTCCCCTCGGGAGCCGGACGACCCGGTCGCCGATGTGCAGGACGTTCCCCACGGCATACGCCTCACGCGATGCCGTGGCCTGCCCCACCGACGGCGTGGGTTCCGGGCTTGCAGTGGGGGACGACGACGTCGGCGTCGGAGATGAGGTGCCTGCCGGGATGGCCCCTCCGGGACCCCGTTCCGACAGGGCGAGGGGGATCCCCACGGCGAGGGCAGTTGCGGTGGCGACGGCCGTGCCCGCCAGGGTGCGGCGTCGGCGCCTGCGCTGACGCTCAAGAGTCATGGCTGCTTCGGCGAAGTCGCCGGTGGCATCGATGCTCTCGGCATCGCGGGTCAGGACGGAGCGCAGTTCGCTCTCGTGGGGAGTCATGATGACGCGACCTCCTTCATCGTGATGCGCAGGGCGGCCAGCGCCCGGCTGGTGTGGCTCTTGACCGTGCCGATGCTGCAGCCGAGGATCTCGGCCGTCTCCGCCTCGGAGCGGTCCTCGTAGTAGCGCAGCACGATCGACGCGCGCTGTTGGGTGGGCAGTTTGCGGATCTGGGCCCGCAGGTCCTGCTCTCCGTAGTCGTCCGGACGTGCCGCTGGCTGCTGGTACTCGACGAGATCGCTTCCGGTCACCTCGCGGTGTCGCCACGCGCGACGCCACCAGCTGTGGTGCTCGTTGACCATGGTCCGTCGGACGTAGGCGTCGGGTGACCCGTCGATCGTCGACCACCGGCGATAGACGTTGGCCAGGGCGCTCTGGACGAGGTCCTCGGCCTCTTGCGCATCCCCCGTGAGGAGGTAGGCAAACCGCACCAGAGTGCTCTGCCGGGCGCGGACGTATGCCGTGAAGTCGGCATCCAGGTCGCTGTCACTCATCGTGGCCCCCTGGCTCGTGGGAATGGGACCTCATCTCTACGTTCCCACCACCATCGCGGGTTGTCCGCCGTCTCCCGCTTTCTGGCGGGGAGTCGTTCTTCTCACCACCTTGGCGTCGGGAGTCAGAGCTGCAGGTGCAAGATGAGGGCGTCGTCGAGTTCGGCCATGAGGTGGGCCGGAACCCGGCCGATCGCTGCCCCGAGCCGCTCGACCGCCACAGATCGAACCTGCTCCGGCTGAGCCTTGGAGTCCACCTGGAGTCGGGTCTCGTCAGCGGGCAGGAGGACTTGGAACGGGAACACGCGATCGACGTTGCTCGTGACGGGCACGACAGTGACGACTCCCCGACCGAGCCGCGCCGCGGTCGCATTGGCCCGGTCGTTGCTCACCAGGACGGCGGGGCGACGTTTGTCCGCCTCACTTCCGCGCGACGGGTCGAGATCCACCAACCGAATCTCACCGCGCAGCATTCGCCAGCCCGTCTGACGCCGTGGTCGCCCACGCCTCCTCGGCGCCTGACTCGGCCCATTCGTCCCAGGCGTTGGCATAGGCACCCTCGAGTTCGGGGTCCCTCAACTGCCGAATGGCCGCCTGGATCGCAGCGGAGCGTGACCCCAGGCCAGCCTGTTCGACGTAGCGATCCAGGGCTGCGAGGTCGTCTTCACTGAGACTGACGCTGAGCTTCATAGATCAATGCTACCCGGATGCTACCCGCCGTGCTACTCGTCAGATCGGATCAGCCATGGGCAGGCTGTTGCGCCGGACACCTCGCTCGGGAAGGGTTCACGACATGAGGATCGGACTGGCTGGAGTGGGGCGCATCGGCGCCTTCCACGCGAGCACCCTGGCCGGGCTCGACGCCGTCGACGAGGTCGTCGTGGCAGATCTCGACGCCGGCCTCGCCGACCGGGTGGCCGCGGCCCACGGACTGGCGGTCGGACCGGACATCGACACCCTCCTCGCCTCCGACATCGACGCCCTCGTCATCGCCACGGCGACCACGGCGCACGCCGAACTGCTCCGACAGGCGCTCGCGGCCGGCATACCGACGTTCTGTGAGAAGCCGGTGGCCGCGACCCTGGACGAGACGGTCGCGCTGACCGCGCTCGCGGACGCGAGCACCACACCCGTCCAGGTCGGCTTCCAACGCCGTTTCGACGCCGGCTACCGGCGGGCCAGGGCAGCGGTGGCGTCCGGCGAACTCGGCACCGTCCACGCCGTGCGCGCGCAGACCCACGACAAGGAGCCACCGCACGCGGCCTACATCCCGACGAGCGGCGGCATCTTCCGCGACTGCTCGGTCCACGACTTCGACGCGGTTCGGTTCGTCACCGGGCGCGAGGTCGAAACGGTCATGGCGACCGGAGGCAACAAGGGCGCCGACTTCTTCGCGGCCGCCGGAGACGTCGCCACCGGCGCGGCGCTGCTCACCCTCGACGACGACACGATCGTGACGACGAGCGCAACGCGCTACAGCGGCGGTGGCCACGACGTCCGCATGGAGGTGGTGGGGTCGACGGCCAGCCTCGCCGTGGGTCTCGACGACGCGCTGGCCGTGCGCTCCGCCGAGGAGGGCGTGACCTTCCCGGCGGGCCCTCCGCACGAGACGTTCATGCAGCGCTTCCGCGCTGCCTATGGCGCTGAGCTCGCCGCGTTCTGTGACGTTGCCGCCGGGCGTACCCCCAGCCCGTGCACGGTGCGGGACGCACTGCAGGCCTTCCGCATCGCAGAGGCCTGCGAAGTGTCGCGGGCCGAGCGCCGCGTGGTCACGATGACCGAGATCCCGGACGCGCCCGAGCGCACACAGTGGGCGTCATGACGGGAGCGATCGGGAACCCGGGAATGGCACCCCACGTCCGTGCACCCCTCGTCGACCGCATCGCAGGGGCGCCCATCTCGTGGGGCGTGTGCGAGGTCCCTGACTGGGGCTACCAGCTCGGGATGGACCCAGTTCTGAGCCAGATGAGTGAGATCGGGCTCACCGCAACGGAATTCGGCCCCGAGGGCTTCCTTCCGGAGACGCCCACCGACAGGGTTCAGGTTCTGTCCGCAGCTGGTCTGCGAGCGGTCGGGCAGTTCGTCCCCCTCGTGCTCCACGACCCCGAACTCGATCCCCTGGCCGAGGCCGAGGCAGCGCTCGCCGGGCTCGCGGCGGCGCGCGCCTCGGTACTCGTCATCGCGGCGGCCACGGGCGCAGACGGCTACGACGAGCACCCCGGCCTCACCGATGCGCAGTGGTCCACGCTGCTGCTCAACCTCGATCGCATCGCCGATACCGCGTCGGCCCACGGCCTCATCGCGACGCTCCATCCCCACGTCGGGACCGTCGTCGAGACGGGAGAGGAGACCGAGCGCGTCCTCGCGGGCTCGCGGATGGCGCTGTGCCTCGACACGGGGCACCTCCTCATCGGCGGCACGGATCCGGTCGCACTGGCCCGGACCCACCCCGAGCGCATCCAGCACGTCCACCTCAAGGACGTGCGTGCCAACCTCGCCCGAGAGGTCCAGGAGGGGCGGCGGACCTACACCGAAGCAGTCGCCGCCGGGATGTACGTCCCCCTCGGAACCGGGGACATCGACATCGCTGCCCTTGTCGAATCCCTTGAAAGCAGTGGGTATGCCGGGTGGTACGTCCTCGAGCAGGACACCGTTCTCGGCGGGTCACCTTCCGAGACCGGCGCCGACCCAGCTGCCGACGTCCGGGCCTCGATCGAATTCATCCGGAACCTCCCCAACCGTCCCGGCGGTTCGGTTCGGGACGCGTCCCCAACCGTCCAATTGGGTGAGTTCGGTACGCACCGGGGGATGGGAGTTGAAGGTGATGGGTGAACGGACCGAGGTGGGTGAGGGGACGGCATACGGCGGATTTGATCTCGTCGCGATCGGGCGCACGGGCGTCGACATCTATCCGCTGCAGCACGGCGTGGGGCTCGAAGAGGTCAGGACGTTCGAGAAGTTCCTCGGCGGCAGCGCCACCAACGTCGCCGTAGCCGCTGCTCGCCACGGTCGCCGCGTCAGCCTCGTGACGAAGGTGGGGCGCGATCCCTTCGGGCGCTATGTGCGAAGCGAAGCGGAGCGACTCGGCATCGATCCGGTGAGCATCAGCGAGATCCGCGGCGACGGGCCGCCGACTCCAGTGACGTTCTGCGAGGTCTTCCCTCCGGACAACTTCCCGCTGTATTTCTATCGCTACCCGGCGGCACCCGACCTGCTCCTCACCGAGGAAGACCTTCCGCTGGAGGCGATCCGCTCCGCCGGTGTCTACTGGTCCACCGTGACAGGGCTGTCCCAAGAGCCGTCTCGGACAACGCATTTCGCTGCCTGGCGGGAACGTGGGCGGGTGCGCAACACGGTGCTCGATCTGGACTGGAGGCCGATGTTCTGGGACTCGGCGGAGGAGGCCGCTCAGCAGATCGACCAGGCCCTCGAGCACGTGACGGTCGTGGTGGGCAACACCGAGGAGTGCGAGGTGGCCGTGGGTGAGCGCGATCCACATCGCGCCGCTGATGCACTCCTTGAGCGCGGGGTGGAGCTCGCCGTCGTCAAGCAGGGACCGCGCGGTGTCCTCGCCGCGACGCCGGACGAGCGCGTCGAGGTCGCCCCCTTCCCTGTCGAGGTCGTCAACGGACTGGGGGCGGGCGACGGCTTCGGTGGAGCCCTCGTCCACGGATTGCTCGCCGGGTGGGACCTGGGCCGCACCATCGAGTTCGCCAACGTCGCCGGTGCCATCGTCGCGGGCCGCCTTGAGTGCTCGACGGCGATGCCGACGACGGCTGAGGTCGACGCAGCGCTGGCCGTCCACCGGAGGGCCTCATGATGCGCAAGGGGAATCGCACGGTGGGGACCGGTGCAGACAACGCCCGCTGGGTCCGCCGCCTGGGTGAGGCAGCGTCGGGTGGGTTCACCGTGGCGATCACCGACGCCGTCGACGGTTGGCACCACACCTCGCTGCGGGTCGCCGAGTTGCCTTCGGGCGGTTCCCTGACGCATGAGACCCGAGCCGAGGAGGTCGTGGTCGTGCCTCTCGCGGGATCGGTGACGATCGAGGTGTCGGGCGGTGACGCGATCTCGCTCGAAGGACGAGTGAGCGTGTTCGACGGACCCAGTGACACGGCATACGTGCCGCGCCACCGCACGATCACGGTGCAGGACAGCGGAACTGGAGCCCGTGTCGCACTCTGTGGTGCCCGCGCCACATCCGACCGCGAGCCACGACGCATCGCCGCGGACGAGGCGACCCCTGAACACCGTGGTGCCGGGAACGCGAGCCGCGAGGTGCGCGGCTTCGGCCTGCCGCCCGTCCTCGACGCCGATTCGATCCTCGTCTGCGAAGTCATCACGCCTGCCGGCAACTGGAGCTCCTGGCCGCCACACAAGCACGACGAGCACCTACCGGGCGTCGAGGCGGAGCTCGAGGAGATCTACTACTTCGAGACGCACTCGATCGATCCGCGTGGCACGGATCCAGTGGGCTACCAACGGGTCTACGGCACGGCCGAGCGACCGATCGACGTCCTCACCGAGGTGCGCACCGGCGACGTCGTGCTCGTCCCCCACGGGTGGCACGGCCCCGCGATGGCAGCCCCTGACACGGATCTCTACTACCTCAACGTCATGGCTGGCCCCGGCGCAGAACGCGCGTGGCTCATCAGCGACGACCCGGCGCACGCGTGGGTGCGGGAGAGCTGGGGGCCGTGATGACTGAGACGGTTCGGCTCACGGTGGCCCAGGCGCTCGTGCGTTTCCTGTCGCAGCAGTGGACTGAGCGTGACGGCGAGCGGCAGCGCCTCTTCGCCGGGTTCCTCGGCATCTTCGGGCACGGCAACCTCGCGGGCGTGGGCCAGGCCCTGCTGGAGGAAGAGGTGCGCGCCACGGAGCGCGGCGCCGCGCCGGTGCTGCCCTATGTCATGGCTCGCAATGAGCAGGCGATGGTGCACACGGCCGTCGGCTTCGCGAAGCAGAAGGACCGCCTCCAGACATGGGCCTGCACTGCCTCGGTCGGGCCGGGTTCGACGAACATGCTGACTGGGGCCGCGCTGGCCACGATCAACCGGATTCCGGTGCTGCTCTTGCCTTCCGGCCCCTTCGCGTCGCGCGTCGCCGCACCGGTGCTGCAGGAACTCGAGACCCCGTATGCCGGTGACCTCATTGTCAATGACGCGTTCCGTCCGTTGTCGCGCTTCTATGACGAGGTGGTCAGGCCCGAGCAGTTGCCCTCGGCGCTGCTGTCGGCGATGCGCGTGCTCACGGACCCGGTGGACACGGGGGCGGTGACGATCTCGCTGCCGCAGGACGTGCAGTCCGAAGCGTTCGACTGGCCGACGGAACTGTTCGCGGAGCGGGTGTGGCACGTGCGTCGGCCCCCTCCCGAGACGTCGCGGGTGGAGGCTGCTGCGTCGATCATCCGGTCCGCGAAGAAGCCGCTCATCGTCGCGGGCGGTGGGGTGCACTACTCGGGAGCAGAACGGGCGCTGGCCGAATTCGCCTCGGCCACAGGCATTCCCGTCGCTGAGACCCAGGCCGGCAAGGGATCGTTGCTGCATGGCCACCCGCAGCTGCTCGGTGGCATCGGTGCAACCGGGACGACCGCCGCCAATGCGGTGGCCGCCGACGCAGACGTCGTCATCGGGGTGGGCACGAGGTGGAGCGACTTCACCACTGCTTCCCGAACAGCGTTTGCCCACAGGGGAGTTCGCTTCGTCAACCTCAATGTCGCGGCGTCCGACGCGGTCAAGCTCGCGGGCCTCTCAGTCGTTGGTGATGCCAGAGAGACGCTCCTCGCCCTGACCTCGGCCCTGTCGGGGTGGTCCGTGCCAGACCCCTATCGGAAGCGCCAGGGCACCCTGTGGCGCCGATGGGACAAGGCCGTGTGGACGGCATACGATCCGCCGGCCTCGGTGACCGAGGCGTTGGGCGACGGAGTGCTCACCCAGGCGACCGTCATCGGTGCCGTCAACGAGTTGAGTGATCCACGTGACGTCGTCGTGTGCGCAGCCGGGTCGATGCCCGGCGACCTGCACAAGCTGTGGCGCGTGCGCGATCGCAAGGGCTATCACATCGAGTACGGCTACTCCTGCATGGGCTACGAGGTGCCCGCGTCCATCGGGGTGCGCTGGGCGGACCCGACCCGCGACGTCTTCGCGATGGTGGGTGACGGCGGCTACCTCATGATGCCGACCGAGCTCGTCACGGCGGTTCAGGAGCGGGTCAAGGTCATCGTCGTCCTCGTGCAGAACCACGGATTCCAGTCCATCGGTTCGCTGTCCGAGAGCGTGGGCTCTGGGCGGTTCGGGACCGAGTATCGGAGGCGCGGGCCGGAGTCGCACCGACTGGACGGCGAGCGTCTGCCAGTCGACCTGGCCGCCAACGCACGCAGCCTCGGGGCACACGTCATCGAGGCGTCCTCGCGGGGCGAACTCGAGGAAGCCATCGTGTCCGCGAAGGCCTGGCCCCCGGACGGTGGGCCGGTCGTCATCCACGTCGGGACCGACCCCAGCGTCGGCGCACCCGACAGCGAGAGCTGGTGGGACGTGCCGGTGGCACAGGTCAGTGAACTCGACTCGACGCGCGCTGCTCAGCGGGCGTATGCCGTCCGCAAAGAGTCCCAGCGCCCGTACCTTGAGCCTGCCGAGACCGCGCAGACATTGTCCCCCCACCCCGCCGAACCCGAAGGATCACCATGAGCACTCCCACGCGCATCACCCACCTCATCGGCGGCCGGGCCTGGGACGGTCCCGTGGAACGGACGAGCCCGGTGTTCAACCCCGCCACGGGGGACGAGACGGGTGCTCTCGACCTTGCGTCGGCCGTGACCGTTGCCGAGGCTGTCACGACCGCTTCGCAAGCGTGGCGGTCGGGGTGGGGAACGTCGTCCCTGTCCGCTCGCACCCAGGTCCTCTTCCGGTTCCGTGAACTCCTCAACGAGCGCAAGGAGGAGATCGCTGCCCTCATCACCGCCGAGCACGGCAAGGTCCTGGCCGATGCGCTCGGGGAGGTGACCCGCGGGCTCGAGGTGGTCGAGTTCGCCTGCGGCATCCCGCACCTGCTCAAGGGCGGGTTCACCGAGAACGCCTCGACCAAGGTGGACGTGTATTCGATCCGTCAGTCGTTGGGTGTCGTGGCGGTCATCTCGCCGTTCAACTTCCCGGCGATGGTGCCGCTGTGGTTCGTGCCGGTGGCCATCGCCTGCGGCAACACCGTCGTGCTCAAGCCCAGCGAGAAGGATCCCTCGGCTGCGCTCGCGGTGGCGCGACTGTGGAGCGAGGCCGGCTTGCCCGACGGGGTGATGAACGTCGTCCACGGCGACAAGGAGGCCGTGGACGCTCTGCTCGAGCACCCGGACGTGCGGGCGGTCTCGTTCGTGGGATCGACACCCATCGCCCGGTATGTCTATGAGACCGGAACGGCTCACGGCAAGCGGGTGCAGGCTCTCGGCGGGGCCAAGAACCACATGCTCGTGCTCCCCGACGCGGACCTCGACCTCGCCGCTGATGCGGCGGTCAACGCAGGGTTCGGCTCGGCGGGCGAGCGATGCATGGCAATCTCGGCACTGCTCGCCGTCGAACCCATCGCGGACGAGCTCATCGAGAAGATCAAGGACCGGGTGGGCAAGCTGGTCACCGGGGACGGGACGCGAGGCGCCGACATGGGGCCGCTCGTGACGCAGGCGCACCGTGACCGGGTGGCGGGCTACCTCGACGCGGGGGTGGAGGCCGGGGCTGAACTCGTCGTGGACGGGCGCGAGGGCGATGTCGATGCCGAGGAGGGCGGGTTCTTCCTCCGCCCGACGCTGTTCGACAAGGTGGCGCCGGGCATGCCGGTCTATGACGACGAGATCTTCGGGCCGGTGCTCTCGGTCGTGCGGGTGCAGTCCTACGACGAGGGGCTGGAGCTCATCAATGCCAACCCCTATGGCAACGGGACGGCGATCTTCACCAACGACGGTGGTGCTGCTCGGCGCTTCCAGAACGAGGTCGAGGTCGGGATGGTGGGCATCAACGTCCCGATCCCGGTGCCGATGGCGTACTACTCATTCGGCGGATGGAAGAACTCGCTCTTCGGAGACAGCCATGCCCACGGCATGGAGGGCGTGCACTTCTTCACCCGCGGCAAGGTCGTGACCTCACGGTGGCTCGACCCCAGCCACGGTGGTCTCAACCTCGGATTCCCCCAGAACACCTGACCACGCGCCCCTCGACTTTGTGCCCCATTGGGACACACACGACCGGCGGTAGGCCGCCCTCACGTGTCCCAATGGGGCACAAAGTCGCGCGGCCGGGGAGGGGAGGAGAGGAGAGGAGAGGAGAGGGAATCAGTCGTCGGCGAGGTCGTCGCGGGTGAGCCGGGTGCGGTCGATGTGCCCCGCGCGCAACGCCGCACGGCCGAGCATGTGGGCCGAGACCGGCGCCGTGACCAGCTGGAAGACGGCGGCCAGTCCGATGATCGTCAGCGCGCTGCGGTCCTCCACGCGCAGTGCCAGTCCCACCAGGACGAGCAGGACCCCGAGCGACTGGGGCTTCGCGGCAGCGTGCAGTCGCGTCAGCACATCGGGGAACCGGACGAGGCCGATGCCGGCGACGAGGGCGAGCAGGGACCCGAGGATCAGGCAGGCTCCGGCGAGGATGTCGATCATGGCTGGTCACTCTCCTCGAGGTGAGGGCTGCCGTCGCCGTCGCGGGCGGCGAACCGGGCGATGCTGACCGAACCGAGGAAGCCGACGAGTGAGAGGGCGAGCAGGACCGACACCGTGGTCGAATAGCGGCCCACCGCGGCGTGCACACCGACGGCACCGACGGTTGACGCGACGAACACGTCGGTGGCGACGGTGCGATCGAGCATCGACGGGCCGCGCACCATGCGATACAGGCACAGCGCCCCACCCACCGCGAGCAGCGCAGCGCAGATGATGCCGACGACGATCATGAGCCCACCTGAGCGCACACGGCGTCACGTTCCTCGCGAGGGGCGAAGGCCTTCACGACACGTTCCTCCTGGTCGAGGACGGACTGGCGGAACTGCTCGATGCGCTCGGGTGTCTCGGCGTCAAGGACATGGAGATAGATGGCGCTGTCTTCGGGGACGAGTTCGACGAGCAGGGATCCCGGGACGAGGCAGACGAGCTCCGACGTGATGGTCATGATGAGCTCCGACCGAGTGCGCAGGCCCACGCGGAGGACGGCGCTCGCGGGTGGGCCGCTCGGACGAATGGCGAACCATGACACCTCGACGCTGGCGCGGATCAGATCCCAGAAGAAGCGCGCAGCCAGAACGAAGGTCGGCCATGGACGCAGGACCCAGGTCCACGGCGCCTTCGGGAATGGGAAGACGACGACGACGAACACGGCCGCGAGGATCCCGCCGACGACGATCGTCGGCGTCACGGCGCCCCACAGCAGGATCCACACGATGGTCAGGCCGATGATCATCGGCAGCGAGCCACTCATTGCGGCCCCGCGAGGACGGCCTGGATGTACGGCGTGCGCTCCAGCAGCTCGGCGGCGGCGCGATCGGTGATGCCGAACAACGGCCCGGCAAACACCGTGAGGCCGACGCTGAACGTCACGAGCAGCACGGTCGGAAGGCCCATCGCCATGGGGAGCCGCTGCTTCGTCGCGACCTGTTGCCACTTCGTCGTGACCTGCGTCCCCGTCGAGACCTGGTCGTGTCCGTGCAGTGGTCCGTGCGACCAGTCATCGTCATCGTCGTGGTCGGCGTCGGGGTCGGCCGGCTGCCAGAAGGCGCGGTTCCACACCTTGGCAATGGCATACAGCGTGAGCAGGCTGGTGAGGATCGACATCGCCACCGTGACCAGCGCCAACCAGTCGCCTGCCGCGACGCCGGCCTGGCCGAGGGCCACCTTGCCGAGGAACCCCGAGAACGGGGGGATGCCGGCGAGGTTCATGGCGGGGACGAAGAAGACCACGGACAGGACTGGCGCCGTCCTGGCGAGACCCCCAAGGCGGTTGAGGTTCGTCGTGCCGCTGCGGTACTCGATGAGTCCTGCCACGAGGAACAGGACGGTCTGCACGGTGATGTGGTGGGCGATGTAGAAGATCGCTCCGGACAGGCCGAGCTGGGTCGCGAAGGCGACGCCGAAGAGCATGAACCCGATGTGGCTCACGAGGGTGAAGGACAGGATTCGTTTGATGTCCGACTGGGCGACGGCACCCAGGATGCCGATGACCATTGTCAGGATCGCCGCCCACAGGAGCAGCCCGCGCAACCCGTCACCGGGGAAGACGAGGGTCTGGATCCGCACGATGGCATAGATGCCGACCTTGGTGAGGAGGCCGGCGAACACGGCGGTCACGGGCGCAGGGGCCGTGGGGTACGAGTCCGGGAGCCACGCCGACAGGGGGAAGACCGCGGCCTTGATGCAGAAGGTCGTGAGCAGGAGCAGTTGCAACATCTGCGCAATGCCGGAGGGCAGGTCGTCGACGCGTCCTGCCAGCTCCGCGAAGTTCACGGTTCCCGTTGCGGCATACACGGACGAGATCGCGATGAGGAAGATCGCCGACGAGATGAGGCTGACGATGACGTAGATCGTGCCGGCCCTGATGCGGGCCTCCGTGCCACCGAGGGTGATGAGCACATAGCTGGCCGCGAGGAGGATCTCGAATCCGACGAACAGATTGAACAGGTCGGCCGACAGGAACGCGTTGGACACCCCGGCGCTGAGCACGAGGAACGTCGGGTGGAAGACCGAGAGGGGTGTCTCGCGGCCATACTCGACGATGCCTTGCCCGAACGAGTACAGCAGGACGCACAGGGTGACGAAGGTCGACACGAGGAGCATCAGCGCCGAGAGTCGGTCCGCGATGAGGGAGATGCCAATGTCGGGTCCCCAGCCACCGATCTGGACGGACTGGGGGCCGTAGCGGTCGGCGCGGAAGAGGAGTGTGGCGGCCGTGATGACGACTGCCGTCAGCACGACCACTGAAATGAGACGCTGCGCTGTCGCCGAGCGGCCGAGGACGAGGCAGAGGCCGGCACCCAACAGGGGGAGCAGGACGGGGAGTACGACGATCTGGGTCATCGGTCGTCCTCGGTCGTTCCGGTGTCGGGCTCCAGGTCGGGATCGCGCGACTGCTCGAGATCGGCCGCGTCCGTGGGGTCAGCGGCTCCGTCCGTGGGGCCGACCCACTGGGACCTCGTCGCTGCCTCCAGTTCCTCCGCGTCCTCTGCTGCGAGTGCGGCTGCAAGCTCGTCGTCGGAGACTCCGGTCCGCGGCGCAGGCAAGTCCTCGCCCTCCTCATCGGGCACTCCGGCCTCGATGTCGTCGAAGGTTGCCGACGTGTGGTCGAGATCGGCGCGGCGACGCACGAGGTCGTCCTCGACGTCGTCCTGAACGTCGTCATGGCCGCTGAGCTGCCACGCGCGATAGGCGAGCGCGAGTCCGAACGCCGTGACGCCGAGGGTGATGACGATGGCCGTGAGCACCATCGCCTGGGGCAACGGGTCGGTCATCTGGCTGTCGTCCCCGGCGCCGATGATCGGCGCACCGCCGGCAGGGCCGGACGCCACGAGATAGGTGATGTTGACGCCGTTCCCGAGCATGACCCATCCGACGAGGATTCGGGTCAGGCTGCGCTCGAGGACGAGGACGGTGCCGCACGCGACGAGGACGACGATCGCGATGATGAGGACGTAGTTGGTCGCCACTAGGCGATCGCCACCTCTCCGCTGTCGGTCTCGACCTCTCCGCTCTCCTCGCCGTGCTTGTCGATTCCGCCGCCGAGGCTGCGGAGCACGTCGAGGGACAGTCCGATGACGACGAGGTAGACGCCGATGTCGAAGAACAACGACGTCACGAGGTGCACTTCGTAGCCGAAGAGGCCCGTGGGGATGTCGAAGATCCCGCTCTGGAACGCGTTGTAGCCCAGGAGTGCCGGCACCGCCCCGGAAAGCGCCGCGATGACGAGCCCGCTGCCGAGCACGACGCCGGCGTCGATGGGGGCGGCGGAGTCGAGTTCGGCCCGGCCGCCGGCGAGGTAGCGCACCATGAGCGCGAGGCCGGCGATGAGGCCACCGGCGAACCCGCCGCCCGGAAGGTTGTGACCGGCGAAGGTCAGGTAGATCGAGAACATCATGAGGACCGGGAAGACGACCCGGGTGACGATCTCGAAGACGACGGAGCGACGGCGGTCGGCGATGAGGCCAGCGCCCCGGAGCCACCCCTGGTCGGAGTCTGCACGGAGGCGCCGGGCTTCGCGGTGCGACGTCGCCCGATCGGTGAGAAGGAAGATGAGGCTCGCGACCCCGGTGGCGGCGACGACGAGGACCGAGATCTCACCGAAGGTGTCCCAGACGCGGATGTCGACGAGCGTGACGTTGACGATGTTGTTGCCACCGCCGTACTCGTAGGCCGGTCCCGCGAAGTCACGTCCCACGGGCCGGGCCGTTCGCGCGTTCGCCGCGACGAGGGCATAGCCGCCCACGGCCAGACCGACGAGGCAGCCGACGGCGACCCGGATGCGGCGTGCCGTCGTGAAGGGGCGGTCGGAGAAGAAGGGGGGCAGGCGGCGCATGACGAGCACGAAGGTCACGACGGAGAACGTCTCGACGAGCACCTGGGTGAGGGCGAGGTCGGGGGCTCCGTGCGCGACGAACAGGAGCGCGGTGCCGTAGCCCGTGACCCCGAGGAGCAGGACGGCACGCAGTCGCCGTCGCGACCGAACCGTCATGATCGCGGCCAGCACCACGACGGAGACGATGGCGACCTGGAGCAGGTTGTCCGGGCCGCGCAGCCGCACGGCGTCCCACACCTGCACGAGCGCGAGCCCGGGGATGATGACGAGGACGAGGAGGATGATCCCGACATAGATCGGCAGTGAGCCACGCTGCGTCCGACCCGTCACCTCGATCGACAGACGGTCGACGCCTCGAATGATGTCGTGATAGACCAGCTCGGCTTCGGGGAGGTGGAGGGCCTCGTGGACGCGCTTCTGGGTCGATGCGACGGCACGGCGGGCGATCCAGAGCAGCAGGCCGACCACGATGATCACCGCCGACAGCCCGAGAGCCGGGGTGAACCCGTGCCACAGCGCGAGCGTCGGCTCGTGGGCCCCGGAGGGTGACTGTGCGGCATACGCCATCAGTCGTGGCGTGAGGAAAGCACCCGCGAAGCCGCCGACGAGCGACAGCCCGGCCAGCAGGACGGGCGCCAGGATGAAGCCGCGCCGCTGCTTCGTGACGGTCGGGGGCTCCACGTTGCGCACGCCGAAGGCGCCCCACACGAAGCGTGCGGTGTAGGCGACGGTGAGGGTCGAACCGACGACGAGTCCGACGAGCGCGATGTCCCCCCACACCCCGAGGTTGGTGTCCGCGCCCAGGTCGAGGAAGGCCGCGAGGGCCGACTCCTTGGCCGTGAAGCCGAGCATCGGGGGGAGCCCGGCCATCGATCCCGCGGCCAGCGCGGCAGCGACGAAGGTCACGGGCAGGGAGCGGTAGAGGCCGGTGAGCTCACGCAGGTCGCGGGTCCCCGTGGCGCGGTCGATGACCCCGACGATGAGGAAGAGGGCCGACTTGAAAAGTGCGTGCCCGAGGACGAGGGCGAGGCCGGCGAAGGCCGTGGCCCGCGTCCCGACGCCCACGACGGCAATGAGGAAGCCGAGCTGGCTGACGGTGCCGTAGGCGAGCAGCAGCTTGATGTCGTACTGCCGCAGCGCGCGCAACCCGCCGATGATCATCGTGAGCAGCCCGGTCCCGAGGAGCAGCGGCCGCCAGCCGGGGATGTCGGAGAAGGCCGGTGCGAGAAGAGCCACGAGGAAGACGCCGGCCTTGACCATCGCCGCGGCGTGGAGGTAGGCGCTCACGGGAGTCGGTGCCGCCATGGCGCCGGGCAGCCAGAAGTGGAAGGGCACGAGTGCCGACTTGCTGATCGCCCCGACGAGGATGAGGAGCACGGCGATCGTCGTCGCGGTGCCGCTCGGGGGGTTGGCCAGGATGTCGGAGATCCGTGCCGTCCCCGCCTCGTGGCCGAGGACGAAGAGACCGACGAGCATCACGAGCCCGCCGAACGTGGTCACGATGAGGGCGTTCATCGCGGCTCGACGGTTGGCCTTGCGCTCGGGGTTGTGGCCGATGAGCAGGAACGACAGGATCGTCGTGAGCTCCCAGAAGATGAACAGCACATAGAGGTTGTCGGACACGACGAGCCCGAGCATCGACCCCGCGAACGCCGTGAGGACCGCCGAGAAGCGCCACAGCTCGCGGTCGCCCTCGCGGAAGTACCACCGGCAGTAGGCCAGGACGAGCGCGCCGACGCCGGTCACGATGAGCGCCATCACTGCGTTGAGGGGCGTCAGGGCGAGGTCGATCTGCAGGTCGATCGTGGGGATCCACCGCACCTGCTCCGTGCGCACGTCGCCGTCGAACGCTCGTTGGGCCTGCCCGAGGAGCCACAGGAACGACCCGAGGGGAACGAGCGCCAGGATCAGGAAGGCACGTCGCTCGAGAAGCCGGACGAGGAGCGGGGCGAGCGCGGCCGCGACGAAGTGCAGCGCAACGATCGCGATCATGCGTGCCTCCATCCGCGCAGTGGGCCTGTGGGGTGGGGGTTGACTGAGGTGTCCCGCCGCGACGAGAAGCTCCCCGGGACAACATCCCTGGTGGGTGAATTATGACTGTTCGGCGGAGTGGTTCTGGACGCCGGGGCAGAACCGCCCGGTATGCCGTCCGCCCCACCTGCCGTTCTCAGTTCACTCGCGCTCAACTCACCTTCGCGTCACGGGGGTCGATCCGGCGGAGGCCCGGCACACCCTCGAAGTCACGGTCGGTCGTGACGATCTGGTCGAACCCGGCGGCGAGAGCCGTGGCGGCATGGACTGCGTCGCGCCCCCGAAGTGACGTGACACGCATGAGTGCGACCGACCGGGCCATGATCTCGGCGTCGAAGGGGTGGACGACGACCGCTCGGGCGAGTGCCTCGGATTGATCCAGGGCCTGTGCCCTCTCGACTCGTCGGAGTCGGTGGAAGGTGAACTCTTGGAGCGCCTCCACACTGACGTGGAGCCCTTGAGCCCCATCCCGAGCCCGAGCCAGGAAGTCGGTGGCGTCAACTCTTGCGGGGTGCTCGTCGCCGCTGGCGAGGAGGAAGACGGTGGTGTCCACGAACCAACGCACCGCCACTGTCAGACCTCCAGTCCCTTGGAGATCTCCGCATCCCAGGCATCTTCGAGCTCGCGCTTGATCTCTGACCACTCGCGGTTGTCGGATGGGCCGGGGCGCGAGGAGGCGGTCAGGGCAAGGAACTCACCCAGGGCTACAGCCCGGGACTCGGCACCCACGGGGTAGTGCGCGTCGATGGCCTCGCGGATCACGGCGTTGACGCTTCGGCCCGAACGCTCGGCCTCGGCCGCGACACGTGCGTAGCGCTCGTGGTCCAGCAGCAGCTGGAGACGGCGTTCGAGGGTGGACATACACACAGCATACACATGTCGGTATCGAAGTCGATGTAGTACGAAACGCCGTGCGCCCGACCGATCACGCGGCGTTTCGCACTATCTCGACTGGTGCGTCAGATCCATTCGGAAGTCGGGGCGGCCTGTCCCGGGGAGTGCTCCCCATTCCGGGCCGACCGCCGGCCGTCGTAGGGTCGTGCCGACAGTTCGTCCAAGGTTTCCAGGGGGACCCACCGTGAACACCCGATCCCAGCGCGCCCTCGTGGCGATCGCCCTCGCCTCGATCCTCGGCCTCACCGCCTGCTCTGGTGGCGACGAGACCGATTCCACGACACCGACCGACTCAGGTTCGAGCCAGTCCGTGACCACCGCGAACGGCGGGGAGGCCGCCGACAACGGGGCCGCCGCGGCTGGCATCGACATCAACAACGTGCCGAAGGCCATCGCCACGCAGACCATCCCCGCCGATCGGGAGGTGGGCGTGGACACGGTCAAGGTGGATCTGCTCCGGCTGGAGCGCAAGGGCAAGATCGTCGAGGCCGTCTTCGCACTCACCCCGAAGATGACCACGCCCGGAGAGAGCGTCAATATCCACGGCGGGCTCAACGGTGCCGAACCGAACGTCAGGCTGATCGACCCGGTGAACCTCAAGCTCTACAAGACCATTGAGCTCGCCAACTCCAACGGCAAGCAGCTCGAAACCAACATCATGACGGCGGGCGACTTCGTCGAGGGCAAGCCCGTCTTCGTCTGGGGTGCGGTGGCGGCCCCGCCCGAGGAGGTCTCCAAGGTGGACGTGCTCGTGTTCGAGAGTGGCGTGCCGTTCAAGGACGTCCCGCTCTCATGACGACGTCGCTGCGTGGGGCGAGCGTCGCGGCGGCCAGCCTGCTGATCGCGGGAATGGTGGCTCTGCCGGCCAGCGCGGAGCCCGGCTCCCCGACCCTGGGGAACCTGCCCGACATCACCGACTCGATGGTGCAGGACGCGATCGTCGACCTGGACGCCAGTCCCGTCGACCTCACGCCGGTCGTCGAGGAGATCGAGACGACCTCCACCGAGGGTTCGGAGCAGGTCGTGACGCTCAACTCGGACATCCTCTTCGCGTTCGACAAGGCGGCGATCAGCCCGGCGGCTACGTCGAAGATCGCCGCCCTGGTCAAGGACGTGCCCCAGGGGGCGAAGGTCTCCATCGGCGGGCACACCGACTCGCTTGGCACCGCCGCGCGCAACGCGTCCCTCTCGCAGGAACGTGCCGCTGCGGTCGCTGGCGCGATCAAGACTGCCCGTCCTGACCTCGTCCTCACCGTCAAGGGATTCGGGTCGTCGCAAGAGGTCGAGCCCAACACCAAGGGTGGAGAGGACAACCCGGACGGCCGGGCCAAGAACCGACGGGTCGAGATCCGCTACGCCAGCTGAACGGCATACGAGATCTCTCCCGCGTTTCTTCCGATCAACCAGACGCACAGCAACCAGACCCACAGCAAGGGGAACCTCATGACCACGCGTGCATCCCGCATCCTCGCCGGTGGAGCCCTCGTCGCGGCGCTCGCGCTCGCCGGCTGTGCCGGCAGTGACGGTGGCGGCGGCGACTCCGGCGCCCAGGGCGACTCGAGTTCGAGCCAGTCCGAGAACACCGACAGCGGCGCCGATGGCGGAGAGGCGGCCGACAACGGTGGCAAGGCGGCCGGCATCGACCTCAAGAACCCGCCCAAGGCCATCGCCACTCTCACCGTGCCGGGCGTACCGAAGGGGGACACCACCGACACTCTCATCGAGCTCGTGAAGTTCGAGGAGCGCGGCAAGCTCCTCATGGCGGTCTTCCGCGTCACCCCTCACGGCACCAAGGAGAAGACCAACCTCCTTGTGGTGAACTGGAAGCCGGTCCTGTTGGACCCCGTGAATCTCAAGCTCTACGAATCGGTCAACGAGCTCACGTCCGCGTGGTCAACGGACTTGGTGATGAACGAGCCGAACTACGTCATGGCCGGCTTCGCCATCCCGGAGAACACGGACACGATCGACGTCGGCGTGAGCCGTGAGGGCCTGCGCATGGAAGGCGTCAAGCTCCCATGAGGCTCCGGGTCGCGCTGATGAGCAGCCTGGCGATGACGGCCGTGCTGATGGTCGCCGGCCCTTCGCAGGCTGCTGACCTCGACATCAACAACCTGCCGCAGGTCGACGACTCCACCCTGGCGTCCACCGTCAAGGACCTCACTCTCCCGGTGAGAGACCTCAACCTGCCAGAGCCCAAGGATCTCGAGACAAAGACCACGCATGGCTCCGAGCAGGTCGTCACGCTGAACTCGGACATCCTCTTTGCGTTCAACAAGGCCGACCTTCCGCCAGCCGCATCCGGGAAGATCGCCGCCCTCGTCAAGGACGTCCCCCAGAAGGCCAAGGTCTCCGTGGGCGGTCACACCGACTCACTCGGCACGGCTGCCCGCAACGCGACGCTCTCGCAGGAGCGTGCCGCCGCCGTTGCCGCCGCCATCAACGCTGCTCGCCCCGACCTCGTCCTCACGGTCAAGGGCTTCGGATCGAGCCAACCCGTCGCGTCGAACGGCACTGCCGCCAAGGACGACCCCGACGGCCGGGCCAAGAACCGAAGGGTCGAGATCCGCTACGCCAGCTGACCGGCATACCGCAATCTCTCCCAACTTTCGCTCCCCATGACGGAACGTTGAGGGACCGGAGGGTTCATTTCCCTCCGGCCCCTTCACGTTGCCACCCACGGGCCCCGAGCCCAGCGGCCGTCAGTAGCGGCGGCCTGCCCCACCCTTGCCGGCCAGGGCCTTCTTGGCCGCGCGCAGGATCGTCGCCCGACGCGTCGTGCCCTCGCGCTTCGGCGGCAGCGACAGCTCGACGACCTTCTTGTAGACGCTGCCGACCTGCTTCGGCAGTGACCCCGTGACGTACTTGAGGTCGTGGCGCTCCATGAGGTCGCGGATCTTCGGTGCGATCTCGGCGTAGCGGTTGCTCGGCATGTCCGGGAACAGGTGGTGCTCGATCTGGTGGCTCAGGTTGCCGGTCATGACGTGCATCGCCTTGGAGCCGTGGATGTTGCCCGATCCGAGCATCTGCCGGAGGTACCACTCGCCACGGGTCTCACCCTCGATCGACGTCTTCTCGAACGTCTCGATGCCGGACGGGAAGTGGCCGCAGATGATGACCGTGTTGCTCCACACGTTGCGGACGAGGTTGGCGACGATGTTCGCCGTGAGGGTGTGTCGCGCCGATCCAGTGAAGGTGGCCGCGGCCAGGGCCGGGTGCCCGACGTAGTCCTTGGTCATCTGCGCCTGGATCTTGGCGACCGTTGCCTTGGCGTTCTTGCGGAACTCGGCCTTGTCCTCCTCGCTCATCCGCTTCCGCTTGACGAGGTAGCCGCCGAGCTCAAGGTCGTAGGCGGCGATGGAGTACTCGAACATCAGCGCGTTGGCGACGTGCCAGACCGGTTGGAACAGGTAGAACAGCGTCCACTTCTGGTCCTCGTCGACCCGCAGGATGCCGTAGCCGAGGTCGTTGTCGCGGCCGAGCACGTTGGTGAATGTGTGGTGGATCTGGTTGTGGCTGTGCTTCCACTGCTCGGACGGGCTGGCGTGGTCCCACTCCCAGGCCGTCGAGTGGATCTTGGGGTCACGCATCCAGTCCCACTGGCCGTGCATGACGTTGTGGCCGATCTCCATGTTCTCGAGGATCTTGGCGACGGACAGTCCGGCGGTGCCGAGCCACCACATGGGGCGGATGCCCTTGTACTTCACGCCGGAGAAGAGGAGAGCGGCTCGGCTGCCCATCTCCAGGTAGCGCTGGGTCTTGATGACCTTCCTGATGTATGCCGCGTCGCTCGCTCCGCGCGAATCCATCACCTCCGCGCGGATCACGTCCAGCTCGCGCCCGATCTCCTCGATCTGCTCCGGGGTGAGGTGCGCGGCGGGGTTCGGACGGCCCGACTTCTTGAGCTCGGGGCGCTGCGGACGCCGGGTGTCGCTGTCGACGCGTAGCCGCGAGTTGATGGTCGTGGGGCGCTCAGGTGCGAGGGTCATGGTCTGCTCAACTCCTTCGTTCGTGTACCGAACTCACCCAATTGGACGGTTCGGGACAGGCAGTGCGTGTGCACATCCGTCCAATTGGGTGAGTTCGGTACGGAGGGTCATGGGGGTCAGAGGTCGATGTCGCAGGGACCGGCGGCAGCGTTGATACAGGTCTGAATGCGCACGTCGCCTGAGTTCTCGTCGGTCGAGGTGATCTCACCAGTGCGGAGGTCGCGAACGGCGCCTTCCTTCAGTGGGACGACGCAGCCGAAGCAGATGCCCATGCGGCACCCGCTCGGCATGAGGACACCAGCCGCTTCGCCGGCGTCGAGGATCGGGGTGGCACCGTCGGCGTCGACGGTGACCTTGGTGTTCGCGAAGGTGACGATGCCACCCTCGCCGGGTTCGACGACGCTGGGCCGGAAGCGTTCGACATGCAGTCGGTCGCTCAGTCCCGCTGTCTCCCAATGGGACTCGGCGGCGTCGAGCAGTCCGGTGGGACCGCACACCCACACCTCACGCTCGCGCCAGTCGGGCACAAGCCAGTCAAGGGAGGCGAGGTTCAGAACCCCAGCCACGTCGTCAAGGTTCTCGTGCAGCGTGAGCCGGCTCGCGGCGGCATACCCGCGAAGTTCGTCACGGAAGATGACGTCGGATTCGGTGGGCGCGCAATGGATCTGGACGGCATCGTCGAGCGCATTCAAGTGATTGCGGAGCATTCCCATGACCGGTGTGATGCCAGACCCCGCGGTGATGAACAGGGCCTTTGCCGGCAGCGTGCGCGGCAGCGAGAAGTCTCCGGTCGCCTGGTCGAGCATGACCATGGTGCCGGGCGCGGTCCGTCGCACGAGGTGGTTGCTGACCACTCCGTCGGGGATCGCCTTGGTCGTGAAGCTGATGAGCCCGTCGGCGGCATCGGCGCGGTGGGTCAGGGAGTAGGCACGCCAATGGCGGACCCCGTCGATGTCGATGCCGACCCGGATGTATTGGCCGGGCACGTGCCCGCTCCACCCGCGCCCGGGACGGATCGTGACGGTTGCGGCGTCGGTGGTCTCAGGGGTCACGGAGACGACGCGGCCGCGCAGATCGGCGCCGGCGCGCATCGGGTCGAAGAGGTCGAGGTAGTCGGCGGGGACGAGCGGCGTGGCGAGCGCTTCGGCCACCTTGCGCGCGCGCTCCAGCAGCCCGGTGAGCCGGGGAGGGCGCGGCGTATGCCGTGTCGTCGCGGTTCGTGGAAGGGTTGCAGTCACATACGCGAGCGTAACCTACGTTCGCGTAACTTACGAGTCCGTAGGTAGGTGGGCGGGGCCACATCGTCTCAGTCGCGTCTGCGACACTGCCCGCGTGACCCGCACTGCTCCCGCCATCCTCGCCCTCGCCGCAGTCCTCCTCACTGGCTGCTCTGCTGCCGAGGACATTGCCTCCGACGCTGCGTCCGCGGCGGGCGCTTCGGCCAGGGAGGCCGCCCTGCGTGAGCTCGAGGCCGCCGTCTGCCCGCTCGTGGCAGACAACACCCTGAGCGAGGCGGATCGCTCCACCTTGGCCTCAGCGATCGACGTCGCCCAGGGGCTGGGCGTGGAGTCGGAGTTGCTCACGGCCGCCGAGGACATCAACAACTCCGACGGCACGCCGCCCGAGTCGGAGCTCGCTGCGCTCGCCGAGGCCTGCCGCTGACCGTTCCCTGACGAAGAGATTCAGCAGGGCTCGGCGGGAGACTCGAGGTCAGCGGTCGTCGGCGTCGTCGGCGAGGACCTCCTTGAGTCGGGCACCGAACTGGACCGACTTGCCCGGCCACGGCCCCTCGGCGCTGGCGAAGCCACCGTGGTGACTCGGAAACATCGTGACCTGCAGGCCGAGAGCATCGGCCACCGCACGCGTCGTCCGGGCGGTGATCGCGTCACCCGTCTCTTCGCCGACGGCCATGACGATGCGCGGACTCCCCGAACGCAGCGCCTCCAGGTCTGGGCGGGTCGACGTCACCGTGACCGAGCGCTCCGAGAGCAGTGGGTCGTCGCGTGAGCCGTCGTCCTCCGTGGGGAGTCCGAACATCGCAGGGTCGGCGGCAGGCTGGGCGAAGTACTCCTCGGTGATCTCCCCCTGCCCACTGGTGAAGGCGATGAACTCTGCCATCCCGGCACCGAAGCCCTTGTCGGCGTAGGTCTGTCGCACACGCGCGAAACCGCGGCTCGCCGCATCGGCGTCGGGCAGCGCCCACACGGCGGGAGGTTCGTGTGCCACGACGGTCGCGAGATCGCCCGGGTGGGTGGAGGCCCAGGTGAGTGCCGTGACCGCTCCGCCGCTGCTGGCGAAGACGTCGACCGGTCCAGCGTCGAGGTGTTCGACGAGCGCATGCAGGTCGGCGGCCTGGATCTCGGGCGTCTGGTCCTCACGGCCGTCGCGTCGGGTGCTGCTGCGCCCCAGTCCGCGCGGGTCATAGGTGACGACGGTGCGGTCCGGGAACTCGGCCGCCAAGGCCTCGAACCCGTCGGCGCACATGGGCTGCCCGATCATGAGAAGCGGCGGGCGGCCGTCCGCAGTGGGGAGTGGGCCGCGCACGTCGTGGACGAGGTCCACGTCGGGAAGTTCGAGCGTCTGCGTCTGCACGTTCGGCTGGGTGCTCATGTCATCCACCCTGCCAGCCGTGGTGGGGGTGCGCGCGGCTATTTGCGCCCTGTGACGCGGACCTACCGGGCACTTCCTGCCCGGTAGGTCGCGCGAAAGGTGGGGAGGTTCGGGCGCTAGTGGCCCTCGCCCTTGCGATAGATCTGGCCATCAGCCGCTGGCATGCGCAATCGCTGTGACGCGAACGCCAGGACGAGCAACGTGACGACGTAGGGCGTCGTGCCCGACAGCTCCTGCGGAATGGTGTCGGTCAGGAAGTACCAGGCCCCGACTCCGAGACCCACGACGATCGCCAGGACACCCTGCACGAGACGACCACGACGAGCCACCTGCCAGATCCCGATGCCGATGAGCAGGATGGCGAACACCAGGAGGAAGGCGTGCACCGTTGTGCCACCTCCACGCAGTTGCGCTGCGTCTGTGTAGCCGAACAGGGCCGAGCCGGCGAGCAGGCCACCGGGTCGCCAGTTGCCGAAGATCATGGCGGCGAGGCCGATGTATCCACGACCACCAGTCTGTCCGTCACGGAAGAGGTTGGCCGCGACAAGAGCGAGGAATCCGCCACCCAGGCCCGCGAGACCGCCGGAGACGGCGACGGCGATGAACTTGTAGCGGATGACGTTGACGCCGAGGGACTCGGCAGCCACCGGAGACTCACCGACCGAACGAAGGCGCAGTCCGAAGGCCGTGCGCCACAGGATCCACCACGTCGCGACGAACAGGAGCACCGCGATGATCGTCACGATCGACACCCGCGTGCAGAGCGCCCGCAGGACGCCGGCCAGGTCGGACACGAAAAAGATGTGTCTCTCCTCGAGTGTCCCGAGCGAGTCCGAGAGGCCCGGGACCGTCACCGATGGGAGTTGCGGGAGCTGGGGGGACTGCGTGGGACCGCCGCCCGGGAGCCCGGAGAAGAAGCGGACCGAGAGGTACTTGGCGAAGCCGAGCGCGATGATGTTGAGGGCGACACCGGAGACGATGTGGTCGACGCCGAAGATCACCGTCGCCACCGCGTGGATGAGGCCGCCGATGACGCCACCGGCGATCGCTCCGACCAGTCCCCACCAGGCGCCCATGTGGTAGCCGAGGAACCCGGCGCCGAAGGTGCCGAGGATCATCATGCCCTCGAGGCCGATGTTGACGACGCCCGCGCGCTCGGACCACAGGCCGCCGAGGCCGGCCATCGCGATCGGCACCGCGAGCCCGAAGGCGGCGATGAGCAGACCTGACGAGGCGAGGTCGTTGGCGCCGGTGACGACGCGCAGCACCGACATGAGCAGAATCGCTCCGAAGACGATGAGCGCCCAGTGACGGGGCGTCAGGCGACGTCGGGAGGGCTTGGTTGGCACCTTGGTGGTGCCGACATCGAGACCGGCGGCGCTCATGCCGGGGCTCCTTCCTGTGCCGGGGTGCCTTGACCGGCGTTGGCCAGTTCGCGCGCGACGCGTTGTTGCTCGAGCCGGACGTCAGCACGTCGGATCAGCTCGTAGGCCACGACGACGGCGAAGATGATCGTGCCCTGGATGATGTTGACCACCTCGGTCGCCACCCCGGCCTGGATCTGCAGGGCATTGGACTGGATGTTGAGGAACGCCCACAACAGCGCTGCGAGCCCGATGCCGATCGGGTGGTTGCGCCCGAGCAGGGCGATCCCGATGCCGGCGAAGCCGAGGCCGGCCTGGAACGTGGTGCCGTAGCTGTGGTCCTGCCCGAAGAGCAGCGGCATGCCGATGAGTCCGGCGAGTGCGCCCGAGGCCACGATGGTCGTGACGACCATGCGCGGCACCTTGACTCCACTCGCGACGGCGGCCGACTCGGACTGCCCGGTCGCCCTCAGGTCGAAGCCGAAGCGGGTCTTGCCCAGGACGAACCAGTAGGCGAACCCGACCGCGACGGCGAGGACGATGAGTGTGTAGACCTTGTTGGTCGCGCCGGGGATCAGTGCGAGCCCTTCGAGCTGGGAGCTCTCGGGGATGGGCTCCGTCGAGATGGTGTTGCTGCCGGGTTGCTTGACGGCCACCTTGAGCAGGAGCCACTGCACGACACCGGTGGCGATCGCGTTGAGCATGATCGTGCTGATCACCTCGGACACGCCGCGCTTGACCTTGAGGTAGGCAGCGATCCAGGCCCAGAAGCCACCGGCCGCCATCGCCACGATGAGGGTGAGCAGCACGTTGAGGGGGCCGGGGAACCACGCCTGACCGGCGAACAGCGCACCGGCGAAGGCAGCGACGCGGTACTGGCCGTCGACGCCGATGTTGAAGATGTTCATCCGGAAGCCGACGGCGACGGCGATCGCCGACAGGTAGAGCACCGTCGCCTCGTTGATGATCTGGACGAGTTGCCGCGGCCTCGGCCACGACAGGATCGTCTTCCAGACCTCCCCCACCGGGTCACCGAAGAGGACGAGGAGCAACGAGGTGATCAGGAAGGCGACGAGGAGCGCGAGGACGGGGGCTGCGATCCCGAGCAGCGCCTTGCGCGGGTTGATGCGGTTCATCGAGCGTCCTTCGAGTCACTGGGCTTGACGCTGGGGTCCGCGCCGGGGTCGGCGCTGGGGGCCGCGCCGGGGTGGGCGCTGGCGTCAGCGCTGGGCTGGTCGACGTCGCCGCCCGGCTCGTGGCCGGTGGCGCCGGTCATGGCGGCACCGAGGTCCTCGGCGGTGACCGTGTCGGGGTCGAAGGTGCCGGTCAGACGGCCGCGCAGGATGACGTGGATCGTGTCCGAGAGGCCGATCAGCTCCTCGAGGTCGGCCGAGATCAGCAGGACCGCGAGGCCGTCACGGCGCGCCGTCCGGATGATGTCCCAGATGCTCGCCTGGGCGCCGACGTCGACACCGCGAGTCGGGTGTGCCGCGACGAGGACCTTGGGCTGGTGGCTCATCTCGCGCCCGACGATGAGCTTCTGCTGGTTGCCACCGGACAGGGAAGCAGCCTTGACGTGGATGGACGGCGTCCGCACGTCGTAGTCGCGGACGATCCGCTCCGTGTCCGCCTTCGCACCGGCGGCGTTGATGAGGCCACCCTTGGCATTGGGCTCCTCGGTCTGGTGTCCGAGGACGCGGTTCTCCCAGAGCGGCGCCTCGAGGAGGAGCGCATGGCGATGCCGGTCCTCGGGGATGTAGGCGACGCCCGCCTCGCGGATCTCTCGCACGTGCCAGTCGCTGATGTCCTTGTCGTGCAGGAAGACGAGGCCCGATGTGGGCTCGCGCATCCCCATGATCACCTCGACGAGCTCGGCCTGACCGTTGCCCTCGACTCCCGCGATGCCGAGCACCTCGCCGGCGCGGATCGTCAGGCTGATGCCGTCGAGGACGTTGCGCGTCGCGGCGCCACCGGCGAGGACGATGTCCTCGGTGCGCAGCACGACCTTGTCCGTGACCGTGGACTCCTCGGTCTCCGGGGTCGGCAACTGTGAGCCGACCATCAACTCGGCGAGTTGGCGGGCGTTGACCGACTTCGGGTCCACCGTGTCGATCGTCGTGCCACGACGGATGACGGTGACCGAGTCCGCGACCGACAGGACCTCGTCGAGCTTGTGCGAGATGAACAGGACCGTCAGGCCCTCGGCCTTGAGCCCGCGCAGGTTGTCGAACAGCTCCTCGACCTCCTGGGGCACGAGGACCGCGGTGGGCTCGTCGAGGATGATGATGCGCGCGTTGCGATAGAGGACCTTGAGGATCTCGATGCGCTGGCGCGCGCCGACGCCGAGGTCCGCGACGAGCGCGTCGGGGTCGATGTCGAGCCCGTAGGAGTCGGAGATCTCGCGGATCTTGGTCCGAGCGGCGTCACCGATGCCGTGGAGCTTCTCGGCTCCCAGGGTGACGTTCTCGAGGACGGTGAAGTTGTCCGCGAGCTGGAAGTGTTGGAAGACCATGCCGATCCCCACGGCGATGGCGTCCGACGGGGAGTGGAGGTTGACCTCTTTGCCGTCGACCCGGATCGAGCCCTCGTCAGGTCGCTGAACGCCGTAGAGGATCTTCATCAGGGTCGACTTGCCGGCGCCGTTCTCGCCGACGATCGCGTGAACCGTGCCTCGCCGGACCTTGAACCCGATGTCCTTGTTGGCGACGACACCCGGGAAGCGCTTCGTGATGCCTTCGAGCTCCACGGCGAAGTCGTCGCCCTGAACGGGTGACGGCGACGGGGCTGGGGCGGATGCAGAGATGGGACACACTCCTCGTCCGTGCCCGAATCAACTCCGGGCGTTGCTGGTCGATGGCACCCGGGTCAGCACGTGGAGACCCGAGGGCCACGACCGTGCAGCGACAGTGCCGGGGACGGAACACGGCCCGCGATGACGCTATCGCGCCACGCGGGCCGTGTCGCCCAACTCGCTGGCTTTTGCAGCGGGTTGGGACTAGCTCACTTGGTCGGGACCGTGATGGTGCCCGCGACGATCTGGGCCTTGAGCTCGTCGAGCTTGGCCTTGATGTCGTCGACGTTGCCACCAGTCGTGGCGTAGTCGACGCCGCCGGCCTTGAGGTCGTAGGTCTTGACGCCGGTGAGGTCGGTGCCCTCGCTTCCGTTCTTGAGGAAGTCGAAGACAGCCACGTCGACCTTCTTGACCATCGAGGTCAGGATGATGTCGCGCACGTCCGGTGCGGCAGTCAGGGCCTGGTCGGAGTCGACACCGATCGCGAGACCGTTGGCGGCCTTGGCAGCCGTGAAGACACCGGAGCCGGAGCCACCAGCAGCGTGGTAGACGACGTCCGCCCCGCCCTGGAAGAGGCCCTCAGCGGCCGTCTTGCCCTTGGCCGGGTCGTTGAAGCCCGAGAAGTCCGGCGGCTGCGAGAGGTACTGGCTCTTGACGACCGTGCCGGCCTTGCCAGCCTCGGCGCCGGCCTTGTAGCCCGCCTCGAACTTCTTGATGAGGTCGACGCCGACGCCGCCGACGAAGCCGACCGTGTTGGTCTTGGACTTGAGGGCGGCTGCCGCGCCCACGAGGAACGAACCCTGCTCCTCGGCGAAGACCAGGTTGGCCACGTTGGGGGCGGTGGAGTCGGGGGACGCGTCGTCGACGATCGCGAAGGCGACGTCGGGGTTGTCCTTGGCGACCTTGCCGATGGCCTTGGCGTAGGCGAAGCCGACACCGATGACGTGGGTGGCGCCCGCGTCGACGAACTGCTGGAGGCGCTCCTCGGTGGCGGACTGGGCCTCACCGTTGACCTGCGTGGCCTCCTTGAACTCGGCGCCGAGCTCGGCCTTGGCCTTGTCGAGACCGACGGCGGCCGACGCGTTGAACGACTGGTCGCCACGACCGCCGACGCCGTACGCGATGCCGACCACGAGCTTCTCGCCCGCTGCGGCGGTGTTGGTGCCGGTGGACCCGGTGGTGGTGCCCGGGTCGGGGTCTGACGAACCGCAGGCCGACAGACCGAGCGCGGCAGTCGCGATGACTGCAGCCAGCTTGGTTGCGTGACGCAAGGGGTGCTCCTTCATTCCGTGGGCCGCAGTCGACGACCCAGATGGCTACGCACTGTAGACCCGGATGCCCGAAGTTCTGAACCTGTCGGTAGAAGTGTTATCGACCCGCGATCGCCGCAGCCGTACCACGACTGCCGCAGGACCCCGCCGACGTGCTCATGGGACGACCGGTGACGGGAGCGCAATGGCAAAACCTGACGACGACGTCAGGTGCGGGTCAGCGCAGCGATCTCCGCGGCATACCCGGGAAAGGTCTCGGTCAGCGCATCTCGATCCCCGAGCGTGAAGTGCTGTGGGCGGAAGGAGGGACTGCACCAGCACGACATCAGGCTCCACTCACCCATCGTGGCCGCGCCCTGCCAGACGCCGGCCCGGACGAGCATCTGCCGGCGCCCCTCGTGCATCAGCGTGAGGGTGCCCGTCTTGCGGCGGGGGGTCTCCTTGAGGCGGAGCAGCGCCGCCGGTGCGCCGTCGAGCCACTGCCAGCCCTCGTCGACGGCGAGCTTGTGCATCGCCGAGAAGCCGTCGGCCTCCGAAGTCAGCAGCACCTGGATCGAGGACAGCGCCTGGGTGCGCGGGCCCTCGACGAACCATGCCCCCTCGCCGGGGATCGGCTTCATCTGAAGATCGGCGATGACCTGCTCGGCGGTACGCATGAATCAGACTTCCTGAACTGCTGGCGGTGCGGCTGCTGGTGGACGATCTTCCCATCGTCGAGGAGGGGGACCGCATCGCCCCTCCCGCGCGTCACTCATGCGGGGCCGTGGCCCTCGTCGGCAGTGAAGACCGACCGCGTGTGCACCAGCTCGTCGATCACGGCGATCACCTTCGGCGCGCCCGAGGTCAGCACCGCGTCGAGGTCGTCCATCGAGATGGGCTCAGCCGATCCGACGCCCGCCGCAGGGTTCACGACGAGACTGATCGCGGCATACCGAAGGCCTGCCTCCACGGCGAGCGTGACCTCCGGGACGCCCGTCATCCCGGCCACGGTCCCGCCGGCGAGCGCGGCGAGCCGGATCTCGGCAGGGGTCTCGAACCGCGGCCCGTCGAAGCAGACATAGACACCGCCGTCGATGATCGGCTGTCCGATCGAGCTCGCGGCGTCGAGGATCTCGCCGCGCAGCAGCGGGTCGTAGGCCGTGGTCATGTCCGTGTGCACGACACCCTCGGGTCCGTCGCCGTCGTGGAACGTCCCCTCGCGTCCGTGGGTGAAGTCGAGGAAGTCGTCGAGGCACACCAGTTCGCCGGCTTCGACGTCCGAGTCGATGCCACCGGTGACGTTGACGGCGATGACGTCGCGGACCCCGAGGTCGGCGAGCGCCCGGATGATCGCGCGGTAGTTGACGCGGTGTGGCGGCACCTTGTGCCCGAGCCCGTGCCGAGCCACGAAGGCGACGGGCTGCCCGTGCCAGGACCCTCGGGTCACAGACGTGGTCCCGTATGCCGTCTCGACCGTCTCCGTGTGCGCGTCGTCGAGCGCTTCGAGGTCGTAGAACCCGGTGCCGGCGATGATTCCCAGGGGCGCGAGACTCACGGACGTCACGGTACCGGTGGTGCGAGGATGCCAACCATGAGTCCTGCCAGGCAGGTGGCGATCGCCGCGACGGGGCCGGCGTCGCTCGGTGCCGGTCAGGCCGTCGTCGCTCAGGGCGGCAACGCCGTGGACGCGGCCATCGCTGCCGCCGTCACGTCGATGAGCAGCGAGCCCGGAATCGTCAGCCTCGCCGGTGGTGCCTACGTGACGATCTGGCCCGCGTCCGGGGAGCCGGTCGTCATCGACGGGAACGTCGCGATGCCGGGAATGGGCCTGCCGCGAGAGGCGTTCGGGGCCGGGGTCCGTGAGGTTGTGACGACCTATGGCGGCGGAGTGACCCTGTATGCCGGCCACGGCTCGGTCGCGGTGCCCGGCGCCCTTCTCGCGTGCGAGAGTGCCGTGGCGCGCTTCGGCTCGGCGTCGTGGGGTGCTGTCGTGTCGCCCGCGGCGGAGGTATGTCGGGACGGCTATCCCATCGGCGGGGCGGCAGCGCGCTACCTGGATCTGGTCAAGGACAACCTCTTCGGGCATGACGCGGGGGCTCGGGCGGTGACTCGTCGCGAGGACGGATCGCCCTATGTCGCAGGCGATCTCGCACACAACCTCGAGTTGGCGGACGTGTTGGACACAGTGGCCCGCGAGGGCGCCTCGCTGCTCACGACCGGTGAAGTGGGTCGGGCGCTCGCAGCCGACATGGCTGCGAACGGTGGGCTGATCACCGAAGGTGACCTCACGGCATACGAGGTCGTGGATCGGGAGCCGGTGCGACGCACGATCGGCGACTGGGACGTCGCGGTCAATCCGCCGCCGTCGATCGGTGGGCCGATGCTCGCCGTGATGCTCACCGAACTCGCCCGCGCGTCCCGAACTCACCCAATTGGACGGTTACGCACAGCGGAAGGGGCAGGGAGCGGGACCCGGGACCCGTACCGAACTCACCCAATTGGACGGTTCGGCACGGGACACGCCGGAGGTGGGCCGGGCTGGGGCGAGATCCTGCGGATCCAGCGGGCCGTCCTCGCCTATCGGCTGCGCGTCCATGATTTCTCGCGCGACCTCGACGCCGATGGGCACGCCCTCCTCGCTTCAGTGGAGCGTCACGGCCTCGCCGGGCTGCCGACATCGGCATCGACGGCGCACATCTCGGCGGTCGACTCCGACGGGCTGGCGTGCGCGGTGACGATGTCGAGCGGCTATGGGTCGGGTGTGACGATTCCGGGGACGGGGTTGCTCCTCAACAACGCTCTGGGTGAGCCCGAACTCAACCGGCTCGGACTGCACGCGCTGACGCCGGGGACTCGGCTTGCGTCGAACATGGCGCCGACGGTCGCACGTGCCGCGGACGGGCGGGTGCTCGCCGTGGGTTCACCGGGTGCTGACCGGATCACGACCGCGCTGGTGCAGGTGCTGTCGCAGTTGTGCCTCGCGGGCGCGGACCTGGATGACGCGATCCAGGCGCCGCGGATGCACGTGCGATTCGACGACACGGGCGAGCCGATCGTCGAGCATGAGGCGAGCGCCGAACTCGAGGAGGCCATCGCGGCAGCCGGGCTGCAGGGACTCGACCACGGCGATCTCTCGATGTACTTCGGAGGCGTCGGCGCGGCATACCGAGGCCCTGATGGTGGGGACGGTGGGCACGGTGAGCTGCGCGCGGCCGGTGACCCGCGCCGTGAAGCCTCAGTCGGGGTCTCCTGACGCTGGCAGCACGGTCACGCGGCCTCCGGGAGCGACCTCGAGGCGGCGCACGCCCCCCGCGGCACTCGCCCGCTGGCGCCAGCGACGGTCGTGGGTCACCGTGATGACCGCCCCGGGGTGGTCGACGAGTGCGTCCTCGAGTTGCTCGACGAGTTCGGGGGCAAGGTGGTTGGTCGGCTCGTCGAGTAGCAGCACGTCGCTCGGGGCTTCCATGACGAGAGCCAGATCGAGCCGGCGACGCTGCCCGACGGACAGGTCCACGACGGGACGGTCCAGGTCACGCGCCTCGAAGAGCCCCAGACCGGCAAGTCGCTCTCGGGCGTCCTCCGGGTAGGCGTCGATCGCTTGGGCAAAGGCGGCCAACAGGGTGCCTCCCGGTGCTGACGCCAGGTCCTGACGCAAGGTGGCGACACGCGTCCCCTGAACGCGCACGACCGAACCGGCATCCGGTGCGAGGTGCCCGGCAAGGACGCGGAGCAGGGTGGTCTTGCCGGCTCCGTTTGGTCCGGACACGAGCCAGCGGTCGCCCGCATGAATCTGCAGAGCCTCCACCTCGAGACGCGGGCCGCCGGTCCCAGCGTCGGCAGTCGCCGTTCCACCGAGCCTGAGGTCCTCGACCGTGAGCAACGGTGCGTCCACTGCACTCGCGGCCGGGCCGACGGCAGGGCGCTCCGCAAAGGCGGGGGCGAAGCGCAGCGGGTCCGCCGGCCGAGGTGCTGGCATGGCGTTCAACCTCGTGACCCGCTCCTTCGCGTTGCGGATGCGACCCATGGCGCCGTGGTCGCGCCCGCGCGGCTTGAACGCACCATGTCCGAACCCGGCCTTGGCGGCTTTGCGGGGGATGGCGTCGAGCCGGAACGCGTTGGCGGCGATGAGGGCCTCGTTGCGCGCGAGGTCCGCTCGCCAGGCCTCGTGTTCGGTGAGCAGCCGACGACGTTCGGCGGCACGAGAAGCCAGGTAGCCGGCATACCCGTTGCCGTAGCGCCGGATGCGAGCGTCGGCGACGACGAGGACGGAGGTGGCGAACCGCTCGAGGAAGGCGCGGTCGTGGGTCACGACGACGAGGGCGCCGCGGTGACGTTCGAGGCGGTCCTCGAGCCACGCGACGCCCGCGTCGTCGAGGTCGTTCGTCGGCTCGTCGAGAAGGAGCAATTCGGATTCGGACGACATCGCGGCAGCGAGGGCGAGCCGGGCTCGTTCGCCCCCGGAGAGGTCGGCGACCGGCCGGGCGTGCTCGAGACCGCCGAGACCGAGTTGGTCGAGCGCAGCCGCGACGCGCTGGTCGACGCCGTACCCGTCCCGAGCCTCGAATCGGTCCGTGAGTCGTGCGAGGTGGGCCAGCAGGGCCGGCTGATCCTCCTCCACGGCCGCAGCAATCGCGTCTGAGGCAGTGACGATCTCGGACTCGAGGTTTCGAAGGTCGGCGAGGAGCGCATCCAGCGCATCGGCGACGGAAGCCCCCGATGGAAAGCTCGGCCGCTGCTCAGCGAACGCGAACCCTCCGGGGAGGTGGACGCGCCGCTCGCCGGCCACGAGGGGGACGCGACCGGCCAGCAGTGCCAGGAGGGTCGACTTGCCGGAGCCGTTGTCTCCGATGACGGCGAGGCGCTCGGTGGGCTCGATGGGGAGGTCGACCTCGCGCAGGACGACGTGGTCGGCGTATCGCACGGTCGCGCTCCGGAGCGTGCAAGTGCGCGACGCGCGGATCGCGTCGCGAGCCGTCTGATGCGACGGCACGAGTGAAGGTGAGGCGGTGGGCTTCATGGCTTCGCATTCCCAGCCGTGACCCGACGCGTGTGGTCAGGGCATCAGAGGCTGTGGTCTCGGCACGGTCGTGCCGGATTGACGGGAGGTCTCGACGCCACCGCACGGAGGTCAGCAGGGTGGCGCGCAGAGGACCCGCCGCGGAGCAGTGCTCGACGCGACGTCCCGACCTACTGCTTCACCGTTCCCATGAACGACCACGGTAGGAGACCGTGGCGCTGCGCGCATCCCAATAAACGGGAGTTCAGCAGGCTCGGAGTTCAGCGGGTGGCGCCCGTGACCATCCACCGGTCGGTGCGGACCCGGGCCCACATGAGGACCCCACGGATTGCCATGAACGCGGTGAAGGCCAGCCACAACCACGTCACTGCGTTGCTCGTGCCCCGCGTCCCGCCCGCACCACCGTCGGCCAGCAGCCAGTCACCCATGAGGTGCACGCCGAGGATGATCGGGAGGTAGGCGACGAGGTTCGCGACCATCGCCCGCGCCAGCCACGAGCCGTCGCCGGCGCCGATGAGCACTCCGTCGATGACGAAGACATAGCCACTCAGGGGCTGCGACAGGGCCACGATGATCAGGGCCGCGCCTATGGCCGCCTGGACCGCCGGGTCCCCGGTGAACAGGGGCGGCAAAACCGTCCGGAGGGCCAGCACCACGATCGCGAGGACGATGCCGCTGATGACGCCCCACCGGATCATCAGCCTTGTGGCAGAACGGGTTCGGGCCAGGTCGCCCTCACCGAGCGCCTTGCCCGTCAGAGCCTGAGCAGCGATGGCGATCGCGTCGAGTGCGAAGACGAGGAAGCTCCAGATCGTCGCTGACACCTGGTACGCCGCAAGTGGGACGTCCCCCAGATCGGCGGCCACCCACGTGGTGACGAGCAGGACGCCGCGCAGCGCGAGAGTGCGAATGAGCAGAGGTATGCCGGTACGTGCCGCTCCGAGGATCCGTCCCGGATGTGCCCGGAGAGTGACGTGATGTCGGCGTGCCTCGCGCATCAACACGACCACCAGGGCAGCCGCCATTCCGGTCTGCGCAATGACCGTGCCCAGTGCGGATCCCGCTATGCCCCAACCGAATCCGTAGACGAAGAGCAGGTTGAGGGCGATGTTGCTCGTGAACCCGAGTGCGCTTGCTGCGAGCGGCGTGCGTGTGTCCTGCAGACCGCGCAGCACTCCTGTCGTGGCGAGCACCACGAGCATCGCCGGGATCGAGATCGCAGACACCCGTAGATAGGTGACGGCGTGTCCGAGCGCTTCCGGCGACGCACCGAAGAGACGACAGATCGGCTCGGCCAGGACGGCGATGATGACGCCGGTGACGGCGCCCAACCCGACCGCCAGCCACACACCGTCGACCCCCGCCGCGATGGCGCCGCCACGGTTGCCGGCGCCCAGTTGGCGCGCCACGACCGACGTCGTGCCATAGGCGAGGAAGACGAAGATATTGGCCGCGGTGAGGAGCATCGCGCTCGCGACCCCGAGGCCGGCGAGGTGCGGAGTGCCGAGGTGCCCGACGATCGCGGAGTCGGTGAGGAGGAAGAGCGGCTCGGCGACCAACGCCAAGAACGCCGGAAGGGCGAGCCGCAGCACCTCGCGATGCTGGCTCGGCGTCTCCTCCTCGAGGTCGTCGAACCCGTCGAGATCGTCGAGCCCCTCAGGCCCGTCGCGTCCGTCCCTTCTCTCGTCGTGCACAGGCCGAACCTAGCCCCGCGACACCACGCGCGCCGTCAGGGTCGAGGCGCGGACACCCCGACGGCCTGGTCGACGAGCGCGCGGGCTGCAGTCTTGGCCATCGCCGGTGCGTCCGGCGAGGCGTCGAGGGACCCGCTCGCGAGGCCACCGTCGAGGAGCAGCGTGAGCGCACGGGCCAACGCGTCGGGATCGCGCGCGCCGGCCTCCCGGGCCAGTCCGGCGACCCATGAGCGCACCGAGGTCTTGTGCGCCACAGTGCGGTCGTGGATGCGGCCACCCGGCTCTGACTCGGCCGCGGCGTTGATGAACCCGCAGCCCCGATAGCCATCCCGGCGGCATGCCATGACCAGCGCATCGAAAAGCCCCACGAGTTGGTCCGCAGCCTCCGGCCCGGCGGCTGCCGCCGAGGCGTGCAGCTGCCCGCTCCACACCTCGTCCACGCGGTCGAGATAGGCCACGACGAGGTCGTCCTTGGACGGGAAGTGTTTGTAGAACGTCGCCTTCGCCACACCCGACTCGCCGATGATCAGATCAACTCCGACCGCACGAATCCCGTGGGCGTAGAAGAGCCGGAAGGCGGTATCGAGGATGCGGTCGCGCGCGCTGGGCTTCACGTCCGTGGTCGTGGTGGCCGCCATGACTCTCCTTCTCGAGGCCGGTTGTGAGTAGACAGATCTGTCTGCTACGTTACACAACAGATGAGCAGACAGGTCTGTCTACCCATGCTCTCACGACTCACACCCAGGAGAATCCATGAAGATCGCAGTCCTCGGCACCGGCATGGTCGGTCGCGCCATCGCCACCCGCCTCGCCGAACTCGCCCACGACGTCACCGTGGGCACCCGCGACCCCGAGGTCACCCGCGAGCGTGACGCCGAGTGGTTCGACGCCAACACTGCGGTCAGCCTTGCCACCTTCGCCGACGCCGCGACGGGCGCCGAGCTCGTCGTCAACGCGACCAACGGCGGCGCCACGCTCGAGGTCCTCGAGGCGGCCGGCTCCGATGCTCTCGCGGGCAAGGTCCTCGTCGACATCTCCAACCCGCTGGACTTCTCGGCAGGCATGCCGCCCACGCTGTTCGTCAAGGACTCGGACTCTCTCGCCGAGCAGATCCAGCGCGCCTACCCCGACGCTCGCGTCGTCAAGACCCTCAACACGCTCACGGCCGACCTCATGGTCGACCCCGATCGCCTGTCCGAGGACTCGTCGGTCTTCGTGTCCGGCAACGACGCCGAGGCCAAGTCCTTGGTCACCGACCTCCTCCGCAGCTTCGGCCACGCCGACGTCATCGACCTGGGCGACATCGCGACCGCCCGCGGGCCGGAGATGTGGCTGCCGTTGTGGCTCCGCCTCTGGGGTGCGCTGGGCTCGGCGGAGTTCAACCTCAAGGTCGTGCGCTGACAAACCGCACCGAGTAGGTCAACTGTCCTAGACTCCAGCCACCATTCCTTCAGCTGGAGGCCTCAATGACGAGTTCCCGCTTGGTTTTGCGTACCCGCACGTCCCCTCGTGGTCGCCTTCGGCGATCTCTGTATGCCGTCCTCTCGGCAGGCCTTGCAGGTCTCGTCGTGCTGACGGGAACCTCCACGGCGGCCACGGCCGCCCCGCCGACGTGGTTCGAGCCGACCAAGCCGCAGACCCCGGACTCCGAGGTCAACGTCACCGGCGCCCCGTTCACCGGGACGCGCGGCGGCGAGGTCCGCGGCCTGGTCGACGGACACACACATATGTTCAGCGACGAGGGCTTCGGCGGAAATGTGGTGTGCGGCAAGACGTTCAGCGTCCACGGCATCGCCGATGCGCTCCAGGACTGCAACACGCACAAGCCCAACGGCAACGCGGCACTCATCGAGAACCTCACCAACCCGCGGCTTGGCGGCAATCCCTTCGCGAGCCACGACACGGTGGGCTGGCCGACGTTCAGGTTCTGGCCGGCATACGACTCCTTCACCCACCAGCAGATGTACTACAAGTGGGTCGAGCGGGCCTGGCGCGGCGGGCAGCGCATCATGGTCAACGACCTCGTCTCCAACTCGGGGCTCTGCACGATCAACGGCGTCGTCAACCCGCCCAACAGGACCTCATGTGACGACATGGACGCGGTGCGCCGCGAAGCCCAGAAGACGCGTGAGCTGGAGGCCTTCGTCGACCAGCAGTACGGCGGCAAGGGCAAGGGCTGGTTCCGGGTCGTCACGAACCCGCAGGAGGCGCGGGACGTCGTCAAGCAGGGCAAGCTCGCCGTCGTCCTCGGCGTCGAGGTTTCCGAGCCGTTCGGCTGCAAGCAGACCCTCACCTTCCCCCGGTGCAGCCGTTCCCAGATCGACCGCGGCCTCGACGAGCTCAAGGCTCTCGGTGTCTCGTCGATGTTCCTCTGCCACAAGTTCGACAACGCCCTGTGCGGGGTCCGCTACGACGAGGGCACAACGGGCACCATCGTCAACTTGGGTCAGTTCCTCACGACGGGCACGTGGTGGAACCCGCGGAGGTGCCAGCCCGGCGAGGTCCCGGACCACACGGTCTCCGGGGCGTTGCCCAAGGAGCTCGCCATCGCGTTCCCGCTCGCGATCCTGCCGGCGTATCCCGATGGGCCGCACTGCAATCCGCGCGGTTTGTCCTCGCTCGGTGAGTACGCGCTGCGCGGCATGATCGAGCGAAACATGATGGTCGAGATCGACCACATGTCGGCCAAGGCGGCTGATCGGGCGCTCGACATCCTCGAAGCGGAGCAGTACGCAGGTGCTCTGAGCTCGCACTCATGGATGGATGACTCCTACATGGATCGGCTGTACGCCGTCGGCGGGTTCGCGACCCAATACGGGCACGGGACAACGCAGTTCGTCGACGACTGGCAGTCGAGCAATGCGCTGCGAAACAAGCACGGCGTCGGCTACGGCTACGGCATGGACATGAACGGCTTCGGTGGCACGCCTGCTCCGAGGACGGGGGCGGCGACCTCACCCCAGGGGCCAGTCGTCTATCCGTTCACCTCCGTCGACGGCGGTTCGACGCTCGACCGGCAGAAGACGGGTGAGCGCACCTGGGACGTCAACGTCGACGGTGTCGCGCACTACGGGCAGGTGCCGGACTGGGTCGAGGACCTGCGCCTCGTCGGTGGTCAGGCGTTGGTCGACGACCTCATGGCCGGTGCGGAGTCCTACCTGCAGACCTGGGAGGCCACCGCCGCCCACTGAACAACCAATCCCCGACTTTGTGCCCCATTGGGCCCGTTGCGCGGAACGCGCGAAGGTGCTGGAAGTGGCCCAATGGGGCACAAAGTCGGGTCTATCCGAGGGTGACCCAGAGGGCAGCAGCGGCGAGGGCCACCGTCGAACCGGTGACGACGAGGACCTCGGTCGTCGCCGGGTCGAGCCCGGGTGCCGGGAACAGCCGACCGATCCGCTTCAGCCGAATTCGCGCGTGGAAGAAGATCCACGTGGCGACCAGGGCCGAGACGACCACGACCAGGGCGACGATCTGCCCGTGTTGCTGCCCCCAGCGCAGGAACAACAGGGACGCCGCCACGAACGAGATGGCCGTGCGTTGCCACGCGAGCGACGTTCTCTCTGGCTGCAGTCCCGCGTCGGTGCGTGGGGTGTGGTGTCTGGTCATCGTCACTGCATGACGAGCACGAGGAGGATCACGCCAGCCAGGACCAGCGTGATGATCAGGAACGGGATGATCGTGGGGAAGGGGAGCGGCCGACCCTCCCGCATCGCCTGCTCCACACGCAGCCAGCGAACGCCTGCACCGATCGCCACGACGGCTCCGACGACGATGAGCAGGGCTGCGAGGGTCCCCCGCACGGTCTCGTCGAGATTCACGCCGAACCCCTCGAGCGCCACGGCACCAGCGATGAGCGCGAGCCCGGTCCGGATCCACGCGAGGAACGTTCGCTCGTTCGCGAGGGTGAAGCGCGGGTCGGGTTCGCTCCCGCTCCCGAGGAATCGGCGTGCGCGTTCGGCCATGGAGTCGACCCTAGCCACAGCGGAAGGCGACGCACTGTCGGGAGTCAGCGGTGCGGCATACATTGAAGGTATGTGCCGAAACATTCGTCAGCTGCACAACTTCGAGCCCCCCGCCACGGATTCGGAGGTGTATGCCGCAGCGCTCCAGTACGTGCGCAAGGTGAGTGGGTCGACCAAGCCTTCACAGGCGAACCAGGCGGCCTTCGATGCCGCCGTCGCCGAGGTGGCGCACGCGACGCAGCACCTGCTCGACCACCTCGTCACGACAGCGCCGCCCAAGGACCGTGAGGTCGAGGCGGCGAAGGCCCGTGCGCGGTCGGCCGAGCGCTACGGTCGCGCCGCTGGCTGAGTCCAGCGCTTGTCGCCCCAACGTCAGGCGTCAGGCCGTGGGTCGGACGGTGAGGATCTGGTTGAGCGTTCCGATGGGGCCGTCCTCGTCGTGCAGAACCGTGCTGGTGAGGCCGATGCCGTTGTCCCCGAACGTGACCGACGTGTCGAAGCCCACCCACCCCGGACGTGGTGCCCGAGTGAGGTGAGCGGTGAGGTCGAGGTTGGGGAAGGCGACCTTCTGCGGGTCCTCGCGCACGGTCATCCCGTTGGCGATGTCGAGCAGGCCGATTGCCGCAGCCGTGGGGGAGAAGGGCTCGTCGACGAGGGGCTCGTCGGTGCGCACCCAGAAGTGCGCGCGACCCGGCTCCTGCTGCTGTCGCCGCAGGTGAGCCGACTTGATGAAACCGCCCGGCCAGACCGTCGTGGGGTCCCATTCGGGGGTGTGGGCAGGGCCAGGGAGTGGCTGCGTCGGAGTGCCAGCGACGACGGTGGTGTCGCGGGTCTGCATCAGCCAGGCGCGGAGGACAACGGCGGGGCGGCCGCCATGGATCAGCCTCGCTTCGACGAGTTCGATGCTGCGGCCGGGGCGCACGACCTTCACCTCGGTGTCGACGTCCTCGATGGGCAGGACACCGAGGATGTCGAAGGAGAGTCGGCACAGAGGGAGTGCCTGACCGGGCTCCTTCCCGTGGCGATGGTCGCGATCGCGCTCGACGACGTGGGCGAGCAGTCCGAGGGCGGGGGCGATGTGCTGCTCGTCGAGAGTCCAGGCGCCGCCGGTGTGCTCGGTGGCGCGGAACGTCGAAGGACCAGTGCGTTCGAAGTAGGCCATGGGCCGATCTTGTCGCATGCCGCGACGTCAACCGGAAACGTCGTTGCAGGTCAGGGATACCACGGGTAGGTCGCCTGGTGCGCAAACGGTCTCGCCGGAGCGGCCTTCCAGCGAGTGTGACGTGGGCCATGTGGATGGGACACGCCCGAAAGTTTCTTTTGCACACATGCGGTGGACAGCAACCTCGCAGGTCAGAGGGCCGAATTCTCACGCTGCGACGGTTCGTCCACAGGGCTGTCCACGGACTGTGCACAACAGGACCGGGCGTTTTCCACCCCCTGTCCACAGGTTGTCCCCAGGGTCTCGAAATCGTATGCCGCGTGGATTGGGACGCTGCCGGGTGGACGTTCTAAGTTGGGCCGGGTTGGACTTCCAGGACCACTCATATGCCCGTCTCCCGGCACTGTCGGTGGGGGCTGATGGACTGGACCACACGGCATACAGGGTTGTCAGCAACGTTCTCGACAGAAGGGGTGGGCGGGTGTCGATCGCGGAGCTCAGCAACACCTATGCGGGCTCGAGCGACGGTCCTCCCGATGACCGACTTCCTCCGCAGGACCTTGGTGCCGAGCAGTCCGTGCTCGGGTCGATGCTCCTCAACAAGGATGCGATCGCCGACTGCCTCGAGGTCACGAAGTCGACGGACTTCTATCGGCCGGCGCACGAGCTGATCTATGACGCGGTCCTCGACCTCTATGGGCGCGGCGAGCCCGCCGATGCGATCACCGTCGCCGACGAGCTCAACAAGCGCGGCGACCTGACGCGGGTCGGTGGGCAGGCCTACCTCCACCAGCTCATCCAGTCGGTGCCGACTGCGGCCAACGCCGGCTACTACGCCGAGATCGTTCACGAGCGGGCGGTGTTGCGGCGCCTCGTCGAGGCCGGCACGCGCATCGTGCAGATGGGTTATGGCCAGGGAGAGGGTGACGTCGACGAGATCGTCAACCGCGCCCAGGCCGAGGTCTACTCGGTCGCGGAGAAGCGCGGCGGTGAGGACTACCACCAGCTCGGCGAGATCCTCAACGCGACGATGGAGGAGATCGAGGCCGCGGCCGGGCGCACCGACGAAATGACGGGTGTGCCGACCGGGTTCATCGAGCTCGACCAGCTGACCAACGGGCTGCACCCCGGCCAGATGATCGTCGTCGCGGCTCGCCCTGCGGTGGGCAAGGCCTTGGCTCTGGACACGCCACTGCCGACGCCGTCCGGCTGGACGACGATGGGCGAGGTGGCTGTGGGTGACTCGCTGCTCGATGCATCGGGTCGCCCCACCCGCGTCGTGGCGGCGACCGAGGTCATGGCGGGGCGGCCGTGCTTCGAGGTCGAGTTCTCCGACGGTTCGGTCATCGTCGCCGACGCCGAACACCAGTGGGCTATCGAGGCGGGCGAGATCGTCACGACTCAGCAGATGGTCGACCTTGGGTTGCGTACCAAGGTCGCTCACGACACGCGCTACGTCCAGGACATTCGGCGTGTGCCGTCCGTCCCGGTTCGCTGCGTCGAGGTGGACAACGCGGATCACCTGTATCTGGCTGGTCCCACGAAGGTGCCAACGCACAACTCGACGCTGGGAATCGACATCGCCCGGGCGGCTGCGATCAAGCACAACATGGCGACTGCGGTGTTCTCGCTCGAAATGAGTCGCACCGAGATCACGATGCGCATCCTCTCCGCCGAGGCGACGATCCAACTCCAGGATCTCCGCAAGGGCCTCAAGGGTCAGGAGCAGTGGAACAAGCTCGCCCGCATCATGGGCAAGATCTCCGATGCCCCTCTCTTCATTGACGATTCGCCCAACATGTCGCTCATGGAGATCCGCTCCAAGTGCCGCCGCCTCAAGCAGCAACACAACCTGCGGATGGTCATCATTGACTACCTCCAGCTCATGAGCTCGGGCAAGAAAGTCGAGTCGCGTCAGCAGGAAGTCGCTGAGTTCTCGCGTGCGCTCAAGCTGTTGGCCAAGGAGCTTGAGGTCCCGGTCATCGCGATCTCCCAGCTGAACCGTGGTCCGGAGCAGCGCACCGACAAGCGTCCGCAGATGTCAGATCTTCGTGAATCCGGTTGTCTCCCAGCCGAGACGCGTATCCTCCGCGCTGACACCGGGGCCGAGACGACGATCGGAGAGATCGCTCGCTCCGGCGAGAAGGACCTCACGGTCTGGGCCCTCGATGACGGGCTCCGCTACACGAAGCGCACGATGACACACGCCTTCTCGACGGGCACGGCGCCGGTATTCAAGCTGACGTTGGCCTCCGGCAAGACCGTCCGCTCAACGGAGAACCATCCGTTCCTCACTTACGAGGGGTGGTCGCCGCTCGCCTCACTGCGTGCGGGGGATCGGATCGCCGTGCCGCGCCACGTCCCTTCGCCACTCTTGGTCAGTGATTGGGCCGACGGTGAAGTGATCATGCTGGCGCACCTCATCGGTGACGGGTCGTTCGTAAAGCGTCAGCCGATTCGCTACGCGAGCATCGACGAGGCGAACCTCGAGGCCGTGACGAAGGCTGCTCTGGTCTTCGGGATCTCGGCCGTGCGCGACGAGTACGCCGTCGCCCGCTGCACGACATTGCGGCTCCCGGCGCCGTTCCGGTTGGCGCGGGGAAAGCGAAACCCCATCGCAGAGTGGCTTGACGGCTTGGGCCTGTTCGGCGCGCGCTTGCACGAAAAGTTCGTCCCGCGCGACGTCTCCAACCTCCCGAAGGAGCAGATCGCCCTCTTCATCCGTCACATCTGGGCAACTGACGGCTCTGTCACTGTGAACAAGAGCGGCCGCGGGGGCCGCATCTATTACGCGTCAACCTCGAGGCGGCTGGTTGACGACCTGTCGCGCCTCCTGCTGCGGTTCGGGGTCCAGACCCGGATTCGCGTGACCAAGAAGGCGGGCTATCGCGACGGCTACACGTTGGACATCTCCGGCGTGGACAGTCAGCGACGCTTCCTCCAGGAGATCGGCGTTCACGGTGCGCGTGGTGTCGCGGCAGCGCGACTGCTCGACATCGTGCGGGGCCTGACGGGCAACACGAACGTCGACACGATCCCGAAGCAGGTCTGGGACGACGTCCGTGAATCCATGTCCTCTCAAGGAATGACCACCCGCGAGTTCCAAGCCGCGATGGGAACTCAATACTGCGGATCGGCGATGTATGCCAATGCTCCCTCACGCCAGCGGCTCGCCAAGGTTGCGGACGTTCTCGACGACGCGGACTTGGAGCTGATGGCTGTTAACGACGTGTTCTGGGATTCGGTGGTCGCAGTCGAACCGGATGGATTCGAAGAGGTCTACGACGCAACGGTTCTCGATTGCCACAACTTCATCGCGAACGGCATCGCGGTGCACAACTCGATCGAGCAGGACGCTGACATGGTGATCCTTTTGCACCGTGACAGGTCCGACCCCGAGCGTGATGGCGAAGCTGACGTGATCGTGGCCAAGCACCGAAATGGCCCGACCGCCGACATCGTGCTGGCCTTCCAGGGTCACTACAGCCGGTTCAGCAACATGGCCAAGGACGGCGGCTTCTAGTTGTCGAGATCGGTCCTACTTTTCACAAACGGGGTTCTATGTTTCATACAGGGGTTCACGGCGTGTCTGGTTGCCAGATCGCAAGTGCTGCGCTAGTGCGCGGTGGGGTGGGAGGTCTACCCTCTTCCCACTAGAAATGCGTCGAGGGCGCCCCGTTGCAGCGGGACGCCCTCGTGAGACAAGAACCTGATCCGGTCGAGGACGCAGGAGGAGTTGTCATGCCCAGTGTAGTGCTGAAATCTGTGGGTGCCCACGTCGGCTCTGCGACGTGGTCGTTCTGTGTGGGTGGGGCCCGTCGGGCGCCGTGGTCGTGGCTGCAGGGGCCGCCGCCGGTGCGTGAGCTCAGCCCGGTGCGTCGGACGAAGTCTGGTCGGTTGTCGCGGAACATCCCGGTGCAGGCGATCTCGTTGACGACGGATGGGTGGCTGTTCCTGGAGTCCGGTCTGGAGCATGAACTGATGATGTTGCTCGACCGGTTGTCAGGGACCGTGTGGTTGGTGGGGCAACCGGCCCGGCTGAAGTGGGAAGACGGGGTGAAGCATGTCCCGGACCTGTTGAGCGTGGATCGTGACGGGGCGGTGACGATCTGGGATGCGCGCCATCCGCATCGGCGCGACGAGACCTTCGACGTGGTGTCGTCCAGGACGGCCAAGGCGTGCGCCGAGATCGGGTGGGGTTATGTGCTCTTTGGCGGCTTCCCGGAGGTGGAGTCGCTGAACCTGCGATGGATCGCCGGCGCTCGTCGCCCGCCGGAGTGGTTGGAGCCGGCCAGGGCCACGTTGCGTCGCGTCGTGGAGGGGGACACCACCACGGTGGGTGACGTCCTGGCCGCCGACGACGGTCGCGGCTTTCTGACGTCGTCGATGTGGCACTTGGTGTGGACCGGTGAACTGACCATGGACCTCAGGGCGCCGTGGGGTCGCTCCACGGCGATTGCGTGGGCGACTGCCGAAGTGGGGGCGCCATGAGCGCGCGGGTGGAACTCTTCGTCGGGGCGCTGATCCTGTTCCCCGAAGGGCCACGCACGGTCGTCGGGATTTCACCGATCGGTTACACGACCCGTGACATCGCCGGAACCATGACAGAGGTCCCCTGGGTCGATGTGGCCCCAGCGCGGGCGGTGGTCTCGGGGCACGTGGACGCCGTCGCGGAGTCACTGGTGGCGGTGCTGTCCGGGCTCAGTGACGCTGCCCTGCAGGAGAGCCTGGACAGGCAGGAGATCGTGCTGACCCTCAAGACCGGGTTTGCCCGGGGGCATCGTTCGTTGGCTCGCAAGGGGGAGCCGTTCCCCGCGTTCGACCCCGCGAACGGGGCATCTGACACCAAGAAGTGCGCCACCATGGCCAAGGTCCTCGAGCAGGAGGCGCAGCAGGACCGACGTCGCCAACGCGAACTCGAAGGCGGTAAGGCCAGCGCCCGCAGCCGGGTCGGGGCCGTGTCGCAACGCCAACTGTTGAACTGGCTCGCCGACTACGACCGTGACATCAACGGTGGCCTGCTGGCGTTGGTGGACAAGCGCCGAGTCCGTCGCCACACCATGTTCGCCAGCCTCGACCCCGAAGTCCGTCGGGTGGCCCAGGAGCTCGTGAGCCACCCGGACGGCACGTGGTCCGTGCGGTCGGTCGACGAGCTCTTCCGCCGAACCCTCCTGTCGTTGAAGGCCGAGGGCCTGGACGCAATGGAGGTGCCGGAGGCGACCCTGCGGGCCTACCTCAGCCACCTCAAGAAAGCTGCTGGTGCCACGACGCGATCGCACACCACGAAGAAGCTCCGAGGCGTGCTGGCACTGTCGGCCTACCCCGCGCTGCGCCCGGGTCAGGTTGTCGCCATCGATGTCACCAGGGCCGACACATTCTGTGTCGACCCGTGGACGGGCCAGGCCGTGTCCGTGGAGATCATCACCGCCATCGACGTGTGCACGCGCGTGGTCCTGGCGTTGCGGGTGGTTCCGCGCAGCGCCAACGCTGTCGAGGCCGGGCTCATCCTCTACGACGTCCTCCGCCCGTTCAGCCAGGCCGTCGAGCCAGACCGGGTACACGACTGGCGCTGGGCCGGTGTCCCCGAGACGGTCGGCGCGATCGATGACGCGATCGTGGAGGCCGAGCGGCTGTCCGGGCGACCCCTTCTGGGCGAACACGCCATCCCGGGTCTGCTCCCCGACGCCATCCGCGCGGACAAGGGCAGCATCTTCACGGGCGGCTACTTCCGGCAGGTCTGCGCCAGCCTGGGCATTCACCTTCTCCTGTCCCGGGGCAAGAAGCCGACGGACAACTCCTTTGTGGAGCGGTGGCACGAAACCCTCCAACGGTGCCTGCAGCAGTTGGCCGGTCACAAGGGCCGGAACGTGTCCCAACGGGGGAGCGACGCCGGCACCATCGTTCGTGACAAGAAGGGTCGCGCCACCTTCAAAGGGGATGGCCCGGGGTTGACCCCGCGCGAGCTCGAACTGCGGCTGCGCGAGTTCATCACCACCGACTACCACCGCACCCGGCACGGCGGGATCACCGTGGTCGACCGCGCTATCGAGGACCGATCACCGGCGGTCGGGATGACCCCTCTCGAGCTGTTCGACGCACTGCTCCTGGCCGTGGGCCGCATTCACGTCCTCCAGCGACCCGACCTGCTCTATGACCTGCTCCCCACCCTGTGGTTGACGATCCGTCACGACGGCGTCGAATACAAGGACCTCACCTTCGATTCGGCTGACCTGGACGACTTCAGGAACGTCCCGAAGGGCTTCTTCCGCGACGGCGACCGGGCCGCCCCGTTCCTCTACGACCCGCGCGACCTCTCCCGCCTCTGGTTCCGGCACCCACACACCGGCGCCGCCGTCGAGATCCCCTGGCGGCGCGCCTTCCAGTTGCTCGCACCCATGACAGATGTGGTGCTCGAGGCGGCAACCAAGACGGTCAGGCGCCGCGGTGGGACCAACCAGGGCATCAACAAGGCCGCGCTGCAGCGCGAAATCCTGACCACCGTCAACGACATCGCCTCCATCGACCGGCTCCGGGCCGACCCTGACCTGGTCGATTGGAAACCCAACAAAGTCACCGCCGCCCACCTGCGCGCCTCACGGTCCCAGTTCGACCACGATGAGGCGGCCGCCGCTGCCAGCGCCTCCCCGACCCGTCGCACCCGCACGGTCACGTCCACGGCGTCGACCAGGCGCCGTGCGGACAGCACGGGCCCGGCGCCCGCGGCCGGCGACCTGACGTTCGATCCCACCCAGACGGCGTGGCCCGACCTCGAATCCCAGGAGGGGCAGTGAAGGCGTCCCTCCTGCACGCACGGGCCTACACCCCACCCCCACTACCGCCTTCGCCCGTGACAACGACCCAAGCCAGGTCAATGTCGCAGACGCAGCGGACGGCCTACGCACGAGACGTGCGCCGGTTCCTCAACGGCCACTACTTCGACTCCGACCGCGACCGACGGATCCGGGCGTTCCTCCACCACCTCATCGAGGACAACGCCGAAGCCCTGACCGGCACCCGCGACGTCGCGATCCTGACCGGACCCAACGTCATGGGCAAGTCCACCCTGCTCTACCAGGTCGCCTATGCCGTCCACCGCCAACACGTGGGCGAGGGGGCCGACACCGCAGTGATGGCCCGCCGCACGGTCACGCGCACGATCGGCACCCGCGAGCACCAGGTCCACCCGACGCACACGCCGGTGCTTTTGCTGTCGTTGGAGGCCGCGACCACGGTCACGAAGTTCAACGAGCTCGTCGTCGAGGTCCTCGACTACGAGAAGAGCGTCGCCAAGAAAGTCACTGCCCTCGACCTGCTCCTCCAGCATGGGGTGCGGCTCCTCATCATCGATGACCTGCACCAACTGATCCTCACCGAGAAGCTCGGCCGCTATGCCCTGGACCATCTCAAGGCGGTGGTCACCGCCGTCGGGGAGTACGGGGTAACCGTCATCTTCGCCGGCGCGAACCTGTCCCACCACAAGGTCATGGACGACCCCCAAGTGACCGGCCGGGCCTACGAACTCACCGTCGCGCCCTACGCCGCCGACACCGGCCAAGACGCGGTCGCATGGCAGCGATTCTTGAAAGAATGCGGCAGCCTGATCGCCCCGCACTTGCCGATGGCCAGCCCCGGAATGCTCCACAACCAGCTCCCCGGCCTGATCCTGGAGGGCACCCACGGCCGGATGCAGGCCGTGGTCAACCTCGTCCGCCGCGCCACGGTCGCCGCGATCGAGGACGGCACCTGGTGCGTCACCGAGGACCACGTGCGCGCGGTTCCCGCAGCCAAACTGACCCGCGACGAATACACCGGCGCGGCCCGACCCGCTCCCGCGCCTGAGCCGCTGCACCCGACCGTGTCCGTGAGCCACCGCGAACGTGGCGGTGTCGGATGACCACCCAGCACACGGCGTTGCCCGTGACGGTGAGCATTGAACCGGGCGAAGACATCGCCGCCTACCTCGAACGCGTCGCGGCCGCGAACCGCCTGAGCATGACCGACCTGACCGGCCACCCCCGCACCGCACGCCTCTGGGAAGACCCACCGGACGATCTGCTCACCCGCCTCAGCGCTAGCACCGGGGTGCCCGTGCCCCGCATGCGCGACGCGGTCCTCCGGACAGCCCTCCCGGGCGCCGTGCCGGAGCGCGCCCGCACCGGCCGCCGGTACGCCGGCCGACCCGCGACGTGCCCCGCAGGGTGCGTCGACACCGTCGCGGCGCGTTTGAACATCGTGGTCCTCTGCCTGCGGTGCGGTGCGTTGCTGGTCGACCACGACGACTCCCACCCGCCACCAGTGCCGGACAAGGTGCGACAGATCCACCCCGACGTGTTGGACAGCCTGGCCCGGGCCCGGCGCAGTTCACAAGCCCGCGGCCGGCTGCGGCGCGTGGAGTCGCTCATGGCTGAGTTGGAGCCCGCGCTGTGGGGCAACTGGCCACCGCTGGCCGACGGGGAAACCACGCACTGGCGGGACCGCATCGTGCGCTGGGAGAAATGGAATCTCGAGCAAACCGGTGGGGTCATCCGACCGCCGTCAGTCACCGCGACTCTGCTCGCCCTGACCTGGGACGCCTCCGCCACACCCGCCGGCACCACGGATCTGCTGGACGAGATCGCCGTCATGGCCGACCCATGGGACCCCAGCGAGGAGGTCCTCCCTGGCTGGCGCACGCTCACCGAAGCCCACGACGGCGTCCTGGACCTGCTCGACGACCAGCAAATCGAACCCCGCCACATCCCCACCATCCTCCGACTGACCGGCGAACCCATCGTCCTGCCCGAACACCAACGCACCCTCCGGGTCGCTGAAGCCCTCGCCCTGACGATCCTGGCCGGGCGCGCCCACGGCCAGGACCTCACCCTCAACACTGCCGTGGAACTGCACGGCGCGGCCGCCTCAGCCCGCACCCGCCGAGTCGTTCACCGCGTTCTGCGCAGCACCTATGCCCTGGAACGACTCGCAGTCCACGCCACCCTCCTTCACGAGCAAGGACTACGAGACCTGCGCCGTGCCCGCGCCGAACTCCGTCACCTCCGGGCGCTTCCCTCGGACGCGTTGCGCACCCTGCCCACGGCCGCCGGCGGACACGTGGACCCGGAGCAGTGCGCCGCCTGGGTGTGGCTCGATGCGACCCTCGGACGCCCTGCCGGCGGACCACACCCACTGCCTGCCGCTGAAGCCATGGTGCGGTTCGACGCCCACCTCGATCCCGAGACCAAACTTCACCTGCGGGCATGGTGGCAGCACCGGCTCGATCTTGCCGAGGACCTCGCCACAGCCGACGCGCCCACCCAAGAGAGCTCCACCGAGATGGGGGGTCGTGATGTGGGGTAACGCCGCCGCCGCGACGCCTCTGCCCACCATCGTCGAGATCGACCCCGGCGAGGCTCTCGACGGGTATCTCGAACGGGTCGCCGACGCCAACTACCTCAGCACCGCGCACCTCGTGACCCTGATCCGCAACGCCAGCGACACCCTCCGCTACATCACCCTCGCCCCCAGCCCCGCAACCATTGCCGCGATCGCCGCCCTCACCGGGCAACGGCCGGACCAGATCCACCAAGCCACCCTGTCCGCCTACGACCACACCGCACTCGACCTGACCGGGTTCGACCCGACGATCAGGTCGGGCCATCGCGCCGTCGCCGCCCGAGGGTGGTTCCCCGGGCGCGGCACCCAGATCTGCCCACCCTGCCTGGCCCACGACGGCCGGTGGCGCCTGATCTGGCGCCTGCCCACCACGACCGTCTGCCGTGTGCATGGTGTGTACGTGTTGAGCACCTGCCCTGGGTGTCACCGTCCCTTCCGCGACCACAGGCACTCACCCTTGCGCGTCGTCGGCGCCGAAACCCGGTGCGGCAACCCGCTCGGCCAGGGCCCGCGCAAGCAATGCACCGTCGACCTCACCGCGCTGCCCACGACACCGGCCGACCCAGCGTGCATCACCCGCCAAGAGCGCCACGACAAAGCGGCAGCAGGGGCCATCACCTCCACGGCGCTGGGGGACCTGGCACCCGCCGACTACCTCGCGACCACCCGGTCACTCGCGGTGCTGCTCCTGCACATTTCGACCGCAGCCCCGGACTCGAGCCGACTACCCGCGTGGGCGCAGGCTCTGCGTCCCGACGCTCCCAGGCGGACCATCCGCTGGGGCCTCCGCCCACCCCACGACCCACAGCTCAGATCCCACGCCCTCACCGCGGCCGACTGTGTCCTGACCGCCAGCGACCTCGACGCCGCAGTCGAATGCTTGATGCCGTGGCTGGACAGCCTCCCCGACCTGCCCGAAAGCCGTCTCGGCTGGCTGGCCGACCACACCCGCATGACCCCCACCCTCACCCGACTGGTCCTGGCCAGCCACGCACCGCGACGCCGCCTCTCCCACCTCCTCGACCAGGTGCCACCCCTGACCGCGTCCACCAGGCAGCTCCCGCAAGTGCTGCCTGAGCCCCTCGTCGAGACCCACCTCATCGGGCTCTTCGATTCGCGACCCCGCACCGTCGGGTTGTTCGCCTCCCTCTGCCTGGCCAGAACCCACCCCAACATCGATTCGTGGGCCAAAGCCGCTCACGCCCTCGGCCTCGCACCCGACCTCGGCGACCGCACCGCACGCGCCTGCTCCGCCTCCCTGACCGGCTCGCCCAGGGAGGTCGTGGCTGCGCTCCGCGCGGCTACCCGTGGACTCGACGTCGACTACCGCGACCTCGAGCACCGCGTCCGCCGGCTCGCCCGAACCCACCGCTGGTTCACGCGATGGGCGCGCACCAACCGCCCCGGAACTCGCGCCAGCAGCCACCCGTACGCCGTTCACTGGGTCTGGACCCGCGTTGCCCATGGCCACGCCAGCGCCGCCCCTGCCGCAGTTGGCTCGACCCGCGCCCAGAATTTCGAAAGGTCCCTGACGGCCGCCCAGACCGCAGCCCTGACGGCAGCAGCTGCTCTATCTGGGCAAGGCTGAGAGGAGCACAGGTGAGCCATGAGCGACCCACTGCTACGCACGCGGTCGCGTGCGAGTGCACGTCAGCGTGTCCGCAGGGCTTTTCGAGGTGGGCTGCGACGACTCGCCGGACGCTGCCGAGCCGCAAGGAGCGAATTGAATGAGCCGTCGTGATCCCATCGCCAAACTCGTCGCCAACATCGATCTGGCGTCCCTGGGCGATCCAGCCACCGAGATTGGCATGTTTGTCGGGTGCAAGACCGCTGCCGAAGTGCGCGATGTCCTCCGCGGCGCTGTAGCCGTCGAGGTCGACGAGATGCTCAAACTCTTGGAGAACGCTGACGCCTTTGACGTCATCGAGCTCATGCGTATGCGTGAGTTCCCGCCCGTTCCGGACCCCAACCTCGAGTGGGAAGGGTCGGCACTCAACGTCGAGATCGTCGCCGCAATGCTGCTCGGTCGCAGCTCGCGCAAACCCGATACAGACACGCCCCGAATGAGCACCCGCCCGCACGAGGCGATCAGCCAGCTGCACGATCGCGCTCAGCGCCTCGCTCGCCTCGCAACCTACCGCCAGCAGTTCGAGGCGCGACTCAGCGACGACCCCCTCGCACCGTTGGCTGCGCTGTACCAGGGCTCGGTCCTGTACATCCGCAACCTCCAGTACGACACCATCCGCGAGGCCCACGAGAGCCAACTGTTCGACAACACGATCGTCACCCCGCTGATGGTCGAGCACCTTGGTTACACCTACCGCGACGTGCGGACCGTCCGGGACTCCATGCACAAGTTGGGTGGCGACCGGATGACCAAGCTCCGCGACGACACCGGCGACATCCTGATGCGGCACCAAGGGACGGCACCCGCCAACGTTCCAGACGACGTGATGCAGGAGTTCATGGCCAGACTGATTCCGTTCATGTTCCTGCCCGCCGACCGGGCAACGATCACCGCCGAAGACGTCGCCGCAGACACAGGTGCTGAGTTGGCCGCGATCCGTTCGGTCATGGAGTCGTTCTCGCAGAGGTTCGACGACACGGTGCCCCCGGCGCGGAGGGTCTACGACCTCCTGACGAGCAGCAACCCGTTCCACACGACGCCCCTGGTCTCAGACGGCGAAGGCAACTACGTCGAAACGACCAATGGCGTTGGCCTCGACTCCCTCCGGCGGATCGTCGAAGGCGCCCTCACGGGCACTGCGCAGTTCCACAGCTACGACAAGAAGGTGCGCCAAGTAGTCAGCGAACAACTCGCCTTGGCATCGCTCGAGCAGGTGCTGCGAACGCCGCCGAGGCTCGCCGGGTTCAAGTACTACGCGCCCGCTGATGACACGAGCCACTCCGTGCTTGGTGCCCACTGCCCCAACCCGAAGGGCGTAGGGAAAACCGTCGAAGGAGACGGACTGTTCATCGTCGGCGACGTCGCGATCTGTGTCGAAGTCAAAGGCAAGTCGATGGCAGCCGCCGCGCGACGCGGGGACGTGAAGCGCCTCTGGAGCGACCTCAAGGCAACCGTCGGCGACGGCTGCAGACAAGCCGCACGCCTCGTAGCCCTCATCGAGACGAACGCCGGCCTCTGGCTCGAGGACGGCACCTGGCTTGACCTGTCAGAGGTCCGGGAAATCCGCTCCGTCGTCGCCCTCCTCGACGACGTGGGCCCCCTCGGAACGAGCTTGGGCGACCACCGCGAAACCGGCCTCCTGCCCGCCGACCACACCCCTTGGGTGACGTCGCTGCACGACCTGGAAACCATTGCTCAGGTCTGCGACCGGCCCGCGGAGTTTCTCCTGTACCTGCGCCGGCGCACCGACTCCGACGTCGCCACCTACTACAGGGCATCCGACGAACTCGACCTGTTCATGCTCTTCATGAACGCAGACCTGTACGTCGAGCCCGACCCCGACGAACTCCGGATCCAACAACCAACACGACGGCCGATCACATCCCGTGACCGTAGAGAACGCGCCCGCAGCGCCGTCCCCACGTTTGTCGGCGAACACTGCCAACCGCTCAACGCATGGATGGATCGCCACAAGCCAGAACACGTCCCGATCGGGTCACCACCACCCGAGAAACCCATGTACAACGCGCACCCACGCATCCTCGACCTCATCGACACGATCGACGGGCACGGGACGGGCATGATCCGTTTCGGCGCCGACATGCTGGCGCTGTCCCGCCAGGCACAGAACAGCGTGCTGAAGCTCATCGACAAATGCACCCGTCTGTCCCGCGAGGACCGTCAGCCGCATGACGCCACCCTTTCGTTCACTGGCGTCTGGGGCTATCCGACCATGTTCATCGGGTCCCGCCCGCGAGGCGCCGAACTTGAGCAAGTCCAGCAGCGCCTCGAGTCCTACATGCGCCTCAAGCGTCACCACCTGCAGTCCGACCGCTCCTACGGGCTCGTGTTCGGAGAGGGCGGAAACCTTGAGCTAGCGATGTACCTCAATACTCCAGCAGGTGAGGACGCTGAACTGGACGCGCTCACCGAACAGTTCGGGCTCAACCCAATGATCGACCACTCACGCCCCCACCCCGCCATATGCTCGACGCACCACGCGTCGCCTCCGAGGCAAAAGGGCCGGTGGCTAGACAATCAGCCCCCAAGAGTCGCGATGAGTTGCCCTCGCGAGGCTCCCCGGACGGGTACCCGATCCCGGCCGGGACGCAGGGCCCCAACCGGGTCGGCGACCGCCCCGATGAGGGACCCGTGCGACCGGCCCCTCGTTGCCGTCAGTCTCCGAAGGTAAAGCGTGGGTAAAGGGTTCTCCCGGAGTTGGTCAAGCGGGTTGCGGGGACCACTCGGGGCCGTCACTCTTCTCTCGGGTCGGCACGAGCCGAAGCAGGAAGTGACCCCTCGGGGTTTCTTGGGTGGAGAAGAGTCCCGCGCGTGATCATGGGGAAG
>NZ_AVPJ01000015.1 GCF_000768705.1 Knoellia sinensis KCTC 19936
GGGCGCGCGAATACGACCCCACCCTGGGCCGCTTCATCAGCGTCGACCCCCTCCTCGACGACGGCGACCCGCGCCAACTCAACGCCTACCAGTACGGGTACAACAACCCCCTCGCCTACAGCGACCCCGACGGACTGCGGCCCCTCGGCGCCGGCGACACCGGTTGCACCAACTGCCGCCCCGTCTACACCGCACCCAAAGCCAAGAAGAACAAGCAGAAGTCCTACTGGAAGTACGGCAACGAACGACACGGCTCCAAGAGCGTCTACGGGAAGAAATCCAGCAGCTACAAATACAAGGGCGGCTCCAACTTCAAAAAGAACGGGTGGGGTAGGAACAAGAACGACGAACGCGGGCGGCGCACGATGAAGGCGCTTCAGAGCGCCAACACGAAGAAGGCCTTGGCCGCTGTATCTGCCACAAGAGCGTTCCTGCTCAAGGACCGTCAAACGATGCGATCCAGTACGCCCGCGTCACTGCAAAGCACATTCGAAAATGGCTATGACCTCATGCTGGGGAGCCTAGATGACACCGAAGGGTGCCTACTGGGAGGTAAAGCCGAATGCGGAATGCTGGCGGCTGGGATCGCCGCACCTGGAGTCGGCAGACTTGCCAGTAAGGCGATAAAGGGCGTTTGGCGGGCCCTGGGGTCCGGCGCGAAGTCGTGCAGCTTCACCGGCCCCACCCTTGTACTCATGGCCGACGGGTCACGGAAGCCCATTGAGGACGTCAAGGTCGGCGAAAAGGTCCTCGCCTCCGACCCCGAAACGGGCGAGCAGCAGGCGAAGAACGTCACTCACGTCTTCGTCCACGACGACACCGTCGCCGACCTCGTCATCGACGGTGAAGTCATCAGCACCACCGAGGACCACCCCTTCTGGTCCATCACCGACCAACGCTTCGAACGCGCCGACGAACTAGCAACAGGTGAGCAGGTCCTAAGGGCTAGCGGACGATCGGCAACGGTTGCTCGCCTGAAGACTGGCACGTCCCGGACCGCGGCCGCGTACAACCTTTCCGTTGAGGGCATTCATACCTTCCACGTCGGGCGGATCGGCGTGTTGGTGCATAATACTTGCCCTGTTGGAGATGGTCCTTCATTCATTGGCTTTGCCGATGACCCCCCCGTGGCCGTCCCGGCTGGTGCGAAAGGACCGCTGGCAACCGATGGCCCGGGATTCCAGTTCTTAGGTGGCTCGGGCGGGCATGGGCTCGACGCGAGAGTTGCAGGAGTCCGCGTCATGGACGCCACTGCCCACCACGCCCGCAGAATTGTGTTCATGAACAGGACAGGCCAGACAGTGAACCCCGTCTCCGGTCAAACCATCAGCAGGTCCAATCCCTGGGCGCATGTGCCATGGTGAACCGATTCCAGTTGAAGGATTTGATCGGCCTGGAACTCAGTGCCGCATGCTACGTGCGCGACTACGTTGAACTCCACTTCGATGGCCCGATTCTCCGATGTCTCGCTGATCCAATCGTTGTCGGACCGTCCGGGCGGTTCGAGCACCCGAACGTCGGCTCGCGAGACGCGCTTTGCGCGCTAGTTGGGGACGTGGTCTCGGGGGCTGTAGACGAGTCGACGAGGCTATGTCTCGAGTTTGCTGGGCAAGCAAGGGTCTTCGTTCCGAAGCAGTCACCCAGCGCTGGACCGGAGGTCGCCCACCTTGTCCCTTTCACAGATGGCACCCCGGATGTGGCCGGAATGTTGATATGGCCGAATCAGATGGGCTGAGGGAGGTTCGGCCCCGTAGCCGAGGGCCAGCGCCAGGACCCGGGGCGGTTCATCCGCGCATACCGATGAGCGAGGGCCGACGCGCGCGGGCGGCTTTCGTTGGCGTCTATCCGACAACTTCTCCGAACAGGTGCGCTTGATGCCCGGAAAGGCGACTGACCCGAACCCAATTAAGCAGGGGCCATACATTCGTTTCAGCATCAATGGGCAGAAGTCTGGTCCCTTCCCCTTGGCGGACTGGTGATGGACGACGTCGAGATTGAGGTACTAAGCCTTGCGACCGAGGATTACTACGGTCTTTGGGAGTTGACCGTTCAAATTCCCGTTGCACGGGATCGCCTTGCCCAAGCGATCGAGGGGCTGGTGGGATCGGGATTGGTCGAGTGGTACTACCGCACGTCGGACACTGCTCAGGCTGTGCCAGAGGGTAACCTCACGCCCAGGCGACCCGACCTAGCGGCAATACCGTTCAGTTAGGTGGGGTGAATGAGGTAGTTGGGTGGGTGCTGGGGTTGGGGCCAGGCTGCGTGGTGGGCGCGTTTGACGTGCCATTTGACGTATTTGCGTTTGATGACCCTGGGGTTGGCGCGTGTGCGCCGGGCGGGGTTGAGCCGGCCCAGGAGTCGGCGGAGGAAGCCCAGCCAGCCGGGGTTGTCGCGGTCGCGGGCGTCAGGGGGGGAAAGCGCCCGGTTGGGCGATGGTGGCTCTGGTGATCCGCAGCGCGGCGACGAAGCTGACCCGGTCCGGGTCGTGTCCGGCGTGGAGCGCGGCCTGGGTCATCAGCGAGCGGATGGCGTAGTGGCAGCACAGGTGTCCCCAGATCTCTTGGAGGACCAGGTCCGGGGACTTGCTGCGGAGCACGGTGCGTGGCCCGCGTTGATGGGTTTTGAGTTCGTCGAAGGTCAGCTCGATCTCCCAGCGTTGGGTGTAGGCGGCGGCGAGGTCGGTCGCGGTGGCCTGGTCGGGGTCCAGGATGGTGGTGAAGAGCCGGTAGGTGGTGGGGTTGTCTCGTCCGTCCTCGATGGTGTAATCGAGGACCCGGACCGGTATCGGCTCCTCGCGCCGCGCCGCAGCCGAGTGTGTCTGGTGGAGGTGGGCCAGCCAGGACCCGTCAGGAAGGTCTTCGACATGGGTGGGTTTGGGTCCGGCCTTGTCGGTGCGGACTCGCCACAACAGGTCGGCTCCGGTCCCGATCGCCTTGCGCCACAAGGCGTAGGAGAAGAATCCGCGATCGGCGGTGAGCAGCATGCCTGGCTCCAGCCGGTCCAGCAGCGACTCGGTCAACGTCGCCTCGGACTGGGAGTACCTGCCGACCGCAGCAGCAAAGATCGCATGCGTGCCGCACTCGGCCAAGGCCACGACCCGGGCCTGCGGGAACGCTGCCTGCTCGCCCTTGGTGACCCCGGGACGTGCGAAGTGCGCGGTGTTCGCGGGCGTGTCGGCGACATCGAGGCAGGTTCCGTCGATCGCGACCAGACGCCGCCCGGCCAACCACACCCCGGGGGTGTCGTCACCGCCGATCGGCTCCGCGACCCGCTCGAACAGGGCGGCCAGCGGCCCAGACCCCAACCGGGCCCGGGCCTGGAAGATCGCCGACTTGCTCGGCGGTGAGTAGCTCTCCTGCCAGCCCGAGGCCCACGACAACCCGTCGGTCAACTGAGCCAGCACGTCCTGGTACGACCCCTGGGAGTACAGCGCCATCCCGATCGAGAAATAGGCCATCACCCGGGCCGGCAGCGACCGGTGACGCTGCTCCGTCCGACCAGCCTGCGCGATCACCTCATCGACCAACTCCGGCGGGAACACCCGCGTGAGCACCCCGACCGACACCAGGTCAGACAAACGACGATCCGTCTCCGGCTTCACCCATCCAGCACGAGGCATGACCCCAAACTACACCGATGTAACACTAACTGAACGGTATTGGACCTAGCGGACGACTCTCTCTGGCGAACTCCAGGGCCTCTCGACGCGCAATGGCTTCTCGGTTCGACGGACCGCGGCGATCAGAGCTATTTCGGATCTGGGGAAGGATGACCAAAACGAGTCTCGGTGCTGGCGCCATCGCGCTTCACGCTTGAACGCCGTCATCTCCGCACTACCGGCCTTATCGGGCTTGTATAACTTGAAGGGCCTCCTGGTGACAGGTGGTGGTCGCTACGGTGGCTGTGGGAGAAGGCTTCGGGTCGTGCCGTTTTCCGGCTGAGCGTTCGGGCTCGTGAAAGAGATCGACAGGCTCGGGGTCGGCTCTCCCGGCCGAGGCTGGCCCGGTTTAGGGAATTGGTGGCCGGGGCGGGTCCCGCCACGCGGGGTGCCCGGCTCGGGTAGGCACCGGATCACGCACAAGCGAGGGACTGTCTGCCGTGGCGTCCACTGTTGGTGTGGCTGGGTGGTGAGGTTCGGGAGTTGCCCCGTTCTCGTGCCGAGGTTCGTCGGGCCCGGGTTTGGTTCGGCGGGCAAAAGGGGCGAGGGTTCTCCCGCTTGCCGTTGTGCCCCCGCCCGCGTGGTCACTGGCCGGTGGTTGACGCGGTGGGGGTTCGTGTCCAGCGAACGGAGGAACCCTCGTGTCCATTCACAGTAGCGACCTGTCCCCGGTGCGGGTGCAGGTTGGCATTGACGCGGCGGTGGTCGCGAACCATCACGTGTGCGTGCGCGAGCACGACGCCGACGGGCAGCCGAGGTTGACCCGCTTTCATGTTCCGCCCACGATTGCCGGGTTGCGGCGGCTCGGGGACAGATTGGCCCCGTATCCGGGGGGGGTGGCGGTGGCCGAGCCGACTTCGATGACCTGGCTGGGGTTGTCGGTGGCGTTGCGGGATGCTGGCGCGGACTTGGCGCTGGTCGGCACCCGGGATTCGGCACGGTTGCGGGGCGCGATCAGCGCCAAGCACAAGTCGGATGTGATCGACGCCGACGTGCTGGCGACCGCGGGCGAGGTGTTCACGCTCACGCCGTTGCGGCCGCCGCCCCCGGCCCAGCTGGCTCTGCGGCGGGCCTGCACCAGACGCGGCAAGGTCGTCATCGACGGGAACCGGGCCCGGCGACGACTGATCTCCCTGGCCCGCTGGGCCTTCCCCGACGTGTGGGGTGGGTTCGCCGGGTCGATGCCGACCGCGGTCGCTGTCCTGACCCGCTGGCCCGACCTGAGATCCCTTGCGGCAGCGCGCCGCTCAGCCTGACGGCAGTGGTCGCGAACACCCGTTCGGCCGAAGCCTCGGGCACCCTGCCGCACCTGTTGTCGGGATGGGCAGACGCTACCCGGCGCCTACTGGCAAACATCCTGATTTGCCGCACTCAGTGAGTGCTTGAACTCCAGGGACCGGTGGAGTGCGGCTCGTAACCTGGAATCGGCCAGGTGTAGTCGGCGATGATCGCGTCGGGTTCTGCGTCAAAGTCGTGCTCGCCAATCTGCTCGAGGACGTCGGCCAGAGGGCGATCCCGATTAGCGAAGTCGTAGACGCCGGCTGGCGCAAACAGACTCCTCTCCTCGCGAGGCAGAGCTAACCCCTCTGTTGGGTCTGCGTCGTCCGGATGCATGTACACGAATCGCTCCGCACCGAAGACGACCGACTGGTTATGGAGCCGGGCGGCCAAGGTTGAGGGCGGGTAGTCGCCGTTACCGACCGTGGGGTGGTCGAGCCAAAGCAGGGTGCGACGGTCAAGGGCGATAGTCACGGCACCGGCGTTCGCCAAACCGACGCCGCGGGCCGGATGGTGGTCTTCTGCGGGGATGAGCCCCACAGGGCTGTCGTTGATCGCAAGTGAGCGACGGTCGAATCGGATACGGTGCCAACTCCTGTGGCCGATGAAGTTGGCGGCCTGACCCAGTGAGCCGCGTATCGAATGGATGTGCTCTGATCCGGTGACGCGGACGGCGGGACCACCAGGACTATGAATGTCGTCCCACACCGCTTCCGCCTCTTCCGCCGACACCGCCCGTTGTAAGCCCTCGGACATTGCGTGGCGTAAGTAGGCGAGTCCGCCCATGCCGACCGTCATGACCAGCGTTTGGGCGCGGATCTGAGTCAGCAACCTTCGGTGGTCGGGTCCGCGGAGAAACTGCAGGGCTATCCAAGTCGTTAGGTGCGCCAGCTCGATCGGCGAAGGAGACCAAAAAACCTCTCGGGTGGCAGCCCGCACCATGGGCGCCACTCGAGACTCTGCCTCAGCGAACCGCTTCTCCCAGCGATCCGACCGAGTGCCATCTTCGAGCTCGACCGTGTAGAAGTCCCGCACCACGCTCGCGTCTGAGACAGATACCAGGCGACGAGACCCCGTGCGCAGATCGACCTGGCGAAGCATGCCGTCGGGCGAAGCGAAGCCACGCAGGTGAAACCTCGGGACCGTGTGATGGCGCTTGCTGCGCGAACGGCTACTCACGCCGTGACCGTAGTGGACGCCTCTGACATTTAGCGTGGGGTTAGGTTCGCGGGCGGTCGAGCCACTGACCGGGACACGTGGTGATCCCTGAGCGCTGAGTGGTCGTCCGCGGACCGGTGTCTGGTCGATGCGGTGTCCCTGTTCGGGAACTTGGAGCCAGCCGGTATGGGTGGACTCCTACTTAGAGAATGTCTGGGAGGTGGCCGCGATGGTCAGTCACCTGGTGGACAGGATTCCGACTGATGGGAGCGGTGACGATGGCTTTGACCTTGGGTATCGACGTGGCCTGCAGGGCTGCGCATCAAGCGACCCTTGCGCGCGATGGCGCGACCGTGTGGCGGGGCCGGAAGTTCGGGACCCGGCCAGCTGATCTGGAGCGGTTGTGGATGGATCTGGGCCTGGATGACCCGGGCGATCTGACGGTCGCGCTTGAGCCGACGCGCAACGCGTGGATCGTGGTCGCGGAGTGGTTCCGGCGCCGTGGCGCGCGTGTGGTGATGGTCCCGACGACGCAGTCGGCGGATCTGAGGGAGTACTACTCCAAGCACACCAAGAACGACCGGATCGATTCCGAGCTGCTCGCCCGGTTGCCGCTGCTGCATCCCGAGGGGCTGCGGGAGTACTCGGGTCAGGGACCGGCCGACCCGCTGCGTCGGCTGGTCAAGCAGCGCTCCACGATGGTCAAGCGCCGCACCGCGGTCTACTCCCGGCTCGACGCCTTGGTCGAGCTGTTGGGTCCGGCGTGGTACGACGTGCTCGGGTCGAATTACGGCATCGCTGCGCTCGAGTTCCTGGCCCGCTACGCCGACCCGAACACCGTGATCCGGCTCGGCCAGGCACGACTGGCCCGGTTCCTGATCGCCCGATCCCGCCGGGCGTGGCGTCAGGACCACGCGGTCGGGCTGGTCGCGGCGGCCAGAGACACCCTCGCCCTGTGGGGACCGGCCGGGATGAACTTCGCCGGGCTTGCGAGGACATCGGCCACGAGGCCGAGCAAGCCCTGTTCCCGACCCGTCAGATCAAACAGATCGACGAGCGCGTGGCGAACCTGTACGCCGAGGCCGACCCTGACGGCATCGTGGCCTCCGCACCTGGGGTGGGGCCAGTGATCAGTGCCGTGATCGCCGGCCGGATCGGTGACCCGCACCGGTTCACCTCGCTGGCGGCGATCCGGGCGTACACCGGGCTGGTGCCCAAGATCAGCCAGTCCGGAGTGGGCAAGGTCGAGTCCTCGATCACGAAAGCCGGCGACCCGCTGCTGCGCGAAATGTTGTGCACCGCCGCCGATCAGGCCCGCAAGGTTGACCCGCAGATCGCGGCGAAGTACCAGCGGCTCATGGTCGGCGACCGGCACCACGACTCCGCGATCTGCCATCTGGCCACCCAACTCGTCACCCGGATCGCGACCTGCATGCGCGACCATCAGCCCTACGCCCTGCGCGATGTCGACGGCACACCCATCACCGAAGCCGAGGGACGAGCCATCGTCAAAGCCCGTTACCAAATCGACCGTAACCAGCGCGTGGCCGCGGCAGGTCGACGCATGCATCAACGACGCAAGCAGGCAGCGAGCCCGGAGTCACAGAAGTCGCAAAGCGCTCCAACATCCGGGCCCGCCAACAACAAGCCTACGAGCCGCCAAGTGGCTTGACTGCCCCTAGGAAGTCAGCCTCTGTGATCCGCTCAAAAGCGACTACCGCTCGCCCGCGGCCGCCTCGTTCAGATCACGCACGACGTTGCCTATCGTGAATCCGAATCGTGTGTCGGCCGCCGTCATGTCCTGTTGGACACCCCGACGTTGGAACGGGGCGGGTATAGATGTACTTGCGGCCCGGGCAGACTCCTCATCCATTCGGTCGAGCACCTCTAGATTGACTTGGTCCAGCGCGACCTCGTTGACCCAAAGCACTTGCTCGCTGTCAACACCCATCCCGAGCCCCCGAGTCACGGTTGCTGTGTGGGCAAGGTTTGGCGCCACCACCTGATGCCATGTAGGGGTCCGGGACATGTCGCGCTCGTGGATCTCGCCAGTGAGCCACTGCCCCGATTTGTTGCGGAGTGGACCCAGCATGGCGTTGGCCGCCTTCACTCGTGATTCTTCCGGCCAGCGCGGACGATTCGTACTGATGAACAGATCCACGTCCAAGGCGCGCCCCGGACCCGGGGCGTGTCGTACCACCCCGGCTTGCGCCCGATTGGGCCGTTTGACGTCGCCTGGGTTCGGGCCAGATGGCACGCCGGACCTGAACATCGTCCAATCGAATCTGAAACGAACGCAGTGCCGCACGTTTGGCTGGACCTCGTGGCCGGCAAACCAAATCGGAAGGTTCCATCGACCGACGGCCAGCCCAGTGTTGCCATCCACGCTGGAGTCTCGGCCGATCTTCAGCCACGGCCCTGGCCCTGGGTTCTCGGATCGAGGACCGTGCAAGCTGAGCTTCATATCCGTGAAGCCCGGCGCTGTGGACTTGAGGTAGAACGAAGTCGCTGCCGGCCAGATGCGCCATGTGTAGCTGTTCGCTGGAGTGGCGTCATCACGGACCACGAAGAGGATCTTCTCCAGGTCGTTGGTCGGTTCTCCGTTGAAGGAGCTTGACGTAGCAGTCACCCGTAGGACTCAACATGCTGGGCGACTGCCAGGTCAACCTCACACGCGAACGCGCTTCCCTGACTCCCAGGGTTTTCCGCTCATGGCGCGATCGGGCTCGTCCGGCAAGAGTTTTTCGACGTGCGTCACTCCGCCGCGAGCCATGCTTGATCCGGTGGATTCGTTTGGACAGTCGCTCGTGCGGTGTTCGGTGAGGGTGGTTGTGCCAACCGACCAGCATCCGTTGGTGGGCGGGCCGGCTCGGCTGGTTGACTGGTTCGGTGACCGAGATGCGACCTGTGCCCACGGACCCCGCCGCACTCAAGACCTGGGTCGCGAACTTGAGCAGGGACGAACTCAAGGTGCTGACGCAGCAGGTGTCCAGCGGCGCATTGACCGGCGGCCTGGGGCTGCTCGGGGATCTTGCTCCGGGCAACCGGGAGTTCGACCTCGCGACGCCACCGGACGAGCCGAGCCTGTTCACGCTCACCCTCGAGCTGCGGGGCTCCACGCCCAGGATCTGGCGGCGCCTGGACCTGCCGGGCGATCTTACGCTGGACGTGGTGCACACGCTGTTCCAGGCCGTGATGGGCTGGACCGATTCGCATCTGCACCGCTTTCAACCCGGCGACGGGCAGAGCTACAACCAGCCGTACTTCGTCACGGAGTTCGACGAGGACGAGGGCGACGAGGGCACTCGCGAGGACGGCGTCCGCCTGGATCAGGTTCTCCGCACGCCGGGGGACCGGCTGACCTACCTGTACGACTTCGGCGACGGCTGGGAGCATCGGGTCACCCTGGACTCGGTTGTCCCGTTGACGCCGGGCAACCGTGAACCGGTGTGTCTGGGTGGCGCAAGAGCGTGCCCGCCCGAGGACGTCGGCGGGATCCACGGGTACCAGGAGATCGCTGCGTGGCTGCGAACGGGGGCCCCAGCCAACGACGTGCCCGAACCGTTCGAGGACGCCGACCACGCCCACGGTTGGCTCCCCGTCGATTACGATGCCGACGCCTTCGACGCCGCCGAGGCGACCGCGGCGATGCAGCTGTGGGTTCGTGGTGAGCACCGGCCCTGGCACGGCGTTCCGGAGCCGCTGGCAAACCTGGTGCAGGGTCTGCGTGGCCAGGGGTGGGTGGACGCGACCGCGTGGCTCACGGCCTTGGGTCCGCGTGCGGCGGTCGGGCTGGACGAGGAAGACGTGCGTCGCGCAGGACGGCCGTGGCTGGCGGTGCTGGATGCCGTCGGGGCGGGGACGAAGCTGACGACAGCCGGCTACCTGCCTCCGGGTGTGGTCGCGCAGATCGCGCAATCCACCGGGATGACGGATTGGTGGATCGGCAAGGCCAATCGGGAGGACCTCACGTGGCCGGTCGCTGCACTTCGTGAGAACGCGCAACACCTCGGGCTGCTACGCAAGGCCAAGGGCACGTTGGCCCCGACCGCCCGCGCCCGGGCCGTCAGAGGCCACCCCCGTGAGCTGGTCGCCACCGTGCTGCAGCGGCTGCCACTGGGCAAGGGCTTCGCGGCGGACGCGGGGTGGTTGCTGCTGCTCGGGCTGGCAGCCGGAGATGGCGGTGCGGCCCTCGACGAACGGGTGGCGCAGATGCTGACCGAGCGCGGCTGGCGCACCCATGGCAGCTCGGGGGTCAGCGCTTCCGATGCGCGCCGCGGCTCACGGGTGACGCTCGGGGCCTTGGAGTCAATGGCGGGTGGACACCGGGCCGTCGACGCCGCCCTGCTCACCCGGTTGGCCCGAGCCACACTGCTCGGAGTCACCAACAACCAGTGAACACCCGTGTCAGCGCCCGTCTTGGCCGCGCACCGAGGCGCGCCGATAGCTGGGACTCCGCCCTCGGCGGCGGGCGGACATGCCCGGTCCGCGGCCAGTTGACTATGGTCGTGGCGGCGACGAACTCGGTTGCCGGTCGATGAGGGGACTGGTTGCAGGCGGCTGACTTTCGGGGTGCCAGCTGTTCGCTCGGTGGCGAGGTCGTTGGCCGCCTGCATGGCCAGTCATGCGCGTGTGGTGCCCACGCCGGCCTCTTCGAGGCGGGCAGCGAGGTTGGAGCGATCCGGGCTTGACCGTGCAGCACGCGGCTCAACGTCACGCGCGAGATGCCGAGCCGCGCGGCGGTCTCGCCGACGCTCAGGCCGATCTCGGCGAGCACGTCCTCGCGCAGGATCTCGCCCGGGTGGACGGGGTTGTTCTTCCGGGACTCACCGAGGTGATCCGCCAGCTTCTATTTACCCAAGCCGCGGCGTATGTATAACAGATCGTTAGAGTGAGTTAGGAACTTCTATAAGGGCGCCCGTCGCGCACATCCTTTGTGACGAGCACCAGGACCGAGGGCAACCGCAGGCGAGGCGCCGGGCCGAGAGGTGAGTCAGTCAGTCCGCGCCGATCGTCGGCCCCTGTCGTGGTGTGGCAGGTCAGGCGGGTCGGCTCAGCTCATGCTCGACGGCGCGTCGGATCCACGCCGACACTGATCGGTCGTCGGCGTCTGCGCGGCGTTTGACCTCGGCGAGCAGCTCGGGTGGGAACCGGACCGGGATCGGTGCGGTGAGTCGCTTGGTGCGCCGCACCGGCTGGCCCTGCGGCTCCTGGTTGTCCGGCTGGGCGTAGAAGTCGTACTCCTCGTCAGGAGTCATGGATTCAGGAGTCATCACGGTCCCTGCGGTAGGTGGTGGCGAGGCCGGCAGATGCCTCGTAGCAGCCGATAGGTCGGCACCTGGCGGGATCGCCAGAGCGTGAAGGTGCGATCGGAACGACCAAGACCCTCCCTCCCACCTCGGCCACCATCAGCCAATGCGCCGGCGGCTTTGCGGGTAGAAGTGCGGATCACTCGCCCAGACGTCGAGCACGTCATCGACACCAAGATGCGGGTGTTTGAACAGGTGCGCGGCCTGCGCGTCGATCTCGAATGGTTCGCCTTCGTCGAGCCAGTCGGGATCGAAGAACTCAGCCACTCATCGAGTGTATAACAAACGACTACGAAGGCAGGCTTTCATGCGGTCAACCGCTCGTCGAGATGAGGGGTCACCTCGGCCTCGTGCTGCACCCTCCTTGGCTGCCAGGTGAAAGCCGAATGTGTGGGGTTGAGGTCCACGTGAACCGGACGCATGGCGCAGGCTTCGGTCCAAGAATGGTCCCAACAAATCTCCGGCGAGCGGCTTCGATAACGATCTGACAACAGCCGACTCATCGCGACGCATGGCGTCACCACCCGCGCTGACCTGCGCAAACGTCAACCTCGGGCGTTGCAACGGACGTGGGAGGTCGGCTCGGGTCGGAGACTTGAACTTGCTACGGATCAGAAGGTTAGGGGTTCGAATCCCTTCGGGCGCACTCTGTGTTGAGACAGACGTTGGGGCCCCGGACGCGCAAGCGATCCGGGGCCTTACTCGTTGCCCGACCCAACGGGAGCTCACGAAGGGCGCCGCTGCCCGCATCGGGGTGGAGGTCAGGCGATTCGGTCGAGAAGCTCAGGCGTAACGCAGTGTGCCAAGGGCTCGCCGCGGAAGTATCTGCCGATCTCCTCGAGCAGCACCGTGCCCTGCCGGGCGCGGCCCTCGATCGTCCCGGCGGCTTGGTGGGGAGTCAGTAGGACGTTGGGCAGACGGCGCAGTGGGTCGTCGACACGCAGCGGTTCGTCATCGAAGACGTCCAGCGCGGCGTCGATCCGCCCCGACCGCAGTTCAGCCAGCAAGGCCTCCGAATCGATAAGCCACGCCCTCGCAGTGTTCACGAGCCCTGAGCCATCGGGCATGGACGCCAGTTGCCCTGCTCCGATCATCTCTTTGGTCTCGGGGAGTACGGGTGCGTGGAGAGCCACGATGCGAGAACGCGCCATGAGTTCGTCGAGGCCAACCCGGCGCACCCCAAGCGCAGCTGCCTCGGCCTCGTCGAGGTACGGGTCGTGAACTGCCACCGTGGCGCCAAGGTTCTGGGCGAGTGACGTGTAGGCACGGCCAACCCGGGATGCGCCCACCACTCCAAAGGCTGCTCCTGCGATCTCGTGTCGGGGCCGGGCCAAGGCAAGGGTCGCGTCGAAGTCGGTGCCCGACCTGAGCGCGTGGTCGAAGACGTGGATCTGATGCAGGAGACTGAGGGAGAACGTCAAAGCCACCTCTGCCACGGGTCGCGCCATACCCATCCCCGCCTGCGTAAGCACCACCCCTCGCTGGAACATCGCCGGGGTGGCGAACGACTTCACGGCGGCACCCACATAGGCAATGAGGCGGAGGCGAGGAGCGGTGTCCAGGAGTTCCGGAGTCAAGGGGGGAACCCCCCACCCCGCGACAAGCACTTCGACGTCGGGCAGCGCATCGACGATGGCGTCTGTCCCGGACAGCACATCGAGGCGCCCGAGGTCCTTCAGGACCTGCCAAGAATCATCTGGGAAGACCTGGTCCCGCATGGGCTGGGCCAGCGCCATGGCGATTCGCGGCATCACATGCCCTGTGGCTGGCCCTTCGGGGGGTGTCATCTGACTCCGAGGCTGGGTGTGGCGGATCGAACGAGAGGGGCTAGTGGGTTGAGGGGGGGAGCAGGGCCGCGCCAACTTTGCGCAGGGCTGCCGCCACCAGAGCTACTTGCTCATCGGGCAAATCCTCGTGGAGCCAGAAGACGAGGAGCTTTTCCAGCATGGCGCGTGCAGACGGGGTGAGATCGGATGAATATGTCGCTGCGGGCTCGACGAGGTCCAGCGGGTATCGCGTGCCACCGAACGTTCCTGCCTCGTGGAGTGCAGCCATGCACTGGTGGATCTCCGCCCCTGTGTAGCCAGGGGAGGTCGGCACGCCCTCGGCGAGCAGTGCAGCCGCCCACTCGTCTCGTCGTCCCCCCTCGACCATGAAGGGGTACGCCCAGTAACTCGCGTGCACCCTGGGGGCGGGAGTCCAGGGCTTCAGCCCTCGGATCTGGGTGACACCCGAGTCGAGGGTGGCTGCGTGACGCCGCCGGACGGTGATGCGGCCGCCCAATATGGGCAACTGTGGAATGGCCAAGGCCGCGACCAGTTCGCTCGCCCGGTAGTTGAGCCCCAGCGAGGGGTAAGACCTTGCACCGGACGTCGACCGGTCCCAACCCTTGTCCCGGAATAGTCGCATCCGGTTGTCGAGGCCCGGATCCGACGTGACGCACACGCCGCCCTCGCCTGCGGTGATGTGCTTGCTCTGCTGCAGTGAGAACACACCGATCGAACCAAACGATCCCACGTGTCGGCCGTCGATCGTCGTCCCGTAGGCCTGGCTGCAGTCCTCGATCAAGGCGATGCCGGCGCCGTCTGCGAGTTCACGCAGTGCCGGGGCATCGCAGGCGCCGCCAAACGGGTGAACCGCGAGGATAGCCGCTGTGCGGTCGTTGATCAGTGATCGCACTGACTCAACGGTCATGCTCAGGTGCTCGTCGACGTCAGCAAAGCGCGGGACGCAGCCTTGGAAGAGCAGTGGAGCGACACTCCCCGCGTCGGTGATCGGGGCCGTGATGACCTCGGACCCTGGCGCCGGATCGAGGGCGGCGATGGCGGTGTGGACGGCTGCGGTCCCCGAGGACACCGTTACTGCGTGTGCCGTTCTGGTTAGCTCTGCGAACTCACCCTCGAAGCGCTGGGTCAGCGGTCCAGTGGGGCCGAACAGGACTCCGCTACCGACGGCTTCGGTGATGAGGTCCAGGGCTTCCGGAGGGAACGGGGTGCGCGGCGTCAGTGGGGACGACAGGGTCGGTGTGCCGCCTGCGATGGCAAGCGCTTCGGTCATGGCGGGTCTTTTCGGAGGTTGAGAAAGCGATTTCTCCCCAAACTTGGCATACTCTCTTCCACGTGGCAAGGGACATGGTCGCGGGACTTGGAGATGGCCCCAGCGGCATCATCGACAGTCACGCACACGTGGCCAGCGGATTCTCGCCGTGGCGCTCGGGCAGTGTCCCAGCGGACATTGTGAGCACCGCAGCCGAGTTGGGCATCGGGCGTTCCATCGTGTCGTCACTCGGAGTCGACGCAATGCTCGAGAACCCGACCGCTGACGAACTCGTCCTGGCGAACGAGGCTGCATGGGCAGCCGTCATCGCGCATCCGGAGTTGGCGGGCATGGTGCTGTGCTCCGGCGAGCATTCGCGCATGTCGTTGGACTTGATGAACAGGTACATCACCGACGGCCCCTTCGTTGGAATCAAACTCTGGATTGCCACGAGGGTGAGTGACCCGCGGGTTGATGCCATCGCCGAACGGGCCGCGGAGCTCGGTGTCCCCGTCCTCGCACACGCGTGGCACAAGCGCGTTCAGGAGTTCCAGAACGAGTCCACCCCCACCGATGTCGCGACCGCCGCCGCTCGCCATCCGGAGACGACCTTCATCATGGCCCACCTAGGAGGTGCGGGCCAGCGCGGCGTCGACGAGGTCGCAGGCCTCGACAACGTCGTCGTTGACACGAGTGGCGGGGATCCGGCCCCAGGCCTGCTCGAGTACGCGGTTTCAGCGCTCGGTCCAGGCCGCGTGATTTTCGGAAGTGATGTGCCCGTGCGCGATCCGCTCACGGCTTTGGCCAAGGTGCATTCGGCGAAGCTCGACGCGGCGACCCGGCAGAGGATCCTGCGCGACAACGCTGCTCGGGTCTTCACCCGCTTGCATTCGACGGAAGGGTGAGCCCAATGGTCGAGCGCCATGAGCCGCCTGTGCGCGGAGTCAGCGTTCGTGAGGACACCTGCGTATTCGCCGACGTGAGCAGCCCTTACGAGGCGTCGCGTGCAGCCCGGAGTGACCTGGGCTCCGGCCTTCGTGACGTCGAAGTCGAACGGGCATGGGTGTCTCCGCTGGAGGCACTGTGGTCTGGAACTGACCTGCCGGGGGCCAATGCCCGACTCCGCAAGTGGGGCAGGGTTCCAGGGGTCTCGACTCGGCCCGTTCCGATAGTCGGACTGGGCGTCCCCCTCCAGGACAGCCTGGGCGCTGCGTGGTCGCATGATGTGCTCGTGCAGCGAGTGAGCACCGTGCGCGTAGTGCCGGGTCCGTCGCCGGACGTGGTCGATGGTGTTCTCGCGCTTGCCGACGAGTGCGTCGGGCACGGTCTCGGGCTGATCGTCCAGGCACGAGTGTCCGATCCCCGGTGCATGTCGCCTGACGTCACTCCAGTCGACCTCGACCCGGGCCTCATCGTCGATCTTGCGCAGAGGGTGTCAGGGTCAACGGTGTTCGCCGGCCTGCGTGAGGCCGAATCCCGAGCGGTTCTTCGACTGCTGAAGCCCAACGTCTACGTCGAAACCTCGCACCTCGACACGCCAGATGCACTCCCACGCCTTGTGGCTGAATGGGGCTCAGCTCGCATCCTGTTTGGCACGCACGCCCCTCTCTTCCCTCCGCTGGTGGCGGCGTGGCGAGTGCGGGCGGCGAACGCGAGGCTTGCCCTGTGATCAGCCCTTGATGCCTGTCGACGCGACTCCTTCAACGAAGTGCCGCTGAGCAAAGAGGTAGGCAATGAACACCGGAGCCAGTGACAGGGTGGCGCCGGCGAACACGACGTTGAAGGGGGCGGCCTGTTCCTGCAAGGAGGAAACACCGACCGTCAGGGTCCACATGTCGGTCTTGCGCGCCATGATGAGCGGCCACAGGAAGTCGTTCCAATGCCAGAGGAACACGAAGACGCCCAATGTCGCCAGGATGGGACGACAGAGGGGCACCACCAACGTGAAGAAGGTGCGCAGTTCGGAGGCGCCGTCGATGCGGGCCGCCTCGAAGAGGTCGTCCGGAATGCCGAGGATGAACTGACGCATGAGGAAGACGGCCTGCGCGTTCGCGATCGTCGGCAGGATCAGACCCCACCACGTGCTAACCCCGTGCAGTTGCGACAACATCGCGAAGGTGGGGATGAGGGTCACGTGATACGGGACCATCACCATCGCCAGGAACGACCAGAACAGTCCGCTCCGCCCCGGGAATCGCTTCTTGGCGAACGCATAGCCGGCGAGGGTGGCCAGAAGGAGCACCAGTACGACGCTCACCAGTGAATAGATCACGCTGTTGATGAACCACCGGATGAGATCGGAGCCGCCCAGGACTCGCTGATATGCCGAGAGCTCAAGGTTCCAAGGGGCGAGGATCCCTGGAAAGTCGACGGCACCAGCTGGTTTGAAGCTGATGAGGACCATCGCATAGAAGGGGAAGAACGTCAGGACGGCCATGAGGGCCAAGGTGCCGAGCCGAACGGCTCGACCGAGACGGGACCCGCCTGCATCCGGTGTGCCTGTGTCGAGGCGAAGCCGACGACGACTCGTGACCCGAGGTTGGGGGGGCTGGTGAACTGGATGCGTCATGTGCGATCCCTCCCGAGCATGAAGTGTTGGATGCCCGCGACGACAAGCGTGAGCACGAACAGGACGCCGCCGATCGCGCTGGCCATGCCGAACTCCAGGTTGCGGAACCCTCGTTCGTATAGATCGAGGACCAGTGTGTGGGAAGCTCGCGCGGGCCCTCCCCCGGTCATGAGGTAGACGAGGTCGAAGATCTGGAAGCTCGCAGTGGTTTCGATGACCGCGAGGAAGAACAGCGCCGGTCGCAGGTGGGGAAGGGTGAGGTGGCGAAAGCGTTGCATTGAGCTGGCGCCGTCCGTGCGCATGGCATCCTCGAGCTCACGAGGCTGGTCCTGCAGGCGGGCCAGCAGGATCAACATGCCGTAGCCGTAGCGGGTCCAGACGTTCACGACGACGAGGGCCAAGATGACCAAGGTCTCGCTGCGCAGCCACGATGCGTCACCCAGGCCGAGTGCCGACTGGACACTCGACACCGGCCCTCCAGTCGAGAAGAACCAGCCGAAGACAGCCGCGGCCACGACCAGGGACGTGATGACGGGGAGGAAGTAGACCGAGCGGAAGAAGTTCACCGTGCGCGAGCCGCGACGCACGAGCAGTGCCATCACGGTGGAGATGGCAAGTCCCGTCGGAACGGAGAGGAATCCGAAGATCAGCGTCACCTTGAGCGCTGTCCAGAAGTTCGGATCCTCCGCCAACCGCTTAAAGTTCTCCACTCCCACGAACTCCGGAGTGTCGCCCGGGTAGTAGTCGAAAAAGCCGAGCAGCAGCCCCGCCAGCGACGGACCAAACCGGAAGATGATGAAGAGCAACGCCATCGGCAGGACGAACAGCAGGCCAGCGTAGGCCTCCCGACGCCGATGGCTCAGCAGGCGCCTGGGGCGCACTGGCGAGGGGCCATCGGGTCGGGGGACTGCGCTCGGCTCGCCGCGAGGTGGAGCCTCACTCAGCGCTGGGTGTGCGCTCATCGGGACTCCGTCATCTCGCTCCCGCAGATTCTTCACCTGAGAGTTCGGTGGCGCTGCCGCTGTTCAGCCTGGTCATTTCATTAAGGCATCGGCGGCCTTGGCAGCGTCGTCCAGCGCCTGCTGAGAAGTCTTCTTACCGATGACCGCGGCCTGAATCTCTGGCGTGAGCACGCCCATCACTGCACGCGACTTGTCGTTGACCGCGCCAACAGTCATCTCGGGGACCAGTTTCTCGAGCGCGGCGTCGACGGAGCCTGCCGGATACAACGAGCCAGCCGATTCGCGAGGCGAGTAGAAGCTCGCGGCGGTCAGGAGAGGCTTGCTGTTCTCAGGAGTCGTGGCGAACTCAATCCACTTCATCGCAGCCTCTTTGTTCTCGGTCGACTTGAGCATGGACAACGAGCCCACAGTCCCGTATCCGACCGATTCTGCCTTGTTCAACGGAGGCAGCACCTCCATGTTTTCCGCCCCCCACAGTTTCACGAGGTCCTGGGTGGGGACGCCCCACGTGCAGGCGACCGTGCCCTTGGCAACGCCCGTCTGCTCGGTGGGGGCAGCCTTGATGACGTAGTCCTTGTTGATGAAGCCGCCGTCATACATTTTCTTGAAGTAGTCGAGAGCCTCCACTCCTGGAGCTTCGTTGAAGGCAGCGGCTGTCTTGTCGTCGTTGAGCACGTCGCCGCCGGCCTGCCAGAGCAGGGGGTAATAGCTGACGTTGAGGGTTCCTGACGCGTCGGCGGTGATGAGGGACAGGTCGATCCCCTGCGCCTTGAACGTGGGGCCCAGCGCAAGGTATTCGTCCCAGGTCGTGGGATAGGTCGACACTCCCGCCTTCTTGAAGGCTCGCTTGTCACAGACGAGCGTGGTCACCGAGGTGAGCAACGGCATACCGACGAGTTTGCCGTCTACAGTGGCGGCCGCCTTCGCATTGTCCTGGGTGTCGTTGAGGGCATCTTCACTTGCCATGGAGTCGATCGTTTCCAGGCTCCGGGCATACACAGGCACCTGGTCGGGGACCAGGTAGACCACATCTGGCGCGGTGTTGCTCGCAATGGCGGCTGCCAGGGCCTCGTCGCGCTTGGCCCACGGGTACACCTCGACGGTGACATCGATTCCGGGGTTGGAGGTCTTGAACTTCTGCACGGTGTCAGCCCAGAACTTCTTGTTGGCTGCTTCGTCGGTCAGGATCGGATAGACCCACATAGTGACCTCGCCGGTGGCGCCATCCGCTCCAGCGGCTTCGTCGTTCTCTGCACCGGAGCCTCCGCAGCCCGTCAGGACCAAGCTCGTTGCGAGCACACCGGTCAGAGCCAAATTGCGCGGCATCTTCATCTGCAAGCCTCCTACGTACCATTGGTCGCGGACTTCGCGAGCGTGAGTTGTACTCTAGAGAACGTTTTCTCGACCGGCAAGGCCCCTTGCCCACCTTTGGGGACCTACTCATCAAAGATGTGCGGGAAGCGCATCCGGGCCTGTTCGATCAGGGTGGCTTGACCGGGGGAGAGCCGCTCCTTGTCGGTCAGGCACACGCTGGTGGCAACGCGCCCCTGCTGGCGCAGTGCTTCGTTAACGCCGGCCACACAGCCCGCGAAATTGTTGTCGACGTCGAACACGGCAGCATTGACCTCTATGACGGCGGCAGCCTCTGCAAGAACCTCGATCGCCAGTCCGACGTCGTGTCGGGCTTTCACGGCCATATCCAAGAGCCGCCTTGCCTCGGCTACGCCGATTGCCCACTGGCCGAGTAGGCCGCCCTCGAACCACAGGGTCCGACGTTTGCCGTTCACAGAGGCAATAACGGGCGTGATTAGGTCGTGCACGATGGCATCGTCGTTGCCGGTGAGGAGGGAAACGTCCTGCCACCGGTCGTGCACGATTAGGGCCTGTGCCACGTCGTTGGTGGCATAGCGATCGAAGGGCGCCGCCTTGACTCCGACGACGGATTCCAGGTCGAACAGCCCGCTCCAGAACTTTCGATCGAGGTGAAGGCCGCCGATGGCCCGCTGCAGGTAGAACCCGATCGTCGGCATGACCAGGCCCACAACCGCAGCTCGGTCGAGCAGGGAAGCGGGGCTGCGGTTGGTCATGCCCCAAGGGCACAGGAGTGCGGCCTCGTAGCCGCACTCAAGGGCGATCTCGGCCTCGCGGACGGCATGGTCGGGGTCACCCACGATGCCGGCAATGAGGAGGGGCCTTCGGTCGTGGTGCTCTGCCTCGTCAAGGGCTGCGTCGGCTGCGCGCTGCCATACCTCTCGCAGAAGTCCGGCGTCGTGATGGAGTTCGAACTGTGTCGTGTGCACGCCTACCGCGAGTCCGTTCGCACCTGCCCCGACGTAGTACCTGGTCAGGCGATCCTGGGCAACCCAGTCGACCTCGCGTGTGGAGGTCAACGCCAAGGGGTGGGCCGGGATCAGAACGCCACCTCGTAGCCGAGCCGCGACATCGATCGAACCCGGCGCCGCACTCGTGCTCATCAGTACCGCCCTTCGCGCTGTTCGAACTTCGTGGCCTTGCCCAGCGTCCGGCCACCACCGGCGACCCATGTGGCGACGCGTCCGACGAGCTCGCGGCAGGCCATGCTGGGATATCCGAACCGCTCGATGGCCAGTCCGGCGTTGCTCAAGAGCGCGTCGTGCGCCTCGACGCCGGTGAAGATGGGCGCGACACCGACGACTTCACCGACCAGCTCCGCGATGTGGCGCACCGACACCGTCTCGGGGCCGGCTGCATTGAGCACGGCCGCAGGGGTGCTCGCCATCGCGAGACTCGACAGCGCCCACGCGTTGGCGTCGCCCTGCCAAAGCACGTTGACCATCGGCATGGTGACGTCGACCGGTTTCCCTGCCGCGACCCGGGCGGCGACGTCGGCCACGACGCCGTAGCGCAACTCGCAAGCGTAGTTCAGCCGAAACAGCAAGACGGGAGTCTCGAATGACTGCGCTGCATACGAAAAGATGCGTTCGCGCCCCAGACACGACTGGGCGTACTCACCGATCGGTTCCGGCGGGGTGGTTTCCGTGGCGCCGCCGGACGTCAACATGGACCGGGGGTAGACGTTGCCTGTGGAGTAGACGACCGATGGAACGCCGCGATAGCGATTTGCGACCATCGCCGGGATGGCAGTGTTGAACCACCAGGTGCGAGCCTCGGCACCGGCCGTGCCGAACTTCATCGCTGCGAGATAGAAGATCGCGCCGGCATCCGGGAGGTTGCGCACGGCCGCCTCGTCCGACAGGTCTGCGCTCAGCGTCTTCACCCCGGACGCCTCGAGGGAGTCTCGAACGCCGTCTTGTGTGAAGCGGGCTACGGCCAAGACCTCATGGTCGTGGTCCCCGACAAGGTCCAGGGAGCGCCGAGCCATCGTGGCGAGGCTCGGTCCGATCTTGCCACCGGCGCCGAGGATGACGATGGGTCCCCGAGTCTCGGCGAGATCTGCGCCGACACGCTCGCTCGGCATCGACAGCGCCAGCTCAAGGTCGGCCTCGGTGCGAATGTCGGTCGACGTGAGTTGTCCATACTCCACAGGAGAAATCCTTTTCTCGACGTGCTGGGGAACCTACGCGGACGGCCTTGGTTGCGTCAAGCCTGGGTGGCCGGAATCGGGAGCAGCGTTGTAATACGCTGACGACGTGCCTGCCAATCTGCGCGACGTCGCCGCAGTGGCTGACGTGTCCGTTCCCACCGCCTCGCGGGTCCTTTCCGGCAGTGCCTATCCCGTCGCGGACGAGCTTCGCGCCCGGGTGCTCAAGGCAGCGGAGGAGCTCGACTACGTGCCCAACGCCCAGGCGCGCGCCCTTCTCGTCGGCTCCTCAGCGACAGTGGGCGTTCTGGCGGGCGATGTCGGCGACCCGTACTTCTCGTTGATCATCGACGGCGTTCAAGACGTGGCAACCGGGGCTCGCGTCCTGGTGACGATCTGCACGACCGGCCGCGACATCGACCGAGAACTCGAGTACTTCGGCCTGTTGCAGTCGCACCGGGTGGGCGCAGTGATCATTGCGGGCTCGACCCTCGCGGAGGAGAGGTACGCCGCGGGGTTACGCAAGCGCGTCGCGTCGTACCTCGCCGGGGGTGGGCGAGTGGTCGCGATTGGGCAGCCCGACCTCGGCGTTGACCGCGTGCTCGTGACGAACGCCAAGGGGGCGACCGCACTCGGGCGACACCTGGTTGACCTTGGCCACCGCAGGGTCGGGATTCTCGCGGGCCTTAGGACGTTGGCCTCGACCATCCAGCGCATCGACGGGATCCGCGCCGCAGTGGAGGGCGCCGGAGGGTCCGTGGTCGTCCTGCACGGCGCGGCGACTCGTGAGGGCGGTGAGCGCGGTGTCCGCGAGCTACTCGCCACCAATCCCGCTGTGACGGCAGTGGTCGGAACTGCTGACCAGATGGCGGTTGGTGCGATGCATGCCCTCTCGGAGCAAGGCATCTCCGTGCCCGATGAGATCTCGGTTGCAGGCTTCAACGACATTCCTGCCGGCTTGGACGTCACGCCGAACCTGACGACAGTGCAGCTGCCGCTTCGTGAGATGGGTGCCCAAGCGGCGCGGTATGCCCTCGAGTCCAGCCGGACCCCACGCTCGCGCACCCTGCATACCAGGCTACTGGTGCGCGGCTCCACCGCTGTCCCGCGGGGCTGAGTCTGCCCGGCTGACCGACAGCACACGCGCGCAGGATCTCGCTGCTGGTGTTGCTGAACGGCATACGAGTCGCCGTGAATTTGCCGCCGATGGGCACGGCGTCAGTCTGAGACTTCAGACGTAAAGGCCAGCCCAGAAAACGTTTGCCAAACGGGTATTGGACCGCTAGCCTCACCCAAGATGGCCAGCGAAGGACAGCCCGGTTGAACCACAGTCGAGGAGTGTCGAATGCGTCGAATTCACCGAAGAGTTACAGGATTCCTGTTGGCATTCGCTGTCGTCCTGGCTGGCTTGGTGGCAAGCCAGCCAGCGCAGGCGCGCCTGACAACAGCCTCTGACTCCGACGTCACCGTCCGCTCGCTGGGGACGCCCCTCTATGACGTCTTGGTGCTGGGCGGCACCCCTGGGCCGGGGCCTGACGGGCAGGAGGCGATGTGGGTTGTGACGGCTGGCAGTCCGGCTCGCCTGCAGTCCCTATCACCGCTTTCGGGATCGGTTCTCTCGGATCAGCCCTTGATGCACGCCGACGGTGGGGGAGGCGCGCCTGGCGGCTACGGGATTGTCACCGCTCCCAATGGCGACGTCTACGTCGGCACCTATGGGGACGGCCATCTCTATCGCCGTGCTGCCGGCTCCAACTCGACCATTGAAGACCTGGGACGTCCCCGTCCTGGAGACACATACGTCTTCGCCATGACGATCATCGATGGCAAGCTCTACGGCGGCACCTACCCGGGCGGGGCAGTCTTCTCGTACGACCTGGCGACCGGCGCTGTGCGCGACTACGGCCGCATGATGGACGGGCAGCTCTACGTTCGGAGCATCACGTCCCTGGACGGCATCGTTTACGCCGGCACCTATGACTGCCACATCTTCGCGATCGACCCTGCAACGGGCGTTAAGACCGAGCTGCCTCAGCCTGCGCCCAATTGCGGCAACGTCAGCGACATGAACGCCATCGACGGCAGGCTCTACGCCAGGATCGGCTCGAGCATCATCAACGCCACAGAGCACGTCTACGATCCGGCCTCGGGCACATGGGTCGGCAGCATCCCCAACGTGGCGGGCCTGTCGCTGTCCGAGGTCGGCCCCGACGGCAAGATCTACTACATGCACACAGACGGTGCTGTCGGGACGGTATCCCGCTTCGACCCGGAGACCCTCGCGGTCGAGAAGACCTCGGCCGTGGTCAGCGGGCGGGTGGTCAACAACCGTGGTGTTGGGTGGATGGACCTCGGGGACCCCGGGTGGCCCGGGCAGACCCTCGTTCAGGTCCTCTGGCGCGGTCAGGTCGTTCTCTACAACCCTCAAACCGATCGTTCGGAGGTGCGCGATGCTCCGCTGAGCGGCGAGCCGATCCGGATCAACGTGATCGGTGCCGACGATGAGGTCTACGTGGGTGGCTACCTCAACGGGGGAATCGCAGCGGTCGACCCAGACTCAGGCGCCAAAACCTTCCACAGGTTCGCTCAAGGTGAATCCATTCTCCCCGACGGAGATCAGGTGTGGCTTGGGGTCTATCCCGACGCCCGGGTGTATGCGTGGGACAGGACCAAGGTCTGGCACAACCCGGCATATTCGCCGGGCCCGATCGGCAGCGTCGACAACCCGACCCTCCTGCATGACGGTGGCCCCGGTGACCAGAACCGGATCTCAGCCGTCGCCGACCTGGGCAACAGGGTGGCATTCGGAACCCAACCAAACGCCACACTGACCGGCTCGGTGGTGGTCGTCGATAAGGCCACGCGAACCCCCACGGTGTGGGAGGGTCCGATCGCCGACCAGAGCACCGTTGGCCTGGCCGCCCGGGGTGGGACGCTTTTTGGCGGGACGTCGATCATCGCCTCCTATGCCCAGCCAGCGCCCACAACAACCGACGCACACCTCTACGCCCTGGACCCCACGACGGGCGAGCTCAAGTGGTCTGTCGTACCGAGTCCGGGAGCCCCAGCCATCCGTGGCGTCGAGGTGGACTCCAAGGACCGGGTGTGGGCATTGACCAACGGCGCCTTGACGAGCCACAACTCTCGGAACGGTGACCTCATGCGAACGATCAGGCTGACGGCAGACCAGCACTCTGGGCGACTCGCCGGCGAACTCGAGTACGACCCTGAGGCGAACGTGCTGTGGGCGCTTGTTCAGGGGTCGAAGTTGTATGCCGTGGACGCGCAGACCGGCAAGGCCAGACTGGTCCTCGAGCGGCCCATGCTGCGCCTCGCGGTCAGCTCCTCGGGCACAGCCTTCGTCTCGTCGAACGCCGAACTCCTGGCGGTCGAGTTCAATCAGGGCTGAACATCTGAGCGGCGACGTCAACTGGAAAGCACCGACGCCGGGGATGCTGAGGCGTACTCACTTCGCGATACCGCTCCGCGCCGAGAATGTCCCAAATTCACCGTCGACCGGCGTTGGCAACGATCAGACAATGGCCGACTGGATGCGACTAGAAGGGTCTCAGGTCGTGCGGGTGACCTTGGAGAGTCCGCGAGGTGCGTCGGGATCGTGGTGGCGGGCGATCGCCATCGCGTGGGCCAGGCGCTGAAGCGGGATGATCTCGAGGAGCGGGCTGAGCTCCTCGGGCACGCGCGGCAACACGATCGCCGGCTCCTGGCCTGCCGTGTCGGCGTCACCGACGACGGTCAGGTCGGCTCCACGGTCACGCAGCCGTTCGAGCACGGCCGCCATGGCCGTCCCGGCGACTCCGTGCGGGACCACCGCGAGCACAGGCCGCTCGGAGTCGACCATGGCGAGCGGGCCATGGAGCAGGTCGGCACCGGAGAAGGCGTGAGCCGCGAGATACGACGTCTCCATCAGTTTGAGCGCGGCCTCGCGTGCCGTGGGATAGGCGTAGCCGCGACCGGTGAGGACGAGCCGATCGACGAAGCGGTAGTGGCCGGCAACCTCCGTCACGCCGGGCGCGGCCACGGTTTGCTCGGCCGCGGACACCAGGCCGGTGCCGTCGAGCATGCCGCGGCCGCTCCATGCGTCGACGAGGAGCCACAGAGTGAGCAGCGTCGCTGTGTAGGTCTTCGTCGCCGCAACGGCGCGCTCTGTTCCGGCGCGCACATCGAGGTGCAGTTCGGCCGCAGCGGCCAGCGGTGATTCCGCGTTGTTGGTCACGGCCAGGGTGAGGGCACCTGCCCGGCCGGCGGCGCGCGTGGACTCCAGCAGGTCGGGTGATCCGCCGGACTGGCTCACGGCGACCCACAGGACGTCGCGGAAGTCCGGCTGGGCGGCATAGGCGGTCGTCGTCGACGGTGAGGCAAGGCCGCATGGGAGGCCGAGCACGATTTCTGCGAGGTACTTGAAGTAGAGCGCCGCGTGGTCGCTGGTCCCGCGGGCCGCGATCATGACGAAGCGGGGAGATGCGGCACGGATCCGCGCCGCCACGGTGTCGACGTCGGCCGGGCTTTCGGCGAGGATGCGGTCGAAGATGGCCGGCTGCTCGGTGATCTCCATCGCCATCAGTGCACCGGGAACCGTTGCGACAGAGGGGTTTTCAGAGGTCACGACCGCTCCTCCGTGATGTTGTTCTGCGCGACTGCAGCCGCGAACCAGCCGGTGATGGTCGTGGGGTGAGTGATGGCGGTGCCGACAACCACGGCGTGGGCGCCGGCGTGGATGGCTGCCGCGGCCTGCCCGGGAGTGTGAACGCGTCCCTCGGCGACGACCGGCACGTCGAGACGTGTGGCGAGCTGACCCACGAGGGTGAGGTCGGGTCCGTCGGTTTTGATCGTGTATGCCGTGTAGCCGGCGAGGGTGGTCCCGACGAGATCCGCTCCCGCGGCCGCGGCAGCGATGCCCTCGTCGAAGGTTGAGCAGTCGGCCATCACCAGCGCGCCGGTCGTTCCGTGCACTGCCGCGATGGTCTCGGCGAGGGAGCGCCCGTCGGGTCGGCGGCGTGAGGTGCCGTCGAGGGCGACGATGTGTGCGCCCGCCTCCGCCACAGCGACGGCGTGCTCGAGGGTCGGCGTGATGAAGACGTCGTCCTCGCCGTCCTTCCACAGCCCGATGAGGGGAAGATCGACCGCTGCTCGGATGGACGCGATGTCCTCAAGACCCTGGGCGCGGATGCCGACGGCGCCACCGCGAGCAGCCGCCAGAGCGACCCGAGTCATCGTGTCCGGCGATCGCATGGGCTCTCCCGGGTAGGCCTGACAGGAGACGATGAGCCCATCCCGCAGTGCTTCCACGAGTTCTGGACTGATCCGGGTCACGAGGACTCCTTGTCTGCGAATGTCGACCATGCGAGGGCTGCGGCGCCGACGAGAGCCGCATCGGTGCCGAGGGCGGAGGCCGCGATCGGTGTGTCGACCAGGGAGGGCAGAACCTCACCGGCCACTGCAGAGCGCAGCGCCTCCCACCACAGCTCGCCCGCCTCGCTCACCCCGCCACCGACGACGACCACGTGCGGGTCGAGGACGTTGACCAGCCCCCCGATGGCGGATCCCACCGCGGCACCACCATCGCGAAGCACCTCCGCCGCGATCTCGTCGCCGGCCGACGCGAGGGCTGCGACCGCGCGTAGGTCCTGGACAGCCGCGCCCGCCCGGCGGGCGTGTTCGGCATGCAGCCCGGGGCCGGAGGCGAAGGCCTCGAGGTGGCCGACGGCGCCACACGAGCAGGGGAGCTCACCGGCATACGGACTCGGTTGGTGTCCGATGTGACCGGCGGCGTTGTGGGCCCCTGCGAGAGGGGCGCCATCGACGATGAAGGAGCCCCCGACGCCAGTCCCCACGCCGACGAAAAGGGCTGTGGCGCAACCCTTTCCTGCGCCGAAGGCGACGTCGCCGAGCGCATGTGCGTGGACGTCGTTGACCACGGACGTGGTCATGCCCGTCAGGGCCTCCAGCTTCTGGGCGAGAGGAGTGCCAGCCCAGCCGACGAGGACGTCCGTCGCACCGACCACGACTCCGCGTTGGGGATCGATGACTCCGGCGCTGCCGACGCCGAGGTGTCGAACCGGCGGCGCGCCCGGAGCCGCGCCGAGCCGCGTCACCAACTCGGCCGCGGTCGCAAGGATCGCCTCCGCACCCGCTTGCCCCGGCGTCGGTGCCGTCGCGCGCCCGACGATTTCGCCACGCGCAGTGACGAGGGCTGCGGCCGTCTTGGTTCCGCCGATGTCGAGCGCTGCCACGACGGGCGCCTCCGGGTGCGGCATCGTCAGAGCAGCCCGGCCTCGACGAGGATCTCGCGGATGCGCCCGGTCTCGGCGTCGTCCAGGCGACGCATCGGCAGGGACACAGCGTTGCTCTCGATGACACCGAGGAGGGCGAGCGCCGTCTTGAAGGCGCCCACGCCGCGCGTGGCTCCGGCCGTCGTCGCGGGGTCGGGAGCGTCGACGATGCGGAAGAGGCGCGTGAGCCGGTCCTGCTCCTCGCGGGCGACGTCCCAGTTGCCCGAGACGCAGGCGTCGTGGAGACGCACATAGCCAGCCGGGTCGACGTTCCCCAGCCCCGGGACCGAGCCGGAGGCGCCGGCGAGCATCATGCCGTCAACGACGACCTCGTGACCGGTGAGGGCACTGAAGTCGGCTCCCGGGAGCTCCTCGCGGACCGTGAGGACAAGCTGACGGAAAGCCACGTCGTCGCCGCTGGAATCCTTGATGCCCGCGATGACGCGGTCGGCGGCGAGGCGCGTCAGCAGGTCCAGGGACAGCTTGACCCGGACGCAGACCGGGATGTCGTAGGCGAGGAGGGGCAGGTCGGTCGCGTCCGCGATCGCTCGGAAGTGGCGCTCGATCTCATGCGGGCCGACGATGGCGTAGAACGGTGCCGTCGCCACGATCGCGTCGGCGCCGAGTCGCTCCGACGCCCGGACCCGCTCCAGCACTCGCGGCGTCGTGGGCTCGATGGAACCCGCGATGACCGGCACGGACCCGCTGACGGTCTTGACGATGACCCCCAGCGCGCGGTCCCTGTCCGCGTCGGTGAGGAAGACCGTCTCGCCGGAGCTGCCGAGGGCGAAGATGCCGTTGACGCCGGCCTCGAGCTGGCGTGCGACGAGCCGCTCAAGGGACGCGACGTCGACGCCACCGTCGGCGGAGAGCGGCGTGACGGTCGGGGGGATGACGCCGCTGAATCGGGGGCTGGGGGTGCTCACGCTGTCTCCTCGACATCGTCGGTGGCGGGCCGTTCGAGCCCGGGGTCCTTGGGGGTTGCGGCACGCGCGAGCGCGACGAGTTCGGCATCGCCGGTGCCAGCAGGAATGGGGTGGTGACACCGGAACACGTGTGCCATGGCGCCGTTCGTCTCGGCGGTCTCAGGACTCGGCATGGACTCGGCGCACACGTCTGTCGCCTTCCAGCAGCGAGTCCGGAACGGGCACCCACTCGGGGGCCTGGTGGCACTCGGCACCGGACCGACGAGGGGTATGGGGTCGATCGGCGAGAGCAGCCCGGGAGTGGCCGACAGGAGTGCTCGCGTGTAGGGGTGCTGGGCACCGGTGGGGAGCGCGCCCGCCGGCGTCTCCTCGACGATGCGACCGAGATACATCGTCACGACCCGGTCACTCACCCTCTTGACCGTCTGGATGTCGTGCGACACGAAGACCATCGCGAGGCCGAGCCGCTCCTTGAGGTCGAGGAGGAGGTTGAGGATCTGGGCCCGGACCGACACGTCGAGTGCACTCGTCGGTTCGTCGGCGACGATGAGCGCAGGGTCGAGGGCGAGCGCCCGAGCGATCGACACGCGCTGTCGCTGGCCGCCGGAGAGCTGACTCGGGAGGACGTCGGCGACCGAGCGGGGCAGCCCCACGAGGGCCATGAGCTCGTCGACCCTGGCCTCGCGCTCCGCCTTGCTGCCTCGGCGGTGAACGTCGAGTGGGTCACGGAGGATGTCCCGCACCGCCATGCGGCGATTCAGGGAGGTCGAGGGATCCTGGAAGATCATGCCGACCCCGGCTCCGATGTGCTCCCGGCGCTCTGACGCGCTCATCGACCACACATCGAGACCATTGACGCGCACGACCCCCTCAGTAGGCGGCTGCAATCCGACGAGCACCTTCGCGAGGGTGGACTTGCCACAGCCGGACTCACCCACGACGCCGACGGTCTCGCCGCGACGGATGCCGAAGTCTGCGCCGGTGAGGGCGAAGACACGCTCGCGGTCGAACATGCCCCCGCCGCGGCTGCGGTGCACGACATGGACGTCGCTCAGTTCCACGATGGTCGGATCGGACGCCACGCCGGACGTGGCGTCGGACTTCAGGGCCGCGTTCATCGGACTGCCTCCTCGAGGGTCGGTTCCACCGCGGGGTGGTGGCAGGCGAAGGTGTGGTTGTCCGGACCGACGAGCTCGGGTGCGGTGTCACGGCATACCTGGGTTGCCATCGGGCACCGGTCCGCGAACCGGCAGCCGGAGGGGAAGTCAGCCGGCGACGGCACGACCCCGCGGATCTGGGTGAGGCGTTCGGCACCCGTCTCCAGGGACAGCACCGAGCCGAGGAGGCCGCGTGCATAGTGGTGCGTCGGCGCCTCGATCACATCCGCGGTCACGCCGGTCTCCACGATCTGTCCGCCGTACATGACGACGACGCGGTCGGACACGTCCGCGACGAGGGCGAGGTCGTGGCTCACGAGGATGAGGGCGAAGCCGAGCTCGTCACGCAGCCGAAGGAGCAGCTCCATGACCTGCGCCTAGACGGTGACGTCCAGAGCCGTCGTCGGCTCGTCGGCGATGACCAGGCGAGGATCGCGCGACAGTGCCATCGCGATGACGACACGCTGGCGCTGGCCTCCGGACAGCTCGTGGGGGAATGCTGCGAGCGTCCGTTGCGGATCGAGGCCCACCAGGAGCATGAGCTCCTCAGCGGTCCGGGTGCCGCCGCGGCTCGTGAGCTGCGCCAGTTGTGCCCCGATCTTGAGCGAGGGGTTCAGTGCCGACAGGGCGTCCTGGTAGATCATCGCGATCTCGCGACCCATGAGGGCGCGCCGCTTGGTGGCGCTGAGAGTGGTGAGGTCGGTTCCGTCGAAGTGGATCTCGCCCTTGATGCGCGCACCGCTGGGCTCGAGTCCCATGATCGCGAGCGCCGTCAACGACTTGCCCGAGCCGGACTCGCCCACGAGACCGACCACTTCCCCCGGGCGCACGTCGAAGCTGATGTCGTCGACGATGTCCACCCCGTTGTGACGGTCGGCGAAGCCGATGGACAGGTTGCGCACGTCGAGGACCGGGGCCGCGTCGGACAGCGGACGGGCGCGCTCACGGATGCGGGCGGCCGCTTCGACCAGGCCGGGAAGTTGCAGAACTTCGCCGGTGCCGGGCTCGGCCTTCTCAAGGACGTCCTGCTCGGCGATCGCCTTGGTCTTGGCGCGCCGGGCCGCCGGAGCGGCCCAGGCGTCCGAGATCCCCTCGGAGAGCACGTTGAGGGCGAGGACGGTCAGGAGGATCAGGAGACCCGGGAAGAAGGTGGCCCACCAGCCACCGATCTGCACCATCTCCTTGCCGAAGGCAATGACCGAACCCCATGAGGACTGGGCCTCCTGGGGGGAGAGCCCACCGCCGATGAACGACAGGGACGCCTCGAAGACGATGGCATCGGCCACCATGACGGTGACGAACACGAGGATCGGGGCAGCGCAGTTGCGCAGGATGTGCTTGATCAGGATGTGCGGTCGCCGTGCACCGATGATCCGCTCGGCCGCGACGTAGTCCTCCCGGTATTGGCTGAGGACGTTGGCGCGCACGATCCGGGCGATGGACGGGGTGAAGACGAACCCGATCGCGATCACGAGCACGAGGAGGCTGTTCTTGCCGAACGAGATGATGAGAAGCGCCGAGAGGACGATGGCAGGGAAGGCCATGACGACGTCCAGGCAGCGCATGATCACTTCGTCGACCGCGTTGCGACTCGTGCCCGCGATCGCGCCGAGGATCGAACCGGCAACCAGGGCGATGGCGGCGGCCCCGAAGCCGACGATGAGGGATCGGCGCGTACCGGCGACGAGCCGCGAGTAGACGTCACGGCCGAGACGATCGAGCCCGAACCAGAAGTCGCCGTTCGGGCCGGTGAGGGCCGGTCCCAGGCCGGACTGCGTCGGATCGTGTCGCAGGAGCAGGGGAGCGAGCAGTCCGACGAGGACGACGAGGGCGACGAAGCCGAGGGCGATCCGGCTCGCGAGACCGAGCCGACGGAAGCCGACCCCGGGGCGGGAGAGTTGGTGGGTGAGGGCGCGACGCATCAGTGACCTCCCCGCAGGCGGGGGTTGGCGAACAGATAGAGGATGTCGACGACGAGGTTCACGACGACGAAGCCGAGGGCGATCGTGAGAACGGTGCCCTGAGCGAGAGCGGTGTCGTTCTGCTGCACCGCGCTCATGATCTGGGTGCCCATGCCGGGCAGCGAGAAGATCGCCTCGATGATGACCGTGCCGCCGATGAGGTAGCCGATCCGGAGCCCGAGGACGGTCAGGGGGTTGACGAGCGCGTTGCGCAGGACGTTGCGGCCGATCACGACGCGGGGCGGAAGCCCTGCCCCATAGGCCGTTCGGACATAGTCACGGTCGAGCTCCTCGACCATCGAGGTGCGCACGATGCGAGCGAGCGAGCAGCCGACCGGCACCGCGAGGGCCAATGCGGGCAGCGTCATCGAGCGCAGCCATTCGGACGGGGAATCGGCGGGGTTGACGTAACCGCCGGTCGGGAAGAGGTTGCGTCGGACCGCGAACTCCTGGATGAAGAGCAGCGCGAGCCAGAACGACGGCATCGCGATCCCGGCCATGGACACGAACCGCATGATGTGGTCCGGCCAGCGGTCCCGGTAGAGGGCGGCCGTGATGCCGAGGGCCAGAGCGATGACGAGCGCTCCGAGGACACCCAGGGCTGTGAGCTGGATCGTCAGGGGGAGGGCGGTGGCGATCTTGTCGGCGACCGGTTCGCTCGGGGGGAAGGTCATTCCGAGGTCGCCGCGCACGAGGTCACCCAGGAAGTGGACGTAGCGCAACGGCAGTGGGTCGTTGAGCCCGTTGGCCTCCTTGAACGCGGCGATCTGCGCTGCGGACGCCTGGTCGCCCAGCACCGACAGGGCGGGGTCGATCGGCGAGAACTGCATGACCACGAAGACGAAGAGGGTGATGCCCAGGACGAGTGGGATCAGCGTGAGGAGTCGTCTGGCGATCATGCTCAGGACGGCGAGCATGGGGGTCCTTCCGTGGTGCGTCCGAACGTCGGGCCGGTTGCGACCCAATGCGGCCATGGGCCGATTCAGCAAGCGGTATGCCGGGTGAGCGGCTCAGGAGTCCTGCCCGGCCCGAGGGCCGGGCAGGACTCCTGCGTGGAAGCGGCGCGGTCGCTCCCACGCAGAGATCAGTCCTTGCGGCTGCTCTCGAGGAAGTACAGACCCGTCGTCCCGGCGGAGGAGAATCCGTCGAGCTTGGTCTTGTCGGAGGCCGTGACGACCTTCGTGTGGAGGATGGGGTAGAGCGGGGCCTCCTCGGCGACGATGTCGAGCGCCTGCTTCCACAGGGTCTTGCGCTCGGTCTCGTCGGTCGACTGGGCTGCCTTGTCGAGCAGGCCGGTGATCTGGGTGCGGTGCGCCTCGTCCCAGCGGTAGCGCTTCGTCGGCCAGGTCTCGCCGTGGTAGAACCAGCGCATCAGCAGGTCCGGGTCGGTGCCGAACACGCTCGGGTCACCCGACGCAGCGAGGACACGGAAGGTGTCCTTGGGCACGACGTCGCCATAGATGGCCGATGAGGGCTGCGTGTTGAGGGTGGCAGTGACTCCGATGGCCTTCCACGCCTCGACGAGGAGCGGTGCGACGTCCTTGACGATCGCGTTGTCCGTGGTGTCGAGCGTGAACTTCAGGTTGCTGGCACCGGCCTCGGCGAGGAGGGCCTTGGCCTTGGCGACGTCGTAGTTGTAGACCGTCGCGGCCTTCTGGTAGTTCGCGTTGCCCTCATCGAGGTAGCTCGAGGCGGGAGTGCCGAAGCCGTTGAGCGCCGTCTTGATGACGCTGTCCTTGTCGATGGCGTAGTGCAGGGCCTGGCGGACACGCTTGTCGTTGAAGGGCGCCGCGGAGTTGTTGAACATGAGGAAGACCTGGTTGAAGGCCTGCTTCTCCTCGACGTTGTACTTGCCCTTGAGCGAGTCGACATTGAGGTAGGGGACCTGCTCGATGGCCTGAACGCGGCCGCCTTCGAGGTCGGCGACGCGGGCAGAGGCCTCGGTCGTCGTGTTGAGGGTCAGGGTTTCGACCTTGGCGACCTTCGAACCGTTGTAGTTCGGGTTCTTGGAGAGCTTGAGACCCGACTCCTTCGACGCACTGTCGAGCTTGAAGGGGCCCGATCCAATCGGGGCGGTGTCGAAGGCCTTGGACGCCTCGGCATCGGCGGTCTTGGCCTTGGGCACGATCTTGATGACGGCGATGCGCTCGGGGAAGAGGGCAAACGGCGACTTGAGCTTGAACTCTGCGGTCGTGTCGTCCTTGGCCGTGACCGACTCGATGAAGGAGATGAAGCCCTGCATCAGGGGCGGGGCGGCCGGGTCAGCCGGCTGCAGCACGCGGGTGAAGGAGTGGGCGACATCCTCGGCCGTCACCGGGGAGCCATCGGAGAACTTCGCCCCGTCGCGAAGCTGGACCGTCCACGTGAGACCGTCCGCGCTGGCCGTCGGCTGGGACTTGGCGAGGGCGAGGTAGGGCTCTCGAGTCGACGGGTCGAGGTCGATGAGGCCCTCGAACACGTGCTGGTTGGCGGCCGTCGCGACGGCGCTCGAGGCGTTGGCGGGGTCGAAGCCACTCGACAGGGTGAAGGCCATGGTGGCCTCGATCGAGGTCTTCGCACCGTCAGCGTTGTCGACGGTGTTCGTCGACGACGGTCCGCCACTGCACGCAGTGAGTGCGAGGGCGGCAACGGCAGAGATGGAGAGGGCCCGCGTTCCACGGGCGCTGAGCCAGCGCCGGTGCGGGGTGGGGCCGAATGTCTCGGTGGGAGTGGACAATCTGTGTGCCTCCATTGGCATTCCAGGCGCTGTCGCCATGACCGCTGCAGCGCTGAAGGGGTCGAAGACATGAGACGAGTCGGAAGATTGGACTTATGACGTCTGATGTCTGATTACCGATAGAGTGAGACTGACAGAGAACCGACCGAAGGGCAAGCGAATGGCGACAATTGATGCGCATCTGGCCCCTGGCGCCAGTCGCGGCGTGCTGCGGCGCAATGAGGTTGCGGCGGGAATCAAGGACTACATCCTGAGACACCACCTCAAGCCCGGGGACCTCCTGCCGACGGAGGCAGAGTTGTGCGAGGCCGTCGGCGCGAGCCGCTCGAGCGTGCGCGAGGCAGTCAAGACCCTGAGCGCCTTGGACATCGTCGAGGTCCGGCACGGCCACGGCACCTACGTCGGTCGTATGTCCCTGGCGGCCCTCGTCGAGAGCCTCGCGTTCCGAGGGCTGTTGAGCAGCGAGGACGACCACCTCGTCCTCGGCGAGGTCGTTGACGTCAGGCAGAACATCGAGCAGGGCTTCGCACCCCAGGTCGCGCAGGGGCTCGACACCGACCAACTGGCCCGGTTGCGCACCCTGGCGGCAGGCATGGCCGAGGCGGCCGAGCGTGGCGACGACTACTTGGAGCTCGACAAGCAGTTCCACCTGCTCCTCATGGAGCCGCTCGGCAACGATCTCATCCAGCAGCTCACTGGAGCCTTCTGGGAGGTCCAGTCCATCGTCACCCCGACCCTGGGGTCAGAGCACCAAGGCGCGCTCACGCTCACGGCGAGCCTGCACATGGCGATCGTCGAGGCGGCAGAGGCGCGAGATGCCGCGGCCCTGCGCACTGCCGTCGCTGCGCACTACGACCCCATCCGCGAGCTCATCGCCTCCGTCCGTCGACCCTCGACGGCCTGAGGCGGACGGCCCACGCCGACCGATAGCCATGCCCCTCTTCGACTTGCCGCGTGACGCCCTGGAGACGTACCTCCCCGAGCGCGCCGAGCCCACTGACTTCGCCGACTTCTGGTCAGGCACGCTGACGGAGGCACGGGCGGTGCGGCGGGAGGTCAGTCTCACGCCCTTCGACGCTCACCTTCCCCTGGTCGAGGCCCACGACGTCGCCTTCGCCGGCTTCGGGGGCCAGGAGGTCCGCGGCTGGTGGATCCATCCCGCCGGACCTCAGCCCGGGGCAGGTTGGCCGGTGGTCGTCCAGTTCCTCGGCTACGGCGATGGCCGCGGCACCCCGCTGGACTGGCTCTCCTGGCCCACAGCCGGGTTCGCCACCCTCGTCATGGACACCCGCGGCCAGGGCGCTCGGGCTCGCCGCTCCGGCAGCACCGGTGACATCGGCGGCTCGGCCACGCCACACGTCGAGGGCTTTCTCACCAAGGGCATCGACGACCCGCACGACTACTACTACCGACGCGTGTTCACCGACGCCGTATTGGCCGTTGACATGGCACGAGAACTCCCGGGTGTCGATCCAACCCGGATCGCGGTTCAGGGCACGAGCCAGGGCGGCGCCATCGCCCTCGCTGCCGCGGCGCTGGGGGATCGGGTCGCAGCGGCCGTGGTCAACGTCCCGTTCCTGTGCAACCCCGAGCGGGCCATCACCGTCACCGACACCAAGCCCTACTCCGAACTGCTCGAGTACGTCCGCACCCGCAAGGGCGACGTCGAACGTGCCTTCGCGACTCTGCGCTACTTCGACGGCATGACGATGGCCGCGCACGCAACGGCTCCAGCACTGTTCTCGGTGGCCCTCATGGATGACGTCTGCCCGCCCTCGACGGTCTATGCGGCGCACAACCACTACCGAGGGCCCAAGGAACTCGTCGTCTATCCCTGGAACCAGCACGAGGGTGGCGGCGACACTCAGGAGCTGCGTCAGATCCGTTGGGTTCAGGACCTCTTCGGCCTCCAGCCCTGATCCGGCCAGCCGCAGTCGCGACCACCCTCGTGCTTGGAAGAGCGCCTATCGCAGGGTCACCTCCTGGCCGCGGTGCTCCACGACGGTGACGTCCTCACCTGAGGTCGAGGTCCACGTCGTGACCGGCGTGAACGAACCGCGATCGAGGTCCGCCTGCGTGACGAGGTGGTAGCCGGACCCGCAGTTGTAGGCGTCGTTGCCCGGCAGGTTGCGCCACCGGCAATTGCGCGCGTCGACGTTCGGGTCGAAGTCGCGCAGGTTGCCTGTCGGGACCACGGTGGTGACCGCGTCGGTGAGGTTCCGCACCCGGAAGGTGAACTGCAGCCGGTCGCCGACGGCATACGGAGTCGTTTTGGGGTTGGTCAGAGTGCCGCCCGTGACGGAGATGCGGCCGTCGACCTCCTCGGGCGTCTTCGGGACGCGCACTGTGATCGTGCCGGCCGAACTACGGCCGGTGGAGTCCGTGAGGCGCATCGGGATCCGGTGTGTCCCGCCGGGACCTGCTGCGGGCACGGTGATCGTCACCGGCACCGTCGCGGTCCGACCCGGCGTGATCGCGCCCGGCGAGCTGGCCTCGACGGTCCATCCCTCGGGGCTGTCAAAGGAGAGGGACTCAGGGCGGATGACCGGCCCGAGCTGGTTGTGGACGGTGAGCTCGGTCGTGAGGCTGGTTCCTCGCTCGGCCGTCACCTCTGGTGCGGTGAGCGGCGCGCACAGGCCTTGGAGCCAGGCCAGGTTGAAGCGCGCGAACGTCACGGCGTTGTGGCCCGGCTCGTAGAGCAGTCCCACCCCGCCGTCCGGCAGGGTGGCGAGGGTCGAGTACGCCATCTCGCCGGGTGCGAACACCCGTGCCGCAGGCCAGGTCTGGCCATCGTCGCAACTCATCCGAACCGTGCCGTTGGTGCGGGACGACTGGGTGGCCGCGTTGGAGAACAGCAGCACACGCGCCTCGTTCGAACCCTTCGGGGCGTTCGGGAAGGCTCGCACGATCGAGGCGTTGTTGGTCGGGTCGGGCAGTTCCCGGTCAAGGGTCACCTCGCCGTAGGTGACGCCACCATCGGTGGAGTAGGCGACCTTGCGGTATCCCGAGCGCGCCGAGTCGCGAGAGTTCAGCATGATCCGCCCGTCCGAGAGCTCAACCGTCTTGTTCTCGTCCATGCCCACACCGACCGGCTTGCCGACCTGCCAGCTCTGGCCGTGGTCGTCGGAGTAGACCGAGACAGCCTGAAACGCGCCGGCTCCGTTGATGATCGTGAACTGCTGCAGAAGTCGACCGGCGTGCTCGCCGTACTTGAGTTGGATCCCTTGGCCCGACGCCGCGAAACGTGAGCGCCAGCCCAGATCGGCGGTGATCTCAGCGGTGATGGTGCGGTGCTGCCAAGTGTGGCCTTCGTCGGTCGACGAGCTGACGTTGGCGTGAAGGACGTTGCGATTGGCGGGATCGACGCCGGGCCGAGAGCCGGTGAAGCCTTGGTCCATGGAGAAGACATGGAAGTTGAAGACCGTGCCGGTGGTCCGATCGACGATGTAGCTCGGGTCGGAGTATCCCTGCTTCTGCGCACCTGCGACTCCGGCGCGGACCACGGTGGTGGGCTGCCAGGTGCGTCCGTTGTCGGTGGAGCGGCGCTGGAGGATGGAGTTCGGGCCGGGGGCGTCGATGCCCGTGGGTCGACCGTCGTAGGACGCGAGCAGGTCGCCGTCGTTGGTCACGGTCAACGCCGGGATCCGGTAGTTGGGGAAGACGCCGTCACCGCCCACGGCGAGGACCTGTTGCTCGTAGAACGGCTTGCCAGCCCAGGGTGGAGTGGCGTCGAAGTCGGCCGCGTGCGGCGTGGCCTGCGCAACTCCGGCCGAGGCCAGCGTGAGCGCGAGTGTGGCGGAGAGGGTGACGGCGAGGGCGGTGGGAGTTCGGCTGATGACGCGGGTCATGGCATGCGTTCCTTAAACATAGGACGTCTTACATCTGACATCTGCCGAATGTAGTGTTCTGGCGTGGCTGTGACTACCCCGATTGGGTAAAGAAATCCTGTGGAGCCACACGTGTGGGCGCGCCTCGGCGCGCGCGTTCCCAGGGGCTTGGCTCGTCGTCCGCTGATCCGCCTGGACGCTGATTACTTGAACCGATCCAGAAACTGTGTTTGAGTGCAGGAATGTCGACGATGGGTGTGACCGACCCCCGTGAGCGCCTGAGGGCTGCTGGGCTCCGTGTCACCCGGCCGCGCCTGGCCGTCCTCGACCTCTTGGCAGCGCACCCGCACGCCGACACCGATGCTCTGGCCACGCAGGCCCGCGAAGTGCTGGGCGCCGTGTCGACGCAGGCGGTCTATGACGTGCTGCGGGCGCTCACGGATGCCGGGCTGGTGCGCCGGTTCGAGCCGGCGGGTTCGCCGGCGCGCTACGAGTTGCGAGTCGGCGACAACCACCACCACGTCGTCTGCCGCTCGTGCGGTGCGATCGCCGACGTCGACTGTGCCGTCGGGCAGCAGCCCTGCCTCGACGCCTCCCAGGCCCACGGCTTCGCCATCGAGGAAGCCGAAGTGACGTATTGGGGTCTGTGCCCCACGTGCTCTGCCTCCACTGGCAACACCCTCTGACCCAAACCACGAAGAACCCACTCACTCAGGAGCGATGAACGATGGCGTTTGAAGAGAACACCAACCCGATCACCACCGCGGCTGGCGCGCCGGTGGCCGAGAACCAGAACAGCCTCACCGCTGGGCCGCGCGGCCCGATGCTGTTGCAGGACCTCTGGTTCCTCGAGAAGCTGGCCCACTTCGACCGCGAGGTCATCCCCGAGCGGCGCATGCACGCCAAGGGTTCCGGCGCCTTCGGCACGTTCAGGGTCACGCACGACATCTCGAAGTACACCAAGGCCGCGATCTTCAACAAGGTCGGCAATGAGTGCGAGATGTTCGCCCGCTTCTCCACGGTCGCTGGTGAGCGCGGCGCCGCAGACGCCGAGCGCGACATCCGCGGCTTCGCACTGCGCTTCTACACCAAGGAGGGCAACTGGGACGTCGTCGGCAACAACACACCCGTCTTCTTCTTCCGCGACCCGCTCAAGTTCCCCGACCTCAACCGGGCCGTGAAGCGCGACCCGCGCACCAACCTGCGCGACGCGGAGAACAACTGGGGCTTCTGGACCAACCTGCCCGAGGCCCTGCACCAGGTCACCATCGTGATGAGTGACCGTGGCATCCCGAAGTCCTACCGCCACATGCACGGCTTCGGCTCGCACACGTTCTCCTTCATCAACGAGGCAGGCGAGCGCTTCTGGGTGAAGTTCCACTTCCGCACCCAACAGGGCATCGAGAACCTCACCGACGAGGAGGCCGCAGCGGTCGTGGCCGGCGACCGGGAGTCGTCGCAGCGCGACCTCTACGAGTCCATCGAGAAGGGTGACTTCCCGAAGTGGAAGCTCTTCATCCAGGTGATGCCCGAGGCGGAGGCCAATGACTACCGCTTCCACCCCTTCGACCTCACCAAGGTCTGGTCGAAGAAGGACTACCCCCTGATCGAGGTCGGCGAGTTCGAGCTCAACCGCAACCCCGACAACTACTTCGCCGATGTCGAGCAGGCCGCGTTCACCCCGGCCAACCTGGTGCCGGGCATCTCCTTCAGCCCGGACCGGATGCTGCAGGGTCGCCTCTTCTCGTACGGCGACGCGGCGCGCTACCGCGTCGGCGTCAACCACCACCAGATCCCGGTCAACCAGCCCCGGGCAGCGGAGCTCACGAACACCTACCACCGCGACGGTGCGATGCGCGTCGACGGCAACCAGGGTTCCGTGCCCGGGATCGAGCCGAACAACTTCGGCCGCTGGCCCGAGCAGCCCGCCTACGCTGACCCGGCCCAGGCCATCGGTGACGTCGCCGATCGGTTCAACTTCCGCGAGGACGACGACAACTACTTCGAGCAGCCCGGCGACCTCTTCCGGCTGATGACGCCCGAGGAGCAGCAGCGGCTGTTCGAGAACACCGCGCGCGCCATCGACGGCGCGTCCGAGACGTCGGTCGAGAAGCACATCGCCAACTGCACGCAGGCCGACCCGGCCTACGGCGAAGGCGTCCGCAAGGCGATCGAGGCCCTCGCGGCCAGCAAGATCAGCGACACCAACCCCGGCTCGGACAACGACCCCGCCTGATCGGTCAGTCCTCCTCCAGCAGCCCGCCACGGCCGAACATCTCGGCCGCCTGGCGGGCTGTTGGCGTCCCGGCGTCCAGGTCGGCGCCCGCTGCGACCAGGAGGCGCACGGCCTCGTCGGCGCCCTTGAACAGGGCCCCCGCGATGATCGACTGGTCGCGCGCATTGCGCAGGTCGGGGTCGGCGCCGCGACTGAGCAGCATGCTCACGGTGTCGGGACGGTCGTGGTACGCCGCCAGCATCAGCAGCGAGTCGCCAGACTCGGACGTTGCGTCAACGGGCAGGCCGTGGTCGAGGAACTCGGCCAACTGCTCCGTCTCACCGGCGCGCGCCAGGTCGAGAGCAAGAGCAAGGACACGTTCGACATCCCCTGGGGTGAGGCTCATCTGCGAAGTCTAGGAGCGCGCGGACCCCAGACGGTTTCATCGACCTGGCCTGCCCTGGCTGCTGGCGCGCCGCGGCGTTGCCCTGGCTGCTGGCGTGCCGCGGCGTTGTCGCAGGCGGCTGGCGCCGTCGTCACTGAGTGTGGACCGCGGCCATGATTGACGTGGGGAGCGATGTTGCGCAGGATCAGCAGGGAGATCGTCGAGCGTGCTGATCACCACTTCGTCACCGGGCCACCGGGAGGGCAGCCAGTTGAATCAACGGGTTGAGCAAGTGACCGACGTGGTCGCGTACCACGGCGAGGGGCCGGTGTGGTCGCCGAGTTGGGGCGGGCTGCGCTGGGTGGACATGCTCGCCGGCGACGTCCTCTCGCTCCAGCCGGACGGTTCGGTCGGTCGGCGACACGTGGGCGAGGTCGCGGCCGCGCTTCGCCCGCGACGCGGTGGCGGTGCGGTGATCGGCATCGAGCGAGGGTTCGCCCTCGAAGACCCGGACGGCAGCGTGCGTGCCCTCGACGAGATCTGGGGTGACCCGTCGGTGCGCATGAACGAGGGCGGTTGCGACCCCGACGGCCGCTTCTATTGCGGCTCCATGGCCTATGACCAGGAGGAAGGAGCGGCCTCCCTCTATCGCCTTGACCCCGACGGCACCATTGTCACGGTGCTCGATGGCCTCACGGTGTGCAACGGTCTGGACTGGAGCCCCGATGGGAGCCGCGCCTTCCACAACGACACCGCGACCCGCACCATCGCGGTGTACGACTACGACCGCGATGAGGGCCTCACCAATCGGCGAGTCTTCGTGGAGATGGAGAACAGGCCCGACGGGCTGACCGTCGATGCCGAAGGCGGCGTCTGGACGGCACTGTCCGACGGTGGCGCCGTCCGTCGCTACTCGCCCGAGGGTGACCTCGACGTCGTCATCGAGGTGCCTGCCCACAAGGTCACAGCGTGCACCTTCGGCGGCGAGAACCTCGACGAACTGTTCATCACGACCTCCCGCGAAGGGCTCCAGCCGGGGGAGGACCCGCTGACGGGCGCACTGTTCCGGGCAGTTCCGGGCGCGCGCGGACTGCCCGTCCGCGAGTTCGCCGGATGATCACCAACCTCCTGCTGTTCGGCGCTACGGGCGACCTTGCCAGTGACCTCTTGCTTCCCGCGTTGGCCGCACTGCGCGCGACCGGTCGGATCGGTGACGACTTCACCGTGATCGGGACTGCACGTGACGACATGGACACGAAGGCGTTTCGCGAGCACGCGGCACAGAGCCTCGAGGAGAACGCTTCCCACATCCCGATCGAACACCGGGAGGCCCTGACCCAGTCGTTGCGGTATCAAGCGGGCGACGCGACGAAGGCTGAGGACGTCGCGGCACTGGTCCGGGAGGCCGGGGACGGCCCGCTCGTCGCCTACCTTGCGCTGCCGCCCGCCCTTTTCATCCCGTGCATCACCGCCCTCGCCGCGGCTGATCTCTCCGCAGGGAGCCGGGTCGCCCTCGAGAAGCCCTTCGGCGAGGACCTCGACAGTGCTGTGGAGCTCAACCGCGTGCTGGCTGGTCTGCTCGGTAGCGCCGACGACGAGGCGGCCTACCGGATCGACCACGCCCTCGGCATGTCGACCGTGCGCAACCTGCTCGACCTGCGGCTGAACGACCCGTTCCTCGCCGCGATCTGGGACGCACAGCACATCGAGCGGGTCGACGTGCTCTGGGAGGAGGACGACCCGCTCGAGGGTCGCGCCGGCTACTACGACAGCGCGGGAGCCCTCAAGGACGTGGTGCAGAACCACATGCTGCGGGTTCTCGCAGTGGTGGCGATGGAACCCCCGGCGGGGCCGGGCGAACAGGAGGTGAAGGAGGCCAAGGTCGACGCCCTGCGCGCGGCCCGCGCGCCTCAGGGCGACGACGCAGCCAGCCGCACCCGTCGTGCGCGCTGGGCGGCTGGGCGTCTCGGCGACGCCGACGTGCCGGCCTATGTCGACGAGGAGGGAGTCGACCCCTCGCGCGAGACCGAGACCTTCGCCGAGGTGGTGCTCGAGATCGACACTCCCCGCTGGCGCGGAACGTCGTTCGTGTTGCGGGCCGGGAAGGCGCTGCGCGTACGGCGCAAGGAGGTGGTCGTCCACCTTCGTCCGCTCCGGCCGGATGGCCCTCCGGGGCGGCTCGACATCGGCATCGACGGGCCGACGGACATCACCCTGACGCTCCAGGGGAGTGAGCCGATCATCCTGACCGGGACGCCGCCAGCGTCGCTGCCGCCGTACGCACACGTCCTTCTCGACCTGCTCCAGGGCGGCAGTGCACTGGCGGTGAGTAGCGGGGGTGCCGAGGAATCCTGGCGGCTGATGGAGCCCGTGCTCGCAGCCTGGAGTGAGGGCCGGGTGCCGTTGGTCGAGTACCCCGCCGGCTCCGACGGGCCGCCCAGGCTCCTCGGCTGACGCCATGCCTCCTCGCTTGCGCCGGGTAGTCGGCCATGCGTGGCCGCTGTTGCAGGCGACCGTCGCGGCGACCACCGCATGGGTGATCGCCCGCCAACTGATCGATGACCACATCCCGTTCTTCGCGCCGATTGCGGCGGTGGTGGCTCTCAATGCTTCCCGCGGGGAGCGCGGTCTCAACGCGGTGCGCGTGGTGCTTGGCGTCTTCGTGGGCATCGTCGCGGGGGAGGCTGCGGTGGCCGTGCTCGGGGGCGGGGTCGCTTCCTTGGTCGCGGCACTTCTCGCTGCTCTGGCCGCGGCTCGCCTGCTTGCGAGCGCCACCGTGGTGCTGAACCAGGCGGCAGTGGCGGCGATCCTCACGGTGGTGGCCGCTGATGGTCAGGCCGGCCCGCAGCGCCTTGTCGACGCACTGGTCGGCGCTGTGGTCGCCCTTGTGTTCACCCAGGTGCTGTTCTCGCCGGAGCCGGTCGGGATGCTGCGCCGGGCCCAGGGTCAGGCGCTGGCGGGCATCGGATCCGCCCTCGACCACACGGCCCATCTGCTCGATCGAGTCGAGTCCGGCGAGGTCGATGAGGCGAACGTGGCTGGCCTGTCACCGATCGAGGTACCCGCTGCGGTTGTGGACCTCGCCAAGGTCCGTCGGGCGACTGACCGGACGGTCCGGCGGTCTGCGGTGTGGCAGCGGCAGCGGGGCGCGGTCGAGCACGAGCAGCTTCGCGCCGCGACGATCGACCTGCTCTCGGCCAGCAGTCTCATGCTGTGCCGGGTGACCGTGGCACTTCCCACGCCCGACCGGGAGCCGTTCGCGCACCTCATCGGTCGACTCGGTGGGGCGCTCGGCCGGCTGGCAGCAGACCCTGCGGATCATGAGGCGCGGCAACGCGCAGCCGATGAAGCGCTGACCGCGGTTCATGAGGTCGTCGACAACGCCGACGACGGCGAGCACGAGCGAGGCGCGGCACTGGCGGCGGCCCGGATCACCGTCGGGGACCTGCTTGCTGTCGTCGGGGTCGAACCCGACGACGCTGCCCGTGCCATCGAGTCCGGCCGCGACACCGTTGTCGTCGAGAACGTGCCGCCCGCGCCCAGATTCCCCATCCGGCTCAGCCGGCGCCACCGGCGCCACTGGTGAGACCGGCGGCCTGCACGGCGGCGGTCGCCTCGGCGAGAACGACACGAGCGGGTATGCCGGCCGCCTCGGCTGCCGCTCGAACGTCCTCGAACTCGGGGGTCGCGTGCACGACCGCGCCCTCGGCATCGAGCGAGACCTTGATGCGGACCTCGTGACCGCGGACCATGGCCGTGTGCCACGCCCGTCCGAGCGAGTGACGCTCCACGGTGTGTTCGCGGACACCCAGCGTCGTCGTGTGGGTCAGGACGATGTCACGCAGGGCGACTCGCAACTCGGCGGTGCACAGAACCGAGAGGGTGTGCGCCGGGCGGCCCTTCTTCATGAGGATCGGCGTGAGCCACGCGTCCGCCGCGCCCCCCGCCATGAGGGACTCGAGGACGCCAGGCCACAGCCGGGGGTCGAGGTCGTCGACGTTGGCCTCCAGGGCCCACATCACCTCTGTCGCAACCGTATTCGCTCCGCCTGCCGCGCCCGCATTCTCCCCCAGAACGACACGCACGACGTTGGCCCGCCCGTCGAAGTCCCTGGTGCCCGCGCCAGACCCGCTGGCAGTCACCCGCATCGGCGGCAGGGGCTCGCACGCGTCGGCCAATCCACGAATGAGCGCCATGCCCGTCGGTGTCGCCAGCTCCCCCTCGCCGACCGCGGCCACCTCCCAGCCACGTGCGAGTTCGAGCGTGGCGGGGGCCGGGATCGAGACCGTCCCGTGGGCCGTGCGGGCGGTGCCCGAGCCCAACGCGACAGCGCTCGCGGACACCGACGTCACCCCCAGCAGTTCCAGTGCGGCGCACACCCCGACGACATCGGCGATGGAGTCCCACGCACCGACTTCGTGGAAATGCACGTCACCCACAGCGACTCCGTGGACTCGGGCCTCAGCTTCGGCCAAACCCGCGAATACACGAACAGCCCTGTCCCGCAACACATCCGAGACCTCCGCCCCGTCAAGCATCGAGCGAATCTCAGACCAGCGGCGATGCGGCTGGTCCTCGACCAGCACCTTTACGTCGACCTTGGAGGCCCGCAGCCCCGCTCGGGTCACGTCCCCGACAACGAGTCGCACGGTCTCGGGCAGCACCGCATCCACGCCAGCCTGAACGTCCTCGAGCGGTGCGCCGGCATCCACGAGAGCGCCGAGCAGCATGTCACCGGCGACGCCCGCGCCGGCGTCGATCCACAGGTGGGACGTCATTGCCTCACGCTAGTCCGCGTCCCGGGACGGGACGTCGAAGAGATCTCGCACCACGGCATACGAATCAAGAAGGGTCGGGATGCGCCGCCGCGCCGTCTCGTATGCCGTCCGGTCGCCTTCCGAGACCGCCACCACTTCCCCGGACTCCCGGAGGCCGGGTGCCAGTGCGTCGAGGCCGTCACGCGGGGACGATGCGCGACCGACCGCGACGAGTCCGAGGGCGGCCGCGCCGAGGGCGGAACCTTCGGCGCCACCAGTGACAGTGAGTGGGCGTCCGAGGACACCCGCCATCACGTCGCGCCAGACCCGTGATCGGAAGACGCCGCCCGTGGCCCGGGCCGAGGTGACCGGGGTGACGGCGTCGAGCGCGTCGACGATCGTCCACAACTGGAGTGCCACGCCCTCGACGACGGCTCGCACGAAGTGACCTCGGGTGTGCGAGTGCTGGATCCCGATGACCGCGCCGGTGAGGGTCGGATCCCACAGGGGAGCACGCTCGGCAAGGAGGAAGGGGAGCATGACCAGACCGTCGCTGCCCGGCGGAACCGTCGCGGCCAGCTCGAGCAGCGCCGCGTCGCTCATGCCGGCGTCGCCGAGGATGTCACGGGCCCATCGGATGGAGATTCCCCCATTGCTGATGGCGCCGCCAACGACCCACTCGTCGTGGGTGAGTGCGTAGCAGAAGAGTCGCCCGCTCGGGTCCGTGCGAGGTCCCTGGACGACCATGCGGGCGGCACCACTCGTGCCGACCGAGAGCCCAACGACGCCGGGCTCGAGGGCGCCGGTGCCGAGGTTGCCCAGGGGTCCGTCGCCCGCGCCGACGACGACCGGGGTCGCCGTCGCGAGACCGAGGCGCGACGCAACGGTCTTCGTGAGGCCGAGGACCGCGGTCGTCGGGAGGATGGGTGGCAACTGGTCCTCGCGTATGCCGGCCAGCTCGATCGCTTGTGGGTTCCACGCACGGGCGGCGGCGTCGAGGAGTCCGCTCCCCGAGGCGGTCGAGAGTCGGTCGCGGACGTGCCGGTGAGCGCCTGGAGGACGTAGTCCTTGAGTCCGACCCAGGCCCGCACCTTCGCCGCGAGCTCGGGTTCGTTGCGGTTGAACCAGATGAGTTTGCTCAACGGGCTCATCGGGTGGATCGGCGTGCCGGACGCGCGGTGGATCGCCTCGGCGTCGGACGACGCCCGCAGTTCGGCAGCCTCGGCGACGGCCCGGGAGTCCGCCCACGTCAGGAGGGGCGTGAGCGGCCGCAACTGTTCGTCGAGCCCGATGAGGCCGTGCATCGCCGTGCTCACCGAGATGCCGATGACGCGAGCGCCCTTGGCGGCCGTGATGACCTCGGCCAGTGCGCCCATGACGGCTGCCACGACCGTGTTGGGGTCCTGCACCTGCCAGCCGGGGCGGGGGGCGAGGAGCGGGTACTCACGGACGACCGTGTGTCGCCAGTCGGATCCGAGCCCGAACGCGACGGCCTTCGTGCCGGTCGTCCCGACGTCGAGGCCGATGACGGCCTCGGCCGGTGGGTGGGCGTTGGGGGCCATGGCTCAGCCCACGTCCGGGGGACGCAACATGTCGATGCCTCTCCTTCGTCGGGGGACCAGACTCCCATTCAGTCAGGCAACCACCCCGTGGCACAACGATTGCCACCAGTTGCCACGATCCCTAGGTTTGCCTGTGTGGAGCGCCGACCGACGATCTACGACGTGGCCAGGGCGGCCGGCGTCGCGGCGTCGACGGTGTCCAGGGCCTTCGCGCGGCCGGGTCGCGTCATTGCCGAGACGGCTGCGCGGATCTTCGAGGCGGCGCGTGACCTGGGCTATCGCGCGTCGGCGTTGCCCGGGCTCACGACCTCCCGCACCAAGACGCTCGCCCTCGTCGTCACCGACATCACCAACCCGTTCTATGCCGAGATCATCCGGGGTGCGCACGAGGCTGCCGCCGACCTCGGCTACACGCTGAGCCTCTCGCACACGCAGGAGGACGCCGAGGTCGAGCGCGCGTGGATCGAGCACGAACTCTCGTCGGTCGAGGGCATGGTGCTCGCGAGCTCGCGCATGTCGGACAGCACGATCCGGACCCTGGCCAAGCAGAAGCCCGTCGTCGTCCTCAACCGCCGGTTGCCGGAAGTTCCCTGCCTGCTCGTCGACAACGCCCGGGGCACTCGCCGTGCACTCGAGCACCTCGGCGAGCTCGGTCACACGTCGGTCACCTATGTCGGCGGACCCGAGTCGAGCTGGACCGACGGCACCCGCTGGCAGGCGTTGCGGGAGGCGGGTTTCGAGCTCGACATCAAGGTCCGCCGGATCGGCCCCACGCAGAAGCCCACGATCGACGCCGGGTTCGCACGGGTTCGCGAGATCCTCGCGCAACCGACCACAGCGGTCATTGCCTACAACGACGTGCTCGCCATCGGTGTCATCAAGGGGCTGCACCGCGTGGGCGTCAAGGTGCCCGACGACATCAGCGTCATCGGCTTCGACAACGTCCTGCTCGCCGAGGTGATCGAGCCCGAACTCACGACAGTGGCAGCGCCGCTGCGGCAACAGGGTGAGACCGCCGTTCGCAACCTCGTGGCGCTCACCCAGGGTGCCCACACGACGTCACGTGAGCCGCTCGTCATGCCGGTGCACCTCGTCGTGCGGCGCTCGACCGCTCAGCGCAGCCGGAAGAGGACCTCGCCGGCGTTGGGCACCACGAATGACTCGTCATCCGCCTCCTCGGCGGCGAGGTCGATGGAATCGGGGTCGACGTAGCCGAGATTCGCCTGGTGGCACTTCTCCTCGGGGATCCGGGTCGCGAGGGTCACCTTGACTCGCAACCGCTCTTCGCCCGTCTCGGCGTCATAGGTTCCGGCGCCCCGCAGGTGCGTCGAGTGCGCGAGCGTGCCCCAGTGGATGTGCTTGAACTTGTCCCACTGCTTCACGAAGTAGTCACGGCAGTGGTATCCGATCTCGAGGATCTCCGGGTGGCTCGTCGAGATCTCGGTGATGTGCGGGGCATAGAGGATGACTTCGCCCCCGTCGGCCACGACCGGCTCGAGCTTGTAGAAGCCCTTGGCCCCGGTCCAGATGTCGTCGTACATCTCCGGGATGACCGAGATGACGCGTGAGACCGGCTCGTCGAGGTGGTGGACGTGGGTCGCGGCGCTCACCTCGGAGGCGCTCGCCCAGGAGGCGACCGTGTCGCCGAACGAGATCGAGTGCAGGTCGAGGGTTCCGGCCTCGCCGACGACGCAGAACGCGAGCTTCTCGGCGGGCACCAGCGCGGCGCCCTCGTTGATGAGGGCGCGCACGGGGGTGACGGCCGTGGTGCCGATGATCTCGACCGAGGTGATGAGCGCCCCGATCCAGTGGGAGACGTCGATGATGTCCTGGCCCGCGACGCCTGGGAAGAAGTACTTGTTGCCACCGGACATGCCGACGACCTCATGGGGGAGGACCGGGCCGACGACCAGGGCGATGTCGTGCTCGACGACGGCCTTGTTGAGGTGGACCGGGACATCCATCGTGAGCCGGCCCTCGGACAGTTCGGCGAGGCGCGAGGCAGGGATCGTGCCGAGGTCGGCGAACGTGGACGGGTCCCACCACTCGTGGTTGGCGACGGTCATCCCCGGATAGGTGTCCTCGAGCGCACCGACCTCGTAGCCGAGGTGCGCGGCCAGCGCTTCCTCGCTCATCGCCTGGTGTGTCCCGAGCGCGATGAGGGTCGTCATGCGGCTGACTCGCCCGTGAAGGGCGCGGTGGACGGCCCGCAACAGCAGCGGCATCGGGCAGGTGCGGGTGCCGTCGGGCACGACGATGCAGACGCTCTTGCCGTCGACGTCGACGCTCCCGAGCCGGTCGACGATGAACTCCGTGACCTGTTCACTCGTGAGGACGCCGTGCTCGTCGCCGATGCGGGCGGCCCGCTTCGCGGCCTCGGCGGGGGACTCCTCGGTCAGTGTCGCATCGCTGGTCATGACCTCACTCTCGTCCCGGGCTCCACGGCTGGCAAGGGTGCGGTGCAACTCGTGGCAACTGATGGACCACGCGGTTGCGCAAGGCCACGATCGTGAACATGACCTCACTCCACCCGGACCGGCTCCTGCCAGCCGATCCCGGCACCCGCGACGTCGCCCGCCGCCTGTATGCCGCGATGGCAGACCTGCCGATCATCTCGCCGCACGGTCACGTACCTCCGGAGTGGCTGGCCGAGGACACTCCCTTCACTGACCCGACGTCGTTGCTGCTGTCGCCCGATCACTACGTCTTCCGGCTCCTCCACGCGCAGGGCGTGGACCTCGCCGACCTCGGCGTCGGGGGCGCGCAACTCGACGAGGCCGGGTCGCGACGCGCCTGGACGTTGTTCTGCGAGAACTGGTCGGCCTTCCGCGGGACGGCGAGCAGGTTCTGGATGGAGAGCGTCCTCGCCGACGTCTTCGGTCTTGCGGAGTCGCCGTCGGCAGAGACGGCCGACACGATCTACGACCACATCGCCGCGGCGCTGACGACACCCGAATTCCGGCCCCGGGCCCTGGCGGAGCGCTTCAACATCTCGGTGCTCGCGACGACGGACGACCCGGTGGACAGCCTTGAGCACCACCGCACCCTGGCCGCGGACTCGTCGTTCGCGACGCGAGTGGCACCGACGTTCCGCCCGGACCGCTACCTCGAGCCCGTGCGTCCGGACTTCGCCGAACTCGCCAAGTCGCTGGGTGCGGCCGCGGACATCGACACCACGACCTACGCCGGCTACATCGCCGCCCTCGAGAACCGGCGCCGTTTCTTCAAGGACAACGGCGGCGTCTCCACCGACCACAGCCATCTGGACGTCGTGACGCTCACCCTCGAGCCCGCCGAAGCATCCAGGATCTATGCCGCGGCCCTGGCCGGTGAGGCCAGCGAGGACGAGGCCACGGCGTTCCGCAGGCACATGCTCGTCGAGATGGCCCGCATGGCCACCGAGGACGGGCTCGTCATGACGCTCCATCCGGGCGCGCTCCGGAACCACCACATCCCGACGTTCGAGCGCTTCGGAGCCGACACGGGCCACGACATCCCCGTCGGCGTCGAATTCACGCGGGGGTTGCAGCACCTCCTCAGCCGCTTCGGGACCTCCGACGGCTTCCAGCTCATCCTCTTCACGCTGGACGAGACGGTCTTCTCGCGCGAGATCGCGCCGCTCGCCGGCTTCTACCCCAGCGTGTATGCCGGTGCGCCCTGGTGGTTCCTCGACGCACCCGAGGCGGTCCGCCGCTACCGTGGTGCCGTGACCGAGACCGCTGGTTTCCATCGCACCTCGGGCTTCATCGACGACACCCGAGCGTTCCTCTCCATCCCGGCACGGCACGACATGTCGCGTCGTCTCGACGCGGCATACCTCGCGCAGTTGGTCGCCGAGCACCGGCTCGACGAGGACGAGGCCCACGAGACGGCCATCGATCTCGTGACAACGGTCCCGAGCAAGGCGTTCAAGTTGTGAGTGCCGAGACCGGGAACGTGCCGCGACTCTCGCGGGCCGAGCACGGGCGGGCTGCTTCACCGGTTCGCGTCGTCCACCTCGGCCTCGGCAACTTCTTCCGCGCCCACGCCGCCTGGTACACCGAGCACGCGCCCGACGCAGCCGAGTGGGGTATCGCCGCGTTCACGGGGCGGTCGCCGGACGCCGCTGAGTCGCTGGGCGCCCAGGACGGTCTCTACACCCTGCTGGTCCGGGCGGCGGATGGTCCGGAGCCGGAGGTCATCTCCAGCCTCTCGGCGGTGCATCCCGGGGCCGATCTCGCCGCGCTGCGGGACTACTTCGCCCGGCCGGAGGTCGCTGTCGTCACGATCACCGTGACCGAGGCGGGCTACCGGCGAGCGTCAGACGGTTCCCTCGACCTCGACGACGAGGCGGTCGCCGCTGACATCGCGGCACTCAGGGATGACCCCGCGGGTGACGACGTCTCGACGACACCGGGTCGGCTGGTGGCGGGGCTGCTGGCCCGTCGGGACGCGGATACCGGCGGGATCGCGATCGTTCCCAACGACAACGTCCCCGACAACGGGGCCATGGTCGCGCGGGTCGTCGGCGACCTCATCGCCGAGGTGGACCCCAGTCTCCAGGAGTGGGTCGACGCCTACGTCTCCTTCGTCACGACGATGGTCGACCGGATCACGCCTCGCACCACCGACGCCGACCGCTCCGAGGTGAAGACGCTCCGCGGGGTGGACGACCCCGAGGTCGTGCCGACCGAACCCTTCAGCGAGTGGGTCCTCGCCGGCGAGTTCCCCGGTGGGCGGCCCGCGTGGGATGACGCCGGGGCCACCGTCGTCGACGACGTCGCCCCGTTCGAGCAGCGCAAGCTGTGGCTCCTCAACGGATCGCACTCGCTCATGGCCTACGCAGCGTCGATCCGGGGCCACGAGACCGTCGCTGACGCCATCGCCGACTCGCAGGTACGCGAGTGGGTGGAGGAATGGTGGGACGCCGCCGCACCACACGTGCCGCTCCCGGAAACGGACGTCACGGCATACAGGAAGGCCTTGATCGAGAGGTACTCCAACGGCAACATCCGCCACCTCCTCGCCCAGATCGCGGCTGACGGATCGCAGAAGATCCCGATTCGAGCGGTGCCGGTCATCAAGGCCGAGCTGGGCGCGGGGCGGGTCAGTGAAGGGGCGTTACGACTGGTGTCGGCATGGATCGCGCACCTGCGCGGCTCGGGGGCTCCGGTGACCGACCCACAGGCAGATCTGCTCCAGGGGCTCGTGACCGGCTCGGTCGACAACGGCGTCGATCGAGTCCTCGAGTGGCTCGGACTCAAGGACGGGCAGTTGCGCGATGTCGTCGTCCAGCAGGTCACCGACCTTGAGGCACCAGGCGCCACGAAGGAGGAGAAGTGACCGCGACGAACGTCGACCAGGACTGGCCGACGAAGGAGTCCACCGACTCGGAACCCACGTCGAGGACCCGACCGCCCTGGGCCTGAGCCTGCCCCGGGTTCGTGTCCGGCGTTCAGTGTTCAGTGAGAAGGTGGAAGGCATGGAGGACGTGACGTTCGGCCAGGACCAGACGAGAGTCGAGGACGTCCTTGGCGCGTTCGGCCCGTTCGAACGGGTCGGGGTGGCCTATTCCGGGGGCGTCGACTCGGCGACGCTGCTGGCGCTGGCCGCCCGAGCGCTCGGGCCGGATCGGGTCGTCGCCGTTCTCGGCGTCTCGCCCAGCCTCGCTGCTGCCGAACGGGCCGGAGCCCACGACGTCGCCGCCTTCATCGGTGTCCCGGTCGTCGAGGTGCGGACCCACGAAGGTGACAACCCGGCATACCAACGCAATGGTCCGGACCGCTGCTTCCACTGCAAGGACGAGCTGTTCACCCGCATCGACGGCTCGGTGGCGACTGTGCACCGGCTCGACGTCATCGCCTACGGCGAGAACGCCGATGACGCGCGGCGGCCCGACCGGCCGGGTTCGCGGGCGGCCTCGGAGCATGCCGTGCTGCGTCCGCTCGCCGATGCCGGACTCGACAAGGCGGCCGTGCGTCGGATCGCCCGCGTGCTCGAGTTGCCGTGCGCCGACAAGCCGGCCGCGCCCTGCTTGGCCTCGCGGATCCCGCACTTCGAGGAGGTGTCCCCGGAGAAACTTGCCCAGGTCGAGGCAGCTGAATCGGCCCTGAGGGCACTGGGATTCGTCGACTGCCGGGTTCGGCACCATGGTGAGATGGCACGCGTGGAGTTGCTCGTGGAGGACATTCCGCGTGCGGTTGCGCCGGGTCTGCGCGAGGACATCAACGCGGCGCTGCGGTCGGCCGGCTTCCGCTTTGTGACGATCGATCTGGCGGGGATCCAGTCAGGTGCGTTCACACTGCCCTTGGTTGCCGGGTCTGCCGGGGTTGCAGCAAGTCATGGCTGACGAGTGGGAGCCGGGCGAGGCGTTGCGCGACATCGCCGACCTCGACCTCGACCGCGCGGCCCGGCGCGGCTACCCCGAAGCGGTCTACTGCGAGGGCAAGACCGCCGAGCAGGTCGGCGTCATCGCCGCGGCGGTGGGGGAGCGCGGGGCGCGGACCCTGTTCACCCGGGTCGACAAGGCACACGTCGAGGCCATCCTCGCCGCCTTGCCCGATGCCGCTCACGACCAGACGGCGCGCCTGGTGGCCTGGCCCCCGTCGCCTCCGGAGCCGAGCGGGGGCCAGGTGCTCGTCGTTGCGGCGGGGACGTCGGATCTGCCTGTCGCGAGGGAGGCGTTGCTCGTCGCGCAGCACTTGGGCCGGTCCGCCGACCTGATCGTCGACGTCGGCGTCGCCGGGTTGCACCGGATCCTGTCGCGGCTCGACGAGTTGCGGTCGGCTCGGGCCATCGTCGTGGTGGCCGGAATGGACGGCGCCTTGCCCGGTGTCGTCGCGGGTCTCGTGTCGGCGCCCGTGATCGCGGTGCCGACGTCGGTCGGCTATGGCGCGGCCTTCCAAGGGCTCGCACCTCTCCTCACGATGCTCAACAGCTGCGCTCCCGGGGTCGCGGTCGTCAACATCGACAACGGCTACGGCGCCGGTCACATGGCGGCCCAGATCGCCGCACCAGTGACATCCTGAGCCGGCGCAAGGAGTAGCGTTCCCTCGAGTCTCCGTTTCCGTGAGGCGCGCCCTTTGACCCGCACGGGAGTCCGACGGTGTTGAACTCGACGCTACTCATGTCGTCCGCCCACTTCTTCGGCAACGACCACAAGCTCAACCCCTACTACGAGGACGGCGAGACCGTCGACACGGCCAAGGCCGAGATCGAGCACAACGGCATCAAGGACGCGCTCCACCGCGCCGGCGCCGAGATCGTCACGGTCGACGCGCCCCCGACGAGCCAGGACGGCGTCTACACCGCCAACTGGGCCCTCGTCCGCGACCGCGTCGCCCTCATGGCAGTGCTCCCGCCCAGCCGGAAGTCCGAGGAGGCGTGGGCGCGCACCCAGCTCAGCCAGCTCGGCTACACGGTCGAGGACCTTCCGCAGCCGTGGCGCTTCAGTGGTCAGGGCGACGCGCTCATCTGCGGCGACCTCGTGTTCTGCGGCGCGGGCTACCGCTCGGACGAGGAGGCGCTCGCCTATGCCGCGGATCGCTTCGGTCTGACGCGCATCCAGCTCCAGACCCTGCCGCTCCTCAACGAGGACGGGACCCCGCACGTCAACGTCGTGAGCGGGTGGCCCGACAGCTACTGGTACGACATCGACCTCACCCTCGCCGTGCTGCGCGAGCCCGACTCGAACGGCAAGGGCCTCATCGCCTACTGCCCCGAGGCGTTCACTCCCGAGTCGCGCGAGTTCCTCGCCAAGCTCGACACGGTCGACAAGATCGAGATCGCCGAGTCGGAGGCGCGCAACTCCTTCGCCTGCAACCTCGTGTCGACCGGCACGACCGTTGTCATGAGCGACACGGCCCCGCAGTTGCGCGCTGACATCGAGAGCGCGGGCCTGGAGACCATCAGGCCGCACGTCGACGAACTCGCCAAGGGTGGCGGCTACATCCGCTGCACCAGCCTCTGGATCTGAGCGGCTCTCCGCCCACACCTCCCCGTACCGAACTCACCCAATTGGACGGTTGGGTACGCAGGCGTTGCGTGCCGAACCGTCCAATTGGGTGAGTTCGGTACGCAGCCGTCCAATTCGGTGAGTTAGGGACGGTTCTGCTGGGCTCGGGCGTGGCGTTCGTGGAGGCGCTCGCGAATCTCTTCGGGCGTATAGGCCCGGCGCTGGCGCTCGTTGCGCGCGATGACGGCGCCGGTCGCGACGACCGACGCGACGCCGGCGAGACCGAGCACCTTCCACCAGTTCGACTCCATTCCTGCAGCGTATGCCGTCCGCCCATGACCGCGTCCCGGCCGACCGCAGCGTCACCTCACCTCCCGTGCGTCCGGGGATCTGGTCGTCGGGGGAGCCAGATCCGCGGACGCAAGAGCGGGACGGGAGCTGGGTGCGGTGGTGGGCACCCGGCATACGCTGCGGTCATGGGTTCTGAGCGTGGGGTCGATGGGCTGAGCCTGGACGAGGCGGTCGAACTCACCCGCACTGGCGACGTGTGGATCTTCCGCGGACGGTCGGTCGCTGACCGTGCGATCCAGACGGCGACGAATGCGCCCGTGAACCACGTCGGCATGGCCGTCGTGCTCGAGGACCTCCCGCCCCTCATGTGGCACGCCGAACTCGGGAAGTCGCTGCAGGACATGTGGACCGGCGAGTTCCAGCGCGGCGTCCAGCTGCACGACCTCCGTGCCGCGGTGTCGCGGTGGCAGGAGGAGTACGACCAGCGGGCCTGGCTGCGTCAGCTCTCGCCCGAGGTCGGCGACGAGCACGAGGATGCGGTGCTGCGCTGCATCGCCCGGCTCGACGGGGTCTCCTTCCCGTCCACGGGCCGCCTGGCCTGGCGGTGGCTCACGGGTCGTGATGCCCATGCGTCACGCAAGGACCTCGACCTCAAGGCGGTGCGTCCGGAGGTCGCCTATTGCGCCGAGGTCGTGGCGCTCACGTACGAGGAGATGGGGCTGCTCACGCCCGATGCGCCGATGAACTGGTACGACCCCGGGCGCTTCTGGAGCGGAGACGACCTCCCCCTCGTGCCGGGCTGGGCCCTGGGCACCGAGATCGAGGTCCGGCCCGCGACCTGACGTGCGTCACATCTGGTTACTCATCGACAAGTGTGCGGTACCCTCAGTATCAGGCACTAGCAGTATCGGATAATGCCTCGGGGCCTCTTGCCCTGCGAACCACCGACGACCTTTCCCGAAGGGAAGCTCCACCATGGCGACGACGCCCACCCTCGCCGACCGCGGCCAGCGCCTCGGTCTGCGACTCATCTCCAAGGCCGGCGGGCTCCCCGTCATGGCCGACCCCAAGGTCCGCGGCCGGGTCGAGAAGATCCTCAGCCGCGGCGCGCACTCCGGCTTCAAGGCGCAGGTGGCCGTCGGCCGGGCGTTCAAGCAGTCCAAAGGCAACGGTTCCGCCGCACGCCCTGGTCCCGCCAAGCGCCGCGGCATCTTCGACCTGACCCCGACCGAGGACCAGCAGATGCTGCAGTCGGCCGCTCGTGAGCTCGCCGACGATGTCATCCGTCCAGCAGGTGCCAAGGCCGACGCCGACCGCGCCGTCCCCGCAGACGTCAGCGACGCCATGCAGGAGATGGGCCTCGGGCTCGTCGGGGTTCCCGAGGAGCTCGGCGGCATCGCCGAGGAGCGCTCTGCCGTCGCCGGTGTCCTCGTCCTCGAGCAGCTCGCCCGCGGCGACATGGGTATCACCGTCTCGCAGATGGGCACGGCAGCGGTGGCGACGGCACTTGCGCTCTATGGCGATGCCGGCCAGCAGGCGACCTATCTCCCGCACTTCACCGGCGACGAGCCGGTGGCCGCAGCAGCGCTCGCCCTCCAGGAGCCGCAGCCGCTCTTCGACCCGTTCGCACTGACGACCACCGCTGTGGCACAGGGCGATTCGCTCGTCCTCAACGGCACCAAGGCCATCGTCGCGAACGCCGACAGGGCCGAGATCTTCATCGTGTCCGCGATGCATGAGGGTGTGGCCCGTCTCGTCGTCGTCGAGGCCTCGACCGAGGGTGTGACCCTCGAGGACGACCCCGCCATGGGGGTGCGCGCTGCCCACACCGGCCGCGTCATCCTCACCGACGTCGCCGTCCCCAGGGCGAACCTCCTCGGCACCGCCGACGACCACCGTGACGCCGTCCGCCGCGGCCGCCTCGCGTGGGCCGCAGCGGCCGTCGGCACCGGCCAGGCCGTGCTTGACCAGGTCATCACCTACGCCCAGGAGCGCAAGGCCTTCGGTGAGCCGATCGGCCAGCGCCAGGCAGTCGCCTTCATGATCTCCGACATCGCCATCGAGCTCGATGGACTCCGCCTCGCCGTCCTCAAGGCCGCCGCGCGCCTGGACTCAGAGGCTGACCCCCAGCTCATCGCCCAGTCTGTCGGCGAGGTCCGCGCCCTCACGTCGACGTATGCCGCACAGATCGGCTCCGCAGCCGTCCAGCTCCTTGGTGGGCACGGCTTCGTCAAGGAGTTCGACAACGAGCGGTGGTATCGCGACCTTCGTGGAGCGGGTGTCCTCGAGGGCACCCTGCTCGTCTGACCGGCATACGCAAAGAAGGACTGAACCAATGATCGATCTCGAGGTTCCCAGGAAGTTCCGCCCGCTCGTCGAGCAGGCCCGCGGCATGGCCGAGGAGGTCTTCCGCCCCATCTCCCGCAAGTACGACCTTGCCGAGCACGAGTACCCGCGCGAGCTCGACCTCGTCTCGGCCGTCATCGACGGCATGAGCAGTTCGGGCGTCGGCCAGGGTGCCGGTGCGTCCAGCTCGACCCGCGCCAAGGACGACGAGCACGAGGGCGAGGTCGCCGCCGTCGGCTCCGGCCGCAAGCATGCCGCCACCAAGGAGGTGCGCAACGGCTCCAACCTCTCGTCGGTCCTCTCGATCCTCGAGACCTGCCGCGGCGACGTCGGCCTCACGCTCTCGATCCCGCGACAGGGTCTCGGCAACGCGGCCATCGCCGCCGTCGCCAACGACGAGCAGAAGAAGCGCTACGACGGCAAGTGGGCCGCCATGGCGATCACCGAGCCCGACACCGGCTCGGACTCCGGAGCCATCCGCACGACCGCGGTCAAGGACGGCGACGAGTACGTCCTCAACGGCGAGAAGATCTTCGTCACCGCGGGTGAGCGCGCCGAGCTCGTCGTCGTGTGGGCGACCCTCGACAAGAGCCTCGGCAAGCAGGCCATCAAGTCGTTCGTCGTGCGGCGCGACAACCCCGGCCTCAAGCTCGTCCGCCTCGAGCACAAGCTCGGCATCCGCGCGTCCGACACGGCCGCGTTCCACCTCGACGACTGCCGCGTCCCGGCCGAGGATCTCCTCGGTGACCCGGAGATCAAGATCGAGGGTGGCTTCGGTGGCGCGATGCAGACCTTCGACAACACGCGTCCGCTCGTCGCCGCGATGGCGCTCGGACTGACGCGCGCCAGCCTCGACACCACGACCGAGCTCCTCGCCAAGGCGGGAGTGACCGTGGACTGGGACCGGCCGGCATACGCCCAGTCGGCTGCGGCGGCCAAGTTGCTCCAGATGGAGGCCGACTACGAAGCGGCCTACCTGCTCACGCTGCGCGCGGCCTGGATGGCCGACAACGGCAAGCCCAACTCGATGGAGGCCTCGATGGCCAAGGCGAAGGCCGGGCGCACCTGCGTCAACGTCTCCCTCGCCTGCGTCGAGCTGGCGGGTGCGACCGGCTACGCGGAGCGCGAGCTCCTCGAGAAGTGGGCACGCGACTCCAAGATCCTCGACATCTTCGAGGGCACGCAGCAGATCCAGCTGCTCGTCGTCGCGCGACGCCTGCTCGGCATGAGCTCCAGTCAGCTCAAGTAGGACTTTCCCGCCTGAAGGCGGTTCCTCTCACCTCGCTTGATCGCCGCGATCAGGCGAGGTGAGAGGTTTCTGGGCGAAGTCGGCCAGATTCCGGCGAGGTCAGCGGCGGCGCGCGTCGCGCTGACGCCGCACCCACGGGACGCCGATCGCGATCATCGCGAGCGCCAACACGACCGCCGCCGCGAGCAGGCCGCACAGCGTGGCGAACCCGACCTTGATGATTCCCTCCCAGACGAGGTGGTCGTAGGCAAGGTCGTGTTCGTTCTGCGTTCCGGTCCAGAAGCCGAGCACGAACGCGATCCCGGTGAGGACCATGAGCCCCAGCGAAATGCTGGCACCGACGGCCACACGCGCGGGCTCGATCGTCTCGGAGGTGTCAGCACCGTCGTCCACGCGATGGGCGAACGTCTCGAACACGTCCGGCATCGGACCGGTCCGGCGAGGCTTGGGCATGCGGGGAAGCATAAGGCCCGCGGGTCGCCGACTCTGGCGCAACGTGCCCATCGCGGGAAGACTGGGGCGGGTCGCAGTCTTGACCGAGAGGCAGGTGCTGATTGATGGACATCAACGGTCTCCCCGCACACGTGCTCGTCGTGCACGGAGCAGTGGTCCTCACCCCGATCGCGGCGCTCGCCGCCATCCTGTTCGCGGTGGTGCCCCGTTGGCGCTATCTCACGCGGTGGCCCGCCCTGCTGCTTGCCCTGATCGCCACGGGCAGCGTGTGGGGCGCGCGCATCAGCGGCAACGACTTCTTCGAGTCGCGCTTCTCCCAGCTGCCGGCCGACAACCCCGTGCGTGCCGCCATTCTCGAGCACCAGAACTACGGCGAGACGCTGTCGCTCGTCGTCATCGCGTTCCTGGTCGTCGTCGCGCTCGGGGCCATGCTGCTCGGTGGCCCGTCGGGTTTCGCGAGCGGGAGCGGCAGCAAGGAGCAGGCGGCGTCGGCGTTGGAGATGGGCCTCCCCGCTCTCATGCTGATCGCCTCGCTCGCGACGCTCGTCTATGCCTTCCTCACCGGGGACGCCGGCGCCCGGGCGACGTGGGAACAGCCCTCCTGACCGGGCACGAACGACCCAAAACGATCAGGTATGCCGGCCGCTCGCCGTGAGCGGCCGGCATACGGTCGCGTGTGACGTCCGTCGTCGAGCGGTCAGTTCACCTGACGCTCGCGGCCCTCCCAGTACGGCTCGCGCAGCTTGAACTTCTGGAGTTTGCCGGTCGCGGTGCGGACCAGTTCGTCCCTGAACTCCACGGACGTCGGCGCCTTGTAGCCCGCGACCTTGGACTTGCAGTAGGCGATGAGTTCGGCTTCGGTGAGGGTGGATTCGGGCGTCAGGACGACGAGCGCCTTGATCGTCTCGCCCCACTTGTCGCTCGGAACGCCGATCACCGCGACTTCGGAAACGTCGGGGTGGGAGAAGATCACGTCCTCGACCTCGATGGAGGACACGTTCTCCCCGCCGGTGATGATGACGTCCTTCTTGCGGTCCGCGATCGACAGGAAGCCGTCGTCGTCGATGGTTCCGCCGTCGCCCGTGTGGAACCACCCGTCGGCCAAGGCGCGCTCGGTCTCGTCGGGCAGGTCCCAGTAGCCCTCCAGGACGACGTTGGAGCGGGCCAGAACTTCGCCGTTCTCGTCGACCTTGAGAGTGACCCCGAGTGCGGGCGACCCTTGGCGGACCAGTTTGGTGGCCCGCTCCTCGCTGCTCAGGTCATCCCACTCGGATCGGCTCCGGTTGATCGTGAGCAGGGGCGAGGTCTCGGTCAGGCCATAGATCTGGATGAACTCCCAGCCCAACTCCTGCTCCATGCGCACGATCGTCTTGGTCGGAGGGGGAGCGCCGGCGCAGATGAGCCGCACGCGGTCCCGTCCCGGGACCGGGCCCTCCCACGATGCGGCCGCGTCGAGGACGGAGTTCACGACCGCAGGGGCCGCGCACAGCACCGTCACCCCATGCCGTTCGACCCGACGCAGGATCTCGGCACCGTCGACCTTGCGCAACACGATCTGGGGGATGCCCAGCCCGGCCGTCGCGAACGGCATCCCCCAGCCATTGGCGTGGAACATCGGCAGCGTGTGCAGGTAGACGTCACGGTCGCTGAGCCCGGCGTGCATGGCGAAGGTCGTGGCGTTCACCCAGATGTTGCGATGGGTGATCTGCACACCCTTGGGGCGGGCCGTCGTGCCGGAGGTGTAGTTGATCGTGGCGGTGGCGGCTTCGTCCCGCTCCCACGGGGTCGGCTCCGTGTCGAGCAGCATGAAGTCGTCGTCGTCGCCGAGGACGAAGGTGTGCTCGCACTCCACGTCGCGCAGCGAGTCACGCAGTTCGGGGTCGATGTAGAGCACTCGGCAGCCGGAGTGCTTGACGATGAACTCGACCTCCGGGGGTGCGAGTCGGAAGTTGATCGGCACGAGCACCCGGCCGTAGCCGCTGACGCCGAAGAACGCCGCCAGCAATCGAGCGCTGTTGTGCGACACGATGCCGACCCGCTCGCCGGGTGCGATGCCGAGTGAGTCGAGCTTGGCCGCGATCGCGCGAGCACGCACCCCGACCTCGCCGTAGGTGAGGCTGTCCCAGGACTCGGCCACCTGGTCCGGTTCGTCGATGACGCCGACCCGATCCGCATAGACCGTCGTCGCGCGGTCCAGGAAATCCATCACCGAGAACGGTACGAACACGTCCATCTCCACTTCGTCGTCTAAGGCAACCGGGCTCGCCCCATCATGACGTCCGCCCGGCGCCTTGACCACGACTCGACACGATTGCCCACGAGACGAGACGCGCGTAGGTAGGTTGCGCAGGTGCCCAATGACATCGACGGGGCGGAGCTGCCCAGCTTCGCGAGCGACCTTGCGACCGAGCTCCGAGTGCTCGGACTCGTTGCCGGTTTCGCAGTGGCCGCCGTCCTGCTGTGGCAGGGCCTGGTCATGTTCGGTCCGGCATGGGCCGTTTCGCAGGGTCACGGGGTTCGCGGCGAGTTCGTGGTCGAGTTGCACCGATGCGGCAAGGAATGCGACCACTACGGCACGTTCACGAGCTCTGGCGGTGATGTCACGTTCGAGAAGGTCAATCTCATTCGTGGCGGTGGGGCTTTGGGTGAGCGCATCCCCGCTGTGCACGTGGGCGAGGACGACCCGCCGACGAAGGTCTACGCCGAGGAGTCGAACGGCTTGCTGTTCAGCGTCGGGCTCATCGTGGTGGGTGCTTTTGCGATCGTGGCGACCCTGGGCGTCCTCATCGAAGGCGTTGTGCTGTGGCGGCGGCAGCAGAGCGCCGAAGACGCTTGGCTGGAACGTTTGAGGCAAGCATGAGGGGCCGCGGCCCGGTGTCCGACACGGCTCGCGAGCCGCCTTGCCTGGCGGTCGCGCGTGGCGGGTTGTCGGAGTCGAGTCCTAGGCTGATCAACCATGGCGTCCGCTGAGCGACCTCCCGTGCCCGTCGAGTGGATCGAACGACTCTCGGCGATGCTTGCACCTTTCCCAGAGGTGCGGGAGCACGATGCCTGGATCGGCATGGCATGGAAGGTGCGCTCGGCGACGGTCGCCCACGTCTTCGGCGGCGAGGACCAGTTGTTTCGCATCACGTTCAGGGCCGAGGCCGACGAGGTGATGGCCTTCCAGCACATGGGCGACCCCTATTTCAAAGCGAGTTGGGGCAGCAACGTCGTGGGCCTGCTGCTCGATGAGAACACCGATTGGGGCGAGGTGGAGGAACTCCTCATCGAGTCCTACTGCATCCAGGCCCCGCCGGCCCTCGCGGAGCAGGTGCTCCGCCCGGTGTAGCCCCAACCCTGCGCAGTGTCAGCCGATGTCGCGCAGCCGCACCCCGACCGCTCCCACGCCGATGGCCACGAACGCCACGGCCAAGGCCACGATGCCGGGCGCCGACGTGAAGGCCTCCACCGGCGATTGAGGCACGTGCGAGAACGGGGACAGAGCCGAGAGCCAGTCGGGGAAGCGCAACAGGTCTCCGAGATACGCCTCGATCAGGGCGAACGCGAAGACCGCCCACGCGAGCCCGGCCCACCGAGGCAGCCAGCCCAACAGCAGCACGGCTGCACCCAGTACCACCAGGGTGGCCGGCAAGAGTTCGACGGCGGCACCCGCGATTGATCCGAAGCTCCCCCAGTCATCGCCGACGACTCCGTGAGCGGTCGCCATCGCCACTCCGATGAGCGTCACATTGACGATGGTCGCCACGAGCGTGACTGCCAGCGAGCCCACGAGCCAACGGGTTCGGGGCAGCGCGGTCGAGAGCACCAATTCGGCACGGCCGGCCTCCTCCTCCGCGCGCAGGCGCAGCACCGCCGACACCGAGAACGCCGTCGCGACGGCGACGAGCAGCAGCGCCGAGTAGGCGAAGAATCCCTCCAGCACGTCGCCTTCTCCCACGGCGATCAGGTCGGCCATCTCGGGGTTGTCCGCGAGGAGGCTGCGCACCTCCTTCCCGAGGGAGCCGAACAGGGCCGCGGTGATGACGAGCCCTGTGGCCCAGCCGATCCAGAGTCCGCGCTGCAGCCGCAGAGCCAGCCCCACCGGCGTCCCGAGGGAGGCGCTCGCGTGACTGTTCCCGGGTCGGGGTTGGATGAGTCCGGCTCCCGCGTCGCGGTGGACCGTGAGGTATGCCGTGAGCGCCAGTCCCGCGACCGCCGCTAGGAGGAGCGGTGCGAGCCACACCCACGCGACCTCGCCGAAGGGTCGAAGCTCCTGGGTCCAGCCGAAGGGACTGAGCCGCGCGAGGACTGAATCGCCGACGGCCCCGACACCGCGGACGAGGAAGGCGAAACCCAGGACTGCGCCCGAGATGCCGAGGGCCAGCCGGGCTGACGCGGTCACCTGCGCGACAGCTGCCGCCAAGGCGGTGAAGACCAGACCGATTCCGGTGAGCGAGATCCCGTGAGCGAAAGAGCCAGCCCACGGAAGCCCAAGTCCGCCGAGAGCCAAGGCATCGAGCATCCCGACGAGCACCGACGCGACCGCGGCAACGAGGACCGCGGCCGCCGTGGCGGCGTGCCGGCCCGTGACGGTCGCCCGCAGGAGTTCTGCGCGCCCACTCTCCTCTTCGGCGCGCGTGTGCCGTACGACGAGGAAGACCACCATGAGGGCGACCAGCACCGTTGCGGTGCTCGTCGTCTCGTAGGCGACGATCCCCGCAGTGCGGTCGACGTCGTAGGGGATGCCGTTCATGAGCTTCCCGGCACCGCTCGCCTCGACGGTGGCGGCGTAGCCCGCGCGCTTCTCCGGGGTGTCGTAGAGGGCGAGCACCGACTGGGCCGAACCGGCGACGAGAGTGGTGGTGCCGAGGATCCACAGCGGAAGGCGGATCCGGTCTCGGCGCAGGATGAGGCGGACGAGGTGGTGGGTTCCGACGACGGGCGAGCTCATCGCGGCACCCCTGCCGTTCCCCGGGCGTGCGCAGTGGTGGGTGCGCCGCCCTCCGCGGCTCCGCCGACGTCGTCGCCGTACTCCCGGAGGAAGAGCTCCTCGAGGGTCGGAGGGTGCGCGGTGAGAGACAGGATCCCAGCCGCCCCGAGGGCGCTCAGTGCGGCGTCAAGGTGGGCCGAGTCGACATCGAAGGACACGCGATGGTGGTTCGCGTCGTCGTGGTGCTCGAGGCCATGGATGCCCTCCACCGCGCCCACCGCTGTGGCCGGCCGGCTGGTCTCGGCGGTGATGTTCGTCCGGGTCCTCTGGCGCAAATCCGACAGCGTGCCGCTCTGCACGGTGGCCCCGGCTCGGATGATGCTCACCCGGTCGCACAGTGCCTCGACCTCGGCGAGGATGTGGCTGGACAGGAGCACGGTCGCCCCGCGGTCCTTGATCTCGTGGATGCAGCGTTGGAACTCGGCCTCCATGAGCGGATCGAGGCCCGATGTCGGCTCGTCCAGGAGGAACAGGTCGGCGTCCGAGGCGAGAGCGGCGACCAGCGCGACCTTCTGCCGGTTGCCCTTGGAGTAGGTCCGGGCCTTCTTCGTGGGGTCGAGTTCGAAGCGCTCCAGGAGCTCCGCACGCCGCGTCAGGTCGAGGCCGCCCCGCATGCGTCCCAGCAGGTCGATGACCTCGCCGCCGCTGAGGTTCGGCCACAGGGCCACGTCGCCGGGCACGTAGGCGAGACGGCGGTGGAGGTCGGCAGCGTCATGCCACGGGTCGCCGCCGAAGAGGGTGGCTTGGCCGGAGTCGGGGCGCAACAAGCCGAGGAGCACGCGCATCGTCGTCGACTTGCCGGCGCCATTGGGGCCGAGGAAGCCCTGCACCTCTCCGGGTTCGACGGTCAGTTCCAGTCCGTCGAGCGCGCGCACGTGCCCGAAGGTCTTGACCACCTGGTGGAGTTCGATCGCAGACATTGCGTCAGTCCTTCTTCATGAGTGCCGTGAGCAGCGCATCCGCCACGGCACGTTGGGGTGGAGTGAGTCGTTCCAGGACGGCCTCGAGGACCGGTGGCGGAACGAGGTCGCGCGGCGACGTGCCGCGAAGCTGATCGAGGAACAGCGGTGGCAGGGCCTCGCGAGTGAGTTGGAGCAGTTCGTCGATGTCGCGGTCCCCGAAGCCGCCCTCGAGGGCATCGAACCGGGCATAGAGCTCGACGATCCGGGCCGCCTGCTCCGGGTCGTCGAGAACCTCGGTGATCGGCTTGACCCAGGCCTCGGTCGTCTCGTCGGGAAGCAGGGACATGATCTGGTGGTCCAACTCGAAGGTGGGTCCGTGCGCGCCGACGGCTCGCGCACCGCGACGGAAGTCGGCGATCGTGCGGTTGCCGAGGTCGCCCAGATCGATCGATCCCTCCCAGTGGCTGCGCAGGGCCCTGAGCTGGGCCCGGCGTCGGGCGAGCGCCCGCTCCTGCTCGGCCAGGTCCGCGTCGAGGTCGTCGAGAAGCGCCGAGAGGTCACCGTCCGGACCCGAACTCACGGCGGTCGCAATCTCCGAGAGCCCGAGGCCGAGGTCGACCAGGTGACGCACCTGCATGAGCCGGACGAGATCGTCGAACGAGTAGTCCCGGTAGCCACTGAGGGTGCGATCGGGCTCGGGCAGCACGCCCACCTGGTGGTAGTGACGCACCGTCCTGGTGCTCACTCCTACCGCTTTGGCGAGGTCTCCGATCCGCATGGCTCCATCCTCAACCTTGACGCTGCGTGAAGGTCAACGTCAAGGTTGAGGATGGCTGGAATCGGGAGGTTATCCGGCGGTGAGCCACCAGCCGAGCCATGCGGCGCCGACGCCGAGCACCAGGTGCAACACGACGTTGACGACGGCGTGCTGCTGCCGATCGTCGGTGACGGCGTCCTGGAGTTCGAGCGCAAGCGTTGAGAACGTCGTGAACGCCCCACAGAAGCCCGTCCCGAGAAGGGCCATCCACGACCCGTCGACGGCCGCACCGACCAACAGGCCGAGGATGAGCGACCCGAGCACGTTGACGGTCAAGGTGCCGGTGATCGGAGTTGCGGCGAACCGCGTGTGAAGCCAGTGACTGACGAGGAAACGCATCGGCGCTCCCACGGCAGCGCCAGCGGCCACGAGCAGAGAGTTCACGAGGCGATCCGCCAGATCCGCTGTCCCACAATCGAACCCAGCGTCACGGCGAGAACCGAGCCGAGAAACGACGAGAGCACGTATGCCGCGGCCGCACCTCCGTGTCCCGTCTCCAGGAGCGTGACGGTATCGACCGCAAAGGCCGAGAACGTGGTCCATCCGCCGAGCACGCCAACGCCCACCACTGGCCGGGCCAGTCGATGCGCACCCGGGCGTGCCACGAGGAATGCCACGAGTAGTCCCATCGCCACCGCTCCCGTCAGGTTGACGACGAGAGTCGACCACGGGAACGACCCGGCGGTGTGCGGCAGAGCCAGCTGGACGGCATACCGGCTCAAAGAACCCACGACGCCACCGGCGGCGATCCCGAGAAGGAAGGCCGAATCCGGTTGTGTCGCAGGCTGACTCACGAGCGACCCCGGCCGCTCAGCGACGAATGGTCTCGAGGAACTCCGCGATGCGACCGATGGCCTCGGTGAGCACCTCTGCATCCGGCAGGGTCACGAGCCGGAAGTGGTCGGGTTCGAACCAGTTGAACCCCGTGCCGTGGGTGATGAGGATCTTCTTGGCGCGCAGCAGGTCGATGACGAACTGCTGGTCGTCCTCGATGGGATACATCTCCGGGTCGAGCTTGGGGAAGCAGTAGAGCGCACCGTGCGGCTCCACCGACGTCACGCCGGGGATGTCGTTCAGGAGGCGGTTCGCGAGCTTGATCTGCTCATAGAAGCGACCGCCCGGGACGATGAGTTCGTTGATCGACTGATAGCCACCCAGAGCAGTCTGGATCGCGTGCTGCGCAGGCACATTGGCGCACATGCGCATGTTGGCAAGCAGGGTCAGGCCCTCGAGGAAGTCGGTGGCCATGTGCTTCGGCCCGGACACCATGACCCAGCCGGCGCGATAGCCACACACCCGGTAGGCCTTCGACAGCCCGCTGAAGGTGAGGCACAGAACGTCGTCGGCGGCGAAAGTCGCCACGTGGTGGTGGACGGGCGTCACGGCCTCGTCGACATAGAGGATCTTCTCGTAGATCTCGTCGGCCATGAGGACGAGGTTGTGGCGACGGGCGATGTCGACGAGACCGCGCACCGTCTCCTCCGAGTAGACCGCGCCGGTGGGGTTGTTGGGGTTGATCACGACGAGGGCGTGCGTGTTGGGCGTGATCTTGGATTCGATGTCGTCGAGGTCGGGGTTCCACCCGTTCTCCTCGTCGCAGCGGTAGTGCACGGGGGTGCCACCCGACAGCGAGATCGCGCCGGTCCACAGGGGATAGTCCGGCGCGGGCACCAGGATCTCGTTGCCGTCGTCGACGAACGCCTGGAGCACCATCGAGATGAGCTCGGAGACCCCGTTGCCGATGTAGACGTCATCGACGACGGTGTCCGTGAGTCCGCGCGACTGGTAGTACTGCGCGACAGCCGTCCGTGCGCTGTAGATGCCCCGCGAGTCGGAGTAGCCCTGCGCGTCGGGCAGGTTGTGGATCATGTCGGCGACAATGGCCTCGGGCGCCTCGAAGCCGAACGGCGCCGTGTTGCCGATGTTGAGCTTGAGGATCTTGTGCCCCTCGGCCTCGAGCCGCTGGGCCTCGACGAGGATCGGTCCCCTCACGTCGTAGCGGACGTGCTGCAGCTTCTTGCTCTGGACGATCGGGCGCATGACCGCATGTTTCCAGATGGCGTATGCCGTCCGCTCACCTGTTTCGCGCGACTGGCTTTGCGCTCACCCGCCCCTCGACACGAGTAGGGGAATATGTGCAAATCCGAAATCTCATGTTAAATTTGCACAGTGATCCCGAGGTTCGCCACCCAACTTGTGGAAAGCAGGCTGCGCACCTCAGCGGCAGTCCTGTTGCTGGGGCCGAGGCAGGTTGGCAAGACCACCCTCGCTCGACACGTCGTCGACGAACTGAGTTCCCGGGCCACCTATCTGGACCTGGAGCGACCCGCCGACCAGAGGCGTTTGGCGGACGCGGACGCCTACCTTCGAGCTCGGGGCCCATCGCTCACGGTGCTCGACGAGGTTCATCGTGTCCCCGACCTCTTCGCCGTCCTGCGGGGCGTCATCGACGAGAATCGCCGCCAGGGGTTCCGCAATGGGCAGTTCCTCCTGCTCGGCTCGGCGAGTCTCGACCTCATGCGACTGTCCTCCGAGTCCCTTGCGGGGCGCGTCAGTCACATCGATCTGGCAGGAGTGGCAGTCGACGAGGCCGCATCCGCTGGGATCGAGCCGGAGACGGTGTGGGTGCGCGGCGGATTTCCTGACAGCCTCACTGCCCCTGACGACGCGACCTCACAAACGTGGCGCGAGGACCTCATCCGCTCCTATCTCGAGCGCGACATCCCGATGTTTGCGCCACGAGTCCCGGCGGAGTCCTTGCGGAGGTTGTGGACGATGCTTGCCCACAACAGTGGAGGACTGCTCAACGCATCGCGGCTTGCATCGGGCCTGGGTGTCAGCAGCCCAACGGTGGACCGGTACGTAGACCTCTTGTCCGACCTCTACCTCGTGAGGCGACTTCGACCGTTTCACCCCAACGTGGGCAAGAGGGTCACCAAGTCGCCAAAGGTCCATGTGCGCGATTCGGGCCTCCTGCACGCGCTTCTTGGATTGGAGTCTCTCGATGACGTTCTGGGGCACCCTTCTGCAGGGCCGAGCTGGGAGTCCTTCGTCGTGGAGCAGGTCATCATGGGGGCGGGCCCGGCGTACCAACCGCATCACTACCGAACGGCCACAGGCGACGAGGTTGACCTCGTGCTCGTGCGCGGTGGTAGGCCGCACGTCGCCATTGAGGTGAAGCGCGCAAGCGACGCCACGGTGGGAGCAGGTTTCCGCCGTGCGATCGCGGACCTTGGGGTCAGGAACGCCTTCGTGGTGCGCCCGGACGTCGGCGGCGAAGCCCACACCCTTGGACCTGGGGTGACCTCGATCGGTGTCACGGAACTGGTCAGTCGCCTGCGCGGTCCGTGACCACCGTCCTGGGTTCCTCCATCCACGAGCAGAGCGCTGCTTTGTCAGCCAGGTGGGCTTCCCCCGGCCAAGAGGGTGACGGCAGCGTCGGCGGTGACACGTGAGGCACCGCGGGTGGCGACGAACGACGTTCCTGTGGGCGGCGACCAGTCCGGCCAGCCGGTGTCGATGATGACGGCGTCGGGGCGGGCGCGGAGGAGGGCGTCGAGGGCGACGGGCATCCAGTCGTGGCGGTGGGGGTCGCGGACGGCGATCCAGAGTGGTGACACATCCGGGGGTTTCCCCGGCGTCCGGGCTGCCAGTGAGGTGGCAAGGTCCGTCGCCTGCTGGGCGGTCGCTACTGCGGTTCGTCGCGCCCCCGGCCAGCGCTGTCCCACTGCGGCCGCAAGACCGCTCGGAGTCTCGTCACCGACCGCTTGGTTGCTCGGTGCTGTCAGTTCGATCAGGTGCGGCGGTCGATCCGGTTCGACCATCTGCAGCGGACCCCGCACCATGAGTGCCCGGTGGGCGGCTTCGAGTCCGGCAATGTTGCCGGGCGAGGGCTGGCGCCGCTGGCGGAGTCGGCCGCGCAGCTCCGACGCCTCGCCCACGTGTGCGGCAGCCTCGGCGAGTCGTTCCTCGTCGAGCCTGCCGTCGCGGACGGCGTCGACCAGCGCGGTGGCGACGGCAGCGACCGTGTCCTCGCCCGCCAGCCCGCCGCCGATGCAGAGTGCGTCGATGCCTGCCCCGATCGCGCGCACGCAGCCCTCCGTCAGGTCCATCGACCCGGTGATGCCGCCCATCTCCATGCCGTCCGAGATGGCGAGGCCGCGGAAGCCGAGTTCGCCCCGCAACAGGTCGACGAGCACGGTTCGGGACAGGGTGGCCGGGTCGTGGTCGAGGTCACGGACGACGATGTGGGCGCTCATGATCGACGCGACACCGGCCTCGATGGCTGCACGGAAGGGCCGAAGTGCCCAGCCCTCGTGCCCGAGCCGGACCGTGGGGAGTTCGAGGTGGCTGTCCTGGGCGGTGTCGCCGTGGCCGGGGAAGTGCTTGGCGCAGGCGAGGATGCCGGCGGACTGGAGCCCACGCACCCAGGCTGCGGTGTGCCGTGCCACGTGGTCCGGGTCCGAGCCGAAGCTCCGGACCCCGATGACCGGGTTGTCGGGATTGCTGTTGACGTCCGCGTCAGGGGCGTAGTCGAGGTCCACGCCCACCGAGTCGAGCATCGTGCCGATCTCACGGGCGACGTCCTCGGTGATCGAGACGTCGTCGACATGCCCGAGCGCGAGGTTGCCGGGCCACGACGAACCGGTCGCGTGCTCGAGCCGGGTGACGTCCCCCGCCTCCTCGTCGATGGCCACGATCGCCGCCGGATTGGCCTCGTGTATCTGGGCAGTCAGTGCCGCGACCTGCTCGGGACTCTCGATGTTGCGGCCGAAGAGCGCCACGCCGCCCAGCCCGGCCTCGAGCTCACGCAACAGCCACTCGGGAGCCGTCAGTCCGACGAATCCGGGTTGCAGGGTGGCGAGCGCCAGTGCGCGCAGGCTGGGGGAGCCGGTCACCTCGGCACGTTAACAGCGGCTCCTCTCACGTGGTGCCCGTGAGCGTGGCTCGCATGGTCGGCCGTGTAGACGTCCTTGCGCCACCACATGGCCAGCAACATCGTCACGAACATGAGCGTGTGCGCCGCCAGCATGAGAGCGCCGGCGCTGAGCAGTCCCAGCCAGTGCGGGACGAGGAGGACGAAGAACGGTGCGCTCATCGCGATGGACATCTCGACGATGTCCTGCCACCGGTGGCCACGGATCTTCATCCAGATCGCCATGCCTGCGGTCATGTTGAGGGCCATCTGCACGGCCGCGACGTCGCCGCGGTCCAGGAGGTCGGGGCGCCCGATCGCCGCGAAGAGGCCGACCCAGACCGGCCAGAAGACGCCCATGCCGATGAGCATCGCCACGACCATCTCGAGGTAGTGCCACCAGAACCGGCTTCGTGGGGTGGTGCCCAACTGTCGCATTTTGCTGCTCCCTGGAATCGTGGTGGATACCCCTAGCGGGTATCTGGTCCACGACGCTAGCGAGCCACACGGCATACGGCTAGGGGGTATGCCGTCCTGTCCGGTTCCGTGGGAACCGTGTCCGTCCGCGTGGGGTTGGGACGTGCGCGGCTCGGGTCAGGAGTTCGGCGGGGCGTGCACGAGCATCACCGGACTCGTCGCCGTCTCGAGGACGCGGTGACTCTGCGAGCCGAGCAGCATCCCGGTGAATCCGCCGCGGCCTCGCGTTCCCATGACCAGCAGACCCGCGTCGGCCGATCGCTCCGCGAGGACCTTGGCGGGGGTGCCGCGCAGGACCTCTACGGTGCACTTGACGTCGGGGTGGGCCGCCCGCAGCGGCTCGACGATGTTGTCGACGGTCGCACGGTGCTTCGCCTCCGTCGCCTTCCAGGCCTCGGTGTCCGGCGTGGTGACGACCATGCCGTCGACGACTTCGAGGTTCCACGTGATGACCGCGATGAGCGGTGCCTTGCGCAGGTCGGCGATCCAGAAGGCGCGCTCTGCCGCGGCCGCACTGTGTGCCGATCCGTCGATGCCCACGATGACGGGACCCTCGGCGTCGGTGCGTGCGCCCTGCGGGACGATGACGACGGGGCAGGTGGCGTGCATGGCGACGGCCAGTGAGGGCCGACCGAGGCCAAGCCGTTGCAGGGCCCCCGCACGGGCGGCGCCGACGACGATCAGGCGAGCGTTTGCGCTGGCGTCGATGAGGGCCTGCTCAGGGCGCGCGAAGGGTTCGCTGCCGGTGATCTCGAGGTCGGGCCACTGCTCCCGGGCGGTAGCAAGGGTCTCGTCGAGGAGGTCGGTGTTGCCGATCTCGCCCTCCGGGCCGAGCGAGATGGCGTTGCCGGCGACGGGGTCGATGGCTGCGAGCTCCGCGCTGAGGTCATGGGCGTGCAGGACGTGCAACGGACTCCCGGAGCGCTGGGCGGAACTTCCTGCCCAGGCCAGGCACTCGGCGTCTCTGTCGCTGTTGCCGATGCCCACGACCACGGCGTTGTCGGGAACGGCGTCGCCCTCTTGTGCGTCCATGCCAGCGACCATACCCATGAGGCGTGTTCGCGGGGTACGTTCTGTCCACCGGCAAGAAGTCAGGGGACGAGACATGGCGAGCAGCCTCAGTGCGAGTTGGACCTGCCAGGAGTGCAAGAAGCGCCGGCGCGGTGCCAAGCACACGACCATGACCGGACGCACCATCTGCGGGTCCTGCCAGCGAGGGCTCGATGCTGTGGCTCTGGGGGTGATGACGGGCGCGGACACCGGAAGCGCGATGGGCAACGCAGTCGGGATTCACGGCATACGAGAAATGCTTCGACGCCGTCTCGGGAAGAAGGACTGAAACACGTTGTCGGTGCCTGCGCGCGACGCCCCGTTCGCGCAGGTCGGAAGGTAGTTTGGGATGTGTGAGCGGGTGCCCCCTCGCACCCGACGTCAACGTCAAGGAGCACTCCTCCCATGGAATATCTCATCGGCGCCCTGGTCATCCTCGCCATCTTCTTCTTGGTGTGGTGGTTCCTCACGCGGGGCAAGCAACGCGAACTCGAGGAGCAACGGGCCGAGGCGGCTCGGATCCGCGCCGCGGCCAACCAGCGCGATGCTGACGTCTGGGGCCAGCAGGCCTATGCCCAGCAGTCCGAGGAGCGCGCCACCTTCGCCCAGCAGGAGGCCGATGCGCAGGCGCGCCAGGCTGAGGAGAGCGCCTGGGAGGCGCAGCGCGCCCGCGACGAAGCGCGGTTGCGCGCCGAGCAGGCCGACCACGCGCGACTCGAGCGCGACGCGGAACTACGTCGCGCCGACGAGCTCGACCCGGGCGTTGAGGTCGACGCCAATGACCCGCGCCCTCTCCCCGAGGACCTCGACGATGACGTCCGTCCACTCGGCGAGACGCGCGTCCACACACCAGTGCCGCCGGCTGCAGCCGCGCCAGAGGTGCCGCCCGCTCCGCCGGCCCCGGCTGCGCCCGAGCGTTCGCGGTTCGCGCCGCCGCCGGAGACCGAGTTCGCACCGCCGCAGGCGGAGCCGACGGGCGCGGAGACGGCACAGTCGGAACCGACACCGGACGAGCCGGTGCGTTCAGCGACCGGCTATGAGACCGGCTACCGCCAGGCGGAGCCCGAGCCTGCGCCGGTGGAGGACGCACCCGAGCGCGAGTCGCGTTCGTGGGGTGCCGGAGCCGCCGCAGCCGGCGCCGGCGCTGCTGCCATCGGCAGTGCCTACGCCGCAACTCGCGGCGACGTGACCGATGACGAGGCAGCTGAACGTCTGGCCTCGGGCGTCGACTACGGGGACACGGAGGCCGGCCCCCGGACCGAGACCGACGCGACCAGTGCGTGGGCTCCGCCGACCTCTGAACCGGCGGTCGAGCCCGAGGAGCCCGAGGCGCCAGCCGAACCCGCGGAGTCTGCGGCGTCAGTCGAACCCGACGAGCCCGAGGCCGCCGGGGAGACCGAGGCCGAGACGCTCGAGGCGACGGACGCGTCCGGTCCGGACGCAGGTGCCGCTGAGGCCACCCGTACGTGGGAGCCGGTCGAGACTGACGCGGCATCGCAGGGCGAGGGCGAGGGCGACATGGCCATCGTCACGGACATCGAGGACTACGCCTCGGCCGAGCCGCTCCCGATGGAGGAGCAGTCGGCGGAGCCCGTGGACGCGGAGGGCACCCCGGCCGCAGGTGCGGCGGCCGCCTATGACGGGTCCCGCGACGACTTCGGACAGCCCGATGCCACGGCGTCCATGGGCGCGACGGGTGCTGCCGCGGTGGGTGCTGCCGCTGGTACTGAAGCAACGGGTGCTGCCGCTCGAGCGGAGACGACCGACGAGGGTGGGGACGTGGCGCGCGACGAGGTTGTCACCCCCGACCAAGCCCCCGCAGACGTGAACGTCGAGGAGCCGACGACGGAGGAGACCTGGGAGGACGACACCGACGTCGCCGCCTCGCAGGAGCCGGACACGGTCGTCGAGTCCGAATCCGAATCCGAATCCGACAGCGCACCCCAGACCGAGTCAGAGGCGGTTGCTGAGCCCGAGTCCGAGCCTGTGGCGGAGTCCGAGTCGGACGTGCATGCCGAGTCGGGGCGCGAGCCGGTTGAGTCCGAGCCGGAGGTCGACTCCCAGGAGAGCGAGTCAGGTGCTGGCGCCGAGGAGGTTGAGGCGGAGGCCGAGACCCCGACCGTGTCAGCAGGGGATGCGGAGTCGGAGCCGGAGGCGAGCTCGGAGGCGTCCTCCGGTGGCGACGCCACTCACTGGCCCGATGGGACTGATCGCATCAACCGGGTTGACGACGCGGAGGCCGAAACGGCCGAGGACGCCGGGCCGGCCGAGCCGACTGGGCTTGAGGCCGAGACGGAGGCTGGCGCAGAGCCCGAGCGAGCGCCCGACGCAGAGGAAGGTGCTGCGGCCGAGAGCGAGCCGGACACCGACGCCGAAACTGACGTCGAGACTCAGGATTCCGAGGTCGAGACGACTCCCGTTGAGGCTGAGGCGCCGCCGACTGGTGCCGAAGGCGAAACGTCTGCGACTGGTGACGAGGCTGAGGCCGAGGTGCGCGCGACCGATGCCGACACTGACGCCGAGCCGTCCACCGACTCGGGGTCCGAGCCTGCGGCTGGGACTGAGGGTGCGCCCGAGGAAGCGTCCGGTGGCGACGCCACTCACTGGCCTGACGGTACGGACCGCATCAACCCCGTGGATGACGGCAGCTCGACCGACGCCGTCGACGCCGAGGAGCCAACGGGTTCGGAGCCTTCCGAATCTGCTGGGCCCGAGGCGCAGGGTGGCACGCCCGAAGCCGACCTGCCTGCTGAGGGAGAGGCGCCCGTCGAAGCGTCCGACGCTCAGGGCAGCGATGCCGGATGGACCCGCAGAATCTCCGAGATGGACGAGATCCAGGACGGCGGCTACGGCGTCGGCTCGGCGGCACCCTTCGAGGACCGGGCCCAGCCTCTCGACCACCCGGTGCAGGCCTACCGCGACACCATGACCTTCCGTGCCCCGGGTGCCAGCGGATATGACTCCGCCGAACCGGACGTCTGGTTCTACGACGAGGAGGCTGCGCGCCGGGCTGGATTCACTCCGTCCGAGGGCTGAGCCAAGGCACGACCGGAGGAAAGGTTGAGGGTCCGGAGGGTAATGAGACCTCCGGACCCTCCACCTTCCCTCATGGGGAGCAAAAGTGGGGGCGGGCGGTCACCAGTGGCCGCCACGCTCCCGGTCGATCTCGTCGAGCAGAGGCCGCGGACCGGTGTCGTCCACCGTGACGTGAGGGTGCTCGTCACCGTCCCACTCGGCGCTCGACCCATCGTCGACCCAGGAAGGTGACTCGACGGCATACGCGTCGGTTGTCTGCTGCACCGGCGGGGCGCCCCCGTCGCGCCAGCCGGCACCGCCGAGCCGGCTCAACGGCACGGTCTCGTCGAGTGGCTCGTCCACCACGCCCTCGTCAGCCGACGACCCGAACGTCACCCCACTGCTCTGCGTCCCCGTCAGCGTGATCTCGGGCGTCTCATAGGTGTGGTGCTCGGGCAGGCTCGTGACGTCGCGGTGGCGGAGCACCCACACGAAGGCGGCGATCACGATGACGAACGCCACAGCGCCGATGAGCCACACCATCGAGTCATCCATGCCATGACGGTAGCCAACGGCACCGCTCCCGGCGCGCCGACGCGACCGAGGATCGGGACGTCACCGTTGCGGCTGTCACACAGGCGCGGGCTCGTACGGCCGCACTAGTAGGTTCTCGGGCGTATGTCTGTCCCTGGACGAGGAGAACTTCACGTGCGCATCGGTGTGCCACTGGAGTCGTTGCCCGGCGAATCCCGCGTGGCCGCGACTCCCAAGACTGTTGAGCAACTCATCGGACTCGGGTATGCCGTGTTCGTCCAGTCCGGAGCGGGTGACCTCGCGACGTTCCAGGACAGTGCGTATGCCGAGGCCGGCGCGGACGTCGTGGGCGACGAGGTGTGGAACACCGACATCGTCCTCAAGATCAACGCGCCGACTCCGGCGGAGATCAATCACCTCAAGAGCGGCCAGACCGTCGTGAGCCTCATGTCGCCCGCCCTCAAGCCCGAGCTCGTGGCCGCCCTCGCGGAGCGCGGAGTCACGGCGCTCGCCATGGACGCCGTCCCGCGCATCTCCCGGGCCCAGTCGCTCGACGTGCTGTCGTCGATGGCCAACATCGGTGGCTACCGCGCGGTCGTCGAGGCAGCACACGAGTTCGGTTCGTTCTTCACCGGCCAGGTGACGGCCGCGGGCAAGGTGCCGCCGGCCAAGGTCCTCGTCGTGGGCGCTGGTGTGGCCGGGCTCTCGGCAATCGGCACAGCCAGCTCGCTCGGGGCCATCGTGCGAGGCTTCGACGCACGCAGTGAGGTGGCCGAGCAGGTCGAGTCGATGGGTGCGGAGTTCCTGCGCATCGACGTCGAGGACGCCGGGCCGTCGGCCGACGGGTACGCCAAGGAGACGGGCGAGGACTTCAACCGCAAGGCCGCCGAGCTGTATGCCGCACAGGCCAAGGACGTCGACATCGTCATCACCACCGCGCTCATCCCCGGGAAGCCCGCACCGCGGCTGCTCACCGAGGAGATGGTTGCCTCGATGAAGCCAGGGTCGGTCGTCGTCGACATGGCGGCCTCCAACGGTGGCAACGTCGCCGGATCCGTCGCGGACAAGAAGGTCGTCACCCCCGGGGGCGTGACGATCCTCGGCTACACCGACCTGCCCGGGCGGTTGCCGACCCAGGCGTCGCAGCTGTTCGGAACCAATCTCGTCAACCTGCTCAAGCTCACCACCCCGGGCAAGGACGGCACCTTCGTCCTCGACCTCGAGGACCAGGTGCAGCGCGGCATGACGATCGCCCACGAGGGCCAGGTCCTGTGGCCGCCGCCTCCGGTGCAGGTCTCGGCGGCTCCGGCTCCCGCGGCAGCCGCGGCCAGCGCGGCAGGTGGGGTCGACGCGAAGGCGGGTGGACGGCATACGGAGAAGAAGCCGCGCGACCCGCGGATGAAGTACCTCTGGATGGCCATCGGCGCCTTGCTCTTCGCGCTCATCGCGTCGGCGTCGCCGGCGATGTTCCTCGGACACTTCACGGTCTTCGCGCTCGCGGTGATCGTCGGGTTCTATGTCATCTCCAACGTGTCGCACGCGCTGCACACGCCGCTCATGGCCGAGACCAACGCCATCAGCGGAATCATCATCGTCGGCGGGCTGCTGCAGATCGACTCGGACGACCTCGTCGTGAAGACGTTGGCGTTCCTCGCGATCCTCGTGGCCAGCATCAACATCTTCGGAGGATTCGCAGTGACCGGCCGCATGCTCGAGATGTTCCGGAAGGACTGAGGCGACGATGACTTCCAACGTGGTTTCTGCGGCATACATCGTCTCTGCCGTCCTGTTCGTCCTGTCGCTGGCGGGACTCTCGAAGCACGAGTCGGCCAAGGAGGGCAACCAGTTCGGCGTCGCCGGAATGGTCATCGCACTCGGGGCGACCATCTGGCTCGTGCTGTCCCGCTCTCCGCACGCGCTCACGACCCTGCTCCTGATCGCGCTGGCCATGGGCATCGGCGCGGTCATCGGACTGTGGCGCGCCCGCAAGGTCGAGATGACCCAGATGCCCGAGCTCGTCGCGATGCTGCACTCGTTCGTGGGTCTGGCCGCGGTGCTCGTCGGGTTCAACTCGCACCTGAACGTCGGGGCGGACTCGAACACCATCCACTCCATCGAGGTCTTCCTCGGGGTGTTCATCGGTGCGGTGACGCTCACCGGGTCGATCGTCGCGTTCCTCAAGCTGTCGGCGCGGATCAAGTCGACGCCGCTCATGCTGCCGGCGCGTCACTGGTTGAACCTGGCCGCCCTCGTGGTGTCGGCGTTGCTGCTCGTGTGGTTCATCCAGTCGCACTCGATCGTGCCTCTGGTGTTGATGACGGTCATCGCTCTGGCATTCGGCTGGCACCTCGTGGCGTCGATCGGTGGCGGCGACATGCCGGTCGTCGTGTCGATGCTCAACTCGTACTCCGGCTGGGCGGCGGCTGCGGCCGGCTTCATGCTCGGCAACGACCTGCTCATCGTCACCGGTGCCCTCGTGGGTGCATCCGGTGCGATCCTCAGCTACATCATGTGCAAGGCGATGAACCGTTCGTTCGTGTCGGTCATCGCGGGCGGGTTCGGCCAGGAGGTCGTGGTCGGTGACGACGTCGACTACGGCGAGCACCGTGAGATCACGGCCGAGGGTGCGGCGGACCTGCTGCGCGACGCGTCGTCGGTCGTCATCACGCCGGGCTACGGCATGGCTGTGGCGCAGGCGCAGTACCCCGTGGCAGAGCTGACCAAGCGACTGCGTGACCGCGGGGTCGAGGTGCGCTTCGGCATCCACCCGGTCGCTGGTCGCCTGCCGGGCCACATGAACGTGCTGCTCGCCGAGGCGAAGGTGCCCTATGACATCGTCCTCGAGATGGATGAGGTCAACGACGACTTCGGAGCGACCGACGTCGTGCTCGTCATCGGTGCCAACGACACGGTGAACCCCGCCGCCAACGAGGACCCGACGTCACCGATCGCCGGCATGCCGGTGCTCGAGGTGTGGAACGCCAAGGACGTCATCGTGTTCAAGCGGTCGATGGCGCCGGGGTATGCCGGTGTGCAGAACCCGCTGTTCTTCCGCGACAACTCGCAGATGCTCTTCGGTGACGCCAAGCAGCGCGTGGACGACATCCTCACCGCCCTCTAAGCGGTTCCTGCGACTGCATGATTCAGTCGATGTAGTACGAAACGCCGTACCCGGAGACCGGGTCACGGCGTTTCGTACTACCTCGACCGGAGTTGGGGATAACTTCGCGGCCGGAATCCGGTATTCGACGATGCTGACCCGCGTGCAGGCCCTCCCAGACCCGTTGGCGAACCGACCCTTCTCGACCCGGGAGGCTCGGGGTCTCGGCGTGCGTCCTCGGGACCTCCGGAGTGCTGATCTGGTTGTCGTGACACATGGCGCTCGTGCGCACCAAGAGCCGAACGCCCTCATTGACCGGGCGAGGGCCTACCTCGCGGCCATGCACGGCGACGTTGCCTTGTCCCACATCTCTGCTGCTCAACTCTGGGGCTTGCCACTCCCTCGGTTGATCGAGGGGCAAGAGGACCTTGACGTGATGTGTGGCCCCAAGGCGGGGCCGGTGAAGCGAGCTGGATGCATTGGTCACCGTGGCCTGAGCCGACGCAGAGTCGTGTCCCGCTCCGGTGTTCCGGTGACAGGGATCGCCGATACTTGGGTGGACCTCGGGGAAGTTCTGGGACGCGGCCTGACGCTCGATGACGTCGTGGTCGCCGGGGACGTGGCAGCACGGTTGCTGGACGTGAGCCGGGGCCCCGGCGAAGGACCTGCGGCGATGCGTGCGACGCTCCATTCGCGGGTCCGTCCACGCGGGAAGGTCCTGCTCACGGAGGCACTGGATCTCACCTCGCCGAGATCGAAGTCTCCGATGGAGACTCGGGCCAGGCTGATGTTCCGCCGCGGTGGGCTTCCCTCGCCCGAGCTCAATGCCACGGTGACGTTCGAGAGTCACGACGGGGATGGTGGAACAGCGGGCTGGCTGCTTGAAGGGGACTTCGTGTGGCGGGCCCAGAAGGTCATCGGTGAATACCAGGGTAACCACCACGCAGCGATCAGCCAGCGAGCGGTCGATGTTGCCCGCCGCCATCTGGCCGAGGACGAGGGGTGGACCTTCGTGGAGATCTTCGCCGGCGATGTCTACACACGCTCCAAGCGAATCTCCATGCTGCGTCGCCTTGGCCGAGCCCTGGGGGTGTCCGAGGCGGACCTGAATCTCTCCTAAAGTCCAGTCGAGGTAGTACGAAACGCCGTACGCGGGGGAGCGGGCGCGGCGTTTCGTACTACCTCGACCGGGAGGTGAGGACCTCGCTGGGCTCTCGGCGGCCCCGTGCGGTCAGGGGGTCTTGGTGAAGACCGCTTCCTCCTCGGCGCCCACGGCGATCCGCGACTTGCGGTAGCCGTAGACGAAGTAGATGAGGAACCCGAGGGCCAGCCAGATGCCGAAGCGAATCCACGTCTCCACCGGCAGCGTCAGCATCAGGTAGGCGCAGATCGCGGCCGACAGCCACGGCAGCCACGGCGAGAAAGGCACCTTGAACGGGCGGTGGAAGTCGGGCCGGCGCTTCCTGAGCACCGGCACGGCGATCGACACGAGGAAGAACGCGGTGAGCGTCCCGATGTTGATCATGAACTCGAGCTTCCCGACCGGCGTCAACGCGGCCACGAGCGCCACGAGCAGGCCGAGCCCGATCGTGATCTTGAGCGGCGTTCCGGTCTTCGGGTTGACCCGACCCAGGGCCGACGGCAGCAGCCAGTCGCGCGACATCGCGAACACGACGCGCGAGGCGCCGATGAGCAGCGTCATCACCACTGTCGTCAGACCCGCCACGGCGCCTGCGGAGATGAGCGTCGCGTAGGCCGGCTTGCCCACTTGCTCGAAGGCTCCCGCGAGCGATCCGGCCTCGGCGAGCTCGTGGTAGGGAACCATGCCCGTGAGCACCAATGCGGTGCCGCAGTAGAGGATCGTGCAGATGATGAGCGAGCCGATGATGCCGCGAGGCAGGTCGCGGGCGGGGTTCTTGGCCTCCTCGGCGGTGGTCGCGACCACGTCGAAGCCGATGTAGGCGAAGAACACGAGTGACGCCGCGGCGAAGATTCCGGAGATCCCGAAGGCCGCTGGAGCGAAGCCGAAGAGGTAGTCGAGGAGTGGCTGCTCCATCGTCGAGCCACTCTCGGTCGGTTGCGACGGCGGGATGAAGGGGGAGTAGTTCTCCGACTTGATGAAGCCGATGCCCGCGAAGATCACGAAGAGGACGATGAAGACCTTGAGGGCCACGAGCGCCATGTTGACCCGCATCGACTCCTTGATGCCGACGGACACGAGCGCAGTCAGGATGAGGACGAGGATGAACGCCGGCAGGTCGAACGACGATCCATAGGCCACCGACTCCGGGATCGTGATGCCGAGGTGGTCGAGGAAGATGCCCAGATAGGCCGACCACCCCTGTGCCACAACGGATGCGCCGAGGAGCAGCTCGAGCAGGAGGTCCCAGCCGATGATCCACGCGACGAGCTCGCCGAGCGTCGCGTAGGAGAACGTGTAGGCCGACCCGGACACGGGGATCGCCGACGCGAACTCGGCATAACACAGCGCCGCGAGCGCACAACAGAACGCCGCGATGATGAACGAGAGGATGACTGCGGGTCCGGCGAGCTGGTTCGCCGCGCGCCCGGCCACGGTGAAGATGCCGGCGCCGATGACGACACCGACACCGAACACGGTGAGGTCCAGGGCAGTGAGGCGCTTCTTGAGCTGGTAGTCCGGCTCATCGCCCTCGGCGATGGTCTGTTCGATGGACTTGGTGCGCCAGATGCTCATCAGTTGCCCTTTCGTCCGGGTCGCCGGTTGCCCCGCGGCCTGATGACGGGAATCTCTCCCGTGTCCTCCAATCGAGAAGCGTGCAGCAAGTCGGAGCTTTGGTAAAGGGTTTCGTGAGGCGGTGCCGGTGCGTGTCGATCGGTCACGGGATTGCGTATGCCGTCCGCGTGCGTCCCGCGGCCCTCTCGCGTGAAGTGGTCACGCCATCCGTGGGGGTCGTCGTACTCGTCGCGCCAGCCGCTGTCCCAGTCGTCGGGACCGGAGCCGGGTCCGGGTGCGCGGCCGGGCCCGTCGGGTCCGCCGTCGTCGTTGCCCTCGTCGTCCTCGTCCTCTGCCCAGCCGTCGTCGGGGTCACGCGCAGCATCCTCGGTTCCGAAGAGGGTGTCGCAGATGGCCTGGTAGTGCTCGGTGGCGTTGGGGACGTACTCGACGCGGGACAGGGCCTGTGACTGCCCGGCCGACTCGAGGATGAAGGTTCCGTAGCCGATCAGCCGGCCCGTGATCGAGCGCTCGAAGGTCATGTCGGTGACCTTCATGTTCGGCATCATCGCGACCTTTCGCCGGATGAACCCGTAGAAGAGGAGGAGGCGCTTGTCGGTCGCCACGAACCAGTCGTGGCGCCAGTTCAGATAGCGCCAGAGGAGGTAGATGAACCCCCCAAGTGCCAGAAGCCAGACGAAGTTCGCGAGGTTGGCACCCATCTGGGTGCGGGGTGCCTCCGCCTCGACGAAGGTGGCGAAGAAGAGCAGGCCGACGAAGGCCGAGATGGGCTTGATCTGCGAGAACCAGTGCTGCCGGAGGACGACCACCGTGCGTTCCCCGCGGACCAGGTAGCGCTCCAGTTCGCGGTCGAGGCGCCCGGCCGCCACGGGGTCAGCCCCGGGCGATCAACGAGTCGAAGAAACTGCCGACGTTGGTCACGCCGTTGGCGACGACATCCCAGGCGCTGCCGGCGATGTTTGCCGCGTCACCCGGGGACGTGAAGATGGCATAGAGCATGAAGATGACCAGTAGCCACGTGACGATCTTCTTGACCGGGGGCATGGACTCGACTGCTCTCTCTCGGGGTCGGGGCCCAGCAGGCACGCTGGACCGCATATTTCAGCACCCATGATGACGGATGTGACTGGTGTGACTTGTGAGGTTGTCCGGCGTGTCGTGACCCGAGGCTCGTTCGCCGCTGGCCGCCGTGCGCGTCAGACCACGCCGTAGAGGCGGTCTCCTGCGTCACCGAGCCCGGGCACGATGTAGCCGAGCTCGTTCAGTTTCTCATCAATCGACCCGGTCACGAGCGACACGGGCACCCCAGCATCGGCGAGTGACTCCTCCATGTGCGCAATCCCCTCGGGCGCCGCCAGGAGGGTCACGGCCGTGATGTCGTCGGCGCCCCGCTCGAGCAGGAACCGGATCGCGTCGACCATCGACCCACCGGTGGCGAGCATGGGGTCCAGCACATAGACCTGACGCCCCGAAAGGTCGTCGGGCAGGCGGTTCGCGTAGGTGATCGCCTCGAGTGTCTCCTCGTTGCGCTGCATGCCGAGGAAGCCGACCTCGGCACTCGGCAACAGCCGCACCATGCCCTCGAGCATCCCGAGCCCGGCGCGCAGGATCGGCACGATGAGCGGCTTGGGGTTGCTCAGCTTGATGCCCGTCGTCGGCGCCACCGGCGTCTCGATCGAGAACGGCTCGACACGCACCTCGCGGGTCGCCTCGTAGGCCAGCAGCGTCATGAGTTCCTCCGCCAGCCGGCGGAAGGTCGGGGAGTCCGTCCGCTTGTCGCGCAGGTAGGTCAACTTGTGTGCGATGAGCGGGTGATCGGCAACATGAACGCGCATGGGTGAAACTTAGCGTGTGACCCCCCATTCGGGACCCCCGTCCGGTTCGCGTTCGGCGCCGCTTCGCGAGGAGTATGCCGTCGCCATGCGTCGCGCACTCGACCTCGCCTCCCTGGCCGGCCGGGACGGAGACGTGCCCGTCGGGGCAGTGGTCCTCGACCCCTCCGGCGCCGTCATCGGGGAAGGACGCAACCTGCGCGAGGTCGACACCGACCCCACGGCGCATGCCGAGGTCGTGGCACTCAGGGAAGCGGCACGGCATACGGGATCCTGGCGACTGGAGGACTGCACCCTGGTGGTGACCCTGGAACCCTGCCCGATGTGCGCGGGCGCCGCGATGCTCGCGCGGATCGGTCGGATCGTCCTCGGCGCGTGGGACCCCAAGCTCGGGGCAACGGGCTCTGTCTGGGACGTCGTGCGCGACCGGCGCGCGACGCATCGCATCGAGGTCGTCGGGGGAGTCCTCGAAGCCGAGGCGTCCCGGGTCCTCGTCGACTTCTTCGAGGCACGCCGGTGACCGACTTCCTCGCTTCACTCGTCGACCAGTCCCCGTGGGTGATCCTCACGATCGCGGCCCTCATCGTCTTCGGCGAGTGCGCACTCTTCGTCGGGATGGTGCTCCCCGGCGAGACGGTCGCCGTCCTCGCCGGCGCCACTGCGGCGCTCGGGCAGACCACCCTCGCGTCCGTGCTCGTCGTCGTCACGATCGCGGCTCTCCTCGGGGACAGCACCGGGTATGCCATCGGTCGCCGTGTCGGACCGCGGCTCCACGACCGCATCACGAACCCGGCGCGCCGCAAGCGTCTGGACGGTGCGGAGACGGCGCTGCGGCAGCGCGGTGGGCTGGCGGTGTTCGTGGGTCGTTGGACGCCGTTCGTCCGTTCCGTCATGCCTGCACTCGCCGGAATTTCCGGTATGCCGTACGCCAAGTTCCTGGGCTGGGACCTGTTGGGTGCCGGGTCGTGGTCGATTCTCTCGGTCCTGGCGGGGTTTGCCGCGGGCAAGTCGTATGAGCAGGTCGTCGCGTGGTTCGGCACGCTGGGTGCGGTGATCCTCGGGCTGGGCATTGCCGTGGGTTTGGCCACTTGGCTGTGGCGACGCCGTGCCGCAGCCCGAGCGGGGTCGGCGTCCGCGTCGGTGGACGCCTGACCCTCCCGCCCCCGGCGCAGAAAATAAACCGTTGCGTTCCGGGCTCTGTCCGGCTTAGCGTCGGAGGACACGGAAGGGAGGTGGTCCAAGAAGTGATTTCTCATTGGACGCGTGAGGTGACTGCGCGCTAGCGCACCTCGACTGCTCGAGGTCGCGTCTCCCGGCGCAATCCCAGCAGTTCACCGCAGCCCGTGGGCCGTGCAGGTCGTCCCCTGCACTCGTCTTGCCGCCTCCCTTCGGAGTCGAAGCCGACAGGCCCACGGGCTGTTCCATGCCTCCGCCCCGTCGGGGGATCTCGTCAGGGCAGGTAGCCCGCCATGACCGCCTCGGCGAACGCGGCGTGCAGCGCCTCGCTCGGATGGAAGCCGTCGGGTCCGAACATCTCCTCGGACAACGGTTCGCCAGCCGCGATGCGGAACGCGCGTTCGCGAGCATCCACCGCTGCCACGCCGACGGCATCGAAGGCGCGCCCACGCCAACCGAGCACGTCGGCGAGGGGGCGCGGGAACGCCGGGAAGTGCTCCAGGGGTGGAATGCCGAGCAGGCACACCTGGGCCTGCGGCGCAGCAGCGAGGACCGCGTCGAGGAGCGCCCCCAGCTCCTGACGGAAGCGGGCGACGGTGTGGAGGTTCTTGAGGTCGTTGACGCCGACGGAGACGAAGACGAGGTCCGCGTCGGACAGGGTCTCGTCGGAGACGAGGACCATCGCCCGGCCTGCGGTGGCTCCACTGACCGCGTGGACCTTCCAATGGACGGTCGCGTCGAAGCGGTCGGCCAAGAGGGTCGCCAAGCGGCCGGCGACGGACGTGCGGTGATGGGGGACGGCATACCCCGCAGTGACGCTGTCGCCGAGGGCGACGACCTTCATCCGCCGAGCGCCCGAGCCGACACTGCCCGTGCTGCCGTCGGCGTCGGGGAAGCGCGCCATCGAGCGCTTGAGCCTGTAGGCCTGCGCCGGAACCAGCGGCAGAGCCGCCCAGCGCCATGGGTGTGCTCGCGCCATGGCTCGACGGTAGCGGTGCACCAGTCCTGCGGGCTCCAGGAATGCGAAATGCCCCGAGGGCTGGGAGCAGGTCGTGTGGCGGTGCGGGTGGCGGTGGCGGTGGGAGCCGCTGTCGCGTCCGGCTCCTTCGTCGCCGTGCGCTCCAGCTCCCGGCATCCCACCGCTCCGCCAACGAAAAAGCCCCGAGCAAAGCTCGGGGCAATTTCGTTTGGCGGTGGCGGTGGTGTCGAGTCTCAGGACATACGCAACAGAT
>NZ_AVPJ01000016.1 GCF_000768705.1 Knoellia sinensis KCTC 19936
CCCAATCCCCACCACTCCCCGGGGCTCTGTCTGTGGCTGCTGTTTGAGCTGGACAACCAGGCGGTCAAACGGACACATCTTGAAGCACCCCAAGGTCGATCAAGAGTTGACCGTCGCGATCCTCAGACGGTCCCGTCATGGCAAGAATGCTCGCCCGGACCTGAGTGGCTACGCAGAAGTCCTGACGACGGAGCGTGCCGAGTTCGCCGAGTTGGTCCTTGCACACTGTGATGACAGGGCGCTGGTGAATCTGGCCATCACGACCCATTCCGATTTCTGGTCCCCTGGACACGCCGTGATGTTGGCCGCGAGGAGTCTCGACTGGCCTCAACGCCTGGCTCGATCTGTGACCGCCACAGTGCACTCCCACATGGGAGCGTCTCTCCCGCCCGACGTCGATGCGCTCGTGGCAGAGGCAGGCAAGAGCGCCGAGGAGGGCACTCGGGCGAGTGCCGAGCTGGCTGCAGCACTTGAGACGGCGAAGCGTCTGTATCCCATCGAGGGCCAGCTGAGTGACCGCAGTCAGTCCCCCGAGGAACTGGTCAAGGCACTCGCCCAGGCGCCTCACCTGAGGGCGATCGAGGGCCAGCTTCGCGGATGGAGCGGTGACTTGCCTTGGCAGGAGCTCGCGGACGCCGTTGAGGAAGGCCGCCTCGGGAGAGCCGTTCGCAGCTGTCTGGCGACTTGGCCCGGTGCGAGCCCCGGTTTCGTGAGGCACGTTGTGGGGTCCGGGGAAGCGAGTTCTCTCTACGACCGCGTTGACCCGCGCTACTGGCTCGAGTGCTTGCTTGCTGATCCAGTTCAGGAAGGCGATCCTTATCGGTCAGCCCGGGTGGACCTCGCTCAACGTCTGATGCCGGACGAATCGGATGACTTCCGACCCCGGATGCCACACGGGGAGTGGGCGCTCGCGGCCCACCGGTTCCTGAGGAATGGGCTCCTCTGCGGGGCCGACGATCCAGCGGAACGACAAGATCTCCTGAAGGTGGCCAGTAAGTGGTTTGAGGACGGAGCGATCGAACCCAGCGTGGTGGCAGGGACGTTGCCACTTGCCCTGGCCAGCCAGTTCTGGTTTGCAATAGATCCGGATGCCGACGCCTGGGCAGTGACCGCACCGTCCGGCGACCCGATCCCTGCCGCCTTCGGGCGGTGGGTCGAAGCCAAACTTCGCGAACCTGAGCGCGAGTTCTCCGAAGGCGTCATCGCTTCCACCCTCGAGGCGCTGCACAGTTGGGAGGATTCCTTCCCGGATCTCATCGGGTCCGCCGAAGAACTCCAAGATCAGGAGAGCTGAGGCTCCAGCGCAGTAGGTGGCTGGACTCAGGGCACAGCGACAGCGCGGGGGCCGAGTTCTTCGGCGACGCGGACGAACGCGTTCACGTGCGGCGGCGGTGCGACCGTGTCGGGCAGTGCCAGTGCCCACTCCGTCACGGGCGCGTCCTCGATCGGGATGAGCACGACCCCCGGGAAGGTGTAGTACTTCAGCACGTGCTCGTTCACGGGGCTTACCGCGCGTCCCGCCGCCACCAGAGCCAGCAACTCGTGAAACGTCCGCGCCTGCGGCCCGCGGTGAATCATCCGACCATCTGGGGTGCGCTTCGGGCAGATCGCGTGAAGCCACTCCTGCGGCATCAGCGGCCCCCCATCGGGCACGGTGCGACCGGCCAGGCCCTCCAGCGACACCCGCGAGCGACCCGCCAACTCGGAGTCCGCCGGCACAGCCAGCAGCCGCCCCTCCGTCAGCACGGTCGGCCCCGACCGCAGACCCGGACTCGGCACCGGACGCCACATCACCTGGAGGTCCACTGCCCCTGACGTCGCGAGCCCCAACGGGTCACTGAAGTGGAACTCGGTGAACTCGACATCGCACTCAGGGTGCCGCTCCACGAACGCGTCGACGAGCCACGTCAGCTCCGGCGGCACCGCCGCCATCGCGCTGATCCGGACCCTCCGGCACCCTGAGCGGCGCCATAGAGGACGTACTCATGCTCCGCGTTAAGACGTTGACCATTCGCGTTATGAGCGCGTTATTGCGCGTTATGGAGACATGGGATCTGCGAGGGCTGATTGCGGGCGGGGAGACGTTCACTGTCGAGTCAAACGAGCAGCGAAGGTGCCCTGCACGACACCGATATCGTCCACGCGGTCATGTGCCTCGCCTATGGGGAGGTGGTCATCTCCTCCTGGGGGTCGAGGACGACGGGACCGTGAGCGGTGTCCATCCTCGCCACGGCACCCGCACTGATCCCGCCCGCCTGCAAGCGCTCATCGTCAACAAGATGATCGGGAGTCGACGCACTGCACGCTACGTCGCCGGGTCCGGAGCAGCCCAGGTCGAATCGCGCGATCGTCCTTGACGCCCTCGGACCCGAATGATGTCGGCGACGACGTGGCATCGCGACGCGCAACTTGCATCGCCTGGCGGAGCAAAAGACACTCCCTCAGCCGTCCCCTTCGAGGTGAGCCCGCGGATTCAGGGCACAGCGACAGCGCGGGGGCCGAGGTCTTCGGCGACGCGCACGAACGCGCTCACGTGCGGCGGCGGCGCCACCGAGTCGGGCAGCGCCAGCGCCCACTCCATCACCCGCGCATCCTCGATCGGGATGAGCACGACCCCCGGGAACGTGTAGTACTTCGTCACGTGCTCGTTCACCGGGCTTACCGCGCGTCCGGCCGCGATCAGCGCCAACAGTTCATGGAACGTGCGCGCCTGCGGACCGCGGTGAATCATCCGACCACCCGGGGTCCGCGCCGGACAGATCGCGTGGAGCCACTCCTGCGGCATCAGCGGCCCCCCATCGGGCACGGTACGACCGGCCAGGTCCTCCATCGACACCCGCGAGCGACCGGCCAACTCGGAGTCCGCCGGCACCGCCAGCAGCCGCCCCTCCGTCAGCACCGTCGGCCCCGACCGCAGACCCGGACTCGGCACCGGACGCCACATCACCTGCAGGTCCACGGCCCCTGACGCCGCGAGCCCCAACGGGTCGCTGAAGTGGAACTCGGTGAACTCGACATCGCACTCCGGGTGCCGCTCCACGAACGCGTCAACGAGCCACGTCAGCTCCGACGGCACCGCCGCCATCGCGCCGATCCGCACCGTCCCCGCGACGCGCTCCCCCTCACCGCCGCTCTGAACCGCACCTGCCGCCAACGCATTTCGCAGTTGTGTGTATGCCGGGTGCAACTCCTCCCGCATCTTCCGTCCCAGCGGCGTGAGTGAGACCGTGCGCGACGTCCGCTCGAAGAGCGCGCCTCCGAGGGCGCGTTCCTGGCGACTGATCGACTGACTCACCCGGGCCTGCGACAGGTGCAGACGAGTCGCCGTACGGCCGAAATGCAGCTCGTCGGCCAGAGTCAGGAAGATCTCGATGTCGCGCAGTTCCACGGCTCCCCCTTCGTCGCTGTGTCGTCGCTCGTGTCGTCGTGCAGTCGTCAATCACTCTGGCTAATGCCAGTCATGCGGAAGTGGCCGTTGATCAGATCCACAGGCTAGATGAGGCTCGAGGCAACCCGATTCACTGCCTGAAGGACACCACTGTGCCCGCGCCCGACCACACCGTGCCAGTTCCCACTCTGCCCGACCCCACCACCGTTCACCCACTTCCGGCCCACGACCGCGTCGTCTTCCTCGCCCCACTGATCACCTCGCCGCAGATCGAGGTCGGCGACTACACGTACTACGACGACCCCATCGGCGCCGTGCGCTTCGAGTGCCAGAACGTTCTCTACGCCTACGGTCCCGAACGCCTCGTCATCGGCCGCTATTGCGCCATCGCCAGTGGCACCCGCTTCCTCATGGCCGGCGCGGAGCACCCGACCATGGGCGTCTCGACGTACCCGTTCACGATGTTCGGCGGTCGCTGGGCCGAGCAGACCCTCGACCTCGTGACCTCCATGCCGAGCCGCGGCGACACCGTTGTCGGCAACGACGTCTGGTTCGGGCACAACGTCACCGTCATGCCGGGGGTCACGATCGGCGATGGCGCGATCATCGCGGCGGGAGCCGTCGTCGCAGGCGACGTGCCGGCATACACGGTCGTGGGTGGGAATCCGGCCCGAACGATTCGGCGACGCTACGACGACCAAGAAGTCGAGCTTCTCCTCGCAGCCGCGTGGTGGAACTGGCCCATCGAACTCGTCACCAAACACACGCGCACGATCATGGCCGGCACCCCCGCCGAGATCGCGGACATCGCCCGAATCGCGGTGCTCTGATGCAGCTCCCCTGCCAGGCGCATCCGGAGGACCTGTGGTTCGCCGAGGAACCCGACGACATCGAGCGCGCCCAGGCTCTCTGCCACTCCTGCCCCCTCCGGCGGGAGTGCCTCACGGACGCGCTCGACCGCCGCGAACCCGTGGGTGTCTGGGGTGGCGAGATCCTCCACAAGGGCGCGATCGTCCCGCGCAAACCACGCGCTGGCCGCCCCCGCAAGCACCCCGCCGCCGCCTGACGCGACGCCCGGCTTGCGTCACCGTGTGGAGCAAAGACACTCCCTGAGCGGACACCGCAGGGTTCCAGACCCAGAGGTCCGCCGCCAACTCACGCGTCGCGCGGCACCCGACCCATCACATAGAACTCCGCATTGGGCATGAGCCCGCTCCAGTGGACGAGGCGGTTGCTCATCGCGAAGAACGCCGTGATGGCGCCGACATCCTGGACGTCCTCCTCCGAGAGGCCGTGGGAGCGCAACAGGTCGAGGTCGGCATCGACGATCTCGACCGGGCGCACGGCGAGCTTCACCGCGACCGAGATGATGGCGCGCTGCCGCTCGTCGAGGTCCGCCTTGCGCCAGTCCGTGGCGAGTTGGTCACTGATGTAGGGGTTCTTGGAGCGGATGCGGGCGATGGCTCCATGCGCGACCACGCAATAGAGACAACCGTTTTCAGCACTTGTCGCGACGACGATCATCTCGCGCTCGGCCTTGGACAGGCCGGGTGTCTCCCGGTCCATGAGGGAGTCGTGGAAGTCGAAGAACGCCCGCATCTCGTCCGGGCGCTGGGCGATGCCGAGGAAGACGTTGGGGATGAACCCGGACTTCTCACTCACGGCCGCGATGCGGTCCTGGAGGTCCCGCGGCAGGTCCTCGACGTCGACCACGGGGAAGCGCTTCATGATGCTGGGGTCCAGCCTGGTCATTCGGGTCTCCTTGCCGCGGCGGCTTCGAAAGCGTGCTCATAGGTCACCACATCGGGCTCGAGGTCGCTGAGCAACCGGAAGATCCCCGCCCGCAGCATCGCCTGCCGCGCCGCCCCCACCGACCAGTCGCCCATCACCGCCACCCGCGCGCGCCCCGTGACGACGGCGTCGAGGACGCACACCGCCTCGGCCCACAGCGTGGGTCGCCAATAGGGCGCAAAGTCGATCACGAACGGCACCCCCTCACCATCGAGGAGCACGTTCCCGAAGAGGCCACCGTGGACGAGTTGGTCCGGTCCGAGGTCGGTCCCGTCCCGCTCCGCCGACAGTCGCGCGACAAGCGCCTCCACCTCCGTCGGTATGCCGTCCGCCCGCCTCTCGTCGAACGCGACCCGTTCCGCTCGTGCCCACCGGTCGTCACGATCCCGTATGCCGTCCGGCTCGCTTCCGACCTTGGCCGCCAGTCGCGCGTGGAGCAGCCGACCGGTGGCGAGCACGACGTCGAGCTCTTGGCACGGACGGGTGTCGGGTTCGAATCGTGTTGCGCCCCAACCCTGTTCGACCCAGTGCAACTCACGGGTAGGGATCGGCATGGCCAGTCGCAGCGACCGCGGGCGCTCGTGATCGAGGTCGGCCGAAAGCCGAGCGATGATCGGGTTGAGCCAGACAGCCACCCGGGGATCCCGCCCCGGTGACAACACGAGGTCGCCGGCCAGCGCTGAGTGCCCCTGGCCCCCGGCCAGGGGCGCCGAGTCCGCGGGCACGGCATACAGGTCAAGGACCTCGGGCGGTGGACGCACGATCGCAACGCTGCCACAACGAGACCTGGCCGGGGACGCGTCGGCGGCAGGCCACATCAGAAGGTCGCTGATTGTCCCGAAGGCATTGTGCCCGGCTTCTTGGCGGTGCCAGAGTGACGGGGAGTGCAACAGTCCGGACCTCTCGTGGGCCGCCGGGGTCCTAGAGCGCTCGCCTCTGTGCGGCCCGTTCAGAGGTGGAAAATCATGTCCAAGAGGCGTGTGCTGACCGCGACACTCGCGGCAGGGCTGGTGCTGTCAATGGGGAGCGCGGCGCTGGCCGCACCCGCGACGCGAGTGCTGAAGCAGTTCAAGGTGCCGACGGCGAACAGTCTGCCTCGCGCCATCACCAACGGATCCGACGGCAACCGGTGGTTCACCGAGAGCGACAACAACGTCAACTTCGCGAAGATCGCGCGCATCACTCCGTCCGGTGCGATCACCGAGTTCGATGTGACCGCGGCCGACGGGTGCAACTCGTGCGGCATCAGCGACATCGCCCATGGCCCGGGCAACATTCTCTACATCACCGCCAACGGCGGGGACCTGATCCGGTTCAACGTGTCGACTCTTGCCTTCGAGCCGCCGGTGCCGATTGCGACAGCTGAGCGCTCGGCCAGTTCGGTCGACAGCGTGGCCGTGAGCGGCAGCGACGTGTGGATCAGCGACTTCAACGCAGACGTGGTCTGGCGCTACAACCTCTCGACCCAGCAGTTCACCACGATCGACGTGATCGACCCGGCCGACATCGCCGTGGACGGGGCCGGCGACGCCTGGTTCGCGCAGTCCCAGCACAACCCGGATGGCACCAGCAACATCGGCCGCATCGACGAGGGCACGGGCGCGGTCACGGACACCTTCGTTGTCAATGCCGCGGCGGTTGACCTCACCGTCTCACCGGTCGACGGGAGGGTCTGGTTCTCCGCCCGATTCCCGAACTTCCTCACCTCAGCAGAGGCGGGAGTCGGCTACGTCGACCCGGCCGACAGCACCAGCGACTTCTTCCCGCTGCCCACCAATGGCCCCGCCAACATCGCCGCCGGCGCCGACGGCAGCATCTGGTTCACGCAAACGCTCAAGGGCAACGCCGCCAGCATCACCAACGCCGGCGTCATCAGCGAGTTCAAGGCCGTCAAGGGCAGTGGGCCAGAGGGCATCGTCGTGGCACCCAACGGCGACCCTTGGTACACGATGCTGGACGCCAACAAGATCGCTGCGCTCGTGACAAAGTAGGCCGCGGGGCCGCCAGAAGGTCACCGCTGCATCGAGGCCGGGGGACGGCTCGTCGCCCGTCGCGGCGCCTCCAACGAATCGTGGAACAGTGAGCGTCATGTCCTCGACCTCAGCGCCGGGTGGCTCCGGTGACCACGACCTCCTTCTGACCCACGCTGCTCGCTGGGCCGAGTCGAAGAAGCGGCCACTCGACCTCGCCCTGCTGGAGACGGTGCTCGACCTGGTCACGAAGTACGACGAGCGGTCGGCGCAGGCCTGGCCCCCGGGATCCGCGCGCAACCTCGTGCTGCATCGGTGGCCAGCCAATGGTCCCACCGCACTCCCCGACCGCGACGCCCTACGCGACAGCCTCGACACGTACTGGCGGTTCCTGCGCGCGACCGGCCGCATGACGTCGGGCTCGGCGGCACCGGCCGACCTCGTCAAGGAGCTGCGTCGGGCCCTGCCCGCGATGGCGGAGGCCACCGGCGACCGTTCCAACTGGTCGCAGGGGCGTGTCCTCCAGGACTTCGGGTCCTCGATCGGCATCGAGCTCGACGGAGTCGCCACGATGGAGGAGATGCAGGCCCGCCTCGACCGGATCATGGCCGCATGGAACGCGCTGCCGACCGAGGAGCGCATCCGGCTCATGCCCGATCCCTCCCCGAGGTCGGCGATGGGTGTGCGTGCCACAGAGGTGGCGAGCCAGATGCTTGGGGGCGGCGCCCCTGCGGCCGGCGAGCACGTCGGTGAACCTGACCCCGACGATATGGCGAGCGTCTATCCGCACTATCGACGCGGCATACCGAGTGTTGCAGTGCGGCAGGCCGCCGAGTCCGGCTTCGCCCGCAAGCTCTCGGCGCTCCTCGACTGGCTCGGTGACGGCAAGGCGGTGACGAGCACCGGAGTCCTCAAGCCGGCGCTCGCGCAGGAGGCATTCGCAGCACTGGACCTCGCGACGTGGGAGCGGCGCTACGAGGCGCTCGCGGATCCACACGGCGCCTGGGCAGCGGCGAAGCTGACTCCCGAGGCCAAGGATCACGATGCCCGGGCGCGCGCGTCGTCGATCCGGCGTGCCGGCGAGAATCTTGCACTCGACCGGTTGTGGTGGGTGGGGCAGGCCACCGAGGTGATCCGGGTGACGTCGACCCGAGCACTCCGGGCGGAGGCTGTGTCAGGTGATCCGCTGATCGGCGCCATCACACAGGTCGTGTCGCTGCTGGAACGCGTCGAGCACAACCCCACCGACATGCTGGCTCACATCCTGCTGCGCGCCATGGTGTCGCCCGACGGGGAGATCGATCTCGAGGACGTGCGCGAGGACGAATGGGAGACAGGTGGATTCGCCGATCGATATGGCGAGGTTCACGAGTTCATCGACGTGTGGCGGGACATCTCGGACGGCAGGATTGGACGATGTGTGGCGCTCTTCGACGACATGGCGCTCTGGACGCGACAGGGTGATGACCTCACGATCACCGACTTCGGACGCGAGGCGGCCGTGGTCGTCATGAGCTTGGCCGATCAGCTGGACGACGAACGCGACTGACCGCCGGAACGATCGAAGGCGACCCGAACCTCACCGACTAGCAGGTACGGACCTCGATCCAAGGGGTCGCTGCGATCCGGCTTGCGTCACGGTGTGGCGCAAAGACACTCCCTGGCCCGACCCCTCATGACCCCCTCCAACCCCGCAACCGCAGGCGAACCAGCCCACCTCGATCCGGGGCGGGAAGCGGGTCGCGGGCGGACGGCATACGCGCGCCTGAGGTAGTGACGAAAAGGTGCGCCTGAGGTAGCTCCCACGCACGAAATACGGCACCTGCCCGATGTGGGGGCCTACCTCAGGCGACGACTGTGGACGTGTCAGCAACCGCTGCCACCGACACAGGTCAGGAAGGACCGGTCATGAACACCACGTTCCTCACCCCCGAAGCGGTCCGGGCCGAGATGCACGCCCGCTACGGCCTCTACCCCGAGACGCAGGAGCGTCCCGGCTCCTCGCTCCACGTCATCCGCCGGGTTCGCGCCCGGGTCCAGGCCGCCCGCAACGCCCGCTGAAGCGGTGAGCAGGCTTCCTTGCCAGGTCCGTTCCGACGACCTGTGGTTCGCCGACGCGCCCGCCGACATCGAACTGGCGCAGGCGTTGTGCGGAGGCTGTCCCGTCCGACAGCAGTGCCTCACCGAGGCCCTCGACCGCGGCGAGCGCTGGGGCGTCTGGGGAGGCGAGATCCTCCACGAGGGCGCGGTCGTCGCGCGCAAACCGCGCGCCGGCCGCCCGCGCAAGCACCCCGTCGCAGCCTGAGGCGCGCGGTCGGCTCGCGCAGCGTGAGATGGACCGAGTCAGGAACCCACCATGGACCTGAACTCCGGGCACTGGAACTCGATCGCGGCGATCGCGACCTTCGCCGCCGCGTCGCTCTGGAGCTGGAACGTGTCCTTGAGCCAGGGGCCGACATCGGCCGGCTTCCCTGATTCGATCCGGGTGCACGTACCGCTGGCCAGCTCGTCCATCTTGGCGCTGTCGTCCATGCCGGCCGCCTTGGCCACGGCATAGAACGCGATCTTGGCACCCAGCGCTTCTCCCACTTCCTCGGGAGTCGTCGCCGACACCGAGGGCGTGGCACTGGCCGCAGCCGTCGAGGCTGCTGATGCGACCGACGTCGTCGGCGTGGTCGATGCCGAGCTCGCAGGGGCGGATGACGTCGGGGAGGCCGAGCAGGCGCACGCGACGGTTGCGAGGACAGCAAGGGTCAGGAGCATGTGCTTCACGGGTGGAGTGTGCTGCATCGCGATGTCGACCCTCAGCGGATTCCATGATTTCGTCAGGGTTCCCGCGACCTACCGCGTGGGCCTCACCCGATTGCGCGCCTCGGTGGGGGCACGCGGGGGCTATTGGCACGCCCCCGCCGGTGCGAGGAACGTGAGTGACGCTCAGGGAATTCGACGTACGGGAGGACCTCATGCTTCGACGACTTGCCATTGCACTCCTCGCTCCGTCCTTCGTCCTCGTGGCCGCTCCGGCGTACGCGGCTCCCCCGACCACGACGACCACCACGACCAAAGGAGCCACGGAAACCTTCGTCGATGTCCTCTGGGCGTGCGGGGACACGGAGAACGCACCCCTCTACACGATCACCACGAGGGGGAACAGCGTCGTGCACGAGACCGTCTTCCCCGACGGGCGGGTGCACACGATGTTCAAGGACCAGGGGCGCTTCTCGGCCGTGCCGTTCCGCGACGCGAACCTGCCGAGCTACAGCGGCAGGTTCACGATCCACGGCAACTTCAACGAGAAGAAGAAGACCTCCAACGGGACGTTCATGATCTCCATCCGCGCCAAGGGCTCCGACGGCTCAACCCTGCGGGTCCACCACACCGAGCACACCAACACCCGGCCCAACGGAACGATCAACGAGCGCCTCCGGTGCCGCTGACTCAGCGCCGGGAGGCCGGGACGACTTGAACCTGCGCAGTGTGGCCCCTTGTCGCCAACTTCGCGTCACACGTGACGAGCGGGGCGTCCAACCCCTCGGCCAGGGCGAGGTAGGCGGCGTCATACGCGCCGAACTGATGCCGCAATCCCCAGACGCGCTCAGCCAGGGGGGCCAACTCGTGCCGGTGAATCGTGAACTCGAAGAAGTCGTGGCGCGCCTGCTCCGCTGCCGGCTCGTCGAGCTTGCCGCCGAGGACCAGCCCGCGCAGCACTGACATGACTTCCACATCCAGGAGATGGGGTGCGGCCAAGTCACCACCGAGGGCCTCGAGCAGGCCTGCGTCAGGGCCAATGCCGACGAGAGCCTCGACCATGGCCGAGGCATCGACGACGATCAACGCCGCTCGGCCTGAACAGCGTCCAGGATCTCGTCAGTCGTCGGCCCGTTCGAACGATCCCGCGCTCGCAAGCGTTCCACCACCTGTGCGTTGCTGGGACGGGCAGCGACCTTCTCGAGCTGCGCGGCGACATAGGCCGAGAGCGACTGTCCTTCGGCGGCCGCCCGCGACTTGAGGGTCTCCGCGACCTCGGGAGAGACGTCCCTGATGTAGAGCGTCGTCATCTCGCCATGCTAGCACTCTGCAAGCAAGGTGCCTGGACGGCATACCTAATCGTCGTGATGGTGACCGAACGAGGCCTGGAGCGCTTCCACGGTGGTGGTGCGTTCGCGCACGGCCATCCAGTGGAAGAGCGGCGTCGCCGCGCGATAGACCCCGTGCGTCTCGAGTTTCACGTGATGGTGCACCAAGGTCGTGTGGTCACCCTTGGCTTCGAGCCGGTATGCCGGCCAGCCCTCTGCGTGGACCTTTCCTCGTTTGGACTTGTCCCACCAATGAAAGACGAGGCGTGTGGGGCGGTCGTACTCGGCGATCTCCCCGGGTGTGCGCCCGGCCAACGTGCGATCGACATAGGTCGTGCCCAGCGCCGACGGGTCGGGTGAGGTCTGCTCGGAGTGGCGCCGGATGCTGCCCTGGCGCGGCATCCACTCGTCGTAGCCGTTGATGTCAGCCAGCCGTGCGAACACGTCGTCGATCGGCGCGTGCACGACGCGGGCCAGTTCGAACTCGACGACGCCCATAACTCATGGTCCGCTCATCGAGCCCCGACCTCAAGACCCAGTCGGCCGCTGAGGTCAGAGGGTGCGAGGCGGCACTGTGCACTGCTGTGCTGCAGCGCAGCACTGCACAGTCAGGCTGTGCACTGCTGAGGCACAGCGCAGCAGTGCACAGCGCTGCACGACAACCCCGCAGGCAGGCGCCGACCTCAGTCCGAGTCGTCTGCGAGCAGCTCTCGCACGCGGGGTGCGACCTCCCCGCCGAACAGCCTGATCGAGGACATGCGCAGGTCGTGCGGGAGGCGCCCGTTGGAGTACTTGAACTGGAAGCGCGACGCCCCCAGCGTCCGCACCGTCGCGACGATCTTGCGCGCGACCGTCTCCGGCGAGCCGCAATAGGCCGCGCCCTGCGGGCCCATCTGGGCGCGCGCCGCCTCCTCGGACATCGGGGCCCACCCGCGCTCGCGGCCGAGCTTGCGCATCTGCTCCATGAAATACGGGAGGTACTCCTCCACCGCCTGCTCGTCCGTCGCCGCGACGTGCCCGGGCGAGTGCACCCCGATCGGCAGGTCCCCCTGCTCGAGTTCCTTGCATGCCCGCCGATAGAGGTCGGCAAGGGGCGCGAACTGAGCCGACGGCCCACCGATGATCGCGATGACGATGGGCAGGCCGTACTGCGCCGCCCGCACCACCGACGCCGGTGTCCCGCCGACCCCGACCCAGGTGCGCAGGTGTCCGGACTCGGTGGGCGGCATGATCGGCCCGGACTTCACCGGCGGACGCGTCGTGCCCGACCACTCAAAGGGCTTCTCCTGCAACACCTTTGCCAGCAGGTCGAGCTTCTCACTGAACAGCACCTCGTAGTCGTCGAGCGACAACCCGAACAGCGGGAACGACTCGATGAACGAGCCCCGGCCGACCGTGATCTCGGCCCGCCCGTTCGAGAGCGCGTCCACGGTCGAGAACCGCTGGAACACCCGGATCGGGTCGTCGGAGCTGAGGACGGTGACGGACGTGCCGAGCCGGATGCGCTCGGTCGTCGTCGCCAGTCCAGCGAGGACGGTGTCCGGCGCCGAGATCGCGTAGTCGGGGCGGTGGTGCTCCCCCACCCCGAAGAAGTCGAGGCCGAGCTCCTCCGCCAGCTGCCCCTCGGTGAGGACCTCGCGGACGACGACGGCTGCCGGAAGTGGCTCCCCGTCGGGTCCGAGCGCGATGTCGCCGAAGGTGTCGAGTCCCAGCTCCAAGGCCGTGTCCGTCATGGCATCCGAGCCTAGCGAGGCAGGGGTCATTCCTCCGCGACTGCGGCGAACCTCCCCAGAAGGTGCGGCCACTCGGTGAACTTGCCTCGGCGAGCCACGTTGTCCGGACCCCACCCGTCATGGGTGAGGGTCACGAGGGTGCCGTCATCGACCGGTTCGAAGTCGACGATGAGCTCCGTGGGATGAGCGCGGGGCAGCGACAGGTGGAACGACATCGCGAACCGCTCGCCGGTGGTCCACTCGGTCACTTCGCCGATCGGGTAGTCCTCACCGTCGTGATGGAGTACGACCGCGCCTCCCTCGACCTCCTCGACGTCCGCACCCTCGTAGGTCGACGGGTCCGACGTCAGTCGAGGATCCCACCAGTCGCCGAAGCGCTCGGTGAACACCTCGAACGCGTGCACCGGGTCGACATCGACCTGCCGGGTGCACACGATGGCCCCGTGGGCCGTCGCCTGGTCCTCGCCCCCATCCGCGACAGCTCCCGCGTTCATGACTCACCTGCTCGGTGTGGCACGCCTCCAGTGTGCTGCGATTGGTCGAATCGCGCCAGAGAGAATCTGTCGGCGGGGGCGTGCTCGACGTCGCGAGCGAGCGGCTCGTGGGCGGCTGTCGGAACCCGGGTTTAGCGTCGAAGGATGGATACGACGCCGAACGCACCGCAACCGACCGCCGACCGTCCTGTGTTCCCCGACGGCTACGGCATCCCGACGACCTCCGAGGGTCAGTTGACCTGGGCCGACGTCGAGCCCCGACTCGTGGAGTCGAAGCACTACTGGATCAGCAGCGTCCGACCCGACGGCACACCGCACTCCGTCCCCCGATGGGGAGTCTGGCTCGACGGGAAGTTCTGGTACGACGGAGCGCCGACCACACGGCATACGCGCAATGTCGAGAAGAACCCGGCGGTGACTCTGACGCTCGAGAGCGGCACAGAGGTCGTCATCATCGAGGGCGAGTCGGAGGCCACGCGCGCCGACGCCGACGGGCTGGGCGTGCGGCTCTCGGAGGCGTTCCGGAAGTATGCCGACAGCGACTACTCGCCCGGCCCGGACTCGTGGTCGGGCGAGGATGGCGGCGGGCTGCGGGTCATCACTCCCCGGCGAGCGATGGCCTGGTTCGCCTTCCCCAAGGACTGCACCCGCTTCACCTTCTGAGGGCATCGCAGGCTTGCGTCATGAGCGGGAGCAAAGACACTCCTGAAACCGACCCCTCACGCAGGGCCCGGCCACGAGCCGCCCCCCAGGAGGTTTGCCGTTGTGCAGGTGAGCGTCAGCTGAGGGCGCGGGCGAGATCGGCGGCGGCACGGCATACGAGAGGTCCGATCGCCTCGGCACTCAACTCGTGCAACGCCACCACCCCGACCGACGCCTCGACCCCGGGTTCCGACCCGCCCGACCCGCCCGATCGAGGCAGCGCAACCGCCAAGCCGAACGCGCCCGCCTGGAGCTCACCCGACGACGCAACCACTTGCGGTTCGCGGCCCGCACGACCGGCGCGCCCCGCGAGCAGCGCCCGACCACCGGCACCGACATCGAGCGGGTGACGAGCACCCTCGCGATAAGCGACGTGATAATCCGTCCACCGCGGCTCGACAACGACGAGCGCCACGGCCTCGTCACCCTCGGCGACGGTCAGGTGCGCCGTCGCTCCCGCGGCATCCGCCAGGACCCGCAACGCAGGCAGCGCCGCCTCACGGATCGACGGCACGACGGCGGCAGCCAACCGGTGCAGCCCCAACCCCAACCGCACTCGCCCGTCACGACGCGTCACGAGGTCGTGCGACTCGAGCGTCGCGACGAGCCGATAGACGACCGGGCGACCCGTCGCGAGCAGCCCGGCCAGCTCACTGATCGTCAGCCCGGCCGAGTGCTCGGGCATGGCGAGCAGCTCGACGACGCGGATACCGCGGTCGAGCGTCTGCGATGTCTCCGGGGGCATTCGCGCAGCCTAGGTTTGTGAGGGGGACGGGTCGGCAGCGGCTCAGGAGTGCGTCTCGGGCTCGCTCGCCCCGCGCTTCTCGCCGCGCGACCACGACTGGGCATAGAGCCCGTCGTCCGACGCGCGCCCGGCCTCGCCGATCTCCAGCGGACGGAACGTGTCGACCATGACGGCGAGCTCGTCGAAGTACTCGACCCCGATGGCCGCCTCATAGGCGCCCGGCTGCGGACCGTGTGCGTGACCGCCGGGGTGCAGCGAGATCGACCCCTTGCCGATGCCCGAACCCTTGCGCGCCTCGTAGTCGCCGGCGACATAGAACATGACCTCGTCGGAGTCGACGTTCGAGTGGTAGTACGGCACCGGGATCGACAACGGGTGGTAGTCGACCTTGCGCGGGACAAAGTTGCAGATGACGAAGTTGTAGCCCTCGAAGACCTGGTGCACGGGCGGCGGCTGGTGCACGCGGCCGGTGATCGGCTCGAAGTCGCGGACGTTGAACACGTAGGGATAGAGGCACCCGTCCCAACCGACGACGTCGAGCGGGTGGTGCGGCTGGGTGTGGATCGTGCCGACGACACCACCAGGACCGTTGCCGCGGTGCTTGATGTAGACCTCGGTCTCGTCGTCCGCACTCGCCCCGATGTGCTCGGCGAGCAGTGCCTCGCTGGGGGTGCGCAGGTCGCGCTCGCAGTAGGGCGCGTGCTCGAGCAGTTGCCCGTACTTGCTGAGGTAGCGCTTCGGCGGCGCGATGTGCGAGTTGGCCTCGATGGCATAGACGGCGAGGGGCTTGCCGTCGGCGGATTCGCTTGCGGCAGTGGGGATCCAGCGGTGGTTCGTCGCCCTCGGCACGATGAGGTAGTCGCCCTCAGCGAGGTCGAACGCCCCGAACACCGTCTCAACGCGGGCCTCACCGTGCTCGACGAAGAGGCACTCGTCGCCGATGCCGTTGCGATACCAGGGGCTGGTCTCGGTCGCGACGACGTAGGAGATGCGCACGTCGCCGTTGCCGAGGACGAGCCGTCGGCCGGTGACGACGTCGGTCTTGGTCGACGCCTCGTCGGCGAAGAGGTCGTGCAGCTTGAGGTGCAGCGGCGCGAGCGGGTGGTTCGGCGTCGTCGCCTGCCCCTGGATGTCCCAGATGCGAGTCGACGTGATGGTCGACGGGATGTTGCGGTGATAGAGCAAGGAACTGTCCGACGAGAAGCCCTCCTCGCCCATGAGCTCCTCGAAGTAGAGGCTTCCGTCGTCCGAACGATGTTGCGTATGCCGTTTCGCTGGGATGTGCCCGCGTGCCTGGTAGTGCGCCATCGCCTTCTCAAACTCCTTGTGTTCCGCCGTGTGCCCTCCGCCGACTTTGTGCCCCGTTGGGACGCGGCCATCGGCGCGAAGCGCCTCGCCCGGTGTCCCAACGGGGCACAGAGTCGAACGAGATCGACCATGTGAACGATAATCGGACAGATCTGTACTCCTATAAATACGATGCTGTACGGTCGGATTCGTGTCAAGAGACCTCGTCAGTGCTGACCACCCCTTCGGCCCCCAGACCCTCGCGTTCGGCGTCTTCTCGACCGATGCGAATGCGCCCCGCGTCGGCGTGCGCCTCGGTGATGACGTCATCGACGTGTCGACCCTTGCGGGAGCCGCGGGTCGCGAGGACCTCGCCGCCGCGTGGGCGACGCCGAGCCTCAACGCGTTCCTCGCGCTCGGGCACGAGGTCTGGGCCGACGCCCGCGCCTGGCTCACCGAAACGCTGGGCGCTGCGGTCGAAGGCGCCGACGACAGGCGTGCAATACCGTCCAATTGGGTGAGTTCGGTACAGCCTGACGGGGTCGCCGGCGAGGGTGCGGGTGCGGGTGCGGGTGTGGATGCACTTGCGGCACACCGTCACTCGCTCGAGGACGTCACGCTGCACCTCCCCATCGAGGTTGCGGACTACGTCGACTTCTATGCCAGCGCTCACCACGCCAGCAACGTCGGCAAGATCTTCCGCCCCGACAACGCCGCGCTGCCGCCGAACTGGAAGCACCTCCCCATCGGCTACCACGGTCGCGCCGGCACGGTCGTCGTCGACGGCACCGACATCACCCGCCCGACGGGCCAGCGCAAGGCCCCGGCCGACCCGGCCCCCACCTTCGGCCCGAGCATCCGCCTCGACATCGAGGCCGAGCTCGGCTACGTCGTCGGCGGTGCCACGACCATGGGTTCCCGGGTCAGCGTCGACGAGGCCGCCCAGCACATCTTCGGCGTCGTCATCCTCAACGACTGGAGCGCTCGTGACATCCAGGCGTGGGAGTACGTCCCGCTCGGGCCCTTCCTCGGCAAGTCCTTCGGCACCTCGATCAGCGCGTGGGTCACGCCCCTGGCCGCGTTCGACTCGGCCCGCGTCGCACTTCCGCGGGAGGAGGGCGACCCTGAGGTCCTCGACTACCTCCGCGGCGGCGAGGGTGACGGTGTCGGTGCCGCGTTCGGCCTCGACATCCATGTCGAGGTCAGCCTCAACGGCACCGTGATCTCCCGCCCCGAGAACCGCGACATGTATTGGTCGCCCGCCCAGATGCTCGCCCACATGACGGTCAACGGTGCGAGCCTGCGCAACGGCGACCTCTTCGGGTCCGGCACGATCAGCGGCGCCGAGAAGCCCACTCGCGGAAGCCTTCTCGAGCTTTCGTGGAGTGGCACCGAGCCGCTGACGCTCGACGACGGCTCGACGCGCGGCTTCCTCGAGGACGGCGACACGGTGACGATGACCGCGTGGGCTCCCGGCCCGGATGGCACCCGCGTCGGCCTCGGCCAGGTCAGCGGAACGATCACGCCAGCCACCTGAACCGAGCCGTCCGCGGGCTAGTCGAACAGGCCCTTGACCCCGCTCGCGATGGCGCCGCCGGTGTCCTTGATCGAGTTCCAGCCCTCCTCGGCTGCCTTGCCCACGTCCGGCCCGTTCTCGAAGAACGAGTCGATCGCTCCGTCGCTGAAGATGGCCATGCCACCGCCCACGATGCCGCCGACCACCGCTCCCACGGCCGTGCCCGCAACCGGCACGACGGAGCCCACGGCGGCGCCGACGGCCATGCCTGTCCCCGCGCCCACGAGGAGGCTGCCACCCTGCGACACGACGATCTGCGTCGTGGATTCACCCTCCTGGTAGTCGTTGTAGACACCGAGGCCAATCCCGACCGGGCCGAGGACCTTGCCGCCGATGCCGAGCAGCTTCGACAGCTTGCCCGTCGGTGCATGGTCAACGTTGCGGGCCTGCTTCAGCAGGTCCTCGGCCTCGTCGAGCTTGCCCTGGATCGCGAGCTTGTCGGCATTGAGCTTGGTCTCGTCGAGAGTCTTGAAGAAGATCCACTTGCGCTTCATGTAGCGATCCGGGTTCCGCTGCAGGTCATCGATCGCGTTCTTGGCCTCGGTGACGAGGTCGTCGGCCTTCTTCAACAGCGCGGACCGGTGCTTGAGTCCGGCGCTCACCGCCATTCCCGCCAGGACACCGTCACCCGTGAGATCGCCGAGGGTGAGGATCCAACTGGCGTGCTGGCCGACGGTGTACTTCTGCTGCAGGTCACGGCAGGCCTTGCCGTACTTGCGGTCGATGCGCGCAGCCTCCGTCTCGGCCCGGTAGTAGGCCTGCAGGAGGAGGACGTGGTCGTCGTAGGCCGTGACCTTGGCGTTGTGCTCGGCGACCTCCTCCTTCGTCCCGGTGAAGACCTGCGGGGGCCGAGTCGGAGCGGGCCCGGGGTGCTCGATGATGAAGCTGGTGACGGTCAGCTTGTCCGTCCTGGCCGTCGAACGACAGGTGCTCATCTCGTTCTGGCACGTGCGTAGGGCGCCGGCAAAGGTGTCGAGATCCGTCGCCATGGTGGTGGCGGCCTTCGCCAGGTCGTCAGCCTTGTCGCGTGCGGTCTTCATCTTCGCGCCGAACGCGTCCCCCGCTCCACAGTTCCACGTCGCGAGCCCGTCCTTGCGCGCCTCGTTGAACTCGTCGCCGGCGTCGCTGAGCTCGTCCTCCAGCTTGTCGCGCAGCCACGCCGCCGCCGACTCGATGTTGCCGGGCTTCCCCTTGATCTCGGTGTCTACGCTCATGGCTTCGGCTTCATGATCTTGTTGATCTCCTCCAGGGTCGCGGAGGCCTCTGCGTCGTCCCGGGCGTAGTAGCGGCGACTCTCTCGCACGAGGTCCGCCGCGGCCGTGCTCGAGGTCGAGACGTTGCCGGCGCTCGTGACGATCTGAGACAGCATCGCCGCGACGACCGCAGTCATCGGGCCGGCATCGATGCCCGCCGGCACTGATCCGGAGAGGTCCTCGAGCCCTTTGGCGCCGTCGTCCAGCCCCTTCGCGATGTCGGCCAGCACGTTGAGGTCGACGTCCACGTCAGCCATGAGACTCACCCCTGTCCTGCAGGCCGGGGTCCAGGTCGAGGAACAGCAGGTCGTAGGGCGTCTCCTCCTGAAGTCGCTGCAACGCGGAGCCGTCGCACAACACCCAGGGGTTGCCCGGCAGGTAGTAGTCGTTGAGCCGGTCCGGCGCGGAGTACACGAAGAGCGCGGTGCGCCCGTCCTCAAGGGAGTGCAGGATGACGCGGCGGTGAGTCGGGTCGGTCTCGTCGGTCGTGGGGACATAGACGACCGGAGGGAAGCTCGCGAGGTAGTCCTCCAGCGTCTGTTCCCCTTCCCCGGCGGCCGATGGTCGACCCGCCGTCTCCGCCACGCTCGGGGCCGGGGCCGATGCCGGCATGGGAGGCATCGGCGGAACGGGTGGCGCCACTGGCGGCTGCGGTCGATCGCTCATGGGTACTGCACTCCTCCTCAGATCAAGCACGAGTCAGGTTCTGCAACGAATCAGGTTCGGGACAATGGGCTGCGCGCGGACTGGGAGTCGAGCCCCAGCTCGTGCGAGAGCCAGGCCGCCACGTCCTCCAGGTCGTGCGCCGTCATGGTGAGGTCCACGACGGCGTGGTGCCGGCCCAGCAAGGCCGATCGACGACGCCACGGCCACGGACACCGTTCGAAGCTCACGCCGTCCTTCATCCCGACGACGAGTCCCCAGGTCGAGCGCGTCGACACGGCCGTGACCTCGTGGCGCGGGCACCGCACCCGGCCCTCGCCCGACTCGAGAACCAGCTCGTCGGCGGTGAGCCAGAAGCCGTGGTTGTTGCGCCGACTCGTGAGGCTGAGTGCGGCTCGGACCAGCCACCACAGTCCGACCACACCGACGATGATCCCCGGGAGGCGCAGGTCGAGACCCTGACGGATGCCGAGGAAGGCCAGCGTGAAGGCGCCCACCGCCAGTGCGAGGTCCACGGCGTTCGTGTGCCACCACTCGGGACTCCACGCGTGCACGCCCCTGGCCGGTTCCCCCTCGAAGGTGGACTCCCGCAGGGTGGGCAGGTGGCGCGTCACAGCGGCCGCGGCCGACAGCGCGAGGGTGAGGACGACGCCGACGAGCGTGTAGGCCACGAGCGTGCGCAGGAAGGTGTTCTCGCTGTCCACGGTGAACGCGGCCCAGGCGAGCAGGAGCCCGATCGCCGCGATGGCGGCATACATCGCCACGTGTCCCCACTTGTCGCGACCGTCGAAGGGACGTGTGGGGAGTTCGGACACGGAAGCGACCCTAACGAAACGCACGAGGTGCGGCGATGGGGAGCACTCCCCGCGCGTCTGTCCACAGGGCCATGGGGACAAGCTGGGGACAGACGCACAACGCGTGTGGACAACCACCACGTTTCGGTGCACAACCCCCGTCCTGCCTGTGGATGAGCGAAGTTCTCGAGAAACTTTCGCCAAACCCCTTGTGGCGCAACGCAATTCGGGCGTAGAAATGACCCACGCACTCCCCTCGGGGAGAGCGGGACAACTCGGAGACGAGGGTCCACACAGCGGATCCGTCCGCTGCGAGAGCCAGGTGACGTGGCACTCGGGGCCGGAGACGACGAGATGTCGATTGGGATGTCACCACGACCCGATCACCCGAAGGGCCCTTGGAACTCATACTTCCGAGGGCCCTTCACCTGTCCCCTGCCACGAGTTGACCCCGACTTATTGCCCGTTCGGCCAGTCGTCGCTGCCCTCCTCACTGGCCGAACGGGCAATAAGTCGAATGCAACGCGTCCACCACGCGTTTTCTTGACAGGTTCAAGAAAAGGGGAGAGGGTGGACCGGTGACCGACACCGCGCTCCGCCACCTGGAGGAGCTCGACTTCGAGCAACTTCTCCGCGGCGCCAACCTGCGTGTCACCCGCCCCCGCCTGGCCGTCCTCGACGCCCTGCACGAGAGCCCGCACGCCGACACCGGGACGGTCATCGAGAACGTGCGCGGACGGCATACACAGGTTTCTCACCAAGCGGTCTATGACTGCCTCAGCGCGCTCACCAACGCGGGGCTCGTGCGCCGCATCCAGCCCATGGGCTCCGTGGCGCGCTACGAGTTGCGTCGGGGCGACAACCACCACCACGCCGTATGCCGTCAGTGCGGCTCCATCGTCGACGTCGCCTGTGCGACCGGCAAGGCCCCTTGCCTCCATGCCACTGGAATGGAGAACTTCGCCGTCGATGAGGCCGAGGTCATCTACTGGGGCTTCTGCGCGAACTGCCAGAACGGCTCTGCGGCAACCGAATCCACCAGCCCCGAACCCACCACCAGCACCACCACAGAAGAAGATGAGAAGGGACGCCGATGACCGTCAACGACAACAGGACTGACGACGCCGAAGTCAGGGAGATGAACGAGGACCAGCCACAGGCCGGTGGCTGCCCCGTCCCCCATGGCCGGCCGCACCCCACGCAGGGTGACGCGAACCGCCAGTGGTGGCCGAACCGCCTCAACCTCAAGATCCTCGCGAAGAACCAGCCGGTGCTCAACCCGCTCGGTGAGGACTTCGACTACGCCGCGGCGTTCGAGACGCTCGACCTCGCCGCCGTGAAGCAGGACATCGCCGAGGTGCTCACGAACTCGCAGGAGTGGTGGCCCGCGGACTTCGGTCACTACGGCCCGTTCATGATCCGCATGGCGTGGCACAGCGCCGGCACCTACCGCGTGATGGACGGCCGCGGTGGCGGTGGCACCGGCCAGCAGCGTTTCGCGCCGCTCAGCTCGTGGCCCGACAACGGCAACCTGGACAAAGCCCGGCGCCTGCTGTGGCCGGTGAAGAAGAAGTACGGCCAGAACCTCTCCTGGGCCGACCTCATCATCCTCACCGGCAACGTCGCGCTCGAGACGATGGGCTTCAAGACCTTCGGCTTCGCCGGTGGCCGCGTCGACGCGTGGGAGCCGGACGACGACGTCTACTGGGGTCCTGAGGCCGAGTGGCTCGGCGACGAGCGCTACACCGGTGAGCGCGACCTCGAGAAGCCCCTCGGTGCGGTCCAGATGGGCCTGATCTATGTCAACCCTGAAGGCCCCAACGCCAACCCCGACCCGCTGCTCGCCGCCATCGACATCCGCGAGACCTTCGCGCGCATGGCGATGGACGACGAGGAGACCGTCGCCCTCATCGCTGGCGGTCACACGTTCGGCAAGACCCACGGCGCTGCGTCCCCCGACCCTGTCGTCGGCCCCGAGCCGGAGGCTGCGCCACTCGAGGCGCAGGGTCTCGGCTGGCTGAGCAGCCATGGCACGGGCAAGGGCGCTGACGCCATCACGTCCGGCATCGAGGTCACGTGGACGTCGACCCCGACCCAGTGGGGCAACGGCTTCTTCGACCACCTCTTCGGCTACGAGTGGGAGCTGTCGGCGTCCCCGGCCGGCGCCCACCAGTGGGTCGCCAAGGACGCCGAGGCCACGATCCCGGCTCCGAACGAGGGTGGCGCGAAGCGACTCCCGACGATGCTGACGACCGACCTCTCGCTGCGCATGGACCCGATCTATGGGCCTATCTCCAAGCGCTTCCACGAGAACCCCGAGGTGTTCGCCGACGCGTTCGCTCGGGCTTGGTACAAGCTGACGCACCGCGACATGGGTCCGGTCGACCGCTACCTCGGCCCCGAGGTCCCGCAGGAGGAGCTCCTCTGGCAGGACCCGATCCCCGCGAACTCGCTCGGGACGTCGGCTGACGACATCGCGGGTGCCAAGGCCGCTCTGGCGGACTCCGGTCTGTCGGTGTCGCAGCTCGTCAAGACGGCATGGGCCGCGGCTTCGTCGCACCGCACGTCGGACAAGCGCGGTGGCGCCAACGGCGGTCGCATCCGCCTGGAGCCGCAGAAGTCCTGGGAGGTCAACGAGCCGGCTGCCCTCGCCGAGGTGCTGCCCAAGCTCGAGTCAATCGCGGCCGACCACAACGTGTCCTTCGCGGACGTCGTCGTGCTTGCGGGCAACGTCGGTGTCGAGCAGGCTGCTCGCGCCGCCGGTGTCGAGGTCGAGGTTCCGTTCACCCCGGGTCGCGGCGACGCCACCCAGGAGCAGACGGACGTCGAGTCGTTCGCGTTCCTCGAGCCGAAGGCCGACGGGTTCCGCAACTACGACCGGTCCGACAACCGCCTCCCGGCGGAGTACCTCCTCCTGGACAAGGCCAACCTCCTCGGGCTGTCGGCTCCGGAGCTCACCGTCCTCGTGGGTGGCCTGCGGGCCATCGGCGCCAACACCGGCGACACGAAGCACGGTGTCCTCACGGACCGCGCGGGAGAGCTGACCAACGACTTCTTCGTCAACCTGCTCGACTTGGGGACGACGTGGACGCCGGCTGGCGACGACACCTACACGGGTCGTGGCGCTTCGGGTCAGGAGTGGACGGGAACGCGCGCCGACCTCGTCTTCGGCTCGAACTCCGAGCTGCGCGCCGTCGCTGAGGCCTACGCCGCCGACGACGCCGGTGAGAAGTTCGTCCACGACTTCGTCGCCGCGTGGGCCAAGGTCATGGACCTCGACCGCTACGACGTCAAGAAGTAGGGCGCCGACCCTCGAGGAGTTGCCACACCGGCGCACCTCGGGTCGTGGCCGCGCTGTGCACTGCTGCGCTCCAGCGAAGCAGTGCACAGCGCCCCTTGAGGTTCCCCGGCGAGGGCTCGGGGCGAACGTGCTCCGCTGCCCGGAAGCGACAGAGCCGGTGCTCCGGTCGAAATCGTTCCTGCTTTGAGGAACCGAAGGCACCTCCCGTGAGTCGTTCTTGTGGACGAAGGGAGGTGTCGCGTGAGCGACGTCGAGATCCGGGACCTGTATGCCGCGTCGTACCTGCGGCCTTTGGTAGTCAGCCTGATCCTTCTGGTGACCGCGTGTGGCCCGGGCACGCCGAGCGATCGTGCCTCAACACTCGGCGCAACACCCGCCGCATCATCGAGCCAGCAGGCCGCGGATTTCCCGGTGTACGCCTTCGCCAACATCAGTGCGGAACCTGTCTCGCAGGAGCGTGCCGAGGAGTTGCGCGCAGCGCTCGTCGAAGCGAGCCAACGGCTCGGCGGGGCGGGCATGTCAGCCACAGTGTTGTCGCCGGCTGGCACGTGGAGCGGAGCTGTCGGCAAGGCGGACAGCAGCCGGCCCCTTGGCGTCAACGATCAGTTCGCCATCGCCAGCGTCACGAAGACGCTGCAGGCCGCCCAGGTGATGAAGCTGGTCGAGGGCGGCAGGTTGCGGCTCGATGATCCGGCGCAGAAATACCTTCCGGCAGACCTCAACTTCGACACCAACGACGCGACGATCCGTCAGCTGATGGGGATGCGCAGCGGGCTCCCGGACTACTGGCCTGCAATCGAGCCGCTGGTTGCGAGCGATCGACAGCGAGTCTGGACCACCTCCGACCTGCTGGCCCAGGTCCCAGCAGGGCGCACGCCAGCGGGCACGACGCACGAGTATGCAGACACGAACTACCTGTTGCTCCAGCAGGTGATCGAGAAGCTCACTGGCCGCACGGTGGTCCAGGCCATGCGCGATGGCGGCGTCCTCGACATCGATGGGATCGAGCGGCTCGTCTATCAACCGGATGAGCGACCGTCGGCACCCATGGCGCTCCCGAACGCCATGTCCCCAGCTGAGTGGGAGAAGGGCGGTGGCTACCTCCCCTCGATCGCCTCCGCGACGGGGTACAACCAGTTCGCCACGAACTCCCTGTCGCTGGCGCATTGGTGGCAGGCGCTCTGCTCAGGAAAGCTCGTCTCCCAGGACTCGCTGACCACGATGGCGACCTTCGTCGATGACTACGGACTTGGGATGTTCCCCATCGCCGACCCGTACACCTCGTTCGGCCACCTCGGGGCGGACATCGGCTTCATCGCGTCGGCAGGCTGTCTGCCCGACAGCGGGTCGGTCGTGGTGGCCCTGAGCAACACCGGGGTCAAGGACGCCGCCATGATGCTTCCCTTGGTTGAGGCCGCAGAGTCTGAGGCAGGCACAGGCACAGGCACCAAGCCGTGAGTCGGGAAGGTCGAGGGTTCTCGCGGAACGGGCCCGCGCCACCGCACTGCGGGCGTAGCGTCCAGCCATGACGACCCAGACCGTCGACCGCCGCAGCCTTCTCAAGGGCGTGGCCGCCGCGACCGCAGCCCTCGCAGTGCCCCGCGCGTTCGACCCGGCCGCTGCCGCCGCGCCAGCCGCGAAGGGCGTCTTCGGCTATGGCGTCGCCAGCGGCGACCCGACCGCAGACGCCGTGGTGATCTGGACCCGAGCGACACCACCACCGAGGCGCAAGGGCGACCCCGTCGCTGCACCGGGCAGCGGTCTCGGCGCGTCGATCCCGGTGCGCTGGCAGGTGTCTCGGAACTCCCGGTTCACGCAGGTCGTGGCGCACGGCATGGTCATGACGAGCGCGGCCAGCGACCACACGGTGAAGGTCGACGTGGCAGGGCTCGACGCCTACACCCGCTACTACTACCGCTTCCAGAGCCTCGGCGAGTTCTCCCCCATCGGGCGCACCCAGACCGCCGGCGACATCGAGGGTGAGACGCATGCCCTGCGCATGGCCCTCGTCAGCTGCAGCAACTACACGGGCGGGTTCTTCAACGCCTACCGCTCCATCGCGGAGCGCGACGACCTCGACTTCGTCCTGCACGTCGGCGACTACCTCTACGAGTACGGCAACGGAGCCGACCGCTACGGCCCGGACTCGCTGGTGGGCGTGCGTGACAGCCAGCCCGCCACCGAGACCATCGACCTCGAGGGCTATCGCCTGCGCCACGCCCTGCACAAGGCCGACGCCGACCTGCAGGCCGCGCACCGCCAGCACCCCTGGATCACGATCTTCGACGACCACGAGGTCGCCAACAACGCGTGGGCGTCGGGCGCAGGCAACCACCAGGGCTCGGAGGGCGACTACCTCGCCCGCCGCGACCAGGCCATGCAGGCCTACCTCGAGTGGATGCCCTTCCGACTCCCCGACCAGTCGCAGTCGACGCCCCACCGCGGGACCCGCTTCTTCCGCCGGTTCACCTTCGGCGACCTCGGCGACCTGTCGATCGTCGAGACCCGGCAGAACCGCAGCGCCCCGATCACTGTGCCCGGAGTGCCGTTCGAAGGCCGCGTGCCGATCGGCGTCAACCCAGCGATCGACGGGGCCCTCGCGCATCCGGGGCGTCACCTGCCCGAGCCGGAGCAGCTCGACTGGATGAAGGACGGCATCGCCGAGCAGGGCCGTCGCTGGCACCTCTTCGGCAACCAGGTGATGGTCTCGCCGGTGCTCTACCCGGGCGCTGTCCTGGGCGCTCCCGGTCTGACGTTCGTCAACGCCGACCAGTGGGACGGCTACACCGCCGACCGGACGAACCTGTTGACCCACGCTGCCGCTCAACCCAGCGCCGTCGCCGGCGACCTTGTCGTGCTGACCGGCGACATCCACGCATCCTTCGCCTGCGACCTGCCCGTCGCCGCCTCACCCGGCAGCCCGTCCTACACCTCCGCCGGCGTCGAGTTCACCTGCCCCAGCGTCAGTAGCGACGGCTTCTTCGAGGTCCTCGGCGGGATGCCGCAACTCGCCGGACAGCCGCCCGAGGTCGTCGCCGCGGCGACCCGTCAGGCCATCGGTGCCGCCCAGCAGCTCAACCCGTGGCTCCGCTACGTCGACGGCATCGGTCATGGCTACGCGCTCGTCGACGTCACGCCCGAGCGCGTGCAGGTCGACTACCACCACACGCCGGTGCCCACCAGCGCCCGACCTGATCCGCGCATCGTGCCCGGCCTGGTTCCGACCTATGCCCGCAGTTTCCAGACGCTCGCCGGAAGTCGGCGCGCGACCTCCGCAGTGGGTCCGGTCGGTCCGCGATCGGATCGTCCGACGGGCGCCTGAACTCGGCTCCGAGAGCCACGGGGCCTTCTTGTTCAGCCTGTCACCCGTGCCCGTCGGGCTGGTCCGGCGCGAAGGGCCACTCCTCGAAGAACTCGGCTCGACCGTCCGGGGTGAACGTCACGACCCAGAGGTCGCGCCACCTCGAGTGCGTGTAGGCGACATCGACGCGCAGCACGGCGGTGTCGCCGTCGAGGGCCACCACCTCATGCGTGAACGTGAAGGCCTCGTCCGGACCGTCACGCTCGGCCTCCCACCATGGCTCGATCTCCGGCAACCCATGGAGAGGTGCGGCCCAAGGGGACGGTGAATAGGTCGCGTCCGGCGTGAACAGGTCGGCCAAGCGCTCGGTCCCCTCAGTGCGCCACGCGGCGAGGTAGTCGGCCACCCAGGTCTCGACCGATGCGCGATCCGTCGTCATGAACCCGAGTATCCACGTCCCTCCAGCATGGGCGGGACTCCGCACCGGGCCATTGTGGACTGCCGCTTCGGGGCGGAAAATGGTCCCGAGGTGAGCAGGATGGACAGCACCCTCGGCATGGTCGCGCTGGCGCTGCTGTCTGCCCTTCCGGCGGTGGTCGCGGCCGTCCGGCGGCGACGGCCCGCGGAGCCGCTCCCGCCAGTCCTGCTCGGCCTCGAGCTGGCCCGGATGGCCGAGCACGTTCGGCTCGTCGAGGAGGGCAACCAGCCGAGGAAGGCCGAGCGCCTGGCGGCCAGCACCCTCGCCTACGACCTCGTGCTCCGGGACTACTGCCGCAGCGTGGACCTCCCGGTGCCCGAGGGTCACGGAACCCTGTCCCGCAGCCAGCGGTTCGAGTTGGAATCTGCCCTCATCACCCACGGCCATGACTGGTGAACTCTCCGCGGCCGCTGACCCCTGCTGACCTGCGACGATCGAGGGCATGACCCGACTGCGCACGGTCTCACCGCAGGATCGTGGCTGGACGCGGCGCCGCGCCGGCAAGGGCTTCACCTACGTCGACGACGCGGGCAAGCGACTACCGCAGCGGGAGGCCGACCGCATCCGCTCCCTCGCGATCCCGCCTGCTTGGGAGGACGTGTGGATCTGCCCGGTTTCCAACGGTCACCTCCAGGCCGTCGGCACCGACGACGCCGGCCGTCGCCAGTACCTCTACCACCCGGACTGGCGCGCCAAGCAGGACGAGTTGAAGTTCGACCGCATCCTCGATGCGGCCGCCCAGTTCCCGAAGGTGCGTCGACGCGTGACGCGCGACCTGCACCGATCCGGTATGCCGTCCGCCCGAGCCAGCGCTGTCGCCGTGCGTCTGCTGGATCTCGGGTATTTCAGGATCGGCAACGACGTCTACACCGACGTCAACGGCTCCTTCGGGCTCACAACGCTCGAGCGACAGCACGTGCGCTCGGTGGGCAAGGATCTGCGCTTCCACTTCGAGGGCAAGGGTGGACTCGACCAGCAAGTGACTGTGCGCGACAAGGACGTCGCTGCGGCGATCGCCGAGATGCGCCGGCGACGCACAGGTTCACAGCGGGTCCTCGCCTATCGCACAGACTCGGGCTGGGCGGACCTGGAGGCCGCCGACGTCAATGCCTACCTCGCCGACGTGTTCGACGCCGACATCACGGCCAAGGACTTCCGCACCTGGCACGCGACCGTCCACGCCGCTGCGGCGCTCGCCAGCTCACCGGAGCCAGGCGACACCCAGACCTCACGCCGCCGCGCGATCAAGGACGCCATCGAGCAGGTCGCCGACTACCTGGGCAACACCCCGACCATCGCCCGCAACTCCTACGTCGACCCCAGAGTCATCGACCACTACGAGAGCGGCGAGACGATCGCCGTCCCCAAGGCGTCGGGGCGGTCTCCGCTCGCGCGCCAGGCCACCCTCGAGAAGGCCGTCCGAAGCCTCCTCGCGTGAATCTCCCACGGTTCCAGGGGCAGGCCGGCCCCCTTCGACTTTGTGCCCCATTGGGACCGTTCCAGCGAAGGCTCGGCGCCCGCGGTTCGGTCCCAATGGGGCACAAAGTCGGTTCTCAGGCTGAGTCGTCGGGAGGAACGGCCACGGGACCGATCGCCCGTTGCATCCACAGCGCGTCGCGCCACGAGCCGTGCTTCCAGCCCACCTGCGTGTGGACGCCCACCTCGATGAACCCCAGCGCCTCGTGCAGACCGACGGCAGCAACGTTCGGCAGCGGGATGAACGCGAACGCGCGCGTGAACCCCTTCCTCGAGAGCCGGGAGAGCAGCGCGGTGTGGAGCCGCTTCGCTCCTCCCGTGCCATGGCGCCCCGGCTCCACCCAGATCGCGACTTCGCACGCGTAGCGTTGCGCCGGACCTTCGCGATAGGGCCCCGCCTGCGCGAATCCGACGACGTAGCCCTCGTCCTCCAGCACGAGCCAGGCATGCTCGCGCGTGGCCGCTGAGATGCGCTCGGCCATCTCCGCCCGGGTCGGTGGATGGGTCTCCAGCGTCGACGTCCCCGCCGTGACGTAGGTCGAGAAGATCTCGGCGCACCGCTCGGCATCCTGCCCCGACGCGTCGCGAATCTGCCCGCCCATGGGCTCAGGTGAGTTCGAGGACGAGTCGGATGGCGCCCCACGACGCTGCCGCCAGCACCGCGACGAACGTTGCGTTCCACAGGAAAGCGGGTATGCCGGTCAGTTGCCTGAGAACGTTCGAGTCACTTCCCGGGTCGCGTCGTCCGCTGCTCGAGGCGAGCACGCCGAGGTGACGCCAAGCGCCGATGAGGAGGACGAACCCGGTCGCGACGACGGCGAGTGCCTGAACCTCGTCATCCCTCCACCACCACAGCGCCCCGATCGCAGCCCCCGCCGCAACCACGGTCACGAACGTCCCTGCGGAGCGCACGAAGACGAGGACGAAGACCAAGGTGAGGAGGGACGCGAAGAGCAGGAGGCCGGCATACCCGGAGGTTGTCGCCCACAGCATGAGGAGACCGACGAGGGCCGGCATCGGATAGCCCGCCCACGTCGTCACGATGCGTCCGAATCCGCGCGCCGGCCCGACGGTCACGGCGTGGCCGGACATGTCGCCGCGCACGACGAAACCGGTGAAGCGGCGGCCCGAGAGGATGCCGACGATCGCGTGGCCGAGTTCGTGCACGAGGGTCACGGCGATGCGTAGTTGCGACCAGACCGGCGGGACGAGGACGACGGCGAGGGCCGCGAGGCCGGCCGTGGCGACGGCACCGGATGGCAGGCCGGGGGTCGCGGCGGCGAGGCGGGTGCTGAGCTCGGTGCCGACGTCCATGGGCGCCGACCGTAGCCGCTGCACCTGTGCCCCTGCCCGGTAGGTGAGGCTTCGGGCGGTCAGGTGGTGCTGGAGGTGTCCGGCGTCGGTGGGCGGACGGCATACGGGTGGGTGTCTTCGCGGTTCTGGAACGCGAGGATGGCCGGGTTGCGGATCTCGCCGTCCTGGATCTCGATGGCCCGCTCGATCGTGGGCGCGGCAGCCCACGCCTCCGGACCGGACAGGACCGTGCGCAGGTGCGGCAGGAGCGCCTCGCTGTTGACCCAGGTCGCCGAGTTCCAGAGGTAGGACGGCGTGTGGTCGACGGCGTAGTAGGTGATGTTGTCGCCCACGACGAACGTCGGCTCCTCGAACGACGTGGGGCGGGCCCAACTGAAGCCCATGCCCTCGTCGCACGACACGTCGACCATGAGACTGCCCGGTCGGAAGAGCTCGAGGTCCTTCTCGGAGAGGAACGTCCATGGAGCATTCGGGTCCTGGAGCACGCAGTTGACGACGATGTCGTTGTCCGCGAGGTAGGGCGCGAGCGGGAGTGGCCCCTCGGTGGTGACGACAGTCGTCTGTGACGGGTCGTCATCCTGGTCGAGGTGCACGATCTCCACGGAGTGGATCGGTGACGCCACTGCCGCCACGGGCCGATGCGTCAGCACGCGGACGTCGGCGATGCCCTGCGCGCTCAGCCCGGTGACCGCGCCACGCGCCGTCGCGCCGAAGCCGATGACGACCGCACGCAACTTGCGCCCATAGGTGCCGGTCCTGCCCAAGAGGGAGAGGGCGTGCATCACCGAGCAGTAGCCGGCCAGCTCGTTGTTCAGGTGGAACACGTGGAGGAGGAAGCGTCCGTCTCGAGCCCAGTGGTTCATCGCCTCGAACGCGATGAGCGTCTGTCGGCGGTCGATCGCCTTCTGGGTGAGGACGGCGTCCTGGACGCAGTGCGGCCACCCCCAGATGACCTGTCCGTCACGAAACTCGGCGAGGTCCTCGGCCTGGACCTTGGGGAGCAGGATGACGTCGCACTCGGAGATGAGTTCGGCGCGGGTCCGGACGCCGCCGAGCGCGGTGGCCAGCGTCTCGTCGGACACCCCGAACGGCAGGCCGTAGCCCTCCTCGACGAAGATCCGTGACCTCAGGTCCCCGTCGATCCGGTCGACGTGCTCCGGGTGGATCGGCAGTCGGTGCTCGTTCTCCTTGCGGGAGCGGGCCATCACCCCGAGGGTGAGCAGCGGGCTCGACTCAGCGCTTCTTGCCATGCAGGGTCGTCTCGATTCCGGAGGTTTCGGTGCCCTTGGCCTTCTTCTCGGCCCGCTTCTCCTTGATGGTCTTGCCGGACTTCTTGGACATCGAGTGACGCGGTGACTTGTCGGACATGATCAGTCCCTTGGTAGGGAGACCCGGAGGGTCCCGCTCCTGCGGACACTACGCCCCTGCGAGCTTCCGGGGGCGGGTCATCGAAGCGGTTGACGCATACGATCACTCGCGACATCGATCGGAGAAATGCCATGACGCATCGCCACCGGCTCGGCCTCAGCGCCTGCGCAGTCGCCCTGGGCCTGACCCTGAGCGCCTGCGGCGGCGCCACCGAAGGCGGCAGCGACGTGGGGGTGGAGGACGGCGCCAAAGAGGCCATCAAGGTCGGAATCCTCGCCGACCTCAGCGGCGACACCGGTGACGTCGGCACGCCCTACAACGAGGGCATGCTCGGCTACATCGACGCGCTCAACGCCAAGGGCGGCATCGACGGTCACAAGATCGAGGCGATGTCGAACGACTACGCCTACAAGCTTCCCGAGGCGGAATCGCTCTACACCCAATACGTCAAGGACGGCGCCGTCGCGATCCAGGGCTGGGGTACGGCCGACTCAGAAGCCTTGCGCGCCAGGGTCGCGGCCGACGAACTGCCCTTCATGTCGGCGTCCTATGCAGAGGCCCTGACCGACCCCAAGGTGTCGCCCTACAACTTCGTCGTCGCGGCGACCTACTCCGACCAGATGCGCGTTGCGCTGGACTGGATCGCCAAGGACTCCGCCAACCAGGGCCAGGTCGCGGTCTTCCACAACGACAGCCCCTTCGGGACGGCGCCCGTCGCCGACGGTGAGAAATGGATCGACGAGAAGAGCCTCGGGCTCGGCTACACGGCGTACCCGATGCCGAAGGAGCCGAACCAGGTCGGTCTGCTGACCCAGGCCAAGACTCAGGGTGCGCGGTACATCGTGATCCAGGACGTCTCCTCGCAGGCCGCCCAGGTCGCCAAGGACATCAAGGCTCTGGGCTTCGACATGAAGGTCGTCTGCCTCAACTGGTGCGCCGACGAGCTCTTCATCAAGTCCGCGGGCGCCGAGAACGCCGAGGGCACGATCTTCGTCCAGCCGTTCGCCTTCCCCTCTGCGGCCAAGCCGGGTCACGCCGACATCGAGACCTACCTCAAGGCCAAGGGCTCGTCGCTCGCCGACAAGGGCGTCCACTACGTCCAGGGTTGGGCGACGATGGACGTCATGGCCGCGGGCATCGAAAAGGCCCTCAAGGATGGCGAGGAGCCCGACGGCCCGAACATCAAGAAGGCTCTTGAGTCGCTCGGCTCGACCGAGACCGGTGGCCTGATCGGCGCCGGGTCCGTGGAGTTCACGGCGGACTCGCACCGCGGCAGCACCGGCACGGGCGTCTATGAGGTCAAGGCGGGTCAGGTCACCGAGCTTGCCGCCAACGTGACGCCGGGCGCATGACCTGGGACTGACTCCGCATTCACCCGGGCGCGGGGTGTCGTATTGGGTCGGGCCCGTTCGTGGAGGAGGTATGGAGACCTTCACCAGCCCCGCTGCCACCGCCACCGCCGCCGCCACCGCCACCGCCACGTTCCACCGACTGCTCGGCAACACCCTCATCGCGAACGTCACGAACACCTTCCTCTGGTTCGCGCTGACGTTCTGGGCCTACCTCGAGACGCGCTCCGTCATCGCGACCTCGATCGTGTCGGGCCTCTACATGCTCTTCGCCTCGCTCAGCGGCACCGTCTTCGGCGCCATCGTCGACGCCCACCGCAAGAAGGTGGCCATGGCGGCGGCCGGAATGGTGACGCTCACGGCATACGGAATGGCCGCAGGCCTCTACCTGGCCGTCCCGACCGAGCGGGTCACCGACTGGAGCGGTCCGTGGTTCTGGGTCTTCTCGGGACTCGTCCTCGCCGGCGGTGTCGTCGGCGGCCTGCGCGGCATCGCCCTCTCGACCACCGTCACCCTCCTCATCCCGGCCGACCGCCGCGACAAGGCCAACGGTCTCGTCGGCACCGTCGGTGGTGTCGCGCACGTGACGACGAGCATCTTCAGCGGCCTCGCCATCGGGTTCCTCGGCATGGGCGGCACCCTCGTCGTCGCGGTCGCACTGTCGGCGATCTCGATCGGTCACCTCCTGACCATCCGCATCGACGAGCCGGCACCCGCGCGCCTGAGCGCCAACGGCGAACGTCAGCGGATGGAGTTCGGCGGCGCGATCGCCGCGGTCCGCGCCGTCCCCGGTCTCGCCCAGCTCATCGGCTTCACCGCCTTCAACAACCTCATCATGGGTGTCTTCATGGCGCTGGTGGACCCCTACGGCCTGGAGCTCTTCTCGGTCCAGGGCTGGGGCATCGTCCTCGGCGTCACTGGCTTCGGCTTCATCCTCGGCGGCATCGGTGTCGCCCGCTTCGGCACTGGCCGCAACCCCGTCCGCACCCTTCTGCGCGCCAACGCCCTCATCGCGATCATCGGCATCCTCTTCGCGCTGCGGGACTCGCAGGTACTGCTCATCGTCGGCATGTTCGCGTTCATGCTCGTCATCCCGCTCATCGAAGGGTCCGAGCAGACGATCCTCCAGCGCGTCGTCCCCTTCGAGAAGCAGGGCCGCGTCATCGGCTTCGCCCAGAGTGTCGAGCTCGCATCGACGCCGGTGTCGGCGTTCATCGTCGGGCCGCTCGCCCAGCTGGCGCTCATCCCCTGGATGGAGTCGACCTCGGGGCAGTCGACGTTCGGCTGGCTGCTCGGGTCGGGTGAAGGTCGCGGGATGGCGCTCGCGTTCGTCCTCGCCAGCACGGTGTCCTTGATCGCTGTGGTCGGCGCGTTCTCGACCGTGGCCTATCGCCGACTTTCCCGCTCGTATGCCGTCTCGCCCGCTTCCGCCCCCACCTCACCCGCCGCCGTGGCTGGCGTTGCGTCCCTTGCGTCAGCGGAGACGGCTGCTCTAGCAACCATTGGCACTGACGCTCCGGGTGAGTTTGAGCCGGTTCCCGCCTGATCCCGCGGACTCAGCTCCGACTTTGTGCCCGATTGGGACACGCTCATCGGCCGTAGGCCTCCGTCAGCGTGTCCCAATCGGGCACAAAGTCGAGAGGTGGGGTCAGGTGCGAGGGGTGGTCTGCTCGATGTGGGTGGCGAGGGCGGAACGGAGCGGCTCGGCTCGACGGCTCCGGAGCAGTTCCACGAGTTCCTCGTGCTCGCGCACCAGCCCGAGCATGTGGCGCTTCGTGGTCGCCTCGCCCAGGCGGCCGAGCCGCACGAACGCCCCCAGCTGTCCGAGCATCCGCGACAGGGTCGGCATGCGTCCGGCGCCTGCCAGCGTCAGGTGGAACTCCTCGTCGAGGCGCAGGAACACCTCGGCCTCGCCGGCGTCGGCAGCCCGCCGCTGCTTCAGCAGGAGCAGGTCCAGCCGGTCGAGATCGTCCTCGCCCCTCAGTTCGCACGCCGACTCGACCGCAGCACCCTCGAGCGCGACGCGGAGCGTCGTGATCTCCCGCCGGTGCTCGGGCGACACATCGACGACGAGCAGTTGGCGGCGAGGTCCGGTCTCGAGGAGGCCGTCGCTCTGCAGGCGGCGCAGTGCCTCACGCACCGGCGTCCGCGACACCGAGTGCTGCTCGGCCAGGGCACCCTCGTCGAGCGGTGAGCCGGCGGGCAGGGACCCCGACATGATGTCGGTGAGCACTGCCTTCCGGACGCGGTCAGCCTTGGTCGAGGTCACGGGCGTGACCCTACTTCGAGGCGGACCCTGGTGAAGTCGCGCGGGCAAAACGCGCGAGCGTCACTTGGCGAAGATCTGTGCCTCGTCGGCGAAGGCCTTGAACTCCATCGCATTGCCCGACGGGTCGAGGAAGAACATCGTCCACTGTTCGCCCTTCTGGCCCTCGAACCGGAGGTACGGCTCGATGACGAACGTCGTACCGGCCGCCTTGAGCTTGGCCGCGAGCGCGTGGAAGTCAGGGATGGCCAGCACGGCGCCGAAGTGGGGCACGGGCACCTCGTGGTCGTCGACGTGGTTGTAGCCGGCCGGACCGGGGTGGGTCGCCACCTGGTGGGTCACGACCTGGTGGCCCCAGAAGTCCCAGTCGATCCACTGCTCGGCCGAGCGACCCTCGGACAGGCCGAGAATGCCGCCATAGAACTCGCGGGCGGCGGCGATGTCCTCAACGGGGATGGCGTGGTGGAAGGCGGGGCGGGCGGTCACGGCATACTCCTCAGTGTTGTGTGCAATAAATCCAATTGTATACATAAATCCCTGAGAGGTCACTCGGGCGTGTTGTGCACGTCCCCGCCGATCACGAACGGCGACGTCACCCCGGCATAGGCCAGGTGCGCCACGAGTCCCTCGCGCGCGTGTCGGAGGTTGTGGCAGTGGTCCATCCAGATGCCCGGGTTGTCGGCCACGAACGCGATGTCAAAGGACTCACCATCCTCGACATTGAGCGAGTCGACCCACCAGGGACTCCCGGATGCACGAATTCCGTTGCGGGACAACACCACTGCGTGATGCCCGTGGAGGTGCATGGGGTGAACCTCGCCGGAGTCGTTGACGACCCGCATCCGCACGACGTCCCCCTCCGAGACCATGAACATCGGGACATCGGGATACATCTGGCCGTTGATCGTCCACCACATCCCCGGCTTGCCGTCGAGGAAGCCGAGCCGTCGCCCGATGACGTAGTCGAAGCTCCGGGTCGCGGCCGCCGGGTTGAAGCCCAGCGGCGCAGGGGTCCCGTACGACAGCAGCTCCACCTCCTTCGCCGGCGCCCTGGCCGGGGTCGGGGCCGGTCCATCCCCCACCACGAGTGACGCGCCGGCCACCTGCAGTCGCACCGCTCCTCCGCGGGGAATGGTGACCTCGAGGTCGGCCCTTCCACCGGCGGTCACGAGAATCGACCGGTCCTCGACGACGCCCGGCTCGTTCAGATCCCGTCCGTCGACGGCGACAACCTTGTATGCCGTGCCGGTCACCCAGACCGGCATGGGTCCCGGGTCCGTGTTGATGACTCGAAGGCGAACGGTGCTGCCCGCAGGGGCGGCGACCCGTGACTCACCCGCGAGACCGTTGAGGGTCCGTTTGCCGCCGTACGTGTGGGAGAGAGCGATGACGTCGACCGGGGGTGCGGCCGCCTCGACGGTGCTCCCCTGTTCACCGTCACTCGGCGCGACGACGAGGGCACCCAGCAGGCCACCGCGGACCTGGGGGTCGGAAACCTGGTGCGAGTGGTACCAGTACGTCCCCGCCTGCGCGACGAACCGATAGACGTGCCGCCCCCCGGGCAGGATCGCGTCTTGGGTGACCCCCGCGACGCCGTCCTCGGCGTTCGGCACGTCCACCCCGTGCCAGTGCAACGTCATCCCCTCAGTGACGTTGTCATTGCGAACACGCACTTCGATCAGTTGCCCTTCCACGGCCGTGATCGTGGGACCAGGGGTCTCGCCGTTGAGTGCGAACCCGTCCACCGTCCCACCGTCCGGCAGGCGAACCCTGCCCTGGGTGGCCACGAGGTCGACGACGACATCAGCGCGCAGGGAGGGATCGGTGACGAGGGACCGGACCGACGTCTCCCGCGCGGCCGTCGCCGCACCCGGCGCGATGGCCCCGACCGAGCCGTGGCCCGCGTGCCCCCCAGCCGCGCTGCTGACCGTCCGCCCGAGGTCCACCGTGCCCATCGACATGACGTTGTAGCGGTCGGGCAGCCGGCTCGAGAACCACGCGGCGGTGACGACGAGCGCCAGGGCTGCGACGAGGACCATGGATCCCCACCGCAGCAGCCGGCCCAGCGGTCGCGTCACCACCGCGTCCTCGGCCATGTCAGTGCTCGGCCGAAGTCAGTGGCGCGTCCCCGGCCACAGTGGGCGGCATGGCGGCAGCGGAAGTGCCGCCGGCATCGTCGTTCACGTCGGCGGTGTGACGGGCGATGACCATCGCCGCCGCGAAGATGAGCAGTGCGTTGAGGCCGTGGATGAAGCCGAGCAGCGGCAGGTCGCGAATGCTGTAGGCGATCATGATCTGGACGAAGACGAGCCCGAACAGGATGCCGGCGTTGCGCCGGGCATGCGGCAGTCGCGCCCTGAAGGACACGCCGAGCAGCGCGAGCGCCGCAAGGGGGATGAGCATCCCGCCGTTGATGCCGTGGATCATGAATCCGAAGACCTCGGGCCACGGAGCCTCACCGCCGGCCCTGGCCGCTTCGACGAGGGCCTTGTCGACGACTCCACCGTTCTCGATGAAGCGGCTCTGGCCACCGACACCCCACGCCATGGACGCGGCCTGGAGCAGGACGAGCCCTGCGATCACCCACCCGAGAGTGGTGTATGCCTTGCGCATGTCTGCCTCCCTGCTCACGTCGGGTCCGGCACGTGCGTCCGGACGCGGACCGACAAGGCTCAGGGTGGGCGGCAGGTGTCCCGGACGTCATGGGCAATGTCCCGGGCAGGCCCGGGAACTTCAGGTCAGTCCCGCGTCGCGCGCCGCAGCGATCGCGCCCGATCGGTCGGCCACGCCGAGCTTCGCGAAGACCGACGAGGCGACGTTCCGGACCGTCTTGGGACTGACATCCAGGTATGCCGCGATGCCGGCGTTGTCGCGTCCCTTCACCATCAAGCCAAGGACGTCTCGTTCCCGCGCCGTCAGGTGGGCGAGGGGGCCGTGCTCGCGCTGGAGGGTGGCGAACCACGAGGCGAGCCGGGTCGCCAGAGCCGGGGAGAGGACTGCCCCGCCTTCGGCGACAGTGCGGATCGCGCTGATGACCGAGGTGGGCGCGGCCGTCTTGACGAGGTATCCGCGGGCACCCGCCTGCATCGCTCGGAACACGAGGTCGTCGTCATCGGACATCGTGAGCATGAGGACCGCCGTCCCGGGTGCCGCTGCGACGATCTCGCGGCAGGCCGCGACCCCGTCGAGGTCGGGCATCGTGAAGTCGAGGACGACGACGTCGGGGTGGAGTCGGCTCGCGAGGTCGATCGCCTCCCGGCCCGTCCCGCCCTGGCCGACCACGTCGATGTCCGGTGCTGTCGCGAGCAGGCCGGCCAACCCCTCCCGGTAGAGCGGGTGGTCGTCAACCAGAACGACGGTGGTGCCCTGCTCGCTCATGTGCGGTGTTCCTTCCGGCCCTCTGGCGCTGCGGTCGGGAGTTCGGCGCGCACGATCGTCCCACCCTCGGGTCGCGGCCCGAACGTGCAAAAGCCACCGAGTTCCGCAGCCCGCTCGGCCATGGAGGTGAGGCCGACACCGCGAAGGTGGGCGGACGGCATACCCACTCCGTCGTCCTCGACGACCACGACGAGACGGTGCGGTTCGCGCGACAGGCGCACGGTGCAGGTGGTCGCCTTCGCGTGTCGGGTCGTGTTGTCGATCGCGCTACGGACGATCCGGTATGCCGCGACCTCGGCTGCCGCAGGCAGCGGCGCCATCGCGTCGTCGTCGAGTCCGTCGACGGCCACCTCGATCGCGAGATCGGGCGAATCCGCGATGAGGCGGATCGCAGCGACCAGGCCGAGCTCGTCGAGGGCCGGAGGCCGCAGGTCGTAGGCGAGGGAGCGCAGTGACTCGGCCGACTGTGCTGCGGTTCGCGCGATGCCACCCAGCAGGCTCTGGGCGTCGCTGATCGCCGAGGGGTCCGACAGGGCACGCCGGGCGGTCTCGGCCTTGAGGGCCAACGCGGCCATGGTCGGACCGATGTCGTCGTGCAGCGTCCTGCGCAGAGCGCGTCGTTCCTCCTCGCGAGCTGAGACGATGCGCTCCCGCGACGACTGCAGGTCGTGAGTCATCCGCTCGGCGCGGAGGCGGCCCCCGAGTTCGCGAGCGATGTCGTCGAGGAGTCGTCGCTCCGTGCGGGAGAACCGGTCTCCCCTGCCGCGGCGGGCCACGACGAGGTGGCCGACGACCTGGTCGGACCATGCCGTGGGGAGTGCGACGACACCGTTGGCGAGGGACTTCGGATTCCCGGAGCTGACGGTGCCCGCGCTCTCGGGCTCGATCCCGACGAACGGAACCCGGAGGGAGCGGCGGACCTCCTCGGCGACCGATGCGAGCGACCTGTTCGGATCGGCCACGTGCGCGGCAATCCTGCTCAGGGCGACATAGGGCTCGTGGCGATCGCCATAGAAGGCCCGGTTCACGAGGCGCTCAAGGCGGATGCGGAGCGGGTTCGCGCCGAGGGCCACGACCACGGCACCGACGGCGACGAGTGGGCCGTCCACGACGGAGCCGAAGATCGCCGCCAGCGTCGCCGTGACCAGGAGGTAGGTGGCGACCGCCGCGAGGAGGAGCAGTGAGTGGACGATCGTGCGGGTCAGCACGACATCGAGGTCGAAGAGCCGGTAGCGCAGCATCGCCACCGCCAGCCCGGCAACGGTGATGAGGCCCGGGGTGCCGATGAGCACATTCGGGAGGAGTGCCTCACCGGTGAAGAGCTCGGGCACCATCCAGATGCCGAGGACGAGGCTCGCGGGGATGAGCACCGAGCCGGCCACCCAGAGCATTTGTTGACGGGCGACGTCCGACTGGTCGGAGCGGAGTACCTGGCGGACGCGCACGACGAGCAGGGCCACGGCGGTGAAGACCGCGAGGACGGTGAGCGACGACTGGACGACGATGGAGGTGCGGACCCAGCCGGTGAAGGTGGGGCGTTGGAGGGCGCCAGCGGCGAGAACCACGGCCAACCAGACCGCGGCCGGCGCCAGCAGGGCGACCCACGTGAGCCGTGTGAGTGAGCTCCTCTCCGTGGCGCGACCGGTGGTGAGCGGCGTGGGGAAGTGCAGGATGGAGGCGAGGAAGCCTCCGGAGGACAGGAGGAACCCGCCCTGGACGTTGGCGAACCACAGCCACCTCGCGACCCCACCGAATGCCGCCGACGGTGGGAGGCCGGTCATCGTGGCGAAGGTGCTGCCGAGGAGTCCCGCGGCGAAGACGGCCAACGCGGCAGGTGCGGGTGCGCGGGGTCGGCGGCGGACGACATACAGAGCAAGGGCGAACATCGCGACGACGAAGATCATCGTTGATGCGGACTGACCAATCCGCTGTGCGACAACGGTTCCCGGCGCGTTGCGAGGAAGCGTCACCCGAGAGCCGTCCTCGAGACTGAGGGACACCGTGTCGGACGTGACACTCGCCGCGATGACGGTCTGGCCTTCGGTGAGCTGACAACCGCTGGGGACGTTGGGGCGGACGCCGGTGTCCGTCCAGGCGGATGCCGAGGGCGCGAGCCAGGCGCATTCGGACGGGTACGAGAGGCGCCAGACGCCGAAGGCGACGCCAAGCGCGAGAAGGGCGATGGCGACGACATGGAGCGGCAAGGCGCGAACCTCTCCCTGGGCCATGTCCCGAATGATCCTCGCGCCCTCCGGTGTGTGTCAGCCACTCACCCGGGTTGCTCCTGCCCGCTGAACCCGTTGGACGCGCGTGAACTGCACTTGTGGCCGAGCGCAGGTCACGCAAAGGTGGGGCAGGACAGACCCACCACTGATCGAGGAGCACTCATGGCAGGAACCACCCGCACCGCCACCAACCACTGGGAGGGCGACCTCATGTCCGGCACCGGGCAGGTCACGCTCGAGTCGTCGGGCGTCGGCACGTTCGACGTCAACTGGCCGTCGCGCTCCGAGGAGGCGAACGGCAAGACCAGTCCCGAGGAGCTCATCGCCGCGGCGCACTCGTCCTGCTTCAACATGGCGTTCTCCGGCGCACTCGCCAAGGCCGGCACCCCGCCCACCACGCTCGACACGACCGCTGCCGTGACGTTCGTGCCCGGCACCGGCATCACCGAGATCGCCCTCAAGGTCGTCGGCTCCGTCCCCGGCATGTCCGCGGAGGACTTCCAGACCGCAGCAGAGAGCGCCAAGACGAACTGCCCTGTCTCGCAGGCCCTCAAGGCCGTCCCGATCTCCCTCGAGGCCACCCTCGCGGAGTGATCCGGCGCCTCACCCCCACCGCAACGTCAGCGTCAACGGCTGCTCTAGCCGCCACCCACGCTGACGTTGCGGGAGGTGCCGAAGGGTGAGGCCACCTTCTTGGCGACCTCCATCGCTGCTCGGCGTGCTGCTCGGCTTGCGCCGATGGTGCTCGCCGACGGCCCGTAGCCGATGAGATGAACCCGCGGGTCGAGCGCAGCCGTCGTCGCCGCCTGAACGTTGCCCTCCACCCGCACGAGCGGAATGCCACCCTGCGGTCCCCGCAGCCCGAGCGGCTCCAGGTGGTCCACGGCGGAACGGAATCCGGTGGCCCAGAGGATGACGTCGGCCTCCTCGACCACGCCGTCGGACCATTGGGCCCCACCCTCGACGATCCGCTCGAAGATGGGCAGCGGGTCCTCGAACGCGCCAAGCCGAGCAGCCTCCTGCTCCTGCTCGCGCAGCATCAACCCGGTGGCGCCGACGACGCTGATCGGAGGCAGCCCGGCGACGACGCGCTTCTCGACCTCGGTCACGACTTCGAGCCCCGTCTGCGGCCCGAAATCACTCGTGCGCCACTGCGGCGGGCGACGAGTCACCCACAACACGTCGGCGATGGGCGCCAGCTCACCGATGAACTGCACGGCCGACGCACCGGCACCGACGACGATGATGCGCTTCCCGCGCAGGTGTTCACGACCGGGATACGTCGCAGTGTGGAACTGCTCGCCGCGGAAGTCGTCGACCCCCGGGTAGTCCGGCCAGTTCGGCCGGGTCCACGTGCCCGTCGCGTTGACGAGGGTTCGGGTCCGCCATGCGCGACCGTCGCTCGCCCGGACGACGAGGAGTTCGCCTTCGCTCGTGACCTCCTCCACGACGACGGGCCGCACGATGGGCAGCTGATGCCGCGCCTCGTAGTCCGCGAAGTAGTTCGGCACGGCGACGTTCGCGCGATCGGCCGAACGTGCGGGCGCGGTCTCGCCGGGGAGGTCGGCGACGCCGTGCACGTCGTGCATCGTCAGCGAGTCCCATCGGTGCTGCCAGGCCCCGCCGGCAACGGGATTGCCGTCGAGCACCAGGTGCGTGACCTTGCGTTGGGTCAGGAAGTACGACGCCGCCAGACCGCCCTGCCCCGCACCGATGACGATCGAGTCCCAGACATCCACGGACCGTGCAACGCAGAAAAGAGCTCCCGTATGCCGTCCGCTCGCCACCGCTGTTCGGCGCACCAACGGTCTGTGCCCAACCGAGGAATTCGGTGAGTTCGGGACGATCAGGCGAGTGGGCGAGCCCGGTCTCGAGGCGTCCACGCCCGTTCTCACAGGATGAGAGTTCCCTGTGTGGCGCCCCAAACCATTGTCCGGAGGCCGTGGGCTGACTACTGTCCGCAAAGGACCCGTCGCCAATGGAGGTGTTTCGACGGTGGTTGGAGTACGGCTGAGAAGCCTTCTCGGCGCCCTCGTCTGCTGCTGTGCGCTCGCAGCATGCGGTGGCGGTGAGCCCGAAGCTGCGAACGCAGGCGTGACGCAGCCGACCACTGCCGCACCGGAACCCACCCCCTCCGCGGTGGTGGTGCCCAAGGCTCAGTCGACGGGTGTCCCGGCCAACCCACCCACGCAGTCGATGTCGGCCCAGGCGCGAACCCCGGATGGTGCGACGGTTTTCCTCAACCACTACGTCGCACTGCTCAACTGGGCGCACCAGTCCGGGAACATCCGACCGATCGAGACGGTCGAGGGTCCGGAGTGCGACGAGTGCGCCACCCTCCAGTCCCAGATCACCGGGCTCGCGGCCAAGGACCAGCACACCGGCCCGAACCTGTTCACCCTCGAAGCGATCAAGCCGCCGCCGAACGCCGAGGTCAGCCCCTACGTCGTCCCCGCCACCCTGGTCCAGAATGCCACTCCACTGCTGGACACCGCGGGCGCTTCGGTCGGCGAGCTCAAGGCATCGTCGAGGCGCATGTTCTTCCAGCTGCAGTGGACCGGGCTGGGCTGGTTGGTCACCGACATCACGCCGTCGTCCTGACCGACGAATCCACGCACGCGAGTTTCGCCATTTCACTGGTGCCAAGGGGCAGAGCCGCCTAGCCTCCACGGGTGCACCATGACTCTCCCCGCGTCGCCGGGCCAGCCCCTGGATCCCGTGCTCGCAGGCTGCTCATCGTCGTGGTGGCGATTCACTGCGGACTCGTCCTGTCCATCGTGGGCCTGGGCTCGGCCGGGGCGCTGCTCGCGGGGCTCGGCGCGACGCCGACGCCCTCGACCAACGCGGCCGGGCCCGCCGCGACCGCGGAGCCGGCCGACTCCGACTTCGCCGGCGGTCCAGTCGCAACCCCGAGGCCGAGCGCATCAGTGACAGCGACGGCGTCCGCTGTGGCGGCGCCCGCCCCGTCACCCACACCGAAGCCGTCACCGGCGCGCCCCGCGCAGCCCGCACGCCCCGCACAAGGAGCGGCCGCCGCCGCCGGGGCCCTCTATGCCGTCGCCGGCATCACGGACGGTGACACGATCAAGGTCCGCGTCGGTGGCAAGACGGAGCGTGTCCGGCTGATCGGCCTGGACGCACCTGAGCTCAAGGGTCGCGAGTGCTGGTCCCAGAAGGCGTCGAGCAAGATGCAGAGCCTCGTCCAGAGTCGCTCCGTGCGCATGGTGCGTGACCCGAGCCAGGCCGACCGCGACCGATTCGGCCGACTGCTGCGCCACGTCAGCACCGAAGATGGAACGCTCGTCGCAGCCGTGCTCATCGAGAACGGGTTCGCCCGTGAGTACACCTACGACAACGCCTACCAGCATCAGGCCACGTTCCGCGCTGCGGAGAAGCGCGCGAAGGCCAAGGCACGCGGCATCTGGAGCGCCGCGTGTGCGTTGCCTCCCGGTGCGGCCAAGCCCAAGACGGGAACGCCGGCTGCCCCCATCGCCCCGGCCAGGCCCACGGGCGGCTGCGTGATCAAGGGCAACATCAGCAGCAGCGGCGAGAAGATCTTCCACGTGCCGAGCGGCGGGAGCTACGCCAAGACGGTGATCACGCAGTCCAAGGGTGAGCGGTGGTTCTGCTCCGAGCAGGACGCCCGCGACGCCGGCTGGCGCAAGGCCCGCAACTGACCCTGGCGCCAACCGCGCAGGGCGTCAGTCGCGCTGCGGGATCCGCTCGTCGAGCCACTCGAGGACGTCAGCGACGACCTCGTCCCGGTTGGTCTCGTTGAGCATCTCGTGGCGACCTTCGGGATGCATCGTCGTCGTCACGTCGGTGACACCAGCGGCTCGCAGTCGGTCGGCCACCTCGCGCGGACCCTTCCCGTTGTCGCCGACCGGATCCAGCTCACCCGAGAAGACGAACACGGGCAGGTCGGTGGGGACGGCGGCATACGCGCTGGGCTTGTTGATCTGCTGGATGCCGTGGAGAAGGTCGGCGAAGAACCCGGCAGAGAACACGTTGCCGCACAACGGATCCGCGATGTATTTGTCGACCTCGGCGTGATCACGAGACAGCCAGTCGAACTGCGTTCGGTTGGGCTTGAACTTCGTGTTGAACTGTCCGAAGGTCAGCTTGTCCATGAGGCCCGACCGGTGCTTGCGCCCGCGAATCCGCCCCTGGAGTGCGGCGACACGCTTGCCGACAGCCGCGAGAGGCCCCGGGTCGCCAGCGGTCCCGGACAGGATGAGGCCGGCGAGGCGGGACCCGTGCAGGGTCACGTAGGCGCGGCTGAGGAACGAGCCCATGCTGTGCCCGAAGAGCACGACCGGAACGCCCGGGTGCTCGGCCTGCGCGAACTCGGTCACCGTGCTCAGGTCGGCGACGGCAGTCGCGAAGCCGTCGTGGTCGGCGAAGTAGCCGTGGTCGTCCGGCGACGCCGTCCGCCCGTGGCCGCGGTGGTCCTGCGCATAGACGGCATAGCCTGCGCTGACGAGCTCCTTCGCGAAGCGCTCGTAGCGCGCCGCATGCTCGGCCATGCCATGAGCGATCTGGACGATCGCACGGGGCGGGGTGGCCGGCAGCCAACGGTAGGTGTGCAGCGACGTGCCATCCGCGGCACTGATGGCATGGGTGCTCGACTCCATCGACGACTCCTGTGCGGGGTTGGGCGTGAGGGCCGAGGCTACCTGCCCGTTCTGGGGCTCACAGGCTGTCTGCGATCAACCTCTCCTCCACCGCGTGGACGAGGTCGTCACAGGCGTCGCACCCGTCCCGCCCGCCTCGCCCACACCGCCGCCGGCGAACCAGAGTGGCGCCCGATGGACGAAGTCCGCACGGTCGAGATGGCCGGCCCTCGCGGGGATTCGCGCCAGCAGGGGGGCGTCGAGCGCGGCGAGGAACTCCTGGTTGCCGAGGTCCACCGCGTCAGGGTGGTCCGGCCACGACCCGATGAGCGTGCCGCGGGTGTGCAGTCCGCGAGCCGTGAGCGCTTCCAGGGTGAGCAGCGTGTGGTTGAGCGTGCCGAGGCCGGCGCGAGCGACGACGACCACCTCCGCGTCGGGGCCCAGCACGCCCGCGAGGTCAGCGAGGGTCTCGCCCGCGGATGTGAGGGGCACGAGCAGTCCGCCGGCACCCTCGACGATGACGTGGTCGTGCCGGGCGGCGAGCTGCCGCAGCCGCCCGAGATGATCCACGAGAGCGGGCAGCGTCCTGGATTCCAAGGCAGCCGCCTGCACCGGCGCCATCGGCTCACGCAGGCGAACGCCCTCGGTCCCGCGGACGCCACTGAGCCTGAGAACGTCCTCGATGTCGCCGTCCTCGCCGGGCAGCACGCCGGTCTGCGTCGGCTTGTCCACGGTGACGGTGGCACCTGTCGCCGCGACCATTGAGGCCAGGGCGGCCGTCGCGATGGTCTTGCCCACGCCCGTGTCGGTGCCGGTCACCACGACGAACCGGCGGAACCCGTGGCCCGTCACTCTCCGCTCCGCACGGTCAGGGTGAGTGGGCTCTGGAACGACAGGAGCCGCAACCATGCCGGCTCCGGTCCGCTCAGGCGGAGTCCGGGCAGCGCCCGGGCCGTCTGCTCGAGCACGGCGACCACCTCCACCTCCGCCAGCCGGGCACCGAGGCACCGATGCGGTCCATAGCCAAAAGCGAGTCCGTATGCCGTGTCGCGCGCTTCCGCTGGATGGTTGCCTGTCAGTTCGAGCAGGATCTCCGTCCCCGCGGCGACGTGTGCGTCGCCGAGGGTGGTGCCGTGCGCGGCGATGCGCCGCCACGTGGGGACTGACGACTCCGTGGCGAGGATCCGGCGGACGATGCCGGTCGCCGGAGCGCCGTCGGCCAACCGCTGCCAGACGTTGGGGTGTTGCAGCGTGCGATAGAGCGAGGTGGTGATGAGCTGAGCCGTGGTCTCCTGTCCGGCGATGAGGAGGAAGTAGCCGAGCGAGCAGATCTCACGCTCACCCAGACCGTTCTGGTGCAGGGTGCCGAAGAGGCTGGAGTCGTCGCAATGGGCCCGCACGTCCTTGCGCAGCCACGCATAGAGCTCGGCCGCGCTGTGGGCCAACTCGAGCTGTCGCTCCGGATCCGGCCAGCCCCAGAACAGCTCGAGCGAGTCGCGGCTCCACCGGTTGAGCAGGTCGAGGTCGGGGCAGCCGCTGCCAATGAGGTCCTGCATGATCACCGGCGGGATGTGGCGGCTGAGTTCGCGCACGAGGTCGACGGGTCCGTCGTCGAGGCGTGCCCGGACGGTCTCGCAGCGTGCGTCCGTGAGGTGGCGTACGCGCGGCTCGATCCGTGCGACCTTCGTAGGACTGAAGTATGCCGTGACGAGACTCCGCACCCGCCGGTGCGCCTCGCCGGTGGCCGAGGCCAGGACGTCGGGGAGGGCGAAGCCGACTCGGCTGAGGATGCGGAGGGCTTCCGGACTCAACGGTGTCACGCTGACCAGCGCGTTGTGGGGCGCGAAGTCGTCGACCCGCCGGAGGACCTCTCGGACCTGATCCGGGTCGCGCACCGTGAGGTACGGCGTCGTGTGCGTCACCGTCCAATTGGGTGAGTTGGGTACGGCAGGTGAGTCGGGGCGTCCGTGCGCAACCGTCCATTTGGGTGAGTTCGGTACGGCGGGTGAGCCGGGGTGTGCGTGCGTAACCGTCCAATTGGGTGAGTTCGGTACGGCGGGTGCGCCGGGGCGTTCGTGCGCAACCGTCCAATTGGGTGGGTTCGGTACGGCGGCTCTCACGCGGGGGCCCCCACTGAGGTGAGCTCGCGGATGAGCTGGGCGGCACGGCATACATCGGAGTGAGCCGCGTCGCTGTGTGCGGTGACCCGCAAGCGCGAGATGCCATCGGGCACGCTGGGCGGACGGAAGCAGCCGACGAGGACTCCGGCTTCGCGCAACTGCTGCGACACCCGGAAGGCGTCTGCGGCGCTCGGCATGGGGCGGGACTGCACCGCTCCTGGTGTCCGGGCGACGCCGAGTTCGTTGGCTAGCAGGTCGGCGACGTCGTGGAGCCGCTGCACCCGCGACGGCTCGGCCTCGATGACGGCGCAGGCCGACGCAGCGGCTGCTGCGGGTGCGGGTGCCAGCGCGGTGTCGAAGAGGAAGCTGCGTGCGGCGTTGACGAGGTGGTCGCGCAGGGCTGCGGACCCGAGGACCGCGCCGCCCATGGAACCGAGCGCCTTCGAGAGCGTCGCGGTCACGATGACGTCGTCGGCGTCGGCGAGCCCCGCGGCGTGAACGGCACCCCGGCCCTGGCCGAGGACACCGATGCCGTGGGCCTCGTCGACGACAAGGACGGCGTCGTGCCGTCGGCAGACCTCGACCATCGCGGCGAGATCGGTCGCGTCGCCGAGGACGGAGTAGACCGACTCGACGGCGACGACGGCCCGCCGCTGGGTCCGTTCGGCGAGGACGGTGTCTAGCGCTGCGAGGTCCTGGTGGGCGAAGGTCGCGACCGGTGAGCGCGACGCCCGGGCGCCGTCGATCAAGGAGGCGTGGATGTGTGCGTCGAGCACGAGGAGGGTGTCGGGACTGCTCAGGGCACCGAGGATTCCGAGGTTGGCGGTGTATCCGCTCGAGAAGACCAGTGCTGCCTCGCGTCCCGTGAGTTGGCACAGCGCCTGCTCGAGGCGGGCGTGGACCTGGAGGGTTCCGGTGACGACGCGGGAGGCTCGGGCTCCGGCGCCGTGCCGCTCCATGGCCTCGCACGCCGCGGCCACCACCTGGGGGTGGCGGGACAGGTCGAGGTAGTCGTTGCCGGCGAAGTCGACGACGGCCTCGGGGTGGAGTCGGGTGAAGCGCTCCATGTCCCGCCGCCCTCGCACCCGCGCGGCGTCGGCGAGCCAGACGTCCATGGCGCCCATCAGCCGTGCACCTCGGCGACGGCTTGGAGCATGGCGTGACCGATGGTGCGCACGTCGTCGGTGGACACATAGGGCGGCATGGCATAGACGAGGTTGCGGAAGGGGCGCAGCCAGACGCCGTGTCTCACGGCGGCAGCGGTCACGCCGGGGACGTCGACCGGGCGGTCGAGCTCGACCACGCCGACGGCGCCGAGGACGCGGATGTCTCGCACACTGCTGGGGCGGGGGACCCCGCAGGCGTCGGCGGCATCGCCCAGCAAGGAGGTGGTCAGCGCCAGTCGGATGCGTTCGACGCGGTCGAGGCCGTCGCGCTCCACCAGCGACAGCGAAGCCGCGGCCACCGCGCACGCGAGCGGGTTCCCCATGAACGTCGGGCCGTGCAGCAGTGCCGCTTGCGGGGTGCCCTCGAGGGCTGCGGCGACCTTGGTCGAGCAGATCATCGCGGCCAGCGTGAGGTAGCCGCCGGTCAGGGCCTTGCCCACACAGAGGATGTCGGGGACGACGTCCGCCCACTCCCCCGCGAACATCCGGCCGGTCCGCCCGAAGCCGGTCGCGATCTCGTCGCAGATGAGGAGCAGCCCGTGCGCGTCCGCCACCGCCCGCAGGAAGGTCAGGCACTCGGGGGCGTAGACGTACATGCCACCGGCGCCCTGCAGCACCGGCTCCACGATGATCCCGGCCACCTCATCGGCATGGTGGGCGATGGTCACCTCGGCCGTGGCACACCAGTTCGCGACGGCGTCCGCGTCGGAGACGAGAGCGCCGTCGACAAGGCGAGCGGACGGCATACGGGGAAGGAAAATCTGCTCGGAGACGTGACCCGCGAAGGTCGCGTGCATCCCGTCGACGGGATCGCACACGCTCATCGCTCCCGCAGTGTCGCCGTGGTAGCCGCCGCGCAGGGCCACGAAGCGCCGGCGGCCGGGTCGGCCCCGGGCTGCTTGGTATTGCACCGCCAGCTTGAGCGCGACCTCCACGGAGACTGATCCCGAGTCGGCGAGGAAGACGTGCTGGAGTTCGGGCGGCGTCAGGGCGACGAGGCGCTCCGCCAGGGCGACGGCCGGCTCGTGGGTGAGCCCGCCGAACATGACGTGGCTGAACCGTCCGGATTGCTCGGCGAGCGCGCGGTCCAGTTCGGGGTGGCGGTAGCCATGGATGGTGCTCCACCACGAACTCATGCCGTCGATGACTTCGTGGCTGGTGCCGTCGGCGTCGGTCAGCGTGAGGCGGACACCCTCGGCGGCGTCGACCTGGAAGAGCGCCGGCGAGGTGAGCGGGGCGTAGGGGTGCCACACCAGGCCGCGTTCGCGGCCGATGAGCCGGGTGTCGCTCCGCAGCAGCGTCGCGTCAGGCATTCGCAGGAGACGTCGTCCCGGCGCCGCGCTGGCGCAGGATGACCTCGTCGCGGCGCTCCTCGTTGCTGGGGTCCGCGTCGTCGCCGGCACCCAGCACGGTGAAGCCGGAGTCCTTGATGAGGTCGAGGTCGGCGGTAGCCTCCTGCCCCTCACTCGTGAGGTAGTCGCCGAGGAAGAGCGAGTTGGCCAGGTGCAGCCCGAGCGGCTGCAGGGTGCGCAGGTGCATCTCGCGGCCGCCGGACATGCGGACTTCGGTTGTGGGACAGGCGAATCGGGCCAGCGCGAGGATCCGGATGCAGCGGCGTGGGTCGAGCTCCCAGGTGCCCTCGAGTGGCGTTCCCTCGAAGGGCATGAGGAAGTTCACCGGGATCGAGTCACCCCCGAGGTCGCGCAGCGCGAACATCGCGTCGACGAGCTCCTCGTCGCTCTCGCCCATGCCGACGATGAGGCCCGAGCAGGCCGAGAGTCCAGCCTGCTGCGCCTTGTCGACGGTGTCGACCCGGTCGTCGAAGGTGTGGGTCGAGCAGATGTCCTCGTAGCGGGACTCGGCCGTGTTGAGGTTGTGGTTGTAGGCGTCGGCGCCCGCGTCGCGCAGCCGCTCGGCCTGACCCTCCTTGAGGAGCCCGAGACAGACGCAGACCTCGACGGCGGGGTGCTGGGACTTGAGCTCGTCGACCATCCCGGAGACGCGGTCGATGTCGCGGTTGCTCGGGCCGCGACCGCTGGCCACGAGGCAGACCCGGGAGGCTCCGGCCTTGATGCCCACGGCGGCCTGGTCGGCGGTCTCCTGCTCGCTGAGCCAGCTGTACTTGAGGATGTCGCTCGTCGATCCGAGCCTCTGCGAGCAGTAGCCGCAGTCCTCGGGGCAGAGTCCCGACTTGAGGTTGACGAGGTAGTTGACCTTGACCGTGTTGCCGAAGGCCGCGCGCCTCAGCCGGCCGCCGGCGGCGACCAGCGAGAGCAGTGCCTCGTCGGGTGAACGGAGGATCGCCAGGGCGTCGTCTCGGGTGAGCACGCCGCCGGCGAGCTGCTGGTCGGCCAGGTCGTCAAAGGAATTGAACACCGTTCAAGGATACGATCGCGGTGCCCGCGACCGAGCCCCACCCCGAGGAATCCCATGGCGTTGACGCGATCCCTCGTGGTCGACGCGGCAGTCGCGCTGCTCGATGAGTACGGCCTGGAGTCCCTTTCCATGCGCCGACTGGCGACGTCGCTGGATGTCCAACCGGGTGCGCTCTACTGGCACGTCAAGAGCAAGCAGGACCTGTTGGCAGCCGTCGCGTCGCGGATCATCAGCAGCGTCCCGCTGGAGGCGTCGACGCGTGATGAGCCGCTGGCGGCCGTGCGGACGATCGCTCTCTCGTTCCGTGAGGCCCTGCTGGCCCATCGCAACGGGGCCGAGATCGTGACCCTGGCGCAGGCGCTCGCGGACACCCCGCTGCCGGTGCGGCGCGCGATGCACACGGCGCTGCTCGAGGTGCTGGAGCCGGATCCTGCGGCGTGGACCGCGCAGGCCGTGACGCACTACGTCCTCGGCGCGACGAGCGAACAGCAGAGCCGCGCCGACTTCACCCGGGCCGGTGTCCTGCCTGCGGGCGACGAGGATGAGGCGGACCTGCCGGCGTTCGTCTTCGGACTCGACGCCCTCATCGCCGGCGCCTCCCGTACCGAACTCACCCAATTGGACGGTTAGGCCCGCCCGCCTGAGTCGCCTGCCGTACCGAACTCACCCAATTGGACGGTTAGGCCCGCCCGCCTGAGTCGCCTGCAGGCCCGAACTCACCCAATTTGGACGGTTGGGGCACGGACGAACCGGGCCACCTGACGTACCGAACTCACCGAATTCCTCGGGTGGGGACGCACACAAAGGCGATCCGGTATGCCGGCCGCACGAGCTGCGCGGCCGGCATACCGGATCGTTGTGAAGGGTTTGTCAGCCTCGGCGACCGGCGCGCGACTGCGACGAGAACGCCGCCGCCCCGCCGCTGCGTCGCTGCCCGCCCGACTGGCCGCCGGAGCGACGGGGGCCGCCGCTGCGCTGACCCTCGGGCTGGCCACCGCCGGAACGCTGTCCACCACCCGAACGCTGGCCGCCGGACTGGCGCTGACCACCCGAACGCTGTCCACCGCCGGAACGCTGTCCACCACCCGAACGCTGACCGCCGCCGGAACGCTGCCCACCGCCGCGCTGGCCCCCACCCTGGGGAGCCGCGCCCGGCACGACGAACGGACCGGGGAAGGTGCGCTCACCCGGCGCTAGCTCGGTCAGGAGCGGGTGGGACGGGTTGACCTTGGTCGTCGTCGGCTTGATCCCGGCCTTGCGGGTGAGGTCGCGGACGTCGCGGATCTGGTCGTCCATCATCAGCGTGACGACCGTGCCGGAGTTGCCCGCGCGGGCGGTGCGGCCGGAGCGGTGGAGGTAGGCCTTGTGCTCGACCGGCGGGTCGGCGTGGATGACGAGGCCGACGTCGTCGACGTGGATGCCGCGAGCGGCGATGTCGGTCGCGACGAGCGTGTGCGCCGTGCCCGAGTGGAACGCGTCCATGGTGCGGGTGCGGGCGTTCTGGCTGAGGTTGCCGTGGAGCTCGACGGCCGGGATGCCCTCGGCGTTGAGCTGGCGGGCGAGCTTCTTGGCGCGGTGCTTGGTGCGCGTGAAGACGACCTTGCGACCGGGAGCGGCGGTGAGGTCGACCAGCACGGGCAGGTGGGCGTCGGCCGTGACGTGCAGGACGTGGTGGCTCATCGTGGCGACCGGTGACTGCGCCGAGTCGGCCTCGTGCGTGACGGGCGACGTGAGGTAACGCTTGACGAGCGTGTTGATCCCGGCGTCGAGCGTGGCCGAGAAGAGCATGCGCTGACCGTCACCCGGCGTACGGTCCATGATGCGCTTCACGCCCGGGAGAAAGCCGAGGTCGGCCATGTGGTCGGCCTCGTCGAGCACGGTGATTTCGACGGAGTCGAGGTTCACGTGGCCCTGACCGATGAGGTCCTCGAGGCGACCGGGGCAGGCCACGACGACGTCGACACCGCGGGCGATCGCCTGGACCTGGGGGTTCTGGCCGACGCCACCGAAGACCGTCTTGGATGTGAGGCCGAGTGGCTTCGCGAGCGGCGCCAGTGCGTCGTCGATCTGGGTCGCTAGTTCGCGCGTCGGCGCGAGAATGAGGGCGCGGGGGCGCTTCGACTGGCGTCGACGACCGCCGTCCGCCGCGAGGCGCGCGAGCACCGGCAGGAGGAACGCGTAGGTCTTGCCGGAGCCGGTGCGGCCCCGGCCGAGCACGTCCCGACCGGCGAGGCTGTCAGGGAGCGTCGCGGCCTGAATCGGCGTGGGAGAGGTGATGTCGCGGTCCGCGAGGACGCGGACGAGCGACTCGGGAACGCCCAGCCGGGCGAAGCCCGCGGTGTCGCGGGACGTCGTCGGGGCAGGGGTGAGGGTGTCAGTGGACACGAAGGAGTACTCCAGAGAGTTTCTGATGCAGTCGGTTCTGCCCGGCGCGTTCCGAGTCTCGCGAGGCCTGGCGCAACGTCAGTGTTGGCGGCTTCGTGTCTCTCGGTCGCGGCGCAATGGCATCGACAGTGAGAAAAGAAGAAGCAGGTCCGAGGCAGAACAGTGCGGACCGCTGAAGTCGAGTCTAGGGGCTGAGGGCCGATTCCCCTCAATCGGGGCCGTGTGCCCGAACCCTAGACTGGCCAGCGTGGCGATGAGGCTGGTGGCGGGAGTCGACGTCGGGGGGACCCGGGTCAAGTCCGTGCTCAGCGACGCCGATGGCTCAATCGTGTTGGCGCACACCGCTCCCACGCCTACCCAGCCCGGCGAACGGGTCGTCGACGTCATCTCCGAGACGGTGTCCACGCTGCTCGATCGTGCAGTGGACGAAGGCCTTGACGGCATGCTTACAGCTGTCGGGGCGGTCGTCCCCGGTCTCGTCGAGGAGGCCACCGGGGTGGCGGCGTGGTCGGCCAACCTCGGCTGGCGCGATCTCCCACTGCGGGAGCGGCTCGAGGCTCGGTTCGACGTTCCGGTCGCCGTGGGTCACGACGTCCGGGCCGGACTGCTGGCCGAACACCGGCTCGGTGCGGCGCTCGGGGTCCCGGACGCGTTGTTCGTCGCCCTGGGGACGGGCATCGCTGGTGCGCTCCTCACCTCCGGGCGGGTGGTCGCCGGCACGGAGTGGACCGGCGAGATCGGTCACGTGACCGTGGCTCCCGAGGGGCCGGTCTGTGGCTGTGGTCGGCGAGGGTGCCTCGAGGCGGTGGCGAGCGCCGGGGCTCTGGGGCGCGCGTGGCGGGAGCTGGGGCGCGAGGGTGATGCCGAAGCGGTGAGTCGGGCCGTTGCTGCCGGAGACGCCGAGGCGATCCGGATCTGGGAGGGCGCGATCGATGCACTCGTTCGGGTCATCGCGCCGGTGTGCGCGGCAGCCGGGACGCGCGTCCTCCTGGTCGGTGGCGGGCTGGCCCTGGCGGGCGGCGTCCTGCTGGATCCGTTGCGCGACAGGCTCGTTGGCGCCTTGGGCCACGAGCGCATCACCGTGACTCACGCAGCACTCGGTGACCGTGCCGCGGCACTTGGAGCATCCCTTCTCGCCCTGGAGACCCTCACGTGATCCTCACCCTCACCCCCAATCCGGCTCTCGACATCACGTATGCCGTGCCGCGCCTTCTCGTGGGCGAGACCCATCGCGTCTCGGTCACCGGAACCCATGCGGGAGGCAAGGGTCTCAACGTCGCCGGGGTCCTGGCCTGCATGGGCATCGACCACGTGGCCCTCGCGCCCCTCGGGGATCGGCAGCGTGAGTTCTTCGTCGAGGATGCGGCTCAGCGTGGCCTGCGACTCCGACTCGTCGACACGCCTGTCGCGACTCGCCGGTCGGTGGCGGTCTTCGGGGCGGACGGCGAGGCGACGGTGCTCAACGAACAGGGCAACCCGCAGCCTGCCGAGGTCTGGGACGAGCTCACGGACATCGTGGCCGCAACCCTCAGCCCGGGGGACGTGTTCACCGTCTCGGGGAGCCTGCCGCCCCAGACTCCGGACGACACCCTGGTTCGGTTGTGCCGCACCGCTGCGGATGCAGGGGCTGAAGTCGTCGTGGATGGCCGTGGCCAGTGGGTCAATGAGGTGCTGCGGATCGTCCCGGCCCTCGTGAAACCCAATGCGTCCGAGGCTGCGGCGATGACCGGCATCGAGGAGCCGACTGAGGCTGCGCGCGCGCTTCTCGCTGCTGGGGCCTGGGCCGCGCTGATCTCCAAGGGTGCGGACGGGCTCGTCCTCCTCACATCGTCCGGTCGGCACTTCGAGGCGCGTCCCCGCACCCGAGCGGCGGGCAACGCGACCGGCGCGGGCGACGCCCTCACGGCCGCGATCTCGGCCGGACTCGACGGAACGCCGCGCGACGAGGTCGACTGGCCGGAGGTGCTGCGGGTCGGTGTCGCCTGGTCGGCTGCCGCCGTGCGACAGATGGTTGCCGGCGTGATCGACCGCGCCGACGTCGACTCCCTCCTCGACGACGTCGAGGTCATCGAGCACGCCTGACGCCGACCCGTCGTGCGGAACTCACCCAATTGGACGGTTCGGTACGGGCCGGTGGGTGTCTGCTGTACCCAAGCGTCCAATTGGGTGAGTTCGGTACGGAGCCGTCCAATTGGGTGAGTTCGGTGCGGAGCCGTCCTATTTGGGTGAGTTCGGTACGGAGCCGTCCAATTGGGTGAGTTAGGGACGGGCGAGGAGGCGGAGGAGGCGTTCGGCCTCGTCGGCGACGGCGTCGCGCGCCGCGCCGAGGTACTTCCGCGTGTCCACCGTCGCAGACGCGTCGAGCCGCGCCACCATCGCCTCGGTCCACACCTGGTTGAGGTGCGTCGCAATGTTGACCTTCGTCATCCCCGCCCGCACCGCGGCCACGAGCCCCTCGTCCGGCACCCCGCTCGACCCGTGCAGCACGAGCGGCACCGGCACCTCCGCCGCGATCGCCGCGATAAGACCAGTGTCCAGCACGGCCACACGTTCGGTCATCGCGTGCGACGACCCCACCGCCACGGCCAGCGCATCGACTCCCGTCTCCGCGACAAAGAGCGCCGCGTCCCCGGGGTCGGTCCGCACCCCCGCCGCGTGCACGCCGTCCTTGCCGCCCACCTCACCGAGCTCGGCCTCGACCGAGATCCCCGCGGCGTGACACTGCTCCACCACGCGTCGGGTCGCAGCGCGGTTCGCGTCGTCGGGCAGCTTCGACCCGTCGAACATCACCGACGTCAGTCCCAGCCCCACCGCCTCGTCGACCAGGTCAAGCGACTCGGCGTGGTCCAGGTGCACGACGACCGGCACCGAACACGACTCGGCGATCGCCAACGTCGCAGCCGCGATGGGCCGCAGCGACCCGTGATAGCGGACGCAGTTCTCACTGATCTGCATCACGACGGGAAGTGAACAGCGTTCTGCTGCAACGGCATACGCCTCGGCATGTTCGATCTGTATGACGTTGAACGCGCCCACGGCCCCGCCACGCGAGCGCGCCTCGGCCAGGACCGGAGCGAGGGGCGAAAGCCCCATCAGCTGGCGTCGTCGAGAATGATCGAGCGGGTCAGGTTGCGCGGCTCATCCGGGTTGATCCCCGCGGCGAGCGCGCGCACCAGGCAGTAGCGATGCACCCGCACCAGCTCGGCCATGGGGTCGAGGTCGCGGTGCTCGAAGTGCCCTCCGGTGGCGCGCACGTCGTCCGCCAGCCCCTCCGGCACCTGGCCCAGGGCCCACGTCGCGCGCCCGGGAGCCGCGATGCTGATCGGGCCGTGGCGGTACTCCATCGCGGGATACGACTCGGCCCAGAACTGCACCGACTCCCGCAGCTTGAGAGCCGCCTCGTGGGCGAGCCCCACGGTCCAGCCTCGTCCGAGGAACGTCACCTGCTCGACGTCGAGAAGCGTCTCATATGCCGTCCGCTCGCCTTCCGCAAGCACCTCGCGCGCGTCGCTGATCGCCTGGTCGAGCGACTCCCCGAGTGAGGCCCGCAAAAGGGCAAGGACGGTCGTGGCGAACCGGGTCTGCACGACGGACTGCTCGTCGACCTCGGGGAGGAGGATCGTGGACTCGGCGTTCTCCGCAGCCGGAGTCCCTGCCGTGGCGACGATCGCGACGTGCGGCGTCCCGGCTGCGCGCAGCTCCTCGACAACCTCGATGACCTCGGTCGTCGTGCCCGAGCGGGTGATGACGACCACGCGGTCGTAGCCCCGCGCCAGGTGGTGCTCGGACGCGGCGAAAGCGTCGGTGACGCCCTGTCCCAGGGACTCGCGCAGGACGGCATACGCCTGGCCCATGAACCACGACGTGCCGCATCCGATCGTCGCGACACGTTCCCCGGGAGCCGGCAGAAGGTGCGCAACCTCCGGGAGGTGGGCCACGACGGCGGCCCAGTCGTCGGGTTGGGTGGCGATCTCCTGCGCGAGGAAGGTCATGGTCGGGTCCTTGATCACATGATGGCGAGGTGCGTGAAGGTGATTGACAGTATCTCCAAACGTGCATACTCGCGCAACAAGTGACGCGTGCGCTGCGTGAACCTGAGCGATACAGTCACCGACATGACCGAACGCCTCGACGTCGCCCCCGACGGCCATCGCCATCGGGCCTCGCGGCTGTCGGCCATCCTCGACCTCCTGGCGACCGAGGGGCGGCTCAGCGTGTCCGCTGCAGCCGAACGGCTCGGCGTCTCTGAGGCCACCATCCGACGGGACTTCTCGGAGCTCACCCGGCGCCAGCTCGTCACGCGCAACCATGGCGGTGTCGTGGCGACGTCGGTGGCCTACGAGTTGCCCTACCGCTATCGCGCGAGCCAGAAGGACTCCGACCTCGAGCGCATCGCCCGGGCCACGTCCGAGCTCGTCGCGCCCGGCGCCGTCGTCGGCATGAACGGCGGGACGACCACGACGGCAGTCGCGCGCACGCTCGCCGCCCGCGAGGATGTGTCGCCGCGAGAGTTCACCCTCGTCACCAGCGCGCTCAACATCGCGGTCGAGGCCGTCCTGCGCCCGCACGTCCGTTGCGTCAGCCTCGGTGGAATTCCGCGACCCGAGTCCTACGAGGTCACCGGCCCCCTCGCCATCGCGGGCCTCAGCCAACTCTGGCTCGACGTCGCCATCCTCGGCGTGAACGGCCTGTCCGCCGCCGAAGGCGCCACGTGTGAGCACGAGGACGAAGCCGCCGTCTCACGACTCATGGTCGAGCGGGCGCGCGAGGTCATCGTCGTCGCGGCCGAGGCCAAGCTCGGGGAGCGCGCGTTCACGATCATCTGCGACGCCGAGCAGGTCAGCACACTCGTGACCACCGCGGTCGACGCAGACCCGCGGGTCGCCGAGCTGAGGGCGGCCGGCATCACGGTCCACTGCGTCTGACCCCATGGGCGACTTCGTGCCCCAATGGGACAGGCAGGGGAGGCCTTCGGCCGAGGAGCGTGTCCCATTCGGGCACAAAGTCGAATCGCGCTGGCGGCTAGGGTCGGTGCATGACTGAGACGACTCGTGAAAAGACCCTGTCCGACTTCTCCGCGACCAGTCTCGCGGGCGACCCACAGGACCTTTCCACGTATGCCGGCCAGGTCGTTCTCGTCGTCAACACCGCGTCCGAGTGTGGTCTGACCCCGCAGTTCGAGGGCCTCGAGAAGCTGTGGCAGGAGTACCAGGACCAGGGGCTCGTCGTGCTCGGCTTCCCGTGCAACCAGTTCGGCGCCCAGGAGCCCGGCACCGCCGAGGAGATTGGCGCGTTCTGCCAGCGCAACTACGGCGTGAGCTTCCCGATGTTCGAGAAGATCGACGTCAACGGCGACAACGCCCACCCGCTCTTCCAGTGGCTTCGCGAGGAGAAGGGCGGACTGCTGGGCGACAAGATCAAGTGGAACTTCACGAAGTTCCTCGTCGGCCGCGATGGCGCCGTCATCGACCGCTACGCACCGACCACGCTTCCCGAGTCCCTCAAGGGCGACATCGAGAAGGCGCTGGCCACGGAATGAGCACCCCGGCCGCTCCCGCTGACCTCGTCGACCTGCACTGTCACGGTGCCTTGGGCCATGAGTTCGGCGGGGACACGGCTGGCTCGTCGGCGGCCGCCGCCCACCATCGTGCCGCCGGCATCGGCTCCCTCGTCGGGTCCCTGGTGTCGGGCACTCCCGACACGCTCGTCGCGCAGGTCGCGACGCTCGCGCCCCTCGTGGCCCGGGGCGAACTGGCCGGGATCCACCTCGAGGGTCCGTTCCTGTCGAACGAGCGCCGCGGCGCGCATGACCCGTCGGTCCTGACCGACCCGGACCTTCGTCTGGTCGAATCGCTCGTCGCGACGTGCGCCGAGGCCGGGGTCCCAGAAGCGTTGGTGCAGTGGACCTTTGCACCGGAACGGCCCGGCTCGGAGGGCCTCGTCAACGCCTTGGCGCGCCACGGCATACTCCCCGCTGTTGGCCACACGGATGCCGCTGCGGACGTGGTCGCCGCGACGCTGGGAGCGATCGCCGATGCGTGTGGTCGCCCGCCGCTCGTGACGCATCTCTTCAACGGTATGCCGGCCTTCCATCACCGCTCCGGCGGTCCCGTTGCGGCGGCGCTCGCCTCCGCGGCGCGCGGTGATTGCATCGTCGAGCTCATCGCCGACGGCGTGCACCTTGCTCCCGATGTGGTGCGGATGGTGTTCGAAACCGTGGGGCCCGGTCAGATCGCGCTCGTCTCTGATGCCATGGCGGCGACGGGTCTGGGTGACGGCTCCTACACGATCGGCACGCTCGAGGTCGAGGTCGCGGCGGGCGTCGCCCGACTGGCCGACGGAGGCTCGGGGCGTGGATCGATCGCCGGATCGACGTCGACCCTCGCGGACTGCGTGCGCTGGGCGATCGACGTGGCTGGGCTTTCCGAGGCCGACGTCCTCACCGCCGCGACCACCACCCCGGCGGGCGTCCTCGGCCTCCCCACCCCCTGACGCTGGGTCTCATTGCGAAACAGCGACACTCTGAGGCCGAAATGGGAGTCTGAACGTCGCTGAAGCACAATCAGGCCGTGATGTTGCCTCTGCGGCTGCGGCGTCGCTCCTGATCACGGCGCGCATCCCGCACCTCCCACCAGCCCTTCATCAGGCCGACGACAACCATCACGGCGGTCGTCATGAGCCCGCCGAGAGCAGCCATGCCAAGCCACTGCCCGACCGTCTCGATGGGTCCGGGGTAGAAGTCGTCGAAGGATGTCCCCGCGCCGGTCCGCCGGGCAGTCGTGACATCGCCAACCTTGTCCTCCGGCCATGGGCAGTGAGTGATCGCGAATTCGGCAGCCATCCCGGGAGGCGGATTGGCCGACCGATAGGTAGTGCGCTCGCCAGGCGTGTCATTCCAGAGCGACTTCGCGCCACACGACTCCATCGTGCCGGAGGATTCGATCGAGACGATCGTGATGCGCTCGGTCGGTACGCCCCGAACCTCGAAATAGTCGATGCCCATCAGGGCAGTGAGAAGGACAAAGACGCCCAGACCCCACAGGCCGCCGTACAGCGCAGCGGCACTCCACAGCCCGTCGTAGCCGATGGGCTCCTCGTCTCTGCGGCGACGTTCGGGATCACCCATTGGGACCCACCCCGTATGCGCCGCCGACCTGTCACCCTCGCTCACCCATGGATTGTCGCTGATGAGCCCCGTGCCGGGCGTGAACAAGGTGGCGAGCTAGGTCCGGAGCAGGGCACGGAGGGTCTGGATGGTGTCGGCCTCGGCCGCTCGCTTCGATCCTGCTGGGCCACCGCTGCCAGGTGCACCGTCCACGCGGTAGCGCTTGACCCGGGCGAACCGCAGTGCGACGCCTCCGGGATAGCGCGAGCTTCGCTGGACCCCGTCGATCGCGATCTCCACGACGATCTCGGGCCGCATCATCAGCGCCCACCCGTTGTCGTCGACGCCATAGTCCGGGAACGTCTCCGTCTGCCACTGCAGCAACTCGTCCGTGAGCCCCTTGAACGTCTTGCCGACCATGACGAACCCGCCCGCCGGACCGAACTCGCCCTCGGGGTCGCGCGCGCCGAGGTGGAGGTTGGACAGCCACCCTTGGCGCCTCCCCGACCCGCGCTCGACTCCGAGTACGACGAGGTCGTAGGTGTGCACCGGCTTGACCTTGACCCAGTGCTTGCCGCGCCGCCCGGCCGCATAGGTCGAGTCGACTGCCTTGATCATGACGCCCTCGTGACCGACCGCCAGTGCTTCGCGCGAGATTCGTTCCGCGACAACGGGATCCGTGGTTACTTCTCCAGCGATCCGGTATGCCGGCGCGATCCGTTCCAGCACCGCCAACCGTTCCGACAGTGGCCGGTCGATGAGGTCCTCCCCGTCGAGGTGCAGGGCGTCGAAGAACCGGGGCGCGAGCACCTGCTCACGTGACTGGTCAGCGCCGAATCTGCTCATGGTGTCCTGGAACGGGCGCGGCCCACCGTCGTCGTCGAGCATGAGGGTTTCGCCGTCGAGGATCACCGAGTCGACAGGTAGGGACAGCGCCACTTCGACGATCTCCGGCACGCGCGGGGTGATGTCTGCGAGGGACCTCGTGAAGACGCGGACGTCAGAACCGCTGCGGTGCACCTGAATCCGCGCGCCATCGAGCTTGTGCTCCACGGATGCCTCACCGGTGACGGCCAGCGCAGCACCGACGTCCGCAGCGGTCGAGGCCAACATGGGCTGTACGGGAGTGAGCACCGCCAACCCGACGTCCGCGAGAGACTCCGGCGACTCGAGGGCCAGCCCCACCGTCCCTGCCAACGATCCGCTGAGCATCACAGCGCGTCGGACCTCCGTCAGCGGCAGGTCCACCGCTCGCGCCAGCCCGTCGGTGAGCACTCCCTCGAGGGCTCCCGTCCGCATCTCCCCGGTGAAGGCTCGCACCAGGTAGTCCAGCTCCGTCGCCGTCGCCTGCCCGAACAACTCCACGAGTGCTGTGTTGCGGGCACCGGTTGATCCCGAGCCGCCCAGCCCTGCGATCTCATCGAGCACCGAGTCGACGTCGCCGATCGTCAATGCCGCCGTGTCGGCTGGTGCGGCTGACTTCCGGGCGGCCAGCACCGTCCGGTAGCCCAGTCCGATCGATCCCTGTCGCAGTCGCCCGAGGAGAAGTCCCACGGCAGCCTCGGCTTCGTCCGGGCGCAGGTCCCGCAGCACCGACGCCACCACTTCCGTTTTCGCCGTCCGTGACCGGGTGGCCGCGAGGGCCGCAGCCGCGTCGACAAGGCGAGCCAACGGCATACGAGAAAGTTCCGAATCGGTGTCCCCAACGGAGGAATTCGGTGAGTTCGGGACGGGCTGGGTTGGGTCGGAGGCTTCAGGCATGGGGCACGGCCTCCCAGTCGGAGTCGAGCATCGCGTAGGCGTAGCGGTCGACCCACCCGAGCTCACGATGCAGCGCATCGGCACGTTGGTGCGATTCGCGGGTCATGCCGACACGCTCCATGAGTCGCCAGGACGGTTCGTTTGCAGCGAAGCAGTCGGCCTCGACGCGGTGGAGCCCGAGCACGTCGAAGCAGATGCCGAGCGCAGCCCGCAGTGCTTCGGTCTCAAGCCCGCGCCCGTGCACCGTCGGGTCCATCGACCACCCGAGGTTGGCTCGCGTCCCACGAGCCCCCTCCTCGACGTCGGTCTGCGCATAGGAGTCGAGCACCCGCACATGCAGATCCATGATGAGTCGCCCCTCAGGAGCGGACCTGTCGTGCAGTTCGACGACCAGGACCGTCGCGAGCTTCTCGGGCGGGCCGAGCCGCTCGAGATAGGCGTCGAGTTCACGGGTCGGGTTCGTCATGAACTGCGCGACGTCCTCACGTCGACGCCACTGCGACCACACGACCTTGAGATCGGCGACGGTGGCCGGGCGCAGGAGCAGTCGCTCGGTGCGCACCGGCCACGTGACGTCCGCGAGGGTGAGGAGAACTCGCTCGCTCACTCCGCCGAAGGCTGACCGGCCGCCTGGTCGCCCGCAATGTTGACCATCCAGCCGATGCCGAACTTGTCGGCACACATGCCGAACTCGTCGCCCCACATCTGCTTCTCGAGGGGGACGTCCACCCGGCCACCGTCGGAGAGCTTGTCCCAGTAGCCGCGAAGCTCGTCCGCGTCGTCGCCCGAGAGGCTGATCGTGATGGACGAACCTTCCAGGCGCGGCATCCCGGGAGGGGTGTCGGCGGCCATCAGGGTGAGGCCGCCGGGCGTCCTGAGGCCGGCGTGCATGACGCCGTCGGCGCTGGCCTCGCCGGGGTCGCCGTACTCACCGAACGTGGAGACGTTGAGCTCGCCCCCGAAGACGGACTGGTAGAACTCCATGGCCTCGCGGGCGTTGTCCTGGAACTGGATGTAGGGATTCAGTGTCGTAGCCATGTCTCCGACGCTAGACCTGTCCACCGACAACCGACAGCCCCCTGGCAAGGCCCGACTTCTTGCCCCGGTGGGACCGGCTCGCTGGCGCTCGCCCGTCCCAGCGGGGCAAGAAGTCGATCAGCGGCCGTGGCGGCGGTAGGCGTGGATCACGGAGGGGCGGGGCTGGCCGTCGCCGCGGTACGGGAAGTGCGACACCACATTCTCCGGCGTCGCCCCGTTGACCTCGCCCGGGTGCTGCACGGCGACGAGGACCGAGTCCTCGTTGATGATCACCGGGCCACACGTCTCGGCACCCACCGGCACCGAGAGGAACTGCTGCAACTTGCCCTTGTCGGCGCCTTCGAGCGGCATGACATAGAGCGCGTCGCAGTAGTTGAGCTGCCCGGGCATGCCGTCCGTGGAGATCCACAGGTTGCCGGCCTTGTCGAAGGCGACGTTGTCGGGGCAGCTGATGGGGCTGACCTCGGACTTGTCATAGCCGTTGAAGTACGTCTGCGGGTCGCTGGGGTTGCCGGCGACGAGGACGATCTTCCAGGTGAACGTCAGCGCGGCGTGGTCACCGCCCGCCTCCGTGAACTCGGTGACGTGTCCGTGCTTGTTGCTCGCGCGCGGGTTCGCCTCGTCGATCTGGGCGGGTGTGCGCGACGAGTTGTTCGTCATCGCTGCGTAGATGCGGCCGTTGACCGGGTTCGGCTGGACGTCCTCGGGACGGTCCATCTTCGTGGGGCCCACGACATCGGCGGCGAGGCGCGTCCAGATGAGGACCTCCTCGACCGAGAAGCCGGGAACCTTCGAGACACCGTCGACGACGAGCGGCAGCCACTGACCGGTCCCGTCATACTCACCATCAGCCGCACCGTCCCCCGACAGACGGGCGACATAGAGATCGCCCTCGGCCAGGAGGGTCATGTTGTGCTTCTTGTCGCCCTCCTTGTACCTGCCCTTCGAGACGAACTTGTAGATGTAGTCGAACCGCTCGTCGTCACCCATGTATGCCGCGACGCGCCCGTCCGCGGTCAGCGCCACGCTCGCACCCTCGTGCTTGAAGCGACCGAGGGCCGTGTGCTTGACCGGCGTGGAGGTCGGGTCATCCGGGTCGACCTCGACGATCCACCCGAAGCGGTTGACCTCGTTGGGCTCCTTGACGACGGAGAAGCGGTCCTGGATGCGCTCCCAGCCGCGCCCGGCCGACGTGATGCCGTAGCGCTTGAGGCGACCCTGGGGGTCCGGGGCGCCCGTGGCGTTGAAGTACTGGTTGAAGTTCTCCTCACCGGACAGAACCGTGCCCCACGGCGTCTCGCCGCCGGCGCAGTTGTTGAGCGTGCCGAGGATGCGCTCGCCCTTGGGGTCGTCCGACGTGCGGAGGTGGACCGAACCGGCCGCCGGGCCCGACATGGCGAACGGGGTGTCGGTGTGGATGCGACGGTTGCGCTCGCCGCCCTGGACCCAGCGCCACGGGCTGTCGGCGTTGCGGCGGGCGACCTCGGTGATGGTCAGGCCGTGGGCGGCCTGGACGATGCGGAGCTGCTCGTCGGTGAGGTCGGCCGAGGAGGCGACGCCGCGGAACATCAGCTCGTCGTTGGTGTATTCGTTGTTGAAGGCGACGAGGCCCTGGTGCGCGCCCCGGTTGCCGGCGCCGCCCTGGATGAACTGGACGTAGTCGGCGTTGTAGCCGGCCTGCTCGCGCTGCGCGGCAGCGGTCTGGTTGTCGAAGTCGAAGGCCGGCGTGTTCTTGAACAGCGGGTCACCCCACGAGATGACTGGCGCCCACGCGAAGCCCTCGGGCACGACGACGGCGTCGGTCGTGGCCGGAGTCGGGGCGATGCCGGTGAAGCCGAGGGCCGACTTGGGGCCCTTGGCCGGGACGACGCCGGCCGGTGCGGCGGGAGCGGCAGCCGCGGCGGACGGCATACTCCACGCCGTCAGGCCGACCAGAGCGGCACCCGCACCACCGGCGCGCAGGGCGGCGCGGCGCGAAACGCCGGCGGCGACGAGGTCGCCGAAGTACTCGTTGTCGGAGGTGTTGGGCACCGGCTGGTCGCAGGCGTCGCCACAGCGGTAGTGGCACGTCATGGAGCTGCGGCCACCCTCGTGCGAGCGGGTGAACAACGGAAGCATGCGGATGGGAGCGGTCACGTCGGTCCTTCGTCAGGGGCGAGAGGGTCGGCGGTGCAGCAGCAGACACGACCACACCGCGAGCGACGCTAGGGAGCCTTCGGGCCGAACTTCGGACGCTGTGGTGAACACTGGGTGACGCGTTGTCGACGAGCGTCTGCCCGTCTCAGACCCCGGGCTCAGCCGTGAGGCGACGTGACGCGCAGGACTCCTGACTCGACCATCGAACGGATGCCGTCGTCGACGATCCGCGTCGCATCCGGGTGGTCACCGAGCGCCTCGACGACGGCCGCTCGCACCTCACCGACCCTCACCGGATCTGCCGCCTGTTGCCACACGACTTCTCCCACGGGCCCCAGCCGCAGCAGGTCACTGCCGATCAGGACGATGCTGCCGCCCTCGCCGTGCAGGGCATCCCGCCAGGGCGCCCGCTCGACGACCATCGCAGCATCGAGGGGATCAGCCCCGAATTCGCTCGACCCCGGGCTCGGGGGCGGCGCGCCTGTCGTCCCCTCCGTCGTGGCCCATTCCGCGCGCTCGCTGGTCGCGCCTCCCTCGCGGTCGAAGAGCGACCGGACGAGGTCGACACACTCGCCAATCTCGCTGTAGCGCAACACATACGGACCGCCTCCGGCGCTCACGACCTGCGCGATCCGCTGCATCGGGCGCTCGAGCAGCGGCAGGGACGAACTCTCCTTCGTCACGGCCAGCACGGCGTCGACGAGTGGCAGCTCGGTCAGCTCAGGCACCTCGTGTCGTGGGTCGCGATCGAGGACGACAACTGCATGGAGGTATGCCGTCCCGCCCGCCTCCCGCAGACCGAGTTCGGTCGGGCTGTGCTCTTCCTTCTCCCACCTCGCCCCGGGGTCGACGATCGTCGAGACGGGCTTGGGATAGGGCGAGATCCGGTCGTCCGACTCGATGGCGACGGTCTCGTCGCTGAGGTAGCCGAAGTGCTGCCCCAGGGTGCGTGCGGCCGTCGACTTCCCCGTCCCCGACGGGCCGACGAAGGCGATGGCCCTGGTGTTCTCGCCGTCCCCGTCGCCGTCGCCGTCGCTGAAGCCAGCGGCGTGGAGCAGCACAGCCTCACCCATGCGGCGCTTGATGGACGCCAACGTGATGGCGCGCGACACGGCATACGGATCGGCATGGCGGACCTCGAAGGGTTCGACGCCATCGTCATCGGACCGAGCGCCCGGGACGCGGCACGCCTCCCACAGCACGTGCAGGCGGTCGCGCTCGGCGGGGTCGAGGTCACCCGCCTCCAGGCTCCAGCGGGCGCCGAAGGCGTCGATGACGTAGTCGTCGCTCACGGCACGCATCCTCGCAGGTGGTGCCCGGTTGTCGAAGGCTGCCGCCGTGGTGCTCGCAAGAGACCAGGTCGATCGCACTAGAGTCGGTGCATGGCCCGCCCGCACCTCGCCGCCCTCATGGAGGACGTGTGGAACCGGCGCAAGAGCGACACGCTGCGCGAACGTGGCTGGGGCACCAAGATCGTGCCGCACACGGGCTACGGCAGTCACGGGTTCGTGCGGGTGCTCGCACGGGTGCTCATGTCGCGCGAGCCCATGCGCCAGGCGTCGGGTGACGCTGCTGGCACCGTGCAGTCGCTGAAGTCGGCCGACGACGAGACCCGCGGCTGGCGTGCGTTCATCACCGCACCCGCGATCGACGTCCCCGTGACGATCCGCATCGGCGACCGTGAGGTCGACGGCCGCACGGACCGGTCAGGGCTCATCGACATCACGATCCACGGGCACGGCCTCGGACCGGGCTGGCACCAGGTCGAGATCGAGACGCCGTTGGCGCGACCTCGCAAGGCCACGGTCCTCATCATCGGCACGCGGCAGACGCTCGGCCTCGTGAGCGACATCGACGACACGGTGCTCTCGACGTCGCTCCCACGGCCGGCCATCGCGGCGTGGAACACCTTCGTCAAGGCCGAGGGCACACGCAGGCCGGTGTCGGGCATGGCGACGTTCTATCGCCACCTCACCGACTCGCACCCGGGCATGCCGGTCATCTATCTCTCGACCGGGGCGTGGAACACCGCCCCGTCGCTGACGCGGTTCCTGCGCCGCAACGGCTACCCGCCTGGCCCCATGTTGCTCACCGACTGGGGCCCGACGCACACGGGCTGGTTCCGGTCCGGGCAGGACCACAAGCGGTCGGCGCTCGCGCGACTGGCCCGCGAACTTCCGCACGTGAAGTGGCTGCTCGTCGGGGACGATGGTCAGAACGACCCCAAGATCTACACCGAGTTCGCCGCGCGTCGACCTGACCACGTGCGGGCCATCGCGATCCGGCAGCTCAGCGTCGGAGAGCAGGTGCTCCAGAACGGTCTTCCCCTCGCCCACGACGACCTCGTGCCCGCACCCACCGAGGACATTGCGGCGCCCGTGCTGCGCGCAGGAGACGGATACGCGCTGCGCCGACTCGTGGCCCCCATCATCGCGGGCGAGGCAAGCGATCCCGATCCCGAGGCTGGTGCACGAGCGCTCGAGGCGTCGGACATGTGGGGCGTGTGACGGGATGCCCGAGCTGCCCGAGGTCCAGGCCCTGGTCGACTTCCTGGGGTCGCGTACCGACGGCCTCGCGGTGACGGGCGTCGAACTCGGCTCCATCTCGGTGCTCAAGACGTTCAACCCGCCGCCGGACGCGTTGGTCGGCGCGCCGATCGACTCGGTGTCGCGGCACGGCAAGTTCCTCGACCTCGATTGTGGCGGAACCCATTTGGTCTTCCACCTGGCACGGGCCGGATGGCTGCGCTGGTCCGACGAGCTGTCGTCGACGCGGCTGCGTCCGGGCAAGTCGCCGATCGCCTTGCGGGTGCGGTTGTCGGACGGGTCTGGGTTCGATCTCACGGAAGCGGGCACGAAGAAGTCGCTCGCGGCATACATCGTCTCTTCCCCGTCGGAGGTCCCGGGGCTTGCCGCGCTGGGACCCGACCCGCTCGCAGAGTCGTTCTCGCTCAGTGCTTTTCGCGAGATACTCGGTGAGCGCAACGCCCAGATCAAGGGCGTCCTGCGCGACCAGCGCATCATCGCGGGTGTCGGCAATGCCTACTCCGACGAGATCCTCCACGTCGCCAAGCTCTCGCCGTTCGCCATGGCTGCGAAGCTCGACGACGAACAGACCGAACGCCTGTATGCCGCACTGCGCGAGACGCTGTCCGCTGCCGTTCTCGCGGCGTCGGGCAAGCCTGCCGCCGAACTCAAGGACGCCAAGCGGTCCGGGATGAGGGTGCACGGGCGGACCGGTGAGACGTGCCCAGAGTGCGGTGATGTCGTGCGCGAGGTGTCGTTCGCGGACTCGTCGTTGCAATATTGCGCGACCTGCCAGACCGGCGGCAAGCCCTTGGCGGACCGGCGGACGAGCAAGTTCCTCAAATAACCCCGGACTCGAGCGAGCCACCCGTTGGTGAGCCCACCACCCCTGGGTGGTCGGCTCGGAAACATCTGCATCGCTCGTGATCACCCGCTGGCGCCTCCCGCGCAGAAGTGCCCACGCGCGAGATAGTCCCCGCGTGACGTAGCGTCGGGGGTATGAGTGAGTTCCCCCAGGTCCAGGTCGCCGACCTGTCCGACGATGCCGTGTTCCTCGACATCCGCGAGCAGGACGAGTGGGATCGCGGCCACGCGCCCGGCGCCGTCCACATCCCGATGAGCGAGCTCCCCGCACGGGTCGACGAGCTCGCGCCGTTCCTCGACCGCGACGAGCCGCTCGTCGTGACCTGCCGCAGCGGCGGCCGCGTGACGCGCACGTTGCCGTGGCTGGAGCAGCAGGGCTACGACGTCGCCAACCTCGACGGCGGCATGCGCGCGTGGCACGCCGCGGGCAAGGAGATGGAGACCGCCCACGGCGGCGAGGCTCAGGTCCCCTGACCCACCTCCGGCTCGCCGGACCCCCGCCCCACCGGGCAGGAAGTGCTGTGATCGCGACACTTCCGGCCCGGCAGGTCCGCGGTTCAGCGCGGGGTTAGCCCGTCAGCGGCTGGAAGGTGCTGGCCATCCTGAGGTCTTGGGGTTCGAGCCACGGCTCCACGGTCTCCAGAACCTTGTCCAAGGTCGCGCGGTCGAGCAACGTCACCTGGACCTCCAAGGTCCCGTCACCGCGACCGCCTGTCATCAGCAGACCCGGGAGCGCCTTCGCCAGCGCGTCCTGAGCTGCCTGCACGTCCTTCAGTGTCGCCGCATCACGCTGCTCGACGCACAGCCCACCGGGCCAGATCGCGCGCAACTCCTTGTGCACCTGTGAGGCGTCGCCGGTCACGAGGACGTTGAACATCGACTGGCCGTCGGACACCCACGAGCCGATGTAGCCGTCCACCTCCTCCAGCCGAATGCTCAGCGCATTCTGCTGCTCAGCCGAACCCGCCCCCGGACGGCCGCCGCCGGCATACGGGTCGTCGCACAATTGCGGGAAGTCCGGCGTCTGCGCGCTGGGCGCGACATGACCCTCGGGGGGCCGCTGACTGAGCGGTCGATCGAGGGTGAAGGTCCCGCCCTCACCGCCCGACGCGTCGAATCGACCGACACCCCACACGTCGCCGTTCGTCCACGTCACTCCGCCGGACCGCTCAGTCTGCAGCACGTTCCAGTCGACGTCGCCGACGATCCTGGGCCCCCCGCACTGCGGTGGGTACGACTCGGCAACCGCACCTGTGCAGAACTCGATCGGACCATCCGCTGATTTCTGCATGAGCATCCCGCGACCGGCGACGAGGGCGTCGGGCTCCACGACTTGGTGGGTGGGACTGGGGCGCTGTGGGTTCGGCGCCGACTGCACCGACTCGCCGCAACCGGTCAGTGCGCCCGCAGCCAGGACCAGCAGGGCCGTCGCCATCCGTCGTCGCATGCCGGTTGGACGCCCACTCACGAGATCAGGTTCCCGGACCCGGGAGGGTGCGTCACGGCATACCAAAATCTTTGTTGGTATGCCGTCCGCCCTAGATTCGGGGATACGTCACGATCGCGGCGGGGTCAGGGACACGACTTCCTCCCAGTCGTCGCCGTTGAGGTGGATCGCCGAGGCGGGGAAGAGGCCGTTGTCCTCGCGGTCGATGTGCTCGCGCAGGAGCTTCTCGAAGCTCTCGAACGCGCCCGGCTCTCCCTCGCGTACCTGCGCGAGCCGCTCGCCGATCTCGACATGTTCGGCGCAGAGGCTGGCGATGTGGTCGGTGAAGAGTTCGTCGCGCGCGAGGACGGAGAACAGTCCGGTCTCCTCGGCGTCGGTGTGCGGCCAGAGCGCATGCGCCATCGCGTCGGCGGCAGCGCTCCGGCCCGCCTCGTCCGGCGCATTCCGGAGCGCGGTCAGGTGGTTGATGATGTCCTCGTGCTCGGCCATGAACCGGCCCACGACCGTGATGTCGGCACATCCGCAATAACTGCACATCGGCACTACCTCCACCCCCATCGAAGCACTTTCGTTGGAGGCCCTGCTGGCGGTTGGGGGCATAGGGTCGCGATGTGAGCGCAGCGGCCGAGAACCCGTGGCGCACAGAGGCGCTGGACCTCGTGCGCGGCATGTCGGGCGGGCTGCTGTTCGGGGTGCCGCTGCTCTACACGATGGAGGTGTGGTGGACCGGTGCCCTGACTCAGGCGTGGGTGCTGCTCCTCATCGCCGCGCTGCTGTTCGTGCCGGTGTTCGTCATGAACAAGACCGAGGGGTTCCGGCCCTCGCGCGACGTCCGGTGGCGTGACGCCGCGGCTGACAGTGTCGAAGCCGTGGCCCTGGGGTTCGTCCTTGCCGTGGTGATGCTCGTCCTCATCCGCGAGATCACCACGGGCACGCCGTTGGGTGCGGCCTTGGGGAAGGCGTTCTACGAGGCGGTGCCGTTCTGCCTGGGCATCGGCATGGCGCGGCACCTGCTCGGTGGCGAGCGCTCATCGGTCGAGGGCGATGAGCAGGACGGGAACGGCGAAGGTGATGCGGGCGAAGGCGATGGGGGCGAAGGCGATGCCAGACCGAGGGTCAGCGCGAGCGTCGCCGATCTCGGGGCCACGGTCGTCGGCGCGGTGTTCATCTCCTTGGCCATCGCCCCGACGGACGAGGTGCCGATGATCTCGAGCGCCATGACACCCCTGTGGCTCCTTGCCATGATGGCGGCGTCGCTGCTCATCAGCTACGCGATCGTCTTCGTTGCCGGGTTCGGGAAGCAGGACGAGCGGCACGCCTCGGAGGGCCCGTTCCAACACCCGATCACGGAGACGGTCGTGTGCTATCTCGTCGCACTGGCGGTGGCAATGGTGCTGCTCGCACTCTTCCAACGCGCGCTGCTGCCCTGGCCCGAACTCCTGTCCCAGAGCATCGTTCTCGCACTGCCCGCCGCGATCGGTGGCGCCGCAGGAAGGTTGGCCATATGAATTCGCCTGCCGCACAACGGACCTCGCAGTCCGGCCGAACGTCTGCCGAGTGGGCGACCTTCGTCGTGTCCTGCCTTGTCCTGGCCGTCGTGGCGCTTCTCGTGGTGAGTCGGATGGTCGGCGATCGCGACCCGGCGAGGCCGGAAGCGCGGATCAGTGGCGTCACCCAGGTGGGCGGGCAGAGCCACGTCGGGGTGGAGGTGCGCAACGCCGGCGACGACACGGCCGCCAATGTCGCTGTGCGGCTGGAGTTCCAGGTCGACGGCGAGAAGGACGACGCGGAGCAGACCGTCGACTTCCTCGCCGCGGACGAGAAGGTCAGCCTCGTGTTCGTCCTGCCTGAGGGTGCGAGCGCCGACGACCTGGCCGCGCGCGCTACCGGATTCACCCAGCCCTGAGTACGACGAACTGCACGCCTATCTCAAGAAGCGTCGTCGCTGACCGCAGCCGGGTGCGCTGGCGCGACACGGCATACACGCTTATTCGGATGTATGTCGTCCGCCCTAGATTTGTGGATACGGTGCCATCGTGGACCCGATCCGGAACCCCTACGCCCCCGGCGCCGGCCAGCGCCCGCCCGAGCTCGCCGGTCGCGACGAGCAGCTCGACGCCTTCGAGGTCGTGCTCGAACGCGTCAGGCGCGGCCGCCCCGAGCGGTCGATCGTCCTGACGGGATTGCGCGGAGTCGGCAAGACCGTCCTGCTCAATGCGTTGCGGTCGGCGGCTGTTCGCGCGAAGTGGGGGACGGGCAAGCTCGAGGCGCGACCGGATCAGTCGCTGCGTCGACCTCTGTCGTCGGCGCTGCACCAGGCGGTGCGCGAGCTCGGCCATCCCAGCGACGAGGAGGTGCAGCACGTCCTCGGTGTCATCAAGGCCTTCGCCCAGCGGGACGCCCCAGCGGGGACGAAGCTGCGCGAGAAGTGGAACCCCGGGATCGACGCGCCGGCCGCTTCGGGGCGCGCGGATTCGGGTGACATCGAGATTGACCTGGTCGAGTTGTTGACCGACGTGGGTGGTTTGGCGTCGGACACCGGCCGCGGGATCGCGGTCTTCATCGACGAGATGCAGGACCTCATGCCCGACGACGTGTCGGCACTGTGCGCGGCGTGCCACGAGATCTCGCAATCTGGTCTGCCCGTGATCGTCGTGGGTGCAGGACTGCCGCACCTGCCCGCGGTGCTGTCGGCGTCAAAGTCATACTCCGAGAGGCTGTTTCGCTACTCGCGCATCGACCGGCTGCCACGTTCGGCTGCGGACGCGGCCCTGGTCGTGCCCGCGGAGGAGGAGGGTGCGGCCTACTCGGCGGAGGCGTTGGAGGCGATGTATGCCTCGACCGGTGGGTACCCGTACTTCATCCAGGCGTACGGCAAGGCTGCGTGGGACCGCGCGCCCTCGTCGCCGGTGACGGTTGATGACGTGAAGGTGGCGGCGCCGGAGGCCGAGGCCGAGTTGGCCGTCGGCTTCTTCGGGTCGCGATTCGAGCGGGCGACCCCGGGCGAGCGTGAGTACCTGCGGGCCATGGCCGATGTGGCGGTGGCGATCGCCGAGAGCGGTGTGGAGGAGCTCGACGACATCGAGTCGGTGCCGACGTCCGACGTGGCGGCACATCTGGGGCGCAAGCCACAGTCGTTGTCGCCGGCGCGGGATGCTCTGCTGAAGAAGGGGCTCATCTATTCGGGTGAGCGCGGGCGGATCGCGTTCACCGTGCCCCATTTCGGAAGGTACCTGCGCGAGCAAACCGCCTGACACAACTGTCCGGAGGTGCTTGATTCTGAGCTTTCTATGGGATTTGGGGTTGGAATCTGATCATGGCGAACTTTTTCAGGCACTAATCGAAGAAACTGAGCCTTCTGGATGAGGATTCTGATCCCATCGACATGAGATCCACCGACGGGAACAGGGCTTCGAGGGGTGCCTCTACTGTGCGTTCATGACTGAGCCTGCGACCGTGGATTGGAAGGGCGCGGACGAGCTGTGGCCGTCCATTGCCGACGCCTATAGCCGCATGCAGGGGCTCGACGACTCTGGGGCAGCCTCGACGAGCTTGGCCGCGCGGCAGGTTGATCGGGTCCAGCCCGCGGGTCACCGTCCGTACATCGCGGCGCATCGGCTGCTGACGATCGCTCACGAAAACCACCTGGCGTTCTTGGGTTTGGTCCAGGCGATCGGCTTCGGCCCGAATGCCCCCTTCAACTTGCTCCGACCGGTCCTGGAGAACGCGTTGTGGGCGATCTGGCTGCTTGACCCTCGAACGAGTCATGACCGCCGTCGCCGAGGGCTGCACTTCGAAGTTCTCGATCACAAGGCGGAGCTCGCCTTCTTGGAAGAGCTCGGCAAGTTGTCCGACGGACGTGAGTACCGGGAACAGGCAGCTGAGCGGCGGGCGACAGCGGGTGCCAGTTACCGGCGTGACGCCGAGGCGCTCGGTGTGGAGTACGCGGATCTGGGGAGGAAGGTCAACCTGACGGACGAGGTCCCGAAGCTGGACTGGCTGGTGTCTCGACACGGCTCGGACTATGCGCGCATCGTGGTGGCCGAGTGGCGCCGCCTGTCCGGGTACCAGCACACCAAGGTGTGGGCCAGCATGTTCGGATCAGATCGAACCTTTGTCGCGCGCATCGACGGTGGCGGGGCAGCGCACTTCGTGGCCTCGGATGACGGGATCAGCCTCGCCGTCGGGACCAGCGGTCTTGTCCTGCTCGAGGCGCTGCGCCTGTACGAGCGACGGCACCACAGCCCAGCGTGACCGTGCCATCGCAGGTCACCCGCGAAGGTCCCGTGCCACAACACCCATGAGCCGTCTGCGCGAGGTGGTGGCCGTGTCGACTCGACGTCCCTGCGATGTCGTACCTAGGGGCGTGGGTGAGCGTTGTCCGATGCGGTGGTTACGGTCGCGGTATGGAGAGTGCACGGTGCACCATCGACGGGCGGGACCATGTCGCCGGGGAGTTCGCACAGTTGCCCGGGCGGGTCCTTGAGCAGCGCCGACGTGCCTTGGTGTGTTTGGGCACTGGTTGCGGTGGGCGAGCCTTTTTCCGCAGTCGATCCATCGACGGCAGAGCTGCGTGCTTCGGATCGAACGAGCACACCTTTGACTGTGACGCTGCGACGCCTGGCCCGGCGGACGATCACGGGGGTGCGGACGAGAGTTCAGACGAGTTCGCGAACGTGGGCAATCGGCTGTTGATCGACACCCGGCCGCAGCCGTCACAGCTGGCTCACCATGACCCGGACGCCCCTGCGGAGCCGGGACGGTTAACACCCCGCCACAGTGGTCATGGTCCCGATGGGCCGCGCGCGGCGATCAGCCACAAGAGATTGCGACCGATCCTTCGAGAACTGCTCCGGTCTCCTGCCTTCGGGCGTTGGGACAGAGTCGTCTACTACAAGGACTTTCCATCCGCGAAGACGCGATGGTTCTTTCGGCCCCTCGCCGCCACGACCGAAGTGTTGGACAACGGGCGGCGGGCGGGGTTCTGGGGGACCGTGGTGTCGGCCTACCTGCCTGCTGGCAGCGGGCTATGGCTCAACGTGGGCCCTCCGGGCATGTGCAGTGTTCTAATCCCGCTACCGCAAGTGGATTCGTTTCTTCTCGCGGTCGGAGAAGGTGACGTCGAAGATCTCGTTGGGGGCGCGATCATCGTGCTGGGACAGTGTCGGCGCTCCAACGCAGGAAAGTTGTACCTCAAGATCGCGGACCTCGATGAGTGCGCTTGGCTGCCCTTCGAGGCGGCGCAACGGATCACGTCGCAAGTATTGGCCCGACCCAAGTAGCGGTGGGTTGGCGTCAACGACTCTCATCGATCTCGGTGGTAACTCGCTTCGCATCCGGCGGCTCGGTAAATGCTCCGGGCAGGACCCGGGCCAACCAGCATTCGACCAGACCAGCCGATCATCTGACGTTTGGTGGCGACGGAAGCCGGCTGGCATTGCCCTATGATCTGATCATGCGCTCAGATGATGTGATTGTTGGTCTCGATGGTTGCTCCGTCCACTGTGTCCATCCGGACAAGGTGCAACTGGTGCTGGATGCGACGCTGCCGACCGAACAATTGGCCCGTGCTTCGGGCTTGTTCAAGCTGCTCGGTGACCTGACCCGGTCCCGCCTGTTGTTTGCGCTCCTTGAGGCTGGCGAGTTGTGCGTCTGTGATCTTGCCGCGGCGACGGGAACCCAGGAGGCGACGGTGTCCCAATCGTTGCGGATGTTGCGTGCCTCTGGGGTGGTCACTGGTCGTCGGCAAGGTCGGTTGGTGTTCTATCGGCTCGCGGACGCTCATGTGCGGATGTTGCTTGATCTGACCCGGGAGCACATTGCCCACGATGCCGATGGTGCCTCCGGAGCGACAGCCTCAGGGCGGATGAAGCGGTGAGCGGCGGACACGGCCACGGGCACGCGGGCGGTGCGCACCGGTGGCGGCTGCGGTTGGCGTTCAACCTCGTCGCCGGCTACTTCGTCGTCGAACTCGTCGCGGGGCTGATGTCGGGGTCGTTGGCGTTGCTTTCCGATGCGGGGCACATGTGAATCGCCCCGAGTTTCGTGGAGGCTCGGT